>DATGZN010000055.1:0-2946 GCA_035297145.1 Bryobacteraceae bacterium
GCGCAGGTAGCTCACCCGCACGGCCTTCGCGAGCGCCTCGATATCCGCCAGAAACGGAGCGTCAGGCGACTGGCTGCGCACCGATTCGAGCAGCCGGTCGTAGCCTGCCAACAGTTGTTCCAGCCGCGCGAACGAATCGCGTAGAAACCGGATGTTGTCGCCTACGTATTGGATGGGCGTATTGATCTCATGCGCGATACCCGCCGCCAGTTGCCCGATTGACTCCAGCTTCTGCGCCTGCGACAACTGCCGCTCCAGCAGCTTGCGCTCCCTGATGTCGGTAGCGATCGAGCACGCTCCGACGACGCTCCCCGAAGCGTCGCGAAGCGGCGAATATGTCACGAATATGGGGATCGTCTGCCCGTCTTTCCGCACGCGAATGGTCTCGATATGCCGGGCGCCTTCACCCCGCTGCATCTTTTGCAACAGGTCTCCGAGCTCGTAGTGACGGTCGGCAGGATAGATCAACGCAATTGAGCGGCCTTTGATCTCCTCCGCTGAGTACCCATAAATACGTTCGGCCGCAGGATTCCAGGAGAGAATGGTCCCTTGCATATCGATGCTGAGAATGGATGCTTCCGATGAATCGACAATGGCGGCAAGATGGGAGAGCGCGGCTTCCGCTTGTTTTTGCGCCGTAATGTCGGTGTTAACGACGATAAATTCCGTTGCCTGGCCTAAGGCATTTCGAACGGAGGCGCCCCTACCGGTCCAATGTCGAATCGTGCCATCCTGGTCAACCACTCGGAATTCCTCGCGATAGGGCATACCGGTCTGCAGGTGAGCCTGGATGGCCGACACGACTCGGTCCCGGTCGTCGGGATAGAGCAAGCGGGTAAACTCGTCGTAAGACTGCGGCATCTTCTTGGCGCACGGGAGCAACCGTTCCGCCGCGCCGGAGGAGTGCACCTGATTGGTGAGGAGGCTCCGGACGAGAATGACATCGCTGCCATTTTCCGCAGCAATCCGGAACCGCGTCTCCGAAGCGCGCAGCGCCTCCTCGGCTCGCTTGCGTTCGATGCCGAGGGCGATCTCATCGGCAATAGAAGCCAGCGTTTTTAGGACGCTATCCGCCAGCGGTTTGTGCGCAAACACCGCCACAACTCCGACCAACCGGTCTTCGACGATCAGCGGATATCCCGCAAACGCCACCATCCCCTCGCGCTTGGCCCATGCCTGGTCGGACACCTCCGGGTCGCCAATCACGCTGTTGGTGAGATGCGGCCGCCGATCCTGTGCGATGCGGCCAATCTTGAACGACCCCATCGGGACGCGCGCGTGCCCGCCATTGATGTGGGTGTATATACCGGCGCTGGCTTCGAGTTCCAGAACATTCTGGTCCTCGCTCAACGTCCAAATGCGGGCAAATGCGGCACCCAGATGCTTGACCAGCACGCCCGCGCACCGTTGCAACATGATGTCCAGGCCGTCGCGCTGGGTCAGGGCCACGCCGATCTCCGCTCCCAGGGCCGCCAAGTGCCCCTGCTCGGCCATCTCCGCCGTGTGGATTTCCAGCCGTTGGTTGGCGAGCCGCAGCTCCTCCGCGACTTGGGCGATGTGATCGGACTGCCGGTTCCTGGCGCTGAGGTGAAGGACAAATACGGCGGTCACCAGCAAACCGAATGCAAGCACCAGGAATGGACCGGCCGGGGAAGATAGGTCCGCTGAACCGCCGCTGGGTGTCGCCACCAACGCCCAGGCTGTCCCATCCCCTATCAGGCGTTCTTCCACGTGTAGCCCGCTGCGCAAAGCCTCAGCGGATATTTCCGGCGTTCTAGGATAGATCTGCTGCCCGGATCCGGAAGCATCCACATCAAAAACATGGATCTCTACGCCGCCGAGTCCCCTCTGCCTGTCAATCGCGGTCGCGATCAGGTCGCCCACCCGCAGCACTGCCAGCGCAAAGCCCTTCAGGTCCTTGGTTTGGCCACCGGCCGAGTTCACTTCCGGCTGGCTGTAAACCGGAGCGAAGATGAGGACTCCGTATTGGTCGCCCCGTTCCTGGACCAGCAGCACCCTTGCCGTAGCAACAATGCGTCCAGTTTCGCGAGCTTTTTTGAGCGCCGCCAACCGCACGGGATTGGAGCCGAGATCAAAACCCAGTGCCCGCTCATTCCCCGCACGCGGCTCGGCGTATAGGACGGGGAAGTACTCCGCCCGCTCTCCGGCGGCTCCCATCGTGCCGTCTTTCTGACGCTCTTTGAATTGGAACCCTGGGATGCCGTCCAAGCGGGCGAGACGCTCGTAGCTGGCTCGCGCCCGGTGCTCGACCCGAGGAATCCATTCGAGCGCCTGGAGATAGTGATGGCTTTCCAGCGCGGGCGCGGCGAGCATCGAAAATTCGCGCCGGCTGGTGTATTGGCTGACCGCAAAGTGGCCGGCCACCAGGTTGATGGTGTCGAGGGCGCCCGCCACCCGAGTCCGCACCGTACTTAGACGCTGTTCCGCCAGTTGCCGGAACTGAGACTCCGCGCGGAAGTATTCGAAATGGCGGAGGATACCAAAAATCGTGCCTGATGCGCCGACCCCGAGGACTAGCGCGGCGATCATCGGTAGTGCGCCTCTGGTCCATTCCCCTCGGATCATGTTTCGCCCTCTTGAAGCGTCGCGCCGAGCGATGGCTGTGCGTCAGCAAGTGCAACCTCCAGTTGGCTGAGCGGACCGCTGCCGGCTGCGGACGTCTCGCCATCGATGGGCAGACGGACCCGGAACGTAGTGCCGATGCCCATGGCGGTGTCAAAGCAAATGGTCCCTCCATGTTTCTGGACGATCACCGTATGCGCAATGGCCAACCCTTGGCCCGTACCCTTGCCTACACCTTTTGTTGTGAAGAACGGATTGAATACGCTGGACTGCACCTGGTCCGGAATCCCGGTGCCCGTATCGCTGACCCGGATCTCCGCCCAGTCTCCGTCACGCGCAGTGCTCACAGTGATCGTGCCCTTG
>DATGZN010000056.1:0-2568 GCA_035297145.1 Bryobacteraceae bacterium
TCTGCCAGCTTTATGACGTCGGCCCAAATTACCTGGTGATGGAGTTCGTCGAGGGCGCGCCGCTGAAAGGTCCTCTTCCGCTTGAAAAAGCCGTCGAATACGCTGGTCAGATTCTCGACGCGCTGGATGCCGCGCATCAGAAAGGCATCATTCATCGAGACTTGAAGCCGTCCAACATCCTGGTCACGAAACAAGGCATCAAGCTATTGGATTTCGGGCTGGCTAAACAAGTCGTTCCTCTCAAGGAGATGGACCCCACACGAGCGCTCACCGATCAAGGGCAGATCGTGGGGACCCTGCGATATATGTCTCCGGAGTCGTTGCAGGGCAAACAGGCGGACGCACGGAGCGACCTGTTTGCCTTCGGTTGCGTGCTGTATGAGATGTTGTCGGGAAAGCGCTCGTTTGATGGACCGAGTAGTGCCAGTGTGATTGCTGCCATTCTGGAGCGGGAACCCGCGCCGCTGGCCGTCGCGCCGCTGCTGGAGTGGATTGTGTGGCGGTCACTGGCGAAGGATCCGGACCAGCGGTTTCAAACGGCACGCGACTTGAGGGCGGCGCTCACGTGGGCCTTGGATCAGCCGGGGCCCCTTGTCGGAGTGAATCTGATGCGCCGCGCGTGGTGGTGGATCGCCGCGGCTGCTCTGATTGTTGGCACGCTTGGCGAATGGTCTGTGGCACGCTTCTTTCAGCCACCTGCGGATGACCGCGTGCTTCGATTCCAGATTGAACCGCCCCAGGGCGGACGGTTCATTTTTGGAAATACCGCAGGCGGCATTGCCTTGTCGCCCGACGGCCGGACCGCCGCCTTCGTGGCTTCGGCCAACGGGAAGAACGGCCTGTGGGTCAGGCGGCTGGATGGCACAACCCCAAGGCTGATCGCCGGGACCGAAGGCGCTTATTATCCCTTCTGGTCTCCTGACAGCAAGTCAATCGGCTTCTTTACAACAGGCAAGTTGCAACGGGTCGACCTGGCAGGTGGGGCCCCGTTGGCGATCTGCGACGTGGGCGTGGCCCGCGGCGGGGCATGGAGCAGCGATGGCCAGATCCTGTTTGGAACCACCGCATCCGGCTTGCTCCGCGTATCGGCCTCCGGCGGCGCGCCGTCACCCGTGACTGCGCTGGATGCCTCGCGCGGGGAGGGGTTCCACCGCTGGCCGCAGGTGCTTCCCGGCGGCCGGTTCCTATATTCGGTCATGAGCGACAAGTCCGGGAATTCCGGCGTCTATGCGGGCTCCCTTGGGAATCCCAGGGAACGGGTTCGACTGCTGGATACGGACACCAACGCGGTATACGCACCTGGTAGCGATGGGAGGGGCTATCTGCTGTGGCTGCGCGGCGGAACTTTAGTGGCTCAGGAGTTTGACGCCGGCACGCTCAAATTCGGCGGTGAAACTCATCCGGTGGCCGACCCCGTAGCAAAGAGCACGGTCTTGGGCGCGATGCAGGCCTCCGCTTCGGGCGGCGGGGTGCTGTTGTACAGCGCTATCGGCGATTCGAGTCAATTCACCTGGCTCGACCGCACGGGAAAGCCGCTTGGTAAGGTGGGTGAACCGGGAGAGTACAGTAACTTCCGCCTGTCGCCGGATGGCCGCCGCATAGCTGCCGCACGCGACACTGCCGGGGGCAGCGACATCTGGCTACTGGAGATGGAACGTAACGCTGCAAGCCGTTTCACCACCAATTCCAGTCTCAACATTTACCCCGTCTGGTCTCCCGATGGCCGGACGATTGTGTTCACCGCCGGCGCATCGCGGAACCTGTTTCGTAAAGAGTCGAGCGGAGCCGGGACAGACCAACGCCTCACTCAAACGCCCAACCTCCAGTTCTCCACGGACTGGTCTCGCGACGGGCGCTGGATACTGTTCTACGAAATCGCTCCCGGGACTCAGCGGGACCTCTGGGTCCTTCCCATGACGACACAGGGCACCCTGGCGCCAGACGCCAAACCGAGACCCTACCTGCGGACGCCGTTTAACAAGTGGTGGGGCCGTTTCTCGCCCGAGGCCCCACCGCGCTGGGTAGCCTACCAGACCGACGAGACCGGCCGATACGAGGTCTACATCCAGGCCTTTCCTGAGTCGCGTGGCAAATTCCAGATTTCGACGGGTGGCGGGCATTATCCGGGGTGGGGCGTGGGCGGGCGCGAGATTTTCTATGTAACGCTCGACAATAAGCTGATGGCGGTGAGCCTCAAAATGGGAGCAGATACCGTGGAACCCTCTGCCCCGCGCGAACTATTCCCTCTGCCCGCGAGCGACATCGGCTGGAGTCCTTATGACGTGGCCGCTGATGGCCAGCGCTTCCTGGTGCGCGCTACGCCGGGACAGGCGGGGCAGCCTCTGACGGTCATCGTCAACTGGCCAGCACTGCTGAACAAAGCGCCGGCGCAATGAGGGCGCTGCGGTGTGAAGTAGACATCGTTAGGATAGAATCGTTCATCGCCCTATGTCTGCGGCTCCCGGCACTCAGCTCGGACCTTACGAGATCCTCGGGCAGATTGGCGCGGGTGGGATGGGTGACGTGTACAAGGCCCGGGACACGCGCCTCCATCGGATCGTCGCCGTC
>DATGZN010000057.1:0-4152 GCA_035297145.1 Bryobacteraceae bacterium
ACGAAGTAGCCTGGCAATCCATGTCTGTTTCCTCCGTGAAACGGGGTCCTCCGGTTCAACCACCCGCAACATGGAGGAAACAGGCGTTCTAGAAAAGGTGAATCTATCGGGCTTTTGTTACCTCGCTTTGAACCAGGTCCGTTCTGACACATTTTTCGGATGTCCCAGTCTCGTTTCTTCCTGGTCGGGGCCATTCGACCTGCGTCGGCCGAGCTTCTCGGCGCGCCGGTTTCCAAGCCGTGCCGTCTCTCCGATGCACCGTCCAGCAGCGACCCGGAATTGGGTCCGCTTTGCATGCGTGATATGCTACGAAATGCCAGGTTTTTCGGCTTTTTTGAAAATTTGGGAAACCAGGTTTTCGACGCAAGTTCCTAATGAATAAATGGTTGTGGCTAGTTGTCTCGCGGCGCTCTTTCCGACGACAATTAATGCACCTGCATGACAATAAAGGAGGTGCGTCATGACGAGTAACGTAGCATGTTCCCGCAAAAGTCGCCATTTTGCCCCCTTTTTGGGGCATTTTACCCCCATTTTGCCCTCCAATCGGCTTTGAGGGCGCCAGGGGCCAGCCGCTATCCGGCACCCAAGGAAAGAGAGTGGCCACGTTCGCTCTCGTGACGACGGTCGGGCCCGAACCGCGTCCTGCCAGATCAACCCTCGGGCGAACCTGGCCGCGCTCTGGACCGTCAAGCTTTTGCCAGCCTTTCTTACCCGACTAATCGACAAGTCTTGCGCAATCCGCATGTCGGGCGGCCAGGTTTCCTCGTGTCAATGAGCATACACCCGCGCACCGCCGTTCGGCGTGGGCGACACGCGGGCTTGCTTCTCATACCGAATTGCCAAAGATGGTCGGCACCGATGTAAGCACAGGTCGCCAGCAACGACTGCTCGTCGAGGATCGCCACGCTCTTGAACCGGCCCTCGAAGAACGCGCCGCGGGTCTGCTCCTCGCGGTTGGCCAGCCGTGAGAGCGGCTCCTTCAAGCACTTCATGAACCAGCTCAGGCTTTGCAACCGCTCGCGCGCGGTCGCGACCCACCTGGCGTCCTTCAGCCGCACCTGGACCCACTCCTCCGAGACGGGGACCACCTGTCGCGCCTTGTCGCGTGGCGGAAAGAGGCGTCCCCAGCGTCGCACGACATCCTCGTCCGACCAGCCCCGGGCCACGTCCGGATCCAGCCGCACCAGCAGGTGCAAATGATTGTCCAGGATCGCGAACCCCGCCACGGCCACCGAGAAGATTTCCGCAAGTTCCTGGAGCCGATGTTCGATCCAGCTTTTCCGGTCGTGCATCCCTTCCCCGAGCAGGAAGGCCCGCCGCACGCAGCGCGTCATACAGTCATACCAGCGGGTCACCGCAGGATCAACCAGATGGGCACGCGCAATCGTCATGGGCGGATATCCTGGGATGATCCGCACAAACTACCGAATCCAACCCGCTGAGTCAACACTACTATGCATGTCCTTGATCTCTCGACCGCTCATTTTGCTGGTAATGTGGAAGGCCCAAGGCAGTTAGGACCGCGACAGCTTCGTCTATTTTGCTCACAACGCCATTTCCATCAGATAAGCACCTATGCGTCCGTTGATCCCCAACGTCTCCAGCACGATCCGTTCAACCTCCGCCGGTTGATAAGTCCCCAACTCCGTAAGCCGCTCGCCGATAGCCGCCACCTGGCTGAGCTGCGGGAATTTGATAGACCGAATCTCCGTGGCATTGACCTGCGTATTGCCGCTGATGATGCGGAAGTACCTGTCCAAAAGAGCCGAGTTAAAGAGGGCGGCGAGGCCGAACACCTCATTGGCAGTCAGCTCCCGATCCGCATGATAGACGTAGTTAAGGTGATTTTCCAACGCGACGTAAGGCCGCCTTTCCTCCGCGTGCAGAAACCAGCTCGCGGTCAGGCGGCGGCGTTCCTCTTTCGCACTGAACCGTCGGAGCAGGACGTAATTCCGCGTTGGTAGCAGGTGCTTGACTGACTCCGGGCATATCCGGAAAGCCGTCGGCTTGCCACGCTTCTCGACCGGCCACACGGTTTGAAACGGCTTGACGTTGTGCGGGCCAAGGAGCGGAGCCGTTTCCTTCCCGTCCAGCTTCGGCAACAGAAAGTCCTTCGCCCGAAACAGGACCACCGGCCCGGTCGATATTCGCAGGCCCAGCTCGGCGAAGCGATCCGGCCAAGATTCCACCGCGTCGATGATAGCGGATTCCTCGGCTGTTGCCGGGATGCGGAGGACCATGTCGCCGGACGTGTCGTCGAGAATCTTTGCCATCGGCAACGTCAGCCCCTTCGGCCTGGCCGGGAAATCCCGGCCCCGGCTCGCGGTGATCGTTGTCGAATCGGGTGCCATGCCTAATCGCTGCGTCTGCGTGATGACGCTTTCCTGCAGGACATTATCGAACGTGCTGCGTCGGCACTCGAAGAGATGCACATGACGCAACGCCATGCGGGAGAAAAACCAACGCCTGAAGTTCCTGAAATATATGCCGTTGTAGAAGCTACGCGGCGTGATGGCGACCAGCTCGCCGTTTGGCCGCAACAGCTCCGCCGCCCGGGCCATGAATAGCATGTAGATGTTCGTCTGCCCCTGAAAAGCATCGCCCATTGCCAAGGCATGTGCGGAATCGGCCCCGATCTTGAAGTACGGCGGATTCATGATCGCGGCGTCGAATTCTTCCACGCCATCGTCATCGAATAGCAGCCGCTGTGCCTGCCGTCCCTGCGTTGTCAGAATGAAATCGGCGTCGTGGATTGTATAACGCAGCTCGTGCCCGGCCGCCTTCAAAGCGGTGCGGCAATGCCGCATGTTCTCTTCGAGCAACGGCAGCAGCGTCGCGTCATTCTCATACAGAACGATCTCAATTTGCCGGGGCGAACTAAGCGTTAGTATCCGCTCGCAGATGGCTGCCGCTAGGGAGCCTGTGCCTGCCCCCGCATCCAACAACCGGAAGCGATCAGGAATCCTTGTGAAGAGGCTGGACATGAAATTGCAGACGCCCCGAGGCGTAAAGACCTGCCCCCTCTCCTTCCGGTCATCCGCAGATGTAGCCGCCTCGTGCCGCTCCTGGAGAGCCGCCGAGTAGTCTAATAAGCCGAGCTGCTTTGAAACTTTCGCTAGTTGCATTGCTCTCACGTTTTCCTCACGGCCTTCGGCCACTGATCTGTCCGTGCCGCTTTCCTGGCCACCATGCTAGCACATTCGTACAGCAATTCCACTCCAAGAAGCATCCTGGCAACAAAGAGCAGGCCAAGGACCATGCGGTGTCAATTGCCTTTGGCAACTGCCCGAGCTGGCTTAATGGCTTCAAGCACAAGCAACCCGCATCCCCGCAAGCACTCGATCCCGCTCACCGTCACGGCGAACATAGCGAGGCACATCACCGTATACGTGATTTGGTTATTGATGACATACTTCGTCATTAACGGCAGGATGATGAAGCAGCCGGTGGTGGTGCGTATTGTCAACCACAACGCTTTTCGGGTGTGACGCTTTATGCGATTGGGACGGAAAAGGGGACGTGAGTCTTTTTCTTGACAGCCAGAGCGCCGGGTCGTAGGCTCACTTCATGCCCCGACGCGCCCGTTCGATCCAAGGTCGTTACATCTATCACGTGCTGAATCGCTCCAATGCGCGCGCCAAGCTTTTCCTGCAGGAAGAGGACTACGCCGCATTCGAGCGCATCCTGGATGAGGCGTTCCTCCGTGTGCCGCTGCGGATCCTCGGGTACTGCGTCATGCCCAATCACTGGCACATGGTGGTATGGCCTCGGGACGGCTTGGATCACGAGGTCGCGGACTTTCGCGTTGGCTGACAGTGACCCACGCGCAGCGATAGCACGCCCATTACCATTCGTCGGGGTCCGGGCATCTGTACCAGGGGCGGTACAAGTCCTTCCCGGTGGAGTCGGACGACCACCTCTACACTAGGCTGATGCAAACTTGGGCTTGACTGGCAAACTGCCATACCGAGGTTTATCTCGCTTCTGTTTTTGTTACGGACGTAGCGCGGACAGGGAACGACGAGAATCTGCGACACCGATATTCAACTTGTTCGGAGTGTTTTCCCCTGAATGTCCCCGCCCACCGTAACGAAAGCGGATACCTCAGGACGTCCTCAAAAACCGTGTCAATAGCAACTTTGCATCAGCCTA
>DATGZN010000058.1:0-64451 GCA_035297145.1 Bryobacteraceae bacterium
TGGTGCAACGTTGCACGATGTTCTGCGTGAAGCCCGTCCCATTCACCTAAGTGCAACTGGACAGGGGTGGTGGCATAGCATGGTGCAGTACTTTGCCAGCGCGGTCACTAACTCTGATGTGAGTGTTATGGCACTATTAATCGGCTTGGCCGGCGCCCTTTGGCCGTCGCGCAGGAAACCGTCGCCGGCAATTGTGATTCTGGCTATTGCGGTACTCGCGTTTTGCTCATTCATCTCCGCTTTGCACCTATGGTGGTATCGCTGGTTTCTGCCCGTAATTCCTCCCCTACTGGCACTGATTGCTATCGCTTGGTCACACCTTACTGATCAGTTTCTCAGGACCAGTTGGCCTGAAAGCCTGGTGCGGCTTGGATCGATTCTTCTACTATTTCTTGCATTGTGGCCGTCGATGAAAGCCGCGGTTGAGCAATTGAGCCAAGCCAGGGCGCCATTTAGCTCTTCCTTGGCAAGGGAATGGATTCTGCAAAACATACCGGCAGGTTCGCGGATTTTCGTTGAGACATACGGCCCCCAACTTCCCTATCAGCAATATGCTCTTTTTGGCGCCGAAGACGGAAAGATCTGCTACCGAGTAGCGCCAAATGGATATCTGATAAATGTACCGGTTGCGAGGGTCGGAGACATCACGCTTGATGATCTCAGATTAAACCGTGTCCAATACGTGATTCTGACCGATTGGGAAGAACGCTTTGCGATGGAACAACGGGCCTACGCAGTGCCCTTGAGCGTCTATCACGCAGTGGAGAACTCAGCCACTATTGTTCACGATTTCGCAAGTGCGCGCGGTCCGCGCGTGCGCATACTCAAATTGTATTTTCCAGAGTCACCGCGTAACCTGAGAGGTCCTCAGTGCTGAGGATTCCCGATCCCGTCTTCGCCCTCCCCTATGCTGACAACGATTGGCGATAACCCCCCTTAACTTCGTGTTTCACTCCAGGGGTTCACTTCATACTGCTCTTGCGGAGGAGCTGTTCGGGATTCTCCGAATCAGGCAAACACGCAGCCGGCTCCCTCTTGGCGTAGTCCCCCCGTGAGAAGTATTTTTCCAGCCAGCAGTAGAGTGCTATGAAGAGGTAGCGGCTGCCCATTTCTTTTATCTTGAGCTTCGATACCCCGGATCGCCGGTTGCGCCAAGTTATCGGTATCACGGTCCACGAGTAACCGCGAACGATGGTTTTCAGTGGGATTTCAACCGTAAGATTGAAGTGTGGCGACAGAAACGGGCTGCAACCCTCGATCACTTTCCTGCGGTACGCCTTGAATGCGTTCGTGAAATCATTGAGCGGCACGCGGAACATCAGACGAAGAAATAGATTGGCGAAACGGTTCATGACCAGCTTGTGCCATGGATAATCGATTACCCCACCGCCCCGGATGAACCGGGAACCGAACACCGCGTCCCATCCCTTATTAAGCACTTCCCAGTAGCGCACCACATCGCGGCAATCATCGGATTCGTCCGCCATCATGATCACGACGGCGTCGCCTCGAACCCGATGGAGACCGAAGGTCACGGCTCTCCCAAAGCCATGCTCCTCGGTATTCTGCACGGCTTCGAGCGTTGGCACGCGGTGCTTGGTTTGTTCCAGCACTGGCCAGGTGGAGTCGGTACTGCCATCATCCACCACGACGATTTCGTGCTTGATGCCTTGCAGCCGCAGCTCGACGTAAAGATGCTCGACGGTGGCGCTGATACGGCCCTCCTCGTCTCGCGCAGGAATAACCACAGAGAGAAACTGAATGGGTTCCTGGTGGGCCGGTGACTGGTTTGTCTTCATAAACCACTGACCTCCAGCCAGTGCGGATTGCACTCGGCGTGTTGAGCGATCTCAGTCAGAATGCAATTTAGGGAAAACTCCACACGCCAGCTGAATCTTTTCTCGGCCTTGCCGCTGTCCATGACCAGCCAAGGAATGTCATAGGGCCGCGGGCGCAGATCCGCCTGCGGAGCGTGGGGACGAAAGCGCCCGTCACACCATGCGTTCAGCCCCGCGAGCGAGATGGCGTTCTTCGGCCCCCCTCCGGCGTTGTAAATGCGTGGGCCGCCAGAACCAGCGGTATTCATCTGGGCGTCCAATAGAGCACACAAATCGCGTGGGTGAAACACATCCCGAACTTGTTTGCCTGTCCCATCGAAGCCGATGTACCGGAGCGGACGCCGGCGCAAGTGTGCATTGATCCAGTAAGAAAAGATCCCCTGATCCGGCGTGCCGAACTGCCCGGCTCCTGCCAGCACACCACAGCGATTGATCCAGACCGGGAAATCGAATGCTTCGCCGTACTCCAGGGCAACCGTTTCCGACGCTAATTTCGTGCTGCCGTATAGCGAAATCGGAGCGCGAGTCGAGAAATCAATTCCCAGTCCACCGGCGGACACCCCGTCAGGAGCTGGCCCGGTCTCGTCGAATTGAAAGGCGTCGCCGTCCGCCCGCAGCGGCAGCGACACTAGCGCCGGGATGGAGTACACGCGGCTGGTGCTGAGCAGCAGTAGACCCGCTTTGTGCTTCTTGCAATACTCCAGCACATTGAGAATACTGGCCAGGTTGTGTTCGAACAGTTGGCGGCTGCTGAAGCCGCCCGTGACGCCGGCCAGGACGCTTGGATTGGCCGCGGCGTCGATCACCCAATCCACCGCCGGTAAAAGTTCGAAGTCGCTGGCCGCGCGAATGTCCCCATGAACGAACGTGACCCCGAGCTCTCCAAGTCTGCGGCGATTGCTTTCAGAGCCCGGCCGCATCAGGTTGTCGATGCCCCAAATCGAGATTCCTGGGCGCCGCTCCAGGAGCTTCTCAGCCAGAGAGCTGCCGACGAACCCGCAGATCCCCGTGATCAAAACCTTCATGAAACATTCTTCGACGCCAGCCGTTCCGTCCAGCTGGCGCTAATTTCTTGGAAAATAGAATCCAAGGGCTTGGTAATGTCCCAAGCGGGGTAGTGGGCCTTCATTTTACGCAGATCACTGTAGTAACAGATGTGATCGCCAATCCTGTTCTGGTCCAGATACTGCCACTTCATCGGGCGCCCCGTGAAACGCTCGGCCATTCGAAAGGCCTCCAAAATCGAACAGGCGTTCCCCTTCCCGCCACCCATGTTGTACACGGCTGCGACCCGAGGGGACTTCCAGAACTCGAACATGAACCGCGCTACGTCCTCGGAATGGATATTGTCCCGGACTTGCTTCCCTTGATAACCGAAGACTTTGTACTCGCGTCCCTCGATGTTGCACTTGATGAGGTAACTCAGGAAACCATGCAGCTCCACGCCGGAATGGTTGGGGCCTGTTAGGCAGCCTCCGCGTAAACAACAGGTCGGCATGTTGAAGTAGCGTCCGTATTCCTGCACCATCACATCGGCAGCAACTTTTGAAGCCCCGAACAAGGAGTGTTTGCTCTGATCGATCGGGAACTCCTCGGAAATGCCGTTCTCGAATGCCGGATCATCATAATCGAAGCGCGAATCCAGTTCCTTAAGGGCAATCTGGTTGGGCCGGTCGCCGTACACCTTGTTGGTGGACATGAAGATGAAGGGAGATTCCGGGCACGAACGGCGCGCGGCCTCCAACATGTGCAGAGTGCCCAGCGCATTTACCTCAAAATCGAGGAACGGAATAGAAGCTGCGCGATCATGCGACGGCTGCGCCGCGGTATGGATGATCAGGTCAGGGCGCAGCTCATCAATGAAGGCGAGAAGTTCATCCCTCTGTCGAATATCCAGAGCCCGGTGCTGGTAGCCCGGAATCTCGCGTTGCAATCGCCCTAGAACCCAACTTGTGTCGCCCTCCGGCCCGAAGAAAATCGCACGATGGTTGCTGTCGATGCCGCAGACCTGAAATCCATTCCGCGAGAAGAAAAGCGAAACCTCGGAACCGATCAATCCGCAGGAACCGGAAACCAGTACCGTGGGCATAACTGCCTTAGCCATGTGGGTTTAGCTGCACCCCTTTAAAAAGTCAAAACCCATGATTCATGTTCAGGTTGACGGAACATTTGACATTTGTCAAGACACAGTGCTGCTAGTACGGTATGGGCGATTCAGGCAGTCCAAATTGGAACCAAATCACGGCAACCGCCAATCTCCCGCTAAGAACGGATCAAGAATGATTCATTGGGTGCCAGAAGTACTTGGTTTGACGGGAAAAATCCAAGAAGAACCGTCAACTGGAATCGGGTCCATAAGCATGTCCGATACGTGAGTGCAAAACTCACTGGGAAACGCGTAGGTATTCCAGCGGCAGATGTCTCTAGGAGGCGGCCCTTGCTCGTTTTTTTGGAGCAAAACTACCGCCGTCACGTCTTGCATCGTCCGTTCCATCTGCTGGAAATCCCTCGGCCGCAGCCATCCGGGAAAAATCATCGTGTGCCGAATAGCCTGCGGAATAAGATAAAAGAAATGCAGGTGCGAGCTGACAGTAACCGGTTGACGCTCCAGAATAATGACTCCCTTTCTGTCCGCCATCGGCGACGACTTTCTGGCCTCAAATTCCGCCAGGGCTGCGACTAAATGATCTGTTCGGGCCAGCACCTCGGGGGGCAGCCACAGGCGTTCGCCCCTAGGAGTGGTCGTCATCACTAATGGAACAGCGGACGCGTGCCTGGAATCAGGGCGCAGGGCAACATATGCGCCCGGTAAGAATAGAAGAGCCAGAGCAATGCGGGCAGGTATCCGTAGGGACCGGATGCCGCACGCTGCGCCGATTCCTAGCAACCATAGGCCGACATAGAAATGCCAAACTTGCTGGTAGAAGAAAGCGGCATTGGCCAGATAGGCGACAAATGGCACAATGAAGCGATAGCTGGTTTGATTTTCGTCGAGGGACGTTTGCCGGGCGCGTGACGAAAACATTTGGGCGCCCAAGAAGAAACCCACACAAAGGAACGCGACCACTGCGGTCATCTGCGAACCGAGAAAATAATTCAAACTGATCCATCGTGGATAGCGATCCTGCGGACCGTACACACTGAAGGAGCCTAACATATAGAAAGGCCAGGCAACATCCTGAGCAACGTCGCGAGGTAAAGTAAGAAACAACTGAATCAAGAGTGCGCTTTCCACCAACAGAAATCCGCACAATATGAAAGTTCCCTGCTTTAACCATGTTTTTAAGACATTTCTTGTGACGGCGCCTTCTCGGGCATAAAGACACAGTAGATCTACGATCAGCACTCCAAGGATAGGTCCGGCCGAAGAACCGAAGCGAACCCATTGCATAACTCCCAGCACAATACCTACTAGCACACTGCGGCCTGGCTTGCGGGTTGCCGGAGCCTGCCAAATCACCATCGCTATTAGTGTCAAGAACTGCTCGCACTCGTATTGGAGTATAAGTGGCTTAACTATGAAGGAGGAAAGGCCAAGAAGAACTAAGGCTGTTGCCTTCAAGTCACAACGTCCTGCCGCCAGGACAACAAAGACGGCAATAATGCAAAGGATATGAATCGTTAGAAGATAATTAGATAAGGCTTCGATTCCATTCCCAAAGAACCGGCTAACAAACGTGTAAAGACCAATCGGAAGAGATCCGTATTGGTAAAAGGAATCGAGATAAAGGTGCTTTCCTTCTAATAAGTTTTGGACAGTGTTTAGGGTAAACCCACCATCCCGGAACCAGAATTCTGATCGTGCAGCGGGCGTGTGGTTAAAACTTACATTCACCCAAAGGACACATAGAAGTGAAACTATTCGTATGAGCGGTAGTGGTGACAGCCAGGATCTGGGATTCATTCGTGGCAGGATGCACGATGTCTAAATCTAAGTCCAAAGCCATATGCTCGATGCGTGGAAGCAACTCGCCCGCTGTTAGCAAGTACTATCACCAAGCACCTGGCTCAGTCCGTTCTCGGAGGTGTCCAGTATCCTGCCATCCTGCGCGGTGTGTCAAGAGCATTGATCTGGCCTGCGAGATGGAAGTTTTTCTCAATCCGAAGCGATCGGAGGTTCGATGGATCGGCACCTTCCGCACCCGGGATCGTCCCGTGCTTCCCGCTCGCCTCCGGGCCCCTTTTGCCGGAAACCATAAGTTTCCGATTTTTTCGCGCGCCGATCGGCGACGGCGGCGGGGTGCTTGCGACGGCCCGCCTTTTAATGAGCGTCCGCGAGGACGGTCAACTCGAGCGGTAGCGAGCGGTGGTAGCCGAAAAATGCGGCCACCCGGCGGGCAAGCAAGTCACGAGCGCGGACAGTTAAAGTCAGGTGGAGCTCAAGATTGGCAGAGGGTTGCCGCCCTGGCGGCGGTTGGAAAACAAGTTCGCACGTCGACTGGCTGCTAAATTACTAAAAATAATGGCGGGGACGACGGGGCTCGAACCCGCGACCTCCGACGTGACAGGCCGGCGTTCTAACCAACTGAACTACGTCCCCGCTTGTTGTGCCGGATACAAGAATGGTAACATGACCGCCGGATAGGGCCAAATTCTGGTGCATCGGCTCTATCGGGTAGATTCCTGACAAATCCGAGGACCCTGTTACAGTTGTTTTATGAGAAAATGAAGTTTCGTTCACAAAATGTCTCGCCAGGTGGCGCGTGGAAGAGGCGCTCATGAGCTACACGTCGGAAACGCCGTTCGATAGCATTGAAGGCTCCCATCAGTATGTCTCGCTGCTGGCCGAGGCGATCGAAGAAGCCAGGCGCGAGGTGGATGAAGAAATCGCTCTGGCCATGCGGGAGGGCCCGGAGCGCCGAAAAGAGGCGCTGCAAATTGTCGCCTACAACCTGGCCAAACTCTCCCTGCACATCAAGACCAGCGGCCGGATTCTGAACGACTTGCGCACTTTGCGCCGGCTTCTGCAATCGGAACGGCAACCGGCTCAGCCCCGCGTGCGGGTCGCATCCCAAGGTTAGGCGTATGGCGATCTCCCGCCGGTCCCTGCTCTACGCCGGCGGTGCAGCCTTCCTCTCACCCGTTCTTCGCGCGCGTTCGCGCGGGCTCAAGATCGGTGTAACCGACTGGAACCTAAAATTGACCGGGAAGGTGGAGGCGGTCGAAACCGCCGCCCGGCTGCGTTTCGACGGCGTCCAGGTGAGTCTGGGCCGCAAATCGGTCGACGGCAGGCTGCAGCTCGATGACCTGGCGCTTCAGCAGCAGTACCTGACCGCGTCGAAGATCCAGAAAATAGCCCTCGACGGGACGTGCCTGGATATCCTCCACGTCAATTACTTGAAGAACGACAAGTTGGGCCAGAAGTGGGTCGCCGATTCGATTCCGATTACCAAGAAACTGGAGGCGCGCGTGGTCCTGCTGCCGTTCTTTGGCAAGGGGGCGCTGGCCACCCACGACGAGATGGACTACGTCGGCGATGCTCTTCGCGAAATTGCCCCGGAGGCGGAAAAGGCGGGCGTGATCCTCGGCCTGGAGGACACCATCTCGGCCCACGACAACGTTCGCATCATGGAGCGCGCCAAATCCCCGGCGGTGCTGACCTATTACGATGTCGGCAACTCCACCGAAAATGGGTTTGACGTCGTCGAGGAGATCCGATGGCTGGGGAAGGACCGCATCTGCCAGATTCATCTGAAGGACAATCCACACTACCTGGGAGAAGGCAAAATCGATTTTCCGGCTGTCCTCAAAGCCATAGAGGATATCGGTTTTCACGGCTACGCCAACCTGGAGACCAGCTGCCCTTCCAATTCGGTGGACGATGATATGATGCGAAACCTTCACTTCATCCGGCGGTTGATAAGGTAAAGGAGTACACCACCCAAGCCCAGTGGCAGATGGTGGCTCCGAGCAATTTTCTTGCCTAAGCTATGGGCTACATGGCGAGTTCGCAGAGGCGTCCGGCATGCTGGAAACGCCCATCTGGAGGGCCTTTGCGTATTTTCTGTATTGACTTTAATGTGTAATGCGCTTATCATCGCATCTTCTCGTTAGTTGAAGTTTAGATACAACTGAGCACCGGTGGTACAGGTGAAGGGGATCTCCGTATGACCTTCGAAATCGGTGATAAGGTGGTGTATCCCAATCAGGGAGTGGGCACCATCGAGAACATCAGTAGCCGCTCTTTCGGCACTCAATTCGAAAAGTTCTACTTGTTGCGATTGATTTACGGCAGTATGACCGTGATGGTGCCGTTTTCCAACGTGGACACCATCGGGTTGCGAAAGGTGACGCGCAACGCGGAGATAACGCGTGTGCTGGCGTTCCTTTCGAGCGGAAGCTGCCAGTTCCACGGGGATTGGAAGTCGCGCTTCAAAGAGAATTCCGAAAGGATGCTGAGCGGCAGCTTGCTGAGCGTCGCGGAAGTTTTGAAGGGACTGCTGCTGCTTCAAATCGAGAAGCCGCTCTCATTCCGGGAAAAGAAGATGCTCGACCGCGCCCGCCACATGCTGGTGACGGAGTTGACCATGGCGCGCCGAGTGCAAGAGCCTGAGGCGATTTTGCTGCTGCAGAGAGCGCTGGCAAAAGCACATTTGATGCTGCCGCCGGTACTCTGACCGGGTCGCCCCACCGTCCAGCACCTGCAACGCACCGACAAAGTTGCGATCTTAATTACTTTGTGTTAGCTTCTATCCCTTAGCCCACTGCGCGGGTACTTCCGTTTTGGAGAGTGCATGCTGCTTGGTCCGGTAGTCTGGGTCCTTACGCTAGCGATCTGCTACGTCTTTCTCGGTCATTATTGGTGGTTCCCGCCGCCGATCTCGCAGCACGGCCAAGCCTACGACCAGCAGTTCACCGCCACGCTCTGGGTTACTGGCATCATCTTCTTCTGCGCGCAAATGTCGCTGGGATGGGTGATCGTTAAGTTCCGTGATCGCGGCGGTATAGCGCGGTACTCCCACGGAAATAACGTTCTCGAGGTAGTGTGGACATCGGCAACCGCGGTGCTCTTCATCGGCCTGGTGCTGGCGGGAACACGTATCTGGGCGGCAGTACATTTCGAAGAGGCTCCGGCCAATGCGCTCAAAATCGAGGTCATGTCCAAGCAGTTTGCCTGGGCGTTCCGCTATCCCGGGCCGGACGGCAAGTTCGGACGCACCGATCTCAAACAGGTCAACGACCAGGGTGGCAATCCGTTCGGCATCGACGACAAGGATCCCGCGGGCAAGGACGATATCACCAGCGCATCGATCAAAGTGCCGGCGGGAAGGCCGATCCAGCTCATCATGCGATCACGCGACGTCATCCACAATTTCTTCGTGCGTGAGTTGCGCTTGAAGCAGGACATCGTCCCTGGTATGGAGATCCCTTTCCATTTCCAGGCCGATCAGGTGGGCACCTACGAAGTTCCTTGCTCGGAGTTGTGCGGGCTGGGCCATCATCAGATGCGGACCACGCTCGAGGTGATGGCACCGGCGGACTTCGAGAAATGGCTCCAGGAGCAGGCCGCGCAGAAGTGAGACCCGACCGCGGCGTATCAATCAGTTCAGCAATCTTAGGGGAGAAAGCATGTCCTCACCGGTAGTGCATCCGGCGCATCACGCGCCGACCGGCTTTATACGCCGTTATATCTTCAGCCTCGACCACAAGGTAATTGGCATTCAGTATTACTTCCTAGCCGTGTTCTCGGTATTTCTGGGAATGGCGCTGTCGGTACTGATGCGGTTCCACATGGTCTACCCCGACGCCAAGGTTTCGTTGTTCGAGAAGCTGTGGCCGACAGGCGCGCCGGGTGGGATCATGACGCCGGAACTCTACCTCTCGCTCATGACGATGCACGGCACCATCATGGTGTTCTTCGTGCTCACCACGGCGCCGCAAAGCGGATTTGGAAACTACTTCCTGCCGATTCAAATCGGCGCCGAGGACATGGCTTTCCCGGTTTTGAACATGCTTTCCTTCTGGACCACGTTCCTGGCCCTCATCGTAATGGTGGCGGCGTTCTTCGTGCCGGGCGGCGCACCGCTGGCAGGCTGGACAGCTTACCCGCCGCTGAGCGCGGTCGGGCCGCTTTCCGGGCCGGGTGAAGGCTTAGGGCAGACTCTCTGGATCATCAGCATCGCCATCTTTTGTGGCGCATCGCTCATGGGCGCAATCAATTTCATCGCCACCACCATCGACTTGCGCGCGCGCGGATTGTCGATGATGCGGATGCCGCTCACCTGCTGGAGCTGGTTCGTCACCGCGATTCTGGGTTTACTCGGGTTTGCCGTGCTGCTGGCGGCGGGCGTGCTGCTATTGCTCGACCGTCTGGCGGGCACGAGCTTTTTCCTGCCGGCGGGGCTGCTGGTGAGCGACCAGATCCTGAATCACAAGGGCGGCTCGCCGCTGCTGTGGCAGCACCTGTTCTGGTTTTTCGGCCATCCGGAAGTGTACATCGCCATCCTTCCCGGAATGGGCGTGGCCTCGCAACTGCTCGCGACCTTCTCGCGCAAGCCGATTTTCGGTTATCGCGCCATGGTGTACGCCATCTTGAGCATCGGCTTTCTGGGATTTTTCGTCTGGGGCCATCACATGTTCATGAGCGGCATGAATCCGTATTCGGCATTCGCGTTTTCGATCCTCACTATGTCGATCGGCGTACCGTCGGCCATCAAGACGTTTAACTGGATCGGAACGCTATGGGGCGGCAGAATCCAGTTCACCACCGCCATGCTGTTCGCGCTGGGCTTTGTCTCGCTTTTTGTCACCGGCGGGATCAGCGGCATTTTCCTGGGCCAGCCGGCTCTGGATCTCTACTTCCACGACACCTATTTCGTAGTCGGCCACTTCCACATGATCATGGGCGTCGCGGCGATCTTCGGCATGTTCGCCGGAACGTTTTACTGGTTCCCCAAGGTGACCGGAAAGTTCATGAATGAAACTCTCGGGAAGATCCACTTCTACCTGACCTTCATCGGCGTGTACTGCATCTTCACTCCCATGCATTTTCTGGGGATCGCCGGCAATCCGCGCCGTTATGCGGATTTCACGAACTTCGATTTTATGGGCAAGCTGATGCCGGTCCACACGTTCATGACGCACTCGGCGATCTTCACCATGGTGGTCCAGTTCATCTTCCTGTTCAATTTGTTCTGGAGCATCAAGAAGGGCAAACCGGCGCCGATCAATCCCTGGAACGCGACCACCCTCGAGTGGACCATCCCGTCGCCGCCGCCCTTCGACAACTTCGCGGGCAAGCACCCGGTCGTGAACCATGGTCCGTATGAGTACAGTGTTCCGGGCGCGGCGAAAGATTACATCATGCAGTCCGATCCGGCCTAGCGCGAAAATCGGAGTATGGCCAGCTCGCTCACTACCGATATCGTCCACGGACCTCCTCCTCCGCCCACACGGAACTTTGGCGGCGGAGATGGAGAACCCGGAGGCCGCGGCGCTCACCGGCGCGCTTCCATGACCGGGTTGTTAGTGCTGCTGGCGGCTAGTGTGATGCTGTTCGCGGCATTCACGAGCGCTTTCTTCGTGAGGCGCGGCATGTCCAATGACTGGGTGGATACACCGCTTCCCAACATTCTGTGGATCAACACCGCGGTGCTGTTGGCTTCGAGCCTCGCCATCGAATTGGCGCGCCGCGCGCTGCGTTCCGGTAAGCGCACCGCGTTCGATCGCTACTGGACCGGCGCTACCATCCTGGGCGTAATCTTTCTCGGCGGCCAATACCTCGCCTGGCGGCAACTCAATGCCGCCGGATTCTATCTGGCCACCAATCCTTCGAGCTCTTTCTTCTTTCTGCTGACGTGCACCCACGCGGTGCATTTGCTGGGCGGGATTTCCGCGCTGGGCTACATCGAGGTGCAGGCGCTGCTGTTGCGGCTCGGCCCCGGCAAGCGCACGGCAATCGACGTCAGCGGGTATTTCTGGCATTTTTTGGACGCCATCTGGATTTACCTGATGGCCTTATTTTTCTTCTGGGGGTAACGCAGGAATGTCCGACGCGGAAGCCGTTGCGGTGGAATCGGTCTGGCAAGGGGGCGCACATCCGTATTCGATTGGATCGAAAAAGTTCGGGATGTGGCTGTTCATCATCTCGGATGCGCTGACGTTCTCGGTGCTGTTGATGGCCTACACCTATCTACGGCTTTCCACGCCGAATTGGCCCAAACCGTTTATCTTCAATCCGAGCATCATCTTCTCCAGCGTCATGACGTTTTGCCTGCTCTCCAGCAGCTTGACCATGGTGATGGCGGTGCACGCCATGAATCACGGCAACCGTGGCGCGACGGTGAAATGGATTCTCGCCACCATGGTGTTCGGTCTCGGATTCGTGGGGCTGCACATGACCGAGTGGGTGAACCTGATCACTAACGAACACGTCACGCCGTTCAACAACGAGTGGGGCGTACCGTTGTTCGGCGGTACTTTTTTTGCCCTCACCGGTCTGCACATGACGCACGTCATCATCGGTGTGATCTACCTGGGCATCATCGCCTTCGCCGTGGGGCGCGGCAAATTCAAGTATGAGGATGTCGAGGTCAGCGGCCTCTACTGGCACTTCGTCGATCTGGTTTGGATGTTCATCTTCCCGCTGGTTTATCTGATGTCGGCCAAGGTATAGGAGTTATCAATCGTGAGCGATCATAGCGAAGCAGTGGAACACGTTGGCGGGACGACGCAATCGTTCCTCTACGTCTGGATAGCGTTGTTGGTGATGACCGGCATTGAGGTGTTGCTGGCGTATGAGCAGGTGCCCACGCTCATCATGCTGACCGCGCTGCTGGGATTGTCGATCGTCAAAGCGGCCCTGATCATCGCCTACTTCATGCACCTGAAGTTCGAAAAGCTGAGTCTGTTCCTGACACTGTTTCCGATGCTGATCCTGTGCATCATCCTCATGATGATTTTCATGCCGGACTCGATGCGGTCGCTGTCCATGCGGGTGGTGCAATGAAGCGGCTCGCCGCCCTGCTTCCGATACTGGCATCCAGTGCGTGCGCACAGTGCGTGATGTGTTTCCGCACCGCGGCCGCGCAGAATAGCGCGCGCGCACGTGTGATGAACATGGGAATCATCATTATGGTGATTCCGCCCGTTCTGATTCTGGCCGGCTTCATGGTGCTCGCCTACAAGCGCCGCAAGACTTACGCCGACGCCGAGCCGGTCGCGGAAGGCGAGGCGTGCCTCGCCCCTACAGTAAGTTCGCTGTAGCTGTAGTGGCCGGGCATGCCCGGCCTTGCTTTTCAAAATTCCATCTTCTCGATCAGCGAATTCATTTCCGATTGCAGCGCCGCTTTCTTGCGGTCCAGTTCCGACTGCCGGTCACGCAGCGTGGCAAGCTGCCCTTCCTGATCGGCAAGCTGTTTGGCGTACTTCTGCACCTGTTCCTGCTGGCCCGGGACGCGATTCAGGCTGTCGATATTCTGGCGAATGCGGTTCTGGTCGTGGTCGAGAGCGTTGATCCGCTCGGTGACGCGTTGTTTCTCGCTGTCCGCCGCGGCTATCTGGCGCTTCCTGTCGAGGATGTCAGCGAGCTGCTTGCGGCCGGCGTCGCTCAAGTTCTTGTTTGAGATGTATCCCGCCAGCACATCCGGGGAAAGGCTACTGACGGCTATGGTGCTGTCGAAAACGTTCTCCTCTGTGACTGCAAATTTTTCAGTGGCGTCGGAGGCGAGCTTCACTTCGAAGCGATAAGCGTTGGCCGTTTTCTCGCTGGGCTTGCGCTCGAGCAGCGTGTAGCCGGGACGCGCGGGGTGCTCGATGATCAGCGTCTTCGCTTTCTGATCCACGTTGCGAATCGTGTAGGTCTTGGTTTCGACCGCCGCGCTCTTAGTCGTAAGCAGACCGCGATTGACGTGAATCTCACGAACCACTGCGGCCTTGGAATCGAACTTCGTGGTGATGCGTGTGCCCAGATCGACAGCATAGCTGAGCAAGCGCTTGTCGCCGGTTTTGACGGTTTCCATTAACGCCTCGCCGCCGTACGTACCGGCATCGAAAACGGTGATGGGGCCGCCATCGAGCGTCTTGCCGGTGGAGTTGCTGATCTCGGCGGCGTTGAGTGGATGCGCCGAGCTTTCGTCGGAATAGATGAGCAGCTTGCGTGCGGCAATTTTGTCTTGCAGGAACGGCAGCATCGCGGATTCACTTTTGCGAATGGTGACGGGAGTGGAGATGCGGTACTCGAACAGTTCGCCGAGTTCCTGAGCGGCAGCGGTTTGCGAGATAGAACTGGGAGTGGCGCTCAGCTGATCTGCCGCTACGCCTCCCCCAAAACCTCCAATGACGCCACCGGGACCGCTCTGGGGAGCCATCACTCTGGCGGGCGCAGGCGGCGGTGGCGGGGCCTTCTGCAATCTAGCGAAGCGTTCGAGATCCCTCCTGCCGTTAACCGGGCTCGCCTCCTTCTGATCCTTTTCTTCGTCCAGTGCCCCCGTATCCACCACAGGCGCGAGCGCCTGATCCTCCGCTAATTCCGCCTCAGGACGCCCGACGTACCTCGGCTCATACAGCCGGCTCACAAATGAAATCGGACGCCCCGACACCAGAGCCAGCCGCACATTCGTCCAGTCGTCGCCGGTCGTGTTGTCCACGATAGCCCAGCCTTCGAGCGTCGGCTGCCCGCTCTCGCCGAAGATCAGCCGGTAGCTCGATTTCCAGACCGGCGAGGGAATCATGTAGCTGGCTTGGATTTCGCGCGCACCCGAGTCACTCGAGTCGATGTACACACTGCGCTTGTCTTTCGATCGCGATTGCGCGATCGCCGCGAGATAATCCTTGAACTGGAGTTGCAGCTTCGGGTCACTGAACCGCAGCGAGCTGATGGCCCCGAGATCCACGTTGCGCAATTCGCCGGAGTCCAGTAGAAGCGTTGCCTGCTCGTGCTCCGGCTGATTCTGACCGCCGGCCAGCCGCCGTGCCCCCACAATCGCCCCCGCCACCGTCTCCGTTCCAAACTTCAGCTCTACGCGCGCGCCTTTCAGTTGGTCAAGCACCGCGCTGAGCGGCTGCTGGCTGCCGATCGCGAACGGAAATTCTTCCAGCTTCTTGGCCAGCGGTTCGCTCGAATCGTAGCGCAGCCCGGAGATCTTGCCGCCGCCTTTTTCCTCAACTGTCAGCGACTTCAGAACATCGTTCATCTCTTCGGCTTTGAAATCGAGCCGCGCCGATTCGCCCGCCGCCAAATGGCCGGAACGTGCGAAATAGCCGACGCCGTGCTTGAACAGCACCACCTCGCGGACCGGGAGATCCGCGGCCGACATCGTGACCGTAAACAGAAGTAAAGAAGCTAGTTGGCGCATCATGCCTCCTTGGACGGCATTTCCGGACGTAAAGTTCCTCACTCTCCCATTGCCTTTATGATGACGCGTTTGGGGCGCTGCCCGTCGAATTCGGCGTAATAAATCTGCTGCCACGGACCGAAATCCAACTTCCCCGCGGTTACCGGAACAATCACCTGGTGGTGCACCAGCAGGCTTTTCAGGTGCGAATCACCGTTGGTTTCACCTGTTCGATGATGCCGGTAATCCTCGCGGAAGGGCGCCAGGTGCTCCAGCCATTCGTCGATATCGGCAATCAATCCGTCCTCGGCGTCATTCACCCAAACGCCCGCGGTGATGTGCATGGCCGATACCAGGATCATCCCCTCGCGGATGCCGCTGTTGGCGAGCGCACTCTCCACCTGCGGCGTGATGTTGATGTATTCGCGGTGCCGTTTGGTACGAAATGTCAGGTGCTCTGTGTGGAATCTCATAGTTGCCATGATACGCTGCTCCCAATTTTTTTCTTTTTTTGTCAAGAAACAGGTTCAGGCTTTGTTGCAGTTTGGTAAAATCGCGCTGTCAATGCCCCTGGAGGCGGTGAGCATTCTGGTGGTCGACGACGAGCCCGCATTGCTGGAGAGCATGCGTTCTTATCTGTTGCGTCTGGGCCACAAGGTGACTGCGTTTCGCAATGCTGCTACCGCTTGGGAGAGCCTTGCCTCCCAAGACCCCGCCCCGTCGGTCGTGATCGTGGACCTGACTCTCCAAGGCATGTCCGGCGACGAGTTCATTCGCAAAGTCATGGAGCGCGATCCGGGAATCGCCGTGCTGGCAACCAGTGGATATCCAACTTCGCTCGAAACCCTGGGCCTGCCGCGGGGCACCCACGTTGCCATGCTGCAGAAACCTTTCACGCCGCGCATGCTCACGGAAGCCTTGGAGCGCCTGCTACGCGGCGAGCAAGGTGCGACGGTATAGCGCCATACGGATATGGTTTGGCTGGATGAAGGCGGCCGCAGGCGTGAGTACGCGCGATTGATAGCGTCGCCCGCGAGCCTCGCGCCTTGGGTGGAACATTTTTGGATTCAGAAAGAGCGTGGCCCCGCGCCGGAGCGGCCGTGGAGAATCGTCGCGGATTTCTGCGGGCATCTCGTTTTTACATTCGAATCGCGGCCAGGCAGCCCAGACCGGATCAGGTGTTCCGTCGTCGGTAGCCGCGCCGTGTACGCTGACATCGGCGTCGCGCGGCGAAGGCTCACCATCGGTGCGCGGTTACGGGTTGGTGCGCTGGCTCAGCTTACCCAGTCGCGAGCCGATGTGTTCACCGGGCGTGCATTCAAAGTGGAAGATGTGTTCGGCTCGCCGGGCCGTGCATTGACAGACCGTATGAGCAACTCCACGGAAGCCGCCGTCGACTACCTGACGGCGTTCCTCAATGGGCAGTTATCGTCCCGCGAAGCAGACCTGCAATTGCAACGAGCAATGCAATCCGCTTGCTCCGTTGCCTCGTTGGCCGGAACACTGAACATTTCACTCCGCGCGGCCTATACGCGCACGGCCGAGACCGCCGGGCTGAGTCCAAGGCGCCTGCTTCGCATCATGCGGCTGCACCGGGCGCTTCACCATGCGACGATGCCGCCCATGAAGTGGTCAGAAACCGCTTATCTGGCTGGGTTTGCCGACCAGGCTCACTTGGTGAGAGAATTCCGTGCGCTTCTCGGCGATTCTCCAAACGCGTGGCGCGCTCGTTCCGTTGCCGATTCGTTCAATACCGAAGCCGGTCTGGTGCGCTAGATTGCGGAGGTGACCACCCGTCGTTTTTTTCTCGCGCTGCAGGCATTGGCATCCCCTGGCGTCCTTCTCTTGGCCCAAAAAACTGCTCCGGCATCCGCGGTGGATCTGCTTCAGCAGTTTCGTTTCGAGTCGAAACCATGGCCCAACTTGCATCACTTTCTGTACGTTCTCGCGCGCTGGCGCAATAATACGCCCGACCGGTTTCGCGTGGCAGTTCGGCAGGCGCCGCTGGATGTTGCCGGCCTCGACGGCCTGCCCGTTGCGGATCGCAGCGCGTGGGATGCAGGCATTGCGGCTTATCAGGTACACGCAGCACCGCTGGACATCAGCTACGGCAAGCTGGTGGACGTAAACTACGCCCTTGCCGATCTGCCCGCCGCGGCGGCGCTCGACGCGGCGAAGGACATTCCCCTCGAAATCCGCAACGCGCTCGATAAAGCCGGACCTGTTTACCGCAAACTCTGGTGGCCGCGACATGACGCAGGGAATCACGCTTGGATCGATCAGCTCCGTCCACAAGTGGAGCAATACGGTCCACGCCTCGCCGCGCAGTTGGCCGCCGCCTTCCAGCATCCCTGGCCAGTCGCTCCGTTACGGGTCGAGGTCGTCGCGTACGCGCAGTGGGCCGGCGCTTACACTACCGGCGATCCGCCCCTCATCACCATGTCGAGTCTGAACGAAGAGCACCAGGGCTCCGATGGACTCGAGCAGCTATTCCACGAGTGCTCGCACTTGATGATGGGTACGGTCGATGCGCGCTTGCGCTCGCATGTCCCGGCAATCAGCGATGACCTGTTACGCGACGTATCCCACACCATTCTCTTTTACACCGCCGGCGAAATCATGCAACGCACCGTCGCCGGCCATGTACCGTACGCGATTCACTACAAAGTCTGGCAGCGCAGATGGACACGGAACTTTGAGCTGCTTAAGCAATACTGGCAACCGTATCTGGATGGCCACGCGACCATGGACGAAGCCATCGATCACATCGTGCGAGCGCTTTGACCGCGCTACCATAGCCCAATTGGAATGCTGCACGCCTTTCACGCGCACGAAGTGGCGCCTATTCGGAGGTTCTGCGTCGCAGAATGCGAAACCCCCAGGCATCTAGCGACAGCACCGGTAACGCAGGAACCGCCACCTTGCTGTCGTCGAACTGCGGTGTCACGTCCTCGAACTGTCCCGCCGCTTCTACCGTACCGAAAAACGGCCGACTGGAGCAGTTGATGGCGACCAGAAACTCCTCGCCTCCGCCGCGGCGATAGAACGTCAGAATGCGATCCGGATCGGCGTTGGGAATCCAGACCGTAGCGCCTTGTTGTAGAGCGGAGTGGGAGCGGCGGAGCGCGATCATCTGGGAATAAAACTTCGGAAACTCGGGCCGGCGCTCCGCTATTTCCCAGAAAACAGGTAACTTATAAAACAAGGCCGGTGCACCCGACTCGGTGGTATCGCCCACCTCCATGCCGTTGTAGAGCATCGGCGCCCCGTCCAGCGTGAAAACCAGGGCGGAGGCAGCCAGCGCGCCGCGTTCCCCGAAGCGCGCGATGGCTCGCTTTTCATCGTGGTTGTCCGAGAAGCGCATCTCCATAGCCCCTTTGGGGTAATGCGCCCTCGTCTGCTCCCATTCGGCTCTTATTGCCGCGGCCGGGGTGCCATGCTCGAAAACGCCGGTCAAGGTGCTGTGGAAAGGCCAAGCGTAGTCCAAATCAAAAGCCTTCGCCAGCAATTGCGGCTCGTGGGCTTCGGCGATCATGATGATGCCGGGCTTGACCTCCTCCAGTTGCCGGCGCGCCTCCTCCCAGAAATCCACAGGCACCATGGACGCCACATCGCAGCGGAAGCCATCCAAATCGAATTCGCGAAGCCAATACTTCAGCATGTCGAGCATGTACTTGCGTAGCTCGGGGTTGGTGTAATTGAGAGCGGCGACATCGGCCCAGTCTGGCACCGGAGAGATCACTTTGCCGGCGGCATCGTGCTTGTAGTACTCGGGACGCTTCATCATTACGCTATCCCAAGCCGTGTGATTCGCCACGATGTCGATGATGATCTTGAGCCCATGCGCATGCGCCACCTGCACGAGGTGTTTGAGGTCGGCGGCCGTGCCATAGTCCGGATTGATGGCATAGTAATCGCGAACCGCGTAGGGGCTTCCAAGCAGGCCTTTCTTTTTCAATTGCCCGGGAGGATGAACCGGCATCAGCCAGAGAACGGTGATGCCGAGCCTCTCAAGCCGGGGAACCTGGGCCTCAATACCGCGAAAGTCGCCGCTTTCTGAGAAATCGCGTGGGTAAATCTCGTAGATAATGCCGGATTTCACCCAGTCGGCGCTGGGTCTGGCGTTAGGCTGCTGGGCGTAGCCGAGTGATGCAAGAAAGAGGGCAATTGTCAGGCTAAAGCGCATAGTTTTCCGACTAGTGCAAACAGGTTAGTTAACTTCTGTTACGTCTCCCCTACTTCTCCTTTTTCTTAAACGTACAGATGTTACATACCAAAGAAAACACCTTCGTGCTAGAATACTGCCCAAAGTGGGGAATGGTCCTACGCTTACGTCGCATGGGGAGCGCGAAAGAGCCGAAGTCGATTCTGCATTAGGGTCAGCCTTTTTTGCCCGTTCGCCTCGCCTCGCAAATCTCTTGAAATACGTGTGTGAGAAGTATTTTGCGGGCGAAACCGATCAAATCAAAGAATACAATATTGCAGTCGATGTACTGGACCGCCCACCGAGCTTCGATCCCAGTGAAGATGCGATTGCGCGAGTAGAGGTCCACCGCCTTCGTAAGAAACTGCGCGAATATTATGAGACTGAGGGCGCGGATCACAGCCTGCGCATCGTGATTCCGATCGGGCGCTACGTACCGGTATTCCTTCCCGCTGAAGCCGCGGCAGACGCCGACGCGCCGACTCTTAACGGCACCGAAGCGGTGCACGTCTCTCCCCACGGTTCGGACGAAGAGGAGCTATCCAGCCTATCCGACTTGGCGCCTACCACCAAAATCGTACGCGATGCGGTCCCGTTTTGGAAGCGAACCTGGGCCCTGGCCCTCAGTGGTGTGGCAATCTGTGCGGCGGGTGTTTTATGGTTGGCGCGAACACCACGCTCGGAACTTTCCCAAACGGTGATCGCCTCACGAACGAACTCTGCAAATGCGTCCGCCATGACAGCACCGCCGGCGCCGAGCGTGCCACCGCTGGCCGGTGTTGCCACGCCTGGCGTGCGTATTCTGTGCGGCCGGCATGAACCTCACAGCGACCGCTGGGGCCGCTTGTGGTCCGCGGACAAATATTTTGAAGGTGGAAACTACTGGGAGCAGCCCCGTGTGTACCTGGCCCGCACTTTTGACCCGACACTGTTTCAAGGGTCGCGCACGGGCAATTTCAGCTATCAAATTCCTTTGGAACCAGGGGTTTACGAGTTGCACCTGTTCTTTGTCGAGACCACCTTCGGGCCTCCCAACAACGGCGGCGAAAACAGCCGGATGTTTCACGTGGCCGTCGACCGCAAAGGAAGGATATTGAGTGAGTTCGATGTCATCTCCGACGCCGGCGGCCCTGGGATCGTCGATGAACGCGTTTTCAAAGACATCTCGCCGGGACCCGACGGGCTGCTGCGCATCCGGTTTATGACGGTGAATTACATGGCCATGGTGAGCGCGATCGAGGTGGAAGCGGCGCGTGCAAACCGGTTGAATCCAATCCGCATAGTGGCCCAGGACCGGTCCTATACGGACGCCCAGGAGCATGTATGGTTTCCCGAGAATTATTGGATGGGAGGCCAGCCGGGCAATCATTCGGCGAGCATTGAAGGAACGGAAGATCCCGGGCTTTACAGCAGGGAACGTTACGGCAACTTCAGTTACGCCATTCCGGTAGATGAGGGCGAGTACGCGATTACGCTGCACTTCGCGGAAACCTATTGGGGCCGCGAGAACCCAGGAGGCGGCGGGGCAGGAAGCCGGGTTTTCGACGTATTTTGCAACGGCGTTGCCCTCTTCCGGAACCTCGACATCTATAAAGAGGTGGGCGCCGATCGATCGCTCGTCAAGACCTTCCACCACATGAAGCCTAATGCACAAGGCAAACTCCTGCTGTCGTTCGTGCCCGTGCACAATTTCGGCACGGTCAACGCGATCGAGGTCGAAGACGAAACCAAGAATTAATTCTTAGCCTGGACAGCGCCGGGCTTGGGGCTGGTATCGCCGGTGAGTGCTTTCTCGACGGCGTAGGTCAGTTCCGGCGCTTTGGAGTCGACCTCCGGCTCGAAGCGCGCGAGGATCTTGCCATCCCGGCCAATCAGGAACTTTGTGAAGTTCCACCTCACGACTCCGGCAGTTGCGGCATTGCTATCTTTGTCGGTCAAGAACTGGTAGAGAGGAGCGATATCGTCTCCCGCCGCGGAGATTTTGGCGAACATGGGGAAGGTGACCTTGTATTTCTGCACAAACTGGCGAATCTCGTCGTTCGTACCGGGCTCTTCCTGACCAAAATTGTTGGCGGGAAAAGCCAGCACCACCAAGCCCTCCTTCTGATAGGTCTGATAAAGCCACTCGAGGCCTTCATATTGCGGCGTGAAGATGCTGTGACTGGCCACGTTGACGATGAGCAGAACTTTACCGCGATAGGCGGCTAGCGTCGATGGTTTTCCGTCGATGGCTAGCGGCACGAAATCGAATGCCGACGGCGCCCCGTACAGAGAGGCGCCGAAGGCGAGCAGCAACAACGATAAGCGGAGTCTAGAATTCATAGCGCAGTGCGAACTGCATCTCGCGCGGTGGCGTGGTGTTCTGGAACTCTCCGAACGTGGTCGGATTGTGCAGCGCCAGGCTGGGCTGGATGAAGTTCACGTTGTTGAAAGCATTATATGCCTCGGCGCGGAACTGGATGCGGTGGCCCTCCCAGGGCAGCTTGAACGATTTGGAGATGCTGATGTCGAAATTCTTCTGAGCCGCCAGGCGGACCAGGGCGCGCGCTCCCGATGTTCCAGGATAAGCGTCGGCGAAACTGCTGGTCGCATTGGTGTTGGCAAAAATGCTTGGAATGCCGTTGTTGTCGATTTGTACGCCAGTCTTGAACGGGGCGCTCGGAATCGCGAGGGAGTTCAGCCAGTAGTTGGTATTCCAAACGTAGTCCCCTTGGACCACGCTGGGCAGCCCGCTGGCGAATCGCATAATGCTGGAGACCTGCCATCCCCCGATGATCTCGTCCACCCAGCCGGGCGCCGAATTGAATAGAGGCTTGTTCTTCCCGAAAGGAAGCTCGTAGACGACGTTGGCATTGACCAGGTTGCGGATATCGAAATCGGACGATCCGCGAAATTGCCCTGGACTGAATATGTTCTGAATGGAAGCGCCGTCGATGCCTGAGCCGCCCTCGGCCGCGGATGCGTTGTCGATGGAATGAGACAGCGTGTAGTTGAAATCGAAGGAAACTCCCTGACTGAAGGCGCGGCGGATGCTGACAGTCGCGCCGTGATAGTCGGCCGCGCCAGCGTTCATCCAGGTCGGCATCGAACTGCCTTGCGGCGCAAAGAATGTGAAGCAGCCATAGAGCGAGGCGCAAGTGCCGTTTGGAGTGCCGAACTTGCCAGGAATGCGATCCAGGGCGTGCAGCATGTCGAGGTAGCTGCCCCCGTACACGCCATAGATTCCGTAGAAATAATTCGCGCTTGCGCTGCCGGGGATGTAGTAATTCTGCAGCACGGGGAACAGGTCTTGGATGAAGGGACTGTTGGGCACCAAAGACGCATTGGCAGCCACTTGATTGGCCATGGTGGCCGGATCGCCATTTTGGTGGGCGCCGGCCGACGCGCTCAAGCCGTTGTAGACCTGGCGCAATCCGGTCATGCTTTGCAACCAGGTTTGACCGGATTTCGGATCTTTGAAATTCTCGAGCATGGTATACACGTCGCCTTGAAGCAGTAGCTTGCGCGACAACCTGCCAACGTAAGAAGTCTCCATGATCAGATGACCGGGGAGCTCGCGTGCAAATGACGCGTTGAGCACGATCGAATAGGGTGACCTGAGGTCAGGGGAGATGCCTTGAAATTCACCTTCAATGGCGTTGATGTTGGGGGGCGTGTAGGGGAAGCTGCCAGCCGGCGCGGCCGGAAACCCAGGCACCGTACCGTCGTAACGTGGCGACGTCGTGAAATTGTAGGAAACAGGATTGCCCAACGTGGTGGCCAGGCCGAAAGAACCGAATTGATCGAATTGCGTGATCAATTCACTGCCGAAGCGGTCATAAACCATGGCGCCGCCCATGCGGAACACGCCATTCGATCCGAAGATCTTCTGCATGATTCCGCCGCGATCTTTGGGGCTGTACGCGAGAGAGAAGCGCGGGGCGAAATCGGCATTGTCCGGACCGTACCAAGTTGGCTTGCCGTTGGCCGGGCCGCTCAAGGAATAAGTCAGGTACGCATGCGGCATGGCATTGGAGGGCACGCCCTGCGCCCCCAGGAAATTGCGCTCGGCGAAGTACTGGTTCAGCCCGATATCCGGCGCGACTTGCAGCCCGTTGGCTTCGTACGGCGGCCGGTCATTGCTGTAACGCAGGCCATAGGTCAGGGTGAGGTCTCGCGTTACGCGGTGGGTATCGCTCACGAAGAATTCGTATTCGCGCATTTTGAACGCGCGCGTCTGCGCCGCTCCCTGCGGCAATGCCGATCCGTTCCGCAAGAACTGATAAGTGATCTGCGTGTTATTGACCAGGCCCAGCAAGACTCCCAGCGCCGAGGAATCCGAGGTCGGATCGTTGAGCTGCAAATTGGGATTTCCCGTGCGTGCCTGAATGAAGTTGGTCAGGTTGGACTGAATGTCCTCGCCGAGCCCCACCAGCACGCTGTTGTTGAATCCATACTGCGGGAAGGACTGGGCGTAGGTGAAGCGGTTGTTGGTCATGATGCGGATGTTGGTGCCCGCGGTAATTGTCTGCTTGCCCTTGATCCAAGTCAGGTTGTCGACGATGTTGTAGACGGGCAAAATCCGCCCGTTGGCGCGCGCGGCCGTATTGTAGTTTTGCAACGGATCGATCGTAGCCAGGGTGAACGAGTCGCCGACCGTTCCCGATTGCGCCAGGCCCTGCCGCGTGAGGCCGAACGTCACGTTGTTGATCAGATTGGGCTTCAAGATAGCCGTGTAAGCGCCCGAGATGCCCTTGCTATTGTTCAAAAGCACACTGGCCGGCGCCTGCCCGGGGAACTGAGCCAGCTCGTTGACAAGATCCTGCGACGAATTGGATAGCGTGCCCCGAATGGAGAGCGTGTGTTTGCCGGCGCCATCGAGAATGAAGTCCATCTTGCCCACGTAGGCGCGATTGTCGAGCCGGTTGGGCGCGTTGAATCGAAACCCGCTGAAGTTCAGCCCGCCGTCGGTACCGTAGCTGGGATCATTGCCGACCGGGTATTGCTTGAGGATGCTGAGGTATTGCTGATTGAGGCCGATATGCAGGGGATCGATCTGCTTGATCTCGGCGGGCGAGAGCGTGTAGGTGTTGCCACTCGCATCCGCAAACGTCAGGATTCCCTGCTTCAAGCTCTCGGATGGCACCACACGCTGCTCCGGCGACGCACTCGCGTCGATGCGGCGCTCATAGTTGAAGAAGTAGAAGGCGCGGTGTTTCTTGATGCGGCCTCCGAGCGACGCCCCAAACTGGTTGCGGTTGAGCGCCGTGCGGTCCACGCCATTGAAATTATTGAAGAAACTGTTGGCGGCAAATAGCGTGTTCCGATTGTATTCGTATGCCGAGCCATGCAACTGGTTCGTGCCGCTCTTGGTAACCAGGACTACCTGCCCACCGGAGGAACGGCCCTCATCGGCGCCCTGGCCGGCAACGGTCACGCGAAACTCCTGCACAGAGTCGAGAGGAATGGGCAGCACGGAATTGAATCCGGAGATGGGACTGTCGGAGATATTAGCGTTGGAGCCCTGGCCGTCGGTTCTAGGACCGGCGATACCGGCATTTTCGTTGTCGTTGACGTCCACTCCGTCGAGCGTGACGTTGTTCTGATCGCGGCGCGCGCCAAGGACTTCGCCCGTGGCCGTAACTCCAGGCTGGAGGCTAAGCAACTCAACTACGTTGCGCGTGTCGAGCGGCAACTGGCGAACCTGGTGCTCCGTGAAGGCATTCCCGATGGATGCGTCCGTCGTGCTGACGGTGGCCGCCTCGGCGCTGACGTTCACTTGTTCGCCGGTGGTTCCGACGTCCAACTGGAGGTCCAACGTGGCTGGCACGTTCACTTGCAGCGTAATGTGCTCGCGCGTGGCTTTAGCGAAGCCGGGCTTGGTTGCCGTCAGCGCGTATTCTCCCGGCGGGACTTGCGAGAACTGGTAGGCGCCTGAGTTGTCGGACACAACCTGCCTGGACAAGCCGGTCGCTACATTGTTTAGCGTGACGATCGCCGTTGGAATCACGGCGCCGGTCGGGTCGGTGACGGTTCCATGCAGAGAACTCGTGGCTTGTGCATAGAGCATCCAGGCAGCAGCCAGCAGGCAGCCGCATAATAAGGCAGATCGCCGAAAGTGATGTGTGACGGGTCGCATCGCGCGCATTTTTCCTCCTAGAGTGTGAGAGACGGGTGAACGTCGGGATTACGAGGAACAGGCTCTACTGCCAGCTTGGGCGGATGCCGAATCGCGTTTGCGGCGGAAACTCAGCGAAGAGTTACTAAACTACGCTTGATGAGGGGTCACGCGGTTCGCGAACACTGTGGATACACTCCACGCGAAACAATCACCCCTATAAAGTGTTCCATCAATATTACGAGACGATGTTATTACTGTCAAGATGTAACTACACGCTCTCAAGCCACGGCCAACACAACTATCGTGGTCAGACCACTGTCGAATCGACACAAGCGAGACGGCGGGCACCAGCGACCTTTCGGATTGGCCATGTACAGAAAAAAGCCGCGGGTTCCCGCAAACAACGCGTGACCCCGCGCTACATTTTCCGACGGTTGGTTAACAGGAGTTCTCGCCAGTTTTTCGGATAAGCTACGCCACGATGTCGTGAATCACATTGCCGGCCACGTCCGTGAGGCGGAAGTCGCGGCCGCTGTAGCGGTAGGTCAGCTTGGTATGGTCGATGCCGAGCAGATAGAGAATCGTGGCGTGCAGATCGTGCACATGCATGCCTTTGTCCGCGACCTTCCAGCCGAAGTCATCGGTAGCGCCGTAGGTCATGCCGCCTTTTACGCCGCCACCGGCCAGCCAAACGGTGAAGCCGTGGGGGTTGTGATCGCGGCCATTGTGCACCTGCCCGCCCATGAAGCCGCTGCCAACCTCAACCACCGGCGTCCGGCCGAATTCTGAGCCGCACACGATCAGCGTCTCGTCAAACAGACCACGTGATTTGAGATCTTTGATCAGAGCGGCGAAAGGCTGGTCGGAGTCCTTCCCGTTCTTGCGGTGCAGCTCGATATCGAAGTGGTGGTCCCAGGGGTCGCCCTTGGCGTAGTAGACCTGTACCATGCGAACCCCACGCTCCACCAGTCTGGCCGCAGTGAGGCAGCCGCGCGCCGTGCTTCCCTCGCCGTAGAGCTTGATGGTCGCTTCACTCTCCTTGCGAACATCGAAGACATCGGGCGCTTCGGTTTGCATCCGATAAGCCGTTTCCATGGACTGGAGCGTAGCTTCGAGCTGCGGGTCATCTGCGCGCTCCTGCTCGATCTGCAACCGGTCCAGCTTTTCCAGTAAATCGATTTCGCTCTTCTGCTGCTTGAGATCGAACTTATCGTTGTGAATGTTTGCGATCAGCTTCTGGGGATCGAATTTCTTGTCCTTGACGCTGTCGGAGATGTAGGTGCCCTGATATACCGGCGGTAGAAATGCTGAGTTCCAGAGCGGCGGCCCTACGGTTGTCGGCACTTCGGGACAGAGCACCACGAATGACGGCAGGTTGCGGTTTTCCGTGCCGAGGCCGTACGTGATCCACGATCCGATCGACGGCCGGCCGGGTTGGATGTGCCCGACATTCATCATGAGCAGCGACGGCTCGTGATTCGGAATGTCGGTGTACATTGAGCGGATGATGCACATGTCATCGACACATTCCCCAAGCATGGGAAAGATCTCGCTGACTTCGATGCCACTCTTACCGTATTTCTTGAAAGTGAACGGCGACTTCATCAAGTTGCCGGTTTTGCGCTCGTGCTGCGGGATCTCGCCCGGCAGCGGCTGGCCGTGGTACTTCTCCAGCATGGGCTTGGGGTCGAAGCTATCGACTTGCGACAGCCCGCCGTTCATGAAGAGAAAAATGACATGTTTCGCCTTGGGCTTGAAGTTGGGGATTCTCGCGCCAGGGACACCGTTTGCGTCGAGAGTGGTGGCGGCGCGCGTGATGGATTGGCCCACCATGCTGGCGAAGCTCAACATACCGAATCCGCTTCCCATCCGGCACAGAGCTTCTCGCCGGGTCACTGGGCGGCTGGGCGGTAAATGTCGCATTCTAATTCCTCTTTCTCGACTCAATTCACAAACTCAAATTCGTTGGAACTCAGCAGCACGCGTGCGTACTGCTTCCACGGAGTGGGTGGCTCACCCGCGATTTGATTGCCGGGTTTTTCCGGATTCGCGCGCACGAACTCCAATCCCGCTTTCATCTCGGCCTCCGTGGGAACCCGCCCATAGAGCAGCCGGTAGGCTTTCCTGATGCGCGCTTCGTCGCTCCCCTCGTCATAGACGCGTTTGGCGAGCCGGTCGGCCTGGCGGTAAACGAAGGTGCTGTTCATGAAAAACAGCCGTTGCAGCGGAACGTTGGTAGAGAAGCGCTGCTCGGCGGTGAACGAGGGATTCGGAAAATCGAACACTTGCAGAAAATCGTTGAGGCGATACCTGCTGACCTTGCAATAGACGGTGCGGCGGTCGTTGTCAGCGGCGAAATCGGTCGCAGGGCCGCCCACTTTTTTCAGATCGAGTGCGCCCGACGCATACAGCACCGAATCGCGAATGGCCTCGGCGTCCAGCCGGCGGCGGTTGGCACGCCAGTACCAGCGATTGGCGGGGTCTTTCTCTTGATTGACTGACGATGACTCCGCGCTGAGCTGATACACCGACGAAAGCAGAATCTCGCGGTGCAGCTTCTTGAATGACATGCCGTTGTCGACGAAGGTTTTGGCCAGATATTCGAGCAGGTCAGGATTCGTGGGCCGTTCGCCCATCTGGCCGAAGTTGCTGGGAGTATCCACGATTCCGGTGCCGAAATGCCATTTCCAAACGCGGTTCGCAATCACGCGCGCGGCGATCGGGCTGGCCACCACGGCATTGGCCAGTTCCAGACGGCCGCTGCCGTTCGAGAACGGTTTGGGTTCGTCACTCGAGAGGACAGCCAGGAATCGCCGCGGCACCTCGTCACCGAGATTGTTGGGATTGCCGCGAACATTGACATGCATGTTCTGAATGGCCTTTGTGTCGCCGACGCCATGCACGAATGGAAACTGCTGCGGCAGCGCCTTCTTGAGCGCCTCAATTTCCGCGCGAACCGCGGCGATATGCTCGGTCACTTCGGTGGAGAAATGGCGTTCGAGCGACCAGTCTTTGAGGTTCAGCAGGCCGGGATCGGGCTTCTGCTCGGTCTCGGAATCGAGATCGTAGACAAAGACGTCAAGGTAGATACTGCTGCGCTCGAGCGGCTGCATGGTCTTCAATTCCAGATCGCAACCGGGGCAGAACTGGTCTTTGGTCTCGAACTCGTTGGGATAGGCGTCACGGTGCGGCTTCTCCTTGACGTCCGCTTTGGCTTTGATGATGTCGTTCTCTTTTTTCAGCTCCTTGGCTTCAGCGAGGACAGAGAGCACCACATCCTGGAATTGATTGGCCAGAAATTGCGCCTGCTCGAGAGTTCCGCCGCTCTTCACCATGTCTTGCCAATCGAGCAGATACGGGTAGTGCTTTTGAGGGCGGCCCAGGAACTTGATCCATTTCTCGAGCAGCTCGGGATCGACTTTCTCTTCCGCCGCAGCTTCGGGCAGCTTCATCTTCGGCTCGCCCGTAACTTTCCACGCGGCAACGAGGTATTTTGCTGTCTTATGCGCGACCACTTCGGCGTAAAGCTTGCCTTCCTCCTGGATGAACTTATCCAGCTCTTCGTCCAGGTCGTCGATTTTCTTTTGCTGCTTCTGCCACGCGGCGGTTTCGGCGGGTGAGGACGTCGGATATTCGGTGTAAGTGGTGTTCAAGAAGACACCAGCCAGCGCGTAGTAATCCTGCTGAGAGATGGGATCGTACTTGTGATTGTGGCAGCGCGCGCAGGCAACGGTCAGGCCCAGGAAGCCGCGGCTTACCAAGTCGATGCGTTCGTTGCGTTCGTCGGCGCGGCCCTGTACGGGTTCGGCCTGGTCCCACCACCAGGGGCCTTGTCCCAGCATGGCAGTACCGGCGACGGTTTTCGGCCGAACCTTCTGGTCCAGCAGGTCGCCCGCGAGCTGTGCTTTGACGAACGCGTCAAAGGGTAGATCCTGATTGAACGCCTGGATCACCCAATCGCGGTAGACATACGCGCCGCTGAACGGCATATAGCCACGATCTTTGGGATCCAGGCCGCGCACATCATCCTCGGCGTAGCGGACGACATCCAGCCAGTGCCGGCCCCAACGCTCGCCATACTGCGGCGAGGCGAGCAAGCGGTCCACAACCTTTTCGAAAGCGTGCGGCGATTTGTCGGCAACGAACGCATCGATTTCATCGGGCGTCGGCGGCAATCCGATCAAGTCCAATGTCGCGCGACGAATTAAGGTGCGGCGGGCGGCCGGCGCAACGGGCTTCAGCCCTTCTGATTCCAGCTTGGATAGCACCAAGCGGTCGATGTTCGTCTTCGCCCAAGACTTTTCCTTGACCTGTGGAAGCTCCGGCTCACGCAGCGGCTGGAATGACCAGAACTTGCGCTGCTCGGGAGTGATTGTGAATTGCTTTGATTTCGAGACGGGAATCGTCTGCGCAGTCTCGGGCCATGGCGCACCCATTTTGACCCACTCGGCGAGCGCGGCGACGTCCTGCGGCTTCAGTTTGCCGCCCTTCGGCATCTTGAGCTCGCCGGTTTGCCGCACCGCCTGGATGAGCAGGCTTTTCTCGGGATCGCCCGGCATCACAGCAGGCCCCGTTTTGCCGCCTTTCAAGAGGGCCTCGCGAGAATCCACGCGCAGACCGCCCATTTCGGAGTTGGTGTGGCAGGCGTAACAATTGTTCGCCAGCACTGGCCGGACCTTATTCTCGAAGAAATCCGCTCCTTCCGACGCGGTCGGAGCGGCGTGGAGCGGAACGGATGCAATCAACAACGCAATAACACTTCTCATGTCACAAAGCCTTCGGATCAATACGCCAAACTTCCTGGAACTCGTGGTTGGAAAGCCAGAGGGAGCCGTGCCCGACTCGCAGGGCGTCTCCGCCCTTGCCGACAAACTGTTTCGTAACGCGATTCGTAGCCGGGTCGATGCGAGAGATCGGTTTGCCCATTGCCGTGACCCAGACCGCGCCGGCGCCGGTGTCGATATCCCCGCCTTCACCTGGAACGCCGACGGCGATGGTCGCGGTCACTTTGTTGGTCGCGGGATCGATGCGTGTGACGCTACCGTCGCCCTGGTTGAGCGTCCAAACCGCTCCCAATCCGACAGCCAGGAATCGTGGGGACGGGCCAACCGGAATCGAGGCTACAACCTTTTCCGTCTTCGCATCGACCCTGGACACGAGATTGCTCTTCGTGCACGTCAGCCAAACCGCGCCTTCCCCCACCATCGCCGCGAAAGACCCGGCGGGAACTTGAATTCGGGCCACGATCTTGTTGGTAGTTGGATCGATGCGAACCAGTGCTCCCGATGCGTCAGAGGGCATCCAGATGCTGCCTTCACCAGCCGTTATGGTCCCTTCGGTGTCCGCGATGCCGGTCGAAATCCTGGCCAGCACTTTCGCGGTTTGGGCATCGAAGCGCCATACGCTTCCATCGCCGCAGTTGGGCACCCACACGCTGCCGAAGCCCATGGCCAGCCCGGCGCACGGCGCTTTTCCGGTGGAAATCGTGGCGACGACTTTATTTGTCTGCGGATCGAGACGCGAGAGATTGTCCTTGGGCTTATTCGAAATCCAGACGCTGTCGCCGATCCCGATCCAGTCGGGGAAACCTGGCACGGAAAACTTGGCCAGCGCATGCAGCGAGGACATCGGCTGCTGGACGGGCTTGAGGTCGGGAGAATCGCTGCCTCTGGCGCAGAGAGCGGCTAGCGCTGCAGATCCCATCAGGTATCGCGTGAACTTCATTGCGCCTGCCCCGCTGAGGTTTCGACTTTATCGCTCACCGGCCAGATGGTCAAATCGCGCAGCGCCAGCCGCTCGGGTTTCTGCATTCGGCTGAGCGCGTCATTCAGCTCCAGCAAGCTGCCACGGCTCATCTCGAGAGAGTGTTCGTCCGGCTGGTACTGCGTTCCAATCGGATAGTCGAGGTACGCCGTGCGGCTCTGCTCGATGTGGCAGCCGACCACATGCGTCACAATTTTGCCTTCGGTAAAACGAACCAGGCGCTGGGTGCTTGCCACGAACGCCGGAAAGTCGCGCACGTACAGGCGGCCGGGATAGAGGCTGTCGCCTGTGAACAGGACGCCAGTCTGGCGGTCGTAATAAGCCAGACTCAGGACGTCGTGGCCGGGAATCGCAACCACGTCGAGGATGCGGTCGCCGAGGTCGAGCCGGCCAATATCTTCCGGCCAATGGGCGATGCCGAAGAACTGGCTGGTTCCTGGCACGGTCAACGGAACTAGCGTCGTGTTCGGCCGCTCTTTAAACTGTCCGTCACCGGCGATGTGATCGTCATGCGAGTGTGAATGCCCAACGATCAATGGCGGTGCGTCGCGATGATTCTGCGCAGCCCATTTGTCAATCAGCGCCGAAACCGTGTGCGCGACGTTAGTCTGGCCGGCGCCGGTGTCGATCAGAAAGCACTTGTCTTTACCGAACAGCAGGTACAGGAAGGGCTTCTCGTAGTTTACGCACCCGCTCTCTCGCAAAATGAAGAAGTCGGGATTGTACTCGTGAATCTCCCACTCGGGAGCCTCCATGCAGTTCGGGCCGCCGGTTCTCCATGTCTTGGGGAGCGTGCCAGTGCGGACGCCGCCGCCGTTCGGCTGGGGGGCCTGCCAGATCAGAACGCTCAGGGCCAGTACCGGCAGAAAAGTTAACACCGCGTTGACATCCTCCGTTTCAATGAGCGTGCAACGAGGCAGGGAATTCGACGGGGAACAGGGACCCGGGCGTGCCACGCTTAGGCCAGCCCGGCCTTTGAATAAAGATACACCAAAACGAGGCGTTCGGCCAAAAGCCCGCGCGCCAGCTTGTCGAGACCAGGTTCGGATCAGCAAAGGCTGTTCGCCCCGATCACAGTACTAGGACTGAAACGCTAATGGCCCAGCCTGCCGGATGCTATCTTGGTCGGGCGGGACTCCCAGGTGTCTGACGAGAATCCCGTCCTTAACTTGGCGAGTGGAAGTACGGGTTTGTCTCCCGACGAACTGATCATCGATCGCTGGCGGCGCACGGAAGAGGTGTTTCACCGGGTGCTGGATGCTCCCGCCGCCGAGAGAACAGCCCTTGTGAAGGAGCTCTGCGCTGGCGACGTCGAACTCCTGCAAGAGGCCAATTCCCTCCTCAAGGCCTGGGACGCGCAGGAACACTTGTCGGCCGAATACGTTGCGAGTAAGCCAGCGGATTCCAGAGTAACTCAGGCCGGCCGCAGGATCGGTCCGTACCAGCTCGAGAGGATTCTGGGACGCGGCGGGATGGGCGCGGTGTACCTGGCGCATCGCGCCGACGGGCAGTTCGAGCAGCAGGTTGCCATCAAATTGATCGACGTCCCTTTGGCGGGGGATCTTTTCCGCGAGCGATTCCGGCGGGAACGGCAGATCCTGGCCGGTCTGAATCATCCGTTCATTGCGCGGCTTCTGGACGGCGGCACGGGAGGCGAGGGCGAGCTGTATCTCGCCATGGAGTACGTCGAAGGCGTGCCCATCAGCCAGCACTGCCGGGACCAGGCCTTATCGCTTCGGGACAAGCTGGCCCTTTTCAAGTCCGTCTGCACCGCCGTGCGGTTTGCGCATCAGAACCTGGTGGTGCACCGCGACCTGAAGCCCGACAACATTCTCGTGCTTGCCGACGGAACGCCCAAGCTTCTCGACTTCGGTACGGCGAAGCTCCTGGATCCTACGGAGGTGGAAGGCGAATTCACGCGAGAGGGGTTTCATGCGTTTACGCCGCAATACGCCAGTCCGGAGCAGGTGCTGGGCCATGCCATCACAACAGCCAGCGACATTTACTCGCTGGGCGTGCTGTTGTTTCTCCTGACGAGCGGCAGCCCTCCTTACGAATTCAGCAATTTCTCAACGGCGGAACTGGTTCGAGTGATTTGTGACGAGCAGCCTCCGAGGCCCAGTGAAAAGGCCCCGCTCGGGGTTGTGGATGCAGACGTCGATGCCATCGTCATGAAGGCCCTTCGTAAGGAGCCCGAGCAGCGCTATCCCAGCGTGGATGCGCTGATCCTCGACCTTGAGGCGTATCTCGATGGCCGGCCGGTGGCCGCGCGACAAGGAACGCTGCGCTACCGCGCGCTGAAGATGGTACGGAGAAACAAGGTTGCTCTGACAGCCGCGGCCTTGGTCATGTTGACGGTCATGGCGGGAATGGGCGGAATTCTTTGGCAGGCTCGCATCGCCAACGTGCAAAGGCGCAAAGCCGAAGCCCGCTCGGAAGATCTGCGGAAGCTCAGCAACACGCTTCTATCTGAGTTGGATGACGCGATTCAAAAGCTTCCCGGATCCACTCCCGCGCAAAGGCTGCTGGTCACGACAGTATTGGAGCATCTCGACCGCATGCAGAAGGATGCTGCTGACGACCCACAGTTGCAGCTCGACATGGTGAACGCCTACACAAAGCTGGGCAACGTGCAGGGCAATCCGTACGATCAAAACATTGGGGACCCGCAGGGCGCATTAGCCACGCTGGACAAGGCTCTAGCGATCGCCGGCCGGCTTGCCAGAGTGCAGCCAGAGGATCCGGCGGTGTCGCGAGCTTTGGGAATGGCGCAACAGTCGCGCAGCGAAGTGCTGTTTGGTATTGGCAAAACACCAGACGCCGTGGCCAGCATGCGGGCGGCTACAGCTATTTTTGACGCGCTTGCGGCGCGGCCCAGTGCGAGCGTGGATGCGCTGGCTGAGGCTGCGACCGCGCACGGCGGCTTGGGTGATGAGTTGGGGCAAAGCGGCACGGCCAGCCTGAGCGATCTGACCGGCGCGCTGGCTGCTTTTCGCAAGACACTGGAAATTGACCAGCGCATTCTCCAGCTCGATCCCTCTTACGCTCGCGCCATTCGCGGGATGGCTCTGATTCGCACCAAAATTGCCACCATCGAAGCCGAGACCGACCCTGGCGCGGCGCTACCGGACTATCGCCAGGCGCTCGACAGCATGAGATCCCTTCCCGAAGCGGTCCAGAGCACGTTGCCGAATCAGCGGATACTATCCACCATTCTTCGCAAGTATGGCCTGGCACTCAAGGACACCGGCGATTATGAGCAAGCATTGCAGAATTTCGAGCGGGCACGGACTATGCTGCAACGGTTCGTGGACCTCGATCCGCAGGATGCTCGCGCCTTGAATGATCTCGAAGCGGGCCTGGAGAATGAAGCGGAATGCTACGAGGATCGTGCACAAGGCATCTTCCCCGGCGTCACCAGGAACCGGAGCGCGGATGCTCGGAGCGCATTACGCCTGGTGACCGATGCGCGCCGGATCCTCGCGCGTCTTCTCGATCAAGAGCCTGGGAACGAGCTTTGGCGGGCCGCCCTGGGTGCGGTTCTCATTCGCATCAGCGTCTGGCAGCACGCCGTGCATCCGGATGGGTCGAGTATGGAGTTCGCCCAACAGGGCCTGGCGATTCTCAAAGATTTCCGGCCGCAAGAGAATGCTCCAGGCATGGTTCTGGACCTGGTTACCACAGGCCTGATTACCGTTGAGCCCGCGCGCCTCCGCGAGCCCAAGCTCGCTGTCAAGTATGCCGAAAGAATGGTCGCCCTCAGCCGGCGGCAGAAACCGGGATTTCTGCTGACGCTGGCACAAAGCTATCGTTTGGCGGGAGAGGCGGACAAAGCCTGGGCGACCGCTCGCGAGGCGCTGGCGCTTTTGCCGGCCCACTCAAGTGCGCCAAGTCGTATTCGTAAACTTCTCGATGCGGAGCTGGCTGCGTCACGCGAGCCGCAGCACTAGAAAGCGGCAGATGGGAAGCAACGGCCAACCCCCCGGCGAGATCACGGTGCTGTTACAACGCTGGAGTTCGAGTGCGAGATTACGCTCGCGAGGCAGCCGCGGAAAAACGCACAGCGGGAGTGCGCATCCCGCTGCATCCCGATCTCGCCTGGGTGGACGCCAGCGGCGTGGAGATGGTGTCACTCGATGCCGCGCTCAACGAACTCCAGGCAATCGATGAGCGAAACGTCCGCGCCATTGAACTTCGGTACTTTCTCGGGTGCACCAGGGAAGAGGCCGCAGAACTGTTGGGAATCGGCCACGCCACCCTGGATCGCGACCTGCAGTTTGCTAAGAGCTGGCTGTATCGCCGCCTGACTCCGCAGCTCTGACCCTCAACTTTTCCTAGAGATGCGCCTGTTCTGGCGCGAGCTCGGCCGTCAATACGATCTCGACGCATGCGCCGAGCGGAATCTGAGCAACTCCAAACGCCGCGCGCGCATGCCGGCCCGCCTCGCCGAACACCGCCTGAAAAAGCTCGGATGCTCCATTCGCAACCAGGTGATGCTCCATGAAGGCGGGGCCGCTATTCACCAGTACCGTGATGTTGACAATCCGTGCGATTCGCTTGAGGTCCCCGGCTGCGCCCTGAAGAGTACCGAGCAGGTCAATGGCAACCAGGCGGGCTGCTTCCCGGCCTTCTTCGGTGGCCATGTTGATGCCAAGCTGACCTCGCCAAGGCTGACCGTTTCTCTTCGCGATGTGGCCGGAGACGAAGATCAGATTGCCGGTCTGGACGTACGGCAGGTAGGCGGCAACCGGCGGAGTAACCTGCGGGACCTCGATCCCCATGCGGGCGAGAGTGTCGTAGACGGACATGGTTATGATTGCGCGGCGGCCTTTCGGAACGAGACCGCGCTCGTATTTCCTCCGCAGACCACCACGCCGACCCGTTCGTTCGGCTGTGGCTCGTATTTTTTCGAAAGTAGAGCGGCCAAGGCTGCCGCGCCGCCGGGCTCGGCGGCGACGCGCAAAACGTCCCACAGCGCCTCCTGCGCGCTTTGGATCGCATCATCGGTGACCAGGACGACACGCCTGACCAATGACTGGGTAATGGGAAACGCGAGCTCGCCAACACGTTTGGGTGCCAGGGAGTCGGCTGCAATACCACCGGCCGGGGAATCCACAGGGCGACCTGCCGCAAGCGCATTGGTCAGGGTTGGCGCCGCCTCCGGCTCGACGCCGATGACTTGGATTCGTCCGCCATACCAGGCAGCGATGCCGCCAATCAGCCCGCCTCCGCCAACCGCGACCAGCAGGGTGTCCAGGGCCGGAGCCTGCTGTTCGATTTCCAGGCCAACACTGCCCTGGCCGAGCAGCGTCTCCACGTCGTTATAGGCATGGACCGGAAGGGCGCCCGACTGCTTGGTCCAGGCTTCGCAAGCGGCCAACGCCTCAGCGTAGCTGTCGCCCGAGATCACCAGATCGGCCCCATAACTGCGAATCCGGTCGATTTTCGACGGCGAAGCCACACTCGGAACGAAGATCGTGGCGCGCGCCCGAAGCTTGTGCGCCGCAAATGCCACGGCCGCCCCATGATTCCCGCCCGATGCGGCTGCCACGCCCTCGGCGGGCAATTCGCGGCTCAGGAGATTGGCGAACGCGCCTCTGGTCTTGAAAGATCCGGTGTGTTGGAGCAGTTCGAGCTTCAATCGCAGATTGGTAAAATGCAGACCAAGGTCGGCGCCGTCGACTTCGACCACCGGGGTGCGGCGAATCCACGGCCGGATGAGCCGTTCGGTGGTGGCAATCGCCTGAGGATTGATGACGGCAGTGAGCATGGGCGAGTTCCAGTATACTTAGGCAGTTGGCTAATTGTCTATATGAAAATGGATGTTACGCTTCGCGCAATTGCCAATGAACGGCGTTTGCAGATCCTGGAGTGGCTCAAGGCGCCGCGCCGGCACTTCCCCAAGCAGATAGACGGGGATCTGGTAAAAGACGGGGTCTGCGGCCTGTTCATCGCCCGCAAGCTCAAGGTGACACAGCCGACCGCCAGCGAGCACCTCAACATCCTGGCGGATGCCGGACTGGTTCGCGGCAAGCGTATCAAGCAGTGGACGTTTTATCAGCGGGACGAAGTCGCGCTTCGCAAACTGAAGAACCTCATGTCAAAGCTGTAAAATGCCATGCGGTTTATCTGGCGCGCCCGGAGAGACTCGAACTCCCGACCTACTGGTTCGAAGTTCGTAGGTCTTTCGTCCACCGTTTCTATTGGCTTCCATGCTCTATAACTTAGCGACCCCTTCATGCCAGCCTGTCCGCCCTGTACGGTGGCAGTCCGTCGTGTTGGCAGTCAAGGTTGCAGTCAAAACTACTGTGGTGGAAGACATTGTTCCAAACAGTGAGACGAGGCTATAGCCCCAGCTTCCCCGCGGAATTCTCCCGAAACAAGCTCCCATCCCGTATGTACCGCCGAACCATCTGCACCGACCGATGCCCAGTCTGATTCATGATCGACCGCTCCGAGGCCCCTGCAATAGCCGCGGCCGTCGCGTGCCCTGCCCTGAGCGAATGCCCCGCGTATTTGTCAGCGTCCAGGCTGGACCGCTCCGCGAGTTTCTTGACGATGCGTGCCACATCCTGCCCTGACAACCGACTCGACTGTAGTTGTCCATGCCGATTGATGGAGCGGAACAGCGGGCCGCCACTAATACCTGCCTGCTCTACCCACCCCTGCAGAACCCGAACCGGGCACGTTTCGGGATTCGAGCCGTAGGGCACCCCGATCTTCCTGCCCGCTGCCTGTTGATCCACCTTTGACCGCCGCAACGTGATTGTCAGCCCGTCCTTGCTGAAGGTGCAATCCTCAATGTCCAGCCCGATCAGCTCCGACCGCCGGAACGCTCCGGCAAACCCGAGCAGGATTAGCGCACGGTCGCGTAGGCCGATCAGTCCCGCGTCTGTGGCGTCCACCATGGCGCGAATATCGTCCGTGAGCGTTGGCGCCTTCTGGTTAGCCGCGGTCCCGAGAGTCCGGCGGATTCCCTTCATGGTGTTGGCCACGATGGAGCTATGCGTAGGCGATTCCAGCCCGACGGCCTTGTGCGCCTCTGCAATGGCGTTCAGCCGCCTCTGGATGCTCCCCACCTTGAGGTGCCCGGCACACCCCGCAATGTAGGAGGCAACCGTCTCCGATGCGGCTGGCAGGGGCCCCAGATTGTGTGCCTCACACCACGCGCAAAAGTGGCGCCAATCGCTCTGGTAGCCCCGTAGCGTGTTCTCTGCCTTAGATGCCCGGATGAACTCCCGGACCTGTTCTTGCAGTGGCACCGAAGGGAGTGGAGTCATGTCCGCCCCCTTTGCGCCACTGTGTAGCGGCCCGATCACCTCAGTCTCGGGCGTCATGACCTCACCTCCACGTTTGAGACTTCATCCGTACCAAGCGTTATCAATGCCAGCCCGAACACGGCAGCCAGCACCATCCCCACCTCCGCGGGCGCCAGATCTGCCCAGAGCATCGCGGATGCAGTAAAGGCGAACATGAGAGCGTCCCAGAAACACCAGCGGTCAGTCATGGCGCGCCCCCTTGCTGCCCTTGGCCTGACGCTTCGCCGCGGACTTGGCCGGTTTTCGCTTCAGCCCCGCGGCTGTCGTGGCCATGTCATCTGGATCTTCGTAGCGCTTCTCCCACTGTCGCCGTAACCGGCCGAACCGTGTCCAGTCGTTCTGCTCGCGGTCGTGCATGACCCCAAGCAGCTCGAAATTGGCCCAGGTCCTGGTTTCTTCGACTAATACCTGGACGCCGCGAAGGTGTCCGTGGCGGAAAAAAGGAAACCGCTGGAGCCGAACCAGATCCGCTAATACCTGCTCGAATCCTTGGTTCAGCGAGTGGACGCTTTCGTAGACCCTGAGCTTTTGCGCGGAGTGCTTCAGGCGTTGGCCGGTCATGCTGCCACCTCGGCCGTGCGCGCGGACTGCCCTGCCTGCTGAATGATGTAATCTGCCGCCTGTTGCGCCTTGGATGCCGCTGTGAAAATGGCCCGCTTGTCGGCTTTCAGAACCTTGAGCCATGATGCGATGTACTGTGCATGATCCGGCCGCGGTTCACTGCTCAGCCCCAGATGCGCCAGGGCGAAAGCAGCCGTCAGTTCGGCTACGAGTTCCTCAACGCTGTAGGCGTTATCGCCGAAGCGCTTGCCCAACTGCCTATCGCAACGGTTACCCGTAGAAGTCCAATGCCCTGTCTCATGGGCCCGCGTGCCGTAATAATCCAACGGAGTGAAGAAGGCTGCGAACGGTGGCAGCGTAATGGTATCGGTATCAGGAGAGTAGAATGCCCGATTGCCCTGATGCACAACACGCGCGTTGATGCCACGGAAGAACTGCTCAGCCTGCTCGATTCGCTGCTCGATGGGCGTTTCCGTGTCTGCCTTAGGCGTGTACCCGTCTGCTTGTGCGGCATTGAACACGGAGTAACCGCGCGTGAACAGCAGCCGTGATCCAGACTTAGGCGTATCTTCGCCGTCGTCCGTCTCACTGGCATTGTGGGCGAACTTCCAGAACACTACCGTGGTAGCCTTCTCGCCCTTGCGAACCTGGGCGCCACGTTCCTGCCATTGCTGATATGTACCCCATTCCCCACGCTCATAACCCTTGGCCTGAGCAGCAGCCCACAGACACACGGTATTGATGCCCCTGTAGGGCTTCTTGCTCACTACATTGACTGGAGAGAAGGCAAACCTGCCTGAGGTGTGCCAGGGCATGCGCCAGTTGCTCACCCCTTGTTCAATTGCGTTGACGATTTGGGACGTGACGCGCGCGTAAACGTCCCGCTGTTCGGTTGCGGTACTCTCGTTTGTAGACATCGTGTTGCCTTTCCAACTCGGTGTTTAGGGGCCGTGCCAGGCGTCACCCTGTCGCGGTCCCGATTGTCAGCTCTGGTGTGCGATTCGCTCTAAGAATCGATCACTAGAACCAGCCTCAGAATAGAGCTTACCGGCATAAGGTACAAGAAGAATCTGCAGGTATCTTTGGATGCGCGGTTAGGTGCTGCGTGAACCGAGTAGGCGAAGTCTGCCGCACGATTGAGTTGTCCAAGGGTCCCCCAGCGCACCCCGGCGTCGAGTCCGATTGATCGCAGGCACTATTATTTTTTTTTTTGCCCAGTGAGCCGCGATTTTTTTGAGAACTGTGCGGAGAATTCGACGATTGTGTTCGATTGCGTGTGACTCCGTTATTTGCCAAGCTGCGATACATATGTACTGTTAGTAGCCTTAGAGTGACTTAGTAACTTAGTTGGCTAACCGTCGTGTTTTACGCCACCCAAACTCCTCCTGACTCGTCAAAAGAATTCGTGAGTTACCTTCAGTTCGGGGAGCTTGCCACCTGAGTGGAAGAGCGCCCAATTCCAGGACATGGAACCTGTGGAAGGTAGCCTGCGTCCACCCTTCGGCAACACGTGATCCGTTCGGATCTGTCGCCCAAACCGATCCAGAAACACGCCGACAACCTGTGGGTGTTGGGCGGGGAGATCGTCCGCGATCTAAACCGATAAGTGAAAGGATTTCCCGGATGAGGGCATAATGGGAGCATGACGGCTAGAATTTTGTGCGTGATTTCGCTTCTGGTCGGGACCGCGATGGCGCAGCAGGAGCGCGAACTCGGGAAAGGAGTTAGTTCCCACAGCACCGAGAAGGAAATCGCGCTCGGGAATCAGTTGGCAACCGAGTTCCGGCGCTACACTCGGCCGGTCGGGAGCGCGGCGGCACTGGCGTATGTCAATGGGATCGGGCAGCGGCTGGCGTTGCAGATTGGTGGACCACCGTTCACGTACACGTTTGCGTTGATCGCGGACGACCCGACTGCGATCCACGAAGTTGCGGCGTTTCCGGGCGGGTTTCTGTTCGTGCCATCGGCGCTGATTCTGGCGGTGAAGGATGAGGACGAGCTTGCCGGCATGTTGGCGAATGCGATCGCGCACGTCGCGACATTCGATAGGCCGAAGGCGGGACTTGTGAACATGGCCAGCGTGCCGCTGATCTATACGGGCGGATGGACCGGGTACGCGATGCGGGAGGGCCAGTCTTTGGCACTACCGTTGGGCCTGCTGGAAACGTGGCGGAGGTACGAGCTCGATGCCGACCGTCTGGCGGCACGCACAATGGCGGCTGCGGGATACGATCCGGCCGCCCTGGTCCGGTATATCGAGCGTGTGCAGGCGCCGGATGAGGTGCAGCCAAAGATGTTGTCGGGTCTGCCCCTGCGCTCGCAGCGCGTGGAGGCAATTCGCGCCGTAATAGGCGACCTTCCCGCGCAGGTGTATGGGACGCACGAAGGTCTGGAGAAAGTGCAGGAAGACGTGTGGCGGCTGACCGCGAGTACGCCGAAGGCGCCGCCAACTCTGTCAAAATAGCGCTACCGCTTTAGCGTCCAGTGAGAGTTCCACTTTGAGAACCGCGCTAGAGAATCCGGACGATTGGGTAGTGGGTCAGTTCGATATCCGCCCAACGAATCAGGAGAGCTATGCTTTAGGAAGCAAACGTGGCCGAGCATGTCCAGATCGAAGTTCAGCTTTCAAAGTCCAGTATCGTCACTTGCGCACCGAAGCGGTACTCCGCTACGGTGTTCTGGCTTCAGGGAATCACCCTCCTATGGATGCTCGCCGAGTGCGGCCTGTCACTCTATGCGGCCGCGGCGGCACATAGCCCCGCCATGCTCGCATTCGGCTCCGACAGCCTCGTGGAGCTATTGTCCGCGGGAGTAGTTCTTTTGCAGTTCCTGCCTCAAGTCGCCATCTCCGAACGGATCGCTGCTCGTGCTGCTGGCGCTCTACTGTTCGCTCTTGCTCTTATTGTCTGCGTCACGGCAATTGGTTCTTTGGCATTGCGCCTACGCCCTGAAACAAGCCGCCTCGGTATAGGAATCACCGGGGCTGCTCTGATCGCGATGCCTATTTTGGCTAGCCTGAAGCGCCGGGAAGCACGTCGAAGCAACAACGCCGCTCTGGCTGCCGATGCAGTGCAATCGGCCACGTGTGCTTACCTGGCCGTGATTGCCCTCACTGGCCTAGCGATAAACGCACTTTTCCATTTCGGTTGGTTTGATTCACTTGCCGCCTTGGTTGCCGTACCGTTGCTTCTGAAGGAAGGTCGTGCAGTCTGGCACGGCAGAGTGTGCGGTTGCTGTTAAGCCCAGCCTGTGGATTCAGACTGACATCTGCCGACGATTGGTGGGCGTGTTACGCTTATTTGGCAAGCTGCGATGTATATGTACTGTTAGGAACCTTAGAGTAACTTAGTAGGTTAGTGAGTTAGTGAGTTAGTGAGTTAGTGAGTTAGTGACTTAGTGACGTAGCAGCTTAGTAGGTTAGAAAGCTACCCCTCAGGGTGCATCATTCTAATTGCAAAGAAGATTTGGATGACCGACAAGCCGTGGAACGGAACCGGGCCGGAGCAGTCTGTGCCGCGTCCGTCCAATCCGGGCTGGCACCTCGGAGCAGATCTGCGGCTAGTTCCCCCACGGCGGCACTGGTCATCATGCCAAAGCCGCCAAGCCCTGAGACATGGAAAAGTCCGGGCAAGTCCGCATCGGGACCGATCAGCGGCCGCCGGTCGGGAGCAAACGTCCTAAGACAGGCCCACTGGCGGCGAATCGACAGATCGCTAAGGAAGGGAGCTACGCGCCCCAGTTTTTCGGCAAGCAATTCCGCCGCCGCCGTATCCGTGGGCGGAATCCCCGGCGCGGAGGGTGTTTCGTCGCACGGGGACAGCAGAAGCCCATCGCCTTCAGCGCGGAAATAGAGCGCTGGCTCCTCGAACCAGACAAACGGATCGCTAGCGCCGACCAGATCCAGTTGGCCGGAGACGAAGAGGTGACGACGCCGGGGCTGCAACGGCAGCGGACTGTCGGCGCGCCCGAGGTGGCCAGCCCAAGCCCCGCTGGCGTCGATGACGGTATCAGCAAAGATCTCGCCCTGGCTGGTGCGGACGCCCACTACGCGACCGCCTTTCAGGATCAGCTCCTCCGCCGCGCAGTTGGTTGCCAAGCAGAATCCAGCGCTGCGGGCGATTCCCAAGTATCGGCTCAACAGCGCATGGATGTCGACGACGCCTTCTTCAGGACACCACAAAGCCAGATCGAATTGGATATCCCGAAGGAAGACGAATCGCGCCTTGGCGACCGGGGCAGCAAGCATCTGGCAGGCGACGCCCTGCGACTGTAGCACGGCGAAGACTGCTTCTGACTCCTCAAGCTGGCTCTTGTCGCACAGGGTCAGGCCGCCAGTGGCACGCAGAATCTCGGATGGCGATTCCTCTAGCGCGCGAATGTGCGACGTCGTGCGCCAAGCCAGCGAAGCGATCAGGCTATCGGACTCCGACAGCTTGGACAGCGCGGCATTGCGACCCGAGGCATGTACTCCAAACGAGAACTCCCGTTCCAGGATCACGCCGCTGGAGCGGCCGCGACGGCTCAGGGCCCAGGCCGTGGCGGCACCGGCGAACCCTGCGCCGACGATAATGTATTCGCTAGCGGAAGGGAGAGGCTTCATCGGATTTGGCGCTATGTAGTTTACCCCCAAGAGGTCGCAGAAGTCGCGGAGCGGCGCCTTCTTCCAGCTGCTCGTGCGAGCGCGGCAACGAATCGCTGTCAAAGAGAGTGGTCATAGCGCGCTTCTGGAGTAGCAGCGGCTGGAGAAAACGCCTGCCATTGTGATTTCACCGAAGTCGCGATTGTCCATTCTCACGCCAGTCATAGTTACATATTGTCGTATCACGGCGGATCTTTCGTGCAGGCATCAGCGGCGCCGCTCTCGCCGAACTGCTGGATCTCGGTCGGGCAATTGCAACTCCCTCGTGCCCGCTGCGTTACGACGGAAGTCGGCCAGTAATCACAGTCGCGATGCCGACTTTTCATTACTAATGGCAGCAAGCCCGACACCAAATCACTTCCGCGTGGCTGACAAGCGTATCAGAAATAGGCTCGTGTCACAAAACTGTCATACCTTCGGGCGTTGGGACAATTGGAAAAGGATCCTGTATCTGCGCCCCGGTTTAGCGCCCATCACGCTGAAGTAAATTCTCTTTCCTCGTATTTGAGGCGGTGGGATATTTTCGGTCTCAAGCGAAGGGATACACCGGGCGTTGTACGGCTGCCATGATTCGTGAAACGTAAGTACCAAGGTGAATTTTGAGTAAGGCCTTCTCGGATACCAGTCGAACCAGTTTTCTCCCGGATGACTGTACAGATGAGATACGGAATAGCCCCAATGAATCCGGATGTGCTCGTTCGCTCGCAGCGGCGTGGGAAATGGTATGCGTAAGTACCCGACACGCTCGTCGTTGCTCCAGGGCTCCAACAACAGCGATCGTAATGACGCGCGACCGATCTGCGACCAGCAATCCGTCAACGTGTCAGCGCGACTTGCGTGGCAATGCTCGCAATAATCCACCCATAGCGGGAACTTGATTTCAGTTACCGCATCGTCTTGAGTGTTGACCACGGTGCAGTCGACGCTTGCTCGCCCGTTCCCGTTTTCGTCTACAACGATCTCATGTCGCCAGCTGAGCATACCGAAGTCTTGAGGGGAGTCAGCCGGGGAGCCGGTACGCATTGCCCGAGCGTAGCCAAGCTCCTCAGGAAGGCCTCTCATCTTCATCCACATCACGAGGCCAAAGCGTCTTAACCTGCCCGATGCGCGCTGTATTGGTTTTTGAAAAAACCACGCCGTCGCGAGCGAGAGGAAAATGCCGAGTACCCCGAGGATGATGCCGAACATAACCACTTCCTCGCCCTAGGTTGAAGTTATGCAAGGTATTGCGGAATGCATAGTGTTTTCATCGATTCCATAGTACCCCAAGCCACCAGGCTGATTTTCTGAGCCGGGTAATGTCGAACGTTCGGATTTGAAGCGCTGATCGTAGCCCCCGTTCGCAAAAGACTGTCCCAAAAGAGGTCGAAGGGGAGGTCCATGGGAGAACCCTGTTCGGGATGAGGGACCGTCTATCCAAATTCGTGGAGCGATTTTCCAGGAACTGTATCTGCTGGATGACAGGCAACCCGGAAGCAATACCGATTGCCACGGAGATCACCGCGGGGATCAGTACTGATAAGCGCCGCTGCGTCCGGAAATCCATTTGGTCGTAAAGTCAAACCGCACTTCTACCTACGCCTCCTGAGCGTCGAAGGGCGGGGCGCCCAAGTCACACGCTCTGCGCAGTCAGGCAACGGCGCCCCTGTTCTTGCCGACACTGCGCGGGCGAACAGATCGGGCGATCCATAGCGCGGCATTGTTCTTGAAAGTGCGCCTACTCCGCCGCGACGGCGGGCGCGGCATAGAAGTGGCGGAACAGTTCGTACGTCCCGTCAATCAGGTGCACATCCGTACCGCTCCGAGTATACGGGAATGCGTCAGCTTGAAAGAATCCGTTTTCTCTGAGTGAACCGGGCGGCGTTCGGATCTCAACTTCCTCGGGTCGGACGTTACGCGGCAAAGGCGCCTGACTATTCTCGAAGGATCTGCCATTGCAGCGGTTCCATCTTTTTTCTCAGTAACTCGCGTTCGTGGTACAGACGGTCTCGATACTGCTGCCCGGCGTCGGAACCCAGAAAAGCATTCTGTGTATCCCATACGTCTTCGATGCCGCTGGGACGCACAGCATTCCGGACCAACCCTCCAAGCTGTGCAAATTCATCCTGGTTTGGCCAATTCGCCAACCGCGGTCGATGTGTTGCACACCAGCCTTGAAGATCCGTAATCACGACATTGATTCGTAAGAGTTCATAAGGATGAGATCCCGATTCAATATGCTCGGCGACCAGCGCGTTGTGAAGACAGTGAAAAAAGCAGACTACTGCAGTCAGAAACACCCTAAGGAGCACTTCATCAAGTCGGGAGTGATTCGTCGGAATGCCGAGCTGGCGCGCTGCCGCATCGCGTGCAGCGCAGTTAAGCAGGTTCTGCAGGGTCATATGAGTCGCATAGCCGTCGGCCTCGACCTCAGCGGCCTGCGACCGCAGGCCCGAACCCGCAACCGCATGTGATGGGACTTCTCTGCGAACCGTTCGAGGACCGGTGGGGGTGGACGAGCAATGGCCATGAACAAGGTGACCCAGTTCGTGGTTGGCGGCGAAGTTTAATGCGGTGATGTAGAGAAGTACAAAGATTTCGGAGGCGCCTGGAGCGCTCATCTCGACTTCGAAACTTCGAACAAGATCCTGATCTTGGCAAGCGATCAAAAAAAGGGAGTACAGTGAGGCAAAGAGACCATTGGTGATGCCTACCATAGCCCATCCGTCTTCAATAAAGGCGAGGGCGTTGACTTCGTTGTCATCCGCCTCAATAGCGTCGAAGTAAAGGTTGGGGTGCCCTCCATTAATAACAAGGTTCTGCTTCTGGTCGGCGAACGAGTTGTTCATCAACCTATGCGCGTCGCTGATGAGGCCGTCAAGTCCGTTGTCGGATTCAGAGGGTTCGTAGCGGCCCCAATAGCCCTCCTCACGGACTACCCGCTGGAACACGTCTTCTGGTTTTCCAATAGCCATGTCGCTTTTCAGTACCTTGGCAGAATGCTCGGCCGATCCTAAGACGGACACGAAACACCTAATGCCAAACCAGTGTATTCGGTTAGTTTGCCGGCATCGCGGACACTTGGCGAACGGGTTAGGTTCCCTGGGAGCGAGTTCACGCTTTCTTGATGATATTGGCTCGGATGCTGGCTTCCAGTTTCGTCCGGAGATCGGCTGAATCTCTCCAAACCACGTGACCAAAATGCTTTGTGTCAAAGTGCAGGTTCTCCACGTCCATGTCTCGGCAACACCAGATGACCTCGCGACCGAGGCCGCGTGCGAAACCCGCCTCGAAATACACACTCTGCCGCTGTCCTGTGAAGTCGGCGACGATAAACTCGGCACGGCGGATTTCGCTGAGGATACGGTCCGTGATTCCCTTGTTTTCAGGAATGTCTTTCATCCACACGGGTGTATAACCGCACGCTCTGACGGCCGGATCGACGCCGTTTCTGTAAGGCTCATCCAGCTCATCGTCGAGCCAGGAGGCTACAAAACAGCGGCCCGGCTCACCCCCAGCCCTGAGGGTCGGTTCCAGTTGACGCCATCCATCGATAATGAGCTGGTATTGGCCACCAACCCTTCCAGGACCTGGTTCTTGAACCTGTAGTAACTCCTTCCGCTGAAGATATTGGAGATACTGTTCGAATTCTGCGTCGTTGCGCGCATCAGCGACAGGGTAATCGTAATTTGGCAGAAGGTTGTGCCAAGTGCCGGGCGCCTTCGTTTTTACCGCGATGAATTGGAGTACTTTATCCAATTTTTCCGAAATCGTCGTGCGCTGGTGTGTCTCTGCAAGTTCGCGGAAATTCTGGCTCGTAATGGTCAATGGTTCGCCCCGCTCAGTCGCCTGACGCGTGGCGGCCGATAGATAAGGCCGCAGGCCGCCTGGCACTCCCAGGTCCATCGCCCACGTAAATGTAAAGTCGCCACATCTAGGGCAATGAAATGTGTTTTTCATCGAAGTTGCAGGGTCGCTCTTTCCGGAGCCCCCACAGATTGGGCACTTACTTGGATCAATTATCGCGTCACATCTGCTTCGATCGCCGCTCGAAATCCGCCGTTTTCGTCAACCAGCTTAGCGCATCTCTTACGGTAGCAACGGGCCAGGACAGCATTTGCTCCTATGTTTTTCACACCCGTTGCAAATAGCAGCCTAACCCCCGTCTAGATGCTGCCATCAGACCATGGCCAAAAGTATCCCGCCCCACGTGCTCGCCTACCTGCGCCAAATGGGGAAGACCTACGGCGGCCAGGGCGGGAAGAAGGCCGCCAAGAACATGACGGCTCAGGAGCGATCGGCGCGAGCGAGGAAGGCAGCCAAGGTGGCAGTGAGGAAACGGACGGCGAAGCGTCTCGCGCGAAAGAATCAGGGCAAACCGGCGAAGAAGAAGGCCGCAAACGTGAAAGTGAGCCGGACGTATAGCCGGACAATAAAGGACGTTATGCTGCGCTAAATTCCTTTCACCCAGCGTTCCCGATCAGTCGTCTGGGAAACCCCCGGCCAATTCTCTTGCTCTTGGATCTGAACATTGACGTAAAGCGATTCGCAGAAGCCATCCAAGCCCGGAAAGAGCGTTGCGGAGTTGATGTTAAGTTTGTTGAGTGCCCTGAGGACGTCCAATCGCGTTTCCGACGCAACCACGAGTTTGTGCAGCCACTGGGCACTCGTTTTGTGCCTGTTGCTTGCATGAAATAGCAGGGCCGCTAAACACGTACGGAAGGGAAAAAGTGCACGGTTGGCACACAGAAACAGCCCTTGTTGAATGGTCAGGCGCTCATTCATTCTGTATGGCTGAACTGCTGCGACCAGATAGAGACCCTCGGGCGGTTGCTCCCAGTATATTCTTCTAAAATTTTCACGCGAAGACAGATCATTATTACCTTCGGGGAGGCCCAACATCGCAACCGCCTCGGTGTTGACGCTGTCGACATCGACAGCCCAGATCACGAATGGTTCGACTGGTTTCTCTGGTTTTGTGGTGATGAATGGATTAGCAGAATTCGAGGACTGCGCGGCAAAGAAGGCCGCAACATGAGAAGACCGAGTCCAATCAAGCAGCCGCGTCGGGGTACCATGGTGCTGCATAAGCGCAAGCCATTCGAGATCATCATCGTCACGAGGCACGTCAGTGACATACCGGTGAGCCCGACGCCTGAATTCGCGCATCGCGTAATCCTCGGCAACCCCCGGTTTGATCGCAACCCTTTCGATACTGGCCGCGAGAGGGCGGTCTGAGCCCTGCCCGCGAAATGCCCATTTCGCTTCATTGAAAGACTGAAGAAGTTCAAATAGCTGGGAAGCACTGGATATTGTAGGGTGGACGGTCGCGAAGTCTTCCAAAAGCCCTGTTGCTATCCTTCTGTAATCTTCATGTTCCATGGCAACTCTCTTGGTCCGGTTTCACGTTCAAGGAACGCGGCCACGTTTTCGCGGCGAGGCCTTCGTCCACCAGCTTGCGGGCGCGGTCGATCTGATGGCGGGATAGCTTTGGTTTGGGTCCCGGCCTACTTCACAATATCTCGATTTTCGTACCACAATAGTTTGTGGTCGAGAAGTGGTGTTACGTTAACGCTCCCGTACGCTTCAGATGTCAGGCAGATGCGGCGATACTGGGAGCGAGATACGATGAGGTGTACACCATCAAGATCGTTGTGCTCTGCCCGCTGGGAGATGCCGTGTATTTGGACCTGGAAGGTATAGGGGACGCACATAAACTCACAGATGTTCTAGCGGGAAAAGTGCAGCCAGACGATGATGGGTTGGATCTCACCGTTGAACTTTCGACGCCCGATCCCTAGTGCTTGTTCGCAGCCCGCTTCCTCGCTTTCAGCTCACGCTTGCGCGATACGTCTTACCGTTTCCCTCGCGCACTGCTGAACAGGCCGCGATGTCGCCCGTGTCCCGATCGGCATTCCTAGGGCGTTCCCAGCTGGCTCGCGCGCTTCCGCTCCAGAATGCTAAACGTCATATTCCTCTCGTTCCAGATACCACCGCAGTTCTTTCAGCCTCACCTCGGTCACAGCCTTCGCCTCACGTAACCATAAAAGTCCGGCAAGGGTGCCACCCCGCGCGAGATCAGCGCGAAATGCACATTGTGCTTTGCGAAAGCGCAGCCACGGTTCTTGCGACTCGTCGAGAAGGCGTTTGTTGATCTCGTCGGCCTTCGCCTTGAGTTCCGAAATCACGCGTTCTAACTCAGCGTCGCTTTCCATGTAAGCCTCGTTGGCTGCCTTCTTCATGTCAAAGTTGCTTAGTGGGTACTTCCCAAGTAGCAACTCATTGAACGCCGCTGTGGTCGCTTTGGCGAACTGCTCGGCGGCTGTTAAGAATGACGATACCTCCTCCAGTGCGTAGACTCTCTTTCGTGGGTACTCATGACAGAGGATGTGACGCACGTCGAAAAGGCGTGATAGAACGGCACACATGTTATCGCCGTTCTCGATGATCGGTGTGGCTGGCTTACCATTAACCTCGGTCTCCCATCGGTCGACGGCCTTTGCAACTAAAGCAATGAACGGCTGGGAGATAAGTGTCTCGAAGTAGCCAATCACCTGGGAAAAAGTATTTACCGGAACCGTATGTGCAACCAAATCGCCAACCGTGATGGCGCGACCCTGAATCGCTCGGACCAACTCGTAATCCAGCCTTAGATTTTTCGCAAGCGCGACAGCGTTATCCACGTAAGGGGAACCGTGATCGATCAGTTGGGCAATCCAAGCTCGGGTGAAGACTTCCAAGAGTGTGACGGCTCTGATGGGAAAAAAATCCGGCGTGCCAGTTGGACTGGCGGCGCTCGACAGTTGATGGTTCCACCCATCCTTGAGCTGTCGAACGTCGTAGTACAGCGACGTTGCAGGGCTCTGGCCCCGACTCTTGATTTCGCTGATTTCAGCAGCTCGGTCTCGTGTGGGCATGGGAGAGTGTCAATTGTATCGCCGAATTCACTCCACGCGGCCAGGTTCAAACGGTTCCATGTCGACCAGCCCGCCCCGGCTGCTTAGCGGCCCCCGCGTGGAGTTCGCGCGGCCCAGGATCAAGCGCGCACCGATTGCCAACGCGCCCACGGTGTGACAGTGTGACAAAACTCGGTGCCAAATCTGCAAAAGTTTTTGCCCTACGCGTATATAGGAGAAGTTTTGCAAAAACGCCTGCTGGATTTGTCACGTTGTCACAAGCCTAAGTTCCAAAGTCGAACCGTCCCGAGCGCTAGATCAGCTTGACGCCCTTCCAGCAGCGGACCTGCTTGCCGCTCTCATCCCTCTCCACGGCCTTTGAGCATCCTCGCAAACGCAACCGTTCGTAGAGTCGGGTGCGAGACGGGTACTTGATGCCGTTCTCTTCCGCCCACACGCAGAACTCACTCCACATGTTGGTGACCGGCGTTGCCTCCGCTGCGCTAAACTCGCACCGATCCTCGAAGAACTCCTTGAATGGGTCGTCCTCACATTTCCAGGTTGCTACCGAAGCCAGAACCTCCTGCGGCTCGACAAGTCCCTCCCGTTGCCAGTCGAGGCCGCCCTTGACCGCCCACGCTAGCACGCCGGGCGCTTCCGCCTTGAGCTTGTCCAGCAGGTGCGCGTCCATCTCATTTTTTGGAATCGTGATCGTGAACGGGATCAGTTTGAGGCGCGACCAGATGGCCGAGTCCGCGCCGCGTACGACCGGCCGGTGGTTCGCGTCCATGAAAATCTTATGGGTCGGCGGAAAGGTAATTGGATTCTCGTACTTCCTGCACCTCTTGATTTCGCTCATCCCGGTCACGTATTTGAGTTTTCCTTCGGCCAGCCTTTGGCCTTCCTCGGTCTCGCTGGTGGTCACGAACCGGGCGCCACGGAGGTCCGCCAGATCCGCGAGGGAGGCGTTGCTCTCCTGGGACCGCCGCGTCATGAGTGTGTCGATCATGACTTGGGCTGCGTAATCGCCCATGATGTACCTGAACAACTCCAGCAAGGTCGTCTTGCCGTTGTTGCCCTCCCCGAAGAGACAGAAGCAGGCTTTCTCGTTTACGTCGCCGGTCAGCGCATAGCCGAAAACCCTTTGGACGTACGCGATCAAGGCCGGGTTTGCCCCGAGGATTCGATCCAAGAATTGCATAAACCGCGGACACGGTGCGCTTGCGTCATACTTCACGGGGCAGAGCTTAGTTATCAGGTCCTGTTGGCGATGTGGCCGGAGTTGGCCGGTCCGCAGGTCGATCGTCCCATCCAAGCAGTTCAACAACCACGGGTCGCTGTCGAGTTCTTTCGCGCAGATCGCGATTCCGTCCTCGTACTGTGCACACTCAAGCATTGCCCTTATACTGCCGGCGCTCTCCGAGTGCCGCGCAAACCCTTCGGCCGCCTCTCGCGCTTTCTCGTCATCAATGCCAGCCGCCTGAGCGTAAAAGTTGCGAACTGTGATTTTCGCAAGACGCCGCGCTTTGCCTGAGGTATCTGGCACCCACCGCTTGAAGTCCCAAACGAGCCACTTCTTCATCTCGGGGCAATACCGGATCTGGGCACCAAACAGGTGGACCAACCGCTCCGCATTTCCGGTGTCCGTGTACGGATAGCACAGGAGATCGGGCTCTCCCGGCCTAGCCCCGCGTCGTCGGCGGCCTTTGCGAACGGGCCGACTCTTCTCCGTTGCGGGTTGAGGGCCCTTTGCGCCGATCAGTGCCTCCTTGGAAGCCGTGGAGTTTTGAGGGAGCGCCTCAGTTACGTCTGTTTCTCTTTCGTACATGGCTAACCCTCCACCGCGATCCGCTTGGCGCCCTCGATGACGCGACGCACAGCGCTAGGCTCGTAGCATACGTTGGCGCCGATCTTCCGCCATTCCGGCGGTTGCCGAAGGAGTCTCCTTCGACGGATTGTCCCGACAGAAACGTTGAGGAGCCTGGCCACTTCGTGCTCGGTCAGGAGTGTTTCACGAGTGCTGTTTGTATTTGCCATTTCGATCCTCTTGGTGGTTCATTCTTAGCCACCGCAATTCGAGGATTGAGCACCCCGCATAGTGGGTAGCAATACAGGAGAAAGTCCGGGAGGATGCGGGGAAATGCGGGGATGGGATACGGGGAAATGCGGGGAAAATTACTTCGAGGTCTTCTTCAGCAAAGCCCGCATGAACTCTTCCGGCGTTAGGCTTAAGGCGTGGTTGAAATTGGAAACCGCTCTCCGGGTCGTGCGTTTGTCTTCGCGCTGGAAACGTTCAAACTCGGTACGATCCTTGTACCCGACCACCGTGCTGATATCCTTGCGCGTGATCTTGTGCCCGGCTGCGCCCATCTTCGAGATGAAGGCGTCAATCGCCGCACGCCGATTGGGTCCCTTCGGGTCAGAAGTCCCCGTCGGCACTGACAGTGATCCCTCTAGCGGTCTGTTGCTTGGCAGATCTTGTGCAGTTGCAGCAGCCGTGAGCAACAAACTCGCCAGTCTCGGATAGAGCTTTCGGCTGACGTATTTCACGAACGCAGTCTGCCTCGGTGTTGGCCTGCTCAAATCAACGAGTTCACCCGGAATCTCCTCCAGCCCCGCTTCATACGGGCGCAGCCGATTCCAAATGATCAAGCTTTCAGCGCGGACAGAAATGTGCCACAGAGCCCGGATCGAATAGGGCGCTTGTCCGAATGCCAAAGCCGTACGCGTGCGAACCTGCACGATCTTCCAGACATACTCGGTTCCTGCCTCCCACCAAGGAGGAGTGGTATTCGTGCCGGTGGGTACCCATTCAGACCAATTCCCCTTTGCCTCGGCCTGGGTAAACTCGTTCTCGGCGCTCTCTCTCGCTGCTTCTTGTTCTGAAGGCATCGCTCCCTGCGCGATCCCCTGAAAACGAGGTAGCCGCCCCTGGGCAGGGTTCCCAGCCTTCGCCCCGGTTCATGACGCCGGAACTAGGCGGCCAACAATCATTCTATGCCGACGCTCACCATCCGGATTACGTTGTTGATCACATCGTGCTGCTGAGGCGCGGCGGCGACGACGAACCGAGCACCATGCGACGGCAGACCATTGAAGTTGCGACGGAAGGATCGGTTCGAGGGCTGTTCGACAAAAACGAGCAAGCTGGGAATCGCTTCAGGATGGGCAATCAGGAGTACAGAGCTAATCGGCGACTTACGGCCGTTTAGAGAGCGGGCCGAGGCCAGTCCGAAAGAGGCTCCTGGGCCGGTGCCTCCCTTTGAGTTCTCGCGCAAGGTTTCCAAGATCAGGAAACAAATCTCCAAGGCGGAACCCGAGCAGATCCAATTGGCGTGCCATCGAGCGAACACATTTGGCCGGAATCACGTACTTTCTCAACCACTGATCGCAATCACTCATTAGGTTGAGCGGCGTGGCCGAGGAGTGCACCGTAAATGCGCCCTGCTGCACCTGCATCCTGAGATCCATCTCGATCGCCATTGCGGCTGCCACTTTGTCGGTGGTATCTTTCCCTTTCCGCGAGGGCTTGATGAGTCGCTCCAGTTGCCGGGCATTCAAGGGCAGTTGGTAGTTTTCAAAGCCTTGGCTAACGTTCAGGGGACCAGGCGCGACTGCCCAAATGCACGCATCAAAACTCGCCTGGACCTTCGGATCAACGTCGTATTGCTCAGAATGCCGTTGAAATGATTCGGTTGCAAAGAAAGCTGCGATGAGCGGTGAGCGAGTCCAGTCGAGTAGCCTCGTTGGCAGCCCATAGTGCTGCATCAGCGCCAACCAGCCAGCGTAATCGTCGTCGTCGGGAAAGGAATGATGGCGCAGCTTCGCTCGGACGAAGAACTCGTTTGAAAGATACCTCTCCTGTTCTCTTGTATAACCTCGTCGGGCGAAGGGTAGCAGGTCCCAAGTGACGCTGGAATGCCCGCGAAACCACCATATGAGCTCAGTCTTGGCGATTAACGCTTCGACCTCTCGCGTGAGGGCGGCCAGGTCTTGGATCTCTCGCGCGTGCATCTATTTTCACCGATCGTAGCAGAACGCTGCCAACTTGCGCGCCGTGTCGGCGTTGGGTTATTCTCGCCTGCCGTCTTGTGTAACGACGCATCTGGAGTGTCGGAGGCGGCTGACCTCCGAAAGGCTTGCACCTGTTGCTACACTCAGTCTGATCAATCCGGGCGAAGCGCCGAATGAGCAGCCGCGATGACGACCGACGACGTGACCGCCCTTCGCGCTATTCCCACACGCCGCAACCCATCCAGCCACGCGTTACCGATCAGGAAATCCAGAAGTGGATCTCGCGCCAGCACGGCTTCGTGCCCGAGAGCGCATGGATTCTGCACTGCAAGGAGCAGTTCGGCCTCGCAGCGCCGGGTACCGCCCCCGCGGAGAATCCGTGCCCGCCAGAGAAGGTCGCGGCAATTAAGCAGGCGTTGCGGAGGTTCGGCTCCTTTGAACGGCAAGCGGGTAGATTTTCGTAACCGTCAATGGACGAGATTGAGACTTCGCGTTCCTTTGGCTCCACTGCGACGGGCCGTGCGTTTTACGTGCTTAAGCAGCGAGTAGAGCTAACGTGATACATTGCGGGCCGTCCGGGCCACCGGAATTTAGAGTTGTTCACTTATCTGGACCGATATTGCAGTCCTGTGGTTGAGGCTCGGGCCGGGTCGCCGTGTCTCTTACTCGTGTCGGAGAGCTTCCATCGGATCAATGCGGGCTGCGCGGTGTGCTGGAACATAGGCCGCAACGAGCGCGATCGCAATCATCGTCACGGCGCCGAAGGTGACCGGGAACGCGCTCATCGCCGGCAGGTCCGCGATCAGACTCCCGGCGAAACGTTGGCCCCAGTACGCGACCGGCGCTCCGATGATCAGGCCAACGCCGGTCATCCCAAGCGCCTCCCCGAGCACCATCCGGGACACGATACTCCGCGTAGCGCCCAGTGCCATGCGGATGCCGATCTCGTTGATGCGGCGCGCTACCGTGTACGCCAGCAACCCGTAGATGCCGATGGCCACGAGCAGCGAGCCCAGAGCGCCGAACGCCCCGGATAGCATCGCGATGAGCCGCTCCGGAAGGATGGACTCGTCTACCTGGTCGGCGAGGGTCGTAACACGCCCCACCGCCACGCTGCTCAGTAATTCACACACCATGCGACGCACCGCGGGAGCCACGGCCTCCGGTTTCAGGCTGGTGCGAATTTCGAATTCCGAGGGCGCACCGCCTCCCTGCCGGAAGGCGCTGAAGTAGATCGTGCGCGGCGGAGTTTCGCGAATCTCGGAGTAGTTCGCATCACCTACCACGCCGACGATTTCGTAAGGCTGATCCACGCCGAAGCCCTTCCAGTCTCTTTCAAGGGCCACGTGCTTTCCGATGGGGTTGCGGTCGCCGAAATAGTAGTGGGCCATGACCTGATTGATTATGGCAACGCGCGGGCCATTCTGATCTTGGAAACTGAAGTCTCGGCCAGCCCGTAAAGGCGTTCCGAGGGTCTCGAAGTATTTCGGCGCGACCGAGTTAATGAAAACGTAGCGGCGATCCTCCGGCCTTTCCTGGTAGCCTTCCACTACTGCGAAACTTTCAGCCGCCCCGCCAGAGATTGGTGTACCATCGCTGAGCGTTGCCGAGCGCACGCCTGGGATCGTTGCCAGACGCCCCAGCAGTTCCTGGTATACGCGGGACAATTGTTCGCCGCTGTATCCGCTGCGCGACGGATCAAGTGTCACCAAAAGAACGTGGTCGCGGCGGAAGCCCAGTTCGGCGTGCTCCAGGTCCGCCAGGTTGGCGATAAACAGACCGGCAGCACTCAACAGCACCACCGACAAAGCCACCTGCGCCACTACCAAGCTTGTTCCGAAAAGACGCTGGAATCGCGTCGCGCCCAGCCCCCCGGAATCGCGCAGCGAAGGCGCCGGGACGAAAGCGAATGCGTTCCAGGCGGGAGCCAATCCGAACAGAACTCCCGTCAACAACGCGACCGCGCTGGTGAAGAGGAGCACGCGCACATCGGGGTGGACTCCTATAATTTCGATATTAGGCGGCATCCCGATGATGGGCCGTCCGGATGTCATGACTCGTAGAAGCGCGTCAGCGCCGAAATACGCCAGGATGATGCCGAGCATTCCGCCCGCGGCAGAAAGCAGCAGAGATTCGGTCAATACCTGGCGCACAAGGCGAAACCGTCCAGCGCCCAGCGCGACGCGAACTGCCATTTCGTGCCGGCGGCCAGCCGCACGCGCGAGCAGCATGTTCGCCAGGTTGATGCACGCGATCAGCAACAGCAGGCCCACTACGGCCATCAGTGCCACGAGCGGCTTTGCGAACTTGTCGCGCAGGAGCGTGGAGAGGCCGGCGCCCGCGGGCTCCACTGTAAACTTGAGCTGGTGCTGCAGAGGATCATTGCTGTTCCTGGTTCTCTCTTCGAGCGTAAAACTGAACAGCACCGCCATTTCGGCACGCGCCTGCTCGATGGAAACACCGGGCCGCAACCGTGCGATCAAAGCCAAGGGCCCTGAGTCTTTCTCCATTGGCACCCAAATGGCCGGCCGGACACCTACATGCAATCCAAAGAATTCAGGTGGAGTCACGCCGACAACGGTCACCGGCACATCTTCCACAACGATTCGCCTGCCCACAATCGCCGGATCCAGATTGAACTTGTTGCTCCAATAGGCCCAGCTCACGACGGCCACGGCCGAGTTGGCGGCGTCCCCAGGACCAATCAGCCTGCCGATCGCGGGCTTCACTCCAAGCATCTGGAAGAAGTTCCCGACCACCCGAAATCCAACTACGGTCTCCGGCTCGAGGCCCTGGGCTTGCACATGAAGACGGGAGTGTTGAACGCCAGTGAGTCCTGAAAAAACGTGATTGTGATCCCGAAAGTGCTTGTAACTCTGCAACGAGAAAACGTTCAGCGGGGGATCACCCGGGTATTGATTCAGGAACTCGACAAGCTGCTCCGAATGATCGACCGGCAGCGGGCGCAACATCAGGGCGTTGATGAGGCTGAAGATCGCCGTGTTGGCGCCGATCCCGAGAGCAAGCGACACGACGGCCACGGCCGTGAACGCGGGGCTGCGCCGCATCATGCGAAGGCCGTGGCGAACGTCCTGCCAAAGCCTTCCGACTACGTTCCATCCCCACATGTCGCGTGTGACTCCTTTCACCGAGAGTGCGGTTATCGTGCTTTCAGGCACGCCAATTTCCGCGCTTTCATTGTAATGCGGCCGGTCATTAGCTAGCTCTTCAGCCGACCCGCGGAAACTCACTAATAACCGGCACTTCGTCGTCATCAGGCGACCTTCTTCGCCTTCACGAGCGCCCATCTCTTCCGTTGCGCAGCCGCGATCTTCTTTCGTGCCGCGGCGCTCATTGTACGCTTCACGCCGACCGGCTTAGCGTCGATTTCGCTCTGACGGCCGCAAACCTCTTCCTCTGTGCCGCAGCCATTCGCCTCCGCGCAGCCGGGCTCAGTGGGCGCCTACCTGTTTGGATCGGCGCTGCGGCTGGCGTGCCGTCTCTGGGACCGAGCTGTCGCTGGATGTCGGCGATCTTCTTTCCTTTAGAGTCCGAAGCTGCTGCGAGCACGATCCTCCGCCGGGTCGTGCCGGGCCGTCGCCATAAGCGGATGAAGGTCACCAGTCGAGCATATTAACCGCGTTTACCCTGCCTGACTGGGCTGTGCCTGACATCCCCTTGCAATCTGGCGCGAGTGGGCGCATACTTCCCATAAAGGATTTATGGGAGAAAAACCCGAACGTACATCTGGCGTCTTACAAGGCACGCTCGACATGCTGGTGCTCAAGGCGCTGGCGCGCGGGCCGATGCATGGATATGACGTGGCCGAGCACATCCTAGCGTGGTCAGGCGATGTCTTAAAGGTGGAGGAAGGCGCCCTCTATCCGGCGCTGCACCGTTTGGAGCTGCGAGGTCTTTTGGCTAGCGAATGGGGGGTTTCGGCGAACAACCGACGGGCGAAGTACTACCGGTTGACGGCGGCGGGGCGGAAGCAACTGGCTGCGGAATCGTCGGACTGGGCGCGGTTAAGCGGAGCGATCGCGCGCGTGATGGAGGCATAACGTGCGTGGACTATTCACGAACCTGCGATTGCGGTGGCACGCCCTGTGGAAGCGGCGGCAATTAGAAACCGATCTGGAAGACGAGCTGGCGTTTCACCTCGCGATGCGAGACGAGAAGAATCGGGAGGCAGGTGCGGCGGAGCGCGCGCAGCGGTGGTTCGGAAATCCGGAGTTGGTGAAGGAAGATCTGCGGGATCAGTGGACGTTTCGCGCCATCGAGAATTTCTGGAGGGACTTGCGGTATGCCGCGCGGATGCTGCGGCGGAATCCGGGGTTTGCGGCGGCGGCAATTTTATCTCTGGCGCTGGGAATCGGGGCGAATACAACCATATTTAGCCTAACGATGGAGTTTCTGTTCAGCCAGCCGTCGTGCCGGAATCCGGAAACGCTCGCCGAGATGCGGATCGGCGGGCACAGCGACATTGACATGGCCAAGTATCGTTTTCTTCGCGATGCGCATATTTTCGAGGGCCTCGCCGGCAGCAATGAAGAACACAAAGCGGAAGCCAACTGGCGGTTCGGGAGCGACACCTACCGGCTGCAGACCATGCGCGTCACGGAGAACTTCTTCCAGGTGGTCGGCGTACCAGTGGCCATGGGACGCGCGATAGAGCCGAGGGACGGCGATGTCGTCGTCTTGAGTGATCGGTTCTGGAAGGCGCGGCTGGCGGCTGATCCCAAGGTATTAGGAAAGTCGCTTATTATCGATGGCCGGCCGTTCACAGTCGTCGGCGTTCTGCCGCACAATCATCGCACGGTGCTGGGGTTCGGGTTCTCACCGGATTTGTACATTCCGGCTTCGCGCGAGAGCGACATTGTGGCGCTGATCGCACGGCTGCCGGACGGCATGTCGAGGCAGGCTGCCTATGCCCGGCTGGTTGCGGCGTGCAAGCAACTGGACAAAGTCTATCCGCCGGATTGGGGGCAGAACGCGTCGTGGGCGAATGGGACGGAAGTCGTTCCCGTAGCCGGCGTGGAGCGGCTGAGATCGCTCAATATTCTGCCATTCGCCGCCTTCTTCGGGATGTTGATGGCTGTGGTGGGATTGGTCCTCCTGATTGCGTGCGTTAACGTTTCGAGCCTGCTGCTGGCGCGAGCATCATCGAGAAGACAGGAACTCGCCATCCGGCTCGCGATTGGCGCGGGGCGGGGGCGCATTGTCCGGCAATTGCTGGCGGAGAGCCTGCTGCTGGCGCTCGTTGGCACAGGTGCGGGACTTCTCCTCAACGTTTGGCTGTCGGGCTTAATGAACCGCGTGCAGCTTCCGCTGCCCTTGCCCATGCAGTTGCTCATCCAGGCGGATTGGCGGCTGCTGCTGTATTCGATGGCGGTTGCGGTAGGGAGCGCGCTGGTCGCGGGCTTGATGCCGGCTATTAAAGCAACTCGCGAAGGCGTCAGCGCGGCGCTGAAACTCACTGAACGTCAGGTAGGGCAATGGCCACTGCGCAATGCGCTGGTGGTCGGGCAGCTTGCTGTATCGGTCGTTCTATTGACTACGGGATTTCTCTTCGTCCGGAACATGACAAGGTCCATGACCATGAATCCGGGGTTCGATGCCGAACATACGGCCTGGGCCTACATGCGGCTGGTTCCCGAAAAATACACAACCGCGGAGCAAAAACAGAATTTGGTCCGCAACGCGCTCGGGGAGCTCCGTGCGCTACCGGGTGTCGAAGCGGCGAGTATCGCGTGCATCGTTCCTCTCAATGACAATTGGCACAGTATGAACGACATTCGCACCGACATCAGCGACCAGCCGATCCGTGTGCGGTTTCACACAAGCTGCGCATCGCCGGATTATTTCCGGACGATGGAAATTCCGATTCTCCAGGGGCGCGAGTTTCTGCCCTCGGATGACAAAGGCGCCCCTGATGTCGTGATCATCAATGAGAACATGGCTCACGAGCTGTTCGGCAATAGAAACCCGCTCGGCCACACGTTCCGATACACTAGTCCGACTTTGAGTGCTCCCATGACGGTTGTCGGCGTGGCGAAGAACAGCAAATACTTCACCTTGGGTGAGGAGAATCCGCTAGCGTTGTACAACCCCTTCAACGCGGACGCGTGGATGACGAATCTGCATTTTCTGATTCGCGCTTCTCGGCCGTGCGATGTCGTGAAGGAGATAGCGCAGACCCTGGGGCGGCTGGATGCGTCGGCGTCCATCGAGGTGAAGCAGATGCGCGATGCAATGGGGCTTGCGTTTCTGCCCAGCCGCGTCGGTGCCGCATTGCTGGGAAGCATGGGACTGTTGGGGCTGGCGCTGGCGTCGATCGGGCTTTACGGAGTGCTGGCGTATTCGGTGGCGCGGCGCACACGGGAGATCGGGCTGCGCGTGGCGTTGGGAGCGGATCGCGCGGCAGTGTTGCGCATGGTGGCGCGGAAGAGTTTTGGGCTGCTGGGGATTGGGTTAGCGATTGGGTTGGGGATTTCGATGTTCGTAACAAAGCCGTTGGCCATGTTTCTGGTGCCAGAGTTGAGCACATCGGATCCGGCGACGTTTCTGACGGTGGTCGCAGTGCTGGGAGCCGTCGCGTTTGCGGCGACGCTGGGGCCGGCGCTCCGAGCGTTGCGGGTGGATCCGATGGTCGCCCTGCGATACGAATGAGGCGCTGCGGTATTCACGCCGCCGCTCGAAACAACGCGCAGTCAGCCGCTTGACACCCGCCCCTTACAGGTGCATGCTTCCATAGACATCTAGGAATCATGAGCAAAGCCAATCCTGATTCCGTTCTGCTTCAGCCTCGCAGCAACTCTCGTAGCCTCGTCTTCCATCGCCTGCTCATTCGGCTTGCCCGCGCTCTGAATCCACGTCTCGACTTTGCCCCACTGGACCTCGTGCGATGTCGACGGCCCTTTCAGGGTTACCGTGAGCCGCGTCGCCGGGCCGGGTGCGTTCTCCGTGAATCCGCAGCGCCGGAACTCAGCTATAGCGAGCGTGGCCGCTTCGTACAACGTGCTGGCGGCCACCTCGACGGCGTGCCGGATGTTGTTGGTGTCGGTGAACGAGACGAGGCAGGTGTGCGCAGTGGGCACCGGGAGATTATACTCTCTGGCGAACAAAAGCGAATACAAAAGTCCCGCCTATTCGGCTCCGGGCAGATCGAGTCAGAATCTGGAACTTGCTCTGTTCGTGGATTCTAATTTGATGTAGTATCGAGACCAGCGAATGGCTTCAACCGCATCAAATGGCATGGGGTGCAAAGGTTTCGCCCCCAAACACGAGCATACATAAGGGATGACAGAAGCAGAGCTAGTCCGACAGCTTCAGCACATGGCGCAAGATTTGAGTCAACGCAACAGTGATTGGCAACGATTCTTCCGGAACAACACACCGCAGAATGTCCAGGTGATGCTCGAATATGCGGAACGGGCGCGAAGCGAGGGACGCGCGACGGGGCTTCCGATCCCTGACTTGCCGCCGCCGGCCACCCCTGTTGCCGTCCGGGCTGCGGAGGAAGCGGTGGGATTCCGCTTTCCAACTCTTTTGGGCCGTCTATGGACTGAGGTTGCGAATGGTGGTTTTGGCCCTGGCGGTGGCATCTTTGGTGTTGAGGGCGGTTGGGAAGAGGAGCGAGTGGCATTGACAATTGCTCCGTTCTACCTCGACGCGAAGCGGCACAATGGGTTCGGGTTGTCGTGGCCGGAAAAGCTGGTTCCAATCTGCTACTGGGGCGGAGACGACTATTCGGCGATCGACTGTACTACGACGGAAGGGGACGTCGTCGATTTACTGGAGAGTAAACGCTGGAGGCCAAAGCGCAAGAAGCTGACGTTCACGCAGTGGGTGGAGGCTTGGGTTAACGGCGTGGAACTCTGAGAATGCCTGCCATCTTGTTGCCGGCGATGAGTTACCCACAAAAACCGAGAGTTCACGTTTCAACCTGAGCGACTACTCGTCAGCACAGGGCCAGTGGCTCTGATTTACGCACGGCTCCCGAAAGCTCACGATCGAGTCCGAGATACCAATCTCCCAGGACGGAAAGCGGATGCAGTTTTCGTCCCACCAGCCCGGTTTCAACCAACGGCACTCCCCCATCTTCGCGGCAGTGAGTCCCTCGCCCCAGCGCCCGCTTCTCGTCTCGGGCAGATTCGCGAACGCACACTCGGCGATCTCCAGCCCGCGGAACCGCTTGAACAGTTGATCGCGCAGAGCTGGCGTGAATCCGTTGCGCGTTCGGGCCGCGTACACGAGCCGGTCGCCCTCGTAGTATCCGAAGATCAGCGCATCGAATGTCCTCGCGCCCACTGTGTATCCGCCAATAACGAACTCCTGGCCCTGGTTGATCCGCATTTTCTGCCAGGCGCCGGATCGCTGACCGGGCTCGTAGCGGTCGTCCAATCGTTTAGCCACCAACCCCTCCAGGCCTGCGGCCCGCACGGAGGCGATCACATCGGCAAGACTGGCGTTCAGCTCGGGGCATTGGCGGATCGGTTCTCCAAGCTTCGGCGGGATCTCGGTCCGCAGCAATTCGCGCCGCTCCGAGAGCGGCTTCGCCATCACATCGCTCCCCCTCCAGGATCAACACGTCTAACACGTAGTAGACGATCGGAGCGCCCGATGAGGCGTGGTTCTGCAGGATGTTGAACGACGGCCGCCCGGACTCGTCGAGCGCGACCTTTTCCAGGCCCCTCGCTATCGAATCGGAATCACGGGCAAGGACGAAATGGCATTGGCTCCCAACGCCCGGAGTCCCATTGAACCGATTTTTGTGTTGGAAGTGCAGTCGAGCGTTCCGCGCGAACCGGTCAAAGCTGGGAACAGATAGTTCGCCCAATGACCTAAGGGGTTGAGGGCGGGCACCACGACGGCATTGGGAATCACATTACCCTGCGAATCCCGGGCGTTGCACACCACGTTGGCGGTTATGGCTGAGTCCATGTTTGCAATTGCAATCCCTGTGTATAGCTGGGCGCCATTCACGGCTAATGTCGTGGCGTCGAATGGGACTTCGAATTCGTAATTACCGTTGCTGGTGGGCACGGCTGCCTCATAATAGCTCCCGTCCGAGCCGTGACGGCGAAACAACGTCTGAACAGTAAGGGCAGGACCAGAACTAATCACAGCCCATCCCGCGACCAGGGTGCCCTGCGAAGTTCCGGCTTCGTAGAAACTCGTGCCGTAGGCGGCGACGGCACCCTCCAAGGTCGCTGACGTATTCGGACCAAACGGAACCGGCAGCGGCTTACCATTGTCGTCATAAAAGCTGATCGAGAAATTCTGCGGCTGGTTGCTGCTGTTGACGATGTAAAAGTCCGTCACGAAGGGATTGCCCGCTGCGAAATGGGGAATCACGCCGGTCACCGCCGAAGTACGCGCATCATTTTGCAATTGGCCGACCTGAGCCGCCGTCAGCACGGTTCCGAAGATGGCTGCTTCTGCTAAAAGGCCGGCGTAGGGGACACCCCCGGTGTCTCGTGCGCCGATGGTCACGGGAACATTGTTCAGCGTGGTAATCCCATTCAGACTGTCTCCGTTTCCAAACAGGGTTGTGGACACAGCGACTCCATCAACATAAAGTCGGATGCCCCTCGCATGGCCGCCGCCGTCGTAGGTAGCCACCAAGAAGTGCCAGTTGCCGTCGTTCACTGAAACCGTGGCCTCGACACCCAGAAAATTGCCGCCAACGCCCCCGGCCGCGCTTGGGGTCGCTTGGAGAACAAAGGCCAAACGCCCAGACCCTTGGGGAGCCACTCCACCAGGGCCGTTGTCGATGGCGAGATACGGTCCGCTGTAGTTGCCGCTGTTTGCTTCTTTGGCGAATAAGATCATGTTGTTGGTGGTGTAGCCGGTCTTCGCCCA
>DATGZN010000059.1:0-61089 GCA_035297145.1 Bryobacteraceae bacterium
TTGGCTCTCTTCCTGGTCACTGCAGACTCTGTTGTGGTGATATGCTTCCTCATGGCCGGTCTCCTTTCGATTGCACCTTGAGTGCGTTTCTCATTGGGAGCGTATCGCATCCCGCCGAGGGACCGGCCTTCTCATTCCATCTAATTCCGCGTTGATCGACGGCGCGGAACTTCGATCGACGGATGTAGCGCAGGGACACGCGCCGTTAGCGGGTACCTGCGGCCTTTCGGGTTCGTCACACCCAAAAAGCCGCGGGTATCCCGCAAACAACGCGTCAGCCCCGCGCTACAGGAATGGGGTGGTTCATCCGGAACAAAGTCGCCAGTGACAAGACCGCCGCCAAAATCAATGCACTCTTGGCGCACTACCCAGGCGCGTCTCAAGTTTTTCGATGGGGCGCCGATAAGCCATAGGGACACGTACAGCCCTATGGATGTGCCCGTCAAACAACTCGTGAGTGAGTTCGTGAACGCGGTGACCGTGCCCGCCGCAAACGAAGAGGAAGACGTGTTCCTGCAAGGGCTGGTGGACGATTTTCAATCCAGCTCGGCGCTATTCAAACGCGACATGCGGCGCCGGCTGGAAAAGGACCCGCCGGGATTCTTGCGCGCGGCGTGCCGCATTCTGAAAGCCAACTCCAACGGGCCGGGGGCGGATTACCTGATTGAACTGTTGTGGTCGAATCCAGTATTGGCGGCCAGCCTGATCGATGCGCGGCTGCTTTCCCTGAAAGCGGCGATTACGCTTGCCAAACGCTGGGTGAACTACGATCCGATGCTGGATATCAAGCTGCTGCACATGGGATTTCCCACCGACGGCGGTGCCATCTGCGATATCGACATTGTGCGCGCCCGCCGTGTGCTGGCTCTGGTGAACGAACTGCCACCGTGCCGGCATATTCTGTTTCCGCTAGTGAGCTTGCTGCGCAGTCCGGACGCGCAGGTTCGCTCCAAAGCGGCGACCCTATACGGCCGCACCAGCCGCAATGCCGAGTGGGTGCGCGGCCGGCTGGGGGAGGTGGATCCGCGCGTCCGGGCCAACGCCGTGGAAAGCCTCTGGGGGGAGGATTCGGAGGCCGCGCAAGCCGTGCTCAAGGAGGCGTCGCGAGACCGCCATCATCGCGTGGCGGCCAATGCCTGGATCGGTCTCGACAAGATGGGCGCACGCGACGTGGTCTCTAACCTGAAGAAGATGGCCCAGGCCGAAGATCCCATGGCCAGGGCCGCGGCCGCTTTCGCCATGGGGCGCACGGGTCATACGGAATTCAAACCGGTGCTGGAGCAGATGCTCAAGGACTCGAGTCCGCGTGCCCGCAGCCAGGCGTTGCGTGCGCTCATTCTGATCAAGAAACAGCGGTCCACCGTTGCAAGTATGGTAGCGCAGGAGCTTGGGGACACACCGGAACCGGACACGCCGGAACCAGACGCCGGCGGCGAAACCGAACCGCGTACCGAAGCTTGATCTCAGGCATACGACCGGCGTCCATCTCAAGTCTTCACCGGATCGCTTCTGGCGCTTGCATTCCCTAAACTGGCGGTCGATGGCGAAGTGTGCCGAATCCCGTCTCGCGCTGATCGAGGCCGCTCAGAATGCCGATGGCGGCTGGGGATATTTTCCCGGCAAAGAATCCTGGCTGGAGCCGACCGCGTATGCGCTGCTGGCGCTCACGGGCGAGCCGCGTGCTCGCCCGGCGCTCGAGCGTGCAGGTTGTCTGGTTCGCTCTTGGGAGGTGCGCTCCGGGGGGTGGCGGGCTTGCGCGCGGGTGGCGGAAGCGCACTGGGCCACGTCTCTGATGGTCACGTTGCACTCAGCCCTGGGTATTTACGACGGCGCGACGCGCCGCGGCGTGGATTGGCTGATCTCCACCCGAGGCGCTGAAACGCGGGCGGTGTCGCGTCTGGCGCACTGGCTGAGTCCGCGCACGGTCGAGTTTGATGCGGCGCTGAGCGGATGGCCCTGGCAAGCCGGCACTTCCTCCTGGGTGGAGCCGACGGCGCACGCACTGATGGCGCTCGGACGCGTGTCGCGGCTGGGCGAACACGCGGGCCTTGAAGGGCGCATCGCCATGGGTCACGCCATGCTCCTCGAGCGGCGTTGCCGCGACGGCGGGTGGAATTACGGAAATCGCCGCGTGCTGGGCGCCGATCTGCCGTCGCAGCCCGAGACGACGGCGCTGGCTCTGATGGCGCTGGACGGGCACCCGGAGATCCGCTGGGGGGAGATGCTCGACCGTGTCGAGCGCCTGTGGCGCCAGACCGCGAGCCCACTGGCGCGGGCTTGGCTCGGGGCGTGCCTGTTGCAATATCGCGGCGAGCGTCCGCAGTTGCCGGAACCAAACCCGACGGGCGATATCTTGGTCAATGCGGTGGAGGCCATTCCGTGGAACCGGATTCTGGCGGCATCATGACACGGCGCCGGTTTCTCCAGGCAGGGGTGGTAACGGCGGCGGCTGGAGCGATGGCCTGCGGCCGGGCGCGGTCTCCCCTAACGGTGACGAGCAAGGCGCCCGTGGCGATCCTGCATGCGGCGTCCTACAGCACCGATCTGGTCGACTGCCTGTTGCGTGGGGCGGCGGCCTGCGGGCTTCAGGCGCGCGGCAAACGCGTGCTGCTGAAGCCCAACCTGGTTGAATGCGAGCGTGGCGGCGTGATCCACACCCAGGCCGAGTTGCTGGCGGCGGCCGTCGAGCTGTTCGAGCGGCTGGGAGCGGCCGAGGTGCGCATCGGCGAAGGACCGGGGCATCGCCGCGACGCGCTGTTTTTGGCCGAGGAGGCGGGATACCGGACGGCTATTCCCGGCTTCGACCGACGTTTCACCGACCTCAATCGCGACGACGTGGCACGCATCGCCCCCTTCGCCGGCACGGACGAAATCTACCTCTCCCGTACGGCCCTGGCTGCCGATCTGGTCGTATCCGTCGCGCGCATGAAGACGCATCACTGGGCGGGGGCAACGCTCGCGATGAAGAATCTGTTCGGAGTGGTTCCAGGTGCACTCTACGGCTGGCCCAAGAATCACCTGCACCAGGTGGGCATTGGCCGGGTGGCGGCGGAACTGTACCGCATCTTTCCGCGGAGCTTCGGCATCGTCGACGGAATCGTGGGCATGGAAGGCAACGGGCCGGTGCAAGGCCGGGCGCGCGCCTGCGGCGCCCTGGTGATGGGTCACGATCTGGCCGCGGTGGATGCCACCGCCTGCCGCATCATGGGGATCGATCCGGAGAAGATCGAATATCTGCGTCTCGCGGCGACGCGTGGACCGGTGGCGGAAGGGCAGATCGAGCAGCGCGGGGAAACTATCGCCAGTGTGCGGACGCCCTTCGCGTTGATTCCCGAATTCCAGCATTTGCGGTTGGAATGAAGCGTCCCACGCCCATATCAGGCGATTCGCGGAGCGACTTAAGTGATCCACCGAATTTCCCGCAACCCCTCCAGCTGTTAGCTTCTAACTAGACGATTCATATCCGCGTAAGCGGAAGAGGAAAAAGAGAGAGGAAACCCATGAAACGACTAACCAAAGCAGTCATAGCCCTGAAAATCTGGAAGGACAAACGAGGGCAGGACCTGATCGAATACGCTCTGATGGCGGGCTTCGTGGCAGTAGCCGCGGGCGCGCTCATGCCCAGTGTCTCCAGCAGCATCAGCACGGTTTTTTCCAAGATCAGCTCCGTGATGGCGGGCGCCGCAGCCAGCTAAACGGTAGAGATCTCTGGCACGGGTGGGAAGGTACCCTGGCACCCGCCCACCCGTTTCGTACCACGTGACCAGTGAGAACTGGAGGAGAACATGAGACGCCTGATTGAACGGTTGAATCACTTGAACCTGCTGCGAGACTGGGTCCGCCTTTATCACGACCAGCGGGGCCAGGACATGATCGAGTACGCGCTAATGGCCGCTTTCATCGCGGTAGCGTCAGCAGCGGTACTGCCGAGCGCCACGCCGAGCATCAGCACCGTGCTTTCCAAGGTAGGCTCGGTTCTGTCGATCGCGGGAGGGAACGCGAACTAGTGGGCGAGCACTTCGCCGGCTAGAACCAGCAACTCCACCAGATTGCCTTCGGAATCGAACTCCATGGGCCGCGCCGGGCCCAGAACCTCGAGCAGAGGGTTCTTATCGATCTCGCGGCGCAGGTTCTCGCTCAAAGCGATGGTCCCCAGTTCGAGTGAGTTCCGCAGCCAGCCGTAGGTCACTTCGCCGAGATCGTGCTTGCCCACCGTAGGCGCGATCCGTTCCAGACATTCGCGGTCGGTCGGAAAGTGCACCGGCGTGCGAATCGCCGCGGGAGTGGAAGCCGTTAGAGAATTGATGCGCGTCGGGTTCCAGTCGATCTTCCGGAGCAAACGATCGGAGACCACGTCCGCCATCCCCAGTCCCACCCCGTTGCCGTAGCTCAACTCACTCAGCCCACGCACAAAGATTCGTTGAAAACGTGGCCCCGGCCAGGGATTGTAGTCCCCGTTTACGCTACGATTCACCACCTTCGTGTCCATCCCGGCGCCACTGATATTCTTGCCGATCTCGTCCAGAATGAGCACGTCCAGATCCATGGGAATACGCCCCATCCAGGACTTCACCTGGCGCAGCAGTTCCTCTTCGCGCTGCTCCATCTGCTCAACCGGTACCGCGGTCACTTGCGCCGTGTTGTGATTGGCGTCCTCCAGAATCGCCAGACCGCCCAGGATCTTTCCCGAAGCCAGCACCTGCCGGCCAACGCTGCGGATCATGTTTTCGAGGCCGAGCTTGTACGCATAAGTGTGGTACCTCCGGGCGCCGGCGAATTTCCCCAGGCCGATGGCCATCATTTTGAACAAACCGCTCTCGATGCCGCCGGCGAAATCGGTGTGCCACTTCACCCGGCCCACCAGCATCACGCCATCGCTATCGAAGGCGTTGCGATCCATGAAGGCTTCGATGCCCTCGGGCGTGCGCCCCAGCGAAACCACTTCGAGTGAGCTGACCACCGGGCACCCCATGGTTTCCTCGATGATCCCGTAATGCGCCAGGACATCCGCCTGCCCCTCGGCCGTAGCCGCGCCGTGGCTGCCCATGGCCGGAAAAAGGAAGGGCCGCGCGCCTTTGGATTTCCAAAAGTCCACCGCCGACCGCACGATGGTGGCGATATTGCTGATGCCCCGGCTACCCACACCGATGGCGATGCGCGTCCCAGGCTTCAGCCGATCGCCGAACGGCGAGCCAGCCAGCTCCGTGCCAACCGCGCCGCGAACATCACGCAGACTGCGATCCGGGAAGTTCTGGCGCACGAGCAAAAGGCGGGGAAATTCCATAAAACGAATTATAGCGAAGTAGGACAGGCATTCTCGGCGTCTTTCCAGTCGATGAGGGCGATGATCGCGATCATCACCGCTGAAATCGCCACAACCCGGGAGCGCCGGTATGCCAGGACCGATTCGGTGAAGCGCGTCTGCTTGCTTACATGTTAAACGACATGCGCTTCCACACCAGAGATCGTGGCGATCATTCGGTCGGCGGCGTGAGGCGGCGGTTGAGATTCGCGGCGCGGTTGGCATAGCGGGCGGCTTCGGCGGGTTTGCCGAGAGTGCGCCAGGCTTGGGCGAGGAGTTCGCAAGCGTCGCGCTCCGCCCAGGCGTACTCGCAAAGCTCGGCGATCTGGAGGGCGGACTCGGCGTCATTGCGGGCCGAGGTGGCGTCGTTGCTGGCGAGGGCGATGCGGGCGCGGAGGACCAGAGCGTCGGCGTGGATCGGGCGATAATTGCGCGGCGCGGCGAGGTCGAGCGCACGCTCGCAGGCGGCAAGGGCGGGCTCCAGTTGTCCTTCGCCAAAGTGGCAGGTTGCGCGCGTGAGGTGGACGCGAGCGAGCTGCTGAATCATGTGGCCGCGGGTGAACGGGACCTCCGCCTGGTCGAGGTGCCGGTGGGCTGAGAGCCAGTTGGCCTCGACGGCGTCGAGCCAACCGAGCATCCATTCGCAGCTCGCGACGCCCTGCAGCCAGGAATTGTCCTCGCAGATTTCCCGGTTGCGAGCAGTCAGCTTGCGGGCACGGCTGGTCTGGCCGGTCCGGAGGAGGTGTTCGGCCCACAGGATGCCACGCAGGCTATGGAGGTCGTCGCCTTCCGGATCAATGCGGTTTTCGATAGCGTTGGCATTGGCGAATGCCTTGCCGGCGGTGTCGATATCGCCACGCACGGTGGCAGCGAAGCCCAGCAAAGCGTGGCAGAAGAGTGTCATCTCATCGCTCCCCGCCCGGAAGGCGATTTCCAGCGCTTCAGTGGCGTGCCGGACGGCGTCGCCGAGGCGGCCGAGGGAGGCCTCGACCTCGGCCATGTTCCGCAAATCTATCGGAACATTGACTTTATCATCCGCCTGACGGTCGAGGGCTTCAGAGGCGGCGTAGTGAGGGAGGGCCATCTCGGATTCGCCCGCCAGGTCGGCGAATAATCCGACATCGTTGAAATAGAAGCCGAGCCGTCGGGCGCCCAACTGAGCGTCGAGCCGCTGCCGCCGCTCTTGGTCGCGGACAAACCAACGTGCCACCTCCATTCCCCAGTGCGGCGCGGGAATCCACATAAAAACGTTTCCTTTCTGGAGCCGCGACCCGTAGAGATCGTCGGCGCCCTTCAAGTCGCCGCAGTCCAACAGTAGTTCGATTGCCGTGATCACGGGCATGATCGTTTCGATGGACCGCGCCTTAGCCGCGTCGGGTACCTCGCCGAGCAGGCCGGCGGCATCGTGGGCGAAGCCCTCTGTCCCCATCATCCGGCGGCGGAAGTGGTCGCGAAGGATGGGGTGGCAGGCGTAGCGCCGCTCGCCCTCGGGGCCGGGATCGTCGGTCAGCAGATGCTCGCGATGGAGGAAGTCGAGCGTTCGGTCGAGAGGCGCAGGGGCGCGCATCAACTTCTCCCAAAGAGGACCGAGCGTCTTCACCCCAACCGGGGCGCGGAACAGCGCGAGCAAACCGAGCACCTGGCGGTGCGGCTCGGGCAGGCGCCGCTCATAGAATTCGAGCAGATGCCGCACTTTTTCTTCGATCGTGTGATCTACGTCACCGAAGATCAAGGTCCACAGGCGCGTCGGGTCACCGCGGCAGTCTGGCGGCATGGAGCGCGCGAAGATGCGCAGCGCCATCGGGTGACCATCGAGTCGATGCGAGACCTGTTCGCGATCCTGGACGCGCCCGCCCACACCGAGCGCCGCCAGCAGCGCCGCGCCTTCTTCGTCGGCCAGCGATGCCAGCGGGAGCGAGCACAGACCGCGGCCGAGGTACGGGGTCAAATCTGGGAACGGGAAGCGGCTGGTGAGCAGCACCAGGTTGCCGTCGCGCGCACGGCAATGCTGATGCAGTGCTTCCGCGAGAAGGGGATCAAGCAGTTTGCCGTAGCCGGCGGTGCCAGGCGACTCCTGGATGACCTCCAACCCATCGAGCGCGATGGCGAGGCTCTCGCCTGGTGCCGCGAACTCAGCCAAAGCCTTGAGCATCGCGGCCGTATCGCGGTCGCGGTAGAAACTCCAGAAAAAGACACCCTGGCGGCGGTGCGCGCCGTTCCGCAACCACTTGCCGAGCACTGCCGTCTTGCCCAGCCCACCGAGAGCGGAGATGGCGACGAGCCGTACGCTGGGGTCGACCGCCCAGGCAGTGAGGCGCTCCAGCACGTCGAGGCGTCCGGTGAACTTCTCGTCCTCCGTGGTCTCGTGGACGAAGCGTTGACGGACCGCCGCCACGGGCGCGGGCGGCGCGGCTACTGAGACCGGCGCCGTCGCCGGACGAGACAGCGATTCGAGCAGAACGACGAGCGCGGAGTGGTCACCTGCGGGCGCAGGGTAAAAGAGCACGTCGGCGTGGAAGGTCTCAAGGTACTCGCGCCGCATACCCTCGTTGTAAGGGTCGTTCAATGCCAGGATGGCGACGTGACGGGGCGGACCGGCGTAAACGATCTTGCCCACGATTTCGTCGGCGATGGCTGTCAGCGTCACGTCATTGAAGCTGAATCCGGCGAAGATCAGATGCTCCTTGATCCAGAGATCCTCGTAAAAGCGGCGGAAGACAGGAGTCCCGTAGGCGCGGCGGTAGCTTTCGTGGTCGAGAACGATGTTAGGGGCGTCGGCGAAGTGGCCGTGAGCGAAGAGAATGGGGCCGGAACCCGGGCCGAAGCGGTCGCCGCTCAGCCAGCGTTCGATTTCCGCGGGCTGGTTCCAGATGGCGAAGCTCGTGTCGCGGATATCCGGGCGACGGACGCGGCGGGCTTCGACGAGTCCCTGGTCGTAGTTTGTGGTGATCCAGGCTTTGAAGTTGCAGCGAATGAGAGCGTCGTGGGCGGGGGTGAAGTATGGCGGGCGATCCTTGAAGGTCTCGTAGAGGAAGGGATAGTAATGGGCGTCGGTCAGCTTCTGGTGGATCTGCGAGGCGACCTGCAGGGGACGCCTGTCGGCGGTCCGAAGCCAGTACTCCTCATCGGCGGCAGTGGCGAGACCCCTCTCGACCGGGGCTTGAGCGAGGGACTTCAGGAGCCCCGGCCAAAGGGGATAGAGAGGAGAGGAGACGCCCGCGCCGGCGAAGGCGATAGCCTGGCGCTCCTTCAGCAGCTCGCGCAGGCGCTGGTAGACAGGCGCGTTGCCGGGGATGGCCAGGATGTCATCCAACGCGGACATACGGAGGACCATGGTATCGCAGGGGCAGGCTGCGTCACGATTCTGTTAACCTCGAAAAATGTCCTCTCCGCAGAGATCCGGCCCTGTTCCCCGCGACCGTTTTCGCAGCCAGCGCACACGGCACTTTACCGAATCCGTGATTCGCGAGATGACGCGCCTGGCCGTGCGCCATGGCGCCGTGAACCTGGCACAGGGCTTCCCCGATTTCAGCGCGCCCGAAGCCCTGAAACAAGCCGCCCGCGAGGCCATCACCCACGATTTCAACCAGTACGCCATCACCTGGGGCGCGAAATCGCTGCGTAACGCCATCGCCGCGAAGTACCAGCGCACCTACGGGCTCGATCTCGATCCGGAAACGGAAATCACGGTTTGCTGCGGATCGACCGAAGGCATGATCGATTCGCTTACCGCGGTAACCAATCCCGGCGACGAGGTCATCATCTTCGAGCCGTTCTACGAAAATTACGGACCGGATACAAAACTGTGCGGCGCGGTTCCGCGCTTTGTCCGCTTGCATCCGCCCGATTGGAGCTTCGATCCAGACGAGCTGCGCCGCGCATTTTTGTCGCGCACGAAAGCGATTATTCTGAACTCCCCTAACAATCCCACGGGCAAAGTGTTTTCCCGCGAGGAGCTCGAACTCATCGCCGCACTCTGCCAGGAATTTGACGCGCTCGCCATCACCGATGAAATCTACGAGCACATCACCTACGATGGCGCGCAGCACATTCCCATCATGACGCTCGACGGGATGCGCAACCGCACGATCCTGGTCAACAGCATGAGCAAAACATTCGCCGTCACCGGCTGGCGCGTCGGCTGGGTGCTGGCTGCGCCCGATTTGTCCGATTCCATACGAAAGGTCCACGACTTTGTCACCGTCGGCGCCGCCGCGCCCTTGCAGGAAGCCAGCGCCATAGCGCTAACTTTTGGTAATGACTATTACCGTCAGTTAGGTGAGGAATACACGCAGCGGCGTGACTTGATTTTGCCCATCCTGGAATCCGCCGGCTTCCACTGCTACCCGCCGCGCGGCGCATATTACGTGATTACAGACATTTCGCGTTTTGGGTTTGCGGACGACGTTAGCTTCATCCGGCATCTGATCGAAAACGCCGGCGTCGCCGCCGTGCCGGGCTCAAGTTTTTATCACGATCCGGCTCACGGGAATCAGCAAATTCGCTTTTGTTTTTGTAAGAAATATGAGACGCTGGAAAAAGCCGGAAAAAAGTTGTTGACGCTTTCCAGATCGCATTAGCAGCTTGGTCTGGGCAGTTGGAGGCGCTTATGTTGCCAGGATTCCTGCTACCGGAAACCACAATTCGCGAGGCTGGCAACGGCTCCGAATTAGACCTCGGGGACACACGAGGCCGCGTACTTCTTCTGACACTTGGCATCACCCGAATCATCGAACAGGAAAGCCTGGATGTGGCGGTCTGGGGTTCGGCGGACGGCAACGAATGGGGAGCGAAGTCTCTGGCCAGTTTCCCGCAGAAGTTCTACTGTGGAACCTATCAGATTCTGCTCGACTTGACTCCGCATCCGGATCTGCGGTTCCTGCGCGCCAATTGGGCGGTGCAGCGCTGGGGCAAAGGCGACAATAAACCATTGTTTGGTTTTTACGTTTTTGCGCAGGAAATCAAGCAGCAGGTCCTCGCCATGGGCGCCTGACCGCTCCATTCCCGGCATTTTTACAAACCGAATACCCAACCTTGGTAGACTGTTTTACTAACGTGGAGGATTGTATGAACCATTCGACTGAGACAGGGTCGAAGATCGCGCGAAGGACTTTTCTTAATCGGACGGCTGCCGCCATCGCCGGAGCCGGCATGCTCAGCTCACCCGCACTTTCCTACTCGCGCATCAAGGGCGCCAACGACCGGATTATGCTCGGCCAGATCGGCATCGGCGGACGCGGCTCTGAGCTGGCGTGGATCGTTTCGCGGCTCAAAGATAAATACAACGTCGAGATGGCCTCGGTTTGCGACCTGTGGAAGGTCAACCGCGAAAAGGCCGCCGCGCGCGCCGAGAGCGTGTACGGCCGCGCTCCGCGCTCGTTCCAAAACATGGAAGAGCTGCTGGCGCAAAAAGATATCGACGCCGTCATCGTGGCCACCGCCGATTTCCAGCACGCCCCCATCCTGCGTGTGGTTGCCGAAGCCGGCAAAGACGCCTACTGCGAGAAGCCCATGGCCAACGATCTCGCCGAGGCCAAGGCCGCTCGCGACGCTGTGCTCTCACGCGATCTCATCGTGCAGATCGGCTCGCAGCATCGCAGTGAGCCTTACCAGATCGCCACCAAACAATTGATCGATACCGGTGCCCTCGGCGAGGTGAGCAAAGTCGAGGTCGTTTGGAATTATCACGGTCCACGCTGGCGCGGCCGCCGGGAAGTCTCCCAGATTCGCGAAGAGGATACCAACTGGCGCAAATGGCTCCTCAACAAGCCCTACCGCCCGTTCGATCCACGCGCTTATTTCGAATTCCGGCTGTACAAAGATTTCTCGAGCGGCATCGCCGACCAGTGGCTCAGCCATGCGAGCGACCTGGTCCACTACTTCATGGACGACAACTTCCCGAAGTCCGTTGTCGCCCACGGCGGTGTATTCGCGTGGCCCGACGGCCGCGAAAATCCGGACACCTTCCAGGCGCTGATGGAGTATCCCAAGGGGTTCCTGTTCAGCTACTCCACCAGTTTCGGCAACGACTGCGACAGCTTCAGCCGCATTATGGGCAAGAAGGCCACGCTGGTCAACATCGGCGGTGAAGGCAGCCCGCGCTGGAAATGCGTGGAGGAGAAAGGGACGTACGAGGACAACCCCTTCGTCAAGCGTGAAGAGAAGTACGTGATGCTGCCGGGCGACAGCAAACTCGCGCCAACCTTCATGGGTGACGAAGATCTATCCCACATGACCAACTGGTTCGAATGCCTGCGCAGCCACAAGACGCCTAACGCCAGTGTTAAGAACGGTTTCGCGCACTCCGTTGCCGTCATCATGGCCGCGCGGGCGTACCGCGAGGACAGGAAGCTCTATTGGGACCCCAAGGCAGAGCAAATCCTCGATCAGCCGGTTTGAAAGGAAGAAATTGGTGCAGCCGGGTGTTTTGTGGAGGCCCCCTCCCTGTTTTAGGGAGCCTCCTCAAATCAGAGCAAACCCATGCTGTTAGAACCAATCTGCCCCAAGCAGGAAAAACGCGCAAGATATCTTTCGGCGGACCCGGCCGCCGTCTTTAGCCTCTTTCGATACCATGCGTTAAACGCGCCTTGTAACGTGCCCGCATGTCATTCTTTCAACTGGCGATAGCAGCCTTCTGCACCGCCTCACTGGCGGTGGCCGCCCCCGGCGATCTGGCCGATCTCGCCCGTCAATATCTCGCCGACTTGGTCCGCCTCGACACCACCAACCCGCCTGGAAATGAGACCCGTGTCGCCGAGTATCTAAAGAAGCTATGTGACATTGAGGGAATTAACAGCCAAATGCTGGGAGCCGACCCCGCCAGGCTCAATTTTGTGGCCCGGCTGCCTGGATCCGGCAAGCTGAAGCCGCTGCTCTTGATGGCCCACAGCGACGTGGTACCCGCCGACCGCGCCCAGTGGATGGTTGATCCCTTCGGTGCCGAGTTGCGCGACGGATACCTCTGGGGTCGCGGAGCTGAGGACGACAAGTCGCTGCTTGCCGCCGAGCTGGCGGTGATGGTCGAGCTGAAAAGGCGTGGCGTCAAGCTCGACCGCGACATCATTCTGCTCTCGGAAGCTGATGAGGAAGCGGGATCTACGGGCATCCAGTGGATGATCGCCAATGCCTGGGACAAAATTGACGCCGAATTCGCGCTGAACGAGGGCGGTCTCGCGCTCACCACGTTGAGCGGACGCCGCGTTTACGAGATTCAGACCACCGAGAAGATCCCCACGCGCGTGGTGTTGACGGCGCATGGTGTGGCCGGTCACGGCTCGCTCCCGCGGGAGGACAATCCCGTGGTTCACCTGGCGCGCGCCATCACGAATGTGGCCGACGCCGACCAGCCGGTTCATCTCAACTCCACCACGCGGCGTTATCTCCGCGCGATCGCCAAGCTGCCGGACTACCACTGGCTCGCCCAGTTTCTGCCCAAGCTCGAGAGCCCGAGAACAGCCATGGCCGCTGCCAATCGGATCCGCCGCAGCGATCCGGAGCTGGATTCCATGTTACGCGCCTCGGTGTCGCCGACCATGCTGAGCGCCGGAACGAAAATCAACGTGATTCCCAACACCGCGGAAGCGCAGCTCGATGTGCGTCGCCTGCCCGATGAGACGCACGACGAAATTCTGGAGCGCTTGCGCCGCATCATTCACGACCCGGCCGTGGAAGTCACCGCGGCGCTTGGCCGCGAGATGCCCGCAACCGAGCCCAGCCGCGCCTCGACCGCGCTCTACCGTGCCATGCAGCAGGCCTTCACCACCGCCGCGCCCGACTCGATGGCGATTCCCTACATGGTGCGCGGCGCGACCGACGGATCTTTCCTCCGCGAAAAAGGCATGGATGTCTACGGCGTCCCCATCTTCATGCGCGACGACGGCCAAAGCCGCGCCCACGCCAACGACGAGCGCATCGGGCTAGAGACCGTCGGCGCAGGGGCGAATTTGCTGATGGAGATTGTGCTGCTGGTGGGAAGAGAAGATAAGGGCTCACTTCACCCCCGGTCATTCTGAATGGGCGGCTGGAGCGTCGAGATTCATCGCCGACCGGCAGCCGTGCGAGTCAGCCCGCAGCCGCTTCCATCGCCGCGTTGACGTAGAATGTCTGAAGCAGGAGGATGCGATGGACTGGAAGAAGTGGTATGAGAAGGACCATCCACTCCTTGGCGTCATTGGCGTTTGTGTAGCAACAGCTACCGTCGTAGTTGGAATTATGACGCACGAGTGCAACCTACAACTCGCTGTTCTCAGCGAACAGGATGCGCGGAAACTAGAGAACTACCGTAACTCGATTGAGCGCGGTCTAGGCCACGACAAATATCTCGACGTTAGGACCCTTGTTGGGCGCGCGGATGAAATTAAGCCACTTCCCGGATCCCGATACTTTGATGATGTGGGCATTTACGTTCCACCCGTAGGAAAGTGGGTTTATTCGGAAAGTACAGAGCTAGATCTGGTGAAAGCCATGGGAGACAGCGACGTTGGGAAGGACCCGTTGTCCCAGAAACTAATGCGCATTGCACCCATCCATCTCTGGAGGACCCCAGAGACATTGGCGATCAAAGGTTACTCCGGTTGGAAGAATATATTTCCTTATGCCTACTTCATGCGTGTTTCGATTGACGACCTAAGAAAGGCAACCGCTGATGCCATCGGACTATTCGTCCCACGACTATTCGCCCCACCAACCCAAAACGTTGACAGTAATGGTAGGCCCACGTTGATGCGAACATCGCAGAAGCCCACTACAAAGGACGTCGAATCATTCGTGCAGGAATTTTTTCGCGGAGATATCGCTGGAGTGCTCCTGAGCTCGTACTTGAGTGGGAGCCTATTGGGGCATGTTATTAGTCCCAGGGCGAAGAGTGTGGATTACGAGCTCCTGAATGTGCAAAAGGTACACAACGTTGTCTATTGCGCAACTCGCCAAACGTTGGTGGACATAAGCGTACAAAATACTTTTTATCACCATTACTACATTTATGGCGAACTAATGATCATTTCAGATGGCCCCGACGCTGTGTTGGTCACGACGTTCGTACCGAGTTCTGATCCATCGAAAAACAGTGAGTACTTCTATTGGGTGGACGGCTGGTTCCGTGGCCTCCAAGTGCTGTTACGCGCGCCTTGAAGAAACATCTGGATGAGTTGCTTCAAAGGCCTGACAGGTCGCTGACAAGCCCTGAGACGGTACCGCTGTTGTTCGCGCCCTTCGCAACACGGGCGGCCATCCGCTACCTGGTTCTCACCACCCCCGCCCCAACCAACTCCTCCAGCAACGCCGTCTGCGGATACGGGTGCCCTTTGTACCGCCGAAAGCCTTCCGCGTACTCCACGCTGGCCCGTTCGCCGTTCGCGCGCGTCCATGCCTGCATGTTGACCAGATAGTCGTCGATCCCATGATGTTTCAGTAGCCAGGCGCGCTGGCTGGCATGCTCGGAGAGCATGGCGGTTTTCATCTCCATCTGCGCGGTCACGTCGACAAAAAAGTCAGGCATAATCGCGCGGCCGTCGCGATCCACGCCGCCGATGGCGTCCATGAAATACAGATGCGGGATCGCCGCAAGGGGCGCTGCCGCGTTCGGTGCGCCGGTCAGGAAATTGGGCGCAGGCGCGCCGAAGCACGCGTCACGGACAAGCTGGCTGGTCGCCTCGTGATCGCACATGTAATCGACCGGCGACGCCGTCAGCACCAGGTCCGGCACGGTTTGCCGGAGAATTTCAACCACGCGCCGGCGCGAGGCGTCATCGTTATAGATGCTGAGGTCGCGAAACTCCGCACAGCGGTAGGTGGCGCCGATGCGTGCGGCTGAGCGCGCGGCTTCGGTCCGCCGAATACGGGCGATCTCGTCGGGCAAATATTCCGCCGTGCCGCAGTCGCCCGGCGTCATGGTGACGATAGTGATGTGATGTCCTGCCGCGGCGAGCTGTGCGAGCGTTCCTCCCGCAAGGATCTCCGCGTCGTCCGGGTGCGCATGAATAGACAGGATGTTTTTCTTCACGAGAGGCCGTCAGCAGATCGTTGCGATCTACCAACTTATCAGACCGCTCCGCCCGTGTGACTCGTTTTCGGCGAATTCTGTACGGCGAGTTTCAACTCATTGCCGGGAGCGAAACGCGCCACACGCCGGGCCGCAATCTGCATGGTGCCGCCGAAGCGCGGGTCGCGCACCTTGCGCGCTTTGTGCTGCGATGTGGCAAACGTGCCAAAGCCCACCAGCGTCACGCGGTCGCCGCGGATCAGGCTGGCCTGCACGCCGTCCAGGACCGCGTCCAGCGCCTTGGCCGCCTGTGTATTGGTGAGGCGCGCATCGCGGGCGATCTTGCGGATCAAATCACGCTTGTTCACAGAGACTCCTTACCAAAGTGCGAGAGATATATCAAAGGAAAGTGACGGTGTCAATCGAGGGGGCCCATCGAGGGGGCCTATCGATTCGAGCGGGTTTTGTCAGATTTGTAATACACCTGGCTTGGGTAGATATGTGTTCTTACGTGCGCAACCCCCAATCGTCCGCATGTTCTTGCAGTGCAACGCGCACCAACTGGCTTCGCGTGCGGACGCCGGTTTTGGCAAACAACTGCTGGAGGGCCGACTTCACCGATGCCTCGGACAAATTGAGGCGGGCCGCGATTTCTTTGTTACTCAAGCCTTCGAATACGGTCAGCAGCACCTGCCGTTCCCGGTCGGTCAGTTGCTTTCGCCGCTCGCGCTCATGTGTGCGATCCACCGCCTGAACGATGGCTTGAATACAGCGCTGATCGATCCAGGTTTCGCCGGCAATCACCTTGCGAATGGCCTCGCTCAGCAACGCCGGGGAACTGCTTTTGAGGAAGATGCCGCAGACTCCGTAGCCGAGGGCACGAACGGAATCGGCATCGGTCATGCCTGCCGTTACGATGAAGATGCGGCCGGTATATCCGGCGTCGCGCGCCTTGCGGATAAACTCGAACCCATATTCTTCGCCGAGATCGTAGTCGAGCAGCACCAGGTCGATGGGCTCGCGGGCGAGGTACTGAAGAGCCTGGCCGGAGGTCGCACAGTGGGCGACCATCTGGAAGTCGGGCTCAGTGTCGAGCAGCCGGCTGAGGCTCTCCCGAAACAGCGTGTGATCGTCGAGCAACAGCAGGCGGGTTTTCACCATGTTCCGTTTCCAAAGGCCGTTCCGGCTGGTCCCAGACGGGAGCGAGGACGACCGCAAAGCAGCATCCAGTCTCGCGCGGCTCGTACTTAATATCACCTTGAAAAGCTCGCACGAAAGCCCGCGACAGATATAAGCCCAGTCCGTTCGCGTTGGCGCCCGGCTGAAAGGGCTTGAACAACTGATCCGGCGCGGCGACGCCGCGTCCGCTATCGATGAATCGCGCAACCAGGGCGCTGCCATCCAGACACACGTTTACCGTCAGTTCCTTGCGCGGCTGATTCTCCATGGCGCGCTGGCTGTTCTTGGTGATGTTCAGAAACGCCTGCAAAAGCGCTTGAGGCTCCGCGGAAACCAGAGGGAGCGATTCCGGTACTTCCCATCGAATCGAAATGCCGGACTCGCGAAAGGAAGGCTCGATCACGATTCGCAGATCCTCGAGAACCGGGTGTATGTCGATGCGATCGGTCTCGGCCTGTCTGGTTTGCTGTAGCTCGAGCCCTGCCATCCTGCCAAGGCCCTCCACCAAAGAGCCGAGCGCTCGAAAATCCTCACTGCGGGACAGCCGCTCGTTCCGTGCAAGCTTGGCGTGGACAGCCCCGATGGCGCCGCACATGTTTCGGATTTCATGACAAACGGCGCCCACCAGGATCTTAGAGGCTGCGTGCAACTGCTGCAGACTGAATTCCTCCCGCTCCCGCAAGTCTTCCGAGGCGTCGAATACAACCGCGGCAAGTCTCGGGCCGGATTCCGTCCGGTAAGTTGAGAACCAGATGTGGGCCAGCAAAACTTCGCCGTTCCGCCGCCATCCCCGGCACTCCATCACGGTTCGAAAGGCTTGTGTGTCCGCCGTGATGGGTGGAACGACCGCTAACGCAGGAAAATATTTGGAAATGTATTGCCCTGCCAACTCGTGTGACTCCATGCCGAGAAGGCGGTGGGCAGCGTCATTCGCCAACAGAACTTTGCCGCTGCCATCCAGAGTGAAGATCGTAGCTGGACTACTTTCGATCAAAAACCTCAGCTGCTCCTCAGCCTCGCGGCGCAAACCGACCTCTTTTTCAATCTCCGCCAGATGCTGATTGGCCAGCCGGCGGTTGCGGGCGGCCTCGAAGACAAATAATCCCGTGCCAAAGAAAGCCGCAAAGGTAAGGATCAGACGCGGAATGCCGACGGCTGGCGCCCAGGGAAACGAACCGAACTCCTCACTGAGGCCGGTATAGAGAGCGGCAACCAGTGCAATCTGCCACCGGTTAAGGCAGCCGCCCACCATCAGCATGGGGAACAAATAGAGAAAACCGAAGGAAATATTGACGTCGAAGCGCCAGTCAATGACGGCCACGACGGTGGTGAGCAGTCCCGCGCGCAGCAATACCGCAACCCTGCCCCCCTGCAGGAAGCGCAAGAACAGTTGCTGCGGCTTTCTTTGCTGCAATGAGATCCTGTCGTCTTCATTCTAGAGGAACGGCAAAATCGACGCTCGGTATCCATCGGCTATCCAAAAGATCCAATCGAAAGACAGTTCGGCTCTGGACAAACGATTGATGGAGCGGCGGAAGCTGCGGCACCTAAACTGTTGAGTGAACTACCCTGTCCAGCAGATCCGGAGTGAAGTGCTCCGCTTGACAGCAGAAACTCCGATGTCCCCGAGGCGTATCCGCAAAAAGCAAACCACGTTCCCCTCCCTCCCTTACTGGGGATCGATTCTTGCCTCCTTCGTACTGCGCCCGCCCGCCGTACCTCGAACACGGGGAGAAACCGCGACAAAGGGCGAGGGAGCCCATGCCGGCTGAGGTTTTCACATATCGCATTTGCCTGGCCGGCCGTTTTTCACTGGTACTTTTCGTCACAATCGGATTCACCGGGAACGCATTGGCTCAGACGGCCTTTACCTGGGAGCAAATCAAGGACAGGTTTGAGGCTACCAACCCAACCTTGAAGGCCGCTCAGCTCAACATCGATGAATCTCGGGCGGCCGAAATAACGGCTTACCTGCGGCCTAATCCGGATTTCACTCTGACGGCGGATGGGGTTCAAATCAGTCGCAACACTGGAGTCTGGCGTCCTTTCCAAGGCGTTGTGGAAACACCCGCCTTTAGTTATCTGCACGAACGCCAGCACAAGCGCGAGTTGCGGCTGGATCAGGCCAAGGAATCTACCGCGGTCGCCGAATCGACTTATCTGGACCAGGCGCGCGGTCTGCTCTTCAACCTCCAGACTGCGTTCGTCCAAACATTGCAAGCGAAAGCCGTACTTCAGAACGCGAAAGAGAACCTGGCTTACTGGGATCGGGAACTCGACGTGAATCGCACGCGGTTCCAGGCGGGCGACCTCGCCCAGGTGGATCTGTATCGCTTGAAGCTGCAGCGCGTCCAGTTCGAATCGGACTATGAAACAGCAGTCGTGAATCTTCGGACGGCCAAGATCCAGCTTCTGATGCTCATCAACGACCGAACGCCGATTGAGCGGTTCGACGTCACCGGCCGGTTCGATTTCACCGATGAGCTAAGACCGCTCGAGGAGTTCCGGCGCATCGCACTCGACGCCCGGCCGGACCTGAAAGCCTCTGTCCAGAACGTGGAATTAGCCAAGATCACGCACCACCTTGCCGTCGCCAACGGCTCGACTGACCCGACGTTCAGCATCTGGTGGTCACACAATCCTTCATTCGCCAACCCTTTTGCCAACGAAACCATTGGTGGGAGTGTCAGCATCCCGTTGCGCATTTTTGACCGGAATCAGGGCCAAAAAGCACTAACTCAGATCGACATCGGCCGTAATGAGCGATTGCGGGATGCCAATGAAGCCCTGGTCTACAGCGACGTGGATTCCGCCTACTGGACGCTGGTCCAGAACATCAATCTTCTGAAACCTTACAAGACAGAGTACCTGCAGCTGGCGACCGATGTTCGCGACAAAATATCCTTTTCCTTCAAGAACGGTGGGGCGTCATTGCTCGATTATCTGGACGCGGAGAAGTCTTACCGGGACACGCGACTGGCCTATCTGAATCTGATTGGTTCGTACTTGACCGCCGCGGCGCAAATGAACATGGCCGCGGGCCGGGAGGTTGTGCAGTGAATCGCCTACTAATTTTTGAAGTAACTGTGTGTTTAGGTTCGTGCCTGCTCATCAGCGGATGCGATCGGAAGGTCGCGGCCCAGGAAGGAGGCACAGGCGCAGTCCCCACGGTAGTGCAGCCCGACCTGGATTCCAACAACTTCAAGGTGGATCGCCCGGAACAGTTTCCGCTGGCGACGGCAGGTGAGCACGTGGCCGCACCCGAGCTGAACGCAACCGGAGTCGTGAATCCCGACGTCTCGCGGCAGGTGCCGGTGCCGTCGCTCGCTACAGGGCGAATCGTGGAAATCGACGCGCGGCTCGGCGATGAGGTGAAAAAGGGCCAGCTGTTGTTCAAAGTGAGAAGCCCCGACGTCGCGGGCGCGTTTTCCAATTATCGGCAGGCCGTGAAGAACGAGGAATTGACGAAGATCCAACTCAACCGCGCCAACATTCTACTCGAGCACGGCGCGATTCCCAAAAGCACCCAGGAAATAGCTCAGAACGCCGAGGACGACAACGTGGTTGTTCTTGAGACCGCCAAGGAACAACTCGCGCATCTTGGGGTCGACCCCAACCACCCGACGGGCATTGTCGAAGTTTTCGCTCCGGTATCGGGAACCATCACAGACCAGCAAATCACCGATCAATCCGGCGTCCAGGCGCTCACGCCGCCCAACCCGTTCACGATTTCGGACATGTCACGTGTGTGGATCATCTGCGATGTGTGGGAGAACAACATGCCGCAGGTCCACATCGGGGAGTACGCGGATATACATCTGGCCGCCTATCCGAACCGGGTGCTGAAAGCGCGGATTAGCAATATCCTGCCGATCATGGATCCCAGCATTCGGACCGCAAAAGTCCGCCTTGAAGTAGAGAATCCGGGTCTCATGCGCATAGGGATGTTTGTCACAGCCACTTTCCACGGTCAACAGGCGGAAAAGCACGCGACCGTGCCGGCCACCGCGATCCTGCACCTGCACGACCGTGAGTGGGTTTATGTGCCGTTGGGCAATGGCCGCTTCCGGCGCCAGGAAGTCGTTGCCGGGAACACGCTTGCCGACAACACGCAGGAGGTAGTCTCCGGCCTGAAGCCTGGTGACCAGGTAATTACGAACGCACTCGTGCTCCAGAACACGGTGGAGCAATAAATAATGATTCGCCGAGTCGTTGACGCCGCACTCGACAAACGCCTCTTCGTTTTGGCTTTCGCTGTCCTCCTGATCATCGGGGGGGTCGCCGCGTTCCGGGCTCTTCCAATAGAGGCATATCCGGACGTCGCGGACAATTACGTTGAGGTCATCACGCAGTGGCCGGGAATCTCTGCCGAGCAAATCGAGCAACAAGTTACGATTCCGCTTGAGATCGTGATGAACGGCATCCCGCACGTAACCCATTTGCGGTCGTTCTCGCTGTTCGGCCTCTCCGACTTGAAGCTCATTTTTGATGACGAGGAGGAGAATTTCCGCAACCGCGAGCGGGCGCTCGAGCGGCTTTCACAAGTCACTCTTCCGGCGGGTGTAGTGCCGCAGTTGGGCACGGACTGGAGCCCTGCCGGTCAGATTTATTTCTTCACCCTGCACAGCTCGAATCCGGCGTATGACGTCATGGAGCTGAAGTCGATCGAAGACTGGGTAGTGGAGAAGAATTTCAAGGCGGTTCCCAACATCGTCGACGTGGCCAGTTTCGGCGGGCCCACTCGCGAATACCAGGTTCGTGTCGACCCCGAAAAGCTGATCTCCTACGGACTCAGCATCGGCCAAGTGGAGCAACAGCTCACCAACAATAATGCCAATGCTGGTGGAAGCTTCATCGAAGCTGGTTTGCAGCAGATCAATATTCGAGAAGTGGGTCTGGTCCGGAATACTCACGACATCGAGAACACCGTAATTCTGACAAAAAATGGCACACCGCTCCGCATCAAGGATATTGCCGTGGTTGCACAGGGCCCAAAGATACGCCTGGGCCAATTTGCGCGGGCGATCCGGCGCGAGGACGGACGGCTCATCGATAACGACGATGTCGTCTCGGGTATCGTGCTCCTGCGAAAGGACGCTGAGGCTGATGCGGCGTTGCAGGGCATTCACCAGAAAGTTGCGGAGCTGAACGATCACATCCTGCCTGCCGGTGTGAAGATTGATCCACTCATCGACCGCAGCGATCTGGTGCGCTTCACCACGCATACCGTGCTGCACAATCTGACCGAGGGTTTCATCCTGGTCACGATTATTCTCATGCTGTTCCTGGGAAACGTGCGCGCCGCTCTTATTGTTGCCATCACCATTCCGTTCTCTTTGTTGTTCGCGTCCATTTGCCTGCAATTTAGGCAGATTCCGGCAAACCTCCTGTCACTCGGGGCTTTGGATTTCGGGATGGTCGTGGATGGGGCGGTGGTGATGGTCGAAAACATCGTCCGCCACATAGGCCATCAGGAGCGGGTCACCAAGTCGGTTCGCGACAGAATTCGCGACGCCGCGCATGAGGTGCAGCGGCCGGTCTTCTACGCCATCACGATCATCATCACCGCCTATTTGCCCATTTTTACTCTCCAGAGGGTGGAGGGCCGGCTGTTCCGGCCGATGGCCTGGACCGTGGGCTTCGCGCTTCTGGGCGCGGTCGTATTCTCGATGACGGTCGCACCAGTCCTGGCCAGTTTTGTGTTTCGCAAAGAGACACCCGAATGGGAGAATCCAGTGCTTGTCTGGATTACGAAGGGCTACCGCGTTGCAGTTGCCTGGTCTGTTCACCATCTTTGGGTGATGGTGGGCATCTCGGTTGTTGCCGTATGTTGCAGTCTTTATCTCGCGCTCGGCGGAGCGATTGGCTCAGAATTTTTGCCGCACCTGGATGAAGGTGCGCTATGGGTGCGCGGCACTCTTGCTCCCAGCACCGGACCCACTGAAGGCATCCGGCTATCGAACCAGGCTCGGATCATCCTCTGCTCATTTCCCGAAGTGAGCCAGTGTTCCAGTCAAACTGGTCGTCCGGATGATGGAACCGATACTACCGGATTTTCTAATACGGAGTACTTCGCCGATTTGAAACCCAAGGAGCAGTGGCGGCCGGCATTTCATCAGAATAAAGAAGAGGTGATTGCCGCCATGAACCACGAGCTGGAGAAACTACCGGGCGTGGTCTGGGGCTTCTCGCAGCCGATCGCCGACAACATGGAAGAAGCGGTCAGCGGTGTCAAGGGACAGCTCGCCACCAAGATCTATGGCGAGGACTTGCACGTTCTTGAGGCGAAAGCCGAACAGATTGTGAGCGTCATGCGCGAGGTCCGGGGAATCACAGACCTGGGGATTCTTCATGTAACCGGTCAGCCTAATGAGAACTTTGTCGTAGATCGTCTGCAAGCTGCGCGCTATCAAATCAACGTCGCGGACGTTCAGGACGCCATTAACACCGCCGTGGGTGGGAATGCTCTGACCCAGGTATTACAGGGCGAGGCGCGTTACGACCTGGTGATGCGCTATCTGCCCCAGTTCCGCAGTACAAAAGAGGCGATTGAAAATATTCGTTTGCTGGCGCCCACAGGCGAGCGGGTTTCGCTCCGGCAACTCTGCAAAATCGAAGAACGGGACGAAGGTTCTGAAATCTATCGCGAAGCGAACGAGCGCTATGTCCCGATTAAGTACAGCGTCCGAGGCCGTGACCTGGGCGGCGCGGTCGAAGAGGCGATTGAGAAGGTAAACAAGCAGGTTCACCTTCCGCGTGGCTATCACATCAAATGGGAAGGCGAATACGAAAGCGAAAAGCGCGCAGAGGCGCGCCTGTTGATTCTTGTTCCCTTGACCGTATTCTTCATTTTCCTGATTATCTATGGAGCCTTCGGCTCCGCCAAGTGGGCATGCCTGAATCTGGTCAATGTGGGCGTGGCGCGCGTGGGTGGACTGATGGCGCTATACCTGACTGGGACGCACTTTAGCGTTTCATCCGGTGTTGGATTCATGGCTTTGTTTGGCGCTTCGATCCAGACGGGCGTCATCATGGTTGAATACATTAATCAGTTGCGCTCGCGCGGCATGCCAATCGCCGAAGCGGCGATTGAAGGCGCCACACGCCGGCTGAGGCCGATCATGATGACCATGCTGGTAGCCACGCTGGGTCTGTTGCCGGCCGCGCTATCGCACGCGATCGGGTCCGATTCTCAGCGTCCCTTTGCGATTGTGGTGGTGGGAGGCTTGATCGCCGATCTCGCCATGAGCATTTTCCTGCTGCCTACTTTTTACGTCTGGTGGGCGCGTCCGACTGACCATCTGCCGCCGGTTGAGGAGGCGAGGAGCGTATACGAGTCAGGTAATGGTGCACACGAATAGAATCATGAGCTTATGAACAAAGAGACAATCCGCGCTCGGATAGAGCAGATCGGCATCATTCCCGCGATTCGTCTTTCCTCCGCTGAGGATGCTTTGTTTGCGGTCAAGGCAGTTGCGGACAGCGGGATTCCAATCGCGGAAGTAACGATGACGATTCCTGGAGCTGTCGAGGTAATTGCCGAGCTCACGCGCACCAGACCCGAGCTGATCGTCGGCGCGGGTACAGTCGTCGACATTGAAACGGCAGGCCGCTGCCTGGACGCTGGCGCTAAGTTTCTGTCCAGCCCCGGACTTAATATTGAAATCGTAGAGTTTGCCGTGAAGCACGGCGCGGTGGTCTTTCCAGGCGCATTGACGCCCACCGAAATTATGACCGCGTGGAAGGCAGGCTCGGACTTCGTCAAGGTTTTTCCGGTTTCGCTGCTCGGCGGCGCCAGTTACATCAAAGCCCTCAGGTCACCCTTTCCGGATACACGATTGATCGCCTCCGGAGGAGTAACGCAACGGAATACTGCTGATTTCATCCTGGCGGGAGCCGCTGCAGTGGGCATTGGCCGGGATTTGGTCTCTCCCGAGGCCGTCAAGCGGCGTGAAGTCGATTGGATTCGAGAACTGGCGGGACGCCTCTTGCAGATCGTGAAGGCCGCGCGCAGTCAAAAACCGGCGTGAGCTTTGCGTCTGCTGGATGAGCACCCACCTTCGAGTCATGCTCGCGTAATATGAGCCACAAAGCCCAGCAGGTTCCGAGCATTGCGTCAAAACACCCATAGGGCGTTCCGCTTATAGCTTTCTAATCAAAACAAAACAATAGCGTTAGCAAAGTGGCGCAAAAGCTGCGATGTTTCCGCGCCATAAAGCACTGATACTCCAAGCTGTGGAGGCTACGCAATGGATCTAAGGAAGTCGCTGCGGATTCTGATTCCCGGGTCGGTCTTGCTGATTCCGCTCTGCCTCTTGTCGGTTTCGACCAAGACCTACGCCATACCGGCATTCTCACGCCAGTATCAAACGTCCTGCACGACATGCCATCTGGACTTCCCGAAGCTGAACGATTTCGGAAAGGCTTTCAAGGACGCAGGCTTCAAGTTTCCAAAGGACGACGCCGATTTCGTGAAGGTTGCGCCGACGCTGCTGGGAGCTGAAGCGCAGAAGCAGGTGTGGCCCAAGAGTGTGTGGCCAGGATCGATTCCAGGGATGCCGCCGATCGGGTTGCGCATGAACAACTTCTTCCAGTGGACCGGGAGCAATCGTAACCAGTTCAACGCGCTCGCCGCTCCGGGAACTGTGCCACAGGTGATTCCTGGAACGGATTTCGAGACGGGCTTTTTCAGTATCTTTACGGCGGGAAACTTCGGCAGCGACATCGCGTGGTGGGTGGATGACGACATCAGCGTCGCCGGAGCGAACGCCAATGGTGGTTTGGGCGATGGCTACCTGCGGTTTGTGAACATTTCAAGGTTTTTGAAGCTCCCCACGGATTCACTCACAGCGCGTGTCGGCCAATTTGAGCTCGATCTTCCTTTCACGGGGGCGCGCAGCATTAACCTGAGCCCCTATGACATCTACTCGGAGGCGAACGTGGGTGCGATCAGCTCGATGGCGTCTCTCTCACAGAACGTGAACAACCTGTTCACCTTCGCCGGCGCCGCCAAAGGAGTCGAACTGAGCGGCGGCCACACGTACGGCGGATACCATTACTCGGTAGCGGTGCTGGATCAGAACACCAGCGGGCTGAGCCAAACGAACAGCCCATATGTGCCTTCAGCCACGGGCGGCGCCAACGGAGGGGTTGGATTCGCATCGGATTCCAGTTTCAAAGATGTTTACGCACGGTTTGCTTATCGGTTCAACCTGGAGCGCGATTCCGAAAGCCGTAATTCGGTACAGGCGGCTGGCACTACCGGCCCGCATGATCACACCTACCTGAATTTTGGAACTTTTTACTTGCGTGGCAAGTCGCAGCAGGGTTTGGTGGGCGCACTTGCCAACGGCAGTAACACGCTGCTGGAGGCACGTGAACCTTATTATCGCGCTGGTGGCGATTTCAGCTTCAACTACCGCACATTCAACCTGTTCGGGGTGTACATGTACGGCCATGACAACAATCTGCTGCCGGTGGACAAGAACGGCTTACTGATTCCTCTGCCCGTTAGTTCCACTGGTCCGGTGCCTGTAGGATTTGTCACCAGCGTTCCGGCAAAGTTCAACGGCGGCTTCCTCGAGGCTGATTACCTGGTATTGCCGTGGATTATGGCGATAGGCCGGTGGGATGGCGTGCATTCGAGCGCCGATCGCATCAACGGGCTACTGCTCGCCGGCAACACTCCGTACTTCGGGGCGCTGGATTCACAGCGGAACCGCTTCACTCCGGGAATTCAGTTCCTGATCCATCCCAACATCAAAGCCTCATTTGAGTATCAGTTCCGGCCCAAGCAGTTCACCACGGTAGTCACCGACCCGGCAACGGGCGCCCAACAAGCGCTCAATGCATTCCGGGTGAATACGGCGCTGGTCGGTTTAGAGTTTGTGTACTAAACAAATCGAAAGGATCTTGATAATGAACCGTTCATTTACGAAATTTGCATTCGCTGCGCTGCTCACCTGCGCGTTGAGTATGGCGGCGCTCCCTGAAAACACGATTTCCGGTAAAGTGAGCGCCGGCAAGGGCGTCTCTGTAGTTTACGTTGAGGCGATTCCGGGAAAGACATTTCCGGCGCCCGCCGAGCACGTGGTCATCGATCAAAAAGGACTGCTGTTTCAACCGCACGTGGCCGCCGTACCGGTGGGAGCGACGGTCGAGTTTTTGAACAGCGACAAAGTAGCGCACAACATCTTCTGGCCGGCAATCAGCGGGAACAAGAAGCTGAGCCACAACATGGGCACGTGGCCTTCAGGGCAGAAGCGTGAATTCAAGTTCGACACTGCCGGCGTGGTACCACTACTGTGCAATGTGCATCCGGAGATGTCGGCGTACATTGTGGTGACGCCCACACCATATTTCGCTTTGACGGATGCTGATGGCAACTACAAGATCGCCGGTGTGCCGGAGGGTCAATACACCCTTTCCGCGTGGCACGAAGGCATGAAGGTGCAACAGAAACCCGTGAAGGTCGCGGGTGAAACCAGCGCGGACTTCACACTTTCCAAGTAAGCGGGACGACGAACGGCCGGCGGGAATAACGACCATGCGAATGCGTTTTCGCGACAAGAAAGTCGACCGCGACTGGCTGAACAGTAACTTTCCCTGCATGATGGCGTGCCCGGCGGGAACCAACGCCGGGCGCTACGTCGCTCTCATAGCGGAGGGCCGGTTTGAAGAGGCCTATCGGTACGCCCGCGATCCCAACCCCATGGCCAGCATTTGTGGCCGCGTGTGTGCGCATCCCTGCGAAACAGCTTGCCGCCGAGGCGCCATCGACAAACCAATTTCCATCCGTGCTTTGAAACGCTTCCTGACGGAGCGGTATGGGCCGGAATCCAGACATCCTCTAACGATCCACCGCGAGCCCGCGAACAAACTGCGTTATCGCGTTGCGGTTGTCGGGAGCGGCCCCGTTGGCCTCTCAGCCGCGCACGATCTGGCTGTGATGGGTTACCAGGTGACCATCCTGGAAGCTGCGCCGGCCGCCGGCGGCATGCTGCGGTTGGGGATTCCGGAATATCGCCTACCGCGCAGCGTGGTGGACGCGCAAATCCGCGAGATCCTCGATATCGGCAACGTCACCCTCAAGCTGAACACGGCGGCAGGCCGCGATTTTACGATTTCGGAGTTGCGCTCCCAAGGCTTCGATGCAGTGGTGATCGCGGTGGGCGCGCATCGCAGCCGGGATCTTTCCATCCCCGGCGTGGATCTGGATGGGGTCCATAAGGGCATCGACTTTCTGCTCAATGCGAATCTGGGGTATCGATTCACGATCGGCAAAAAAGTGGTGGTGATCGGCGGCGGGAATGTCGCGATGGACGTCGCACGATCGGCGGCGCGAGAGGTGCTGAAGCAGCATCCGGCAGCGGCGGAAGGCGAGGTACCGAGCGATACCAACATCGCGGCGGTTGCGGCGCACGAGATGGTGGACATCTCGCTTTCGGCCCTGAGGCTGGGAGCGAGTGAAGTGAGCATCGTTTGCCTGGAAAAGCGCGATGAGATGCCGGCGGCGCTCGAAGAAATCGAAGAAGCCGAAACCGAGGGCATTCTCCTGCACGATGGCCGCGGACCCAAACAAGTGGTCGGGCGCAACGGCAAAGTTGTCGGCCTCGAGACACTCAAGACCAAATGGGTTTTCGATTCCTCCAGACGGTTCAACCCCGCGTTCTACGAAAACAGCGAGTCGGTGCTGGAATGCGACACGATCATCATGGCCATCGGTCAGGCGCCGAAACTGGACTTTCTGCGGCCCGAGGATGGCGTGCAGGTGTCGCCGCGCGGACTGATCGTAGCCGACCGGAAAACACTGATGACCAGCGCCGCCGGTGTCTTCGCGGGCGGCGATTGCGTGTTCGGGCCGCGCCTCATCATCGATAGCGTAGGCGATGGGAGACGCATCGCGGCAGCCATCGATGAATACCTTACGGGACGCACCAGGCCCGAGCCCGAGATCGAAGTCGAGGTACTCGATCGCCACCACATGTTTTCCGATTTTATGAACTGGAACCGGCAGCCTGTTCCCATGCTGCCGCTCGACAGGCGGACGGGCGTCACCGAGGTCGAGGTCGGGTTCGACACCGAAAGTGCGATGCGCGAAGCAAGGCGGTGCCTTCGCTGCTGGGTCAATACGGTGTTCGAGGGGAATGAACTCGATGGGTCGCAATGCGTGCTGTGCGGCGGCTGCGTGGACATCTGCCCGGAAGACTGCCTCAAGCTGGTGCCACTCGAGCAGATTGATCTCACGCCAGAGGTGATCGAGCACATCCAGCAGAACGAGCAGCTCTACCGCGTGGAGTTAGATGACGTGGCGGCGGAAGAGCTGGGCGTGATCACGGGCTCGGCCATGATCAAGGACGAAACGCGTTGCATCCGCTGCGGGCTGTGCGCGGAGCGTTGTCCGGTCCAAGTGATCACGATGGAGGCATATCACATCGTGAGCGATGGGATTCCGCAGTTGATTCAGATACAGGCAAGGTAAACCCATGGCAGATGAAAAGCAGCGAGACGTCAATTGCACACGCCGTGAAGTGTTCGTAAAGTTGGGGCTGGGGAGCCTCGCCATTGCCGGAGCCGGCGCAGCGGTGTCCGGTTATGAATTTCTCTCCCCCAATGTGCTCTACGAGCCCTCACCCATCATGAACGCGGGCAAGCCGGATCGGTACCCGCAGGGCTCGGTGACAGCGGACGCCCAGAACGGAATTTACATCATTCACGGGCCGGAGGGATTCTATGCGCTCTCCGCCGTGTGCACTCACCTGGGCTGTCTGACCTCGTGGTTGCCGGAACAAGGGCGGATCGCCTGCCCGTGCCACGGCAGCAAATTCAACACGGAAGGCGTCAAGATCGAAGGCCCGGCCCCGCGTCCCCTGCCGTGGCTCCGAGTGTGGGTCAGCGATGAAGGCGATCTGATGGTGGACCGGTCCACCACGGTTGCGGCCCGGCAATTCCTGAGGACCTAGCATGGCGAAGGCGATCGAAGCATACCTAAACGATCTACGCGAAACGCGGGTGTGGCGCTCGATGTTTCGCAGTGGGACGGGCGCGACCAATCTGCATCGGGCGCTGGCAGTGCAGCAAAACATCTTCCTGCATCTGTTCTCGGTGAAGATGCGGCGCGCGGCCCTCAACTTCAGTGTGACCTGGTACTTGGGAACGCTGAGCCTGGCGACGTTCCTGATATTGGTGGGCACCGGGATTCCGCTGATGCTTTACTACCATCCTTCGGTTCCGCAAGCCTATGCGGATATGAAGGACCTGCAGTTTGTGGTTTCGGCGGGCGTGTTCCTCAGAAACCTGCACCGGTGGTCGGCGCACGCCATGGTGCTGCTGGTGTTCGCGCACATGTTCAAGGTGTTCTATCGCGGCGCATACCGAGCACCACGGGAGTTCAACTGGGTGATCGGCGTAGTGTTGCTCCTTGTGACGCTGTTCCTCAGCTACACCGGTTATCTGCTGCCCTGGGACCAATTGGCGTACTGGGCGATCACCGTGGGTTCCAACATCATGTCCGCGGTGCCGCTTTTGGGCCAGAAGATGCGCTTTTTGATGCTAGGCGGAAACTCGGTGAATGCGAACGCTCTGCTTCGTTTTTACGTGCTGCACTGCGTGATTCTGCCGCTGGCGGCGATTCTTTTCATCGGAGTACACTTCTGGCGCATTCGCAAAGACGGTGGCCTGTACGCAGGGGAGGGCAAGCCGCATGAGTGATCCCAAGAAATTCGAGGCGGCACTGGATTCCGACAGCCGGAAGTCGCCCGTGCGGGTGGCGTTCGTTACGCGGCGGACATCACCCCACGTCAAAGCTAAGGATGATGCTCTCGTGATGACGTGGCCGGAAACGCTATTTCGGGCGGCAGTAGCGATCGAGATCCTTGGCATTGCACTCGTGCTGCTGGCGCTCTTTTGGGACGCCCCGCTCGAGGAACTGGCCGATCCCATGCAGACTCCCAACCCAGCGAAAGCACCCTGGTACTTCCTGGGGTTGCAGGAGCTGCTGCATTACTTCCCGCCGGTTATTGCCGGAGTATTGATTCCCACGATGGTAATTGTGGCGCTGATCGTCATTCCGTACTTCAACATCAACGTGGAAGCGCAAGGCGTCTGGCTGCGGGACAAGCAGCGGCGCATGCGCATTGTGGCAATTGTAGTGGGCGTGCTCAGCGCACTGTTCCTGGCCTTACAGGTCTGGGTGATTCTGATTCCTACGCTGGTGGTGGCAGGCTTCATGTTTCTGGCGGCGGCGAGCGCGCCGGATTCACCTCAGAGATTCCGGCGCTGGCTGGTTTCGAAGCCGTTGTCTTTTTGGATCATGACCTGGTTTTTGATTCAGGCTTCGGTGCTGACCATGGTGGGAACGTTCTTCCGGGGCGCGGGTTGGTCCTGGGTCTGGCCGTGGAGAGCGTGATGGGCAAACGCAAGATCGGCGAAGCCTGGCAGTTTCTATTCGGAGACAGCGCGCGGGCATTCGGGACACTGAGCGTGGTGCTGGTTCTGTTGCTGGCGGTGGTCCCGGTGAAGCATCATTTCCGTGAGTGGGCGCAGTATCAGGCGCGGTATCTGCGAATGATTCGCCAGCGCGGCGATGCTGCTACTTTGCAGCGGCGGTTTCAAGCGGGATTGCAGCAGACCTGGTTGCCGGAACTGGCCGTGGTGGACCGCTGCACCACCTGTCACGTGGCGCTGAAGGAAACGTCGCTCGCGGATGTGAGCACGCAGCCGTTCCGGCCGCATCCGCCGATTCCACATTCGTTGACCGAATTCGGGTGTGTGATGTGCCACCGCGGGCAAGGCCCCGCCACCACCGTGGAGGAAGCACACAGCAGCACGAAAGCATGGGAGCAGCCGGTTCTGCCGGCGCGTTATTTCGAGTCGTCGTGCGGACAGTGCCACGAGAATGCTCTCACGGGAACGCCCCAGCTCAATGCCGGCAGAAAACTTCTGGCGTGGTACGGATGTGTGGGATGCCACACTCTTAAGACGCCGGAGGGCGTGCGGGTAGGGGCGACCGATGAACCGCCGCCGTTGACGCACATCGCCGAGAAAACTTCGCGTGAGTGGATTTATGCATGGCTGAAGAACCCGCAGGCCTACTCCGTGTCCGCGACGATGCCGGATTTCAAGCTGATCGATGCGGATGCACGGGACATCGCGACGTTTCTCATCGGCCAAAGCACTCCATCAGGCGCGCAGGCGGCGAAGCCGGGGGCATCCGCAGGGGAAGCGCAAGAGGGCGCGAGCGTGTACGGTGAAGCCTTCTGCGCATCGTGCCATGCGGTGCAAAACGCTGCAGGACTGATGGTGGGCGGCGACATCGGGCCGGAATTGACGCGCGTAGGGTCCAAGGTGAAAGCGGATTGGCTGGACGGATGGCTGCGGAATCCGAAAACTTATGCGGCGCATACGGCGATGCCGCGCTACCGATTCACTGACAAGCAGTTCGGGTTGCTGGCGGGATTTCTTCTGGCGAAGACCGATAGCGACCTGCTCGCTAACGTGCATCTCGAACCCGCGACAAAGGAGCAGTCCGCGCATGGCAAGGCGCTAGTGAATGAACGCGGGTGCGCATCCTGCCACGAGATCAATGGCGTCAATCGGCCCGACAACTTCGCTCCCGACCTGACCGAGGTGGGCAGCCGATCCCTGGCGAAGCTGGTGTTTGCTCCCGGAGTTGCGCATACGCTGCCGGATTACCTGGCAGCCAAGATCCGCCAGCCACGGACCTTCGGGAACCAACTGAAGATGCCGCAGTACAGTTTTTCCTCGGCTCAGGTTGACGAGCTGGTGACCGCACTACTGGCCCAAACAGAACGCGCCCAAACGCTACCCGCGACGCTGCGACAGCCGGGGCAGGCCGTCTCCAGCTATCAGCCGGCAGGAAAAGCGGGAAAGCTCATGGACGACATGCAGTGCTTTAGCTGCCACGCCATTAACGGGCGCGGCGGCGATATGGCGCCGGACCTCACCTGGGAAGGTAGTGCAGTCGACCGGCAATGGCTGGTGAGTTTTCTGAAAAATCCGAACACGCTGCGGCCGGCGTTGATCCGGCGTATGCCGAAGTTTAATCTGACTGATGCGGAAACTACAACCCTGGCCGATTACATCCTGACCGCATACCAAACGCCGGCCTTCGACACGGACTCGATCGAAGTCAAGACATTTACGGCGGAAGACCGGGAACGTGGCCGGCAGCTCTTCTATTCACGTTACGCATGCCAGGCGTGCCACATCGTCGATTCACAGAATGACAAAGGCTACGTCGGGCCGACGCTGACTCAGGTTGGTGCGCGATTGACGCCGGCATGGATCTTTCATTACTTGAAGAATCCGCAAGTAATGCGGCCGGGGACGATTGAACCGAATCAGCACTTGAGCGATGAGGATGCGCACGCACTCACGGCGTTCCTGGCGTTTCAGAAAGGAGCGAAGAAATGAGGCGCGTCTATGTGGCGTTCCTCGCGTTCGCTCTCGCGGGAGGCTGCGGCAAGAGAGTCCCGACGGCTGCACGAATCGAGCCGAAGGCGTTCGGCGCGGCGCTGGTAGAAGTCAGCGGAAGCAAGCAAGTCGCAGTCACCGGCGCGCCGGTAGATCAGCCGCTCGTTGTTCAGGTTAACGACGCGCAAGGTGCTGCGGTAGCGGGCGCCGTGGTTTCGTTCCATGCCGCTGGAGGCGCGAGTGTGGAACCGCCGGAGGGACTGACCGGGTCCGACGGCCAGTTCAGCGTGAATGTCACCCTGGGCGTCGTCGCGGGGCGCTATCAGGTCGTCGCGACGACACGGGATAAGACGGGTAAGGCGCTGGAGCTGCGGTCGGAAGAAATCGCGCTCGGGTACCAGCAGAATCTGGGCCGCCAGTTGAACGATAGGTACTGCTCGCGCTGCCACGATTCCGAATCCACGGCGGAGCGCGTCTCCAACCACGACAATCTCAAGGCGCCGCCTCACGCGTTCACTGACGGAGCTTTCCTGAACAACATGAGCGACGCGGACCTCGCCAATATCATCACGCACGGCGGACCGGCGTATAACAAATCCGCGGAGATGCCGCCGTACGGAGGCACGTTGCAGAAATCTGAGATCGAGGCCCTGATCGCGTTCATTCGAGCGGTTGCGGATCCGCCATATCGGTTGAAAGGGTTGGTCTATGCGAAGAATTAAGACTGCAATTGCGGCTGTTGCGTTGATGGCAGCGGCGAGGACCGGCTCGGCGCAAGTGATCTCGCCTCCCGAGATTCGAGACCCGCAAATGCGCGAGTTGCAGCAGAAGCACCTGGCCGACTTGAGAGCGGCAGCCAACGCAATTTCGTCGCATTCCTTTCCTTACCGGCTTTACTTCGGCCGCACCCTGGATCTGGATGAGACGGAGCAACCGCGGAGAGATCAGCGCTCCATTCGCTTCGATAAGTTTCGCGACTTGACAGTGGTCGAGATCACTGCGAATTATTACGCCTCTTATTCGGCGGAGCTGATGCAACAGGGGGACCGTGCACGCCGAACGCTGGATGACGTCGTCGTGCCAATGCTCAAGGCGGTCATCCCGGCGGTTATCAGTGAAGAGAAAGTGCAGGGGTTTGCCATTGAGATCGCGCATCACGTGCGCAAGAAAGTGCTGAGTGTGAGTACCGAGAATCCCGAGAACGTGGCGTTCATTCTGCCGCGCGCGGCTGCACTGCGGCTAATCGCCGCTACCAGTCCTGGCGAGCAGGAAGCGGCCCTGATGGAAGGGCTGCTCTTTGTAAATCGCGACCGACTGGATGGTTGGGGGCCTCGAAACGGGGAAATAGTCGCGGAGACGGAAGCCGCACCAGCGCCGCGCCGCGTCGATGCGAAGCCGGCGATCGAGGCCGAAGCATTGCCGGTGATCATTACTCCGCTCCCCCCGGAGCCGCAAAAAACGCCCGCACCAGTGGTGGCCGCAGTACAGCCGGAGGTATCACGCGATGGCATTAGCAAGCTGCAAAGCGCACATCAGGAGAGCCTGGACCGGTTGGTGCGTGAGTTGGATAAAGAGGCGCACTTCGTTTCCTACGCACCGCCAGCCTTCATTCAGTTTCGTAAGGGAGCCTATGTGCAGCTCTCGATAACCACAACTCTCCAGGAAAAAGAAGGCGGCTCGCAGTATCGCTTGGCTGCGCTGGCGTTCGATGAGCACATCGCGCATCTGATCCGGCCAGTGCTGGCATCTTTGAAGACGCGACCCGATTTCGACGGCATCGATTTCAGCACGAGCGTCCGCTTGGCGGGGGTGTCAGGTGGGGGGGCGGTGGCAGTGGAATTCGTCTTTCCGACCAACGCGCTCGTTGCTTATCAGGACTACGATTGCACCGGGCAGCAGCTCATCAATCTGGGGTTCGTCCTGATCAACGGTGAACGCGTCAGCCTGGACCTGCAGAGCGCCGAGGCGAACGTCACGGCGCAACGTTGAAGGCGCCTGCAAATTGGCCGCCCGGAAACATCAAGACATGGCTGGGCAGAAGATAACTCTGAAGCGAGCGGGGTTTCTGAAAGGCATGGAGGAACCTCATATTGCCAAGCTATCGGTTCTCGGCTCTCGGGTACGTTTCGCCGAAGATCAGTTAATTCTGGCTGCCGGGGAACGATCCACTCACTTCTACATTTTGCTTTCGGGCAGCGCTTGTGTGGAGGTCCGGACACCCGTTTACACGGTCTGTATCCAGGTGATCAGCCCAGGCGACGCGTGCGGGTGGTCTTCACTCCTATACCGGCAGGACACCTTATTCCAAGTGCGTGCCCGAGAAGCCTGCACGGGCTTTTGCTGGGACGGAGCGCAGCTGTTTTCCGCGTGCCGGGAGGACCGGGAATTTGGTCTGGCTTTTTACTGGCGCCTGTTGGAACTCGTGGCAGGGCGCGTGAAAGCGACTGAATCGAAGCTCGCCGAATTCTGCGGAGCCATGCCGATCACCCGGCCGTTATAGGCCGCCAAGCCCCAATTTTCTACTCGGCAATCGGTTAAACGGTTTAGGCCTTATGCTGACTGCCGAGTCGTTATGGGCCTTGAGATAGGAAGCAAGATCGGCGACTACGAGATTATTGCTGTCTTGGACGCCGGAGGAATGGGGGAAGTTGAGTCGACGCCGGTTGCGGTCGATGCCGGTTGTCTCCATTACGTTAAGCAGCTACGCTACTCATTTATCAGACAATGCAGGAGCTTATTTGTTGCGGGCCGCTGCGGCTTTCCAAATTGACCCCGGATACGATTCTCATTTATCGCCTCGACACACAGACCGAGCACACATTGGATTCTGTAGCGGCGAGAATTGTCGAGACTGTGTGGCAGCGGCCGAGGACGATGGCTTATTGCGTGAATGAATTGCGCCATCCGCTCTCGGCAGTTTCACGCTGGGACAGTCATCAGGCGGCAACCGTTCTGAACGAATTGCTCTCCTCCGGCGTCTTGGTTCGCGTCGCGGATATGCTCCGCTCACTTTCTCTCAAGTCAAGAGACTCTGAGGCGGAGCCCATCTCATGGTTGGCGATTCCGACCAGGGATCGCCCTCAGTCGCTTCTACGGACCCTCCGGAGTTTTTCAAGTAACATGCAGCAATACGATGTCAGGGCCAAAATACTCATTTCGATTGACTCCCAAAGCACCGACGGAGAATCGGCAATCCGCGCCACCATAGCGGAATGGGCCAAAGCGTCGACGACGACTATCGTTCTCGCAGGAGCGGACCTAAAAGCTGCTTACGCCCGCCGGCTCGCCGCAAGGACTGGCGTGCCGCTGGATGTCATTCAGTTTGCGTTATGGGGACGCGGACATCGGGGACCGGCCATCGGGGCTAATAGAAACGCGATCTCGCTCTTCACCGCAGGTTGTCGTGTGCTTAGCGCCGATGACGACACTTTATGCGAGGCCGCGCGAATAGCATCGGCGACTTCCAGCAGCGCATTGCGTTTCATGGCCCACGGCGATCCTGCCGATTTGTGGTTTTTTGACGACCGGCTTGGCGCCTTAGAAAGCACGGAACCAGTCGACGTCAACGTATTGGGAGCGCATGCGGAGGTGCTTGGCACAAAGTTAGGCTCCATGATTCGAACGCACTTCAATTCTCAGGTCGACATCAGTGATGCTTGTCAACACCTGATCCAGAGCGCATGGCTAGGCGACGGAAGAGTATGCCTGACCCACAATGGGATCGTCGGAGATTCAGGAATGTACTCAGGGCGTCCGTTGCTATTGCATCGCAGTCCGGCAACGCGCAAGCGCTTGTCGGAGTCACCCCGGATGCTGGCAACGGGCCTAGGATCGCGTGAGGTGGTCAGACAAACGGAAGCGCTCACTGTTTGCCACTCGGCACCCGTAATGACCACCTTCATCGGATACGATAACCGTGAAATCTTGCCACCTTTTTTCCCCTTGTACTGCAACGAAGATGGCCTGTTTGGCTTCTGTGTGGTGCTTTGCATTCCTGGAGCGTACACCGCACACCTGCCCTTCGTTTTACCGCACTGTCCGAACTCGGCCCGGAACTATGCGAGCAACAGGTGGAAAGCGATTCGCATGACGGATCTGATTGCCGCATGTGCGAGCAAGCTTGCGCCCGATGACGAGAGCCTATCGGCATCGCAACGCATGATCGCACTCGGGAGGCAGCTCTCCGAGCTTGGTTCGACTGGATTTTCAGAATTTTCCTCTTATGTTCGCGTTGCCGTCGTCGAACTGCTACAGCAGACCCTGAATGCCCAGATGACCGGTTTGCAAGAATCAAACGAGCTGCCATCTTTCTACCGAGCAGAGCTTGAAAAGGACTCACATGAGTTGAGTCAAACCATTGACCGAGCGGACTGCTGGATGCCGGTAGATGTTCAGGAGCGCTACACCCCCGGCGAGGTTCCTCGTGCTGTTCGGCATCTCATCTTTGATTTTGGACGACTTCTGAGCTATTGGCCCGAAATCGTTGCCGGCGCACAACAGTTGGCGAACGAGCGGTAGAATGGCGAACCACAGCCGCTTACGGGAACGGCTCAGCTTCCATACCCATAACTTCGGCAGTTTGTAGGCTGAACGGAAAGCCTGGGGTGATCCCCTGACTTTTCGTCTCCTTTGCTCCCGCTGTTTGTGCATGGGTAAGCAGGGATAGGGAATTCGTGCGGCAGATCCTTTAACGGATCGTTCCAATCGTGCAAGTCGTCTCTTTGGAATCCGGACACGACGTTCCCGGCGGGCTCCTGGTGAAGCCAACATGACACACAGAGCTGTATGTCGAGATGTGGGTCGAACAACTCATGCAAATGTCCGGCATGATCCGGGTTCTGCTTCATTGCGTCGCTCGGTTTCTCCGGTTGCGCGAAAATGTGAAGCCGATCACAGTTTTGAGTTTGCGAATTGGGCCATACCTGCTGGTCGTCGCATTGACGCATTAATGCCGCCCGCTGCGTGCGGGAATAAACGAAAATATGGGTCATGTAAATAGTGTCCGGTAGGTAGCGGTATGGCGGAACTGACGAGGTCAGGAGATCTTGTGATTGTGTGTAGACGGAACGGTAACCGCGGTACGCCCTAGGAAGTGGCATCACGATTTTTATCAAAGGTGACTTGCCGTTCTTCCCTCCCAATACGGACCCGCAAGTGGACGCCTTTATGCAGACGTTGGACTTATTGTCCATGCTGTCAATGCCCGTTATGCCGGCACAGTCAACCAGGCCCTCCAGGGAAAAGTGATGCGTCATGTCGGTCGAGACGGAGCAGGCAGCGGCGAGATCGCACCAATCGTCAGCCCTGTCCCCGCTGGCCGCCCGGTAGATGTGCCCCGGATCGTCACCTGACGGAGGAACATTGGGGATATGGAGGATTAGATTTCCGGACGATTGATTTTGTTTATCCGCGGGTATGAACTCAAATACCATCATTCCGTGACAAATGACAAAGAAGTCGGTGCCGCAGCTAGTGCTTCCAGGAACTGATCCTGATGGTCCGGGCCCGCTCGACGGCTTGCATCCGGTAGTGGCAGCGATCCCGGCCGCCGTGGACGCGCCGAGAGCTGTTCGCAGGATCTGTCTTCTACTTTGATTCATGTTTCAACTCCTTGAGTGACCAGGCGTACTGAAAAGCTCGATTGTGTTATCGCTGGCGGCGAACACGCTGAACGCCGCCCAGAAGCGGGGATAATCCATGCCATTTTGGTGTCGCAGCATTTGCGACGCTTTCTGCAGCGCGATCGCAGGAGGGCTGCCCTGCTTTAGTTCCGCATAAAACCGCAACATCAGCTCGCGCGTGGCTGCCGAGTCCACAGGCCAGCGGCTGGCGATCACGGCACCGGCGCCGGCGCTCAGGAACTTTCTAACAAGGTTGTCCGGATCGTTCAGGGGGCTGAACTCCAATTCGCCTGTCGAACAGGCCGACAGCACCACCAAAGCGCAGCGTCGCAGGCCTCCGGGCGGCAGATCATTGGCACTCCAGAAGCCACGCAGCCCCCCGTCACTTCCTTCACTTGCTGCAAGAAGCAATCCGCTGCGCTCCGGCGTGGCGATAGCGTGCCCGGCGAAATGAAAAATAGTGGCGAAAGGAAGCGCCCGCACAATGGCTGCGGGCGTTGCCGCATCGTTCATCAGTTCGATACTTCGTGGCGCCAGCGCAGCGACGGCTTGCACCTCTTCCAACGCATCGTAAAGAGGCGGGAATTGCCCGGTTAGCTCGGGCGGTGTCCGCGAAATGCCGACTGCCAAGACCCGTGAGGGCATGCCAGCGGCGTCGGCCTGCCCATCTCGCCGCCGAGCCTCCGCGTATAGCACGCCAGGAGAGTAAACTATCGCGCATCGCTCGCCGAGATACCCGCCTTCTGGGGTGGGAATTGCCTCGAACGGTATCAGTGCCGTGGCACCGTCGGTTTCCACGAAGACCGTCTTGCCTTTGCCCCACGCGGCGTCAAACGGCGCCACCAGCCGGGCATACAATTCCCGGCCAGCCATGCTAATATCTTCCCCCGTGGAGTTCGCGTCCGCCGCGGCTTCAGCAAAGTGCCGCGCGAGGCGGGTTAACTGACGTCTGGGAACAGGCAGCCAGGATTGCGAAATACCGCTTGCGCTGATGTTCCACACCGAAAGGCCATCATCTGATTGCAGATAGGTGATGATGCTGCTGCCCGGCGCGACTCGCAGCGATTCGACGACATCGCCGACAAGATCTGCGAACCTCCCGACTGGTTCCCTTGGCGCGGGCTGATCCGGAGGGGAACGGTGGATCCGTAGCTCAGCGGCGCGGTACCATTCCCATAGCGCCAGCGCCCGCGTGGGATCGCTTCGTTGCAGCGCCAGCTGCACCATCCTGTGGTAGCCGTCGCGCATTTCCTGACTCCACGCCAGGCCTTCTCGCGAACTGTCGAGTACACGGAGGGCCCGCTCACTGAAAGTCAACAGCCGGGACAGCGATTGCTCGCTCGCCGAGAAATCATGGGCGAGCTGCTGTGCTTCCGCGAGAATCGAGTAGTAGTACGCCTTCAAGTCTTCGTTGCCGATCCCCACAATCACAGGCTCAATGCGTCTTAGTTCGTTGATGGATTGGCGTGAATTGCCGCGCCTCACCTCGCTCTGAGCCAAACCGACGTCGCCATATGCGCGAAACAGGTCCATAGCCGGACTATGGGGCAGTGCCGCAAACAATTGGTTCGACTTGGCAAATTCTTCGCGGGCTTCCCCAGCGTCTCCTACAGCCAACGCCAAGCGAGCAAGCTTGTAGCGTTCCATGGGTTCCGTTGCGGGATCTGCAGGCCGACCCAGAACCGCGATTGCTTCGCGCACGAGGGCACGAGCTAGTTCGAGTCGTTCCAGCCTTTCCGCTATGACGCTCAGGTCGTCATAGAACTGATATGCGCGGTACGGCGGATAGTGGCCCGACCAAAATTGCACCAGGCCGGCCCTCTCCAGTGCGCAGGCCTCGCGCCAGCGGCCTATCTCCTTCAGAATGGAAGCTTGAAAACCGACGCCACGCAATTGCAGACTCGTGAGGCGACACTTCCGGCAACAGGCGACAGCTCTGGTGGCCTTTTGCAGACCTGCATCAAAATCACCCGCCATGGCGCTTCCCGTGGAGCCTTCGAGATCTGCTTGCGCTTGCAGCCAGGCATACGGCTTGCGCGCAATGCGCGACCGCAACTGATCCGCTTCTCGAGCGCAATCGCGACCTCGTTGGGAGAGCTGTAGGCCATAGGCGAGCTCAAACCGCGCACGTAGCTCTCCGGTCTCGACACCGAGCTCGCCGAATCGCGAGATGGCCATACGGGCAGCCTTGGCGCCGAGGCCCGGGTCCCCACTTTTGTTTTGCTGGAAGGCCTCGTACAAAAGCTCTACCGCATCTCCGCGCTTCAGCTTGTTGGAGTCACGCATCAGATCCGCCAACCACTGGTCCTGATATTTCGATGCGAATTGTAAGGCGAGTCCGGCAAGCTTCGATCGGGCCCGCGAGGAGAGTTGCGGGTCAGTATGACGGCCATACGCCGCTCGGACCAGCTCCATGACCGCCGGATCGCCCGGCTCCAACTCAAACGAGCCAGATGAATCGGTTAAGGCTTGTATTTTCTCTTTCAGCTTCTTCAGGTGCTGGCGCGCCTCTTCAGCCCATTTGCTCTTTGAGTCGAGCCGCACGTAGTGCTGCCAGTCCTCCGCCGCCTGATCCGGCATGGGTACCTTTTCATAAGCCTGCGCGCGGTTAAATAACGCAACCAGATCGTCGGGCTTTGCACGAAGCACCGCGCTGAACAATTCTATGGATCTTTCGTAGTCGTCGGTGTTGTCACCGTTTGCCTCGGCCGCCTCGAACCAAGCCATAGCAAGGTCTTGCTGCAAAGCAGTCGAACCGGGTGCCCTGTCCAGGGCCCGCTCCAGTGCTTTGCGGGCTTCTTGGTATTCCGCAAGCATCAGATGGGCTCTGGCTTGGGCCTGAAGCCATGCTGGATCGCCAGGATACTTTTGCAGACCGCGCGTAATTTCCAGCTGGCCCTCCAAAAACGCCGGGGAATTTGTCAGGAGGGACTGTTTGTCCGGACCGCGATTGATATGTAGAGGTCCATACTCGGCCCCAGGGAAACGTAAGTCGACCGGTCTCTCAATCGCACACGCGTCGGCTAGCAGGTCAAAAGGCGGGCCATGCCGGAACCAGCGCTCTTGCCGGCCAACCACAGCCACGACCACGACAACTGCTGCGGCAGCCGCTCCCCAGGGTATCCACGCCCTGCCAGGCCACAATCTGGTCCGCCGCGTGGCGGTGTGCCGAGAAGTTACCGTGTCAGCCATTCTGCGTTGCCACGCCGGCTGCGACGTGGCGAGGGAATGAATCAAATCCGCTTCTTCGGTAACCATTTCGTCTTCGACCAATTTCAAGCAGCGCTTCAGCGAAGCGCCGCATTTCTGACAAATCGCCGCGTGCTCAAGCAGCCGGGAGGCCTCGCTTGGCTCCGTCAGTCCTGTCGCGACTTCCAGCCATAGGCGTTCATTCGGACAGTGGATCGAGCTTCCTTCTAGCGCCGTGCCCTCCATATATCAAGAACGCCTCCTACGTGCGTTATCCTTTTTCACTCCCGCCACCAGTCGCCGGTCTATTCAATGTGCCTTTAGCCCCGACGCCGAGTCGATAAATCAGACTCTCAACACCCTTTGCCGTCAAGCCAAAGTGAGGGATCGCAGCGATCTCCTTCGCTGTAAACCCTTGCTCGTAATACAGCCAGAAAATCGTTCGTTCCCGGGGGTTGGCGTCGAGCGCGGCATCCACCTGCGAAGCCAGGATTTTTTTCTCGACCGCTTGCCCCGTCTCGCCACAAGCGAACTCTTCGGGGACTGAATCGTAACTCACGACGGCGTTCTTGCCGCGTTTTTCGGCAAATTTCGCCTTAAAATAATCCCGTGCCGCATTGATCGCCATGACTTTGAGATAAGCGAAAACTCGCTGCTCTGGCTCCGCACACAAAGGCCACAAAATCTCGCGGCCACGCGAACCTAGTTTCAGGCAGATTTCCTGGACAATATCATCGATATCCTGGGTGGCAACGCCACCATGCTCAGCGGCGACACGATACGCCGCACGAGCGAAGACTGGCTGTACGCGGCAAATGAAGTATTCCCACGCGACGGAGGTTGACTCCTGAAGGCAGGCTTCAATTAGGGCCGGCAGGGGCGCATCCGCCAAAGACATTTGAATTCCTCATACTTTATCAGAAAAAGGATCGTCCACAGTCGCGTCGTATTAGATCTTAGATCCCCGATTTAGGAGCGTTTATGAACAGCAGACTAAATGTGACAACTAACGTGTATCGCCTTGCGTCTACTTGCGTGGCCTGCCTGATTCTGAGTTTGCCGCCGCTATGGGCTGATGATACTCAGATCGCGCGGCCACAAGTGTTAACTCCGAAACCCGGCGCCCTCAGCATCTCCGGTAAGCTACCGAACGACAATCACCTGGTGGTAATCACAAGGACACATCCGAGCGGCGCACAGGACCAGATGCTGGTGCAACCGGACGCCAAAGGCAATTTCACCGCGACTGTCGGTCCGCATGATGCTCTTCAAACTGGCGACAAAATTTCAGCGGCAGCGGCAGATTCGACTGTTATCGGACAGCCAACCAACATTCAAGCCGGTCCGCCAGTGGTATTTGTGTTCAATTCGGCAGACGTTACCAAGCTCGGCAGCAGCTGGAAACCCAACCTCCAGGTGACAGTCGACATCGAAAGCACCGATCAATCAATGCCCAACGATTGGAAAGGACCACATGCGGGGAAGGTTCAGAGCGACACTACTCTATTACAAATCACTGATTCATTGACAGCGTTTCCGGCAGCGCAAGCCAACACATTCACGGTGTCCCTGGTGACTACCAGCTCGAACAGCGATCAGATCACAATCACCACACCGCTATGCGACTGGGGTCGAGTGCGGTGCTACGCCTACTTTGGGGGCGTGTTTTCGGGCGATTTTTCTAAACAGAATCCCTACCTCGATCTCGATGGTGAGTGGAACTGGATCAAGGCATATTGGCATCCAGGGTCGAAAACAGCGACCGCAATTGGTAACCAGAATCCACACGGACAGACTCTGCTAACTGGGTTCTTTGACGTTCGGTTGACTCAGCTTCCGTCGTCGTCAGTGAGTACACCGCCTGCGTCACCAACGAATCTACCGCCCTCATCTTCCTCGATTACGCAGTCGGTGAAGGTGCAAGCCAGCGGGGCCGCACAAACCCCAACAGACAATTCGTCCAGCCAGCAGGCAGCGGCTTTCGCCAGTGCGAAGAAGTCAATTGATATCGAAGGCGGTATCTACTGGGCGCCGTACATTCCGGATCACTTCATATGGAACTTCCAAAGTGACGGATACGGGCTGGTTCCTTCGGTTCTGCTCAAGGGGGGCGGGCGAGGCTCGCTCGATGGCGTAGTTTCACAGACTCAGCTTTCATTTCCGAGCCAGGATAAATCGTTCTTCACGAACTATAGCGGCGGTACACGTTTGGCGTTCGTTAAATGGCACGCGGCACAAGGCGAATCGCACGAGACGCTCAGCTACGTCGATTTCACGTTCGGCAAAGACCGGCTGTACGACTTCGTCGGAGCGACGTTCCCGCCTGGAACCGCCGTGCAGAGCGGTGTTCGGCACTACGGGTTGAGAAAGATGGTGGAGGGCCGCCTAAAAATACCCAAGGTCGACGTACAGGTAGGAACCGACCTGAACCTCGGCCAAGGCCAAAATGAAGTGCGCTTAGTCGTAACGACAAATGCCGTTTCGATTCTGAAAGCAGCCTTGGGCGTCCAGTAACAGTAAACGGGACCTGGGACGGACGATCCGTCCCGGTCCTGCCTTTCGCTTGGCCACCAGGTATTCCAAACGATCCGCCGCAAGAGATGGCGGGGCCACGTCCATCGCCGTACGGCCGAGTACCGCGCTTGTTCAACGCCTGAGCCGGTGACTACTACACGGCGAGGAATTTGGGCGAAAGAGTGGTTGCGCTTTTGTGGGAGGTGGGACGCGGCAGTACCCGGAGACTTTAGGGACGAAATCAGCTCGGATAATTTACATGATTGGAGCAAAGGTGATTTCGATATTCTTATCTGGCCCAGTTCGGCCTTTTGATGTCGAGAGCTATACAAGATGCTCGTCGCGGGCTGCCAAAATGCCGGAATCGGCCGCTAGTCCCCGTTTTTTTAACAATCATTTTTTGGTGTTTTCTGATATATTATGTCCCACAGTAATCCTGTCGAGACATCTCTGGAAATGCGCCATGGCGAAGCGGTTACCAATGCGCGACGTAGTATTTCTCCTTCCCGGAATCGCCGGAAGCGTACTGGAGAGGGAGGGCAAGGAAATCTGGGCTCCATCGGCGCAGGGTATCTGGCAATTTGTGAAATCGGGTTCAAGATCGCTCGAATCGCTGACGCTTAAATCGGATGATCCCTGCGCGGCTGACCTTTGCGACGGCGTGCAAGCGACCCGGTTGGTCGATGACATCCACATACTCCCTGGACTCTGGAAGATTGATGGGTATTCTACGATCCGACATTCGCTCGAAGCGGGTTTTGAGCTTTATTCACATTCGGATTGTCCACCTGGTAAGGCTAATTATGTTGAGTTTCCCTACGATTGGCGACGTGATAATCGTGCTGCGGCCAGGCGACTCGGGGAAGCTGTGGAGCGCTACCTTGGCTGGTGGCGCAAGGATCAAAACCTGCCGCGGGCGCGAGCGATCTTGGTCGCTCACAGCATGGGAGGTCTTGTGGCCCGGTACTGGCTTGAGGTTCTGGGTGGATGGAAAGAGTGTCGTGCGCTGATAACCTTCGGCACACCGCACCGCGGGTCGCCCAAGTCGGTCGGATACCTGGTCAACGGATACAAGCCTCAGATCGAGTCCTTAACTTCGCTGGTTCGAAGCTGCACCTCTGTTTATCAGCTTCTGCCGATCTATCCCATGGTCTTGACTGAAGGAGGAACGGTTCGCGTGACAGAGGCACTGCCCTTAGAAAACGTGGATGCGCAAAAGGCTAACGCAGGGTTGTGCTTCCATCGGGAAATCGAGAACGGAGTTAACTCAACCCATGACCAAGATAGGTACGTACTGCTGCCGATGGTCGGGACAGGGCAGTCTACGCCGCAATCGGCGAGCCTGCGCGGGGCGAAACTAACGACCAGCAGTGATTTGCCTGTTAACTTCGATCGTCTTTGGTCCCACGGAGACGGAACAGTGCCGTATGCATCAGCAATTCCGCTCGAGATGTCGGCCGAGCCGCGACTCGGCTACATATGCGAGCAGCACGGATCAATCCAGAATAATCAGCACGTGCTGAAGTATTTACGCGATTTTCTGGCCCGCACCCAGACCAAGGACCTTGGCGCAGTTCGAGCGCCGGTAGCAGAGCGCGAAGAAGTCAGCCGTCCCGGCCTCTCGCTCGACGTGGAGGATTTTTTCGAACCTGGCGAAACGGTGACTCTTTCCGTTTCACTAGTAGAAACGGACCAGCCCGCGGTACGAGTTCAGGCAAGCATCGAACCCGCGGACGAACGGCACGAGGCTAGGTTTTGCGATTTGGAGCTGCGCGGCGACGCCTGGAAACTGAGTATCGACGACCTGGCGCCGGGACTTTATCGGGTCAACGTTCGCGCTGGTATGGCGCAGGGTCTCCCCGCGTCGCCGGTCACGGGTCTGTTCGAGGTGGGCGTGTGAGCCACGCTGGGGATGTGGCGGTCGATCTTTCGCTGGCTCGTGAGGGAGCGCGCAAAGTGCTCGCGGACTGCCTCGATCTGCGGGCGGGCAACCGCGTCTCGGTTTTCTACGACGAAGAAACGCAGGGGCCAGCCATGCTCCTGATGGAGGAGAGTGAAAAACTCGGGTTACGTCTGACCAAGCGCTTTGTGTCAGTCCATCATCAACTTTCTGTCGCACCGGAAACCGGACTATGTGGGGCATGCCGGGACGCTCTCGACGACGCCGCGGCAGTCATCACCTGCCTGAACGCTTCCACGGAGACCACTCCATACCGGCGTGAACTTTTGCGAGAAGGCGCGTCGGGCACAACGAAAGTCGGCCACATCCCTGGGGCAAGCCTGTTCGTTCTGGCGTCAGCAATAAACGTCGATTACGCCCACGCAGTGGCGCGCTGCGAGGACCTCGCGCTGGCGCTGACCGTTGGGGAGGCAGGAGTGCTGACCACGTATAGCTTGGGTTTGGACGACCAGCCGGTGTCGTCACACGAATTGAAGATCGAGTTGGGGGGATTTCGACGCATGCCGGTGGTCAGCACGGGTGTGATTCCGCCGGGAACCTGGGGAAATCTGCCTGGCGGCGAAACGTTTATCGCTCCCGTTGAGGACAGGGCTATCGGCGAGATTGCCATAAACGGGGCGTACAAAGATAGGGTGCTCGGACCCTACGAAGCGCTGATTTTGCGATTGGAGGCGAGTCGCCTGGTCTCGCCCGCGCGAGGGCCTGATACGGTCCTCGCTGGATTTGACCGTTTGATGGCGAGCGCGAGAATCGACGGTGATCAGGACTATAATGCGCTGGCGGAGTTTGGAATCGGCGTGAATGTTGGAATCGGTAGTCTAACGGGAAACTCGCTGTTCGACGAGAAGTGCGCAGGCACGATTCATATCGCGCTCGGCGACAGCAGCGGGTTCGGCGGCAGATACCGATCGGTTATTCATGAGGATCTGATTTCGCGGCTTCCGTCCTTCTCAATTGACGGAAAGAGGATTCTGGATCGTGGGAATGACTGTTTTCGCGAAGAGGATTGGTACGACGACATAGACACTTTTCCGATCGATCGGCGAGTTGCCGCGGCTGGTAGCCGAGTGTTGAAGTCTGCCGAAAGGTCGAACACCAAGGGAGGCGTACTTCGCGTCAACCATCAAGTAGGCGCTGGAAGGGTCTGCTCTTACCGCGTCGGGAAAGAGGCGCAAAGTCCAATGCTCGCTAAACTCTATAACGAACTTCATCCCCTCAGCCCCGTTGAAGTTTCTCAACTGGCGAAATCTGTCGCTGCCAAGTATGGCTTTGCTACAGACAAAATTGCGCGAGGGCTGAGCATTCTTCTTCGTCACCGCTTGATCTCGGTTAACTGAACGTCGAGAGGTTTATTATGTCTTCAGAAGTTGCCGTCGAGTTTCAGCCGCCGGGCGCCTTCCTCAAGTTCCTGGCTGACAACGGCTTCAAACGGCATCGTCCGGTGGAAGACCGCGGGGATTTCGAAGTTCACTATCTCGATCTTACAAGTTTGAAGCTCGTAGCGGGACACTTCGTGCCATTCGTGGTTGCGAAGCGCCTGTCGGGCCACAAAGTTTTGAAATCGAATGTTGTTGAAGCGGTCGTTGATGACATGCGATCCGCTTTGCACGACGTCGACACCGATTTTGTTGTTCTGGTGGTCGGTGGCCGCGTTCCCGACTTTTCTGAGGACCTGCGCGTGAAGCTCAGCTCAGAACAAGTCGCGGTGCTGGACGGCAGCACGATTGAAGCCGTCATGCCGGACAAGAAACAGGAGCGCAAGGAAGACCGGAGGGAGAAGCACCGCAGGAATTGCCAACTGGTTCACGGTTTGGCGGCGTCGTTGGGGCGACGAGCGCTCTCGCCGTACAATCCGGGGACTCCGGTATGCGGCGAGCGCTTTTTCGGCCGCACTGACGCTCTTGGCGAAGCGATGGGAAACAGGCGCGGCGGCAACGTGACGATCATGGGATCACGCCGGATCGGGAAAACGTCTCTGCTCCGCGAAATCCGAAGACGCATGGAATCGCAGGGTGCGGACAAGGTCCACATCGCGGAGATTTATGCGAGCACGTACCAATCGACGCACGAAGTGCTGTACGCGATCCTGCGCCAGATTTTCCGGCAGGCGGAGGCGGAACGACACATGCAGGACCCGACAATCGCACAGAATTTTGCGCAAGTTCTTCAGTCCGCCGCGAAGGATGGGAAGTTCCGCATCGCCGTATTCGTTGACGAGCTTGACGAACTCCTGGAACGGGACGTGCGCGGTGGCGAGGACCTGATGAAGGTTTTACGCGCGACGTTTCAGGGCCAAGATAACTGCCGCATCTTCTTCGCCGGTTTCCGCCGCGTGATGGCGGATGCCTTGCGTGACAAATCCGAGCTCTTCAATTTCACTAACAAAATTCATCTACGTGGCCTTTCGCGTGATGAGACCCGGGTGATGGTCGAGGAGCCACTCACACTTTTGGGAGTGGACGTGCACGATGACCACGTCGCCATGATCTATCAGGAGACGAAGGGGCATCCCGAACTGGTCCAAATGTATTGCAGCGAGTTATTGGCGATGACGGAAAAAGAGGGCCGGCCGCCGGACTCTAACGATCTGGTGAAGCAGGTCGTGAACAACGATGCATTCCGCCAGCGAATTTTCGGAACATTTATGGCGAACGCCAACCCTTACGAGGAGTTGCTGACGTACTTGCTGGTCTCGGAAATGCACACGATTTCCCACGGAGTAGACGATTTTGTATTTTCTCCGCCGGAAGTAGATAAGGTACTGTCTAAGATCGATATCGAATTGGATGTTGCGGAAATCGAGGGGCTGCTCACGAACCTTCGCATGATATCGATCACCGAAAAGGTGGACGGCACTGCAAGCACGTATCGCTTCGCTGTTCCGGCATTGGTGAGCTACATCGAGAGCCAGGACTTACGATTTCTGACGCGCAAAGCCCTGCAGCGTGTAAAGCGCAATCTGGGAACCCCTCAGGCCCTTTGGGCAGAGTCGGACCGGCGATGAATTTCCAGCACCCGACTCCGCCGCTGAACGCGGAGGCGCTTCTTGAAGAACTTCGGGGACTGCACCCGAGCCGCGCCTGTCCCCGGTGGGCCGTGCTGGGACCGCGCTATTCCGGAAAGACGCAATTTCTGCAGCAGTTTGTGGAGCTATGCCGCAGCGGTTCGGATGGCCGATCACCGCTACCTCTGTACCTTGATCTCCGGAAGGTGCCGCTAGACGCGGAAGACCGAATGTATCGCTCCGTGTTTCAACAGCTAGATCTGGCTTGCCGAGATTTGCCCTTTGATGTTAGCGCCGAAGGTCCTCCTGATGGGACTGGCCGCTTCGATCATTTCATTAAGGATGTGCTTGTCAAATGCCAATCGCGTCTCGCACTTGTGGTCGATCATCTCGATGCCGTTCCACAGTTCTTTGGGCGTTCTTTATTGCGGCGGTTCCGGTTAATGGTCGACCAGGAGGGTCTATACCGCGAATTCAAGAATCTTTGTCTGCTTCTAGCAGGCAGCACCAGTCTTTTTGATCTTCGACGCACTGGTGATTCGACTTTTGTGGTTTCGAGCCTGATCTTTCCCCGCCCCAACGAATCAGCGTGGCGTTCGCGCGTCGGCTCGAACGGTTGTGTGGCAGAAACGGTTCACGCCAAAATCCGCGCCGAAACGGGCGGAGAGACCATGTATCTCGACCTGTTGTTCGATGCGCTCGATCCGACGCTGCCCTTGAGTGAGGACCTAATCGAAAGAGCAGTGGAAAGCCTCCTGGACTCACGTGAACTACCGGATGCCTTTCATCAGATCGTTCTCGAGATCGCCAGCGATCGCGAGCTGCGTAGCCTTGTTCGGGACATCGCCTCCGCGCCAGGACGGCGCGTAATTCGGCGCGACGCATCACCCGACATCGATCGTTTTTGCCTCTCCGGCGTCTTGGTTTTGCGCAAAGAACAGAGTTTTGCGCATTACTGTTTCCGTAACGGCATAGTCGGACGTTTCGTCAGGCGATTGCTCGAAGATGAGCCGACTGGATATGTGCGTTTCCCAAGCGTGGCGCTGCTCGCCGACGTGCGCACCGAATGTTACCAGTCGCCCGAAGTGTATGGCACGCTGAAAAAGCTGCTATCAGCATGGTCGACCTGCGTCTTTCACGTTCAGGCGCCGGTCGCAGCGTTACTCCACGTCACCTATTGTGGCCAAAAGGAAGTGGTATGGATCGATCCGGCGCAGCGGAAGGCGCTCCGGGCATCCGCAATGGATGCAGCTCCCCATCCTTCCGTGCTGCACGCCCTGAAGTTGGCACATGAGACATCTCCGCCGCACGCAGCGTTTGGCTTCGACGAACAGAGGTTCTCTTTCGCGATCCCATTTGCCCGTCCGGAGGCTTCCCTGGATTTGGTGCTAACGTTTCCGCGTGAAGCGGCGGACGGCCTGAACGAGAATGCGCTGTCTCATTGGCTGCGCCTGTTGGACGACTGCTGGCCGTCGCTCGCCGCGGCCGCGCTTTGCGAATTGAGTGCGCACTTTGTAAGACATCTGAGTGGCTCAGTTGTTCCGGCTAGAAAAGCTCCCGATGAGCAGGAGACTCGGATACATTGGGCGCCTCCGTTCGGCATCATCTTGGACAAGCCCGGCGAGTGCAAACATCATCTGATTGAGCGGCAGCCGCAACAAATCGAACGAACGGTGGATGATCTAAACCAACGCTGCTTGAGGATGATGATGCCTGGCCGGACCGCTGCCGATTTCGGTGCGGAGCTTCGTGGCGTTGCAAGTCAGCTCGAAAGCTTCTTAGAGAGCTGCCCGAACCTGACTCCTCAGCTTCAGATCGCAGGTGGTGACTTTGTTTTCATTTCTGAAGAGTCCGGTCTGAAATTGCCAATCGAGCTGTTGCCTGTGCACTCGTCCTACCTCGCACTCGAGTCGAGAATCGCCCGTCGCATTCGCAACATTACGCCGCCGGCCACGCGGCGTTCTTTCGAGGCTTGCATTCGCGATCTGATCGAACAGGGCGGCACCCTGAAAGTGCTGCTGGCGGGCGCTGATCCTCGAAACTCGCTCCCGAATCTGGACGGCGAACTGAGACAGTTGAAGGACCGGATTGAGGTGGCGTGTGACTCAATTGGACTGCGGTCGAGGATCTCAGTGGTTGAACCGATTGAAGCGACTTTACCGGCCGTCGGCAAAAGTTTGGAAAAGTCTGGGCCCTTCCATTTGTTCCATTTCTGCGGGCACGGTGAGCAAGGGCTTAACCCTGACGAGAGCAGTTTAGTTCTTCGCGGAAAGCATGGGGAAGATGACAGAGTGTCCTGTGAGAAGCTTCGCTTCATGTTGCACAATCACGTGCTATGGCTTGCGTATCTGAGTTGCTGCTATGGCGCTGCGGTTCACGGTTCTACTGGCCTCGACCAGCAGTACGTCGGAACTATTCAAGCCGTGCTTGCCGCCAGTGTGCCGAACGTCGTGGGATTCCGGTGGGCCGTAACCGACATGGGCGCCTACGCCCTGGCGCTCAGTTTCTACGAGCATCTTTTCTCGTCGGAACGGATTTTCAACCCCAGCGACGCGCTATGGAAGGCGCGGAGAAGCGTTGCGGGTGATGATGACAAGCGCGATGCCTGGGCTTCTGTTCTGCTAGTCAGCCAATGTGGATAGACGCGCACCCCTTGTTGGTAATGTAGTGTCGAATCTTCAGCGTGTATATCCGGGATGACCGGCCCTTGTGGCGCATGGTGAATCTTACCGCGCAGCCGACGGAATCTCCGCAAAGGTCAGCGTTGTGCAATCCTCAGCGGAAGGCCGATCGCCCCATGGCGTCAGCGGCGCCTTCATGTGGGTTGCCAGACAGCCGACCATGGTGCGATGGAAGGCTTGAATGTTCCCGGCGAAGTCTTGGAGCGATCTGGGCCTGCGGAAGACACAGTCAGCCTGGCTCTTTGAATCCGCGGAACATTGAGTGCCGCGCTTATCGCTTTGTACGATGAGATCTGATTCGAATCGCGTGCCATAAGCGAGATCAGCCGCCGTTGGCACCACCATGGCGCTCAAGACGGCGATGCTGCTATGGTTCTCGACAGCCGGGCGCCGCGGAATTCCAACCAACGACCCGATATATGGAACCTCCAGCCCAGGTAGCGGCAGTAACGGAAACCGGGTGCGCGAACGCGAGAGTTGCGCGGAAAGTGAGGAGACCTCGAAGATTCTCAACGAATCGACGCGCATTTTGGTTTGTGTGTCGTGCTTGGCCACTCGCGAGAGCTCGTCGGTGGCATTGCTTGCCTGGCCCGAAGCATAAAGCGTCGGTTCCCCGGTTTCGTCCACATTCAGAATTACGTTAATCTCCGCGGCTGATGCTCCGGGCAGACTTCGCGGCATCAAATCCACCTTGAGTCCGCGACCGATCTTGGCTGATGTTCTCTGCATGCTGTTCAACGCGCCCACCAATGCCGTAGCCGCGCCGGCGCCCAGGTTGTTGCCAATCACACCCGGCATACCACTGGATGCCTGGCTGATGGAACTCATCAATTGTTGTAACGTCGGTGCGCTCGTGACATCGATGTAACTCTGAGTCGCGGTGTCGACGATCGTTTCATTCCCGCTGACCGTGCGCACCGAAACCACGGCGCTGTTGGTGAACGACTTGGCTTCGTCTCCGCCCCAGTTCCGATGGGGAGCATCAAAATACGCTTTGTCGCGGACGAGGATTCTGGACAGACCCGTCTGGGAAGCCCGAATGTCGTGGTTAAAGGCATCCACGAACGGACTCAAGGCCGTGTTCAGTCCTTGGGCGCTCTGACTCAAATCATACGAGGAGAATTCATGGGGGAATTCAAAGGCCATTTTATAGTTGAAAAGGAAATTGGCCACTGCGCTCCTCAGCAAATGGATCGGCACAGCGTTTTCGGATTCCTTTGGCGGCCTCAGGTATAGGTTGGCCACTTCGCGGAAGCATTCGAAAAACATGCCGGGGCGCTTCTTATACTCGTCCAGATCGGCTTCTTCGCACCCGTTTTGATACGGCGGTCTCAGACCGGCAGCACCACCCTCCATCGCGTCGATGGCCTCATTGACAACTGCCATCGCCTTGTCGTCGGCCGCACCAATTACGATTAGGAGCAGGTCAGTCAATCTAGGTTTCACGGGATGAAAAAGCTCCGTGTAGCCCAGACAGTATTGGCCGGCGGGGCAGATCCCCCACTTTTCACGCGTCTGACCATCGAGCTTGACACCATTTCGATAGTTGAGGAAGTCCTCAGACGCATCTTTATTGGTCGGTTTATCTGGCGACTGGCGGGCTTCGGGAGCATCGCCTATGTGGTGATAAGCCACATACCTGTAAAATGCTTCGTCATAGAAATCCTTCGGACTAGCAGCCTTCGTCTTGACTATGTCCCAACCCCTCAGTATCCCTTGTTGCAGCCGGTCATTAAACTCGGAAACGGCGTTTCGCACGGTTTCGCTGGCTATAGCAGCTTCGTTCGGTTTGGATGTCGAAACCTGCATTGACCAGACGTTGACAATCATTTCCGGGCGGGGCAGGTCCAGCATAGCCACGATGCGCTGTTTCTCTTCGACAGCGGAATCGTCTCCCGGCGTTGGTTCCGAGAAAACAAGCAGATCCGGTGTGGCGGAGAACGCAGTGCCTACCGGGGATTGGCTCGGCGTGCTCGACCCCGATCCACCTCCGAGGCTGGCTTGATTTCCATTGCCATTCTGGGTCCCCGAGCCGCTGTTGCCGTCGCTCTGAGGCTGGCTGCCATCCGCACTGCCATTACCCTTGCTGTTCGCAGTTGTGCTCCCCGTGCCCGCTCCTGTACCGGCGCCGCTTGTCTTATTCCCTGACTTGGATCCGCCCCCCTGACCATTTCCGCTCTTCTGACCGCCGGTATTCTGACCATTGTTTTGAGTCGAATTCCCCTTCTGCCCACCGCCGCTTCCCGCAGCACCTTTTCCGGCGCCGCCATTGCTGCCACCACCGCCGTCTCCTCCACCGCCGTTACCTGATGTTTGGGCTCCAACCGCGTTGACAGTAATATTAGGCCCGCTCCCATGGCCGTCTCCGCCCGAATCTTGTGATCCACCGCCGCCGTTCAGGGCTGCCGATACGTCGGATCCGTTCAAATAGAACACTCGCTCAACCGGAGACACCGGATGAACCCTCCAGGCGATATGCCTCACATCGGTCAGGAACTCGTCCCAGACTTTGCAATCAGGTGCGCTGTCGCCGGAGACCCGGATCGCGTCGGGTCCGACATCCTCCACGGTAAGGCCGTCGTAATTCCTGGCATTCAATTTGCTGCCGAGCTCCACGAAGCTCCCACCGTGCGGAACTGTCAGCTCAATTTCAAACTTCCGTAGGTTAGCCAGTTTCGTGGCGCTTGCCTCGAGACTCGCCAACTTTTTGTGGTCGGAATCGTTAGCGTCTTTCTGGTCGGCGGACAAGAGGCTCGTGGAATAAACCACCAACTGCCGGCTTCCGCGTGCCTCCACCGAAAACGGATCGGGGTTGCCGATCAGCTGTGCTACCTCGGTTGCCGAAAGGGCGCGATTGTCTCCCTCAGGAAGATCCTCACAAATGCCACTGGACATCTCCTTTGGGCTCACCGAAAGCAGCTCGACAAAGTACTTGCCCTTGGAGGTGGGCGCGGCATCGGATGCCGGTTGCGGTACCTTGAGCGGTGGAGTCGTTGCAGGTTTGGCGGCCGCGTGGACCACTTTCTTCTTTGCGGGATGAGTCTGGGCGGCGGCCAGAACCGTAACAAAAAGAGCGGACAAAACCCCTATTCGATGGCACATATGTTTGGTGGATTGTAGCAGAGTTATCAGCAGGCTTGTCCCGGCAAATTGCGACCGCATGGCCAACCCCGTCAGCTCCTCTTACCGCCATATTTGGTAGCTACCTACCCACAAATGGGGGGTATTAGGCCTCAATTCAGAATTAACTCCAGGAAATCCGCTCTGCCTGACGTCATCTGCTTCCCGGCGGGCAGCAGTGCCGCCACTTGCGCCCAGAATCTGATTCCCTAATCCTGATCCGTCCGCGAGCATATATCTGTTGTAGGACTGCGATTGAGTCCATATAATGATCCGGTAACCAAGTCAGCCGCGATGCCGATTTTCTCGAACATCACCCAATCCTTCGCCACCGTACTTGACGACGAGCTGGCCTCAATTCAGGCTGCCAGAGAGGCGAAAGGCGTCTATTCACCCGTCCCTAAATCAAAAAACCCGCCCGCAGGGGTAGCTCCTCCCGTCGATCCTCCCCCTCCCGCGGCTCCCGATGCCCAGCCGGTTCTTGATGCCCCTCCAGTTCCCGACAGTCCGGTGCTCGGAGCCGGGGAACCCAAGCCCTCGGCTTCGCTGATCGACAAAGCCAAAGATGCTAGCGCCGCGTTTTGGAAAGAAACCAAAGCTGTCGTCGATCGGGGCAGCGAGTTTCTTAAAGAACTTCTCAAACCCGGCCAGCCCGGGGCGCCCCCCGAGACGGTCTATACGCGCGCTCTTGATGAGGACCTCGTGGGCCTCTCGATTTCCGGGGGAGGCATCCGCAGCGCCACCCTTAGTCTCGGGATCCTTCAAGGACTCGCTGTCCGCGGACTTCTCCGACACATCGATTACCTCTCGACCGTCTCGGGCGGCGGTTACATCGGGTCCTGGCTAGTCTCTTGGATCCACCGGACCCGCGCCTCCGCAGGGACGTCTCACCAAGCGCTCAAAGATGTGGAAAAAGCCCTCAACCCGGATTCCCCTGGCGAGAGTCGCGAGTCGATCCACCAGTTGCGCCGTTACAGCAATTACTTGACTCCCGACACTTCGCTACTGCGTGCCGACACCTGGGTCATTGCGGCCATTTGGACGCGTAACACGCTACTGAATCTCATTGTCGTCATCTTCGGCATCTGCTTGTTTCTGATGGCGCCTCGTTTCGGTGGTTATTACTTGCCGAAGGTCAACCATTCGCCGTTGGTAAGCACCGACTCGTATGTTGCGCTTATTTCTCTGCTGGTCTCGGCCGTCAGTATCGGGGTCAGTCTCTATCTGGTGAATAACGGGGAGACCAGTGGACCCGGCCAGACGGGCGTACAGTGGTTTGCGGTGCTGCCCCTGATGATCGGCTCCTCCGCCATGGCGGAGTGGATGCTGCGGAGCGACGCACTGTTTGTTACCGACTGGCTGATGATGCCCACCGCCATCGGTTTTGTCCTTTACGCGATTCCCGCCTGCTGCAGCGGTTTCCCGAAGTGTTTCGCAGCGAATCACAAAAATCTCCCTGGCGCGGGCTTTTTCGGCTATTTTTGGGCGCTGCTGTGGTCCCTATTGTCAGGTGTTCTTCTGGCGGTTCTACTACACGGCCTCGCTCTCCTTGCCGGCCATTTCCGCGGCATCCCGCTCCGTGCCAGTCATATCGGCGACACCAGTGCGGATTGGCTCCCATGGGCCGTTCTCTGTTGCGGCCCGCCACTCATTCTCATATCTCTCTCGCTAGCCATGATTCTGCTGATTGGACTGATGGGCCACGATCTCGAAGATGATTCCCGCGAGTGGCTGGGCCGCCTGCGGGCGTGGACGTTCATCTACACAATGGCTTGGCTGCTCATAACCGGAATTTCGATCTACGGTCCATGGGTAATATATTGGGCACGGTCAACGAAAGCACTCAGCATAGGCGCCATCTGGGGTGCCATCTCGGCCAGCGGCCTGTTCGCCGGCAAGAGCGCAAAGACCGACGGACAATCATCAGGAGCTCCCGATTGGAAAGATCTCGCGCGTGATGCCATTACAAGAATCGCACCCTTTGTCTTCATAATCGGTTTCGCCACTGCCATTGCATTTGGTGTTCACGAGTTGGTCTCACCCGCCGCAGGCGACTTATCTCCAGAATCTCATCCCATCAGCATCACACTGGCCACTTCTCCTCAGCCCGTAACGCTGTCGGTTGGCGCGAAGCCGACTCCGCCCGGCCACTTCGAAAAACGTGAGAGAAGCTATGCGCAGGACCTTTGCAAAGCGAATGTCGGCTTTTGGGCGCCTACCAACATCGATTTTTTCAATCTTGGATCTCTCTTCGCGCTGGTCACATTGGGTGGCTTGCTGCTTTCCTGGCGAGTCGATATCAACGATTTCTCCATGCACCATTTCTATAAAAACCGCTTGGTGCGCTGCTATCTCGGCGCCTCGCGTCGCGATCCGAAGTCAGATCCCTTCACAGGGTTTATGGATGTCAATGACCAGCCGGACCTCAATCGCAAGCCAGACCCCTTCACCGGATTCGATGATGCCGACGACATACCTCTTCACAACTTTGCGGCGGTTGCGGACTATTGTGGCCCCTACCCCATCCTCAACGGCGCTCTCAACCTCGCGGGTGGGAGTGCGCTTGCCTGGCAGGAGCGAAAGGCCGCCTCGTTTATCTTCACTCCCCGCTACTGCGGTTACGACAAGCCGCAGATCGACAGGGAAGCCGGCAATCCCAAGAAACTCGGTATCAAGCTCTCTCCCGAAGCCTATACGCCTACCGGCAATTTCGCATATGAATCGGGTATCCGCATCGGTACCGCCATGGGCATCTCGGGCGCCGCCGCGAATCCCAATGCCGGATATCACACGTCCACCGCTGTCGCGTTTCTGCTCACCATCTTTAACCTGCGGCTCGGATGGTGGCTCGGCAACCCAGCTCGCTCCGGCAAAGCGGACAATCCCGGGCCCACCTTCGGTCTCACTTACCTGATTACCGAATTGTTCGGCTTGGCCAGCAGTGACAAGGCTTACGTCAATGTTTCTGATGGCGGCCATTTCGAGAATCTAGGTATCTACGAGCTGGTGCGCCGCCACTGCCGCTACATCATCACTTGCGATGGCGAACAGGACAGTGGTCTGAAATTCGAAGGTTTGGCCAACGCGATTCGCAAGTGCCGCACCGATTTTGACGTCGAGATCGACATTGACGTTGATCAGATCCGGCTAAAGGACGGCTACAGCCGTTCGCACTGTGTTGTGGGATGCATCCACTACCCTGGAGACACGAGGCCGGCATATCTTCTCTATCTGAAGTCCTCACTCACGGGAAACGAAGAAACTGATATTCTCCAATATCACTCGGCCCACGCCGACTTTCCCCATCAATCTACCGGCGACCAATGGTTTGACGAATCTCAGTTCGAGAGCTACCGCAAGCTCGGCTTTCACATCGTGGATGCCGCCTTCGGCGGGGACGAGGCGTACCTCGACGAGGGCTACATGGACGCCGAATCCTATAAGGATGCCAAAAAGGATTTGTTCAAGAATCTCTGGGAAATGCTCTATCCGCCCAGCGATGCCATCCAGAAGTCTTTCACCAAACATACGGCCGATTACTCAAAGCTGGTGGGGGATATTGCCAAAACCCAAGCTTTATCGTACCTAGACCCCACGATTTTCGAGAAATGGAACCTAGCGGCCGCGTCAAACCGCGAGGGCCGCTATCGCTGCATTTCTTTCCTACAGCTTATCGAGGACGTTTATATCGACCTGCAACTCGACGATCCGGTACAGCGCGCTCATCCCCACAATGCGGGCTGGCTGAACCTGTTCCGCCAATGGGCCGGCAGCGCCGAGTTTCGCGATGCCTGGAAAGTTGCCGGGGATACCTATGGCATGCAGTTCCAGAAGTTCTACCTCAGCCTGATCGATGACCACAACGCGCGGGTCCAAGGTAACTGGACGCCTACCGTTGCGCCGAACGCCGTCGTGCCGGGCCTAACCGAAATCGAGCTTTTCGTGGACCGCAAGAAACACATCATCCAGGGCATGGTCCTCATCACCGCGGCTGCCGTTACAAAGTCGCTCGATGTAATCGATGCCAGCTTCACCGGTGATGAACTGACGTTCAGCTTGCGGATCTCTCCCGCCCCCGCTGCGCCGGCGGTGCACCGCATGCGTCTGGATCGAGATGGCAAGACCGCAACCCTTACCAACGCGGCCAATGCAGGCCCGACCGTGCTTTGCCGCTAATTGTTAATCGGCCGGAGTTCATGGCCCAGGGCCGGGCGGCGTTTGACAGCTTGGATCGGGTTCAAATCCCGGCGGGCGAACCGCACCAAGATCAATCCGATCCAGTTGACCAAGTTGACCACGGCATACTTCTGTGGCTGACCGAGGAACTCCCCGTTTTCGGGGTGCTCGCCGGTTGATGCCAGCCTGCTAATTGCAATGAGCGGCAGGAGAGCGAAACAATGTGAAGTTGGCTTCGAACGAGGATTCTCGACCTGTGAGCCCCGATACAACTGTATGGCAATTCCTGAGGAATTTCCCAATGCGGGCGGTACCGTAAGCGTACTATATTCCAAAATGGATTAACAAAATCGCAAACGTCGTGGGAGGCGAAATATGAAGATCAGTATTGACCCCGTAGTCGCTAGCCGGATCAACAGTGCATGGAGCCGAATGACACCGGACCAGCAGGGCCGGATTGCTCAGTCAATCCTGAACGCTAATCAGCAGGCGGTAAGCGTTTCCCAGACCGGCAGGGCGCCGTCGGCCCCAGCCGCCCCGCATCATTTGATGCTGGCCCATAGCGCGCTCACCAACGATTCTGACAACGTCGTAAACAGCCTGGCGGCCGGCGTCGTCCTGGATGTTGGGCCTGATGGCGTCATCTGGGGAACGGGCAAATATCAGCAATTCGATCCGGGCTGGGTCGAGGCGTTTGCCGTGTTTCTCGAAACGGCGATCTTTGGTAGCATCAACCCATTTGTTGAGAGCCCGCCAACCATCCAGATACCGGACTCGGTAACCATCGCGCTCGCAGGCGACTGGGGGACAGGCGACTGGCGGACTGCATCCAACCCTGCGCCCAGCACCGATGTCGGCAATCACATGGCATTTCTCAAGCCTCAGCTGACGATTCATCTGGGCGATGTTTACTATTCAGGGACCGGCGATGAAGAACTGCATGAGTTGGTCAAGCTTTGGCCGAAGGGCTCGATCGGTTCGCTGTCTCTGAACTCCAATCACGAGATGTATTCGGGAGCCAAACCGTACTTTCAAGCCATAGCTAATCCACCGTTCGAGATCCAGAAGGGATGCAGCTTTTTCGCCTTGGAGAACAGCAACTGGGTGATCGTCGGTATGGACTCGGCTTACTATGCTGACGATGACAATCTCTACATGGACGGAGCGCTCTTCCCACCCGATCACCCGAACGTACAGAATTCCTTTTTATTGGAAATTGGGGCCAAAGCGCAGCTCGATCGAAAAAAGCTGATCTTGCTCACGCACCATAACGGCCTCGATGAGACCGGGTCGCAAACTGCAATGTTGTGGGATCAGGTCATGAATGCGTTCCCCGCCGGCGGCGGTCCCTCCTATTGGTACTGGGGACACGTCCATGCCGCAGTGGTGTATCAGAATCAAGATCCGGGCGGACGAAACGTGGCATGCCGCTGCTGCGGTCATGGCGGTCTGCCTTGGGGACACGCTACGGAACTCGACAACAACCCCAACGTCCTGTGGTACGAAAAGCGTCCCGCCAATGACCCGGACATTCCTGAGCGCGTGTTCAACGGCTTTGCCATGCTTTCCCTGGCAGGGCCGAACATTCAGGAAGTCTTCTATGACGAGAACGGCGGCGTGGCCTGGCGAGTTCCATGAAGTGATGTGAAACCGTTCCCGTGACCCAAGATTGGTAAATGGACAGGCGAGGCAACCGCTTGCTGCTCGAGGAAAGAGACGAGCAACAGAGTGTGAGCGCAGTACCCGGCCTAGACAGCTAGGTCTTTGACCGCCTGAAAAGATTCTAATAAAAACAATTCCAATCAGAAATGTTTTGGCGCATACTTAGGGTATGGCCCGTCCAGCCCTGCGTATCGAAGTCACAAGCAAGGACCAGAAGGCGTTGAGGAAACTGTTGAGCGGCGGTGTGCAGCAGGTGCGGGTCGTCCTG
>DATGZN010000060.1:0-15470 GCA_035297145.1 Bryobacteraceae bacterium
AAGGTGCCGAAACCGCGCGAGCTGCCTAGAGACACGCCGTCCCATCTTGGATTCGAACCACATTTTCAAGCACTTGTGAGGAGAGCCAGAACTGAAGTGCTTTGATTTCAACGCGGCGATTTGTGGCTCCCCAGGTAGGACACGTTTCGAACTTACGCTGCCCAATTAGCATTGTGATCGAACCAAATTCGGGCAACGATTTCAGAACCATGGGCGTTGGCGTGGGTAGTGCATCCATGTCGGGCACCCAGAGTGGACGTGTCTCGAACTGCTCTCGGAGGGCCATCTCCACGCACGTCGCTAGGTTGCTCGCCAGCGCGTAGGCGACGACCAGCCGGTGGCTTTCAGCACAGGGCGGCGACTCAAAATGGTGGGCCGGCGCCGGTATGAGGCGTGCGGAAGGTCAAAACGTAGAGCGTGCCGTCCCAGATCTCTTGTACCGTTACTTCCAGCATGCCCGCCGGCAGCAGATTGGTGGGAGCCACGATGGTCCTCGGCCGGTTTTTGAAGAAGGCTCCGGCGATCAGGCGACCCTCATTGCGCCGCGCCACCTCCTCGGTTTCATCCACGACCACCACGCGCGTGCCCGGCTTCGCCACGCGAACCATCTCCCGTAGCGCGGCGCCTGGATCGGTGAAGAAGTTGATACCACCCATGTGGAAAACACAGTCGAACGCTGAGTCCGGATAAGGCAGATGCTCGGCAAGGCCCTGGCAGAGGTGGAACCCAAGCCGCAGCCGACGCGCGCGCCGCCGGCAGTGAGCCAACATGGCCGCCGACAGGTCGAGTCCGTAAAAATCCAGGCCGGCATCGAGGTAGGACCAGTTGGCGCCCGTTCCGACCGAAACCTCCAGGAAGCTGGCACCCTTGCGGAGTTCCAGGAGATCCAGGTAGGCTTTCCGGCGGATGGCCTCCGCGCCGCTATTCCACCAGGCGTAGAGGCGTGTGGAAAGGTCGTAAATGGGAGCCACACGGTCATACAACTTCTGGTAACGCGCATTGGGTCCTTGCAGCGCACCGGCCGGGAGGAAGATGGGGATTTCATCGTGGATCGGGTATGAGAATCCCGTGCGGGGATTCCTGAAGCCGCCGGCCTCCTGGATCAAGGGGCCTTGATCGATGGGATCATGATAGGGAACGGCGAAAGGCACAGGAGTATTTCTTCCTACATCTTCTACCCTAAGAGGTCGAGCTAAACTTGGTCCTCACCTGGGTTACCGGCCGACCATCTTCACAGTGACGAAAGGGCTGTTGGTACGCGGTTTGGCGCAGAAGACATGCCACTGCCTATCGTCGGTTTCGCGGCGCCAAGTTGTCGACTTGCTGCTTGTGTCAGGTGCAGATACGATCCAGGACTGGGCAGGGGATGGCACTCCGAGCAGCACAGGCTGCCATCGGTGCGAAGGCGCCATTTTGTTGAACCGCAAATGGGACAAGGCGGAAGAGGACCACCGGTGTACCTCTGAGGCGTCGCCGGTTCTGGCCCTGTTGCCGACGCTTCTAGCGCTTTCGGCGTGGCTTGTGCCGAAACCGTCGCAGGTCGCGAGGGCAACTCAAGCTCGATTGTTTCCACTACCGACTGGAGAGGCGCGACTACCGGCACAGCCCCAGGGGCCAGAACGGCTTGTCCGGGTTGGTCTACCTCGATTACGGGTTCATCGGGCTGCGAAACATTTCTGCGGAGGTGACCCACCTTGTGCCTCTGCAACGACGATGAGCAGATTCCGAAACGCGCAGCGATGCTGCGGAGCGGTTCCCCCAGTGCGAGTGCGCGGTCGATCTCTTCTCTGTCGCTACGGCAGCAGATGCTACAGGGTCGTCCCACAAGTTCATTATGCGGCTGCTTCGTAACGATCTCAAGAGAAATGACGAAGTAAGTACCAGAGGCATGTTGTGACTGCTGAGTACCAATTCGTAACATCAGAACATTTCGAAACAAGGACCAGGTAACGTTGTGACTCGGCGGGAGGATGAAAGAAGCTTACACTAGGCGACCGCATTCGCCCAAGACCGGCTACATCCAGATCTGGATGTTGAGGCACGCAGGCAATGTGGTCAGCCTCGTCGAGAAAGGTCTTCGCGGGCCGAACCCATTTTCCCGCTGCTGTTTCGAAATGGCGTTGCGACGCACTTGAGTTAGTGATGAATGTGGCGCGAATCCGGGACAGCAATCAGCGGATGGTGGCAAGATCGGTACCTGAGCCGCGTCGTACTAACTTCGTGCGCTATGGAAATTCCAGGAGGGAATCCGTCCGGCGCAGGTTTTGAGGGCGATTTCACATCCAGATCTGGATGTTAGCGCAGTAACAAAGAGGGAAATATCACATCGAGTGGCTTCTAAGTAGCGGGCGTAGCTTACCGCTAGGTATGGCAAATTGTCAAGAGAGAGTAGTTCCTTCCAGCTAATTTCTTGTTGATCCGGATAGTGCCCGCGCGAGAGCTTAAGTCATGCAATCAGGACCGGTGAATACGCGCGCTCATCAGTCCGATCGCGCTGACCAGCACAAACAAGAATCCCCACAGCACCGAGACCGTGGCTACCTCGGTTGACTCGGACAATACGCCGCGGACCACGCCGCGAGTTCGCAGAATCATCCAAACCAGAGATAGGATGCCAACCAAGAGCGCAGGACCCGTGATCCGTTCGACCGCCGTCTGCATTTGTTTCGTGTAGAGCGGGTCGGCCGGCATGAGAATCGGCGCCGTGGCGTGTGCTAAGAAACCGGTGGATTCGGTCCCCACGGCGGCTGCTTTCGATTCAGCCACGCCCTGTTTGTGAGCTAATTCCGCGGCTATGCGGGCTGCCACTTCCTCCGGCGCTACTGGAAGCACCTTCTTGCGTGCCCACAGCGCGTACCACACCACCGCGGCTACATAGAGCGCCGCCGTGGGAAGAATCACCTGCACATTCGACCATGCATACAAACATCCTGCAATCGCGGCTAAGGTGGCCACGAACACTGGCAGTGACGGGTAGGCGGGAACCTTGTACGGCCGAAACAGCTCTGGCTCCTTGCGGCGCAGGATCACCAGGCACACTATGGCCAGCACATACCAGATCACCGCCGTAAGAGTAGAGATCAGGATCGCGACCGCCGTTGCCTTCTCGTAGAAATGCCCGAACAGGATGAACAGGATAGTCACCGCGGTCCATACAACGAGTGAAACGTGCGGCGTTCGGCGCGTCCGGTGTACTGCACCCAGCCACTTCGGCAGATAGCCCGCGCGCCCTAGCGAAAACGACTGGCGGCTGGTAGCGTAGATCATTCCGTTGTAGGAAACGATCATGCCGGTCACCGCCAGCGCTGAGAACGCAGTGAGGAACCAGCCGGTCCCCCAGACTTTTTTGAAGACCAGTGGAAGCGGATAGTCCACCGCACCCGTTTCAGCGTACGGTGCGGCCGCCGATGCAAACCACCACGTCAGCAGGACGAGCGCCACAAGCGTAATCTGCGCCAGTACCAGGCCACGCGGGATGGATATGTGCGGCTCGTGTGCTTCTTCCGCTGCCAGAGCGACGGTTTCGATAATCACCAGCCACCACAGCGCGTATGGCACGGCGCCAAGCACGCCTGACCATCCGGACGGCAGCAGCGGTGTAGTAAAAACACGCCCCAGTGATACGCCCGGAGCCGCACCCAACCAGAACCAGACCAGCGCGGCTATGGCTGCGTATGTCAGCCAGAGCATGATGACGGCTTGCTGCTTCACCCCGGACCATTGGATCGCCAGGAACACCAGCGCGCAGAGGATGGCGCACCCGGTGGTCACTTTCCGGTCGGGATGTTCCGGGTTAATGAGAAACGCGACGTATCCGCCAGCCGCCAATCCTGTACCAATTGTTGCGAAAAGGCACTCCAGGAACATCGACCAGCCCATCAGAAATCCGAACCATTTGCCCACGGCCCGCCTCCCGAACGCCAGCGGTCCACCGGCAAACGGCATGGCAACGGAAAGTTCCGAAAGCGCGAGCACCCACGCCAGGTACAAGACGCAGACGATCAGCGAAGCCACCAATACACCGATCGGTCCGCCTATAGGCAGCCCGAAATTCCATCCGAAATACATTCCTGTGATTACCACACCCACACCGAGCGCCCAGATATGGACCACGCCTAGCGGTTTGTTGAGCGCGTGCTCCCGGATGTATTCGATTTCCTCAGGCAAGAGCAGAGATCGGCTGAGGTGGGCTTCTGAAACTACTTCGTTAACGATGGCATCGAACTGCACATCGCGTTTGTCGATTCCTGCCACAGGCGTAGCGGTTATTCTATCCTCTTGGCACCGCCTGCGCGCCTGGTAGGATCTCCTCGTCGGCGTAGCAGGTGGCGGCGACTTCTCACCCATCATCGCGGTGATTGAGGCAATCCATAGCGGCGTTGGTATGCCGCGCGGCAACATCCAGATCTGGATGTTGGTGCCCGCCGTCATCGGCCAACTGAATCGTGCACGCTTCCCAAAACGTCACAGGCTGAAGCCAAAGCGGGGCAAATTTGGTGAACATCGTCGCGAATGCTGCACCAAGGCATGGTTCGTCGTTGAAATAACACCTGGGGCGGTTCGCGCTTTCGACGACGCGCTTATGGCGTCAGGGCTTCTCATCGCGACCCAGAAAGGCCGTCACGCGCGCACAGATCGCGCAGAAAAAATGTCAACGCATTCCCTCATCTAGGAAAGGGCCAGCCAGGAGTTTCGAACGCTCTGAGAGGCTCTATTGAGTCGAAGGTCGCTTCGATTCCGGCGGAGCGGTCCGAGGTCGATCCGGTGTCAGCCTCCGCCCAACCGGCTGCCGGCCACTTAGCCATCCGCCGCGAAGCCGGATCGATTACCGTCCTTCTCGCGGTCTGGAGGTGTGAGTTTCCGGGAATCGTGCGTGACGTTGTGTAGCCCGTCCTGTTAAGTTCAGTCAGGCGCCGGAGGCGCCTGATCGTGAGCCGGAAAAGCATACTAAGCTGAGGCTCATACTAGGTCACGGAAGAAAGCGGTTAGGTCCTTTGCGACTGCTGCCGGTTCCTCAGCCGGAGCAAAATGCCCGCCGCGCGGAAAGACTGTCCATCGCTGGATGTTGTACACGCGCTCTAGATACGAGCGCGGTGGCTCACCCTCGGGAACGGTTTGGTGCGCGAAGACACCAAATGCCGTGGGCGTGCCGACGTAGGAGCGATCGACCGGATACCAGCGATTGTCCCAATAGTCACGCATCGACGAGGTGATGGTCTGCGTGACCCAGTATAAGGTGAGCGTAGCGCAGAGGAAGTCATCGGGCGGAGTGACATCGCTCCACGATTGCCACTTCTCCCCCACATATGCGGCCAGTCCAGCTGGAGAGTCGTTTAGTCCATAGCCGATGGTCTGCGGCTTAGTGGACTGGATCGCGCCGTAGCCTCGCTCTGTAGCGTCCCAGCCTCGGTTCACCGCAAGATACGAATGCTCGACATCGGACAGTTCCGCGTCATCCACGATGGGCGTAAGGTCGGACTCTAGTGTGGTGAGATGAATTCCGATTACCGACTCGGGATGATCTAGCGCAAGGATCGTCGTCACTCCGGCCCCAAAGTCATAGCCGCCCGCACCATAGCGAGAATACCCAAGCTCGGACATAAGTCGATGCCAGCGCTCCGAGACGTACCGGTAGTTGATTCCAACCTCGGGTGGGCGCGGTGAGAATCCATATCCGGGCAGGGAGGGTGCGACCACGTCGAAGTCATGGAGCAGCGGCAGCATATCCAGGTAATCGAGGAAACTGCTGGGCCAGCCGTGCGTGAGGATGAGTGGCACCCCCCGGCCTGATGCCGCACGCCTGTACACGAAGTGGATGCCCTCCCACGTGAAGTGGTCGAGAGCGTTGAGCCTCTGCTCCCAGACACGCCAGTCGAACTCACGGGTCCAGTAGGACACCAGGTGCCGCAACCAGTCCAGCTCGGTACCCTGTTTCCAGCCGATGCCGGCCACCTGGTCGGGCCATCTAGTACGGCGTAACCGTGCCCGCAGATCGTCGAGCACTTCATCTGCGACATGAATCCGAAACGGTTCCACTAATGCAACTCCCTCTTAGACAGTAGCCAGCCGAACGCGCAGCAAGGGCCGAAAACAAACCCGTTACCCTACAGGCTAAGGCAGATCTTCGTTTTACGCACAATACTTTTTCGTAGCCGAGGTTAAGCTGCCGACCCTTCCATCCGCACTCTACGATGGGCTTAATGTGTGCCCGGTGCAAAGCTGGGTGTTCCTCGATTCAGCCGATTACGGGCCGTTCCGCCGGAAAGAGGCGCTACGCACGCCTCCCGAAAGCTCACTCTGGAGGTGAAGCGTTTAGATAAAGTCGATTTGGAAGATCCAGCCTGCCGTTGGACTATCGTTGTTGGGCCAGCCCGGATGGATGCCGGCATCGCAACTGATCAGCTTGTCGTCGTGCATCGCAAGGCCGTGCGGGTCGCAGGAGTTCGGAACAAAGTCCACCGTCTCGATCACCTTGCCGGTCGCGGCTTCGTACCTCACCAGTCCAGGCCGGTACTCACTATACCGCTTACTGTCGTTACCGACGACCTGCCAGATGGTCTCGTTGTCCCATGCAATGCCGTGATAACGCACCCTGTCGGGAGCCTGGTAGAACGGGATCAGGAACTCCGGTTGCCAGGTCGTGGGGTCGACGCGAAGATTGCCGCGAAGCCGCAACGACGCGATCCACAGCTTGCCGTCGTGCCAGAGAGCGCCGTGGCAACCGCCACCATCGTTGGCCGAACCGAGCGGAATCTGGCGGTGGCTGACTAGTTGTGAGTTCATGTCCACCTGGAAAACGCCTTCCGGAGGCGCGTTCGCGACCATCCAGATGTAACCACCACCCACGGCCATCCCGCTGGTGTTTCTGGAAGGAGTCGTCACCGTCTTCAGCAGTTTGCCATTCCAATCGACAAGCCAAGCGTCTTCAGTAAGAGTTGTCGGCTCGGGCAGATGATACGATACGGCTTCAGCCCCAGACATTTTTTGCTCGCCAATCCACAACCCCTCTGACGTGATGGCAATCGCGTTGGGAAATCCTTGGGGACTTTTGAACAGCTTGGTTGTTTTGGCCATCCGGGACGGAACCGGACGCTTCGATTGCCCGACGTCCATTCGCGGACGAACCGACGATTGCTGTGAGAATGCACCGGTGCCTTTCGTCAGGGCCAAGCCGGCGCCGATGCCGCTCGTGAGGAATTCCCGTTTGGTCACAATGCCGCCTCAACCTGCTGTGCTGCAATTGCCAGATGGCTCTGTGCCAACGCAGCAAACGACGAGGCGGATTATACAACATTTGTTACCCACGAACCGTTCAAAAAATTGTCGAAGGTGAACGCCTGAGAGTTCGGCGCCACTGATTGCCGCTTTCGTCTGATCGTCCGGCATAGTCCGGCCGGTTCTCCTGATCCCGCAGGCATGATCTACTCGAACGCCGTATCTGGACCGCGGCAGGTAGGGCTCCACTATCCTGCGCCAAGACTAAGAGCGTTTCGCTAACCGCTTCGTATCCGTTGCCGCTTTCGTTTTGCCCCCGTCACTCCGCTGCCACAAGCGGAAACCACCACGGAAGGAGTTGTTGTTGTCGCCTAGCCTGGCTCCAGGAGGCAGCTTTTTCAGTAGCTTGGCGTTGCCACCGCCGAGGACGACGTAGTCGGCCTCCAACGCAACTTTGAGCTTCTGGACTACATCTGCCACATGGCGCCTCCACTTCTTCTTGCCCAGGCGCTCTAGCCCATGCAGCCCGCCATAATCTTCGTATGTCCGCCGTTTCTTGTACGGTAGATGCGCCAGCTCCATCGGCTCGAGGATTCCGTCGACAATCATCGCGGAACCTAGTCCCGTACCCAGACCGAGGAAGAGCATGCGGCCACCCTCGTAACTCCCGAGCGCTTGCATCGCTGCGTCGTCGATGAGCCGCACAGGGTGCCCGAACGCTTTCCGGAAATTGACGCCCACCCAGCCCCGGCCGAGGTTATGCGGCTCGGTAATAGGCTGGTTATGTGGGTTGCATCTAACGTTTCGGGATTGAGTGCCAGTGCGGATGGGAAGCGGCTGGTGCTCCAACGGTCGACAGAGCAGGCGCAGGTTTACCTGGCTGAACTCGCGGCAGGAGGGACGCGCATGAAACCCCCTCGGCGGCTGACCAATGGCGAAGCCTTCGATTACGCCACGGCATGGACGGCGGACAGCAAAGCGGTATTGTTTATATCAAACCGTAACGGCATAGGGGGAATTTTCAAGCAAGGAATCAGCCAGGAGGTCTCTGAGCCTGTGGGCACAGGAGACCAAGACGTATTGTTAGCCCGCCTCAGTGCCGATGGTGCTTGGATCATCTACGCGGAGATTCCGAGAACGCCGGCCAATCCTGTTCCTCCGGATCGCCTGATGCGCATCCCTGTAAGCGGTGGGGTACCCCAGGCTGTGCTGGAGACGCGGAGTTTTGACGGCTTTTCGTGTGCCAGCGCCCCAGCCAGCCTGTGCGTTATCCTCGAGCCGAGCCCGGATCGAAAACAGCGCACCATCACGGCGTTCGACCCGCTGAAGGGCAGAGGGAGGGTGCTCAGGACCATAGACAACGATCCGCCGTCCAGTTACGGCGGGGCGGGACTCTCGCCGGATGGCCTAACATTTGCGGTTTCGCGAGGTGGCGAGCGAGAGATGCACATTCGCTTGCTTTCGCTATCGGGTGGCTCCGACCTCGAAATCAAGGTGAAAGGTTGGCCGAACAACACAGGCATTGACTGGTCGCCTGACGGAAAGGGACTTTACTGCGGCTCTCAATCACCACAAGGCAACACGCTTCTCTACGTCGATCTGAAGGGAAATGCGCGCGTGATGTGGCAGAACAAGGCGGGGAGCAGTGACATAGTGGGCATACCTTCACCGGACGGCCGCTATCTTGCCACACAGGGCTTTGCCACCAACAGCAACGTGTGGATGGTCGAAGGTTTCTGAGTAGCGCGATCGCACGACAGTCCGGCCTGAAGTACGCCCCAGTCTTCCCGGATAAAATAGCTGGCGCGAAATCCCCTTCGCTCAACTAAACGCCTCGGAAGGGGCGTCCTGTTCGTTTGAGCCGTGAACCGTCGCCGGCGCCGATGGTTTCCTCGATCGCGTCTGCGTGTCAGAGCCAGAGAACGAGAGAGCCACTTCCGTTAGCAGTGCCCTGATAACCAAACGCATATTGAGCCCGGTGCTTTCGTAGCCCATAATCGCCTCACCAGCGGAGAGCACGACATGCGAACTCTCCATAGGTCTGCTCGAATGGGCTCCAGATTGGCGGCTGCGGTCATTTTTGTCGTCTGGACACAATGTTTGCAAGTGAACGGAGACGACGGCTGTGCCTCCGGCAATGATAATGAGGCGCTTGTATCCGCCGCAGCGTCCCCAGGCGCGCATCGACAACAAACCTTGCAAAAGTGGCTTGATGCGCTGTCGTTCGCGGAATCTGGTAATCGAGCGCGTGTCGTCCACCAAGATCTCGATGGTCGATACTATTACGGGTGTCTCCAGTTTCGGGTGAAGACGTTTCGGTCCTTTGTTGACAAATTCGGTCTCGCCCCAACGCCCGCAGGGAGCGACGTCATGGACCTGATCTACGATTGCGCCTTCCAGAAACGCCTGGCTGCACGCATGATCCTCGATAACCCTGAGAACTGGAAGCACTGGAGAAGAACGGTGCGACGCATCGGATTACCACCAGGAGCTACCAGCACCTCGGATTTGGCGCGCACGGCTCGATCCGACCACTCGTGTCCAGCAGATAACAGAACACCGGGTGACCGGTAGATGAGTTTCACCAACGGTGCGAATTGAAGACCCCAGAGACCCCGGTACCTTCACGCTGGAAGAATCGAGGACTGACGGTAGATCGGCAGCCGTCATTGATCAATGGCGCAGTCGTTGGGGATGTGCGCACTTCGCAAACGTGAAAAGCTCTACCCGTAGATGTGCGCCTGCGACGCTATCCCCAAGTCCTCTTCGAGTCCATCATCCAGTCGTCGGCCGCAGAGGGAATGGGCGGATGGACCGCTGACGAGTGGCGCATCCGCGCACGATCGTTCGAGAGCGTAAGCGCGAGATTGCCCGCGACCACAAATCCGACTTTAGATTTCTTGAAATCGCGACATTTTCGGAAAGGACGGCAGTTGACGTCACCGTATGTCAGCGAAGGCAATAGAGGAGGCTTGCGCTCAGTGCGATTTTGGGTTACCTTCCAACCAGGGCTCCCGCACAGCTCAAATTCAGCTAAGGAGTAAAGCTGTGAAGAGAACTGTGTACAGACCCCGCTCGGTCGCGGGGGCGCTCTGGATGTTTTTCCTACTCGCCTTGGCACCTGCCACGGCGCAGTTCCACAAACAAGTCAATTTGGTTTCGGACATTTCCGGCACGGCCACCGTCACGGATCCCTTGCTGGTCAACCCCTGGGGGATGTCATTCGGTCCGACCACTCCGTTCTGGGTCTCTGACCAAGGCACCAACACGGCAACGCTGTATGCCGTTGACGGCACGACTGGCGCCGTCACGAAGATTCCGCTGAACGTCAGCATTCCGGCGTCACCCTCCGGCCAGGCGTTCAATGACTCCCCAGATTTCGTCGTGACAAAAGGGGGTGCGTCCGGTCCGGCGCTCTTTCTTTTTGCCGGATTGAATGGCACGATCTCGGGTTGGAACCCTAACGTTCCGCCTCCGGCGGTCTCCATGCAGGCGATCCTGGCCGCAACCGGCAGCCCGGCTCCCGCCTCCTATACCGGCCTAACGTTGGCCTCGATGGGCTCGCAAGAGTTTCTGTACGCGGCAAATAATGCCTCTCCTGGCCGGATTGATGTGTTCGACCAGAGTTTCACAAAGGTAAGCGTTGCTGGCACCTTTACCGACCCGAGTCTCCCTGCCGGTGACTTGCCGTTCAACATCGTCAACATAGGCAACAGCCTTTATGTGACTTATTCAGGACCGACGGGTGTGGTCGACGTCTTCGATACCAGCGGGCATTTCATGAGCCGGTTTGCCACCGGCGGAACGCTCCTGAATCCTTGGGGCATCGCTCTTGCGCCAGCCAATTTCGGCGAGTTCAGCAACGCTTTGCTCGTCGGCAATTTTAATTTCGGTACTTCCATCATCGGCCCAGGACACATCAGCGCCTTTGATTCGAAAGGCAACTTTCTTGGTCTGGTGGAAGACACGAGTGGCGTGCCGATCTCCATCAACGGACTTTGGACTCTGACATTCGGCAACGATCATGAGGGCGGGAGCAGTGGCGTGCTGTACTTCACGGCGGGCATCGAAGGCCAGAGTCATGGACTGTTTGGCAGCCTGGAAGCCTGCGGCGGACCGGACTTCACTGGCGTTTCCGCGTCCCCCAATGCGTTGTGGCCCCCCAATCATCAAATGGCGCCGGTCACGATCAATTACACGGTGAATGACAATTGTGACCCGGCCCCTGTGTGTTCGCTGAGCGTGAGCGACAACGAGGGCGGGGGCGGCGGTAGCGGCCACACTTCACCGGATTGGATAGTGCTGGACGCTCATCACGTTGACTTGCGCGCCGAGCGCGCGGGAACAGGTAACGGGCGAGTCTACACCATCGCCATTACCTGCCAGGACAAGCTGGGTCTGTCGTCGAACACTACGACGGCGGTGACCGTGGCGCACGATCAGGGCAAGAATAACAAGAGGTAGGCTTGGCATCGTAGGCTTTTGTTTGGGGGTTGCACGCGGAAGATTTTGACTGCCACACCCGTCACACGGCGGCCGGGTCTTCGTTGATCTCTGCCGCCGACCCGGCTACCGGCGCTCGTGAAACTCGAAGCGGATCGCGCGAGTTCGGTTTCGTATCGCAACCCAGAGCGCCTGATCGATAGTAGGGTGGGCCACCAACTGGACGACCACAGTCGCGGCGGTGCCGGCGGTGCCGGCTCCAGAACGGTAGTTGACCGTGATCGTGCCTCGAACTGGAGGGCGCGCGCCGTGGATGCCATCGCCGAATCGGACAACGGTCTTGCCGCCAGATGTTCGACCGACAGTGAACACTTGATCGCGCTGACCGGAATCGGCGAGGCTAGAGACAAGCTGCCAGGGCTTGCCGTTCACCGTGACGCTCACGTTCGCGGGTCTTGATGCAGCGGCGCTCACCACACGTTTCGGCACCGAGGCATTGTCTCACAGCACTCACCGAAGTGCGCCCGGCAGCTGTGCTGAAGCGGCGCCGATTCGATGACGGCAGGAATTTCCGAGTTCATATGGACGGGAACGCCCGACCCGTAGAAGTGGAGCCAAAGGAACGCGAAGTCCGGTTCCATTCCGTTTGAGCCCTGAACGGGTCCCGACGCCTATGATGTCCTCGATCCCCGGATCTGGACCGCGATTCTTAGAATTTGCTCACAATGTCTTCGTTCATGGAGCGGCGAAATGGAGCTAGGTTAGGTGCGGTCGACGATCTTGACAGGCAACTGCCGGCGTCGCGCTGGGGTGAACAGATCGGCTATCCCCGCTTGCCCGCGGTAGCCTCGATCGGCTACCCGCGAGCAGTTTCTCAGCCGGACTGGCACTACCCGCCGGCACTGCGTCACAATCTACGTATGTCCTCAATCTCCAGGCGATCTGTACTGGGCGCATCGGCCGCCGGCTCGGTGCTCGCTTTTTCCGGGCTTAACCTCGGCGCCGCCACTTCGGGCAACGATGTCGGCTTCAGGCTGGGGATAGCTTCCTATTCACTGCGAAAGTTTCCGCGCGCCGAAGCGATCAAGATGATCCAACGCCTCGGCCTGAAATACGTGAACATTAAGTCCTACCACCTGCCGCTGGATTCGACCCCTGATCAGATCCGCGAAGCCCGCAAGGAGTTTGAGGATGCGGGTCTCACCATCGTGGGAGGTGGCAACATCGACTTCCACAAGGACGAAGAGGCCGACATCCGTCACAAGTTCGAATATGCCAGGCTCGCCGGCATGCCGCTGATTGTGTGCGCTCCCACCAAGATCACGCTGCCAAAACTCCAGAAGTTTGTCGAGGAGTACAACATCAAGATTGCCGTGCACAATCACGGCCCAAAGGACAACTTCCCGGCCCCGCCAGGACGCGCTGAAGATCCTTCAGGACATGGATCCGCGCTGTGGGGTCTGCGTGGACGTGGGCCACACGGCCGAAGCGGGTGTGAAGCCTCTTGACGCCATTCGGGCTTCAGGTTCGCGAATGCTCGACATGCACATCAAGGACATGCGCGTTTTTGGGGACGTGAATTCGCTCTGTGACGTCGGCGACGGCGTGCTGCCGATTGCGGATATTTTCCGCGAGTTGCACAAGATGGGCTACATGGCTTCCGTCAATCTCGAATATGAAATCAACGAGAACGATCCGTTTCTCGGCATGGCGCGCTCATACGCCTATATGTATGGCGTGCTCGCAGGATTAAAGGGGTAGACCCCTTCGACGGTGGTCGATCACTGCGACGATCGCTTCTCCAAACGGAGATGCCGACCAAGCGGCCTGATTTTGTGGTGGGGCTGGCGGAGTTCGGAGACAAGATACTGAAAATTCACTGCGGAGATCGGACGATCTCGGTCAGAAGCACGGCCGACGGTCTGGTACAGTTGACCGTATATCCCATGAGGACAGTCATTCTTGAACAGCCGGGCCGATTCACGTTCACTGATACCCCGCAACCGAGCGCGCCAGGACCGGGCGAAGTGCTTGTGCGGGTGTTGACAGTCGGCATCTGCGGCACTGATCTCCACGCGTTCGAAGGCACGCAGCCGTTTTTCAGTTATCCACGAATTCTCGGGCACGAGCTCGCCGTCGAGGTCATCGAGACCGGCGATGGCGTTGGGCAGTTCAAGCCCGGTGACCGATGCGCGGTGAACCCGTACATGACCTGTGGCGAGTGCTCAGCCTGTTTGCGAGGCCGGACGAACTGCTGCGCGAAGATCCGCGTTATCGGAGTCCATGCCGATGGCGGTATGCGCGACCGCATTCTTCTGCCGGCTAAACAGATGTACAAGTGTCAGACTCTGCCGGCCCGGCAAATCCCCCTGGTGGAGACGCTTGGTGTTGGCAGCCACGCTGTAGGGCGCGCTGCGGCACAGCCGGGCGACCGCGCGATCGTCGTCGGTGCCGGGCCTATCGGCCTATCAGTGATTGAGTTCTTGCGGTTAGCCGGCGCCGACATCGGTGTCGTGGAGAAAATGCCAGAACGACTCGAATTTGCCGCCCAACACTATGGCTTGAAACGTTTCTATCCCTCGCACCAAGAAGCGCGGCAGGAAGACCCTTCGATGCTGGTGTTCGATTGTACTGGCGACAAAGGTTCGATGGAGGAGGCGATTCACTTGCTCCAGCAGGGTGGCACGCTCGTTTTCGTTGGCCTGATCAACGATACGGTTTCCTTATTCGATCCGGACCTCCACCGGCGCGAGGCGACGATACTGGCGAGCCGCAACAGCACTCCCGCCGAACACCGTCGTGTACTCGAACACATGGAGAATGGGCGGATCGATGTGGCGGCGTGGCCGACCGACTGCGTCTGTCCCGACGTAATGGACAAGCGGTTTCCGGTGTGGCTTCATAGAGAGGCCGGCGTCGTGAAGGCTATCGTCGAGTGGTCTTGAACATCGCCGTTTCTTCACCGATCGGATGGAAGAAGGCAGTTCGAACAGGAGTGGTATTGTCGCAAGGAAGGAGAACAGATCTCTATGAGAAATCGTCTATCTTGGCGCATTGTGTTCCTTGGGGTGTTGCTGTCGCTGGTGGCAGCGGCTGCGGATGTGAGCGGCAAGTGGAAGGCCGAGTTCACTACTCCTGATGGGACGCAGCGCGTAAATACCTTCACCTTCAAAGTCGAAAATGGAATTCTAACGGGCACCGTGGCAGGTTCGCAGGACGAAACCCCAATCAAAGACGGCAAGGTAGCCGGTGACGAAATCTCGTTCTCGGCAGAGCGGCCATTCGGAACATTCACGTACAACGGCAAGCTTAGCGGCAACGAGATTAAGTTCAAGGTAACGTTCAATGACCAGACCTTCGAGATAACGGCGAAGCGAATGTCGAGTTAGCAATCTTCTCGAGCGTTGCGAGCCATGGACGGTGCTGCGCGCACTGGCGGAGTCTGAGCCGGATCTGGTGATCGCAGAACTTCTCCGTCGCCTCTGGGCGCTCGCCATCAGCACCGCATCCCTTTCGCCCCCTCTCGGCTATGACGGAGTATTGGAGTAGCGAGACGCTGGCGCGACAGTCGACGGGTAAAAACCTCACGCAACTCGCAAGGGATCACATGACGGCGGCTGGCTGTATACTGAACAGCACCTAGGTCTTTGACCGCCTGAAAAGATTCTAATAAAACAATTCCAATCAGAAATGTTTTGGCGCATACTTAGGGTATGGCCCGTCCAGCCCTGCGTATCGAAGTCACAAGCAAGGACCAGAAGGCGTTGAGGAAACTGTTGAGCGGCGGTGTGCAGCAGGTGCGGGTCGTCCTG
>DATGZN010000061.1:0-3431 GCA_035297145.1 Bryobacteraceae bacterium
CCGCTGCTGCACGATGACGACGACGCCACGTCAACCCGCCGATACTACCCGATACAATAAGCCGTGCCTTACCGAGTTCAAAAGCCGTACATCATTGTCAACGGACAAAAACTCGTCAGCCCCACTGCTGTCCCACAACGGATGCCGTTCTGCGACAGCTGCAACGAGTTAGCAGCTACTACCGCAAGTATTCATACCGAACTTTCCCCCGACAAATAGTGGAAGTGCTTTTCGTATCTGCATATTCCGGGGCATGGCGATCACCGTTCCGAGGTGATGGCGATCGCGATTCCGAAGTGATGCCGATCGGGATTCCGAGCTGATGGCGATCACCATTCCGACGGGAAGCCGATCAGTTTTCGGCGGACCTCGGAATGGTGATCGCCATCGTCGGAATCATTTTCTTAAGCCGTCTTCATGATCGAAGAGCGCTGGGCAAGCCGGCGGCGGGTTGGCCTCCACTGGAAGGTGGAGGAACCAATTTGCCGCAAGAGAGGTTGTCCATGCGCAAGATCAAAGAGATTCTTAGGCTACATTCCCTGGGGCTGTCACAGCGCCAGATAGCCATCAGTTGTGCCGTCGGTCAGGCGACGGTTTCCGAATACCTGAAGGCCGCCGAGGTCGCCGGACTGAAATGGCCGGAAATCGCCGAATGGGGCGAAGAGCGCCTCACAGAGACAGTGGCCCCGCCGCGGGGAAAACCTGTCCCTCGAAAGCTATCCCCCGAGCCAGACTACGCGGACATCCGTCATCAATTACAAACCAACAAACACGTCACCTTACAACTCTTGTGGGAGGAGTATCGCGAGACACATCCCGACGGTTACCACTATAGCCGCTTCTGTGACTTATACCGAAGATGGCTGCGCAGACAAGAAGTGGTTCTGCGCCAGGAGCATCGGGCGGGCGAGAAGTTGTTTGTCGACTTCGCCGGCGACACCATTCCCGTACACCCAGCCGCGGCCGGCGAGATGACACCGGCGCAGATTTTCGTGGCGGTGTTAGGCGCCAGCAACTATACCTATGCCGAGGCCACCGCGACGCAGAGCTTGGCCGACTGGATCGCGGCGCACATACGGACCTTCGAATTCCTGGGCGGGGTGCCAGAGATCGTCGTCCCTGACAACCTGAAGTCGGGCGTCACCAAAGCGTGCCGCTATGAGCCGAGTGTCAATCGGACCTACGAGGAGATGGCCGCGCACTATGGCGTGGCGGTGGTGCCGACGCGGCAGGCCAAACCCCGCGACAAGGCCAAGGTCGAGGCGGGCGTGCTGTTAGTCGAGCGGTGGATCCTGGCGGCCCTGCGGAAGAGAAAGTTCTTCAGTTTGGGTGAGGTCAACCAGGCCATTGGGGAGTTGCTGATTCGCCTCAACGACCGGCCCTTCCGCAAGCGCGATGGTTCGCGCCGTACCTTGTTTGCGTCACTCGACAGGCCGGCGTTGCGCCCCTTGCCAGCCGCACGCTACGAGTATGGCGATTGGGAAACCCACCGCGTCAACATCGACTACCACGTCGAGTTCGATAACCACTGGTACAGCGTACCCTATCAACTCACCCAGCAGGAGGTGGAGGTGCGGGCCACCGGCACCATAGTGGAGATCTTCCATCGCAGCCTACGGGTGGCCAGTCACGCGCGCAGCCAGGTGCTCCACCAGGCCACTACCGTGAGCGAGCACCGGCCCAAGGCGCACCAGCGGCACCTGGAGTGGACACCCTCCCGGCTGGTGGATTGGGCCCGGACTATCGGTCCGGCAACCGCCGAATTGTTCGATCGCATTATGGCCAGCAAGCCCCACCCGGAACAGGGTTATCGCTCCTGCCTCGGTATCCTGCGGCTCGCCAAGCAGTACTCCAGCCAACGGGTGGAAGCGGCCGCGCGCCGCGCCCTTGCGCTACGTGCCTGTTCCTATCCGAGCATCAAATCGATCCTGCAATGTAATCTGGACAGCCAGCCGATTGAGCCGGCGGCGGAACCCAAGCCACCCCTCGATCACCCCAACATTCGCGGCTCGGAGTATTTCGACAACGGTGGAGATCCCACCGGCCAAGAAGAGTGAGGAGCTATGTTGACAGAACCTACTATCGAGAAACTGTGCGCTATGCGTTTGCGCGGCATGGCCGAAGCTTTCGCGCAGCAACAACAAGACGCTAACATTCACAGCCTGAGTTTCGAAGAGAGACTCGGCTTACTCATCGACCGCCAGTGGAACTGGCGCCAGAACCGGGCGCTGGACCGGCGCTTACGCAACGGCCGCTTACATGGCCCGGCTTGCATCGAGGACATCGACTATCGCGCACCGCGCGGGCTGGACCGCCAACTGGTACGTTCCTTGACCGCCGAGTCGGCCTGGGTGCGGGAACACCAGCACCTGTTCCTGATCGGACCGACCGGCGTGGGCAAAACTTGGCTGGCCCGCGCGTTTGCGCAGAAGGTCTGCCGCGACGGTTACACCGCGCTCTTCCTCAAAGCCACGGAACTGTTTCGCGACCTTGCTCAAGCGCGGGCCGATGGCAGCCATGGTAAGCTAATCGACCGGCTCAACCGAGTCGATCTGCTCATCGTCGACGATTGGACGATGGCTCCGCTGACCGAGGCCGAGCGTCGCGATTTTCTGGAGATCTGCGATGGGCGGTATCAGGTCCATTCGACCCTGCTGACCAGTCAGTTGCCAGTGGCCTCCTGGCACGCTCAAATTGGAGACCCCACGACCGCCGATAGCATCCTGGACCGGTTGGTGCACAACGCGCATCGCATTGAGCTGAAAGGCGAATCGATGCGCAAAAAGCGGAATGGCAAAGCCGGGGGAGAGAACTCATGAACGAGTATTGCCCGAAAGGTTTCTACGTGCTGGGCGGGGTAAGGGGGCTCAAACGCCGCCCCCTCACCCCGCACCCCTCTCCCCCGCTCAGCCGCAGAATCAACAAAAGGGTTGACGGATGCCGATCACTTAAGGATGATAAGAGTAGCTCAGCGTCGCTTCGCTCCGACGGTGATCGGCATCACTCGGAATGGTGATCGCCATCAAATCGGAATAGTGATCGCCTTCGTCGGAATCCGCATGCGTTAGACTGTGCCCATCTATTCGGGCGCATACCGCACGAACTTCCCATTCCCGATTGCATTGTAAGAACCAAGGCGGCGACACCCGAACCAAGATTGATACCACAAGCACCCACAGTGCAGGCAGTGCCATAGAGACTCTTCTGCTCTGCGGGATTCGGCAAGATCTTCGGGCAACTGAACTGCCTTTGCATTCGTCTCGTATGTTCTAGTATCTGCTCCGCATGAGCAAGGACACCGGACCTCGCCGTTACCTCTTGGTCTGCGGATAGTTCCAAATCTCCGCCTCATCTTAAGTGCTCCGCTGATTGCGCCTTGATCGCCATTCCTCGAGTGCGGAAAAAACGGAGTTTTCAAGATCGATGGTTGG
>DATGZN010000062.1:0-38584 GCA_035297145.1 Bryobacteraceae bacterium
AGTCAGGTGGGTAGCAAAGGAAGATCCGGCCGGCCAGGCGCGGTACGTGGGCATGCTGTTCGGAATCGCTGCCTGAAAACGGAACCGATCTTGAGGCGAACCGAAGGCCCGTCTTCTTCTTTGAATTTTCGCAACACAACCACGTGTGAACGGCCGAGAGCAACATAGCGTTTCCCGAGTCCGGGTGAGAATCGTCCTCTTTTTATGTCATAATCCTCGTCATGGTGGCTGAAGTCGTCAAGATGGAGCCGAAGTCCGAGGGCATCGCGACCCCTCGCAAAAAGCGCCCCAAGGAACTGGCCATCATCACTGAGTGCTGCACCGGTTGCGCGGGTTCGCCCGCCTGCGTTCCCTATTGCCCGGTGGCCGATTGCATGTACTGGGTTCCGGACGAAGACCATCGGCCGTTCGGCCGCATTGAGGTCGACCCCTACCTCTGCATCGGCTGCAAAAAGTGCACTAGCAAGGGACCCGACGGCGCCTTCCTCGACGGTTGCCCGTGGGACGCTATCGAAATGGTGCCCATCGAAAATGTCGAAGCCCAGCTCGGCGCTAAGATGGCCATCTAGAAAAATCGAAAAATAGGATCTTTCACCGTGCACACGTCGCAATTCGGGGACCGGCTTCGAAATTCCGACGAGCAGAATCACGAAGACCGCAGCCACCCCGATTCGGAATTTCGTTGCCTGTCCCCGAATTGCCCTCAGCTGCGCCTTGAGATCCTCGATGCCATAACTCTTGCCGTCCCCATCTCTCTCCTCCTATGAGCCTCGATATCCAGCAACGGGACCGCGAAGGGATCACCATTCTTGACCTCAACGGCCGCCTCACCGTAGGCCCCGAGGCTTCGACCTTTCGCGAGCGGTTGCAGAAGCTCATCGATTCCCGGCGCACCAACATCATCCTGAACCTGAAGGATGTGGATTACATCGACAGTACCGGCCTCGGCGCGCTCGTCATGAGCTATACCTCGCTCCAGAGGGCCGGCGGGAAGATCAAGCTGCTCAATCTGAGCCGCCGCGGCATCGAACTGCTGGTCATGACCAAGCTCACCACCATCTTCGAAGTCTTCGATGATGAGCAGAATGCCATCAACAGCTTCTTCCCCGATCGCGAGCTCAAACGCTTCGACATTCTGAGCTTCGTCCAGCAGCAGAAGGAAGAGTAGTTTTGAACCCCGTGCGCACTTTGCGCGAAGCTGCGTCCGCTATTTACACTAGGCTTATGGCTTCCACCCGAGAAAATGAGACGCTGACCGCCGGGCAGCACGCGCCCGATTTTCGTCTCGAAGACCTGGCTGGAGGCGGCGAAAAAACGTTGGGAGAGCTGCTGAAAGAGGGTCCCGTCTTTCTTGCCTTCTTCAAGGTCTCCTGTCCCACCTGTCAATACACGCTTCCATATCTCGAACGCATGTTTCGGGGCCGGGCAAACGGCGGCGCCAGCATGTTTGCCGTCTCGCAGGACGATGCCGAAGCCACCCGTGAGTTTCACCAGGAATTCGGCATCACCATGCCGACGCTTCTCGACAGCGCCCGTTTCGGCTATCCCGCCAGCAACGCCTACGGCCTCTCGCACGTTCCCTCAATGTTCCTCATCGAGCGGGATGGCAACATCTCCTGGTCGAGTATTGGCTTCGTCCGGACGGATCTGGAGGCGCTTGGCGAGAAACTCGGTGCGAAACCGTTCCAGGCGGGCGAGCGCGTCCCGGAAATGAAATCGGGTTGAGGCTCCAAGAACTAGGCTCCGGTCAGGAGCCACGATAAGATAAAAGATAGATGGCCAATCCTCTGGAGGAATTGATTCAATCGGCTGCGGCGATTGCCAAAGGCATGGGCGTCACGTTCCGGGAGATGATGTCGCCCACCATCACCGAGAATTATCCCGACGAGCCGCCTAAGTTTGAAGAGCGTTTTCGCGGCGTCCACGTGCTCCAGCGCGATGAGAACGGCCTCGAGAAGTGTGTGGCCTGTTTTCTCTGTGCCGCTGCCTGCCCTTCGAACTGCATCTACATCGAGGCGGCGGAAAACACCGATAAAGTTCGCATCTCGGGCGGCGAGCGTTACGCCAAGGTCTACAACATCGATTACAACCGCTGCATCTTCTGCGGCTATTGCGTGGAAGCCTGCCCCACCGACGCCATCACCCATGGCCACGGCTTTGAAGTCTCCAGCTACAACACCTCGACGCTGATCAAGCGCAAAGAGGACATGCTGGCTCCCATGCCCGCCCAGCCTGGTCCAGGCGTCGTCCTGCAAGAAGCCGAGGAAGTCGCCGCCCACTAGCGCCACCGGCCGTGCGCACCGAACCGCCCACCCGTTGCTGCCTGGCGACACCTAAAACAAAAGCCTTCCACGTACCGCCCCAAGTTTCTTGATCTTGCGACTCTTGGGGTCGAAAAGGTGCCCCGTGCGCAGACCATCATGCCAGAGTCCCGAATAGTATCTACAAATCGTCACCGCGAATTTCGACCAATTGAACAAGCTCACCTGTGCAATTAATCCGGTTCGCGCCGGGTTCCAATCCAACGTTATAAGGTGCCCATTTGTTTGGCGGAAGCGCCGGCCATCATCGAAAAGAATCGGTTCGTCGGATACACGTACAATTGGCCCCCAGGATGGCTTCGTTCCGTACCGGACGTATCTTCTTAGTCGTCAAAATCTGCTCGCAGGACGAACTCGGCACCATGCTGAGACGCAACATAATTGAAAGCGATTTTTGCAATCGTTCGAAGAACTATCGCGTCCACCTGAGCGATAACTTCCACCTGCAAGCTCCCATCCCGCACCACAGGTGCGCTCAAGGTCCCTTGTGCCGCAAACCCAATGTCAACAGCTTTCAGCTTTTCCACCAAACGCTCGCGATCGCGTTCCGCTCCTCCCATCACGCGGATTTCTAACGTGCCGGGTGTAGGTCGCCTGTAAGGCCGAACGGCCTTGTCGTCACTCAGCTCCTTCTCTAACAGGTAGTACCAGTCGGAGCTTCCCTTCCACCGGAAAGCAACCTGAGGAACGGGTACCGCCTCGAGTCCCGTGCCACCTTTGTCAGGCATGAGAACGACCGTGGCTCCAAACCACGGGCCGGGTTGATCTACCTTCAGCTCTATCCTTCGATAGAGCAGATCCGCAGCTCCTTTTGCTGGCTGCTTCAACCCGTACTGGAGTCTCAAAAGCGCTTCAAAGCTGTCGCGCGCCACTGAGATTTCGAAGGTGTCGCCGAAATACTGGTTACACGGTTTGCATACAACATCGTAGAGGATGAATGACTCGGGCTCGAAGGTGCCGAACGCCTGTGGTATGACGTGCTCCCGATTGAACTCATTGTCCTCACTGCCGCAGTAGATGCATTTAGGGGCATCTTTCTTGTCCAATTCTGCCTTCATACAACACTCTGCTATCTTGGGCCTGTTCGTTAAACAACCCGCAAGAGGTATTATGGCCGCTAGTCCAATTGTAGTGGCCGGTCAGGCTCTATTTCTGTGCGCACCGAGCATCTCGTCTTCTCCCCGTGGAGCGAGGCGGATTGGCTAGCCCTCAAACCCATCGCCACTGATCCGGAGGTCATGCGCTACATCAGTGAGGGACTTCCCTGGCCCGACGATTCGCATCCAGGAGTTCGTCGGACGTCAGATGGCCTGCCTTCGCGAACGCGGATACTGCATGTGGAGGCTCCTGGAACCGGACACCGATCAGATGGTCGGCTTCTGCGGTCTCCAGCCGCTTGCCAGCACGCCGGACATCGAAATCGGCTGGTGGGTGGCCCGCTCGCATTGGGGCCGCGGCTTGGCGACCGAAGCCGCCCGCGCCGTCGTGTGCGATGGCTTCGAGCGCGTCGGCCTCGATCGAATCGTAACCGTGGCCCTGCCCGCTCACGGCGCCTCACGTCGGGTCATGGAGAAACTCGGCATGCGCTACGAACGCGACACCCAGCACAAAGGCATCAACGTGGTTCTCTACGCCCTCCACCCCTCGTAGGGCCGGGCACGCCCGGCCTTCGGTTAGCAGAGAAATCCGGGCGTTACTCGCTGCGAGGCAAAACCTGATGCACCAACTCGTCCAGGAATTTCTGCTTGTCTTCAAAAAATGGGAAGTGTCCGGCATGTTCAAAAACAAATTCCTTGTGCGGTGCCTGGATGGTTTGAAAGTAATCCCAAACCAGAGAAGGGCGGCAGTATGGGTCTTCTCTTCCTTCAAAAAAGAAGATCGGCACGCGGAAGTCGGCTCCGAGTGGAGTCAGATTCACCTTCGCCAGTTGCGGAAGGAATACGTCAAGCGAAAGAGATTGCCCACGGATAAAACCGAAATCGTCCAACAGAGAGTAGTCAGGAGCCGACACTAAGTCCAGGAGAATTCTCCTGACGTCCGTGAACCCGCCGGGGCCAGGTGGCGGCCCGAGCAACTGCCCCTCCCAATACCTTGCGATCCCCTCTTTTTCCCGGTCCGCGTTTGAATAAGGCGCAATACTCTCCAACTGTTTGATGGCCGGTTCATTATGGCGCCTGCGTGCTTCCTGCAGCGCGTCCCGGTAGGCTGTGGCGTCGTTCTGCTCCATATTCACCACCTGCCCGGTTCCGACGTAAGCGTAGATGAGTTCCGGATGTTCGTGCGCCAGCCAAAGTCCGAGTACGCTTCCCCACGAGTGACCCAGAACAAAGATCTTCTCTCTGTGGAACCGATGTCGCAGATAGTTCACCACCTCGGCCGTGTCCTGTTCCATTTGGGCCACGTTCATTGTTCTGCGCTGAAGTTCTTTGTCATTCGACGCGTATGTCTTTCCCGCACCTCGCTGGTCCCACTGCACTACCGTGAACGATTTCTCCCAGGGGCCCTGAAACGCGCCCGCCAAAGGAATGAAAGCAATGCCGGGACCACCATGAAGGAACAGGAGAATCGGGTTGTTCACGTTTTGGCCCCGCACCTGGATCCACTGATCAATCCCGCCGATGCGCGCTCGCTCCAGGCTGCTGATGCCATTCGGTGATCTAATGGCGCGCTCTTCAGCAACCCTGTGCTGCAGGTATTTTCGATACAACAGAGCGGACGAGAGCGCCGCAACGATTAGGCAAGCGGCTGCTATCCCGGCGTATTTGAGAATCTTCCTGATCATGAGTTATATGGCCTGGAGAACTGACGGCATCGCGGACGCGATATTAGCGTATGGACCCAAAATACGCCCGAATCGGCTCGGCTCCATGCGACGGTCACACATCCGAAGCCCCTATATCTTCTGGCACATAGCGCTTCTCCGGGCCCCCTGGTAACCTGAGGATTCACCGGCACGCCTAACAGTACGAAGCCGCGGAAGGGCTTCCATGCCGGTTTTTTTGGCATGTTGGTTGACTACGAGCTGATTCGACGCGCGCGGGCGGGTGATGGGCCGGCCTTCAACCAGTTGGTTACCGCCTACCGCAAGCGCATTCTGGGTACCATTGCCAGGACCATTGGGCGCCCGGAGGACGTCGAGGATGTGGGGCAGGAGGTTTTCCTCCGGCTCTATTACTCCCTCGATCAGCTCCGCTCGGCGGAGGTTTTCGAGCCATGGCTCTACCGCTTGACGGCAAACGCGGCGTATGATTATCTGCGGAAGCGCCGCCGGCGGATGGAGTCGCGGATGGCCGATCTCTCCGAACAGCAGGTGTTGTTGGCAGATGCCGTGGCGGGCGAAAAGATTGATCGGGACGAAGGCCAAAAGAAGCGCATTCGAGAAGCAGTGGATGCCTTGCTGGACCGGGTATCCGAAGAGGACCGTGTGCTGCTGACGCTCAAGGAAGTCGAGGGTCTCTCCCTGAAAGAGCTGGGACAGATTTATCATGTGAAAGAGAACGCGCTGAAGGTTCGGTTGTTCCGTGCCCGGCAGCGAGTTCTCAAGGCGTTCACTGGGGCGCGCAATAAGGCGGTCGGAGTGAGCAGTTTGCGTTAAAAAGGGTGGATGGATATGGACCACCAGAATCATCAAATGGAAAGTGACGACGCGCGTCTCGATGCGTTATTCGAGGCTTACCATGACGCTTGCCCGGATTTAGAGCCCGGCGCCGATTTCATGCCACGGCTCTGGCAGCGGATTGAAGCTCGGCAAGGCATGTCGGCGGTGTTCGGCCGATTGGCCAGGAACCTGGCGACGGCCGCACTCGCGTTGTCGACGCTACTGGGGCTGGCGGTTTCGATCTCCGGTTCGCGCGTCGCCTTGCCCAGCGAGAGCTACGTGGAAGTGCTGGCCGAGGAACACAATAGCGCGAATTTGGACTTCGAGCCTGTCCGTCTTACGACTGCAGTGGAACAAAGGTGATGAGGCGAAGCAGCTTCACAACGGTCCTTTATCTCGCCATTCTGTTTCTCAGCGGTGTGGCCGTCGGTGCGTTTGGCCTAAGGCTCTACACGCTGAATTCAGTCCGCGCCAGCGGACGTCCCAGTCCAGAGGAGTTCAAACACAGGTACATTGCCGAGCTCCGGACACGCTTAAACCTCACCGATGATCAGGTGAGCAAGTTGGATCCCATCCTGGATGAGACCCGCAAGCAGTTCCGTGAGTTGCACGAGAAGCACAAGCCCGAGCTAAAGGCCATTCAGGATGAGCAAACCCAGAGGATCAGGGCTCTTCTGAACGATTCCCAGCAGGCCGAATACAGCCGGTTCCTCGACGAACGCGAGAAACAGCGGCAGCGCCAGCCGCACCCCTAAGCGACCGGCTGCTTCTTCTTCTCAGCCCTGGATTTCTGATATTTCCTCTCGAATTTCTCGACGCGGCCCGCCGTGTCCATCAACTTCTGTTTCCCGGTAAAGAACGGGTGGCAACTCGAGCAGATTTCCACTCGAATGTCGCCTTTATGGGTGGACCGAGTCTTGAAGACGTGCCCGCAGGCGCAGGTGACATTAACCTCTTCGTAGGCGGGGTGAATACCGGCTTTCATGTTGCGGAAATCCTTTCGGGTGAATTTCAAGTATAACAAAACACAAACCCCCGTGATCTCCGCGTAGCAGCTTTGAACGGCTGCGCCATGAGATTCACGGGGGCCCGGTAGCCTTAGATGAAACCTGAGGCAGTTAGATTCGCGTCGAAGTGGCCGGTCATCATGAACTTGGCACCGCCACTGAAACGGAACCGACTACGTTAGAACGGTCGACTCAGCAGTCGGCCACCTCGCGCGGTCTACTACTATCATTCATGTTCCTGGACCACCTCCTTCCTCAGTGATAACTCGATATTATTCCCAAGCTGAATTGCTGTCAAGAAAAAGCGCGGACAGATTTTCAACTGCATTACTACATTTAGCGCTCGGAGTTACGGGAGATACCGCAGGTAGCGTGAAGAAACTGGGACGCAGGCTCCTCACCCCTTTGGAGCCCGGTTCCACCAGATTTTGGGAGGCAGCACCCACCAAGGCACTCCCAACCCCTAATAACGACCCTTTGAACTCAGTAGTGCAAGACGTGTGCCATATCTAACTACTAGCAAACGCTATCGTTTTCATATCTTACATCCCGATTCGCGTAGCTTCAGGTGCTTCGGTGTTCCCGAATTCAGAAGCGGTACAATCTCCTGGTGACTCCGACGGCTGCGGGTGGGCAAAAAGTTTGGCGCGATGCCTCGGCGCTCAAAGCACTGAGCGGCCTGCTCATCTCAGGATTGCTGTTCGGATTTCTGGGAGCCATCCTACCGGCGTGGGGGTATCATCTCACCTCCGAGTTCTCGACGGTCGGCAACTACTTCCTGAGCATGAGCGCAGGTATGGTGGTCTCGACGGAAGCGGCCGGCAGCCTGTTGCTGAAGCGCGGGATTGGATTCCTGCTGATCGCGGCCTGCGCGCTCGCCTGCGCGGCGCTGGTGTGTCTGGCGCTGGTGCCGCCGACGGCGCCGGCTTGGTGGCGCATGGCCGGCCTTTTCTCCATCGGATTCGCCACCGGCCTTCTGAACACAGCGGTGTTTCATGCCATATCGCCGGTCTACGATCGCGACCCAGCAGCGACCGTCAACGTCGGCGGTATCCTGTTCGGCCTGGGGTGCCTGCTGGTTACGGTTCTGGTAGCGGGAACGTTTTACGCGTACACGGTGACCAGCATTCTGGTTTTGATAGCGCTTTTCCCTGGCTTTTTCGCCGTCTGGTACGCGCGAAGCTCGTTCGCCGCGGTGATCTCACGTAAACCCACGCTCGCACAGCTATTCCACGATTTGCGCAGCCCCGGCGCGATTTTGCTCGCAGCGCTGCTGTTCTTTCAGTTCGGCAACGAATGGTCGATCGCAGGTTGGCTGCCGATCTTTCTGATTCGCCGCCTGGGGGCCAGTCCGAAGGCGGCGCTTACCATACTGGCAATCTTCTGGCTGGCGCTGATCGTGGGGCGGCTGGCCGCGGTGGCCTTGCTCCCGCGAGTTCGGCACGGGAGATTTCTGTTGCTGAGCGCGGGCGAGGCGGTGTTCGGCTGCCTGCTGCTGCTCGCCACCAACAACGAATTCGGGGCATTGATTGGGACGCTCCTGGTGGGTTGCGGCTTCGCAGCGATTTATCCGCTGATCGCGGAGCGCATCGGCCGGGAGTTTCCCGATTTCCAGCCGGGATTTTTCAACGGCATTTTCTCGATCGCTCTCACCGGAGCGATGCTGGCCCCGTGGACCCTGGGACACCTGGCGGATGTCTGGGGCGTAGGCGTCGTAATGGCGATTCCGCTGGTGGGCACATGCATGGTCCTGGTGCTGGTGCTACTGATCTGGCTCGAAGCGAAGATCCGGCTGGGCTGAAGTTGAAGGCAAAAGGCAAAGGGCAAAGGGCAAACGTCAAAAGGCAAGTCCTGCCAAATGGAATCATTCATGGCGCAGCGCCACCATTGCATCCACTTTTGCCGCGCGACGGGCAGGCATATAGCACGCCAGAATTGCCATGGTGGTCAAGAGCACAGATAGCCCGAGGAAGGTGACCGGATCGCTCGCACTGACTCCGTAGAGCAGGTGCGAGAAGGTGGAAAGGACTCGGGCCAGAATCAATGCAGCAAATACGCCGGTCGCGAGGCCGGCTAGAGTCAGCCGAAGACCGTGGCCAATGACCATCCGGAATATATCTCGTTTCTCAGCACCGAGCGCCATGCGGATGCCAAGCTCTGGCACGCGCTGGGCCACCGAGTAGGAGATGACACCGTAGATTCCGATCGACGCAAGCAGCAGCGCCAGAGCGGCAAAGGCGCCGAGCAGGATCATGGGAAAGCGTTGGGATGCCATTGACCCCGAGGCGATCTGGCGCATCGTTTGGACTTGATAAATCGGCTGGTTGCCCGCCGATCCATAAACCACCGATTTAATCTCGGGCAAAACCGTCGCGACGTCGAGCGGCGTATGAACAGCCATGGTTACGCCCGAGTAGAATATCGGCACCCACTCGTCGCGCAATTGATTCAAGGAGGCGTAGATCTGATTTTGTGTGTATAGGTCGACGTCACCCAAGCCCCAATGCCGGACGTGTTCGACCACCCCGACAATGCGAGTCAAGCCCCAATGTGGAATCGTCATCAACTGGCCCACCGGGTCCTTGTCTCGAAAATAGGTGCGCGCCAGGACGCTGTCGATCACGATCACCGGCTCAGACCTGGTGGTGTCCTCCGGCGTGAGATAGCGGCCTCGCAACAAAGGTATCTGCATTATCCGGCGATAATCCGGACCCGTCCAATAAAATTCCGCGCGGGGCGCTTCCGAGATGTACGTGGGCGATTGCGAGCCTACCAGGAACGGCCCGGCATTACCTGTGGGACTCAATGGGACCATTGCGGTGAGGTCCGCTGACTCAATATTGGGAAGATGCCGAATGCGCTCGATCAATTGCTGATAGGCAAAGCGTGTCGCTGACGCCGTCTTTGTCACAGAGGGTGAAAGTCCTACTTTGAAGGTAATGATGTGCTGGATATCGAAACCGGGATTCACTTGCCATAAGTTGTGGATCGTGCGCAGGAGCAGGCTCGCGCCTGTTAATAAGACTAGGGTCAGCGCCATTTGAAGAACCACGAGAACCCCTTGAGTGCGATGATGGCCACTCACGAAACCGCGCCCACCTTCTTTCAGCGCAGTTTGCAGATCGTGATTCGAGCGCTTTAGCGCCGGCGCGAGACCAAACAGAATTCCGACGGCAATCGAAATCCCAAAGGTGAACAGGAGGACCGGCACGTTTACGGCGATGTTCTCGCTGCGGGGTAAATTCCCTCCTAGCAACGCGAGCGCTGGACCCACTGCCCAATTCGCGGCGACAAGTCCGAGGCCTCCGCCGGCGAGGGAAAGCAATGCGCCTTCCACTACCAACTGGCCGGCAATGCGCGCACGGCTTGCTCCCAAAGCGAGACGGATCGCGAATTCCCGCGCCCGGGCCACAGAGCGAGCCAACAGAAGATTCGCGACATTCGCACATGCAATCAGCAGAACCAGGTCCACTGCGCCCAAGAGCAGCAGGAGTGTTCCACCGACATCGCCGACAATTTCCTGCTTGATCGGGATGACATCTGTTACCACGCCGCGATCGGCAGCTGGATAAAGCTGAGTCAGACGATTCTGCACCACGTTCATATCGGCGCGCGCTTGACTCATGGTCGCGTCCGGTTTCAGACGCGCGATACAGATGATACCAGCATGAACCGTGCGATCGTTGACAATCAGCGGATTGCCTTGTCCAAGTGGCGTATAGACATCCGCATCCGGTTCATCCAGATGAAACCCGGCGGGGGCAACTCCAACGACCGTGTAACTGGATCCATCGAGAGTAACGGACTTACCGAGGACGTCAGTGGTGCCGCCAAACCGATCCTTCCATAAACGATGGCTAACGATGACGGAGGGAGATCCGTTGTGCTCGTCTTCCACTGGCGAGAAATCACGGCCGAGCGTTAAATGTACGCCCAGAGTGCTGAAGAAGCCTGCGGAAATTTGCCTGGCGGTGACGTGCTCGGGCGTCCCGGGGCTGGTCAGGTTGAACTCGTACCACCGGACGGCGGCCATTTGCTGAAATGCGATAGCGTTGCGCTGCCAGTCCTGCCAGTCGGGATATGAGACAGACATTTCCCGATGCAAAGTCAGACTGTTCTCATGCACCACGACGAGGCGATCCGGTTCACTGAAGGGCAGCGGCGCCAAGACGACGCCTTCAACCACGCTGAAGATAGCGGTGTTGGCTCCGATGCCGAGGGCGAGCGTGCCGACGGCCGCGATCGCAAACGCAGGGTTCTTGCGGAGGATGCGAAGGGAGAGGCGGATGTCCTGCCAGATGGAATCGAGGGTGTTCACGGCGATCAGGTTCCACGATACCGCGAAAAATCTCATTCGGCCGCTGGGCTGGCGGGAGAACGGCCGCAGGTACCCGCATACAGCGCGTGTCCCTGCGCTACATTTTGGTCCCGGATTAGTGAGCTTTCTTCAAGGTTACCCAATAGGGTAGGGCTGGGCCATTGCCGCGTGTGGTGGCTGCGCCGGCGAGTGTATCGCCTCTGAGATAGAGTTCGATCTCGAGGTTGTACGGGGGCCGAGGAGCATCCGGGGTTCTCACATCGCCTTCAAAAACGCCATAGGCCTCGTTGTCCTCTACACTGGCATTCTGGAGCACGCGATCCTGTGAGTTGATGGTGGCGTGAATGTCGCGCGTGGGCGATATCGACAGAGTCAGAGGAACCACACCTCGCCAGGTCTGAATCTCGCCGGTCCATTTGCCGGCCAACTTCGGCGCGGGCTGAGTCGTGTTGGGACTGGCTTCCGGCAGTTTGACTGACTGCGCCGACTTATCCCGCTGATCTCGGAATTTCGGCAGCAGCCCCGACACCGCTTGTTGGAACACCTTGTCGGCCAATGACGTCCCCGTGTTGGCCAACACGGCCACTACGATACCCTCCGAGGGAACCATGTAGAGAGCGGCGGCGGAATCAAAAGTTCCTCCAGAGCCGAAGACAACCCGGTAGCCGTTCAGATCCGGATTCACCCACCAGCCCATTCCGTAGCGCTCTCCGTGGCCGGCGTCCACGGTCAAATTCAACATGGCATCGCGCGATTGCTCCGACAGGATCGCCTTCTGGCCAGGAACGCGCGCATTGATCATGAACATGCCGAACAGGGCCAGATCGTGAACACTGCAATGAACCGCGGACGCACCGGGATGATCTGAACTGCGCAGCGGACTCCGTGCGTGCGATGTCTGGTCGTATTGTGCGGCCGCACTCTTGCGCAGCGCCGGATTCATATCGAGCGCACAGTCAGACATGCCGAGGGGTTGGAAGATCTCGTCGTGAAGGAAATCGCCATAACTCTTGCCCGAGGTATGGGCCACTACCTCGCCGAGGATTCCATAGCCCAGGTTCGAGTAGTCGAAGTGATCGCCGGGCGGCCAGAATAGAAGGCCGTAACGCTCGATAGCGGTACTGGTGGAAGTGTGGCAATCGGGAGCGTTGACTGCACAGTCTCGCGCATAGGTTGTAAGGCCAGCGGTATGCGTTGCCACACGGCGAACAGTGGCCTGGGACGCGTCCCACATGGGACTGTGAACCTTGGACGCGCCGAGATAGTCATTAACTGGATGATCGAGATCCAAACTGTGACGTTCCTGCAACAACATCAGCGCTGCGCTGGTGAGCGACTTTGTGACCGAGGCGAGGTAGTAAGGGGTGTGCGCCGTGGCCTTGATATGATTCTCACGGTCGGCCCAACCGAAGCCTTCCTCCCAGACGATTTTTCCGTCGCGGGCCACGGCAATCGACAGTGCCGGAATGGACTCGGCGGCCATCTGGTCCTGAATGTACTTTTGGACGCTGGCGAAGGCAGGTTTGGTCTGCTCGGTCTGCGCGATTACCGAAAAGAGGAGGCAAGCCAGCAAGACACGTGTCATGATACAGATACTCCGAACGCGCGAGAAGGTTACCGCGCGTGCGTTTACGATGCCTTGCGGGCGACTGCGACCAGGCGGAGAGCATCCCGGCCATAGGGCGAGCCTTGAAGGTCTCCGAACAGTTGCACATCGGAAAAGCCAGAGGCGAGCAGCCGGTCTTTGAGTTCGCGACCGGAATAAACGGCGTGTTCGAAACGAAAAGTATGCGCATGGCCTTCGCGCAGCACGATCCACTCGTTTTGGATGCGGCACCAGTCGTTCACAACTTTGGGCCGCTGGATCAACAGCGCGCCGTCGGGGTGCTCGGTACACTGCACATCCTTCCAGACGCGGGCCAGCCACTCTTTGCCCATCATCTCCAGAACGAACACGCCGGAATCATTGAGGCTGGCGTGAACGTTGCGCAAGACCTGAAGATCGTCGGCTTCGTTTTCGAAATAGCCAAAAGAGGTGAAGAGGCTGCACGCGAGATCGAAGGCCGCGGGACGAAGGAAGCGCCGCATGTCCTCCTGCACCCATTCGACGGAGACGCCAGCTTCGGCGGCACGCTGACGCGCATGGTTGAGCAGGAAGGTTGAGCGATCGACGCCGGTGACAGTGAAACCGCGCTGGGCGAGCGCGACAGAGTGGCGGCCAGGGCCACAGCAGAGGTCGAGCACAGCGCCACTGCCGCACTTCGTCAAAGCCAGAAGCTGGCTGGTCTGTTCGCCGGCGGCGGCAAAGCGCTCCGGCGGAAACATGTAGGGATACAACTCGCTCCAGAAGGTCTCGTCTTCGAACCACTCCATGAGATTGAAGATAGCAAGACGGGTGGGTGGGGCCGATTGACCGGCGCGTTATAGAATAACCGGTTCATGCCTGCTGCCGGTCCCGTCTTGCTGGTCCTCACAATAGCGGCGATCGCGCTATTGCTGTTTCTGATCCTGGTGGTGAAGCTGCACGCGTTTCTGGCGATGCTGATAGCGAGCATGGCGCTGGGCCTCGGGGCGGGAATGGCGCCGGCGGCGGTTTTGAAGTCGATCCAATCGGGCTTCGGCGACGCCCTGGGATTCATCGCCGTCGTAGTCGGACTGGGCGCCATGATCGGGCGTTACATCGAGGACTCGGGCGGCGGGCGATCGCTCGCGGAGTGGCTGCTGCAGAAGTTCGGGCGCGATCGCGCCACGCTGGCTCTGTTTGTAGCGGCATATCTGGTGGGGCTGCCGCTGTTCTTCGAGGTGGGCTTCATCATTCTGGCGCCGCTGGTCTGGAGCCTGACGAAAGAATCGAAGCGCTCGCTGCTGGTGTACGGGATGCCGATGACAGCCGCGCTCAGCGCCACGCACTCGCTGGTTCCGCCGCATCCGGCGCCCGCAGCCGCGGCACAACTGCTAGGCGCGGACCTGGGCCGGGTCATTCTCTATGGCATTGCGGTATCGATTCCTATGGCTGTGGCGGGCGGCGTGTTCTACGGACGTTGGATCGCGGAGCGCGTGTTCGTTCCTCCGCCTCCGATGGCGGATCGCGGAGAGCCGGAGGGCCGGACACAGGCTGCACCTCCGCACGCGGCACTGGTGGCACTGATCCTGATCTTCCCCGTGCTGCTGATTTTTGGCGCGTCACTTGCCGGCACAGCCAATCTTCCGGGAAAAGTGTGGGCGGGCTTCTTCGGGCACCCATTCACGGCACTGCTGATTGCGACGCTGGCGGCGATGATCGTGTTCGGGGCGCGGCGCGGGCTCGATCGTAATCAGATTGCGCGCCTGGCGGTGGATTCCTGCGCGCCTATCGGGACACTGCTGCTGATGATGGGCGGAGGCGGCGCGTTCAAGCAGGTGATAGTGGATTCGGGCGCGGGTATGTACGCGGGCAAGCTGCTGGCGTCGTCGAACATTTCGCCGCTGGTGGTGGCGTTCCTGGTGGCAACCGTGCTGCGCGCGGCGCAAGGCTCGGCGACCGTGGCTATCATTACCGCGGCGGGAATCATGGCGCCGCTGGTCAAACACGTGACGGGTTACCGTCCGGAAATGATCGTGCTCGCGGTTTGCTGCGGCGGCTCGATGATTTCCCACGTGAACGACGCCGGATTCTGGATCGTGAACGAATACTTCGGCATGGCCGTTCCGCAAACGCTCAAGAGCTGGACCGTAATGAAACTCGTCTGCTCGCTGGTTGGGTTCGCGCTAGTGCTGGCGGCGCAGGCCGTGTGGGGATGAGGATTCACTGTGCTGTGGGCTAATGAGCGCTAAACCGGGTGGCACTCGATAAGCGAGGACCCCTCCATTGGGATGATGCGGTTAATGGCGAAACCGGTGGAGGCAAGGAGCGAGTGGAAATCGGCCTCGGTGCGTTCGCGACCTCCAACCACGAGCATCAGCAGTTCCATGACACCAACCGGGCGTGTGGTCACATCGACGACGCCTTCGATGAGAAGCAGGGTTCCACCCGGACGAATCGCACGGCGCGTATTTCGCAGGATTCTGGCGGCGTCCTCGTCCGGCCAATCGTGGATGACGCCTTTCAGGATGTAGGCGTCTCCGCCTTCAGGCACGGAGTGGAAGAAGTCGCCACCCACGATTTGACAGCGTTCGCCGATCTCGCCGTTCAGAACCTTACTCGCGCCGGAGACAACTTGAGGCAGATCGAACAGGACACCGCGCGGCCCTTGCGTAGCCGAAAGAATGTCGCACAGCAGCGCGCCCTGGCCACCTCCTACGTCCACGAGCCGGTCGAAGCGCGAGAAGTCATAGGCAGCGAGAAGCATAGGACTGGTCCAGGCGACGCCCTGAGTCATGACGGCGTTGAAGACCGCAGCCTCATCCGAATTGGTGGCGAGGTAGTCGAAGAAGCGTTGCCCGAAGATTCGCTCAAATGCAGGTTCCCCGGTGCGAACCGACTCATAAAGCTCTCCCAGCGGGCGCCAAAGAAAAGCGGCGGGCAGAAACAGGGCAGCATCGCGTTGCGATTGAGGATGATCCGTGCGGAGCACGTCGGTAAGGGGCGTGTTGCTGAAGCGGCCGTCGGGGGCGCGCGCAAACATGTCGAGAGTACTGAGCGCTCGCAACAGGCGCTCCAGCGCCGCCGGCTGTGCGCCGGAATCCGAGGCGAGTTCGGCGACGTTCTTGGGGCCGGAAGCCAGCAGGTCAGGGATACGCAGCTTCGCGGCAGCGTAGATGGCCTGCGCGGCGATGATGCCGGGCCAGATGTACTCCATCGGTTGGGTCGACATCGTGGTGTCCCGCGTCAGAAGTTCGGAGCGGACCAAGGCGTCCGCTCCTTTGAATTGTTGACAACTACGCCGAAGCAGCCGCCACCATAGGCTCGTCCGCGCTGCCGCCGTAGATGGACGGCACGTGGGCGTTCATCGCGCGCAGATACGTGCTCAACTGGGCGCGGTGGTGGATGGTGTGATGAGCGTTCCAGCCGATGTAGTAGACCACGGGCAGCGGGGCCATGCCCATGAAGCTGACCGGTGTAGCCAGCTGCTCGCCGGTCATGGCTTTAATGCGCTCGATGACGGGCGGGACGTCACGGTCAAAGGCTGCGACAATCTCGGCAACTGTCGCGGGTGGCTGGCCTTCCGCCGGCCAGTTGTCGAACGTGAGTCCGGCTACGCCCTCCGCGAATCCCCGATCGCTCTGCACCACGTGCCAGGCGAGTTCTGCCGCAGTTCGTCCCTTCTCTCCCAACTTGAAGTTGAGCTGTTCTTCAGGTAAGGCTGCCAGTATCTTGCGCGTGATCTGGCGTTCCATATCGAGGTGCTGGCAAAGGTACCCTGCCAGTCCTTTGGCTTCTTCGGCTGTCATGTGTCTTGACCTCCAGGATCACGATGGTACAAGAGCCGGTAGAGATCTGCAAATTGCAATATGGTTAACGTCTCTGCGCGCTTTCCGGCTTCAGGCAGGCCCGCCAAAGCGGCTTTTCCGAAGAGGCCGGTGAGGTTGTTGCGGAGCGTCTTGCGCTTCTGGCGGAAGCATTGGCTCACAAAAGAGAGGAAGCGTGTGGGGTCGGCGATGCCGAGTTCCACGGCACGATCGCGCGGCTCGAACCGAACAACGGTGGAATCGACCTTGGGCGGCGGGCGGAAGGCAGACGGCGGAACGTCAAAGAGGTCTTCCACATGGGCGAAGAGTTGCGTGCGAATGCTGAGATACCCGTAGTCGGGCGAGCCGGGCGCGGCCGTGAGGCGGGCGGCCACTTCCTTCTGCACCAGGAACACGGCTCGGCGGAAAGGGCCGGCGAGCGTTTTTTCGATGATCGGCGTGGCCGCATAGTACGGCAGGTTTCCGGTGATCACGGCTGCTCCCCATTGCGTGAGGGCGGTGTCGAGGGCGTCGGCATGGAGGATTGTGACACGTGGATCGCCGCCAAACTTTTCTTGGAGCAGTTGGACCAGTGCAGGGTCGATCTCGATGGCGATGAGACGTTCCGCGCAAGTTGCCAGCCGTTCGGTCAGCGCGCCACGTCCGGGACCGATTTCGATGACCAGCGGCTCACGCTCGGGGCACGCGGCACGCGCGATACGATCTAGCGTGGAACCTTTGGCCAGGAAGTGCTGGCCGAGCCGCTGGCGGGACAAATGATCGCCGGCTCAGCCTTTAACGTTGATGCTGTCGCGGCGGAACGAAACCAGTAACGTGCTGGCAACTGGCATGCCAAACTCTGTCGCCGGTTGAAATTTGGTGAACAGAATCATGTTCGCGATATCGTTGCGCATCTTGGCATTGAGGTTACTAGGAATGGTCGAATAGTCCATCACCGATCCGTCTTTATCGAGCGTGACCAGCACCACTACATCGTCCTCGCCGAGCCCCCACGGTGGCAGGGCATCGAAGGTGGCCTGCGACTGGCCGAAGATACCGCTGAGCAGCACATCATTGCTGATGTGACGCCGAGTCGGCAGACCGGGTGCCAGCATGGTAAACAGGAACAGCGCGGAAAGCAGGCCGCCCGCGAAGGGAAGCGCGAAAGGCCGCATCAGATTATCGAAGAAGAACCGCAGTTCCGCGGCCCAGAAGTGCACCATTGCCCGCAGCGTGCCGCGCGAAATCCGCCGCAAATGCTCCCGGGAGGCCAGCACCTGCAACTGTGTGACGAGCCGGGCGGGCGGCAGCCGCATAGGCAGATTCCGCAGCTCCCCGCGTACTACGGACAGTTCCTGTGCATAGTCCGAGCACTCCCGGCACTGCGCCAGGTGCTCGGAAATGCCATCGAATGCCCCTAAGCCACGGCCCAGGACTATCGACAATGTTTTTCGCACCTTATCGCAATTCATACGCTATTCGGGAGCCCATCGCCAAGCCGGTTGTGGTTCCAGCCTGGCGGTCAGCTCCTGCCTCAAAGCTTCGCGCCCACGCAAAATCCGCGACTTGACGGTGCCCAGCGAGATTTGCAGCACCTCAGCGATCTCCTCGTAGCTCAAGTCCTCGACGTCGCGCAGCACCACTACCTCGCGGAACAGCGGATTGATGCGCCCGAGCGCGCTTTCGATCAGTTCATGCTTTTCACGGTCGAACGTGCAATCGAATGGCGACCGCTCGGAATCCGGAACATTCCGGGTGTGAATCTGTTCGGGCTCGTCGTCCAACCCAACTTCACGGCTGCGATGACGAAAAAACCACCGGCGCTGGTTGTGGGCCTCATTTACGGTGATCCGGTAGATCCAGGTTTTCAGGCTGCTCTGCCGGCGAAAATGGCTCACATTGCGGAAGACCTTCAGAAAAACTTCCTGGACCACGTCGCTGGCATCGCCGGGATCGTTCAGCAGCCGGTAAGCCAGGTTGTAGACCGGTTGCTGGAACCGTGAAAGCAAGTCCTCATAGGCGGCCTCATCGCCGGCGCGGAGCCTTCGGACCAGTTCGTCGTCTTCGCGCTGGCCGGTGGACTCGGTGCGCAGACGGGCCGTGGCGCCAACCGGTTCTCCATCCGAATTCAAGCCCAGCACGGAACTAGCCATGACCGCAGCTTCGTCTAAATTCTAGCACCCCGGAGCACTCTTTGCCCCTATTAACCTTGGACACCGGAGGGGACGGGTAAGTTCCCGGGAGACGCAACACCCACCGGAATACCAATCGTCACAGGTGAAACTTGATCCCCTGCGCCAATGGCAGGTCGGATGACCAGTTGATGGTGTTGGTTTGGCGGCGCATGTAGGCTTTCCAGGAATCGCTGCCGGCTTCGCGGCCGCCGCCGGTGTCTTTTTCGCCGCCAAAGGCGCCGCCGATTTCCGCGCCGCTGGTGCCAATATTGATGTTGGCGATGCCGCAATCGCTGCCGCGGTGGCTCAGAAAAGTCTCTGCCGCGAGCACATTCGTTGTGAACATGGCGGAGGAGAGCCCTTGCGGCACGGCGTTATGCTGGTCGATGGCCTCGTCGAGGGTGTCGAACTCGATCAGATAAAGAATCGGGGCGAAGATTTCTTCCTTCACGATGGGCATTCCGGGCTTGGCGCGAACCAGCGCCGGCTCGACGTAGCTGCCGCCCAGGTGCCGGCCGCCGTAGAGGATTTCCCCTCCCTGCTGCTGGATGGTCTCGAGGCCGTGCAGCATTTCGGCGACGGCGTCGCGCGTCACCAGCGGCCCCATGACCGTCGCCTCATCAAGCGGGTTCCCGATTTTGACCTGCTTATATGCGGCAATAAGAGCCTCGGTCATGCGCTCGGCGATGCCGCGCTGCAGAAACAGGCGGCGGGTCGTCGTACAGCGCTGGCCGGCGGTACCGACTGCGCCAAAGACCACTGCGCGAAGCGCGAGATCGAGATTGGCGTCGTTCATGACGATGATGCCGTTGTTGCCGCCCAGTTCGAGAATCGTGCGTCCCAATCGCCGTCCCACCACTTCCGCGACATGTACCCCGACTTGAGACGAGCCGGTGAAGCTGATGAGCGGCAGGCGGCGATCTTCGAGCATGCGCTCGCCCACTGCGCGCCCGATCACCAGGTTGAAGACGGCCTTGATGCCGTGGCGTTCGAACACGCGGTTGCAGATTTTCTGCACGGCGATGGCGCACAGCGGCGTTTGTGACGACGGCTTCCAAACCACGCAATCGCCGCACACCGCCGCAATCATGGCGTTCCAGGCCCAAACGGCCACCGGGAAATTAAACGCGCTGATCACGCCGATGACCCCCAATGGGTGCCACTGCTCGTACATGCGATGCCCGGGACGCTCACTATGCATGGTGAGGCCATAGAGCTGGCGCGAGAGGCCGACGGCGAAGTCCGCCATATCGATCATCTCCTGCACCTCACCCTGGCCTTCGGCGAGAATTTTGCCCATCTCGATCGAAACCAGGGCTCCCAGATCGGCCTTGCAGCGCCGCAATTCATCGGCGATTTCGCGCACGATCTCGCCGCGCTTGGGGGCGGGTATCATGCGCCACGAGGGAAATGCGACGGCGGCCTGCCGGACCACTTGATCATACTCGCGCGGCCCGGCGAGCTGGATTTTGGCGATGGCCGAGCCGTCCGCCGGATTGAGAGACTCCATTTCGCCGCCCGAGAGCGCGGCCAACCATTCGCCGCCACACGCGCCCGAATTGATCGGCTCGATTTCCAGCGCTTCCAGAACCTCGGCAATCCTGTTGATCTCAGTTTCGGTCATATGCATGAGTCTGTCTCCGCCAGCCATCCAAATGCACGCGAGCCTGTGCCGAGGCGGCGTCCGGCGCGCGTGGCGCGGCTGCGCATGGTTTCTACAATCTCGGATTGAAATGCCGGCTCGTGTTCGGCGTGGCAGACCGGAAAGGTCACTCTTCCATTCTAGTGGGTCCTTGGCACGTAGCCGACGGTTCAACCAGTGGGCTGTCCCGCTGAGTGCGTAACCGGCTGCGAATGCGGAGTAACTGGGAAGTCTAATTCTGCTCTGGGGATGAGTGCATGTTTTGGAGCAGGTTGAAAGCAAGAGGGCCGAGATTGCGTTTGAGCCGTTCAGCAAGCGCCGGGTCATCGCCCGGAACAATGACGAAAATTCAGCTCCATGCGCTCTGGCATACTCCAGGACGATTCACTAGCCGACTGGGGCTTCTACCGCGCTCTCCCACGGCTCGGGAGATTTCACGACCGCCTTCTGAAATCGGGCCGTGAAGTAGAACGTGCTTCCCAGGCCGGGTTCGCTCTCGACCCAAATTCGGCCGTCCATCATCTTCACGAGCTTTGATGAAATGGTCAACCCCAGGCCGGTGCCCCCGTGCTTGCGCGTAATGGAGCCGTCGGCTTGTGAGAACGCTTCGAAAATCAGCTTTTGCTTGTCCGCCGGGATTCCAGGACCGGTGTCCTGAACCCAAAATCTGAGCCGCACCGAATTTTCCTCTTCCGAGTCGAGGCGCGCCTCCACCGTGATCGAGCCTTTTTGCGTGAACTTGATCGCGTTGCCCAGTAAATTCAACAGCACTTGGCGCAGCCGCAGCGGGTCAGCCAACAACGGCTCGGGAATGTCCGGCGATTTTCCCAATACCAGCGCCAGCCCCTTTTGCGTTGCCGCGGGCTGCAGGAAGCGCACGGCCTCCTCCAGTACCTTGGGAATCGACGCGGCGACAGGATCCATCTCCATCCGGCCCGCCTCGATCTTCGACAGATCCAGAATGTCGTTCAGCAAGGCCAATAGTGACTCCGCCGAACTCATCACGTCGAGGAGATATTCTTTTTGCTCCTCGGCGTCCGGCGTATCCAATGCGAGCGCCGACATGCCAATGATGGCGTTCATCGGAGTGCGAATCTCGTGGCTCATGTTCGCAAGAAACTCACTCTTCAGACGGCTGGCGCTTTCCGCGGCTTCCTTAGCCTCTTGCAACTCAGCCAGGTACGCTTTTCGTTCGCTAATGTCACGGCCGACTCCGACCAATCCTATGATGTTACCGGCCGCATCCCGAAGAGGCATTTCCGTTGTCAGAAGCCAGACGGGATTGCCCGCGGCATCCGGAGTTAATTCCTCCCGGTTAATCACGGCACGGCCCGATCGCATGACTTCGTCTTCGCCCTGCGCGTATGTTCTCGCCAGTTCTTCCGGGTAGAAATCAGAATCCGTCTTCCCGAGCAGGTTCTCCGCGGACTTTGCTCCCATACGGGATGCCAGAGCCTGATTGGCAAGCAAGAATTCGTGCCGCATGTTCTTCACGTAGATATAGTCCGGGACATTGTCCACCAGAGTGCGCAGCAGACTACGCTCCTGCCGCAGAGACTCATCCGTGCGCTTGCGCTCGATCGCGGCAGCCAGAATGGTCGCGAGTGAAGAGAGGGCACTCTGTACGGCTTCGCCAACCGGCTGGCGTGCAAACATTGCAACCACCCCGACTAAATGCTGGTCGACGATGAGGGGATATCCGGAAAATGAGACCAGCCCCTCGCGCCGGACCCACTCCGGATCGCCTACCAGGTCGTCCGTCAGCAGATCGTTCGTCACGTGCGGCTGGCGTTCCGCGGCGATCTGGCCGACCTTGAACCTGCCCAGCGGCACGCGGCTAAATGCATCGTCAATATGGGTGTAGATTCCGGCGCTCGCCTTTAACTCCAGAGTGGAGCCATCTTCGTTAAGCGTCCAGATGCGAGCGAGAGCCGCGTCCAGATGGCGAACAATGCCCTGCACGGACCGCGTCAAGATCTCATCGAGACTGCTGCCTTGCATCACGGCGTTGCCTATCTCAACATCTATCGTGGTGACGCGCATCTGCTGTTTGAGTTCTTGATTCTTGCTGAACAGCTCAGCGGTCTGCCCTTGCACACGCCTGCGGAGCATCCAAGCCCAACCCAGTGCTGCCATGACTCCAGTACCGAACAGTGCGAGCAACCACAGAGAGTGCGACAGCGTCCACCAGCCAGGCCTGCGAAGGATGACTATGTCGTCGCCGGACTTCAGCAAAAGCCGAAAGGATTTCGGATCGTTGAACTCCCCGCCGACTTCTATCAGACAGATGCCGGTCAGCTTCAGCCGGCTGCCCTCCCGCAGGGCTAAGCCGACGGACTTGTCCGATAAACGGTCCACTTCCGCCTCAAAAACTTGTCCGCCCGACTTCAGCACGAGCCACGCCGCATTCCCCTGGGTTCTCCAGTTCAACAGGTCGGCTTCGATCTCCACAAGATCACCGTCGTGATCTCCAACGAGGGCCTGTGACGCGGTTAGCTGAATGGGCCGCGGCGCAGGTCCGCGCTCCAGCAGCCGGACCGTGCTGTATCGCAAGATCGGGTTGTAATCACCCGATACTGGCGTGCCAATCGCTTCGACCAAGTCGCCGCGCCGGAAGACAGTTGTTTGCCGCGTTTCTACCAGGAGTCCCTGCTGACCATCCCGAATGTGAACCGATCGTCCAGGCCTTTGAAACGTCACGACGCCGCGCACTCGGGTGCGAGCATTAGACATCCTCTCGGGAGTGAAGCGCTGTAGATCTTCCGCGTGGCGCAAAGGGAGGTCCGAAGATTCAGAGGGTGCGGCCTCGTTCACGACAACGTCCTGAATGGTTTGCGCGTCGATCCGCACACCGGTGAGCTGCCTTCTCTTGGTGAAGGCAGAGCCGCAAACTCCGCGCACGGTGACCTTGGCACCCGGCAGCCGGACCAAGTCATCGGCTGAGTATTCGGGAATGACTACTCGGATGTGTCCCGCGCCAACTCCCACATAAATGCTCGCCCGCCGATTGTCCACCACCGCCGACAAGACAATGCCCGAGACTTCCACCCAAGCCGCGTCGTAGGAACCTGACTTGAGGTCCTCCAGAGGGACTTTCAGAGGCTTGGGAAGAACGCCCGGGCCGAGAACGTGAATCTCCGGTTTCTCAATGACTGGCGCAAACTCCCCGGGACCGGTGATCCCGCTCACGTCGATAAGCTGGCCGCGCCGCACGTCCACGGGTTTTTGACAGGCAATGTAAATTCCGCCAGTTGAATCCTGAACGAACAGGTCGGGCAGCCCCGGATCGTAGTAGGTGACGACACCACGCACGTGCACCGGGAATCCGTGGGCGGCCTCATCCGGCGCAAGCACTCTGATTCGGGCTACCCGATCGATCGTCTTAACTTTTGCCGGCGCTGCCTGGATCGCGCCCGCACAGCTCAGAGCGATCGAAACGATGCTTGCGATCGATGCGAAAGTTTTTGGTAAGGACTGTCGCAACAGCAACCTGCTTTTCGTTGTGCACCCCAGACTCCGCATGAAGCCAAGCAACGAGAGGCTCGCGCGCCGGGGATTTCAGACAAGTCTCGTCGCAGTCCGAGCGCCTACTCCGCAGCATGGCATCGGGATTGTGGGCGCCGCAAGTAACCCGAAGTTAACTGATCACGTTACCCATGACACTTAACTTTCGATGTATTGCCAGTCATCCGCTGCGGCCCATACAATTCTTTCAGGGGTTAATCCCCGTGGTTAATCGTCTGCCTGACTCGCCATTTAGGGCTTTGAGTTAAATCATGTTCGCAATCATAGGAATTCTGGTCGTGCTCGGCGCCGTCGTCGGCGGGTACCTGATGGAAAAGGGAAACCTGATGGTGTTGTTGCAGCCTGCCGAGCTCATCATCATCGGCGGAGCGGCAATTGGCACCGTTCTGATCGGCAACCCCCTGCCAACCATCATTCGCATCGGCAAGGGACTCATCTCCGTTTTTGTGCCAAGCGGATTTTCCAAGGCCTTTTACCTGGAACATCTGAAGTTACTCAATGAGCTGTTTCAGTATGCGCGCAAGAACGGCGCGGTAAAGCTCGAGGCGGATATCGAGGACCCCTCGAAGAGCGAGTTATTTTCCAAGTATCCGAAATTCATTAAGAATCACCATGCCCTATACTTCGTCTGCGACACGCTGCGCATGTTTGTGAGTGGCGGCGTCAGCCCATTTGAGTTGGACCAGATGATGGAACTCGATATGGAAGTCCACCACGCGGGCGCGAACGCCCCCGTCAGCGCCTTGACTACGGTGGCGGACTCCTTGCCGGGACTGGGCATCGTGGCGGCAGTGCTGGGTGTCGTCATCACCATGGGAGCCATCGGCGGACCGCCGGAGGAAGTCGGGCACAAAGTCGCCGCGGCGCTGGTGGGGACATTTCTCGGCATCCTGTTGTGCTACGGATTCCTGGGGCCCATGGCGGCCAGCATGTCCAAGGCGAACGATGCCGAGGCCCAGTTCTATCATTTTCTGCGCGTCGGAATCGCCTCTTTTGTCCGCGGCGCGGCGCCTATGCTCTCGGTGGAGTTTGCTCGCCGCACCATCCCCTCCGATGTGAGGCCGACGTTTAAAGAGATGGAGGATTTCTGTAAAGGCCGCACCGGGGAAAAGGCGCCGGCCGCTGAACAGGCCGCGTAGCCGCCATGCCCGTATCCGAAGGCTCCGAAGCACCCATCATCATCATCAAGAAGAAAGCAGGGCACGGGGGCGGCCACCACGGCGGCGCCTGGAAGGTAGCCTATGCCGACTTCGTCACGGCCATGATGGCCCTGTTTATCGTGTTGTGGTTGCTCAGCAGCAGCGAGAAGGTGAAGAAGGCGGTCGGCAGTTACTTTCAGGATCCCACCGGCAGTGGCAAGCTGATGGGCAGCACCATGGGAGGAGTGGGCGAGAGCCTCACCCTCACCAAAGACGATATGAAGCAGCTCAAGCAAAAGCTCGAACAGGCGATGAAAACCATCCCCAAGTTCGATCAGATGAAGAACAACATTGAGCTCACCATCACCAGTGAAGGGCTGCGCGTGGAGCTCATCGAGACCGAGAAAGGCATGTTCTTCGAGAGCGGCAACGCCCATCCAAGCGATCGCGGCCAGGAACTCCTGGCACGCCTCGCCACGGAGATCGGCCGTTTGCCGAACACGGTCTTAATTGAAGGGCACACAGACGCGAAACCATACCCCGGTGAAGCTTCCTACACCAACTGGGAGCTGTCCGCGGACCGCGCGAATTCCGCCCGCCACATCATGCAGGAGAACGGCATGCGCCCCAACCAGGTGGCGCAGGTACGTGGTTTTGCCGATCAACGGCTGCGCATGCCGAACGATCCCACCAACCCTGCGAACCGCCGTGTCTCGGTGATCATTCAGTATCTGACGAATAGAGGCAGGACGGAAACAGCGCCAGCGGCGAAGCCCGTATCCGCGCCCAACAATACCGCAAAGGCTGCGCCACCGGCGGCCCAACCTGCAAAAGCCGCCACTAACGGCAAGTAAGGGTAATAATATACTTAACTGACTAAGCGTTAGGAAAGAAGCTTTTCCCGCGCTCCCACCCGAACCTCCGCACGGCTTCACCACGCTGCAACGGCGGGTTGGGCGGCGTTCCGGGACATTGTATTTCGATCACCCACGTTCCCTTTTCTCGATCGCCGCACGGAGGATTATGGTCTGTCCGACCGCCCGTCGACCGATGCGAGTGACTGCGCCGTAGATTCCCGCAGTGTTCTGGTTGGCACGAACCACCGCCTTCATCATTTCTGGAGCAGGACTTGCTGAGTCGGGATCAAGGTTCACCATCGAGCAGCGAACGTCGCGCATGGTGACGGCGATGGCGGGGGCGTCGTCCCCCTCGCCGAATGACAGCACACCGCCCAACCACTCGTCCTCCTGGAAGGGAACCGATCGCAGTAAACGAACTACGACATTTGGGCGAAATCGTCGCACGTCCGGGCTCAACCCCGCGAGTCGTCCGATCTCGCGCATTGTATCGAAGGCGATCACGGAGATACTCCCTACATCGAAGATGCCATGCTTCAAGTGCATCATCTGCACGGGAGCCCCGTACCGGCGTCCGACCTCCGTGGCCAAGTCCTCCCCGAAGACAGGCATCTCTTCGCCATCCGGCGTGCGAACATGCGTAGGAAGGTCTCCTGGAGCACTGTCTTCACGGCGGTGCGGAGCAAACAGGAGCAGGTCGGGAAGCTTGCTTGCCGACAGCCAAGGGAACCCGCCGCCCCGGTAATCCAGTCGGCGGAATGCCAGGCGCCTGTCACCATCGAGACCGTGCCAGCCCAGGTTGGCGACCTCGAGTCGTTCGCCGCGCATGGACTTCACGGGATACCGGAAGATCGCCTCCACCTGTCCAATTTCTATGAGCATGCTCGATCCGAGTTCGCCCAACGTCAGAGTTGACCGGGCGCGCTGATATGCGGCCTCGCGCTTATCGAGTTATTATCACCTAAGGCTTCCACGAGTTGTCACGCGCGGCCATTTGCCGGAGTCATTCCGCGAGCGCGTGCCCTTTCTTGATCCCTAGCGAGTAGCTTCCCTCGTGCGCCTGGCGCACCGCTTCCAGCTGATAACAGGGGGCGCAGGCGAAAGCGGTAACGGGTAAGAACCAGATGAACCATCCCAACGGAGAAAGCACGAGCGGAATCATGCTGTAGTTTTCGGCCCACATGAAGGCGTTCCCGGCTGAAGTGAATACTACCCCGGCCGCCATCATCCACCAGCAGCGGGCCACCAGCCCATCTCCCAGGTTGATCACCAGCCTTCGAATCGATACAGCCTGCATCAACAGAACCGCCAGCAGCGGATCGGTGAACCAGAGCAGAACCTGCGTCACCGTGACGGCCGCCCGGTTGTGCGCGAGCATCCGGCCCACTTCAAATAGTTGATCCGCGGTGAAGACCAGGACCGCGCCAATGAAAATTCGATCCCTCAAGGTCAGCCGGCCGACGAGTGCCAACCGGCGTTTCAAAATCAGCACACGGCCGAGACCGCCAGCCAAGAGCGACATAGCCACGGGACTATTCATGACGAGTCCTATGTCGTGCAAGGCGCTGGCGCGTTGCGCGTTGAACGCGCCTAGAGGGACAAGCGGATTCCAAGCGATGTCCATACCCAGCACCTGGGAGCATGCGAGGCCGGCGAACTGGCAACAGCCGCTCAGAAAGATCATCGTCCAGGTCAGGCGCATCGGCTCAGTGGCGTCGAATTGGCTACGGACCTGGAAAGCAAAATAGGCGGCGGCAACCGTAACACAGAGGAAGAATGCCGCACCGGCGTTGCGAAAGAAGAGCACGAGAAGATCGTAGCTGCCAGTCAGAACAAAGTGCCCATATGCGGCAAGACCGATGGTGAGCAATGCGCCCAGCGACACCCACAGCCGCCGCACATTCCGGGGCGCCCTGCTCATTTTGGATCGGAGTAAAGCTTACGAGTGATAGCCATGGCGGCGCTCCGGCCCAGGAACGTCACCAGCAGCCGGTCGGCAGCGAAGACGATGGTGCCGTTTTCGGATGTGCTGGCGGCGGATTGCATACCCCGCAAGGCTTCTCCCCCAAAAAATCGCTGGACTTCCGCTTCCGCCCGTTTGCCGATCTTGGTCTGTGGATTGCTCCCGCGCGTCAAGACATCGAGCTTGCGTTCGAGATCGGCCAATGCCGACAGCTCCGGTGGCTCCGGCAAGCTTTCCGGCGCGGACAAATCTGGCGCAACCAAGGCAGGAGGGCGCGCCTGGCGCCCAAGCAGGTCATGCAGCCATTTCACGCCATCTTCTCCCGGGAGCGCAAAACCTGTTTCAACTTTCGGACAGCCCGGTTCAGCAACGTTCCGACCGTTCCAATTTCAATCTGCATAGCCGTGGCGATCTCTCGATATTCCAGTCCTTGTGCCCGAAGTTGAATGCACTCCTGCTCTCTCGGCGCCAGTATCCGCGCGGATCTCCCGGCCCAGGGTAGGACTCTGGTTGCGGATTCTTCGCCATCGGAGCCTTGTGCGGCATCGGTGGCGTCTTCCAAAGCCACCTCGGTGTCCAAGGCGGCGGATCTCCTCCAGTCGGCGATCACGCCCCGCATCACCCGACACAGCCAGTCGCGCTCGTCACTGACCGCATCACCGTGCAGGCGCGTCAGGAAGTAACGGAGAAACGTCTCCTGCAATACATCCTGGGCAAGGCTTTGATTGCGAATCAATGTCATCGCCATGCGTGACAGTTCGCCGGCATGACGGTGGTAGGCCTCTAGAACGGCTGCGCGGACTGCTTCGATCTCTTGAGGATGGGACTCGGCCATTTGCCGCTCACCGTGATACTAGCAGTCTGGACGATGGCAGTCTAGCCGCGTGGGGAAAAAGCCGCCTGTCTGTAAATGAAACGAGGGACGGCATTTACGATCCCGGTCAGGGCCTCCAGATGGCAGGATTTCTCCAAAAAAGCCATCTAACCAAAGAGAACTAGACCCATTCCGCTTAAACGGCCAGAATATGGATGTAGGATTGGGAAACTATTGATAATGCGGGAAAGATTCTGTAAAGATAGGTCCTGGCAAAAATCAGGTTGGAGATCCCGACAGCGGGGCTACGTTCTGATTGCCTTGTCTTTGGGACTGGTATTCATCCTCGGAATGGCTGGGTTAGCTGTCGACATCGGGCGGATGTACGTGACCAAGAGCGAAGCGCAGTCGTTTGTGGATTCGGCGGCTTTCTCGGCTGCCTTGCAGCTCGATGGCACTTCCGCGGGAATTACGCGCGCCCAGAGCGCGGTCGCCAATAATCCTAAGAAATGGGAGTTTCAGAACGACTCCTTCACGAATGTGCAGACGGCCTTCGCAACGTCATCGACCGGTCCATGGGTGGCGAATCCGAACCCGGCGACGAATTACTACTTCGCTCAGGTACAGACCACCGTGTCGCTCCCCATGTACTTGATTGGGGCTCTGGGCAGTCCGAGCTCCACCATCGCCGCCGGAGCGGTAGCGGGCCGTGCGGGAACCACTGGTGTGCCGGGAGGGGAGTTCCCGTTCTCGCCTTATACGCGGGCCGGCTCTCCCGACAATCCCAACGACCCATTCGGATACCAGGTTGGTAATGATTACACCTTGCGTTGGGGCGCACCGGGTACCAATTCGACCTGCGGGAACGATCAAGCAAAAGAGACTCTCGACCAGAATGGCAAGATTCGCGGCTATTGCTGCGTTTCCCAGAGCGCGGCGAGTCTCCGCCAAGCCATCGTCGGAGGAGATACGGACCCCGAAACTGTCGGTCAGCCGGTTAACATGGACAACGGCGCCAAAAACACGGAAATGGCCGCGATCGGTGAGCGCGTCAATGAAGATACCGACACGACCTCACCAGACTACGCGACGTATCTTGCTAACGGTATGGGTAATGGGGAGCGCGTAGTTTATGTCGCGGTCAACAACGGAGCGCCCAACTACACAAACATGGGTTTCGCGGGCTTTTTCTTACTGAACGCAGCCTCTTACAGCGGCCTCCATGGCAATGACTCCGCCTGCGCCGAGTATATCGGCACCTATGTGCAAGGCGCGGGCAATCTCGCGCCGGGTGGATCGGGCTCGTATCACATCAAACTCTACCAATGAATTCGTGGCCACATTTCGCCGGCTCGACCGCCCGTGGCAGGAGGCTGCGGGGCAGTGTAATTGTGGAACTGACTCTGAGCCTGACCTTTCTGAGCGCACTGTTTCTGGGGACTTGGCAGTACGGCTATTCGTTCTATATCTATGGCGAACTGGAACAAGCGGTGCGCGCCGGCGCCCGCTACGCCTCCATGCTCACCTATAACTCCGGAAGCAACACTCCAACAGCGGCCTTCACGACGGCTGTGCAGAACGTAGTGGTGTATGGAGACCCGGCGCCTGCAAGTGGAGCGACTCCGATCGTGCCCGGGCTGACTACAAATAACGTTGTGGTGGCGCCAGTCTGGAACAATGCCCCGACTGGGATGACCGTCTCAATCACCGACTACACGATACCCACATACTTTGGCAACGCAACCTTGGTCGGCAAACCCACCACGACTTTTCCGTTCGTGGGCATTTACGGTCCTCCATAGATGAGAAAAACACCCACATCTCGCGCAAGCCGCCGGGGAAGCGCCATGATCGAAGCGACCCTGACGTTGAGCCTGTTTCTGACGGTCCTGTTCTCGCTTTACGATTTCGGATGGGTCCTGTTTTTTCATCAGACCCTTGTCCACCAGGCGCGGACGGCCGCTCGCTATGGCGCCGTGAATCCAGGCAACCTCACGGCGATACAGAATATGGCGGTTTACAGTGCGACGTCGGGAAGCGGAACGGGCCTGTTCGGTTTGCAAACGGCTAATGTCAACGTCACCAGGAATGGGCAGGGGACGACATCGGACCGCATCACCGTGACCATCTCCGGATACCAGTACACACTGATTACCATGGGTTGGGCCGGCGCCTACGACGGGAAGACGATCACCGTCACAATTCCGGTTGAAAACTGATCCTGCGAACGCATAAGCGAAATGAAGCCGCGGATGGATGACATCAAAACACTGACCTACGAGCTGGCCAGCGCGATCTTGCAATGTGAGGCCGAGTGTGTGGGGACGCAGCCGCAGACGAGCGTGAGAATCGCCGAGCTGATTCTCGCGGAGGTACTGCCCAGCAGTCTGACCCTCGGCGAGGTAGGCTCTTCAGGAAACGTGCTCTTGCAGTGATTGATCCACACATTCTTCTGTGAACTGAGATACAGAAGAACAGAAGAATCACGGATCTCCGTGTGCTCGTCAGGCGTGATCCCGAGTGGCAGCTATTCGATGGAGGCCGTACCCCACAGCAACCGATACCACGAGCAATTTACACGATGCGCCGCGAATCCCAGTGCCGGCCATCGCATCGGACGAATAGCGTACTCTGAATATTACAGGATGCGCATCCTTAGCCGGTACATATTTCGCGAGATTGTGTCGAGCGCGGTGCTCGGGACGGCGCTTGCGACCTTCGTCGTTTTTCTCCAGCAGGTCGATAAACTTTTCGAAATGTTGGTACGCAGCTCGACGCACACGAGCACGGTACTGTGGCTGTTCGTGCTGGCGCTACCTCCGGTGCTGCCGCTGACCGTTCCGTTTGGCGTGCTAGTGGGGATTCTGATCGGGCTGGGCCGCATGTCCACCGACGGCGAGGTCATCGCGATGCGTGCCGCGGGTGTGTCCAGCCGCAGTGTAATTCCACCGGTACTGGCGTTCGCCCTGCTGGGAACGATTCTGACCGGGACCGCGGCGTTGTGGCTGACGCCGCGGGCCATGCGGCGGAGCATCGCTATTGTCAATAAAGTGGCCGCCGAGCAACTGACCGCCGACATTCAGCCGCGCGTCTTCGACGAGCAGTTTACCAACACAATTCTGTACGTGGGCGACGTCAAGACGGGGAAGCTTGCCGTCTGGAAAAACGTGTTCCTAGCCGATTTGACCCCACCCGAGCAGCGCACCATCGGGTTACGGGACAAGGCCCAGGGGCCGCGGGTCACAGTAGCGCGCGAGGCCATTGCGGTGCCCGACCCGGCTCACAACCGCATCCAACTCTCGCTGCGCAATGCGAGCTCCCACGAGGTTGATGACGAAGGCGCGGCGAACGACAGCGTATATACGAGCGGCGAACAGGCTCTGGACGCGTCACCTAGCGCGGAGACACATCCCACTTTCCGCGCGATGAACACCGGCGACTTGAAACGCTACTCGCGGACCGGGGCGGATTGGATTGAAGCGCGCATTGAACTGCACCAACGGCGGCTCGCGTATCCGCTGGCCTGCCTTACGCTGGCACTGGTCGGCATTCCGCTGGGCGTTTCCTCCCGTAAGGGAGGAAAATCTGCCGGCTACATCACGGCGTTATTCCTCGCCTTTTTCTGTTATCACATGGCGTCCCTTGCACTGGTAGGGTTGGCTAAGCAGCGCGCGCTACCAGTGGAATTGGCCGTGTGGGCGCCCAACGCTGCCTTCCTGATTGCCGGCTTGATTCTGATGGCACGCATGGAGGCGCCAGGCGATCGCGATCTGCTGGGAACCCTGCGTGGCTGGTTTACGAACAGCTTCAGCCGCTTTCGCCCGCGGCTCGATTCCATGAAGGCACGTCCCGCCGGTCTCGGCCGCTCACCGTGGCTGCCCCTTTTCCCTCAGATTGTTGACACATACGTATTGACAAGTTTTGTGTTCTATTTCGTGGTGATGCTCGCGAGCTTCGTGATGTTGACGGAGATTTACAACTTCTTCGAGTTGCTGAGCGACATCATTCGAAACAACATCCCCATGTCAAAGGTATTCACTTACCTGTTTTTCCTGGCGCCCATGCTGATCTATAAGATGCTGCCGATCAGCGTGCTGGTAGCGGTGCTGGTGACATTTGGCGTGATGACCAAGCACAACGAGGTGACCGCGTTCAAGGCCTGCGGGGTGAGCCTGCACCGGCTGGCGGTTCCGGTGTTGACGATCAGCGGCTTATTCAGCGTGGGGCTATTCGCGTTCGACCACTTCTATTTGCCGGAAACCAATCGCAAACAGGACGCTCTGCACAACGAAATTAAAGGCAAGGCGTCGCAGACGTACTTGCATCCCGACCGCCCGTGGATTTTCGGGAAGGGCTCGCGCATCTGGTACTACAAATACAGCCTGACAAATATGATGGGCGTGGTTCACGTGTACCTGCTGGATCCGAACACGTTCGACCTTGAAAGAGAGATCTATGGGGAGCGCGCCGAGTGGCAGCCTTCGCTGCACACGTGGATCTTTCAAAACGGGTGGGTGCGCCAAGTCCGGCTGCCCGATGCAGGAGAAAGCGGCAAGGTTGCCTTCGAGCGTTTTCAGGTCAAAACATTTTCCGAGCTGGACGAATCGCCCGAGTACTTCATGAAAAAGATGGAGCAGGGCATGCAGATGAATTTCCAGCAACTGGAAGCGTACATCGGCGATTTGCAGCAGAGCGGATTCGATACGGTGAGGCTGCGTGTGCAGCTTTATGACAAGTTTTCCATACCGCTATTTGCGCTCATCATGGCCATGATCTCGATCCCGTTCGCGTTTCTGGTTGGCAACCGCGGCGCGATGGCGGGAATCGGCGTGAGCATCGGGATCGCCATGGCGTACTGGGGAATCGGAAAGCTATTCGAGCAGATCGGCAATGCGAACCAGTTACCGCCGACCGTGGCGGCATGGGCGCCGGATACGCTGTTCGCTCTGGCGGGTGTGTACCTGTTGCTGCGAATGAGGAGCTGAGGGCAGCGGAAAAACCGGGGATGGTCCGGGCAATTCGGGGACAGGCAACGAAATTCCGAATCGGACCGGCAGGCGTTTCCGTGATTGCGTTGGCTGGAATTTCGAAGCCAGTCCCCGAATTTCGTTGTGTGCGCCCTGGCCTAACTGTGACCTACGGTTGCGCGGGAGGCGGAGAAGCCGGAGCGGCGCCTGGTACAACTCCCGGAGCGGCTGCGGGTTTGGGCGGCGGTTTGGGAATCCAGAAGTCGGGATCGACGGCGGCGAATTCCTTCGAAACGTAACTCAGCCTCGGATTCAAGGAAAACAGAAAACTCTCGCTGGCGGCGGTGACTTCAGCCGAAGTCTTGAGCGCCTTGGCGGCATTGTCTTCACCCAGCGCTTCACGCATGGCCTTGCCGCGCGCGGGCGCATCGTCCATGGTTTTGAGCGAGGACATGGGCGCAAAAAACAAATAAGACGGACCGGGCGCGCCAGAAATCACCTGATAGATGATGAGCGGCTGATCGCTTCCACTCTTCTCGTAAGCTCCCTTCACCAGGCGCACGGCTTCGGCGAAGTCACTGTCCCTAGCGGGGAGCAGACGCACCAACACCACACTCATGTAGCGCATCTTCGGCAGGTCTTGCGCGAATTGATCGCCGCGATAGCTGAGGTCGGGCCGGTAGATGGCCAGCATACGGCGCACTTCGGTGACGGAAGCTCCCGATTGCGCCTCGTACTGGCCGAGCCACCACTTGACGGCCGGCGTGTTCTCGACAAACGTCGTGGCGGCCTCGACCGAAGCGAAAGAATCGTGCGATTCCACGATCCAGATCTCTGGCACGCCGGAAATGGAACTGAGGGCGAGAAAGTTCGCGGGATACTTGGCGCGCGCCACACCACGTGCGACATTGGCGCCGATTTTCTCGTGCTCGGCCCCTGCACCAGGCTTGATGGTTTGGCGGATGATACGCAGTACCTGCGGCGGGTTGGAAGTTTGCGCGGCGGCGCTGACAGCCACCAGCAAAACGAGCTGAGCCTTCATACGGTTTTGTCGCGCGTGTAGCAGACGGACTCGAGCCGGCATTCCGCGCAGCGAGGCTTGCGCGCATAGCAGAGCGCACGGCCGTGGTGGATGATCTGGTGGGAGAACAAAATCCATTTCTCCTGCGGGATGATTTTCACTAGGTCGCGCTCGATCTTAACGGGATCGCTGTTCTTGGTGAGGTCGAGGCGCCGGGAAATGCGCTGCACGTGGGTATCGACCACGATGCCCGATGCGATGCCATAGGCCGTGCCGAGTACGACGTTGGCGGTTTTGCGCGCGGCGCCGGGAATGGTCAGCATTTCGTCCATGGTGCGCGGAACGTTGCCGCCGAAATTCGCCAGAATTTTCTTCGCCGCGCCCACCACGGACTTGGCTTTGTTGTTGAAGAAGCCCGTGGAGTGGATGTCCCGGGCGAGCGCTTCAGGTCGCAGCGCGGCGAAATCCTGAATCGTCGGATATTTCGCGAACAGGCCGGGTGTGACCTGGTTGACTGTCTTGTCGGTGGATTGCGCGGAGAGAATAGTCGCCACTAGCAGTTCCCACGGCGTGCGGTGAACCAGCGCGCAGGTGACGTTGGGATACATTTCGTCGAGCCGGCGCAAGATTTCGTTGATACGAGCCTTTCGCTCGGCGGCGTTCTTGGGACGGGCAACGCTCTTCTTGCGTAACGCTTTTGCGGCTGTCGGCATGAATCTGGGTGTCATGATAGCAACAGATGCAGGGCGAAATGAAATGCGGCGCGCAGCGGATTCCTCGTATACTGGCTGAATGCCGGCCCCGCTCCGCCGGGAGTCCCGGCCCACTCGGTTGGCCTTTCTGCTCCTGGCTGCCGTTTTCCCTTCCTTCTTGCACGCGCAGTTGACTACAGGTGTTGTGGATGGCACGCTCCGAGATCCGCATGGCCACGCACAGTCCGGTGTGCAAATCATCATCACCGGTGGCCTTCAGTTCGGAGCCGTGACTAAGACCGACGCTGAGGGCGAGTTCGCGGTGGTGCTGCCGTATGGAGAGTATCTGTTTGCTGTCGGGAACGGCGCGCGCGCGTCCGGTGTTAGCGTGGTTGTGCAGCCGTTGCAGACCACGCGTGTGGATCTTGTGATCGACGCCTCGGGAGTTCTGCACGAAGAGGTGCAAAGCCGGTCGGCCGGTGTCTGGTCTCGAGGTGCGAGAGATCGCAGCTTTCCCGAATCAACCATGCTGCAAGGCCTGCTGCTGAATGAGGAGCCGGCCAGCGTGACCGAGCCTCTCGATTTCACCGGCCTGAGCGACAACCGCGTGGGGCTTGAATCCCAGCGCGGGTACTCTTGGACAGACACGCAGTACAAGCTGTTAGGAATGGACGCGACCGATTCCTATCAGCCGGGACGTCCCGTGATCGTGCCCAATGTCCAGTCAGTGGATGAGGTGGTACGCAGCGATTTCGCACAAACGGCTTCGACCGGCTACGGTACTGAGGTCGGCATCTTTCTGGCGCTACCCGGCGCATCGTGGCATGGAGCACTCGCGACCGCAGACACGGGGGGATTTCTCTCTTCTTCGAATCTGCCGCCGCCGGCCGAACGGGGAATGGTGCAGCAGGCGGATCGTTTTCGCTGGTTCACGCGCGACTCCATAGAAGCCGGGGGACCAATAAGCAAATGGGCCGATCTGTTCGTGATGGGCGCCGCGCAATGGTCCTTGCAAACCGTTCCTCTGGCATCGCCTGGAAATAATCAACGCAGCCGGTGGCTCTGGGGAGATGTGCGCAGCCGCATTCGCGCCGGAGCACGGGATCAGTTCGATGCGTTGTACAGCGGATCACGCATCAACGTCAACAATTGGGCCATACCTACGGGCCTCGAAGCGCTGGTGGGCCGCCGCATGTCGCCGCCTTTTGACCTGCCCGGCGGATTCGACGGTCAGATGAGTGTCAGCCATTTTGATTTTCTGCAAGCCGGGTGGACGCATCGCTTTTCCGAGGATCGAAGGCTCGGCGTCTTGCAGATGCGCTACGGATACTCGACCGCGCACATCGACGCCGACGCTCCAGCCGGTCCTCTCGGGGAGTCGACGGTCGATTTGGCGACCGGTGCAGTCACGGGCGGGCCGCCGATGTTTACCCGCGCCGTCCGCTCCCGCCAGGGCATTGCGGGTGCGTGGCAGCCGGTTGCACTCGCAGCCCCGAGGTCGCGGCACCAGATCCTTGTCGGAGCGGGGTGGAAGACCTCGGCTCCGCAGAACCGGATCACCATTCCAAACAACGTCAACCTGATCACGGTCAACGGCGCACCCGCCGAGGTCGTGGAATTCAATACGCCGGATGACAGCCGGTCGATCATTCGATCGTTCGAAAGTTATGCCGCGGACCATGTGCGGCTGGCCGCGGGGCTGTCGCTCGATCTCGGCGTTTTGGGTGACTTCTCGCGCGGCTCGATCCCGGCGCAGGGCAATGGACAATTCGTGCATCCTCAACTGTCTGCCTCACGTCCGGACCTGATCGCGTGGAATAGCGTGTCGCCGCGCGCGGGATTTGCGTGGCAGGTTTCACATATCGAGCGGCTGGTTCTGCGGGGCGCCTATTTCCGCGTTTATGCGCCGCTCGCCGGCAGATATCTAGACTTCGGCAATCCGAACAGCCTCAATGGAAATGTATATCAATGGATCGACCGCAACTCCGACGGCAAGTTTAAGCCCGGCGAAGAGGGAGCGCCGCTGACACGGTTTGGCGGAGCTTACTCCTCCATTTCGCCATCGCTGCGCCGTCCGTACGCGGACGAATTCAACCTCGGCGCCGAAGTCACACTCGCGCCCCGGACGTTCGCCGGCATCCACCTTTTCCGCCGGGACGACAAGCAGCGCATCGCCGCGATCGACACAGGCGTTCCTGCCTCGGCGTACACGCCCGTCACGATTGTGGACACCGGCCCCGACGGCATCATCGGCACGTTCGATGACCGGCCGCTCGTCGTCTATGATCAGAACCCGGCCACGCTGGGCCAGGATCATTATCTGCTTACAAATCCTCAGGACCTGCGGACAGAGAGCACGGGTTTTGTGGCGGAAGTGGGCAGCCAGTGGCGCAGCCTCGTGGTCAACATGTCCTTCGCAGCAGAGCGAACCTACGGTCCCACGAATCCCGGCAACGCCGTTTTCGAGAACGACCCGGGTGTGGTGGGAGCGCAGTACATGGATCCAAATACCACCGTGTACGCGCCCGATCGGAGCTTCACCGACCGTGCCTACGTGGGCAAAATGCAGGCGAGTTACCAGGCGCCCTCGGCATGGGGCGGGATCGAAGTCGGAAGCACCTTCACCTATATGGACGGGCTCCTATTCAGGCGCCAGCTGCTAATTGCCGGGCTCGCTCAAGGTCCGTTCCTGTTGCCGGTTGGCGATAACCGTGCCCAGTACGCGGCAGACTGGAATCTGCGGATTCTCCGCGCGTTCCGGCTGCCCCACGGCAAGATCCAGGCAGCGGCCGACATTTTTAACGTGATTAACGCCGGACGTAAGATTCAGGAGAACGACATCAGCGGCCCTTCGTTCAACCTGCGCTTGCCGACGGCCATCCAGGAACCGCGCCAGGTGCGGCTGCTGCTGAATTACGAATTTTAGCGCCGAGTTCAGGCGAGGCTTGCCTCGCCCCTACATGTGCGCAGTGTAGGGGCCGGACACGTCCGGCCGGTTGTGTTGCGAAAACTCAAAGAAGAAGACGGGCCTTCGGTTTGCCTCAAGATCGGTTCCGTTTTCAGGCAGCGATTCCGAACAGCATGCCCACGTACCGCGCCTGGCCGGCCGGATCTTCCTTTGCTACCCACCTGACTCTGCCCTTCCGAATCATGTTGACCGCCTCAATACCCTGTAACGT
>DATGZN010000063.1:0-309850 GCA_035297145.1 Bryobacteraceae bacterium
CAAGCAGTATGAAGTGGGTCATGGCTAGATGTTGACTGGTTCCTTGTTCTGCGCCCAGGTGCAGGTCTGCAGTATCGCTTTTCTCCGGCACGCGACTCCAATACATTACATCAAGCTATCCCGATTTCCTCCGCGGCACAAATTTCTGCTTAAGGGCCATTGCCTGGTTCAGATCGGCGGTGGCGCCGGCCATGTCTCCCAAAGCTTTTTTTGCGGCAGCCCGGTTTTCGTACGCTTGCACGAATTGCGGCTGAAGGCGAATAGCTTCATTGAAGTCGGGGATGGCCTTTTCGTATTCCTTGCGACGAAGATAAATCACTCCTCGTCCGTTCCAGGTGCGCGGGTTGTCGGGTGCCAGTTCCAAAGCGCGGTTGTAGTCGGCGAAAGCGCTGTCGTTCCGATTCAGACGCGCCTCACACACCGCACGGTCGTGGTAGGCCATGGCGCTATCCGGGTTGAGGCGGATGGCTTGCGAATAGTCTGCAATGGCCTTTTCCGGCTGCTCCATACGCTGATACGCACCGGCGCGACCAAAATACGCGCGATAGTCGGGATTCGAAGCGATAGCCTTGGTAAAGTACGGCACCGCATCGGCATAGGCACCGCGCTTCAGCAGAGCGCCGGCGCGAGTATACGGGTCGCCGCCACGAGGCGAATCGGCCGGAGGCGCAACCTTCACTTTGCTCTTCACGGAGGGCTTTGATTGCGGCACTGCAGACACTGGATTGTTGGCTGGCGGACGCTCGTTTTTCAGCGCCTCCAACTGCGTCTTGACCTGGGTGGCGCTATTGCGCTGGTGATAGAGCCAGGCACCGGCGGCGAGTGCCGACGCCAACGTGGTCACCAGAGCCACGGCCGGCCAGTTGGACTTACGAAGCGCCTCAAAAGACGCAGCCGATGGATGCTCCCAAGCCTTGCGAAGAGCGCCGGCAAACTCGCTACAAGTCTGATAGCGCGCGCCGGCGGTTTTGGAGAGAGCTTTGTGCAACACGCCGTCGACCGCCGGATTCAGCAGGGAATTGTAAGTGGTTGCAGCCGGTGGTTCCTGATACAGCGTCTGGGCCGCCAGAGAGGCCATGGTATCGCCCTCAAACGGCTTTCGCCCGGTCAGCATGACATAGGCGACGGCTGCCAGCGCGTACTGATCGGTCTGGCCTGTCACCATCTCACCCTTCCATTGTTCGGGCGCCATGTAGTGTGGCGAGCCGATGGTGGTGGTGCTCTGCGTGAGCGGTGAGAATTGAGCGACCTTGGCGATGCCGAAATCGGCGATCTTCACCGTGCCATCCGGCTGCAACATGATGTTGGCCGGCTTGATGTCGCGGTGAACCACGCCGCGACCGTGCGCGTAGTCCAGGGCATCCGCGCATTGCTGCACGATGCGCAGCACTTCGCCCGTCGAGCGGAGCGATTTCTCGTCGGCAATGGCCTGAAGGAGTGAGCGGCCAGCCACATATTCCATCACGATGTAGGCCGTATTGTCCTGTTCACTCACATCGTGGACGGCAACGATATTGGGGTGCGACAACCGTCCTGCGGCTTGCGATTCGCGCAGCAGGCGGGCACGCAACTCGGACGTCTCCGCGACCGTATCATCGAGGACTATGGTTTTGATCGCGACCGTGCGGCCGATGGCCGGATCCGTGGCGCGATAAACCACCCCCATTCCCCCTTTGCCGATTTGCTCCAGAAGCTGGTACCGTCCGAGTTGCCGCGGGGGAACTGGGACAATGCCGGGCCGAGGCGGCGAGGCGGTGTTCACGCCCGAGGCCTGCGACGCCACCTCCTGAACCGCTGCCTTTAAGCAACTGTCGGCGCCATCGGCGAAAGCCAGCAGCGATTCAATTTCCTTGTGAAGGGAGGGATCGCCGGCACAGGACTGCTCCAGGAACGATGCTCGCTCGCCGGGCTCCTTTTCCAACGCAGCGTGGTACAGTTGCTCGACTTGGCGCCAACGGCCGGGGTCCATGGCGACTTAAGTCCGGTTGCTGGGACGCGCCGGCGTCTCGCTCCGTTCTTCGATGCTCATTTCCCGGGCCAGCCAAGCCTTAGCGAGGCTCCAATCCCGATTTACAGTTTGGGGCGAAACTCCCAGAACGGAGGCAATATCGTCGGCATTCAGGCCTCCGAAATACCTCATCTCAACGATTTTAGCCTTGCGTGGGTCGAAGGCGGCGAGTTGGGTCAAAGCGTCGTCCATGCGCACCAGCGCGGGATCCATTTCAGAGGAAACAATCAGCGCTTCATTCAGGTCCACGCGCCGCGCGCCGCCCCCGCGTTTAGCGAAACCCCTGGACCGCGCGTAATCGACCAGGATGCGGCGCATGAGCCTGGCGCCCACCGCAAAGAAATGAGCGCGGTCATGCCACTGCATCCTTTGTATATCGATGAGCCGGAGGTAGGCCTCGTTTACCAGGGCCGTCGCTTGTAGGGTGTGGCCGGTACGCTCGCTCGCCAGGCAGCGCTTGGCGATCTTGCGCAACTCGGGGTAGACCAAAACCACGATGCGCTCCAGAGCGTCGGTATCGCCGCCGCTCCATGCCTGAAGCAGCCCGGTAATTTCCGTTGTTGGGACCGAGCTCAAAACGGGGCCTCCGTTTGCAGGATTGTAACATGGCCCCTGGCGAGCACATTTTTTCTGCCTCTCCGTTAGTAAATCCTACTCTGGTTCCCGCCTCTGGTGGTGTAGGCAAATCACCGGTCACTTGAGACCGAAAGAGGGATTTATGAATCGAGGAAGACTATTCTTTGGCGCGTTGCTTCTGAGCAGCACCCTGGCGGTGGAGGGGCAAAACAATCCGTCAGGAATCATCCAAACGCTGGCGGGCAACGGCGACCCGTCGGTGCTGAGCCCGCAGGCGGTCGCTGTAGACCTGGACGGCAACTTGTACATTGCCGAGCCGGATAACAACCGCGTGCAGATGTTGCCGCGAGGCGGCGCCCTTCAGCCATTCGCCGGCAGCGTGAATCCCGGCGACTCGGGCGACGAAGGTCCGGCTGCCGCGGCTCAATTCGTAGCGCCGAGCGGGGTTGCGGTAGACCGGGCGGGAAACGTCTATATCGCCGATACGGCAAATCACAACGTTCGCAAGGTGACCGCCGACGGCATCGTCCACCATTTCGCGGGCTCCGGATCGCCTGGATTCGACGGAGACGGTGGACCGGCGAGTTCCGCATCGCTGTTCCTGCCCAGCGGCCTGGCAGTGGATGGCAACGGCAACGTCTACATCGCCGATTCCAATAACCAACGCATCCGCAAGGTGACTCCGGACGGGACCATCACCACCATCGCGGGAAATGGAGACATCAATTCGACTGGAGACGAAGGTCCGGCGACCGATGCCGGCGTTCCAGCTCCCAGCAGCGTAGCCGTCGATGGCGCCGGAAATGTGTACGTCACCGAGCCATTGGATCATGTTGTGCGCAAGATCACGACGGATGGAATGATTCACACGGTTGCGGGCATAGTGGACTCGTCGGGTTTCAGCGGCGACGGCGGGCCTGCGACATCGGCGCAACTTTGGGCGCCGGGCGGCGTGGCTTTGGACTTCAACGGAGCCCTCTACATCGCCGATACAAACAATCAGAGGATTCGGAAGGTGGCAGCGAACGGAGTAATCAGGACAATCGCCGGATCAACCAGCAACGCCGTTCTTCTCGGCGGGTTCAGTGGTGACGGCGGGCCGGCGACTTCCGCGGAATTGAACCAGCCGATGGGCTTGGCGCTTGATACCCGCGGGGCACTTTACGTCGCTGACTATCAGAACCAGAGAGTACGACAGATCCACGTGTCCGGATTACGGAGCATCGAATTCTCAGGGTATACCTGGGTTGTGGAATCGAGCCGCGGGAAGGTTGGACCAGGGCCAAACTACTTCTCCGACGGCACCAACAACGTATGGGTGGACGATCAGGGCCGGTTGCACCTAAGAATGACCCTTGAAGCCGATGGATGGCACTGCGCCGAGGTGCTGCTGACCCAGTCGCTCGGATATGGCACCTATCGTTTCTACCTCAATAGTCCGGTTGACGATTTAGATCCGAACGTGGTTTTCGGGATTTACACGTACGACAACAATCCAGCCGATAATCACCGCGAGTTGGACATCGAGTTCTCACGCTGGGCGAAGCCGTTCAGCATGGACTCCCAATACGTGGTGCAGCCGGGCAGGATCGCGCAGAACGTGGTGCGGTTTGACATGCCGCAGAATCTCCCCCAGAGCACGCATAGTTTCCGCTGGGAGAATGGGACCGCGACCTTCCTGAGCATACCTGGATTCTACGATCCACAAGCGAGCAATCCGGGCCCGACGATCATGCAGCACACCTTCACCAGCGGCGTGCCGGTACCGGGCGCCGAGACCGTACGGTTCAATCTTTGGCTGTACAAAGGGGTTCCACCGGCCAGCGATGCGCCGGTAGAAGTGGTGATCGGTAAGTTCGAATTTGTCCAGTAAGGATTTCAAAATCCGGATACGTGCGAATCTTGAGGGCATGGCGGGCCAAACCGGGCTTGCCATGCCCTGTTGCTTTGGAAGCACCTAGTTCTTCGCCCTCACTTCCACGAACATCCGGTCGTGCGTTCACCAGTTCAGGACCACCGCCTGTCCCGCTGCTACGGCTACCGGCCGCGCGTTGTTCCCCACCTTGACCGAATATTTGCCACCGGGCAGTGAAACCGGCTGGTTGAGCTGCTTGGAGGCAAGTTGCGTGCCAGCGAGATCGAACACGTAGTAATACTCCGAGCCGGTGGATTTTACGGTCAAGGTACCGGCTTGGTATTCGTTCGTGCGGGCCGGTTCCGTGCGCACCTCAATGGGTACGTTGTTCACCTTTGCCCGATACTCGCCCGGCACGAGCGATACAGGCCGTCCCAGATGCGCGGAGGCCAGTTGTGTTCCCGCGGTATCGAAGATGTAGTAATACTCGTCCGTCGTCCCCTGCACCACCACCGCGCCTGCTTTCACTTCGGTGGGCGTTGCGGGAGTCACGGTTGCTGGGGTGATCGAGTTGTTTACCTTGACGTTGTAGCTGCCGGGAAAGAATGCCATGGAGCGCGCGAGGTGCGCGGATGCAAGCTGTGTACCGCCGGTGTCGAACACGTAGTAATACTCGTCGGTTGTGCCCTGGGTTACGAGTGTGCCCACCGGAACGCTCGAACCCTCACCCGCGCGCACCTCGACCTTGGCCTGACTGTTATTGACCTTCACGGTGTAGCTACCCGCAAAAAGGCCTAGCGCTTTGCTCAAATGACTGCTGGCGAGCTGTTTTGATCCGGTGTCGAAAACGTAGAAGTACTCGTCGGTGCCAGCCTCCACATTGACCGTTCCTGGCTTCAGCTCTGTTGTCGAACCGGCCTGTACATTCGCCGTAATTTCGGAGTTGTTCAATCGCACACGGTAACTTGCGGGAAACAGCGAGAGCGCGCTGCCCAGGTGTGCGGAGGCCAGTTGTGTACCGGCATTGTCGAATATGTAGTAGTACTCATCCGTTTTGGCGCTCGTCAGGACGGCGCCAGTCGAGCATTTAGTGAGCGTCTTCTCCTGCGCTACAACCGGGTGCGCCGAATTGTTCAACTTCAATTGATAATCGCCGGGCTTCACCGGCAGAAGCCCATTGACGGCGTGGCTTCCGATCTGCTTCCCAGTGCCGTCGAATGCGTAGAAGTAGGCGTCGGTCGATGCAAGCACCTGTACGGCGCCTTGACCGGAGGGAACCTCTGCGGTGGCTGGAAGCGGTTCGTAAGTGCACAGGCTGTCCGGGGGCGGGGCTTTCTTGCAGCTAGGCTGGGTCAGAACGGTAAATGCGGCAATCCACAGTGCGGCGTGACCACGCGTCATTTTCGTAGGCTCCTGGCTTTTGGTATGCGGAAGCATCATATGACGGCGCGCCCCACGGTTCAAGCCACCGCGTCCTGAGGTCGCCGCGCAGAATCCGTCCAGGTTCCAACTCTCCGATCCGTCCTGAGCCCCAGTCGGAAGAAACAGGTGTATACTGCGTCCTAACCGGAACCTTGAGAGTCATCCTTGGAAACGGTTAGGGAGGCATGGATATGTTCTGCGGTTCATGCGGCAGCCCGGTCGCCGAAGGCGTGCGCTTCTGTGGGAACTGCGGCAAGCCCACCGCCCCAGCCTCGCCGGCTGAAGCCACCCCGGTTCAATCTGCAACCCCATTCCCGGCGACTCCCATGCAGGCGGCGCCTTCGGGGCAGGCTGCTGTTCCGATCCAAGCGACGGCCTCCTTTCAGGCTGCGGCGCCGGCCCCTGCGTTCGCTCCGCCACCCCCGCCTGCGGCACCACTCCAGGATGTGGGGAGCCCGGCTTCTCTGATCGGTGGCTTTCGACTGGCAGGAATGGGCGAACGACTGGTCGCGGCGATTCTCGACATGATCGTCGTCGGGATCATATTTGCGGTGGCCGGGATGGCGATCGCGGCCCGATTAGGCGGAGCCACGGATAGCGGTTTCTCTCTCAATGGCATGCCAGCGCTAATCACAATCGGCATCACGTGCATTGCCGGATTTCTGTACTACTGGCTGGCGGAAGGACTTTTCGGCGCCACATTGGGCAAAGGCATCACCGGGATCCAGGTGCGAGAGAAAACCGGCGCTCGCTGCAATATGAAGGGGTCACTGATTCGCAACCTCCTCAGGATCGTCGATGCCGTTGGCGTTTATCTGGTTGGGTTTCTCATCGCGATCTTCTCGAAAGCCCGGCAGCGCTTGGGTGACCATGTGGCGGGCACGATCGTAGTGGAGAGGAACACCCCGAAGGCGTTGCGCATCGGCCTGGTCATTGTGTGGTTCGCGATGATCGCGGGCGGCCTGACTTGCGCTTATCTGATTCACCGGACTGCTCCGGAAATGGTAACTGGGGAGTTTGTCGCACTTCCCTCCACGATCCCGATGACGGCGACAGGCCGCCTCACAGTGGGGAATTTCGCCTTTACCGAGGGTAAGGGCGGACCAGCTCGCGCCGCGGCACTCTATAAGCCCGGCGATAACGTGTTTATCAAATACGACGTCGCGGGATTTGCCAGAGACGCGGGGGGAGTTCCGCATCTGCATTTCCTGTTGACCGCACTCGATCCGGCCGGCGTGCCGCTCCATGAACCGTGGACCATCCGATTCAGCCAACCTCTTGATCGGGGTGCACCCGTGAACGGAACCCTGGGGTTGACCGTACCGTCCTTTGCTCCCCCGGGAGCTTACAAGATCGTCACAAAAGTCTCCGACGAGGTCAGCAATGCGAATCTCGAAATGACACCGGCCTTTCAAGTGGATGCCCCCGCCGTCGCAGTCCCGCACGGCCCGGAAATCCGGGATTTGCAACTTTCACGCGCTGAAAATGGTCCTCCGGAAACTGATCCGGGGTTCGAGACCGGCGCCACCGTGTACATGACCTGCAACGTATTTGGCCTGCAATTTCAGAACGATCGCACCAACGCCAGCATGAACCACAAGGTTCTTGGGCCGGACGGCAAGGTTCTTCTGGACACTCCGGGTTTTGTCGACCTCAGCGAGTCGTCCTATTACCGGCCGGCGACCTACCGGGTGCACGTCCATAGCCAGATAACCATTCCGTCCGGCATGATGAAAGGCGTTTACACGGATCAATACTCAGTGGTAGACAGCGTATCGAATCAGACCATCACGCAGGAAGCGAAATTTGAAGTCAGGTAAGTCATATTTCACCGCAGATCGCTTCGTATCAACGTGATGTCCGCCATTATCGGAAGGTATTGGATCAGACGTCAGCAGGCATCACGGCACCCTTGATTTCACTAGCTGCTCGACTTCTGGGGAAACTTCGATCGACGGCTGGGAAGCCAAGCTGACTACACGGCCCCTGCCGTTCGTGTCTCCGGAGGGTTCACGCGTAATCTTTGGCTCCGTCCTCGTTCTCGACAGCCGCGATTTCGTTCACAATCCAAAGCGAGATACCGCTGAGCCGGAGACCTTCCGATAGTGGCCTTTGTGAGCCGGGCCCTTGAGCGGTTTTACGAGGCCCCGGAAGGGTCTTCTTCGAATACGGCAAGGTCATCGACGATGCGTTTGCGGCGATCGGGCGGGATCGCGTTAAGCTGTTTTGCGGCTTCGGCGTGAACGTGGACGGTCCAGGTCATGGCGCAGTTCATCGAGAGTCACATACTTGCCCTGGCGCATCTCCCGCTCGGCCTTCCGGACGAGGGCGCTTTCTTTTGGACTGAGAACGTCGTCGGGATCGACCAACCGTTTGGGCTTGATCAGCACGCCGTTGGCCTGTTTGCGAAAAGCCACGAAATCTCCCTCACGCAGGTTGAACGTTTCGAGGATATCGCGCGGAATGACCACTTGGCGGCACTGCCCCACGCGTCCGATCCTCTCCTCGGTTGTGGCCGTCTTCGTTGCCATGTCTTCAGATTATCTGAACGGCAGAAACTGTTCAAGCGCGGCTCTCAAGTTGTTTGCGTCCAAGAGTAGAAAACACCGTTGGTGAAGCTGGCCTGGTTGTTAGCGGTCAAAGGAGAAGAGCTTATGAGGGGAAATTCGGTGACAGACAACGAAAATCCGAAATGGCCAGCCATCGGTTGGCGGCGATTGCCTTCGGCGGAATTTCGAAGCCAGCCCGAATTGAGTCTGACCCTATTCTGAGCGAAGGTTTATCACTTCTGAGAGCTTCGTCTCTTCCGGGACATCGGTGAGACTTTCGAAAGCCAGTTGATAGCCGTCGGGATCGATGAGAGACGTGACCCACATGGCGTTGCCGACTTGCGGTTCGGAGGCTTCGACGCCGAGCGAGGTGACTTGGCGATAGATGGCGATCGCATCCTGACAAGTGAAGCAAAGGGAAAAGCCCTGGCCGAGTTTTCCTTCGGGGCGCCCGGTGTGATGGCCCTCCGTCCAGAACTCTTGCAGCATGAGCGACGCGCCGCCTAGTGTCAGCCAGCACCAGCGGAGTTTTCCGTCGGGCGCCCATTGGTGCTTCATGGTGAAGCCGAGTTTATCCACGTAGAAGCGAACGGACTCTTCCATGCTGGACACGCCGAAAAACGGGACGACCTCCTGGACGTTGGCGGGGGTCTTCGAATCTGTAGTCATGAGGAGTGCGCTATTCGGCGCGAATGGTCTGAGCGGGGTCGGCTGCGGCGGCGCGGGCGGCAGGTCGCCAGCACCCGATCAAGGCAACCGCGGGAAGTAACAAGAGGGCGAAAGCGAAACTGAGCGGGTCGCGTGGAGAGATGCCGTAGACCAATGCGCTGAGCCAGCGCGCGGCAATGATGGTCGCAACCGTGCCCAATAGCGCACCAGCTGCGGCGAGCGTGAGACCATGGCGCATGACGAGGCGGAAGACATCGCGCGCCCCTGCTCCCAAAGCCATGCGAATGCCCATTTCCGGCAGGCGGCGCGACACCTGGTAATTGAGCACGCCGTAGATTCCGGCGGCGGCCAGCACGAGCGCCAAGGCGCTGAAGATGGCGGCAAGCACGGCGGTGAAGCCGGCCGGAGCGATCTCGCGCGCCACATATTCGGTCATGGGCCGGACTTTAGCCAGGGCGAGGTCCGGGTCGCGACGGTGCAGCAACGCGCGGATCGCAGGCACGAGCGAGAGCGGCGCGACGCGCGTGCGCAGCACGTAGCTCAACGGGCTGCGCGGACTCTGCTCGAAGGGTATGTAGATCTCGGGCCGCACCTGGCGAGTGAGCGAGTGATTGCGGACGTGCTCGACCACGCCGACTACGACGCTGGAGACGGGTACGAATCCGCCATTCACCACGTGCTCGGTTTCGATCTTTTTTCCAATGGCGGATTGGCCCGGCCAGGTGGTACGCGCAAGCAGATCGTCGACGATGAGGACCGGACGGGAACCAGCGCGATCCTGGGCGTCGAAGTAGCGGCCTTCAAGCAAGCGCGTGCCCATGGCCGCGAAGTAGCCCGGGGTCACGCAGCGATGATCGGCGATCAGGGTTTTGGCGTCATTTGCGGCGATTCCTTCGGGGTGATAGGGGCTGTACCAATTGGGAAAGTCGCCAAGCGGAAGGTGCGAGGTAGCGCCGACGCGCTCGACACCGGGCAGGGCGGCGAGTTCGGCTTCCCAATCGCTGATGGAATGGAGCTGGACGTCGGGGCTGAGAGTCTGGCCGAACGCGATCTGAAAAGTAAGGCGGTGGCGCGGCTCGAATCCGGGGCTGACCTGTTCGATTTTGGAGAGAGTGCGCGCGGCGAGCGCGGCCCCGGTGACGAGCACGAAACCGATGGTGATCTCACCAATCACGAGGGCGGCCCCGGCGCGGCGATGCAGTACGCCGATCCAGCCGCGCCCGCCCGTGCGCAAGTTTTCCGTGAGATCGAGGCGGAGGGTATCGAGCGCCGGAGCCAAGCCGAATAACAGGGCGGCGCCGAGTGACACGGCAACGGCGAATACGATTAGGGGCCAGTGGAGACCGGCATCGCCGATGCGCGCGAGGCGCTCGGGACGAATTGCCAGGAGCGCACGAAAGCCGGCCCAGCCCAAAGCAATTCCACACGATCCGCCGATCAAGCAGAGCACACTCGCTTCAGCAAGCAACTGTCGCACGATGCGGCCGCGCGAGGCGCCGATGGCCAGACGGAGCGCGATCTCCTTGCGGCGGTCGGTGGCGCGAGCTAACAGCAAGCTGGTGACGTTGACGCAGCAGATCAGCAGAAGGAACGAAGCGCCTGCAAAAAGCGCGTTGAGCGCGGGACGAAGGTCACGAACAGCATCGTCCTGCATACCGGTCACCGAGAAGCGCAGATTTTGTGCGTTGTACTCGGTGTAGGCTCCGCTGATCTCGGCGGCGACGCGATCGAGATCGCGCTGGGCTTGAATAATGGAAACGCCGGGCTTGAGGCGGCCGATCACGCGGATGAAGTAGAGATCGCGAGGGCCTTCGTATATGTCGTAGGGGAACGGGATGAAGGCTTCTACATCGGCGGGCACGTGAGTGTCGGGAGCGAAGTGGAGCTGGAAATCGGCGGGGAGAACGCCGACGAGAGTAGAAGCGAGTCGCGTGTCAAGGGCCTTACCGATGAGGGCTGTGTTGGCGGCGAACCGGCGGCGGAAGAAGCCGTCGGTGAGCACGATGGCAGGGCGTCCACCGGCCTCCTCCTCTTTGACGAAGGTGCGTCCCTTGTCGGCGCGCACACCCAGCACGTCGAAGTAATTGGGTGTCACTTGCGCGACCCTCACTTGCTCGGGAGTGTCGCCGGGAAACGTCTCCGTGCCCACCCACATGCCTGCCACTCCGGCCAGCGTACGGTTGCGCCGCGCGATTTCGCTGAGCATGGTAGCAGAGACGGGAGCGCGCGCGTTGCCGGCATCGCGGAAGCTGGCGAGGATGAGCGCCAATTGCTCGGGGTGAGCATAGGGAAGCGGGTGCAGCAAAACAGCGTAAAAGACGCTGAATACCGCGGTATTGACACCGATTCCCAGCGCGAGCGTGACCACCGCGATGAGTGCAAATGACGGCCGCCGGCGCAGGCCGCGCCAGGCGTAGCGAATGTCCTGCAGCGATGTTCCGAGGGACGCTCCTAACAGGCCGTCGCGCACGTTTTCCTTGACCTGCTCAAAGCCACCGAATTCCAGGCGCGCACGGCGCCGCGCTTCCTCGGGTGGAAGGCCCTGCGCAACGAAGCGATCGACGACCATCTCGAAGCTGGAGCGAAGCTCTTCATCCAGATCGTCCTCCAACTGGCGGCGCCGGAATAAAGACGCGAACAAATGGCGGAAGCGGTGGAACATGTTCTTATCCTTCCGACTCCAGCATCCAGTTCATGGCGGAAGTCATGCGGCGCCAGTTGCGCTTCTCTTCGTCAAGCTGCGCCCGGCCGGCGCGGTTGAGGGTGTAGTATCGGGCGCGTCGATTGTTTTCCGAGGGCGCCCATTTGCCGTCGATCCAGCCTTTCTGTTCCAGACGGCGAAGGGCGGGAAACAGAGATCCGGGTTTGACCACAAACGTGCCGTGCGTCACCTGATGAATCCGGTCGGCGATGCCGATGCCGTGCATGGGAGCGAGTTCCAGGGCGCGGAGAATCAGGAGATCGAGGGTTCCCTGCAGAATATCCATATAGGAACATCAGAATATATCATACCTACAGCCAGTGTTTCTATAGATATTCTTTAGGAGAGGAGCCAATCTAACGATCTGCCGGCCGATACGTCGAACTGAGGATGAAGACGTTCTACCCCCTTTACTTGTTGTCGACGCTGGCACTCAGCTGTGTGATGGCTGCCGAAGGATCGGATGTTGCGGGAACCTGGCACGGAGAGTCCCTCTGTGCGACGGACGCCTTAGCATGCCACAACGAGAAGGTTGTGTACTACATCAAGGAAGTACCCGACCGCCCGGATGTCGTAACGATCCAAGCGGACAAGATTATCGATGGCAAAGCCATTACGATGGGCACAGGCGAGTGGCAGCATGACAGGGCGCAGCACACGCTGGAGTGGCGCTCGCCCCGGCAGGTCTGGCTCCTTAAGATCAATGGCAATCGGATTGACGGAACGTTGATGCTGGCGGATAAAACCGTCTTTCGCAAGATGTCACTGACGAGAGACGAGTAATTTGCGCTGCGGTTGGACCGTTACGCGGATTTGCGAGCTTCGTTGAGGACTTCGCGCAGCCGCCGGGCGACGAGTAACTCCTCGCCGGGTTGCAGCGTCGCCGCCACGAGCTGGATGCGATCCGGTCTCGTACCGTGGGGCCGCTTAGGATCGCCTTCAACCGCCCCGCGCACGGCGCTCGGGTTGTGCCGGCTGGATACTTCGATTCGCGGATCGCCATCCAGCAATTTCTTGGTGCACTCCGCCACGGTGAGCTTGAAGGCCGCTTCGTCCCATTTCACGAAAAGGGATGGCACGGCATAAGCGGCTTGCATTTCGGTGGTCACACCGGGTACGGTCTCGATCACCTGCGCGACGCGGCTCATCCGTTTGCCCCATTCGCGGCTGAGGCCCGCCTCATCCATCTTTTTCCAGGCCTCGACCGCCGCAAGGAGCCCCATGATCTCTTCCTTGCCGACCTTCATGGGGCGGCAAACCGCGCCTTCCCAAGGAGAAGAATTGGCGAGTGCGGCTTCGATGAGGTCCTTTCGGCCCAACAGAAGTCCGCTGCACTGGGGTCCGCACAATCCCTTGCCGCCGCTGAACGTGCATAACTCGACTCCCATTTTGGCCGGCAGGTAAAAGTTCTCCATCGGCGGAACGCGGTCTGCCCAGTCCACCAAAATGGGCACCCCCGCTTTTTTGGTGATCGATAGCGCCTTTTCCAACCGGTCGCCGTATGAGTCGGTGTAAACCATTACCGTCTTTTCGCCAATGGCGGCCTGCAGCTCGTCATGCGTGTGCGCGAGCACCAGCTTCCCACCGGCGCCGCGGATCGCGCTGTCGAATAGACTCCGTCCACCGAGCATCACGACTTCGTTCTTCAGACCGGCGGTGTCGGGAAGCTGCCAGATCTTGGCCGGGTCAGTGCCTGCGATGCAGGCCGCGGTTGCCACCGCCATAGCGCCCGCCGCGCCCGAAGTGACCAGTCCCGCTTCGGCGCCCGAAATCTCGGCCAGCCGCTTACCCACAGCCCGATGCAGTTCCCAAATGTTGACGAAGTAATCCGCCGCTTGCTGCTTGGCTGCCTTCACTTCCGGCAGTTCCAGAGTGCCGCTGATATACGTCCAGGGTCCGCGGGCATTGATCACCGGTTTCACCCCGATCCGCGTATATATATTGTTGGAGCGATTTCGTTTCACCGCCCCGAAGGCTTTTTCGATAAGTCCCTGTGTGGATATGTACCCTAGCAAGGGGAGCGCGCCCATCCACTTCAGGAACACACGCCGGTCAGTTGATGTAAGTCTCTCCATGAGTCATCCAATGTGTGCGCAGTCTTCAGACGCGCAAGTAAGGTTTCACGTCTTCGTAAGCGGCATCGATCTCCGCTTGCACTTCCGGCGACGGTGCGGCATGGGGGAGACGCGACACGGCTGTTTTGAATACGCCGCGGCGGTGCATCACCGGTTGATAGCCCTCGTCCACGAGCTCTGCCAAATTGATCAGAGGCAGCAGATGTATGAAGATGTCTCGAACTTTCTTGTGATCGCCGGCTTGCCAGGCATCCCAGATTTGCACGTAGACATCCGTGAATCCCGCGGCGGGCATCGTTCCGTCGGACCCCTGGTTCATCTCGGCCAGCATGCCTCTCCCGCCGTCGCCGCTGAACACCCGCTTCATCGGAGGCCGCCTGCCCTGCAACTCTCGCATTCGTTCCAGGACGGGACTCAATTCCTCTTTCACATAGCCAAGATTGGGATAAGCGCTGGCTAACTCCAGCAGAAACGACGCTGGCATGGGTATCGGATGGTGCGGGCCGGTGTCCTGGATGAAGATCGGCCTTTCCGTAGCGCGCGCCAGAGCGCCATAGTAGGCGCGATAGTCCTCGAGCGAGCTGGCCTTCTCGGGCGGGATGGCGATCAACGCATCAGGCGACAGCTTCTCGGCGTGCCGCAAGTAATTCAGAGCGGCATTGGTGTCGGGACCTTGCACGCCGAATACAACCGCCGATCGTTTGCCTTTTGCGGCATCGGCGATGACCTCGAAGCCGCGCAAACGTTCCTCTACAGTCAGCCGATTGTACTCACTGGCCATCTGCGGCCATACGATGCCGTGCGCTCCGCAGCGATTCAGCCACTCGATTTCGTGCGCCAGGTCTTCGTAATCAATGGCCTTTGACTTGTTGTAAGGAGTGGCGGCGATGATGAAGATGCCGCGGAGCGGCTTTTCAGACGAGGGGCCAGCGAATGCAGCCGTCGCCGCCCCGGCTAATGTCGCGAGGAAACTACGCCGGCTCGAAATATGCGAAGCTTCCGTTTGCATCTTCTTAGAGGCGCGTTATTAGAATTCGAAACGCGCTACGATCTGCAGCTGGCGGGGACTATACCCTGGACCCAGGCCGTTCACCTGACCAAAGCTGCCACTCCCGAAGCCGAACTGGGCCCGATCGAACCGAGTACGGTTGAAAGCATTGAAGGCCTCCATCCGGATCTGCAACTTCATCGTCTCCCGAATGTGGAACTCCTTCCTCAGTCCGATATCCACAATCTCGATTCCCGGCGAGTTCAAATTCGTAAAGTACCGGGGTGCGTTGCCGAGCTGCTGGTCGCCGGGATCGGCAAAGCAGCTAGGGTTGAACACCTGGACACCGCTGGAGTTGCCGTTAAGAAGGGCGGCCGCGGCATCGTGATAGTTGATTCCCGTGCCTGGGTTAGAACAAGTAACATTAGGCCGCTGCTGGCCATTGGCAAGACGAGCGAGCGCCATCTGGATAGTGACTGGTTGCCCGCTTTGTAGTGTCATATTCGTCGAAGCCGACCAGCCGCCGATCACCGCGTCCACGACCCTGTTCATATTGTTGCCCAGGAGGAGGCCTCGGCCAATCGGTATATTGCCCGTGAACGCCGCCGCCAGGCGATGCGTAGCGTTATTGGCGCTGAGTCCGTACTCTCGAGACAGATTGTCCGGGTCTTGCACCCCGCTAGTGTTTATGTATCCGTTCCAAGCGTTCGCGCCCGCGGAACTGTCGTCGGTATTTCGGGAGAGCGTATAGCTGCCCTGGACGGTGAAATACTTGCCGCTTCGCTTCTCGAATCGAAGCTGCATGGAATCGTAGCGGGACATCGCCACCAGGATCGGCAAGCCTTGAAAACCGCCGTCAAATTGCGGATAAGCGCTCAACAGGTTGCTGAGCGGAATCTGTGACTGGTTGTACCGCGAAGACGGTTCGTTGAAGATGGCATTCGGCCCGGCAAACAATGGCTGGAACGGGTTGGCCACATACGCATTCAACTGATCGCTGGTGTATTTCTGTTCCACGCTGGTGGGAATGAAGTTCAGATTTCTAAAACCACCCCATGGCAGGTGGGTGCTTCGGCTCGCCGAATAATCGACGCCGATCACGATATCGCTCGGCAGCAGCCGCTGGACACCCACGCTCCACTGGTAGATATCCGCGTTGTTGTCCGTCTCATAATCCAGGTCGCCGCTGTTATCGAGTCCCCACTGGGCCAACTTCCCGTACTTATTTCCCTGGGGAGGCGCTATTCCCACGGGGAAGGGATTGTCCAGGGTCCCAAACTGGCTCTGGTAATTATTGTTATAGAAGTAAGCGTTGACAGTTGATGAGAAGGCGGGGCCGGGGTATTGGTAGTTGGTGGCAATGTTTCCTCCGTAATAAATGCCGGCGCCGGCGCGGATCACGGTCTTCGAGTCCCAGCTATAGGCAAAGCCCACCCGCGGCGCAAAGTTGTTCCGGTCCACCGGAATATTGCGCTTCCCTGCGGTTGGAAACAGCGTGATGCCTTTCAAGGTACCCAGTCCGGGAACCGTTATTCCGCTGCTGTCGGTGAAGTCCGCGAATGTCGAACGGTTGTAGCGCTCGCTGTAAGGCGTGCTCCATTCATACCGCAACCCGAGGTTCACGGTCAGCTTGGAGTTAACCTTCCAATCATCCTGAACATAGAAGCCGGTTTCTTTGGATTTGTCAGCGACCGGGGGAATCTCCTGCAGATTACCGTTACTCCCGTACCCCAGCAGAAAACTGGCAAAGGAATCCCCTTGCGTCGGGTCACCGTTGTTCGGCGTTTGATTCGTCGCATTCTGGTCGAAAGTGAACTGTCCCGTGGGAAACGATGGTTGCCAGAAATTATTGAAGAACTGGCGCTGCTCGCCACCGAATTTGAAGGAATGCTCCCCCTTCACCCAGGAGACAGCCGACGAATAGGTGATCAAGGTATGTGTGAAGTTCGTATCGTTGCAGCAAGCGCCGAAGATACCTTGGTAGGCGTTGCCAAACGCAATGCCCGGCATTCGCGTCAAGCCGTTATTTTCGAGGTAGCTGGGAAAACCAACCGACGTCAAATTCGGATACTGCGTCTTGACCGGCGAATTGACAAAATCCACACTGATGCGGCCGGTATACAGAATCGTGGGGCTGATCGTCCAGTTATAGTCGACCACCGCGTTGTCGGATTCCTGGAAAGAGGTGGACCCATCGTCGATAAATCTGGGTAGGGAAGGGCTGGTACTGTGTAACTTGCTGTACCGTGCACCCAAACGGTTGTTGTCATTGATTTGATAGTCCACCCTGCCGTCGAGTTGATACTGGTGCGACGGGCCGGGGACGTTCTCGATGAAGTTGTTGTAATTCGTTCCCGCATCTCCGGTTGTGTTGGGTTCCGGGAAGTATTGCAGCATGTTCTTGGCGACCGTGTCGAGCATGTTCGGCGGAATAATGTTGTTGGGAAACGGTTGGCGGATCCCGTTTGCGTTGATCGAGAACGGGTTAAAGATGACCACCGGCGCCAGATTCCCGTTATTGTCGAAAGTTTTGGTCTGCGAGAAGTTCCCTTGCCGTTGTAGGTCGGTCGGGAAGGTGGCCACAGTTTGACCGGATCTGATATCTCGCAATTTTTCAAAATCAAACAAAAAGAAAGCCTTGTTCTTCTTGATGGGGCCGCTGATCATCCCGCCTTCCTGGTCGTGAACGAGCGGCGGTATCGGTAGGCCGGCGGCGTTGCTGAAAAAATCGTTGGCGTCAAAAGCGTCACGCTGCGCGAAATACCAGCCGCTGCCGTGGAACTGGTTGCCGCCCTGCTTCATCGTGATGTTGACGACGGTACCGCCGTTGTTGCCGTATTCGGCCGAGAAGCTGTTGTTCTGGACCTTGAATTCCTGGATCACTTCCACCGAAGGCGTGTAATAGACGTTGGTATTGCCGCCTTCGCCCTGCTCCGGCGCGGTCAGAGGAGCACCGTCGAAGCGTATCTCAGCCGATGCGTTCCGCTGGCCGTTGGAAACGAAGTTGGTCCCGGAGGGGTAGTTGTCCCGGATACCACCGCCGGCGGCTTCGGTGACACCGCCGGACAGGAACACCAGGCCGAAGTAACTGCGGCCATAAAGTGGCATGTCCCGCGTATACTGGCCAGTGATCGTGGTGCCGATGGCCGCATCGCCCGTCTCCAGTGTAGGAGCCGTTTCCATAATGGTCACCGAGGTTTCCATCCCCGCCACTTGAAGGGCAAAATCCACACTCGTGTGCTGGCTGACTCCCACAACGACGTTCTTAGCCTCCTCCGACCGGAAGCCAGATGCATCGGCCTTGATCGTGTAAGTCGCCGGATGCAATCCATTGAAGATGTAGTAACCGCGTTCATCCGTGGAGGTGGCGTTGGAAATGTTGGTGTCGACGTCGGTGATAGTTACGTGCGCGCCGACAATCACGCTGCCGCTGGAATCACGCACCGCACCGCGAACTTGCGCTTCAAAGCTGGCTTGGCCGAACGCCAGCGAAGTAGTGACAACCAGCAACGAAGCGAACGTAGCTAACAGCCGCCCGCAATATCTCGCGTTACTAAGCATCGGAACCTCCCCCTTTGAAACCTCTTCCGCTCGTGGCTAACGATTGTACATCCAGCCGCCTCTCGTGATTCACCTGGCGCTATAAGTTAACAAACTAATGGCTCGGCACATTACCAATAAAACTTCGCACTTACTTGCCCGATGCGCGGGGCTCCTGCGCCAGTGACTACCCCAAACAAACTGCTGCTGAAGTTGCCACTAGGATTGTTGAAATTCGTGTGATTAAAGATGTTAAAGAATTCCCCGCGGAGTTCAACCGCAATGGACTCCGTAATCGGGATTCTCTTGGACATTCCAAAATCGGTGTTGATGATTCCGGGCCCATGGAAAAATTGGCGGTTGGCGTCTCCAAAATATCCTAGGACGTCGGAGGTGAAGGCGCTCGGCAGAAAGTAGGTATTGGCGCCGTTCGGTCCGGCAAGATGCGGATTTTGGATGACCACCGGACCCACCACATTGGGCTCGTCAGTCGAGCTACTGCCGGTGAGCGACAAATCCCCGCGGCTTTGGCGGATGTGGATCGGGAAGCCCGACGAGAAGCGCGTGATTCCCGATATGTTCCAACCCTGTGTCAGGCGCTTTGGCAGGTTACCGAAGGTCCGGTCGAACGGCAAAGCCCAGTTATAGCTGGCAACAAAGTTGTTGGTGACGTCGAAAGACGATAGTGATCGGCTCAGCCTGTAATTAGTGAAATTCATCAGGTCGCCGAAAGTCGAGGCATCATCGAGCGCCTTGCCAAACGTGTACGCGGCCAGAAACGTCATGTCCGCAGCTTTGCGCTCCACCGACGCTTGGAAGGAGTTGTAGTTCGAGTTCGAACTGTTGCGCGTGTAGGTATTGTTGGCGCCAAATGCGGGTCCAAGGGCAGTCCTGGTCCCATTTACCTTGGTGCCATTCCGCAATTGATAGACATCCTGTTCTCCGCCTGGGCCGCAGGCTGGGTTCGAAAGGCCCGTATTCAGGTCGACGGCGCCCTCGGCGTTAAGCTGCAGGCAAAAGGCCGTATTCCCCGGGTTGGCATCGGTCTGCGAGATCAGCTTATGGCCCTGCGTCGCAACATAGGCGAGCGTCAGAACCGTGGACTTAGATAGCTCGCGCTGGATCGAGAAATTGTAATGCTCGGCGTACGGCATCCGATTGTGAATGTCGTAGCCCGGTGCATAAGAGATCGGCTCATATTGGGAGAAATTCAGAGTCGCGTTCGCCGGGCTGCCTGGAGTCGGAAAAATGAACGGGAATTTCTGTCCTTGCGAGGCTCCGTCGGTACGAGTGCGGTAAGGTTCTTCGAACAAGACGCCATTGGGGCTTTGCCAGTTATTGCCGAATGGCGGGTCGCCAACTTCGTAGAACAGGTTCAGATCCTCGATGGACGTGTAATAGATGCCGTAAGCCGCGCGAATGCTGGTTTTTCCAGCACCTCCGAAGACCTTTCGCAGAATGCCGTCGTTGAAGTCTGGCGAGTAGGCGAGGCCCAGGCGTGGAGCCCAGTTGTTGTAATGCGTCGGAGCCAGAGTGGACGGGATACCGGCATCTCCAGGCACCACCCAGCCCAGGGGAGCAGTGGGGAATTGTGTGGATTGCTGACCGGGAACGATGGTCTCAATCTTGCCTTGCGTGTCATACCAGGGCATGCTGACTTCCCAGCGCAAGCCCAGGTTTAGGGTTAAGTTCGGTCTTACCTTCCAGGAGTCCTGCGCATACGCGCCGCCATAGCGCGTGCGCGAATCCAGGAACTGCATGCTGTACTGCTGAAACGCAGAGCCGACTGCGGACACTGCGCCAAGCTCGTAATCAGCGGCATCGACCCCGGTCACACTTCCGTCGAAGTTGAAGGTGCCGTTGGGCGATGCGACATTCCGCTCGTTGATTTGCAGGTACCGGAATTCGCCTCCGAACTTAAGCGTATGATTGCCCGAGACCTTCGAAAAGCCGTCGGTCAGCATCCAGGTGTTGTTGGGCTGGCCCGTGGTCAGCGTCGGCACGCCAATGCTGAAGTTGTTGAAATACAGTGGTGGCACGGTCTGCGGAAACCCCGGGGGTCCGGAAGGATTGATTCCCAGCGTGCCGAGCCCCGTAACGAATCCGAGCGAGGACAGGCTCGCGAAGCTGCCTTTGGGCTCATCCGCATGCGTGGAGGTGCGGAAGAAACTCACGCGCGCCTCGTTTACCGCGCCTGGCCCAAGCATTTTCGTGTTGCTCATGACGATCTCCTGGGCACGCGTGGGCGTAAAAGATGGGAAGCCCGGCACGCTGGCTCCGCTAGGGGGAAGCGCGCTGAATACGCTGGAGTCGTCGTAGTGGTAATACCATGACCAGTTACCCGTCTTCTCGTTGTTGAAGTCCACGCGCTGGCCGGCCTTGCTGTCGTCTGTCCTGTTTTTCTGACTGTTGTCTGAAAAGATGCCGTTGACCGGATCAATATTACCCACCGGAATGTATGGCAGTATGTTGATGGCCGGCTTCGACCACGCTCGCTGCGGGATCACGCCGCCGGGGAAAACACAATCTGATGTTAGTGTGCAGCCGGGGGAGGTGTACGCTTCACCGTTCCTAACCGTGTAGCCCAGGCGCTGTGATAGCACCTGTGCCCAGTACGGCCCATCGATGGAGCCCGTCAAAGCCGAGCCGAATTGCCCCTGGCGCTCGGCTTGAGTAAATACGTCGACGACTCCCGTCTCCGCCCCCGAAACTTCCTTCGTTCCCTGATAGTCGGTGAACCAAAAGAGCTTGTTTTTCCAAAAGGGCCCGCCCACCGCGTAACCGAACTGATTGCGGCGTAGCTCCGACTTGCTGGCCACAAAGAAATTGCGCGCATCCATTGTGTCGTTACGCAGAAACTCGAAGGCATCGCCGTGAATGGCGTTGCCGCCGGATTTGGTGATCGCGTTCATCACTGCGCCGCTGAACTTCCCATACTCGGCATCGAAGCTGTTGGTGATGAGGCGAAATTCCTCAATGGAGTCAAGATTCGGAATCAAGCCCGCGCCCAGATTCCGGCCCTCGCTGACGTCGCCGCCGTTCACAAGAAAAGCGTTTCCCGTCTCCCGTTGCCCATTCACCGAGATGTTGCCCGCGCTTAGACCACCGGAGACCGGACGATCATTGGGCCCCGTCGAGGCCGTCGCTGGCGCAACGCCGGCTTGCAGGCCAAGCAGATCGATGTAGCTCCTGCCATTCAGCGGCAGAGCGAGCATCTTCTTGGACTCGATTACGTCGCCGAGTTGCGTGCTGGCCGTTTCCACCTGGACAGCGTTGGCCGTCACATCGACCTCCTGCTGCACGCTGCCAACCTGGAGCAGAACGTCTATGCGCAGTTGGTCGTTCACCTTAACATCGATGTTCCTAGTGATGTATTGCTGGAATCCGGACGCGGTGGCTGTGACGGTATATGTCCCCGCGGGGAGTGCAAGGAATCGATAGGACCCGTCAACCGTCGATATCGTCTCCCTGCTGAGATTGGTTTCCACGTTGGTGGCGACAATCCGCGCTCCGGCAACCACGGCTTGCGTCGGGTCGTGGACCACGCCGAGAATACTTCCAGTTACGTCAGCCCGCAGGCTCGGCAAAGCAATAAGACTCAACAGGCTCAAAATACAGCACAACCCCCGAAACGACGATTTCATATAATGCCCTCCTCAGTGTGTGTGCCGGGCCTCATTTGAACTTCGCCGCAACTAATGGAATGCCCCTATGCGCACACGTTAACGTTCACGAGCGTTTTGGGGATGCTATCACGCGAAGAATCGGAGGTCAAGCCTCTTTTGTCCCTAAATCGTAATCGGAGTGCAATGCGCGGCGCTTTCGCTATAATCGGCGGTGAAGCCCCAGCATATGAAGAGGATCGGCATCCCGGAGATTGCCAGACTGGCGAACGTCACCATCGGGACTGTCGATCGCGCCCTCCACGGCCGCAGGGGGATCCGCGAAAGTACACGCCTGAAAATCCTGGAGATCGCCAAAAGTGTAGGCTACCGGCCCAACATGGCGGCTCGGGCACTGTCGGTCCGCCGCACGCCGCTCCGGATCGGGATCTGCATCCCGCGCGAAATACACTACTATTTCGACCAACTGTATCAGGGCATAGCAGCGGAAGCGCAACGCGCCGAACTGTCGGGGATAGAAACTATTTGGCGCCGGACCGGTCGCCTGGGTGACGAGGCCGAGGTAGAAAAGGTCGAGGAGTTAATCCGGGCTGAACCGAATGCACTGGTTCTGACGCCTGGCAGTCCGCAGGAATTGACGCCGGTGATCGACGAGGCGGAGCGCCGCGGAATCCGCGTGATCTGCGTGGATACGGATGCGCCTGCCAGCCATCGCTCTACGGCGGTTTGCGTAGATCCTGAGGTTAGCGGGCGCGTCGCCGCGGAACTGCTCGGTGGCATGGTACCGGCCGGCTCACCGGTTGCCATTGTCACCGGCATGCTACAGATTGAAGACCATCGCAGAAAAGCGGAAAGCTTTCGAGAGGCTTATCCGCGCTTCTGCCCCGGTGGTGCAGTCGAGGAAGTGATCGAGACGCATGAAGACGAAGACGAGGCCTTTCAGAAGTGCTTCGCGCTGCTGGAACAGCGCAAGTCGCTGGCCGGCGTTTACGTCAACACCGCCAACACGCTCCCAGTGTGCCGCGCCATTGGAGCCACGGGATTGGCGGGCCGCGTGAAGCTGATCACCACGGACTTATTTGGTGAAATGCGGCCGTATTTTGAAAAAGGCACGATCTCCGCTTGTGTCTACAGCCGCCCATTTGTGCAGGGTGAACTGGCCATGCGTCTGGCGGTGGATCACATTCTCCATGGCGCGCAACTACCAAGAGAACACCTCCTGGCGCCACAACTGGTCATGCGATCGACTTTTCACCTGTTTCGCGAAATGCGGGCGTCCGCAGGGCGTGAGCTGGCGCCCGCACCGGAATTGTCGGCCCCAAAGACGTTCCGTTAAACCTACCCGATCTCCTTTTGCCTGAAATAGTGGAAACATGTTACAATCTAGCTCGTTAACGTTCACGAGAGTAACGGTGCCCGTTCGCTTCCTGAATCTCGGCGTTGCAATCGGCGCGATGTTCGTCGCGAGCACCGGAGTGGCGTTTGCGCAGCAGGCCTCATTCCGCGATCAGCTCTTTCCTATCCTGCAAAAAGCCGGTTGCCCCAATTGCCACAATCCAAATGGTGTGGCTTCGGCGACGCGGCTTCATTTTCCGGACGAAGACGCGCCGCAAGCCCGGATTGACGCCTTTGGGAAATCGCTGGTCGAACTGGTCGACCGCAACAACCCGGATAACTCCCTTCTTTTGTTAAAGCCCACTAACCGGGTTCCGCATGGCGGCGGGCTCCGCATCGCGAGAAACAGCCCCGAAGAGGCGACTCTCAAAGCTTGGATCGCTTATTTGTCCACGTTGTCAGAATCGGAAATTGCAGGCGCGCTCCGCTACAAACGGGAAGAGGCCGCGGGCCGGGGCGTGGCTCAAACAGCCGCATTGCGCCGGCTGACGCACAGCCAATACAACAATACGGTACATGATCTGTTGCACGAGGCCAGCAGCCCGGCTAGTCAGTTCCCATTAGAGGATTTCGTAAACGGTTTCAAAGACCAGTACGAAAACCTCTCGATTTCCCCGATTCAGGGCGAGGCGTACGCGCTGGCGGCCGCACGGCTCGCTGCAAACGTGTTCCGGCGCGGCGACTCTCGCGGCCTACTGCCCTGCAAGACCGATGCGGCAGACTCCGGCTGCGGCGCCAGGTTTGTGCGGTCATTCGGGCGCAGGGCGTTCCGGCGGCCGCTGACGGAAAACGAAGCGGCACGCTACACCGCGCTGTTCGAAACGCAGAAAGACGCCATCGCCGGCGCTCAACTGGTGATCGAGGCGATGCTGCAGTCGCCGGATTTCCTTTTTTGGCTCGACGATACCCCCAACCCGAATTGGAAGCCGTACGCGACCGCCTCGCGCCTCTCCTACTTCCTATGGAACACGATGCCCGATGATGCGCTCCTGGCGAGCGCCGCCGCCGGCGAACTAAGCACGCCGGATGGTCTCGAGAGGGTAACGCGTCGCATGCTGGCGGATCCCAAAGCGCGGCAGGGCTTGGACGAGTTTGTCTCCGAATGGCTGAGATTCGACCGGGTGATGACCGCGGCTCGCGAGCGGCGTATGTTCCCACTGTTCAGCCGTGAGCTGGCAGCGTCGATGACCGAAGAGGCCAAACGGTTCATCGGTGATTTGGTCTGGAATGATAAGGACTTCACCGAAGCCTTCACCGCCAACTACAGTTTTATCAATTCCGACTTGGCCGCGGTGTACAAAGTCAGCCCTCCTGCCCGCGACTACGATCGCGCGGAGTTGCCCCGGGCTGACGAACGCGCCGGACTTCTGGGTCAGACTCTGTTTCTTACTCTCACCAGCAAACCGGAAGGCACGGCGCCGACGGGCCGCGGCCTTTTCGTGCGCGAGCAGTTTCTGTGCCAGCACGTTCCACCTCCTCCCCCCGGGGTTGACACGAACCTTCCGCCAGTTACCGAATCGCTGCCGGTCACCAATCGCCAGCGGATGGCCATGCATGCGACCAACAAAATGTGCGCCGGCTGTCACAATCTGATCGATCCGATTGGCTTCGCCTTCGAGAAATTCGACGCCATCGGTATGCACCATGACAAGGCCCAGTTGCTGTTCATGCCGGTATCAAGAAATGCGGTTGCTGCGCGCTCGGCGAAACCCAAGGAAGTCTTACTGGACGTCGACACGACGGGTGTGATAACCGGTTTAAAGGACGCGCAGTTCACCAACCCGCGGGAGGTCGGCGAACTGCTGGCGCGGACGCCGGAGTGCCAGCAATGCATCGTCAAGCAGGTCTTTCGTTATATGGCTGGACGGCAGGAAACGCCCGCGGACCGGCCTATGCTCTATCGGGCTTTTGAGGACTTCCGGGACTCACAATTCCGCTTTCAGGACATGTTAGTATCGCTAATCAAAGCGCGGGTGTTCGGCCCCGCGAGCAAGGAGACCCATGTCGCAGGTAATTACCAAGCGCAATAGGTTATCGCGCCGGATCTTTCTAAAGGGTCTGTCGCTCGCCCAACCGGTGGTGGTCGGGTTGCCGCCGCTCGTCTCCATGTTTAACTCGGCCGGCACTGCCTACGCAGCCGAAACGACGGTGGGAAAAACTGCTCCCATCGAGAAGCGGTTTGTGTTTTGGTTCAACGGCAACGGCATTCCGGAGCGCTACTGGATTCCAAACCGGACGGGCGCCAACTATGACATGACTCCGTGTCTCACGCCGCTGGCCCGGCTGCACGATGAAGTACTGGTGCTGAGCGGCCTCGACAACTCCGCTGTGGGTGGTTCGAACGGCGACGGACACTCGGGCTCCATGAGCGCGCTGATGACCTGCACGCGCTATACGGGCCGGGGTCCCGGTGGCCCTTCGTTCGACCAGATTTTAGCGCGGCGGATGGCGGATAACATGCGCTTCCGCTCCTTGCAGATCGGCGTTTCGCAGGAATCGTTCGGGGGTTCGATCCAGAAGAACATGAGTTGGACTGGCCCCGACCGCCCATTGCCTCCTGAGGAGATTCCGCACCGGCTGTTCGATCGTTTATTTGGCGCCAAGGACGAAGGCTGGGTGAATCGCCAGCGAAGCATTTTGGATGCGGTGCAAGGGGATGCCGCCGAGCTTCGCAAGGGCCTGCCGAAGGAAGACGAGCGGCGGCTGGATGAGCACCTGTCTTCGATCCGTGACCTGGAACGCGCCATCGGCGCCTTGCCGCCGGATTACCGAATGGTGCAGAAGCCCGACGAAGACTTCGATATGAAGGACTGGCCACGCATCGCCAAGATTCAGAGCGATCTGTTGGCCTATGCTCTGGTCACCCGGCAGACTCGTGTCGCCAGCTACATGCTGACCAAATGTCAAGGGCTGGCGCGTTTTCCCTGGCTGGGCCACACGGCTGCGCGGCATCACGATTACACGCACGCGGACGGCAAGGCTCCCGGGGAAGAGGGCGCCGAGGGCCAGCGTATCCTCCGCGACATATGCCGCTGGCATGTCGAAGAGTTCGCGTACTTGGTAGCCAAGCTGAAATCCATTCCCGAAGGCGACGGAACCCTGTTGGACAACACTGTGTTGGTCTACGTGCACGAGCATGCGGAGGCCGGCATTCACAAAAACAGCGGCGTGATCGCACTCATCGCGGGAAACAAAGAGAAGTTGGCGCACGGGCGTCATATCCGGATGCCCGGAACCATTGGGGACCTTTATTTGACGATAGCGGACGACGTGTTGAATGCCGGGCTCGGGTCGTTTCCAGCGGCCAGCCGCCATTTGAGCCAGATATTGGTCTGAGTCATTCGCTCTCGTTGAGTTGGCTGCCGGATGGCGTGGATTCATAAAGCTTTCTGTATCGTTGCGCTGACTGCATCCCTGGTGCTGCCAGTGGCAGCGGAGATCAGTGCATCCGAGGAACGGGACATCGCGCTGTGGATCATTCGCCTGGGGGGCAGCGTCATGATCGAGGGCGCCGATCGTCCCATTGCCGATCCATTTGACCTGCCGGACCGCGACTTTCGCATCGTGGTCGTGGACATGCACGGTACGCTCACGGCGCCCAAGGACCTGGAGCCGCTGAGCAAACTGAGTCACGTCCGCGAGCTTTACGTCCCCGCGCGCGTCTGGAGTCCGGTGAGCGATGTCAAGGCTCCATTCTCCGACGAATCCTTCCAGTACTACACCGGCATGAAGGAGCTGGAAAAGTTTCAAGCCGGACTGACCACTCTTGCCTGGCTGGACATCGGCAATGAGGGCGTCAAGCGCATGGCTCCCTTGACTCAGCTCAAGGACCTGCGCGTGGCTCTCACCACGATCAAAGACCCGAAGTGCTTCGAGGCGCTTGTAAATTTGGAGTCATTGGATCTCAATGACACGTACGTTCTGGACTCCTCCCTCGCTCCGCTCGCCGGCATGAAGAATCTGCGCCGCCTGACTCTGGTAGGAACGCTGGTTACCGACGATGGCCTGAAGTACTTGCGCGATTTGACCAAGATCGAGGAACTGGATCTCTACGGCGTCAAGATCACCGATGACGGCGTCGAGCATCTCCGTAAGCTGACCGCACTCCGCGAGTTGAACCTTCTCGGCGCCCAGATCACGGATGCCAGTGCGGAAATTCTGGCGCAGTTTACCGAGCTTCGCGAACTGAACCTGTATCGCAGCCGGATCACTAACGCAGGGTTGGACAAGCTCAGTCACTTGTCTCAACTGGAAGTACTTGACCTTCGCTACAGCGGAGTCACGAATGCCGGCGTGGAGGCGATCCGTAAGGCCCTGCCGAAATGTCATGTCATTTTCGTAGGCACCACCCCATCATCCGCCGGACAGCGTGCGCATAGTAGGCCGGCGGGCATGAGTCAGCCCAAGCTGGCCCAGTGGATCCAATCGCTCGGCGGCGAGGCGCGCGTTGCCGACGGCCGGATTCAATCCATCTCATTGGCCCGGTTGCCGTTCAGCGATGCCCAAATGAAGTACTTGGCCGGATTGACTGGACTAGAAAAGCTGAACTTAGATGCCACGGATGTCAGCGACCTAGGCCTCGAATCTCTTGAGAACCTGACCCACCTGCGCGAATTGAATCTGAGTTTCACTTCCGTATCAAACCGGGGACTCGTGCATCTGGCGCGTTTGAGAAACCTCCGCCGTCTCACCCTGGCCGGGCTGCAGCTCAATGGCACTGGTTTCGCGCACCTGACTGGCTTGACTGCTCTCGAGGACTTGGATTTGACCACTACTTCAGTGACGGACGATGGCTTGGCGCGTATTGCCGAGTTAAAGTCGCTTGAGCGGCTGGAACTCGGTAGCTCCGATATTACCGATAAGGGGCTCGATCATCTAACGAAATTGACGAATCTGCAATCTCTCGACCTTCGCGGCGTGGATGTGAGTGACTTAGGGATGGCGAAGTTAGCTGCCCTAAAAACAATTCGAGAGTTGAACTTAGATTACGGCCGATTCACGGACAAGGGGGTAGCATTGCTGGCCGTGCTCCCAAATCTGCAGCGCCTCAATATGCTGCGCACACGTGTGACTGACACTGCCATTGAATCGCTGGTAACCATGAAAACACTCGAAGCGCTGAATCTCGACTATACGACGGTCAGCGATAAGGGCCTCGATCTGCTGAAGCAATTGCCCAATCTCAAGGAATTGAGTCTGGATCATACGAATGTCACCGACCAAGGGGCTCCGGCTCTGGGCTCGATGGCGACCTTGCAATCGCTGGATCTCTATCACACAACGGTGTCAAAGAAAGTGTACGAGGGGTTGCGGGCCGCCATACCGCGCTGCCAGATTTTCTTCGATGAGGACTCCGGGCTGCCAACTCGGCGAGGAGGGAAGGGCTTTTGAGACGGCCAGCAGCTGTTCTCCTGCACGGAGTTCTCTTGCTTTGGGTTGCCGGTGCCGCTTTGGCGGCTTCCGACCCCACAGCATGGATCAGTGAGTTGGGCGGTAAGATCAAGCGCGATCAAGCGGGGAATGTCGTGGCAGTGGACCTACGTGGGAGTTGGATCTACGACTCACAAATGATTGAGCTCGCCCGCATGCCGCGGATGGAACTACTGGACCTGTCCCATACACGCATCTCCGATGAGGGCATGTTGTATCTGAAGGCGGCGCCTGCGATTACCGATTTCAATCTGTATTACACCGAGCAGATCACCGATCTGGGAATGAACGCGATCAGGGATTGGAAGCATCTCAAGCGGCTCAACCTGCGCGGGACACGCGTTTCGGATGGCGCTCTGGAAGTCATCAGCCATCTTACGCAGTTAGAGGCGCTGGACATTGCCAACACTCAGATCACCGACAATGGACTCGATTCTTTGATGACCCTGGTAAACCTCAAGGAACTGTCGGTTGGGCGGAGGCCGGAAAGCGACAACGAGATTGAGGTGCTGCGGCTGCTGCCCACGCTGACTTACTTGGATCTGAGTGGACCAACCGGGGCGGAACGCCCCGATACGACTTACCGCAAGGCCCGTGCGTCCGGGCCGATGCGCACAGATCTTGTACGGGCGATCGCGGAGCTCAAGGATCTGCGTGCGCTCAGGCTCGGCTACTCTAACGTTGATGCTGATGGTCTTAAAACGTTGAGCGCTCTGAGGCAGGTGGAACGATTGGGTTTGGAGGCGTGCGCCAGAGTTGACGATGAAGCAGCGGCCGAGCTGTCCAAATGGAAGAGCCTCAAGTACGTTGATCTCCAGGAAACCAAGGTGACCGAAAAGGGCGCGGAGGCTTTGCGGAAGGCCAAGCCAGGAATTACGATTCTGGGGCCGGCTACGGCAGTCAAGACTTCCGCGGGCAGCCGTACGGAGCCGGGCCGCTGAACAGTGTTAGCGCGGCTCTGCGATTTTGTGATAACGCCTGGTGGCGAGACCCGAAACGGCCTGGACCTGGCCGCTGGGCCAGTGAATCTCCGCTCGGACCTGCTCGGGCGCGTTCTGCCCCAGCCCGAAAATCAGACGCTTGTCGTGCGAGGACAGATAGCTGCCACCGCCGGTGATCCACCGCACGAGCTTTCGCTCACCTGCTGAAACCACTACTTTTGCACCGATCGCATCACGGTTACTGCGCGTTCCTTCGAGCTGGAGGCCGACCCAAGAGCCGGTTTCTTCAGCGGTGTTATGCAAGAGCACGGGTGAATCATTGAGGCAGGTGAAGATGACATCCGGCCGGCCGTCGTTGTCCCAGTCGCCCACAGCGAGTCCGCGCGCGCGATACCTCTGCTGAAAAACCGGTCCGGCAAGCGCGGCCATGTTCTCGAAATTACCGCGGCCGTCGTTGTGGAGCAATAGCGGAGGCTCGCGGTACAAGACGTCCTTTCGCGTGCGTTCAACTACCTCATTGATGTGGCCGTTGACGATCATCAAGTCCAGATTGCCGTCATTATCGTAATCCAGAAAATGCGTGCCCCAGCCGACGTAGGATTTGGTGAGATTTGCCAAGCCGGATGGCGCCGTCCGCTCCTCAAATGGGAAATGCCCTGGATGCACGAACAGAGCATGGTGCTCATCGTTGAAATTAGTAACGACGAATGCCGGCCAGCCATTTCCGGTGATGTCGCCCGCATCCACCCCCATGCCGGCGCGCGTGTTGCCGTCCATATTGAGGGCTACCTCGGCGCTCATGGCGGCGTCTTCGAATGTGCCGTTGTGTTTGTTGATCAGCAGCAGATTGGGTGAGGCGTCGCGTGCCACGAACAGATCGGGCCAGCCGTCGCCGTCCACATCAATCGCAATCACGCCCAGTGCACGCCCGGCAAGCTTAGAGAGTCCGGCCTGAGCGGTCACATCCGTAAATGTGCCGTCTCCGTTGTTGTGATAGAGTCGCGGCGTCTCACCCTCATAAGCGGTCTGTGAGCAATAACTCGGCTGTCCCTGGTAGGAGCAGTGCTGCGGCCCGTCGAACGAGAACTTCGCATAGTTGGCCACAAACAGATCGAGACGGCCATCGCGATCGTAGTCAAGCCAAGCCGCGCTGGCGCCCCATTTGCCAGCGTTGCCGACGCCGGCTTTCGCCGTAACGTCAGTGAACGTACCATCACCATTGTTGTGATAGAGAGCGCTCGCGGGATAGCCGGTAATGTAGAGATCGGGGAATCCGTCGTTATCGTAATCCGCAGCGGCCACTCCCATTCCGTAAAAGGGCAAATGTTCGATACCGGCCCTGGCGGTTACGTCTTCGAACTTGCCGTTGCCGAGATTCCGGTAGAGTGCGTTACGCGGCGGGGTGGAGCTTCTTGCATGAGGCGTTTCTCCTCCGGTCACCAGAAAGATATCCAGCAGACCATCCTGATCGAAATCCGCCAGCGCCACGCCGCCCCCGGTAGCCTCGATCAGGAAATAGTCTTTGGACTCGCCGCTGGTATGTTTCCAACGAATGCCGGCGGAGGTTGTGACGTCTGTGAAGATGTTTTCGGTGGCTTGGACGCCGGTGTGCGTCCATATTGCCAGCGCGGCTGCCGCGGCAGAGACCAAACAGACCTGGCGCCGCACTATGGCTGTGTCCCCCCGGTTGAATCGTTCTGCTTGCCGGGCAGTTCCACGGCTTTGAGTTTTAGATAGGTCTCTGTCTCCCTGCTGGCGTCGGTATCGCGGCTCAAGCGGCGGTACACCCGGCTCAGGGCGAAGTGCAACCGGCTGTCTTTGGGATCCAACTGGATCGCTCTTTCCAGATACGCCAGGGCCTGCTGAGGATTTCCATTCTCCAGTTCTAAATTCGCAAGCTGATAGCGAGGCTCTACGGCCGAATCATTGAGGGCTAGCGCGTGCTTGAACAAATCGATAGCGCGGCCCTTGTTTTGCGGGGATCCATCATCGAGCAATAACGTCCCATAGACCTGATACGTCCGCGCATCGCGTGGAAATTGACGAATGGCCTCGTCGAACGTAGCTTCCGCGCGCTCGTGCATACCTGCCTGCCATTGCGCGGTAGCGAGGCCCCGTTTCACCCCGGCTGAGTCACTAAGCCGGGTGGCCTTCTCATAAGTCGCCACAGCTTCACTAAAATATTTCAGCTTCAGTTCAATGGAACCTTTAACTGACAGAACCTCTGAGGATTCCGGAAACGCCTGGACGGCGCGCGTGGCAAACTGGAGCGCGGGAATATTCAATCCCTTGTCGCTCAGCATGGTGCAAAGCAAGACATATGTTTCGCTGGTTGCCTGGTTAGCATACACAGCGTCCAGCAATGTTTTCTCGCTCTCATCCTTGTGCCCGGCCTGGTACTCGGCCAGCGCGATTTCGAGCTCCACGGCGGCACGGTCGGGATAGCTGGATCGCACCGAACGAAACAGCATTTCGGCGGTGGCATAGTCTTGCGCCTCCGCGGCTATGGTCCCACCCAGAAATGCCGAGCGAGCTGTTGATGGAGGGCTCAGCAGATGCTGGAGAGCCGCTCTGGCGTTTTCGGTCCGGCCAGTATGATAGTAGGAACTCGCCAGCGCCACCCAGCTATCAGGTTGTTGGGCCATTACATCGGGTACGGACTCGAGCAACTTGGCACTGCGGGTGTAGTCCTTCTCTTTTTCGGAGACCATGCCCGAAAGGTACATCGCCAGCTTGTCCTGCGGGTTCGCGCGAAGCAGCAGATCGAGATTCGCCCTCGCTTCCCTGACCCGGCCCAATTGCCACTCGTTGGCTGCGAGATTGCGGCGCGATGCGGGATCTTGCGGATGCAACCGCACGGCCCGCGCCAGGTACGTATTCGCCTCCTGGAGATTGCCCTCCATTCCGAGAATGCCTCCGAGACTTGTCAGCAGGTTGGAATCGTCCGGCGCGAGTTCCACGGCCTTGCGCAATTCGCTTTCAGCGTTTTTCAAATCTCCTTGTTGCGCCAACTGAACAGCCCTTTCGGCGTGCTGCTGTGCTTCCGCACTCATCTGTGCAAGCAAACGAGCGCCGGCTAGCGCGAACGCAAGAGCCAAAACGATTGGTGTGACGGAGCGCATGGCGCAGGCGAATCCTTCAATTCAACGCGGCAGGCGGATCACTTCAGTTCGTAGCCGGCAAACTCCGGGAGCAAGACGTTCCCCTTGTATTCCATTTCCTGGTGGATCCCGATTTTCGATGAATAGTAAGCGTCCGCGGTGCTGAACTTCAGCTGCACGAAGAACCGTTCATCGGGCGTTTGCGGGTTCTCCTCGTTCCTCGCGATGCGAGAGAGCACGGCAACCCGCTGTTCCGGTGTCGCCTCCATGAACGGTACAGCGTGCATTTCACGCGCAAGGGCGTCGACACGCTTCAAACCCTCGTGCCACTCTGTCCTCTCCGCTTCGTCGATTGATTCTGCCAGCCTGCCATCGAGGTATGCCGCGACCTCGGCTGCGCGCGCACCCGGCGAGTGATCGTCGGCCGGGATGATCAGCTCGGTGAGCTCGTCCAACATGGCGAACTCTTGTTTGGAGAAAACCTTCGGAGCGGTATCCGCTGCGAGCCCGCGTTCGACCCCACCCGCTGCAACGCCGGCCGCCACCGCTCCGATCTGGATCAGCTCGCGCCGGGTCAGGTGGTTCTGATTCGCCATTCAAATCTCCCCTTTTCGGAACTGGTCCGCCAGATGATCGCAGGAACGCCAGGCGAGCGCCATAATCGTCCACGTTGGATTGTGGCACGATGCGCTCACGTGACTGCTACCATCCACCACAAAGAGGTTCTTCACATCGTGCGATTGCTGGAACTGGTTCAGCACCGAGGTCTTCGGATCCGTTCCCATGCGCGCCGTGCCCAATTCGTGAATGGACCAGCCCGGGGTAAGGATCTCATTTCGCGCGTCGACCACCTCGAAACCGGCCTCGTCGAACATCTCCCTGGCCGCATTCACCATGTCCACGGACATCTTTTTTTCGTTATCGCCGTAGGTGTAGTGGAAGCGAATCACGGGGATTCCCCACTTGTCTTTCACTTCCGGATCGATCTGGATATGGTTTTCATAGCGCGCCAGCACCTCACCGAAACCCGACAGGCTGATGAAGGCGCCGGCGTGGTCGCGAACCGCCTTCTTGTAGTTGCGGCCGAACCCAGGCATGGACATGGCATATCCAGGTTCCATGGTATTTCCGCCAAATCCTTCAAACCCATAAGCGCGAATGAAGTTCACGTTTCGGTCTTTGAGATTACGGAACCTCGGCACGTAAAAGCCACCCGGCCGTCCGTCATCCAGAGTGTGAGCCTTGCCCACCAGGTCCTTGACCAGGCCTGTAATGTGGGGCCCCATGGTGTGGTCGCATAAATTGTGGCCTACGTGGCCGCTCGAATTTCCGATGCCGTTCGGATGGATCGTGGACTTCGAAAGCAACATCAGCCGGCCACTTTCCAGGGTGGAAGCCGCGAGCACGATGGCTTTGCCGCGTGCTTCGTAGGTTTTCTTGGTTTCGGTATCTACGAATGACACGCCGCGAGCCTTTCCAGACGAGGGATCGACGGTAACTTCATATGCGGTTGCATTGGTGCGGATCGTCAGATTTCCCGTCTCGAGCGCCGGGAAAATCAGGCCCGTGGGCGAGTCGAAGGCAGCGTGAATGTCGCAACCGCCGGTGTGGCGCTCACACGCTCCGCGGCCGAAACACCGGCTGCGGTATTTGTTATGTTTCAGGCCATCGGTGGTAACCCCGGCGCGATACGGCGTAAGCACACGGCCCATTTTCGCCAGGCTCTCGCGGAGCATCATCTCCGGCTTGCTTAATCGGATCGCCCTCTGGAAAATGCTATCCGGCAGGTAATCCAGATTCTCCTTGTGGCCCGAGATGCCGAGGTAAAGATCGACCTTGTCATAATACGGCGCTATGTCCGCGTACGAGATCGGCCAGTCCTCGCCATAACCGTCGTGCCTCTTGGCCTTGAAGTCGTAGTCCGAGAGCCGCAAGCCCAGGCGTCCCCAGATATTGGTCTTGCCGCCCAGGCAGCGTGCGCGTGCCCATGCATAAGGGGTTCCCGTGTAGGGGTGATCCTTTTCATCCACCACGATATTCTTGCTGTAATCGCCTTTGCCCCACGATTCGATGTACGAGTACACGTGACGGAAGGGCATTCCCTTGGCGTACGGCCGGTCGCGAAAGCGATATTCCGCGGGAGTTAACGAGTGTGTATCAGCGGGAATTTCGCCACGACGCGGATGGTCGTACGGCCACTCCATGGACTTCAGCTCTTTGTTGATGTCGAGTTTCCGGCCTGCTTCGAGAAGCAGCACTTTCATGCCATGAGACGTGAGGACATGCGCCGCCATACCGCCGGCCGCACCTGAACCCACGATCACAGCGTCATACAGCCGCTTCAGATCGACATCGTCTGCGTTGCGATGGTCAGGAGAGAAGAAGTTCACCACGAGCCGCCTTGCCTGATGAGGCGATTATGCGCACGGGCCCAGTCGGTTGGCAAGTACGAGCTTCCGCCTAATCGCGAGATCACCCTGACAGGGTTGTTGCTGATATCTGGCGTAAAATGCTCCTAGTCATCCACTTGGGACACGCTCGCGCTCAGCATCCCCATGTACGAGACGCTGGGACTATCCGGCGAGCCGTTCGTGGGCGGTGATATCGGCGGCTTCATCGGCCGCACCGATGCCGAATTGATGACGCGCTGGTTCCAGGTCGGGCCGCGAAGGAGGTTCTATTGGATGGCAAACGGTTTCCCTCCGTGCGGCCCGGCGAGCTAGCACCAGGCTGGAACAAATCCGGAAATTCCATTTCGATCCAGTTTGACGACGACGGCCATCAACGGAGCATCCAGATCCGATAAGGCGGGTGGCTAACTGGAGCCCGCTCTACCTTAGCGAATAATTTTGAAAGTAACTGCCGGCTCGCCCCATTGTTCAGTGAAGGAACAAGGAGGATCGCTTGGGCATGAAGTGGTTCCTACACGTTGGTATTTGTCTTATCGTGTTGTCCGCGGCGGCAGAGCCCGGCCACGCATTAACCCCGACGATCACCATACTGCACGCCTTCAACGGCACGGACGGATCGGCTCCTGTGGCGCCGCTTCTCCAGGCGTCCGACGGCAACTTCTACGGCACGACTTTTTACGGCGGCGACGACGGCCACGGGTGTGCACAGGGCTGTGAGGGCACGGTTTTCAAGATCACCCCTGAAGGGCAATTCACGTTGCTCCATACCTTTGTCGGTGGCGGAACTACCCCGGCTTACCGGGATGGGCACAATCCCTGGGGCGGGCTCGTCGAGGGCCCAGACGGATACCTCTACGGCACAACATTCAACGGCGGTTTTGTCACCCAAGCCGCGGCCGGAATCATCTACAAAATCAGCAAGACCGGCCAGTTTCAAAAGCTGCACGATTTTTGTGGTTACACTCCCTGTCACGACGGCGGGAACCCATGGGGGAGCCTCGCTGTTGGCAGCGACGGGTACTTGTACGGGACCACGACGAGCCCGCCCGCATTTCCCATTGCCTTCCGGATCAGTCCCACTGGTGGCTCCTACAGCGTGATCGCGCAGTTTTACAATACCGGCCTGGGAACGCCGGAAAAGGGTCTTGTGCCGGCGTCAGACGGCAACCTTTACGGTGTGGCAGGCGGCGGTGTGTACCGCATAACGCCCCCCGGCGGGTTTAGCCCGCTCTACTTTTTCATCCCCGCTCAGGACGGTAGCGGCATTGACGCGTTGATTCAGGCGGCGGACGGCAACCTGTATGGCGCGAATTATTCCGGACCGGGCAACACAGGGACAGTCTTCAGAATCAGTCTCGCCGGAAACTTTCAAAAAATCCTCGGCCTGACAGGGTCCACCACGGGGACTGTCCCCAACGCCCTGGTGCAAGCTTCAGACGCAGGCACCCCTGATCCAGGGGACTGACGGAAAACTGTTCGGGACCACTCCGAGTCACGGTGTCCTGCAGGGTGGAGGTTTTGCCAGTGGCACCGTCTTCGTCATGGATGCGGGCATTGCCAGTCACGGAACCGGCCGTAAGGCCCGGCGGGCTGTTTTGACTTTCGCCCTCTCCGTCGCACTCCAGCGGCTTTGTTCAAACGGGGTTCGAGGAAACTGCTCGAATCAGGTTCTGAAGATCAGCAAGAGCCGGGACCAGCGGAGCCGTGCACCCGTCAAGTTCATCAAGGCTCGCACCCATTGGCCATCCGCCGCGTCATGCAACAAATCGCTTGACGCTTTTGGGGAATAAGAGCAGAATACCGGCAGACGAACAATCCAGGAAATAATCGCCTATCGCGGTCCTTTTTTCTGAATATGTTCCGTCGACACTTGGGGGAGCGTGTTGATGACTCTCAGCTCATCCTGTCGTTCTGTTAGCCACCGTCCAGTGTCCCGAGTTATCAGTTCGAGGAGACGAGCCCCCGAAACGGGAATGGGAGGGTTCAAGTGCAAAAGTGTGATGAATGCCACAGACTGGAAGCTCTGCTGCAAGAGTCCAGCCTTGACTACCTTGCGGCTGCGAATCGGTATAATACGTGGCTCCCGACCGGCCTTTACAAGGCGTCGGCCGGGGAGGCGCTGCGAACAGCCAAGATCGCCAACGCTGAGCGGCAGAGGCAGTTCGATGAGCACGCCGAAGAGCACGCCGAAGAGCACGCCCGACCGGCACTTCGGATGGCAGCGGGGGTGTAAAGCAAATCGAGCCGGCACCATCCTTATCAGGTCCCGAGGGATGTTTACGGTATCTCGTGCTCTGGACCCTCGCCAATTGTGACGAAAATCCTTGCGGGATGGCCGAGCGAACCAATAGAGCCGCAAACGCCAGGCATGATTAGCGACAATGTCTGGCGGTGAGGGTCTCATGTCATTTGGTGACAAGCGGTTGTCGCAAAAAAGCAAAATCGCCCGCAAAGGGTGGGGGCATTAACGCCTGGAATCGAGGGCGTTGGGACAGAAGCGTGTTCTTCTGAGCGAGGGGGTGGCCCATGGCAGTGCTACTCGTATTGACGAGCTGTCTCGCATTTGTAGCGGTTGATGCATTGTTGCGCCGGAGGCGTGGTAGACACTTGTGAAGCTGCGAATAACTTCGTAGAGCCAATGAGTGTTTTGGTGTTTTGATAGGCCCTGCTCATTTGTATTGAGGCCTTATTAGGTTCACTCTGACTCTGGGGATTGGAGTCGAAAGCATGGGACGAAATATGTTTCTTTCTTGTCGGGCCGAACGGCTGTTTTTCCAGATTCCCATCTGCATCGCGGTCGCGTTCGGTCTGAGTTTGATGTTCCCCCAGTTCATTCTGGTCCTCCAAGAGAGCCTTCTCGAAGGTCCTGTTGGCTGGAAGAGCTTCCTGCTCCTGGCGGTCCTGGTCGGTGCCGTGTCGTTGATCATCATCGTCGGGTTGGCTGGAGTTGGGGCGGTCATCGGCTTCCTCTTATGGGCATTGTTCGCCCGGCGCCTGTCCGGCCCACTTTGCCGGCCCGTTCGCTGAAAAATCTCCGTTACCTTAAATTGCGCTCGGGCTGTCTAAAGAATCAGGAGCCTTGAGTTGGCTCGCTTTACGCAATATTCCTGGAAGGAGAATCAGCGCACCACCGTAGAAAAGCAGTGAGATTACCAAGGCTAGACTACGCTCGTTGACGAAATCTCGCGTCGCCAGCTTCCAGGCGCCAAGACCCATGAATCCATACACCAGCCACGCGAGTTCACGCTTGGGCCAATGCGAGCTGGCCCAGGCCAGTGCTACCGAGAAGGTCGTGAGCACCACCGTTCCAAGAGTGTCCGCGGGGATGCGGCCGGCCCAGCCTCTCGCCACGCCGAGCCAGATCAGGATGAGAGTGTGGCCAGCAATCCCTGACAAAATCCAGGTGATATTCGCTGAAATCGCGAACAACGACACCTGTTTGCGCCAAAGGGAAGCCTCGCCCGGCCAACTTAGGGCAATCGCCGCCAACGATAGCATGGCAGCGGCTAGGACACCCACGGACACAAGCCATTGAAATGGAGCGCTGCCACCGCCAAACAATACCGATAACGCTTGGCCAGCGGCGCCCGAAACCGCCGCGCCGAGCGTCAGATAGATAGCGCCATGCAGGCCCAGGGTGGGCCGGCGAGCGCCCATCGCGGTCCAGCAACACACTACAGCACATCCGCACCACAGGACCCAGAATCCAGCGCCGGAAAATGGCAAAAAGGTGCCCGCAAGTACCAGCGACAGTCCGAAAGTCGCCCAGGCGCGGAAGTTCCACTTGTCGCTCCGGTCAAAACGCAGGAAGGAGATCATGTAGCAGGCTAGGCCCCCGATCAGCCCCGAAATCCCCAGCGTCACCATGGCGGCGCCATTGCTTCTGAACACCCATACGACGCCTCCAATACCGATCAGAAGGGCAGACGCTGTTTGCGCTATTTCAGAAAAACTCAGGGTCCGGCGTCTGACCACCGATTGAGTTACAGCCGTCGCGACGTAGATCAGGATCAGCAACAGTTGAGCCGCAAGCACTGCCCGCGTCGACGTAGGCACGTATCCCTCGGGAAGGCCATTTTCCCGTGCCATGAGCCAGGAAAATACGATAACGGCAGCATCGGCGGTAATCGCGGAGAACCATCGCGAGCCGGTTGGATGATCGCGCCAGGCCGCGAATTCCAACGCCGCGGCGATGGCGAGTAAGGCCAGTGTGAACGGGAGGAGATCGCGGGTTGCGAGCAGGAGTGCTGCCGCAATTAACGTTGATGATACGCATACGATGCCGGAAATGAGAATCTGACGCTTCCTCCAGGAGACGGCCAAAGCGATGCAAGCGACGCCTACCAGGACCGCGGCGCCGGCCGAGGGAGGAATGACCTTGAGACGTTCCGACGCTTCCCAGACCAGTGGGCCCATGATGAGCATCGAAGCACCGCACGTCAGGACAGTCGCGAGTTCCTGTTCGACCGGCAGTCGCGCTGCGACCAAGAGCCACACCACCGCGTATAGGAGGCCGATCGCAACGCCTACGGTGGGGGGCATCGCCCCGAGCTCGGTTAGAGCCCGAAGAAGGTAGGCGCCAGCCATGGCAAGAAGCGCTCTACCGAGCGCGGGCAAGGCAGTTGACGATACACGTAGTCCACGGGCGGCTTCGGAAACAGGAGCCGGTGCCAGAACCGCAGCCTCGAGCTCGGCGGCACGGAGTGTGCCTTCTCCGAGACGCTGTTCTAAGTTCAGAACTCGTTGCCGTAGTTCCTGAACCTGCCGTGTCAACTCGCTGAGATCTTGTTGTGGGTCCGGATTCGCCGTAAGGGATGGGGCAGACATGGCGTCCTCCTTGAGCGGCCTTGAGAATTGCTTAAAGGTGACTATGGCTCAGCACGTTTTGCGCCAAGCCGCAGCCTTGGGTAAGGTTGAGCGATCTGAAGAACGATTCTCGTGACTAACTGCGGGAATCTCCGCAAGTTGGCTGCGCGATACAGCGCAACTTGAGTGCGAAAGCCGTGACTGTGGACATTTCCCCAGTTCTCGGCTTCACCAACCGTTTGTCTGTGTTTGGAACGAGCCTTGCATCGGTTCGAACCATCCATCTATGGAACAGGCCCGCCGCAGTCTCTTGCGCTGGTTGCTGGGCGGCGGGTTCTCGGCATCCATCATTTCCTTTCTTTATCCGGCATTCAGATTCATGTCTCCTCCGGAGGTGCCCGAGGCCTCAATCAATGAGGTTTCCGCCGGCAAGGTGCAGGATCTCAAGCAGAATCAAGGCAGGATCGTAAAGTTTGGCAACCTCCCCGTGCTGCTGGTCCACACGAGTGCGGGGGAATGGCGCGCGTTTTCCGCCGTCTGCACGCACTTGAATTGCACCGTGCAGTTCCGCGAATCGAGCAGTCAGATCTGGTGCGCCTGTCATAACGGCCTATATAACCTAAACGGACAAGTGGTATCCGGACCGCCACCGCGCCCTCTGGATGAATACGCGGTGCATATTCGGGGCGATGAAGTGGTAGTCTCGCGCAGAGCTTAAAAATGACGGAGACACCGCAGACCTTGGCCTGGTTTGAAGAGAGGCTGGGGCTCGCGTCAATGCGGAAGTTTCTCGCGCACAAGACCGTCCCGGTGCATGCCGGAACCATGTGGTATTACTTCGGCGGTATCACTCTTTTTCTGTTCGTCATCCAGGTGCTTACGGGCACACTGCTGCTCCTCTACTACCGGCCGTCACCCGGAGAGGCGTACGAGAGTGTGCAGTTCATCATGACCCGAGTGCAGTTCGGGTGGCTGGTGCGCTCGGTCCATAGTTGGTCGGCCAACTTGATGATCCTTTCGGCGTTCATTCACATGTTCAGCGTGGTGTTCCTGCGCGCGTTTCGCCGGCCCCGCGAGCTGACCTGGCTCAGTGGGATCGCACTTCTCGGGCTGGCGCTGGGTTTCGGTTTCAGTGGCTATCTGTTGCCTTGGAACACCGTGTCTTACTTTGCCACAAAGGTGGGGACTGACATGGCGGCGGCGGTGCCCGGGGTGGGACATTACATCGCACGGTTCCTCCGGGGAGGCAACGATGTCGGAGGGGCGACCCTGACGCGCTTCTTCGGTTTTCATGTCGCGGTCTTGCCGGGCCTGACAACCCTGCTGCTGCTCGCCCATCTGGCCCTGGTGCAAAAGCATGGCATCAGCGCGCCAAGGTGGGCGGAAGAAGAGTACGAGCGCAAACGTATGCCCCTGCCGCAGATGCCATTTTTCCCGAACTTCTTTCTGCGGGAACTGATGGCCTGGTATGCCGCCCTGGGAGTACTCGGTTCGCTGGCGGCGCTGTTTCCGTGGGAGCTGGGCATCAAGGCGGACCCCTTTGCGCCGGCGCCCGCGGGCATCCGTCCCGAGTGGTATTTCCTGGCCCCGTTTTACACGCTGAAGCTGATCCCCAGCCACGTGTGGGTGTTTGAAGGCGAATTGGTCGGTCTGCTCGGGTTCGGGTTGCTGGCCCTTTGGTGGGTAGCTCTTCCTTTCTGGGCCGTGGATCGAAAGGGCATAGAGCGAACACGCTGGGTGACAGGGGCGGGCGTGCTGCTGATCGCCTACCTGACTACATTTTCCGCGTTGGGGTATTGGAGATGAAGCGCGCTCTGGCGGTGCTGGTCTTTACGACCTCCGTCTCCGCTGCCGACACCTGCGTGGAATGTCACTCTGTGCTCGATGGCAATCTGCAGGCGCCCGCCAAGGCTTTCTCGAACGACGTCCACTCCCGCTTCGGACTCAGTTGCGCGGATTGCCACGGCGGAGACCGGACGGCATCTGATCCGGAACAGTCCATGAGCCGGGCGAAAGGCTTTGTCGGCAAGATCCCGCGCACGGCCATACCCGAGCGCTGCGGTCATTGCCACAGCGATGCAGCGTTTATGCAGAAACATAAGCCCCGCCAGCGCGTAGACCAGCTCGCGCAGTACCGGACCAGCGTTCATGGCAAGCGCCTCGCGGCAGGTGACACCGCCGTGGCTACCTGCATCGACTGCCATAGCGTGCACGATATCCGCGAGACCAGAGACCCGCTCTCACCGGTGCATCCGCTCCGGCTGCCGGAGACTTGTGCGCGCTGTCACGCCGACGCCGGCCACATGGCCAAATACAAGCTGCCGACAGACCAATTTGCAGGCTATCGCAAGAGCGTGCACTGGGAAGCGCTGGCCCAGCGAGGGGATCTCTCGGCGCCGAGTTGCGCATCCTGCCATGGCAACCATGGCGCGCAACCGCCGGACGTAGCGTCAGTTGCCGCTGTTTGCGGCACATGCCACGTGATGATGGAAGACCTATACAAGGGGAGCCCGCACGCACCTGTATTCGCCAGCATGGGAGCCGCGGGATGCGTCGTGTGCCATGGCAATCATGAAATCAAGCGGCCGGGAATCGGCATGCTGGCGGGCCCGAATGCGGTCTGCAGCCAGTGCCATGATAGCGACTCAGCCGGCGGGAAAGCCGCGGCCGAAATGGCCCGGCAGATCGGGAGCCTCGACAAGGCTATCCAGAAATCCGACCAGGTTTTGGCGGTTGCCCAGCAGTCGGGAATGGAGGTTTCCGAAGCTTTGCTGCGCCAGCGCGAGGCGAAGGAGGCACTCGTCAAGGCGGCCGTCGCGGTGCACGCATTTCAACCGGCAGCCGTGCAGAAGCCCGTCCAGGAAGGCTTGGCGATTACTACCGAGACGTTCCGCGCCGGTGTGAGCGCGCTGAACGAACGAAGATTCCGCAGAATCGGCCTGGGAGTGTCGCTGACGGCCATCCTGATCACCATGCTGGGACTGTGGCTCGCCATTCGAGCCATTGACGGCAGGAAACATGATCGCGAAACGGCCTGAGGCGACCCTTGTTGAATTTGTCCCCCGGCAAAGAGAAATCGCCCAATAGTTGGTATCTGCCCGTTATTCACAGCCGTTGCACTGGTCCGCCTGCCGGGTGCGGGTGGACAGGTAACCGTCAATCCAATGGAGAATCTGAATTGTGGTCTCCCCGACCAGATCATGCCGAGGACGGCGGCACGGTAGCCGAAGTCGTTCCATAGCGGCCCGTCACTCCAAACGCCTTAAGGCGTCACGAGGGGCGTACCGCTAGCTAAGTCCCCTGGAGGCAAGGAAGAGAACGCCGGGAACGCTTCGGCATTCAACGACAAGCTGATGATAGGAAGCGTTGAGGTGATCTTGACGAATCCCGTAAAGCTTTGGAGTCCAAGCAAGGGCCCCAGGTTGGCGGATCCATGCGCTAAGGGCGCAAGAGCGAGGATGTGGCTCCCCAGCCGAGCCCCGGCAGCGTTGTACACAGTAAACGTAATCGTGGCTGATTGAGTGGTGGATGGATTTGCATAGGCGACCCCCGTCGCCGTCTGGGCAAACGTAACGAACTCAGTGGTGGGCGCGGTCTCCGCATTCACGCCGGCCTCGCAGACCGGCACTCCCGCTTGATACAGGCGGTAGAGCAAGCTGGCTCGGACAGGGCCGGTGCACGAAGCTTGCGCCCATCCTTCCACGACAGCCGCCAGATTGCCAATGCTCTGGTCATGGATGGATTGTCCAGGCTGGAGCGTATCGGTGCGGGTTGAAATCGTTCCTTCGCTGAACGGGATCGACAAAGGGCTTCCGGAGTCGGAATAGAAATTGGTGACGCAGGTGATCGCCTGCGGGGAGTAGTTGATATATGTGAGGGTAGTCTGCCAACCACCTCCCACGGCGAGGTCGGAAAAGTAATAGGTCACTGGGGACAGCGGGCCGGTTCCGGTTGCCGAGAGCGCGACCTGAGCGAAATCTGCCTGCCCGTCGCCACTTCCGGTGAGGCGGATGATGAGATGTCCGCTACCCGGAGAACTGCCGGAGTTGTAAGTGACTGTATCGAGCGCAAAGGTTCCCGCTGCCGGCCTGAGTGTGGTGTCGGAAGCAACGCTTGTCGTCCCCACCAGAAGTTCAACGGCGTACGCAATCAGCGGAAAGTCGGTTCGCTGGCCCACACTCACCGTCAGGGTGTACGCTTCCCGACAAGGTCGACGATACACCAGCGGCCATCGCGTTGTTGTACGTGCGCAAATGTCAGCGCCGCCACCTCAGAACGCCGGAGACCGCAGCCGAGCAGGACGGCAAGGATCGCACGATCGCGCAGCCCTTTCATCGTCGCCGTATCGGGCGCGCTGAGGAGGGCCTGCGCCTGCCGTAGTGAAAGCCAGTTCCCGACGCGGATGCCGACGGATTTAGCGCTTTTCACGCGAGCGATGCCAGCCGCCAACTCAGGCGCCAGCAGACCGTTGTCGGCCGCTTCGACCGCCAGTTTGCGAATGGCGGACATCCGGATGATGATCGATGACGAGCCGAGGCCGCGCGCTTCCAGGGATACTCGCCAAGCGCTGACCGTCGCCTTGGTGAAACCCGGCCGCGGCTCCTGCCGGAACCAGGCGACGAACTCCTCCAGCGCCATGTTGTAAACGCGGCGTGTAATCGGCGAGGAGACGCTGTCGAGTACGAGCGCCTTCAATCGCTGCCATTCCACGATCTTTTCCACCACAATCAGTTCGGTCATTTAGGTCCCCTTAATGGGCCATATCGGAAGCTTTCTGTTGCCATGTGGACATTACCTCGGGGGTGGTAAGAACATCAAGCAAAACTGGAAAGCCTGCGCGTACAAGGCGGGTTTTAGTTCTGTGACCGGCGTTTACCAGGACCGCGGGCTTGCAGGCCGTCGAGAACATGGGATAATCCTGTTCAATGTTGTCCGCGCTACATCGAGATCCAGAACAGATCTGTGCAGCCTGCGCAAAAGGCTGAGGGAAACTTCCATGAAAACATTTTTATGCTGCTTTCTCTCCATTGCCATGACGGCACTGATCAGTTCTGTGAATTTTGCAGCGGCTCAGAGTGCTGGCAAGGGGATGGCTATGCCGACGAACACACTGTTTGTCGCGCAGCTCAACGCGCAGCAGGTGGTCGGTGGCAGTTCGTCGCGCGCGACGGGAACGGGCGCGTTCCTACTGGATCCGGTTCAGCACACTCTGGCGTACAGTCTCACCTATGAGGGGTTGCAAGCAGGCGGCCCAAAGAGCATCATGCTTTCCAATTTCGGAAAGAGCAAGAACGGGGACCTGGTCAAGATACTCTGTGGCGCTGGCACGAAGCCGTGCCCATACAGCAACTCCGCCACCATCTCCGGACGCTTCGAGCGTAGCGACGGCCGCGCACTTGACAATCATCTCATCGGCGAATTCGACTCCCAGCGTATCTATGTCGAGATCATCGGCGGCAACGGCGAGCCGGAAATTCGCGGCCAACTCGCGCCCAACGGCGCCATGGTCCGGGTTGCGAGTTTTGTCGCGCATCTGGAACCCGCCGCGGGTTCCGATTCTAAAGGCAGCGGAACGGCGATCTTGAGCCAGATTTATCTGCCCGGCGGAAGAGTTTCGGTGTTCTACGCCGCGACTGTGGCCGGCACCACGGGCGCACCGACCAGCGTGGGGCTCGTCGCCAACCAGGGGCCGAATGCCCGCTCTTTCACGCCGCAGATGGCGCTGCCGAAGCTCGAGTTGCTCTCCTCGCGCGACGAGGCTACGGGCGGCTCGCTACAAGGTCTCTTCGACGTAAACAGCGCTGAGCCGGATGCGCCATTCGTCAAGCGTATTTTGTCCGCCGGCAACGGCGAGGTTGGAATCGTTATAACTACGAGCCGCTTCACAGACGGCGAGCTTTACGGCACTTTGGTTCCGGTCCGCTGAACGCAACGTCGTGGTTGTGCGGGTAGAGCCAGAAAACAATTCGAAGAGTTGAGGAATCCTCATGACGCGTTCTCGCTTCTTCCTGTTTGCAGCAGCCTTGCTCAGCAGCTTTGTCGCCGCTCCTTCCGCAAGCGCTGGAGCGTGTGCGAGTGGCGGCTCGCTTACCCTCACGGCCGCCTCAGACAGCCTGACGATTCCGCCTGCGCCAGCGACGACGTTCAATTTCGGAGAGCATATCATCCTGACTGCAACGGCCAGCGGCTTTACGATCGCAACCTACTCCTGGACCATCGACGGTCCCACCATCAAAGACTACAACGAGGATCTCGGCTCCGAAAACACTCCCACGCCCGGGGCGGCCTTGCCCTGGAGCACGACGCCGATCGCACCGTCGGACTTCACTTCCCCGTCGGTAGCATTCTACTGGGTCCCTTCTGCCGCACAATTCGAACCCAACAACGGTCCGTTCACGCGCAATGTCACGCTCGCCGTCACGCGATCCGGTGGCGGTAGTTGCAGTGTGACCGTACCGTACACCGTTGAGCGCAATGAGTCGGACATCACTAGACAGGCAGAAGACTTCTATACCTCGAACCATAAATCCTCGGGCACGACCAATCCGTTGTTCGGGCATGTCGTCGACGAACACATCTTCTGGCATCAAAGCGTGCACGACCTCCCTTCCTTCCCGGTCTGGATGCGCTTCCTCGCATGGCACGGCGAATTCGTTCGCCGGTTCGATCTGTGGCGCCAGGAATTCGGCTACAACACCGTCGCGCCCTGGTATCCGGGTACACCGCTTCCGAGTGGCCCGCAATTCGACGCTGATGCTGGTTTGCGGCTCACGTACGTCGCCGACAACAACCGCATTCCCACCTACTACACAATCACCGGCGGCACGACCCCCGACCCGGCCGGCAGCCAGCTAAAATTGTCAGATTACGCTACGCTCGACGACTTCACCCACTCGTTTGAATTCACCTTTCACGGTCAGGTCCATTGCAACATCGGTGTGAGTCTCGGAACGTTCTTTGAGACCAGCGGTGCAGGTTACGGCAGCATGTGCAATGCGAGTTCGCCCAAGGATCCAATGTTTTGGCGCTGGCACGGCTACATCGATCTGCTCTATCGCAACTACTGCAGCTTCCACCCCACTAGTTGTCCTGTGCCCTCGCCGGCCGATCCCTCCGCCGATCCCTGGATGGCCGACAATTCCACCGATATCGCGGACAACGGCACGGTGCCTTCGCCTGGCACCCATTGGATCAGTCCAGACGTTTGGAACCGGCGCGCGGCGGTGACCACGGATGCTTGCGTCCAGCCGGTAGACGCATATGGAGACTTAGTCACCACTGGCGGCGTCGTGCGCGATTGCGGCACTTCGGCCGATCACGAAAATCCCATCACGGGCGTGACGAACTATCTTTATGGAACTCTGCGCAACACCCGTCCCGGATCGCCACGAGTCGTCTATGCCGAGGTAGGCGTGTACTATGCTCTCGCTTCCTCTGGTCTCACCTATCCCACGGATTTCACCACGATTCCAGAATCGCGCCAGTTTATCGCCCTGCAGCTCGAAGCCGGAACGACCTCGAGCATTGGTCCAATCCCTTGGATTCCACCGCCTTTGCCTCCCGCCAACGATCATTACTGCCTCTATCTGCGCGTTCTCAGCGTCCAGGCAACTCCACCGATCGAAGGGCTGGGCATCGACACCGATGTGGCGAACAACAACAATCTCGCCTGGCGCAACATAAAGGTCGTCGCACCCGGTGACATGAGCGTCCCAAGCTTCTTCATCGTGCGCAACATCGGCGATAGAACCGAGCGGTTGGCGCTACGCTTCGAGGTCACTCCGACACTTATGCGGGCACCAGCTAGGATCCGCGTGACGCTCGATGAAGCACTCACGCGCGCGTTTCGCGCCGGCAAAGGCAGACTCGTCGGTCTCAAGTCGGACGGCAAGGGCGGCTTTCTGATCACCAGCGCAAAAGCGGCGATCCTTGGATTGCTGATGGCTCCTCGCGAGGAGGGTCACCTCAAAGTAGAATTGGGGCCAGCCAAGCCATCGATTCGCGGCGACATCACGATAACCCAAATCGACACCAAGGGCGTGAAAGGCGGCGTGACGCTGCGTGTCGCAAGCAAGAGGTGAGAGCCCCTGGGGCCACTCTCTCTTAGCGATGGGAGCCGGGCAATCCGCGAAAGCTTCCGTTGTGGAGCATTATCGGCGTCTATTTCTGGCGCACTCTGAAGCATTCTCTAGAGGGCTGATGGGCCCGAAGCCGACCTCCGGCTCCCGGCGACTAGCGCACATCAACGGGTCGCGCGTTATACGTCCAGTTGACGTGACCGCGACCATGACGAATAGTTATCGAGCGGCTTCCTACGCCGTTTACTGTATTACGCCGATCTTATCCGCTATTTCGTCAATCTTGACGATGGTTTCCTCAGAAGCGCGGGGTGGGCGCCTCCGTATACGACGTCCTTGGGGATCGATAAGGACCTCCTGCGGGTAGCCGCCGCCGGGAACGAACTTGTCCGCTAGGCCCGCGCTGCAGATCACAGGGAACGAGTAACCACCATCTTTCACGATAGATGCCGCGATGCCGGGATTTTCATCCTGTGAAATGGTCAGAACGGTTCGGTCGATCCGGTTCTTCCAGCTTTCGTAGAGCTTCTGAACGCCGCCCAATATGGGATCACACGATCCGCCGCACCAAGTTCGCCAGAGAAGGACATACGTGACTTTTCCTTGGAGATCGGTGAGGCTCCATGACTTTCCCGAGAGGTCCTTAGCCTCGAACTCGGGGACGGGGTAGCGTTCGTGTTCCTCGCGGTTGGAAACGCGGAGGTCATCCATCGGGACCTCCACCCCTGCCTGCCTCGCCAGCATCGTATAACTCATCTGGTTGCTGCGCCATGAGCTGGCGGCAGGACCTGTTGTATCCGCCGGTTTTGACTGGTCGAGTTCCCGACGGAAATCGCTCAGCAACGCGAGTGTTCGCTCCTTCTGCTGGGTAACGATTGCATGCCGGATCAGGATCTCGCGGGCGCGGCGCTGGGTATAGTTATCCGTGCCGTACAAGCGCCGCATCCTATCGGCATCGTCACTATCACGTCCGTATTTCTCCTGATTTTCGACTTGGTCGAGACCTTGCTGCACTAAGGAGGGAACGCGATCGAGGCGGACCTTATGCTGCACGTATTGTTCCGCGACATGGATCTGCACAGGACGTGTACTGGTGCTCTGGTCCGGGAAACGTTCGGCATTCGATAGGACCAGGTCTACCAGCCGCTCGAACGCGCCATCAGGCAGATCTTGGGCACCCATGAGGTGCTCAGCCTCTTCCGCCGCGTAAGGCTTACCCCAGAATTGCTCCATAAGAGAGAGCATGAACTCCGTGTACGACTTCCCGTATGCTTCACTAGCAGCCATGTCGCTCGGAGGAATGGGCTGATTCGGTTGTGGTGGCGACTGTTTGGGTGGGGGATTCTGTTCTTCCCATCGCCCCTTCTTGATCCACCACGCGGCCTGCCCATTCGGCGCTCGGCGGAGGACCTCATCCTCGATGGTCTTTACGGCAGCATTCTCCTTGAGTATCTCTGTGTAACCGTACGAGACCATGAAGACAGAAGACCATGAGTCGTAATTCAGATGCTCGCGCAAGAACTCCACATCGGCACGGACTGCGCGCCTGAAATCGTCGAGGCGATTCTCGCCGTATGTCATTCGCTCCCAGGTCCAAGCTGTTCGAAACAGCTCGACTTCAGACTCGTGCAGGCCGGTCTTCTTTTTCGTCTCGATCGTATTACGGAGCGCTGCAACGTGGCCTCTTAGCTTTGCGGGATCGTGCACCGATCCGAGATACTGGAATGCAATTAAACTTCCAGGGCAACGCGCGCGGAACTCTTCGAACTCTTGCGCCGCGAGCACCGGATCACCGCGCCGTGGGTTCGCAGCCCATGCGAGCGCAGCCAAATGTGTCCAGGGTGAATCCTTGGCCTGGCTCAGCATCTTATCGAGCACTTCGTGGGACATGTTGCTGTGCAGTGGGGAAAACAGACGCGCCTCTAGCAGTTCGCCAAGCACACGATCAGGTACAGAGCGATAATGTGCGAGCGCCAAATCCCATTCGCGTCCCATGTCAGAGTGGTACAGAATGGGCTGCTGCAACGTGAACTGAAGTGGCCAGTCGGTAGGATACTTCTTGGCCAAGTCACGGCGAGGTGCGTACCGCTCTTCCCAAGACAGCGACAAGTCCGACATGGAAGGCAAGGTGAGGTACTCTGTTTCTACTTCGGGAGTGAGTGAACAGGCAGTGCGGTTAGACTGGGCCGAGAGACAAGAAGAAAGGACCGCGAGGAGGGCAAGGGTTCGCATGGATGGAACCTCCCTGGGTGATTGTAGCACCGCCGAGCGAGTTGTTCCGGGGTTGCTCAGGTTGGTGTGATCCCCCTTAGTTTCAGGTTTCGGACGGGTGACGGAACTTGCTAAGAGTGCCCGACGTTCACAGGGACCTGTAGTCGCCATCGCGGACTTTTGACACAAGAGGAACACTGCCAAGCCGCGAGCCTTATTGGCTAAGAAGCCACGAGCCTAGTTAATGCTATTCTGCCGGCAGGAGATCTCAGGTGAAAATCCCAAACTCGAAGTGGACGTCATCACTGGCGATGGCTGTCCTGGCGGTCTTGATACTACTCGCCTCTGCGCTGGTCACGGGCCGCCTGTGCGAAGCCCAAACGGACGGGCAACCGCCTGTCGATCTCGCGAGCTTCTCCGCCCTGGCGCCTATTGACGCGCACGTGCACCTTTACAAAGACGACCCGGCGTTCGGTGCGCTGATGCAGCGCCTGAAATTGCGCATTCTAGACATTTGCGTGATTGACGATCGAGACCCTTACGCCAAGGGGCTGGAGCCTCAGCGCACTGACGTGCTCAAGGTCGTCCATCGCACGAGAGCCCGTGCAGCTCTGTGCACGACTTTCAGCCCTTACGAATTCGAAGGGGCGGGATTTGCGCGGCGCACGATCCGCCAGCTCGATGCCGACTTTGCGCAAGGAGCCATCGCGGTGAAGATTTACAAGGTCATGGGCATGGAGATGAAATCCAAAGCCGGGAAATATGTGATGCCCGACGACCCTGCCTTCGAGCCGATCTATAAGGACATCGCAGCCCACCATCGGACAGTGGTTGCGCATCTTGCGGAGCCTGACTCTTGCTGGCAGCCTCCCAATTCCGCCAGCCCTGACTACGAATACTATCAGCAGAACCCGCACGAGTACGCCTACGTACATCCCGAGTGGCCTTCCAAGGCCGCTATCCTTGGGGCTCGCGACCATCTCGTAGCGGAGAATCCTAAGCTGCGCGTGATCGGCGCGCACCTGGGTAGCATGGAAGCCGACGTGAATGAGATAGCCTCGCGCTTTGACCGCTATCCGAATTTTGCAGTCGACACCGCCGCGCGCGTCCCGTACTTCATGCTCCAGCCGCGCGACAAGGTGCGGGCTTTCCTCATCAAATATCAGGACCGCGTCCTCTACGCCACCGACCTGGTCGTCATGCCGAAAGACGACACCGAAAAGGCGCTCGCCGAATGGAACAGCGCTTACGAGCGCGATTGGAAATTCTTCGCCACGGACCAGACCGTCGAGTACAAAGGGCACGGCTACCAGGGGCTGGCGCTGCCCGAGTCAGTTCTTCGCAAAATTTTCCATGACAACGCCGTCCACTGGCTACCGGGAATTATGGGGAAACTATAGGACCCAGAGGGTGCCGCCGAAACCGACCGCAAGTTGGCTGCATCCTGCTCTCTCGGTCGGAGACGCCCACTGATGGAAGAGGACTGAAGAAATTACTTCGAACTAAAACGGAGCGTTATGCGTCATTAAGGCTAGCTATTTTCCCGCGCAACCCCGGAAGAATTCTAAGCGCGATGATGGAAGAGAACCGGACATATGGCACGGAATGAGAGGGTGTGGCACGAGTTCCCTCCAGGCACGTTAAACAAACTGAAATAGGTTTCGCTGCGCCTGCATCAATGGGAGGCTTCATGCTCCAAGACATTCGCTTTGCCAGCCGTCAGCTTCTGAAGAGCCCGGGGTTCAGCATTGTTGCCGTGTTGACGCTGGCCCTCGCGATTGGTGCCAGTACTGCGATCTTTTCTGCCGTGGACGCGATATTCCTGCATCCATTGCCAGATCCCGACCCCGATCGTCTAATGGTCGTCACCGAGAATCTCCCGCATTTCGGTTTGGCAGGGCTCCAGCCGTCCTTTTCAGAGTTTCTCGAATACCGGCGATTGGCGACTTGCTTTTCTGAGATCGCGGCGATCGCCATTGGACGAACACATGCGGTCTGAATATGGTTGCCGGCTCGAGGAAAGAACAGAACACGCAGGGACAACGCATCGGCTTCAACAATCAAGCCAAGCGAGTTCCTTCGGCCACTTGCAGGGATCCCATGTCGTAGATTTATACTATCTTGAACCAGGTTAGAAAGTGAGTCCGTACTTGAAGAGTGGATTCTCTTTACGACATCTGATTCTGCTGGCCGTCTACCCGGTCAGTCCATCCTTGGCCGCCACAACTGCCCCGAGCGCCATCGTGGTCGATGCCGCGGGCCCGTGGCGCGATGCTCGCTGGGGCCTGGGCGTGACGCAGTTCTCTAGCTTGCTCACGGATGCCGGCTATCAAGTGCAGAGCGTTTCTCCGGTGAACTTGCCGTCGGTTCATTTGACAGCCCAGACTCTCCTAGCGGTCCCCAGTCTTGAGAGCCTGCCTATCGATAGTTTCAAAGCAATCGCTTCTTTTCTCACCTCCGGCGGAACTCTGATGGCTAGTGGGGGAGAACCGTTCCGCGATCCGCTGTATCTGACGGCGAACGGTCAGTGGCTCGACCAGAACGGTTGGTTGCAAAACCTAGCGCCACAAAACATCATCCTTAATCCAGGCACAGCAGTTCTGAGCGAGCATTTCAACATACCGGAGCCGGTCACGCAAACCCCCGTTACCGGCCCGGATGGTCAGTCGCAGGCCTTGGACTTCCAACTTCAGTTCCCAAACACGAACCAGTGGTTTCTGCTTTCGGCTCCGATACCGAAGCCCATCTTTGGTGCGGGACAGAACGCCACGATTGTTTGGACCCGTGGAACTCCAGGGCAGTTCATGCTCCTCGAATGGGTTGAGAACGACGGCTCGCATTGGATTGCCAGCATTCCGCTGACCGCTCAATGGGCCAAACAGGTTCTTCTGCCCTCTAACTTTTTATATTTCAGCGGGGGACCTTCCACACGTGCCACAACGACCTTCAACCCGGTGAACGCCGCGCAGCTCTTTTTCGGAGTGGCCACAGGCGTGGGAGCGCAGCCGGGTGCACAGCCAGGCCCTCTCGAGTTTGCTGTGAGCGCGATTGGTACTGCAACGGCACGGGCTCTGGAACCTTTCACACCCCCTGCGGTAGAGACCTTATCGCCTTGGTACAAGCAATACGCTACACAACGGTCAGGTCAGACCGTTCGCGTCCCCGTTAGTCGCGGGCGAGGTTTATCCGCCACCGCTGACTCCGACGGCCGTTTCCGCGCCATCGGCAACCTCTTGGCGCCCGCCGCAACGTGGTACGTCACCAACGCGGGAACCGTGATCATCTGGCTGCCTTGGCCTGAATTGGAGGGTGCGGATCGCTCACAGCTCGTGGATCTGCTCCGTGTAGCCCCTAGCCGTCTCTACATTCTCAATGCCGGTTCCACGCAACTAGTCGTGCTGCCAACGGAAAACATTTTGTTGGGTGCCCGGGTCGGCAACTGGTCTCAATCGCCAGCGGCTCCGAACCTCGTCTGGTCCATTGCGGACTCGTCTGGTACCCAGGCTGTGAAACTCACTAACTCCCTCAGCATTGAGCCCGGGCAAATGCTCAGCCCGACTCCGGTGGATGCCGGCCAGCTGCCGCCCGGGAATTACACCGTTATAGCTCGTCTGGTTGTAGGCTCAACCGAGGTGGATCGCATCGATAGCCAGGTTCGGGTCTTCGATCCAACCACCACTTTTCAGCCGGACGAGCGGATTGTCGTAAAGAACGGAACCTTCTATACGGCCGGTGGCCAGCGAGTGTACTTGCAAGGCGTGAACTATTGGCCCCGTTACGTCGCAGGTAAAGAGCCTACATGGTTATCCCAATCCTGGTTCTCGCCTCAGAACTACGATCCGGATCTCGTTGACGCTGATCTCTCCCTATTGGCCTCACTCAACTTCAACCTAGTCAGCGTTCAATATCGAGTCCTCGACCAGTCTGTAGGAACCGGCGAGGCCCGAGACCTGGTGGACTTTCTTGACCGTTGCCGGAAACACGGCTTGTGGGCCAACATCTACTTCGACGCATTCACATGGGCCCCTCCGCCGGTCATTCTGAATGCAGGAGGCTTAGCCGGTATCAATCCCAATATCGGGGCCCTGCTGCAAGGGGCCTTTCTCCCCGGGCACGACCGTGTCTTTGCTTATGACCTACTATGGGAGCCCCTGCTGGGCCTCCACAGTGCCCGCATGGCTGCTGACAGCGCTTGGCGCGAGTGGCTGGTTGAGCAGTACGGTTCTTTGGCGGATGCTGAAAAGACTTGGGGCTTCACAGCGCCGCGCAATGCTCAAGGACAGCTCTCGAATCCGTTGGATGATCAGATTGAGAACGATGGGCCTTGGCGGGTTATGGTGGCAGCCTACCGGCGGTTCATCGATGACTTTCTGGGCCGGTCGTTCGGGGCCGCGACCCGCGTCGTGCGCAGCATTTCACCCGGCACGCTTGTGAGCTATCGAAACGGCGGTTCGGCACCGCTGGATGCAAACGATTCAATAAACGCGGCGGGGATGTTTATGCTGAGCCAGATGAAATGGGACCTCAGTACGGCGGCTGCTTACGTCGACTTCTTCTCGCCGCACGCCTACTTTATTCCCATCCCGTGGCCGGCCGGACAGGGGGCGGGCTTCTTCGCTGCTTACGGCCGGTATCGCACAGCGGGTAAGCCGGTCTATTATTCCGAATATGGCATTAATATCGGTGCCAACGAAGCAGGCTTAGCCACTCAGACTGCTACCTGTGATTCCGTCATGCACCTTGTCAATGACGATGGAGCAGGCGCAGCCTCGGTCTGGTGGATGCCTGGCGGCTGGCGGACGGATACCGGAGACGACTATGGCGTCATCAGCCCCGATGGCACGCCGCGTCCCTGCGCCCAGACGCTCGCACAGTGGGGCGCTACGTTCCGCGCGGCGCCCCCAAGCGCGCCGGCCGGCACCCCAGTGACCCTAACCGTTGATCGCGACGCTGACGCCCGCGGCGATGTGGGTATAGCGTTGCGCTGGGGAAAAGACTACGTTATGGCCCGGCAGGCGGGGAGTCCCGTAGTGCTTCGCGATGACGGTACGGGGACTGACACCTCCACTATGCTCCAGGTGCAAGTGGGCAACGTGCCATACAACGGCTCGGGACCGTTGAAATATGCGAACGGCGAGTTGGCCGGAATTCACATCCAATGTCCAGGCCTCGACATGACAGTTGAAAACGGCTCCCAAGTTCAGGTCCCTGCGGCAGGCACGTGCCAAGTTACACCCTCTCTTGTCAACACCGGGTCCGCCGCCTGGCTTCCTACAAACCAATCCAAGGCTGGAGTTGTCTTGCACACGAATTTTGGCGATCTCCCATTGCGGCAACGCGTCCCCTACCTGCAATCGACCAGCGTGGAACCGCTGCCGGTGACCGTGAGCCAGACCACCAAAATCACGGGGCGGCTGCAAATTCAGGGTCTTGGTCCGTTCGGCGAGACGTTGGAATTGACGTTGGCGAAATAATCCTGAACAACCATCTCACAACCAATGTGCAAACGGACCACAAACGGCGTTGTGGGAGATTACTCCCCATGAGTCGGCTTGGCCCCGTAATGCGCCACGAAATCGGAGAATGGCTGCCGTTGTCGCACATTGTCGTTAGCTATTTCTTGCCGCGTCCCGAAGACTCGTCCGCACGAACCCGACCTCCAGCTTGTGAAGGTTGGCGCATATCCACGGATAGCGCGTTTATCCGGGAAAGTGATCGGTACATGATCAGTCTACTTTGGGCGACAAGCGAGGATGTATCGCCGGAACATCTTTGACAGTTAGAGCGTCCGTTTTGCGTCAAAATCCAGTGCAAATGATGGCTGCTTAGACGTGCCGGTGACCGTGAATGGCACTATCGTTACGGTTTTCTTCTTCAGGAATGGACTAACTGCTTTCAGAACGATTGCTTTGATTCCGGACGTCGTGTCGGATAACTTTCCATTCGTGTGCAAGACTCCCTGTAGGTTTACGGTTTTGTCCAGCAAGTTGTACGTACCACGAATCTGGGCAATCGCGCCCGGGGCGCTGAACGAGACATTTGACAACGTCGCAATCCCATTTTTCACGGAGATGTGCCCCTTGAGATTCGAGAGCACAGTTTCAGGATCTTCCGCTTCCTGCTTCTTGCTCTCGCCGCGGGCACTCTCACTCAAGCTGTTGAGGGGCACCTGCACCGCTGCGTTCGTGAAGCGTTCATTGCCGACGCCGAAGTCGCCTTCGAGATCCAGTTTTTTCAGAAATCCCAGTTGTCCGGGCGGCACTTTGACCCTCGCATGCAAGCTGACGCTACCCGTCATCGAGGGATTTTTGTCCTCCGCAATCAGGCTCAACAGATCATCGATGCGGCCGTCCTTCACGGTCATCTCCAGCGCCACCGTTTTTCCCTGCTGGCCGGCTTGGCCTGTGACGGTGCCGCTCGAGAGCACCGTAGTCCTCTGAAAATGCGATCGGACGTTGAGAAGTTGGGTGTCCCCGTTCGTCCCGTCAACCACCGCGCGGAATGCGGTTGACAGGTGAACGATGTGGTTGCTGCCGGAAACGTGGAAGTTTGGTACGTCAGCCCCGCCCTCGGATTCGATGTGCTCGAGCGTGCCGCTGAACTTGCCACTGGAAGAAAGCGTTCCGTCGATGCCTTCGAAGACACCCAGATTCGCGTTGTCAAACGTGTAGGAACCCGAAAGCGGCGTACTGCCAGGCGCCTCGGAGTTCCAGGGGCCAAATCGACCGGTTGAGCGAATTTCGCCCGGTGGCTCTGTGTTTAACAGCGTGGCACGATAGAAGATTGGCCCATTCTCGCCCACATGGTCGAGCGTGAGTTGATGAACCTCCAGCTTGAACGGTTCTTGGTCACGCCGGCTAGACATGAACTCCAGCACCGCGCCATCCGCTCTAATTTCGCCAATTGCCAGAGTGTCGTTCGAACTGCTGTCCGTCAATGGCATCACGCCGTCCGATTGCCCGTTCGGATTCTTCGGGGGCACCAATACATGCAACCCAATCACTTCAACCTCACCGACGCGCTTATGAAAACTGAACATGCCGGCATAGCTGGCCTGGACAATTAGCGTTCGAACCGTGATCAGCGCTGGAAGATCCTTGTGCTTCCGATGCAGGAAACTGAGTCCCTCCGCTATACATCCCGGCGGAAAGTAAGTGCTGCTGAAATTGCGGATTTCGACCGTCCTGGCGAACCGATCCTGCAGTGCGACGGTAACAGCCTGCTGCGTAAACGGCCAGTTCCGGACAAGCAGAATTATCACACCGCCTAAGATAAGGGCGAGGACGATCCCCAGGATCAAGCACCGGCGTACCAAGGAGCGCTTACGGCCGGCAAGCATCCTGCTCACGCGGTCCGGTCCGGTAATCATGGAACACACTCCTATCTCAGTTTAGAGCTATCTGTGGTGCGTTAGGTTTCAACCGACAGCTTTCGCCAGACATCCCCAAGAAACCCGGCTCTTCACGACGGCGACGGAGCCCGGCGTGACAATAGTGAAGACATGAATCCAACCAGACCGGAGGTAGAGTGGTCCAGAAACAAGTCGCGGTCGTTTCCGTTTGAGCACGGCGGCCGGAGGGCAACAACCTCCAGGGCGGTATCAGTTCGGACCTCCAACAATCCGGATCAGTCCCGTGCCACGCCGCTCACGGCAGTTGCCAAGCACAGAGTCCAGCCACATGGACGTATAAACGCCTTATACGTAGATATGCCTTCGGTACCTAGCTGGTGGCCGGATTCCCCACGAGTAGTAGGATGGCGCCCGTTGTGAAGTATTATCGGTATCCATTTCGTCGACCCAGTCTTGCGGCCCTCCCAAACTGAGTGCTGATCATTCCGGACTCGCGTTGCAGTATGCATCGCTCTTTAGCACTACCACCCATATCGATCCGCTATCGCAACTCCGACAGCGCGCGTGGTCCTGGACTCCTGTTCCATTACAATCCTCGCAGGTCGCAGCGATCTTCAGTTCCAGGAGCTGACTGTCGGGCAGCTTCTTCAGGTCGTGAATGACCTGGCCGTTATGGTGGGTCACCAGCCAGCGCTTCAGTTTGCGCTCGATGGCTTCCCGGTCTTTCACGCTGAGTTCCACGCACCGATGCGGCCACCATTCAGGAATGCACTCGTAGCAAACCAGATCGCCGCAATCCAGTAGAGCACCAGCGTCTGCGCGCCGGAAGAACCGCTTGCACCAGTGGCACGGCCGGACGCCAAGCAAGCCCAGAGCGTCTTTGACCTGCACTAGCTCACGCTCGATGCGCGACACTGCCTCGCGCAAATCCTTTACTGACTCGTCCGGCATCTTGCCACTGGCCCGGAATTTCCTTTCCGGACTCCCGGGTGCTGTTCAGTATACAGCCAGCCGCCGTCATGTGATCCTTGCGAGTTGCGTGAGATTTTGCCGCTCGACCTGAACGGCGCACCGAGCGTCAGCGGCCACTTGCGTTCCAGTTTTCGCAGGGCTTCGGGCAACCGGTTGTCACCAGTCGGCGTATATTCTGCCGGTCCTTACCAAACGAGCCATGGATGTGTTTGGGCGCGAGTTGCCATGCACATTCAGACGAAGTTCCTTCGGCTTCGCAAGCGGGTGTCGCTGGGTGATCACATTGATGATTGGCGGGTCTGCTGGCTCGGCGGATGGGACAAAGGCCGAGTCTTCTTCGTCGTTATGGTCTGCCAGATTCGTCGGACTCCATGAAACCATGGTCATTGAAGCCAAGGTCGGAGAGCACGGCGAACTAGTTTTGGGGAATCCAGCCAACATCTGAGTCACTGAACAAAAGCTAGCTTCCCCTGTTCATTTCCGCTCCCCTCTTCCCAATTCCGAACACCTTTCCACCACGGAACCCTATCGCCACCGCAACATGCGATGGCATCTCGCTTGCCCTAGCATTTACTCTAGAACCTTCTCAACAGGACAAATACCGTGCCCGCTCTGACCCAGGACCTCCGCTATGGCGCCCGCGTGTTGCTGCGCAGCCCGGGCTTCACGCTGGTTGCCGTGCTCACCTTGGCCGTCGGCATCGCCGCCAACACTGCGATCTTTAGTTGGATCGACGGCATTCTCGTCCATCCCATACCAGGTGCGGCGCAGGGTGGGGAACTGGCGTCGTTCGAAACCGTCACGCCCAATGGCGAATTCATCACCACCTCTTACCCCGATTACCGGGATTACCGCGACCACCTGCGCCTCGTTTCCGGCCTGGCCATCTCCAGCCCCACAGCCGTGAGCATCGGTGAGCAGGATCATGCCGAGCGCATTTGGGGCGAGCTCGTCTCCGGCAATTACTTCGCGGTGCTTGGCGTCAAGCCCGTCGCCGGCCGCTTCTTCTCGCCCGAGGAGTACGGGGACAAGTTAGGCGGATATCCGGTCGTCGTGATCAGCAACAGTTTGTGGAAACGAAATTACCGCGCGGACCCTTCCGTTATCGGCTCCACCATCCGTGTGAACCGCCAGCAGCTCACGATCATCGGCGTCGCGCCTCCCGAATTCCGCGGCAGCATTCCCGGCCTGGGATTTGAAATCTGGACGCCCGTGGTCATGGCGTCGCAACTCAACCTCCTGCCCGATTGGTGGCTCGGCGACCGCAAAGCGCGCAACCTCATCGCACTCGCGCGTGTCAAACCTGGCGTCACTCTCGGGCGAGCGCGCGGCGAAGCTGCCTCCATCGCGAATCAGCTCGCCCACGCATACGCGTACCAAAACGGCGGCATGAGCGTGACTTTGCTGCCCCTCTGGAAAGGACACTTCGGTGCGCAGGGCATGTTGCTGGAACCCTTGCGCATCCTGATGGCTGTGTGCGGCGTGGTTCTGCTCGTGGTCTGCGCTAACGTCGCCAATCTCCTGCTGGCCCGCGCCACCGCCCGGCAAAGGGAGTTCAGCATGCGCATGGCACTCGGCGCAAGCCGCATCCGCATGATCCGCCAGCTTCTCACCGAAAGCCTGCTCCTCGCCATCATCGGCGCGCTCGCTGGCATCCCGCTGGCGCTGTGGATCGGCCGTTGGCTCGGCTATCTCCTGCCGCCCTCCGGCCTGCCGCTGACGCTCGATATCACCCTGAACGCCGACATCTTCGCCTTCATCCTCCTCGCGTGCCTGGTCGTGTGCCTCGTTTCCGGATTGGCGCCCGCCATCAGCACCGCGCGCACTAGCTTGAACGACGCTCTTAAGGAAGGCGGCCGCACGGGAGCTTCCGGCGCCGGTGCGCAGCGCCTCCGCGGTCTCCTGGTCGTTTCCGAAGTTGCATTGGCGCTCGTCGCTGTCATTGGTGCGGGATTGTTTACCCGGAGCTTCCAGCTCGCTGGCCGCATACAGCCCGGCTTCGATCCGCATCGCGTGCTCATTTCGCATCTGGGCTTTTCTTCTGCGGAATATACCGCCTCCGAACGCCTCCGCTTCTCCTACCGTCTGCGCCAGCGCCTCGAGTCCCAGCCCGGCATCGCCGCCGTGACATATGCTGACGACATCCCCCTCGGCTTCGGCAAAGGCTCCTGGGAGGATCTCAAGATCGAAGGCTACGTCCCCGGGCCCTCCGAAAATCTGAAGATTTATCGCAACGCCGTGGCGCCTGGTTACTTCGATCTCATGCGCATTCCGTTGGTTGACGGCCGCGACTTCACCGAACAGGATGACGACAAACATCCCCCCGTCATGATCGTCAATCAGACTTTCGCCAAGCGCTTCTTCCAAGGACGGAACCCCATCGGCCAAAAAGTCTACGGTTGGGGCGACTGGTTCACCATCATCGGTGTCGCCAGGGACAGCAAGTACTTCGAACCCGACGAATCGGCCCTACCGTTCTTCTACGCGCCTGTCGGCCAGGTATATCGCGTTGAGCGCTACCTTTGCCTTTTCGTGCGCGCCGCTGGAAATCCTAACGACGCGCTCGCGATGGTGCGGAATCAGGTTCGCGCCATGGACCCGAACGTCGGTGTTTTCGATGCCGCGCCGCTCGAAGAGTACATGGGTGCTTCACTCTACCCCGAAAAGATCGCCGCGATCCTGATGGTGGTGCTCGGAATGGTGGCGCTGACTCTGGCGGCCATGGGACTCTACAGCGTCATGGCGTATTCGGTTAGCCAGCGCACTTCGGAATTAGGCATCCGCATGGCGCTCGGTGCGCAGACGACCGATGTCGTAGCGCTGGTTGTCCGCCAAGCCATGGTCCTGACGCTCGTGGGACTCGCGATCGGCATCGCCGCCTCTTTGGCCCTGACGCGCCTTGCCTCTGGTCTGCTGGTGCAGGTCAGTGCCACCGACCCCCTGATCTTCGGCGGCGCGGCATTGTTTCTGGCCGCCATCTCGCTGGCCGCCAGCTACTTGCCGGCTCGCCGCGCCACCCGCATCGACCCTCTGATCGCCTTGCGGTACCAGTAGTGCCCGGCTAATCGAGATCGGCCGCCGACGGTGCTTTTCGGCCAGCAAAACTGTGGTGCGACAAGGGCGCGTTCACGCTGGAAGTGAACGGCGTTAACGGTTATTGTCGGTAGCTGTTTCGTCGACCCAGTCTTACTGCCCTCTCCGCCTCTATCGTTGCTTCAAGGAGCTGCTGATGCCAAAATTCAGCGTGTGGATAGTCATCGGGTCGGGGCCGGCCCTCGCTGCGCTCTCGCGCCTCTGCCACACGGTAGGCGAGCTCAATCCTCTCGCGCAGGTGCCGCTCAAATTCTGTTTCACGCGCGGGTGCAAGTCTTTCTTCGAGCCGGCGCAGTCGTCTGCTGATCGTCTTCATGCCAACACCCTCACCGGGAAGCTCTCTACAAATCGGTCCAGGGCTTCTTCGCTCAGCCGCTCACGACCCGGACGACAGCGGTCAAGGCGTACCACCTCCAAGGGAGTACCGTTTGGACAGAGCGTCCTATGGCAGTCCGCGTTCTCTAAGCTCGGCTCGCGGTCCATGCCTCTCACGACGATGCGCTGCACCCTTCGAGGCTTACCGCTGCCGGCACCCGAGCGATCTTCCAACCGCAATATACGTCGCTTCAGCGTTGCACGCATGCCGGGCTAGCGCCGTCCATCCTGAGAGTCCTCGGCCGCTCGTTCCAGCTCTGCCACCCGCGCTTCGATATCTTCCAGCTCAATAGCCTTCATGGCGTGATTCATTACGCATTCGGCCGCCCGTACCCGGACCGACGCTGGCGTAGTTGGTTCAATCATCGTCTTTAGCAGAGTCGTGGCGGCCGCGGAAGCTCCCTGCTGAAGCCGCGCGACGGCTTGCCCGAACGCGGCGCGTTTTGCCGCCCGATACGCGGCGTCGAATTCTGGCTCCTTGAGCCATCGGTAAAGCGTTCTGGGGCCGATGCCGGCGACGCGGGCTGCTTCCTCGACATTCCGCTGCGATAGAAGCGCCACAATCGCGCCCTCTTTCTTGCGCCCGAGTTTTGAGGCAAATCCTGCCATTAGCTGCCATCTACTGCCATCGGCGCCCGCTCATCGCCGTTCCATCGCCATGGTCTTTTTCCCGCAAAATTACCTTGCTTGTGTTCGCCACAAGAGTGATCCATGTCGTGACGCGGTAATCGACCGCTAGGAGAATTTACATGACGACATCGACCACGGAAACCCAGGAAACGGCCCAGGCCACCGCCGCTGCTGCCGAGAAGCCAGAAGTGCCCAAGAAGGCCAACGCTCGCGCACAGAAGCCACGTGAGGCACCGTCCAAGGGCAAGTCGGGGAAGAAGGCCACCCCCGCCAAGAAGGGCACCAAGGCGCCCAAAAAAACAGCGAAAGCTAAGACGGAAGGCGCCCGGCAGGGCAGCAAAACCGAGAAGATCCTGGAAATCCTGAAGCGCACGGGCGGCGCTACCCTCGTGGAGATCATGAAGGCGACCGACTGGCAGCCGCACAGCGTACGCGGTTTCATTTCCGGCACCCTGGGCAAGAAGATGGGGCTCAAAGTGGAATCGGTCAAAGGAGAGGACGGAGAGCGCACCTACAGCATCGCGAAGTAGCGTCGTTGCGGATCTGCTCCTGGCCCGCCCGGCTCCGGCCGCGGCGGGCTTTTTTGTTTTCATGGCCACTTCTCCACCTGGTGCCCGGATCAATTCCACTTACGAGGTTCGATTCTCTTGGAAGCGGTAAAGTCCGAAACCTAACTTGTGCATCCAGCAGCAGAGGAAGCCACAGGTATGGCGAGATGCCGCCATATCTTGCGAAGCCCCATCGACGAAGTCTAGCTCCTCATACAGCCAGCGAAGGCCGCGGATTTGGTCAGCTGGGATCGGTTCAAATAATCGCTCGTCACTGCCGGTCCTCTCATACCACACCTGGGACAACTCCTCCAGGGCGTACCCAATGTTTTCGGGGTCTTGAGAACAAGCACCGCGACCGGCGATATCACGGATCAGCGCAAGGCACCTCTTGGCAAGTTCGATGTTGTTCGAGCTGCTGATAGGTTCAGAGTTTCGGGATTCCATGGATCAAGTCTCCTTTCGTTCGAGCCCGTTCGGCGTTCTTGTAGTTCTCAATCAATCGCAATTCAGCAGACCAGTCTGCCAGTGCCAGGCACAGCCCCTGAATATCTGGGTGTCCAGCCAGCAGCAGCGCCTCGATTTCCGCCATCTCGCGGCGGCAACGCGCGATTCATGCGGCTTCCTTCCTGCGCTCTACGGTGATGTCATCGAAGACCCGTCCGTCTCCATCGAGGGTCGCCTTCTTGCCGGCCAGTTGCTGCCAACGCTGGACTATGACGTCAACGTACTTCGGGTCTAGCTCCAGCCCGTAGCAGGCACGCTCAGTCAGTTCCGCCGCAGCCAGCGTGGTGCCACTGCCAAGGAATGGATCGTAGACCAGCTCGCTACGGCGGAGATGGTTGAGGATCGGGCGTCGCATCAGATCGACAGGCTTCTGCGTTGGATGATCAAACTTATCTTCCTCCGACCCACCCATGATGAACTTCGGCGACGGCGAGTCCCAGATGGTCGAATTCTCGCCGGCTTTGCCCAGCCAGGGTGCGTTCTTCTTTCTCACATACCAGCAAGGCTCGTGCTGGAACCAGTAGTGCGTTCACGTGAGGACGGTGCGGCCTTTGTTCCAAATAATCTGCTGATGGTGAAGGAACCCAATGCGTAGTAGGCCATCGAGAACCTCGCGGGTGAACTTCGATGCGTGCCACACGTACGCCGCTTCGAGGCTCGGCACCAGCGCAAAGGCGTCGGACCAATCGGCGCGAGTGTCACCGGAGATGGTCGTCTCGGTGTGCCCCGCCGTGCGTTTCTTCATGTAGCTGGCCTCCGCCGCCCCGCAGCCATTCAAGCCGGCGCGATCGCGCCACTCGGAATCCAGTTCAATTCCGTACGGGGGATCGGTCACCATCAAGCGGGGCTTGCGCTCGCCAAGCAGTCGGGCCACCACTTCTGCGCTTGTAGCGTCCCCGCACAGCACCCGATGCTTTCCGCAGACCCATATGTCGCCAAGTTGGGACACCGGATTCTCGGGAATCGGCGGCGCGGCATTTGCTCTCTCGTCATCTTCCAGCGCCAGGAGGTTGTCGATCTCGCCGGGGTCAAACCCAGTTAGATCAAGATCGAAACCGGACTCTTTCAGCTCCTGCAGTTCCAGGGCGAGCAGTTCCTCGTCCCACGCGGCCCAGGTGACGGATCGATTGACCATGAGTCGGAATGCCCGCACCTGCGCCGGCGTCCACTCGTCGCACAGAATCACAGGGATTCCGGTTGTGTCGCCACCGGGCCACGATCCTAACTTGCGCGCGGCCTTGAGGCGCAGGTGGCCATCAACGACCTCACCGCCGCTGCGGGCGAGTACCGGAATCTTGAAACCAAATTCGCGGATGCTGCTGCACATGCGGTCCACGGCGGCGTCATTCTTACGTGGGTTACGCGCGTAGAAAATGAGTCGGTCGATGGGCCAGAGTTGAATTTCCATCGGTTGCGACGACTTCATCATTCCGCCTCCTGAATAGCAGCTGCGGATTTCAGTCGTCAACAGACAACTTCAAACCGGGGAGACTACGCGAGTTGGTGAATAGTGGATATCCCACCTCCCAATGCAGGAGCTATCCTTCCGCCCCCGATTGATTGACAATCGTTTTCAAGAAAGGGCCGAATATGTCCGGAGCCATCGCGGGTGTGTTTGTGACGTTACTGGCGTTGTCGATATTCCTTCTATTCCGCTCCCGCCCTCATCGCTGAATTCCGTAATCTGAGGAAGAACCGCGCGTGCGTTCACGGCGAACGCATCCGAGGATTTGTCGGGTTCTTGGCTGGCTTTTGTCGGGTTTCATGTCGGGTTTTTGGCCCTACCCGACATGGATCGCCCGTGCACAATCAATCGCTTAGGCCGCAATTGTCGGGTTTGTCGGGTTCTTATAGGAGTAGAGAGCGTCCAGGAAACTAGGCTGCATTCGAGGTAAGGGTCGGTCCGTTACTCAACCGGCGGCGGCCGGGTCGAATCGCAGGGCTGGCGTTCATTTTTGGACTCCAGTTGGACTCCGGCGCCTATGTCTTAGCAGGCGGGGAACCGTAAGTGTTTGAGAAATTTGGTGGACCTGGTGAGATTCGAACTCACGACCTCTTCCATGCCATGGAAGCGCGCTCCCAACTGCGCCACAGGCCCACTTGGATTGTTTTCTTAGTATAACGTAGCCGCCCAGCGGTGTTCTAAACCGGTGACTGCGTTTCACCCGGCGGCCGGGTTTTCCAGCGGCGATGGATCCACAGCCACTGATCGGGATACTCGCGGATCACGCGCTCCAGCACCGCATGAATGCGCGCCGTGTCTTGTTGGACGTCGCCCGAGACCGGCACTTCCGGATAGAAACGCAGCACGAATTTCCGCTCGGAATCGGACCAGAGGGCGAAGCCGGGAATGACGGCGGCCCCGGTATGAGCGGCCAGGCGCGCAAAGCCCGCTCCCGCGCAGGCAGGGATGCCGAAGAAATCTACGAATACGCCGGTATCGAGCGAAGCGTTCTGATCGATCAGGATGCCGACCGCTTCGTTGGCGGCGAGGGCTTGCAGAATGCCGCGCGCGAAGTTTTTTTTCTCGATGAGCTTATTTCCGGACATCCTTCGCCGCCGCGCGACCAGCGCATCGATCAGCGGGTTGTCGAGCGGGCGCACCACCACATTCATGGGAGCAGCCAGCAGGGCATGGGCGAAGGCGCTCAGCTCCCAGTTGCCAAGGTGCGCGGTGGCGAAGAGCACACCCTTGCCTCGCTGAAGAGCTTGCTCAAAATGCTCGAAACCGTCGTAACGAATCCACTGGCCGATGTTTGTGCGATTCAGGCGCGGAAAACGCGCGAAGGTCACGAGCAGACGCGCGATGGAAAGAAAAACGCCATCGACGATGCGCGTGTGCTTGGGCTGGCTCAAGGCTGGAAGGGCCATGGCCAGATTCGCCATTGCCACGCGGCGCAGGCGCGGCAGGGCAAGACGGAGCAAGCGAGCGTAGCAGCGAGCCAGGTGGCGGGAGACGGCGAGCGGAGTGTAGGCGAGCGAGTCTAACGCGAAAACGGCCAGCGCGTATTCGGCGGCATCGCGCAGCCGCGACCGGGAGCGCATGAATCCGTCATTCTATCCATCCGCCGCCGATAACCAAATCGTTATCGTAGAAAACGGCGGCCTGGCCCGGTGTTACCGCGCGTTGCGGCTCATCGAAATGCACTTCGATGCGGTCCGGCCGTCCGGCGGGGTGGAGCATGGCGGAGGCGGCCTGATGCTTGTTGCGGATCTTCACCTGCGCCCGAGCAGGCGCGGCAAGGCCCGCCCAGGAGACCCAATTCACTCTATTGGCGACGAGGTGCGCGCGCAGTAACTGTTCACTGGTGCCGACGACAACGCGCTGCGTGGCGGCATCGGTCGAAATCACGTAAAGCGGTTCGCCGGCCGCGATGCCCAGGCCGCGGCGCTGGCCAACGGTAAAATGATGCACGCCGGTATGCGCGCCCAGCGTGCGGCCATCAGTCGTGACGATTTCGCCGCGGTCCCCGGTTGGCTCGATGCCCTTAGAGCGCATATACGCATCAAGAAACGCGGCGTAATCGCCGTTCGGAACGAAGCAGATCTCCTGGCTGTCGCCCTTGGCGGCCACCGTCAGACCCATGCTCTCCGCCAGCGCTCGCACCTCGGGCTTGTGCATTTCTCCGAGAGGAAACAGGGTGCGGGCGAGCTGCGATTGCGTCAATCCAAACAGAAAGTAGGTCTGGTCCTTGGCGCAGTCGACCGCCTTGCGCAGCTGGTAGCGGCCTGTGGAGAGGTCGCGTGTGATGCGCGCATAGTGGCCGGTGGCGATCTCAGAGGCGCCGACGCCATCGGCCATTTCGAGAAACCGGTCGAACTTGATGAAGTTATTGCAGAGTGTGCAGGGAATCGGCGTACGCCCGGCCAGATATTCGGAAATGAACGGCTCAACTACCTGGCGCTCGAAATCGCTTTCGAAGTTCACCACGTAGTACGGGATGCCGAGCTGTTCCGCCACGCGGCGCGCATCGTAAACGTCATCGAGCGAGCAGCAACGGCCCGTGCCGCTGTTGGAAGCCAGCTCCGGCAACCGGCGCTGGTTCCATAGCTGCATGGTGAGGCCGACGACGGAGTGGCCGCGAGCCGTCAACATCGCCGCAACGGTTGAACTATCGACACCGCCGCTCATCGCCACCGCGATCGGCTTGTTCAAGATAGTGAACTCACGCATGCGCGTGCACCACCGGAGAAATCTTGCGGAGATGCCGGACAGAGTCCTCGACGGCCTGAATGAGCGCGTCCACCTGCTCGCGAGTGTTGGAGCGGCCGAGCGAGAACCGAATGCTGGCACGGGCGCGCTCGGGCGTGAGGCCAATGGCAGTCAGCACGTGCGACGGTTCGACGGCGCCACTCGAGCACGCCGCGCCCGTCGAAACAGCGAAACCGCGCAGGTCGAGCGCGATCACCAGCGCCTCGCCTTCAATGCCATCGAAATAAATATTGCTGGTGTTGGGCGTGCGGTGCTGCCGGGCGCCGTTGACGCCGCTGTGGGGAATGCGCGCGAGAATGCTGTTCTCCAAGTGGTCGCGGAGCTTTGCGAGATCCGCGCCTTGGCCTGCGAGATCTCGTGCCGCGACCTCGGCGGCGCAGCCCAGCGCCACAGCGCCCGGAACGTTCTCTGTGCCGGGCCGGTGTTCTCGCTCGTGATGCCCTCCGAATAAAATGGGGTCCATGCGCGTGCCCTTGCGTACGAACAGCGCACCCAAGCCCTTTGGCGCGTAAACCTTGTGGCCGCTCATCGAATACAGGTCCACGCCCAGAGCGTGAACGTCGACGGGGATCTTTCCGAGCGCCTGGACGCCATCCGAATGCAGATACATTCCGGCTTCACGCGTAAATCGCGCAATTTCCGCAATCGGCTGGACCGTTCCCAGCTCGTTGTTGGCATGCATCACCGAGACCATCAGCGTGGACGGGCGCACGGCATGCCGCACGTCATCCGGATCAACCACACCACTCGCGCCGACGCGAACGTAAGTTACCTCGACGCCTTCACGCTCGAGCTGCGCGCATGCATTGAGTACCGCGGGATGCTCAATGGCCGTCGTGACCATGTGCCGCTGCGGCCGCTTCGCATGACGCACCACGCCGAATAGCGCGAGATTATCGCCCTCGGTGCCTCCGCTGGTGAATACGATTTCTTGCGGCCGGCAACCGGCGAGTGCCGCTGTTTGACGGCGAGCCATTTCCAACCGCTGCTTGGCCATCTGCCCAAAATGATGGATACTGGACGCGTTACCGTACACTTCGGCGAGACACCCTAACATCGTCTGGATGACTTCAGGCGAGACGGGTGTGGTCGCATTATGATCGAAGTAATAGCGCTCCACTTACATACAGTTTAACAATGCGGCGTCCTGTAATTACTCTGACCACTGATTTTGGCTTGTCGGACCACTTCGCCGGCACCATGAAAGGCGTGATCTTGGGTCTCTGTCCGGAGGCGCAGATCGTCGACATTAGTCACGATGTGGGCGCATTCGGAGTTACGGAGGGCGCGTATCTGGTAGCACAGGCATACCGGTATTTCCCACGAGGAACGGTGCATGTAGTGGTTGTCGATCCGGGAGTCGGCACTTCGCGGCGGCCCATTCTGGTGGAAGCCGCCGGGCAGCGCTTCGTCGCGCCGGACAATGGCGTTCTTTCGTTTGTCTACGCGCGTGAGAAACACAAGGTCCGCTGGATCACAACCGAAAAGTATTTTTTGAAGAACGTGAGCCAGACGTTTCACGGACGAGACATCTTCTCGCCCGTTGGTGCGCATCTCGCGCGAGGCGTTGCACCGGCGAAGATGGGCAAGCTGATTAGCGATTATATGCGGTTGCACATGGAGAAGCCGGTCCGGACGGCGCGGCGCGGCTGGACGGGTGCGGTGCTGAAGATCGATCGTTTCGGAAACCTGATTACGAATTTTCCCGCCGAGGATTTTCCGGACTTGGGACAGCGGCCGTTCGAGATGTCGGTAGGTCTCGAAACGGTGCACCGCCTCGCGCGGAATTACGCGGAGCGCGGGCCGGGCGAGCTGTTCGTGATCGTGGGCAGCTCGGGCTATCTGGAGGTATCGTCAAGCCAGGCGTCGGCAGCGAAAATCTTGGGCTGCGGCGTAGGCGCGCCCGTTGAGCTGCGGATTTTGTAGGGGGACGCATTACCGGTACGCGTCTCGTCGCACGTGGATCGTGGTTATAAAGACCACTGTCGGACTGATTTCATAAAAGATGCGATAAGGCCCGATCCGATACCTCCAGGTTGGCGGGCTATAGTTGCTGAGACGTTTGATATTTGGTCCGCTGAATGGATTTTCGCGCAGGAGCGGGTAGACAGAACTTGCCAGCTTCTTGCGAATCCGTCTCGGCTCGGATGGGGGCAGGTTCGACAACTGCCTTCGAAATTCGCCAGCCTCAGCGATTGTGAACAATCGTGTATCGGCCTTTTCTGACGTCAGCCGATCCGGCCTTCAAGCTCTTCATGAGTTCTTTGTCCGCCCGAATAGTTGCCATTTCACGCTCATCAACGAACTCTGATTCTTCGAGGAAACGCAGAGTGGCGGTCTCCATAAAGTTCGAGATCGGCCGGTTATCGGCTTGAGCTGCGGCTCGAATGCGCTTGTATTCGTCTTCACCCAAGCGGATGGTTACTACCTTAGACATACCAATAGAATACAGCAGAATACAAAGGAATCAGAGAGGAGCATAGAACGCCAGCGCATTATCCCCCTGTTTCAGCGTCCGAGTTTTCCGAAGCGAACCGTAGGACTCGGCGGGCACAAAGCGCACGGAATGCTGGACGATCACCAGGGGCGGCGGACTCTCGCCCAGCGCTGTTAGTACGGCGGCGTATTCAGTTTCACGAGTGTACGGCGGGTCGAGAAATACGATATCGGCTGCGTGATTTCTGAGAGCCGAGGTCGCGGCAGCTCTTACTAGCAATGCACGATCCGTAATTCCCAAACTTGCCAGATTTTCGCGAATCACTACGGCCGCGTTCTTGCTTCGTTCGATGAAGATGACACGCGCGGCGCCGCGGCTCAAAGCTTCGATGCCCACGGAGCCTGTGCCCGCGTAGGCATCCAGGAAAATTGCGCCCTCAAGGCGCGAGCCGAGAATATCAAACAGCGTTTCGCGAAGGCGGTCCGGTGTGGGGCGCGTGTCACGCCCAGGGATGGATTTCAAGCGGCGGGAGCGAAATTCGCCGCCAATGACGCGCACTTATCCCACCTCGACCAGTCCGTAGCGGCGTTTCCAGTGGCCGTGCACGTATTCCATGGCGCGTTCGAACTCAGCGCCGGCGGGCCGCTCGCCGAGGAATTCCGTCGCGGCGTTACGGGCAGCCACCAGAATCTCCTGATCGCGCAGAATATTCGCGACGCGCAGCGCCGGCAGGCCCGATTGCTTTGTTCCGAAGAATTCACCCGGGCCACGCAGCTTCAGGTCCATCTCCGCGATCTGAAAGCCGTCGTTGGTGTCCACCATGGTACGAATCCGCTCGCGCGCGGCATCGTTGATGCGCTCGGTCACCAGGATGCAATAACTCTGCTCGGCGCCGCGGCCCACGCGGCCGCGAAGCTGATGCAGTTGCGCCAGTCCGAAACGCTCCGCCTGCTCGATGACCATCACGGTAGCATTCGGCACGTCCACGCCGACTTCAATCACCGTGGTCGAGACCAAGACTTGCGTGCGGCCCTGTTTGAACTCGTCCATCGCGGATTCCTTTTCGGACGCCGGCAAGCGGCCGTGCAACAGACCAACGGTCAAATCCGGAAATACTTCACGAGACAGATGGGCATACATCTTCTCGGCGGCCTTCATGGCCTGCGTTTCGGATTCCTCGATCACCGGGTACACGACGTACGCCTGCCGCCCCTGGCTGATCTGCTTTTTCAGGAAGCTGTAAACTCCCTCGACATGATCCGCGGTTACGTGCTTCGTGACAATCGGCCTGCGTCCGGGCGGCAGTTCGTCGATGACCGAAACATCGAGATCTCCGTAGACAGTCAGTGCCAGAGTTCGCGGAATCGGGGTCGCGGTCATCACCAGAACGTCCGGGTGAACCCCCTTGTGCGCCAGACCCAAACGTTGCATCACGCCAAATCGGTGCTGCTCGTCGACGATGGCGAGGCCCAGCTTACGGAACTCGACATTCTTCTCCAGCAGCGCGTGCGTGCCGACCGCCACGTGCACCAACCCCTCGGCCAGCAGCTTCTTGAGCTGCACCTTTTCGCGATCGCTGAACGACCCGGTGAGCAGCGCGACCACATAGCCAAGCTTCGCCAGCAGCGGCTTCAAATACGAGAAATGCTGCGCGGCTAGAATTTCCGTGGGCGCGAGCATGGCCACCTGATATCCGTTCTCAATGGCGATGACCGCGGCTTCCGCTGCCACGATAGTCTTGCCGCTGCCGACGTCACCTTGCAACAGCCTGTGCATAGGCCGCGGCGCTGCCATGTCGCGCGCAATCTCTCCCAGCACGCGCTTCTGTGCACCAGTGGGTTTGAACGGCAGCATGATTTTGATCCGTCCACGGACACTCTCATTCAGTTCGAAGGCGATTCCAGCCTGTTCCCGGGCTTTACCTCGGCGCACCAGCAGTCCGCATTCCAGCCAGAAGAATTCCTCGAAGATCAGGCGGAACTGGGCGGGCGACCGGAACGCGTTCAGCAAGCGTAAATCTGAATCGGCGGGTGGAAAGTGCATGTGACGGACGGCGCTCCATCGGTCAAGCAATTTGAAACGCGAGCGAAGACTTTCGGGCAAATGGTCCTTCAGCGGCGCGATCTGGCCGAAAGCGCGATGCACGATCGTCCGGATCGCGCGCGTGTTCACTTTGGAAATAGCTTCGTAAACCGGCACCACCCGGCCTACGTGCAGCGCCGCCTCGGCGTCGTCATCTTCATCTGAAAGGATTTCGAACTCGGGATGCACCATTGCGAGCTCGCCCGTGTAGTTGTCGAACTCGATTTTTCCGAACAGCGCCAGGCGCCGCCCCGGCTCCAGAGTCTTCGCCAGATACTCGCCGTGAAACCACTTGGCGTGCAGAATCGTGCGCGAGGAATCGCTGAACGTGGCTTCGAAGAGGCCCAGATTGCGCCTGCGAAAGCCCGCTACGCGCGCCGATCGCACCTCAGCCACTACGGTCGCCATCTCGCCTGGTGCAAGCTGCGCGATGGTTTTCATATTGCTGCGATCTTCGTAGCGAAAGGGGACGTAAGAGAGCAGGTCTTCGACCGTGAGCAGACCTTTGGACTCCAGCATGGCTGCGCGCGCGGGACCTACGCCTTTGACGTAAGTAAGCGGAGTTGAAAGGTCCACTGAAAAATTAAGTGTACAATGCCCACAATGAAATTTTGCGTTCTTCTCTTGTCACTTGGTCCTATGTGTACCGCAGCCGAGATCCGGCTCGGCATCATCGGCACCGACACCTCACACGTCATCGCGTTCACCGAGATGTTGAATAATCCCACTTCGCCCGATTACGTGCCCGGGGCTCGCGTCGTAGCAGCTTACAAAGGTGGAAGCCCGGATGTGGAATCGAGCTACAAGCGCGTGGATAAGTTCGCCGAAGAGCTGAGCACAAAATGGAAGGTTGAGCTGGTCTCGGATATCGCTACGTTGTGCCGCAAAGTCGACGGCGTGCTGCTCGAAAGCGGAGATGGCCGCGTGCATCTCGCCCAGATTAAGCCGGTGATCGCCGCTGGCAAGCCGGTGTTCATCGATAAACCTCTGGCCTCAACGCTCGATGATGCGCGCGAAATTGCGCGCCTGGCGAAGCAAGCCGGCGTGCCCTGGTTCAGTGCGTCCTCGCTGCGTTTCGCCGAAATCGCCACCAGCTTGAAGTTTCCTGATATTACGAGTGCTATCACCTGGGGCCCCGGACCGCTCGAGCCGCACCATCAGCTCGACCTTTCCTGGTATGCGATTCATGCCGTCGAGCTGCTATACACACTGATGGGCACGGGGTGCGAAGAGGTGACGCGCACTTATACGCCTGATAGCGATGTAGTGGTTGGCAAGTGGAAAGGTGGGCGCCTTGGAACGGTCCAGGCGCTTCGGCCATACGGTCACTTCGGCGCGGTTGTGTTCCGGCCGGAGGAAAAGGTGAATCAGAGCGACCCCAAAGCCACGGACAGCTACCATCCATTGGTGGTCGAAATCATAAAATTCTTTGAAACCAAGCAACCGCCTTTTCCGAACGAGGAGACCCTCGAGATTTTCGCGTTCATGGACGCTGCGCAGCGTAGCAAAGAAGCCGGCGGCGCACCCATGAAGCTGAGGTGACGCTCCAGCAAGCTCGCTTTTTTGGCCATGCTATTCTGAAATCCGGAGTAGGCTGGGCCAATGCGTTTGAGAAGCATCCTCGTTGCCGGCGCGCTGGGTGTGTCTTTTTTGGGCGTGGTCTACGCCTTCCAGAGGCCTTGGAAGGAGTATCCTGGCGCCGAATACGAAAACTTCCCCATTCCTCCCGACTATCAGGACAAAGCCGAGTGGGTGTTCGCGCGCCTCATGTATCCGGCCATCCCGGTGCACGGTCTGCGCGGCAATCCGGATTGGCAGCATGGCCGCGCCAACTGGACCATCGACTACCCCCGCTCCGACCGTCATCTTTCCGCTGCCATCCGCCGCCTCACCCGCATTCACGCGCGGTCGGTCGAGCAGTGTGTCAATCTCGATGACGGCGATGAGGTCTATCACTGGCCGTTTCTCTATGCGGTCGAAGTGGGCTACTGGGCGCTCACGGATAGCCAAGTCGCAAAAATGCGCGATTATCTGATGCGCGGCGGCTTTTTCATGTGTGACGACTTCCACGGCACCTCCGAGTGGGAAGTCTTTAATGCCAGCATGAAAAAGATCTTTCCCGATCGCCCCATCGTCGATTTGCAAAACACGGACCAGATCTATCACACAATTTACGATCTGAGCGATCGTTACCAGGTTCCCGGTGAGCAGTTTGTCCATACCGGCCTCGCCTACGAGCACGATGGCTACAAGGCAGACTGGAAGGGCATCTACGACGATAAGGGCCGCCTCATGGTCGCCATCTGCCACAACATGGACCTGGGCGACTCCTGGGAGCACGCCGATAATCCCGAGTACCCGGCGAAGTTTTCCGACCTCGGCCTTCGCATTGGCGTCAATTATGTCGTCTACGCAATGACCCACTAAGTACCGGAGCGGCATAAGTTTATTCACACTTAACCTAAACGTAATTGCTTTGTAACAATAGACAGGTTATCTTCGGGACGAGGTGAACATGAAAACGGTTGCCCTGATTGAGGACGACGCCGACCTGTTCGCGCTGCTGAAGTATAACCTTGAAAAAGAAGGCTTTCGCTTCGCCGGATCCGCGACCGGCAAGGGCGCTCTGGAGTTCTGCCGCCGCGAGCGGCCGGACCTTGTAATTCTCGATATCATGCTGCCCGATTCCGACGGCATCGAGATCTGTCGCGGCATTCGATCCAGCCCCGACCTGGCGCACATCCCGGTCATCTTTCTCACCGCCCGTGCCTCGGAAAGCGACCGCATCCTGGGCCTGGAGCTCGGCGCCAACGATTACGTCGTCAAGCCGTTTTCCCTGCGCGAATTGATTGCCCGGGTTCGCAGCCAGTTGCGGGCGCCGGCGACGCCTACGCGCATTCTGCGGTGTGAAGGCCTGGAGCTTGATCGCGATAGCTGCCGAGTCCGCCTGCACAATAAGACGCTCACCCTCACGGCTACCGAGTTTCGCCTGTTGGAGTTTCTGATGAGCCGCCCCGGTGTCGTGTTCAGCCGCGAGCAACTGCTCGATTACGTTTGGGGTGTGGACCGCGCTGTCACCGATCGCACCGTCGACGTGCACATCCTGCGCCTCCGTCAAAAGGTGGAAGCTGACCCCGCCAGTCCGTCACTCATTCGCTCCGTCCGGGGCTTCGGCTACCTGTTCGATTCAAACGCAAGTGACGCCGAGGCCACGCAGGCTACGGCCAAGGTTTAAGCGCCGCCATATCAACCAAGTCGCTCGGCGTTGTAAAGCGCCCGCGTGTGTTTGGCCGTCGCCACCACCAACATGACGCTCATCCCCGCAATGCCCGAGGCGCCACCGATGTCGAACAATCGCCAATCCGTCCCCGCCACGTGCGCGTCGGGATGCCACAGCAACGCAACGCTCCCGATGGCGAGCAGAATGCGCAGCTCCGTCGGACTGAATTTCCAAAAGGAAATCTGGAACGTGCCGAGCGTGTACGTCGCCAGGTACACCTCGATTGATAGCATCAGGTAAGCGATCAGCAGGCCGAGAGCGATGCGCTCGCTCATGAAACCGGAGAGAGCGAGGCCGCCCAATAGGAACAGCGCGCCAAACGCGTCCACCACATGGTCGACATAGAATCCGTATCGCGGACGCTGCCGGTTGCGCACGCGAGCGAGCGTCCCGTCCAGGCTGTCACCCAACCAGTTAAGCGCCAGGCAAACGATCACGCCGTAAAGTCCCACGGGATTCGAACGCGCCCACCAGTAACTCAAACCCGCGCCCAGCAGTGCAACTAGTCCCAGAGCCGTCAGATGATCGGAGTTAATCCACGCCGGCGCGTGCTGCGCTAACCAAAGCAAACATCGCTTCTCCAATGGCGCCAAAAAACTCTGCTGTTCCCGCTTGGCTTCCTGAAAAGCAGCTCCCATACTCTTGTCTACGCAGACAGTGCGGCGGGGTTCCGTCGATGTAGGGGCCGGGCACGCCCGGCCTATTCACTCACGATCGCAAAACGCCCTGGCACGGGCGTTTCGGTGCCATCGGAATCCAGGAACAGCGTGTCCAGCAGACGGCGCGTCCCAGAATTAAGCACGGAGAACCTCTGTGCACTCGCGGGGTGGTGGCGGACCGCGGCAAGGCCCGTCGGGTCGTCAACTTCAAGGCTTCTTAATCTGATATGCTCAATTCCGTAAAGCGGCCTAGTGATTTGATGCGTACTCGCATCGTTAGATGGATCGCTTACCTCTGCAGTTGTGTGGTTCTTTGCTCATGTGGAGCGCCATCAACCACAAAGTCTGAGCCTCCGCGTCGCTACGCCTTACCGGGCACAATCACGTTGACGGCATCAGCAGCCCGGGACATTAGCGATGGAACCGTCATCGAAGGAACAACCAACCTTCCGGACGGCACGAAGTTAGGCGTCGAAATGATGAGTGGAGATCGGGCCACAGCGCAGGACTTTCACGTATTCGTGGCGTCCGGGATTTTTCGTTCCGGTGGCTTCCGAAAGGGCGCAATTCCGCTGCCACCTGGTAGGCAGAAGGTTCATATCTTCACGCACTTCAACACGAATTGGCAAACGCCAACCATTCTGGATTTAGTGGGGGATGGCGGTAGCAAATTCAAGCCATCAGACGTGATTCATTCTGAGGATCCTCAACTCATCGACGGCGAAAAGATACTCGAATACACGGCCACCCTTATTATTCCACCGCTTGGCAGTGTTTCGACCGAGAGCAACGTGCGGGCGGAGATGATGCCAGCCGACAAGGCGATTGCGATCGCCAAAAAGGCCGTGCTGGTCGTAGATGGGAATCGGTCGTCAGAGACGGTCGAAGGGGGTCTGAACTATTATTTTCGGTTTCCCGGCATTCGCGCAGGAAATGGATGGAGTGCCACACAGACAGCTCCAAGTACGTTCAATGTCTCAGTGGATTTCGTCAACACCGTCAATGGACAAGAACAGCACGAATCAGCGGTGTGGGAAGTGAACACCGTAACGAAGAAGGTTCTCTACCGAAATAAGAACGCCAAGAGGTTTAGCTGGATACCTGCGAAGTAGTCCAAACATGAGCTCACGGCCGTTCCGCAGCAGCCCGAGTTTCGGCTAGGATTACAAAATGGATCCTTTTTACGTCGAGAGCGACCCGGCTCCAGATGGAGCGTTAGAAGCTTTCCACGAAGGCCGGACGTTGTGCGACGCTACGGGCCTAGGATATCTGCACAGGTTCCTGTCCAAGGCCAACCTGCTCGACGAAGCTGACATACAAAAAAGCGACAGGCAGAACCGAGAAGCTGACGACCTTAAGAAAGTCATCTGCGCTACTAAGAAGCACGTGCGTTGATTAGAGCTCGCCACGCTTTCCTGTCCCCTTTTCGGCTTCTTGAAAGCCTGCCCGCATACTTTTGTCTACGATAACCAGAGGGCTGGGTTCCGATTAGCGCGTAACTTATTCGCTCACAATCGGAAAATGCTCTGCCACGGGCACCTCGGTAGCATCGGAATCCAGATAGCGCGTATCCAGAAGCCGCTTCGTATCCACGTTCCCCATGGCCGAAAGGATGTTCTCTTTAAGGTGTGGGTACTCCTGCTCCAACTCCGCGAAAATCTGCCGCAGCGAGCGCCGCACCGTTCCCGTCCGCTGCGAACAGCCGCAAGGCACGATTGGCGCCCCGAGCGATTGCGCGAATGCCGCGGTGATATCTTCGGTCACGAACACCAGCGGCCGGATCAGACGAAACTCGCGGTCGCGGGAATGCGTCACTGCTGGTAGCGCGCTCAGTTTGCCTGTGAACAGCGTGTTGCGCAACAGAGCTTCGCAGAAATCGTCCGCCGTGTGGCCGAAAGCGATGACATTCGCGCCCAGGTTGCGCGCGATCTCGTACACCGCGCGCCGCCGGTAACGGCTGCACAGGTCGCACCCATGATCCGGTTGGTCTTCGAGCAGGCGCAGCGAAGGATTGTCACGAAAATAGGTCCACGCGATGCCGCGCTCGCGCAGGTAGTCGCCCAACGGCTCAATCGGCCGCAGAAACTTCCCCTGCTCCACCGTGAAAGCACAGACCGAGAATTCGATCGGCGCGCGCTTAGCCAACAGTAGCAGCGCTTCGAGCAGCGTGAGCGAATCCTTGCCCCCCGAAAGCGCCACGGCCACGCGATCGCCATCGCGAATCATCCGGAAGCGATGAATCGCCTCACCGACCTTGCGCAGCAGCGTTTTTTCCAGCTCCACAAATTGATTATAGTTGGGGACACCGGCCTGCAATGGAGGTACAGGGTGCACACGGCGCAATTCGGGGACTGGCTTCGAAATTCCGGCGAACGCAATCCTGGAAACGCCTGTCTGCCCGATTCGGAATTTCGTTGCCTGTACCCGAATTGCCTTTACCGGCTGTTCGAGATCTTTCTCGCCCCCATTTTCTTGACCGCGAGTGGCGCCCACACAGCACCTTAGGATCCCACCTTTGTCCCCTGCCCGCCTCCTAGCCTTCGACACCCTCCGCAAAGTTGGCCGTGGCGGCTATGCCTCGGACCTGCTCCTCTCCGGCGCCGCGCCGCTCGATCCTCGCGATGCCGGCCTTGCATCCGAGATCGTCTTCGGCGTGCTCCGCTATCAGGCCCAGCTCGATTTTCTGATCGAGCATTATTCGGGGCGTGGCATTCGCAAGCTGGATTTCGAAGTCCTGCTGGCGCTGCGCATGGGCATCTATCAACTGCGCTATCTCGATCGCGTGCCTCCCCATGCCGCAGTGAGCGAAAGTGTGGAGCTTGTGAAAACCACGGGATTCCGTTCCGCCGCGGGTTTCGCCAATGCCGTCCTGCGCAAGGTCGGCCGCGAACCAGTGGCATGGCCCGATCGCGCCACGGAACTCTCTCATCCTCAGTGGCTCCTGGATCGCTGGGATCGGGAATTCGGCCCTGAAGTCACGCCGCTCATCGCCCGCGCCAACCTCCGGCCGCCCGAAACCTACTTCCGCGTTCCTTCCGACGCCTCGATGCCCGCCGGCGTTTCCGCTGAACCCACGGAGATTCCCGGCTGCTATCGCCTTGTCTCCGGTGAGCCAACGGGTTTCCGCATTCAGGACATCGGCTCGCAATCTGTCGTGCCCCTGCTCGATCTCTCGTCGGGCCAGCGTTTCCTTGATCTCTGCGCAGCCCCCGGCAACAAGACCGCGCAAGCGCTAGAATCCCGCGTCCGCGCCGTGGCCTGTGACTTCCATGCTAAGCGCGTGGCCATGCTGAAGACGCTGGGTGTCGACGTCGTGCATCTCGATGCCACCCGCCCTCTTCCCTTCCGCGCCTCTTTCGACCGCATTCTCCTCGATGCGCCCTGCTCGGGCACAGGAACGCTAGCCCGCAATCCGGAAATCAAGTGGCGCCTCCAGCCAGCGGACATCGCCGAACTGCACCAACGCCAGGTTGTCCTACTGCGCAACGCACTCGAAACCCTAGCGCCCGGCGGCGCCCTGGTCTACTCCACCTGCTCTCTGGAGCGCGAAGAAAACGACGGTGTCATCGAAGCCCTCGGCCTTCATCCCGCCCGCATCATGCGCCGCATTCCCGGCCTGCAGGCGGGCGATGGCTTCTACGCCGCGGTGATTGTTTCTCATCCACGTTGATTTGCGTCCATTCCCGGCCGATATGGTTCTGAGCCGCGCCCGCCCCTGTGTTAAAATGATGTAGTTTTCCACAGGCTGAATAGTGCAAATTGTTCCATCCATTCTCGCTGCGGACTTCGCCCGCCTTGGCGAAGAGATCGCGCGTGTGGAACGGGGCGGTGCGGCCATGCTGCATCTCGACGTCATGGACGGCCATTTTGTCCCTAATTTCACAATCGGGCCGCCGGTGGTGGAGAGCATCCGGAAAATTACCCGCTGCCGCCTGGATGTGCATCTCATGATTGAGGATCCCGACCGCTATGCCCCGGTTTTCATTCAGGCCGGCGCCGATCAGGTTTCCGTCCACCAGGAAGCGTGCATTCACTTACACCGCACCCTCCGCATGATTCAGGACGAGGGCGCTCAGGCGGGTGTGGTGATCAATCCGGCAACGCCCGTCGCTATGCTGGATGACATTCTCGATGTGGCGGACTACGTGCTAATCATGAGTGTGAACCCTGGATTCGGCGGCCAGCATTTCATTGCGCATTCGCTGGAAAAAGTCCGCCTACTGAACCGCAAGAGGCAGGAGCGGCGTTTGCCCCTTCCCATCGAAATCGATGGGGGGATCACATTGGAAAATGTGGCCGATGCGATTCGAGCCGGGTGTGATTGGATCGTGACAGGGTCGTCTATCTTTCACACGCCCGACGCCGCCGCCGCCGTTGTCGAAATGCGCCGGGCGGCGGAAGAGGCCAACGCGGTACGGGTTTAGGAAGGAAACATGTTGCTCGGTCAAAATCGCATTCTTAAGCTCATCGCCCTGGCGGCGATCTCATCTTTGGTGCTCCAAGGCGGCGTCTGGCCGTTTAAGAAGAAGAAGTACGAAGATCCCATTACCAAGAAAACCGATCAGCCCGATAAGGTGCTGTTCGACAAGTCCATTAACGACATCGAACACGGCCGGTATGAAGTGGCACGCATCACGTTGAACACGCTGATCAACACCTACGACACCAGCGAGTTCCTGGCCAAGGCCAAGCTGGCCATCGCCGATAGCTGGTATCGCGAAGGCGGTACGCACGCTTGGGCGCAGGCGGAAGCCGAATACAAGGACTTCAAGCTGTTCTACCCCACAATGGAAGAGGCGGCGGAGTCGCAAGAGAAGGTGTGTTCGATCCACTACAAACAGATGGAGAAGGCCGACCGCGACCGCAACCAGGCGCAGCGCGCCGAGGACGAGTGCCGCCAGTTGCTGCTCGATTACCCCAACAGCAAGTTCGCGCCCCGAGCACAGCAGCTGCTCCGCAACGTCCAGGAAGTGCTGGCGAGTGGCGAGTACACAACGGCCAGATTCTATTTCAGCAAGGGAAGCTATCCTGCGGCTGCGAACCGTTTGCAATACGTCGCCGATCAGTATCCGCTGTTCAGCCAGGCGGATGAGAACCTGTGGCTGCTCGCCGATTCTTATCACAAAATGGGCGACCGTTTCGAGGACCGGGCAGCCGCCGCTTATACGCGCATCGTGAAAGATTATCCGCTAAGCGACCACGCTGATGAAGCCGCGGATAAGCTGAAAGCCATGAACCGGCCTGTGCCGGAAGCCGACCCGGTAGCCGAAGCCCGTATGAGATACGAGCAGGAGAATCGCACCAGGATTCGCCTCACCTCTAAGGTCCTCGACGCGTTCAAACACAGCCCGGAAACCGCCATGGCGGCGAAAGCGGGCACGCCGATGATGACGTCCATCCGGCCGTCGGTTCCTTTGAGTGTGCCGGCAGCGCCACCTGCAACCGGCCCCACAACCAGCGGCGTGTCGGATGTTACGGTGCAGCCCGTCACCGACACAACTGCGCTCGATACTAAACCGGATGCCCGTGCCAATCCTGGCGCCGCGGGAGCAGCGGCAACTCCCGCAAGTGGCCAAGCTGCTGCGGGAACAGGCGAAGGTTCGGCTGCCCGGTCGGCTGTGTCACCTGGCGCCGAGCCGGCCAGTACGGCAAATGCGCAACCGCTGCCGATGAATCATCAGAACCTCGTCAAGAAAACCAAGAAACAAAAGAAGGCGGAGGAGGAAGCCAGGAAGAAGCAACAGGCGGCACAACCGGAGCAGGGGCAAGCCCAACCTGCGGCCGCTCAACCGGCGTCGCAGGCACAGCCCGCAGCACAAACTCAAGGGGCGCAGCCACAACCTCAGGCCAAACCAAACCAATGAACCGTATTCTGCTCGCCGACCATAGCCCGCACGCGCAACGCATGGGGGAACGTATTCTTCGCGATGAAGGATACGAGGTCGCGGCCGTTACCGACGGGGAAACCGCCCTGCTTCGTTTGAAGGATCTGGCGCCCGATCTGGTTCTCGCCGATATCTCGCTGCCCAGCCGCAACGGATACGAAGTCTGCGAGTACGTGAAAACTAGCGGCAAGTATCCGCAAACGCGCGTCATTCTGACCGCCGGTCCGGTCACTGCATTCGACGAAGCGCGGGCGCAGTCGGCAGGCTCCGATGGTTTTGTACGCAAGCCGTTTGAGGCCAGCGTGCTCCTCGGCACCGTGCAGCCGCTCATCGAAAAACCGGAAACCCAGGCAGTAGGGAAGACCGAGGTCAAGCGGGATGCCGCGGTCAAGGCGCCTGCTCCGGCCGCTCCAGCGCCGGTTGTAGCTCCACCGCCTCCTCCGAAGCCCATCGATCGCGAGCAGGTACGGGCGGCGGTGATCCTGGCGCTCGAAGCGTCCATGATCACCATCATCGAAAACATCACCGACAAGGTAGTTGTGGCGCTCGACACGGAAACCCAGCCTGCGGCTCCAGCTCCACCAAAGATCGCACCACCAGAACCCAAGCCAGCGCCGGTTGATCTCAAGACGGCTCCCGTAGAATCAAAGACAGTTTCCGCTTCCGCGCCAAAGCCGGCTCCACACGCGACGGCCGCCGTTAAGCCTTCCGAAGTGAAGCCCCCGGACATCAAGCCCGAGCCGGCTCCCGCCCCGGTCCCCGAGGAGCCCGTGGTCCGCATCCGTACTCCTCTGTTTCGCTCGCTCACTTAACTCATGCCCGATAATAGCTTCGACGTTGTTTCCAAAATCGAACTGCCTGAGGTGTCCAACGCCATCCAGCAGGCCATGAAGGAAATCATCACCCGGTTCGACTTGAAAGATTCCCACTCGCAAATCGAGTTGAACGAGAAGGACAACAAAATCCTGCTCGCCAGCAAGGACGAATTCAAGCTGAAGGCGGTCAACGAAATCCTGCAGCAGAAGCTGGTCAAACGCAAAGTGCCGCTCAAGGGTTTGACTTACGGGGCGGTAATCCAAGCTGCCGGCTCCACAGTCAAGCAGGAAGTTACCCTTCAGCAGGGCATCCCGATTGAGAAGGCGCGCGAGATCGTCAAGAAGATCAAGGACAGCAAGCTCAAAGTGCAGGCTGCCATCCAGGGCGATTTGATTCGCGTCAGCGGTCGTGACCGGGACACTCTGCAGCAGGCTATCGCGCTTTTGCGCGGCTCCGATTTCGGCATCGACATGCAGTTCACCAATTACCGGACCAACTAGTGGCCCGCCGCATCGAGTCGCACCTGCTCGATGGGCCAGCTGGAAAATTGGAAGCGCTGCTCGAACCGCCGGAGGATCGGGTGCCCGTTGAAGCCTGCGTGGTCTGCCATCCGCATCCTCTATTCGGCGGTACCATGCACAACAAAGTCGTTCACCGCATCGCTCGCGGACTGCGGCGCCGGGGCTCGGTGGTACTGCGCATCAACTTCCGCGGCGTTGGCCGTAGCCAGGGGGAACATGGCGAGGGAGTCGGTGAGATCGAAGACGCTCGCGCGGCGCTCCACTGGCTGCGCCGCCGTTATCCCGATTTGCCCTACTCGCTAGCCGGCTTCTCTTTTGGCTCACGAGTGATTCTGCAGCTCGGCTGCGAACTTCAGGATGCGGTGCGGCTCGTGGCGGTCGGTTTTCCGGCAAAGAGCGACACATCGTATTTGAGCTCTTGCACCGTGCCCAAGTTCTTTATAACCAGCACGGGCGACCAATACGCACCCCGTGACCAGATGGAAGCGCTATACACGGCCATCACGGAACCGAAGAAGATGATTTGGATTGAGGCGGCAGACCACTTCTTCGCGGGCGCTCTTGACCGCCTGGAAGAAACGGTTTTCTCGTTGAGTTAGTTGTCGGCCGAAAGCCGCAGCGCCCGCTCGGAGCGCCGTGTAGCCCGGAGACTGATCAGATCCGCCACCTGGGTCAGAAATGTGCTGACATCTTCGGCTTCGACCAGCATGCGGGGGCTCGACTTTTTGCGGTCTTCACTTGCGCTGCCGTCCCTGTGCTTGCGAATCATCGCCGTAGCTGGCTTATATTCCTTGCGCTTAGCGTACACTAGAACTCCACGTCCAGCCTCCGGCGATTCCATGTCGGGATCGCTCAAGACCAGCTCGTAAATGCGGTCGTCCAACTTTCCCACAGCTTCAGCCGCGGACGCCGCCACATCCACCGCATAACCGCACGCTTGCAACAGCGTTTGGAGAGTCAACCGCGAAGCCACATCCGACTCGACGAGGAGTACGCGAGCCAGATCCAACCCGCGAGCCGTGGCTGCTCCGCTGCAATTGGCGATTGGCATCAAGCGTTTCCTTTCCTCATCCACTTTAACCGAATCTTGTCGTTTAATCACTACTAAAGTTAGTAGGGTTAATCCAGTTAAATCTCGGATCTCCAGGTGACACTTGGGAATAGACCTGCAAAATGAAGAATCGTAATGGGTTAATGGATAGGCTAGAGCTTCAGGCTGACGCTCACTCCGTCGCGGATCGGCAACAGGACCGTAAAAAACTGGGCGGAATCATACAATTGCCTATTAAAACTTGTAACAGCCAGGTCACTCTCCTCCTGGGGGTTGAGCACCCTCTCATGCCACAAAGTGTTATCGGTGACGAAGAGACCACCAGACTTCAGTCGCGTGGGAATAGCAGCCAGAACTGTAGGATAACCCTCTTTATTTACATCATTAAAGATGAGGTCGAACTCGCCCGCGGTTTGGGCAAGACTGGTCAACGCGTCGCCGACGTGCACCTGAATCAGGTGTGTCAGACCTGCCCGCTCGAAGTAACCGACGGCTTCGCGGGCATTCTGCGCGCTGCCGTCTGAGTAGTGAATCTCGGCTGCCGGGCCTGCGGCGCGCGCTAGCCAAACGGTGGAATAGCCGATCGCCGACCCTAACTCAAAGATCCGCTTAGCCTTGCTAATCATCACAAGCTGGGCAAGCACCCGAGCGACCGTCGGCCCGATGATGGGGATGTTTCGGCGAGCGGCCTGTTCTTCCATTTCTTGTAGAACGGCGTCCCGGGCGGGGAGCAGACGCTCCATGTAGCGCTCAATCTCAGGATTGACGATCATCGAAGACCCTCGCGAAAATCTTGTCAACGTTCCGAAGCTGGCGATCAAGCGAAAAGCTCTCGGCGATCTGCTCACGGTTCAGCACTTTAGCAATTTCCGGATCGGCCTCGATGGCGGCGCGGAAATCCGATTCGTTCTCCCAGGCTTCCATGGCGTGGCGCTGCACTACTCGATACGCCGCCTCGCGCAACATTCCGGCGGTGGCAAGGTCGAGCAGGAGTTGGCCGGAAAATACCAGGCCACGCGTCATGTCGAGATTTCGCCGCATGCGCTCGCGATAGACCAGAAGCTGATCGACGAGCTTTGTGGTTTTTTCCAACAGGTAGTCGGCGAGGATCGTGGAATCCGGCAAGATGACGCGTTCGACCGAGGAATGCGAAATGTCGCGTTCGTGCCACAGTCCGACATTCTCGAAGGCGGCCTGCGCGTTTGCCCGGACCACGCGCGCGAGGCCACAGATCTGCTCGCAGGTGACCGGATTGCGTTTGTGGGGCATGGCCGAGCTGCCCTTCTGGCCCTTTGAAAAATACTCCTCGGCTTCGCGGACTTCGGTGCGCTGGAGGTGACGCACTTCGAGTGCAATCTTTTCTAGGCTGGCGGTGAGAACGGCTAGTGTCGCGACGAAGTTTGCGTGGCGATCGCGCTGAATCACCTGCGAAGAAACCGGCGCCGGCCGCAAACCGAGCTTGGCACAGATAGCTTCCTCGATCTCGGGCCCGATGTGCGCGAAGGTGCCGACGGCGCCTGAGATCTTGCCGACGCGCATGTCTTCCGCCGCAAATTGGAGACGCCGGATGTTGCGACCGGCCTCTTCATACCAGATGGCGAATTTCAGACCGAAGGTAATCGGCTCCGCATGGACACCGTGCGTGCGTCCGATTTGCACGGTGTGCTGGAACTCGAGCGCGCGGCGCTTGAGGATGGGACGGAGACGTTCGAGATCAGCCAACAAGATCGCGGATGCCTGACGGATTTGCAGTGCTTGCGCGGTATCGACGACATCGTTCGAAGTCAGGCCGTAGTGCAACCAGCGGGACGCTTCCGCATGACCGGCGGCGGCCATTTTCTCGGACACGGCGGTAGTGAACGCGATCACGTCGTGCTTGACTTCGCGCTCGATCTCGAAAATGCGCGCGACATCGAACGCAGCGTGAGCCCGCAGCAGGCGCGCGGCTTCCACAGGAACAACACCGCGCTCGGCCAATGCGTCGCTCGCGGCCAGCTCCACTTCGAGCCACTGCTGGAATTTGTTCTGGTCGCTCCAGATGCGACCCATCTCGGGGCGTGTATAACGAGGAATCATGAAAGAAAGGTGCTAGGTTTTAGGTGCCAGGTGTTAGGTTAACACCTAGAACGTGAACACTTCTGTCGGCTGTTTCTGGCTCGCGATCACCAGGTTGGTTTGCAGGCCTCGGCGATTCAGTGCTTGCTGCGCCACGGTCCGCACAATTTCCGGGTGATTGTTGTGCTCGCTGAGGTGGCCCAGGATCAGGGTCGCAGTGGAGGAATCGAATTCGTGGCTGAGGTAGTCGTCAACGGCGTCGTTCGAGAGGTGCCCGTTCCGGCTCATCACACGCTGCTTCACGGCCCAGGGGTAGGATCCCACGCGCAATATTTCGAGGTCGTGATTGGATTCGAGAAGGAGCACGTCCGATCGCCGCAAGTGGAATTTGATCGAATCGGGGATGTAGCCCAGATCGGTGACGACGCCGACGTTGATGCCCTGGGCGCGCAAGCAGTAACCCACTGGATCGATCGCGTCGTGCGGAATGGTGAAGCTGTCGATCTCGATATCGCCGATCGATAGCCTCGCGCCAGCCTGAAAACGCTCCAGCCGCGGCGTAGCATTTTCCCAGTCGATCAGCGGCGCGGTGTGGTGCGTGAGATAAATGGCGGCGGAAGTTTTCTTGGCGATGCGCACCAGCCCGGAAATATGATCGCAGTGCTCGTGGGTGACGAGGACAGCGTCGATGCGATCGGGCTGCTCACCGATGGAGGCGAGTCGCTTGGAGAGTTCCTTGAAGCTGAGGCCGGCGTCGATCAGGATGCGCGTCCGGTCCGTAGCCAGCAGCGCGCAATTGCCGGAACTGCCGCTCGCGAGCACGCAGAATTTGACGATGCGGTTCTCCTTTGAACCCTTGTAGCAGGAAACGATGGGGCAAGCAAGAGAATTTCGACAGGCCGACGATTTGCTCAAGCGAGATCAAGGACGAAGCAGCAGTCCGTTGTGAGATTTTTTCTCGCGGCCTTGCTCGGCGTAGACCAATTTATAAAACTCACAGTCTGAGCAATTGGACAACTTCTGCGCAAACGTCTCCTGAACCTTGCTCCGCAGAGCGTGCCGGTTAAGGCCCAGCAAATTCGTCGGCGCCATCATGCCCCCTCTCCTTTTTATCGGTCGGAGTCGAGGTCATCTATAGGGTGAATTCGCCCGAAGTGCAATAGGGCTTGAACAGCAGAGCGCGGATGTGTATAATTGATGGTTGAGATACACATCGATGCGGACGAACATTGTGATAGATGACAAGCTGATGCGGGACACGCTGCGCGCGACCGGCTTAAAGACCAAGCGCGAGGCGGTGGAGCTGGGCTTGCAGACCTTGCTCCGCTTGCGAAAAGAGGCAGCGATCCGCCGAATGCGGGGCAAACTCGCGTGGCAAGGTGATCTCGACGCAATGAGGGCCGACCGTTGATCCTGGTCGATTCGAGCGTGTGGATCGACTACTTCAACGGAACGATCACGGCGCAGACCGAGAAACTCGATCAACTGCTTGGACGCGAGCCTCTGGCTATCGGTGACCTGATTCTTACCGAGGTTCTGCAAGGCTTCACGGATGAACGCGATTTCGATCAGGCCAGGAAGATGCTGACATCGCTAACGGTGGTGGAGTTGGCCGGACAGGAAATCGTCATTCAGGCGGCGAGAAATTTCCGGGCGCTGCGCAAAGCGGGCGTGACCGTGCGGAAGACTGTCGACACGGTGATCGCCACGTGGTGTATCGAGAACGGGTTTGACCTGCTCCACAACGACAGGGATTTTGAGCCGTTCGTGAAGCATTTGGGGTTGCGAGTGGTGGGGTAAGGGACGGCAATTTTAGGGCTCTGGCAATCGGGACGCCTGGTATTTCCGGAGCAACTTGAACCGAGAGCCGGTCCATTCGTAATAATATTCGCCGCAGTTCTCATCTTCCGGACAACCGCGAACTATTAACAGTCTGCTGTCCGTCTTGAACAGCAATGGCGTGAATTTCTCGTCCAACCCGCTGATCCCATCCGCATACTTCAGCGAATACCCGAAACCTAGAATGCCGAACGGCATATTTCGGATCTTTCCAGTCTGTGCGTTGACCACTGCGCCAGATACGCACGCGTAACCGCATCCCCACAAAGCGATTGTGAAATGACCTGCGAAAGTCGGCCCCTTCGCTGCCCCTTGTCTTATCCGGGTCCTGAAGGCATGGTCTCCTGGTGTAGCAATAACAGGCGGAACTGGCTTTCCAGTGAATACTTCCGATGGGAAGCGATCAAACGAAGGCGCGGGTCCTGACTGAGCACCTGATTCATCGGCAATAAGCAGGACACAGCTGAACAGTACCAGGATAACGAACGGCGCTTGCGCGGCCACCTGCTCTGATCATACGTCTCGGCAGCTCCGACCGCGAACCGGCCGTTACAGCCCGTTATACTGTCCCCCATGAAAGCTGCCCGCATACATCAGCATGGCGCGCCGGAGGTGCTGGTTTACGAAGACGTCCCGGAGCAGAAGATCAAGGCCAATCAGATTCTGGTGCGGGTGCGGGCGTGCGCGCTGAACCATCTCGATCTGTGGGTGCGGGCGGGGATTCCGGGGATGCGGTTCCGGATGCCGCATATTTTGGGGAGCGACATTGCGGGCGAAGTTGTCGAGGTGGGTGAATTGTGCGAGCGGGTGAAGCCAGGATGGCGGGTGCTGCTCTCGCCGGGGGTGGGCTGCCGACAGTGCGAGCAATGCATGACGGGGCGCGACAACATGTGCCGCGCCTACAACGTGTTCGGTTACGGCATCGATGGCGGGAACGCAGAGCTGATGGCGGTGCCGGAATGGACGGCGATCCGGATTCCCGACGATCTGAGCTTCGAAGAAGCCGCTGCCGTGCCGCTGGTGTTTCTGACGGCGTGGCACATGCTGGTGGGCCGCGCGGGGCTGCAGATGGGCGAGGATGTGCTGGTGCTGGCAGCGTCGAGCGGGGTGGGATCGGCGGCGATTCAGATTGCGAATCTGTTTCATTGCCGGGTGATCGCGACGGCGGGCGGGGAGGCTAAGCTCGCAAAGGCCAAAGAGCTGGGGGCGGATCATGTGATCGATCATTACAAGCAGGACATTGGCGTTGAGGTGAAAAAGATTACGGGGAAGCGCGGCGTGGACGTGGTGTTCGAGCACGTGGGCGCGGCTACGTGGCCGAAGAGCCTGGAGTCGCTGGCGCCATCGGGGCGGCTGGTGACGTGCGGGAACACAACGGGTTGGGACGTGAAGCTCGATCTGCGGTTTCTGTTTAGCAAGCAGTGGTCGCTGTTGGGGTCATTCATGGGGACGTTGGGGGAATTGCATCAAGTATTGAAATTTGTTTTCCGGAAAGAGCTGAGGGCGGTGATTGACCGGGTGTATCCGTTGAGTGAGATTCGCGCGGCGCACGAGAGATTGGAGAATAAGGAGCAATTTGGGAAAATCGTGGTGATTCCGTGACGTGTGCGGAAAAACGGGGACAGGCAGCGCCGTCCACGCGCCCAGGAAACGCTGGCACACATCAGGCACCACGGGCTTGGGACAGCGTTGCCAGTCCCCGTTTTTCCACAGGCTTATCTCTCCAGCAACTCCTTCAACCTCGCATACCCCGCGCGGCTGACGGGGATTTGCGATCCATCCGATAGAAGGACGACGCGAGTGTCCTTCGTATATGGCTCGATCTTCGAAATGCGTTCCAGGTTCACGATGAATGAGCGGTGGACGCGCACGAAGCGGGCGGGATCGAGGGCGGCTTCCAGGCTCGAAATGGTCTGTTGCTTGAGGTAGCTTTTCTTTTCGCTGTGGAGCGAGACGTAGTCGTCCTGGGCTTCCGCGTAATCGAGTTTGTTCACGGGAATGATCTGGACGCGCGAGCCGTCCCGCACTACGATGCGATCGAGGTGTTGATCGGGCGCGCGGGCAGCGGTTTTCAGTTCGGCGGCAACCGGAGCGGGCTGGTGTTCGCCCAAGCGACGTCGAACGCGCTGTAGCGTGGCCTGCAAGCGGTCCGGGCCGAAGGGTTTCAACAGATAGTCGACGGCCGCGGCATCGAAGGCTTTCATGGCGTATTGGTCAAACGCCGTTACGAAGACCACGGCGACTTCGCGATCGACCAGTTCCAGCACTTCGAAGCCATCGAGCTTGGGCATCTGCACGTCGAGAAACAGAAGATCCGGTTTGTGCTCCGTGACGGCCTTGACTGCCGCGAAGCCATTGGCGCATTCGGCGACGATCTCGACATCTGACTCGTGCTTCAAGTATTCGCGCAGGATCTGGCGTGCCAGGTCCTCGTCATCCACAATCACGGCGCGGATTTTGGAAGGCGCGTGATGAGCGGGCGCCGCCTCGTGTTCGCGCGCGAGCTCTTTCAGATCGACCATCACGTCGCGCGCGGATTGATAGCGCCGCTCGCGGTCCTTTTCCAGGCACTTGCGAACGATGCGGTCGAGTTCCTCGGGGAGATCGTAGTTGAAGCGGGCCATGGCTTCGGGCTGCGCTTCGAGAATGCGCGCGATGGTTTCCGAGGGAGTGGAGCCGGCGAAAGGCACGCGGCCTGTAGCCATTTGATAAAGCACCACGCCGAGGCTGAAGATATCACTGCGGTGGTCCACTTCGTGGCCGAGCGCCTGTTCGGGGCTCATGTACTGGACGGTGCCGAGCAGCATTCCCGCAGCGGAAACGCGCGTTTCCATCTGGGTTTGGGATTGGCCGTGTGAAGCCGTCACCACTTTGGCGAGGCCGAAATCGAGCACCTTCACGTGGCCGCGCGGCGTGATCATGACGTTGGCGGGCTTGATGTCGCGATGCACGATGCCCTTGGCGTGAGCGGCGTCGAGCGCGTCGGCAATTTGCGCGCCGATGTCGGAGATCTCGTGGACGGCGAGCGGTTTGCCGTCGATGCGCTTCTCGAGTGGTGAGCCTTCGATGAATTCCATGGCCAAATACTGGATGCCGCCATCTTCGCCGATCTCGTAAATGTGAGCGACGTTGGGATGATTCAACGCCGAGGCGGCTTTGGCTTCGCGCTCGAAACGCTCCATGCGGCTGCGATCCTGAGCCATGGCGGGCGGGAGTACTTTCAACGCGACGTTGCGATCCAGGCGTGTGTCGGTAGCCAGATACACCTCACCCATGCCGCCTTCGCCCAAGCGCGAGACGATGCGGTAGTGCCCGATATTGTCGCCGCTGTTGAGAGCCGCTTCCATCGCTTTCTGATCTTATCGCTGTGTGGTCCCGCAGGGCAGGGACAAGACGACGCGATAGCGAGTGCCGTCCACTTCGATATCCATCCGCGCGTCGTTGCCATAGCGCGCGGTCAAACGATTGCGCACGTTGGCGAGGCCGATGCCGCTCTTACGCGTGGATGGAGCTTCGGGATCGAATTCGTTCTCGATCACGAAACGAAGCCGCTCCTGGGACCGCCGGCCGCGCATGGAGATCTCGCCGCCATCGACCAGCGTGGCGATGCCGTGCTTGATGGCGTTTTCGACGAGCGGCTGCACCAATAGCGGCGGGACTTCGCAATCGCCGCAACCCTCGTCGATATCCTGCACCACGCGCAGGCGGTCGCCGAAACGGACCTGCTCGACGTCGAGATAGTTCCGGGCAAGCGCCAGCTCTTCGCGGAAGGGGATGGTCATGCGTTCACCGAGACGCAGCGAGCTGCGCAGAAAGTCGGACAGCCGGATGCACATATCGCGGGCACGGGCGGCATCGATGGCGGTCAAGGCGCTGATGGAATGAAGGCTGTTGAACAGAAAATGCGGGTTGATCTGGGCCTTGAGAGCTTTCAACTCGGATTCGCGCGCCAGGATTTCGGCCTCACGTGACGATTGCACGGCGAAGAGCGCGTAATGGATCGCGATGGCCAGCAGGTAAACCAGAACGACCATGTCTCCGAGCACGGGCAGCGCTGGACGGAGGCGCAGATCGAGACCGGGAAAGGCGTTCGAAGAAAGGCCCCGAGCGAGCATGCGGGCCGTGAACAGAATGACGCCCCCCAAGACAACCGCGGCAAGCAGGTGATTGGTTAGGAGCTTCCAGACGGGAGTCGAGCGCAAGGGTAAATAGCGGCAGGAATACCACGGCGAGAGGCAGACCAATGCCAACAGCAGGGTGACCGGCGCGATGATAACGGCGCCTTCGGTCCAATTGATGGGCGTGGAGAGGATCAGCACAAACGCGATCATGGCGCCGGACGGAATCCACGCCGCCAGGTAGAGGAGGAGAGTACTTCGTTTTGCGAAGACGGGATGCATGGCGAGTCCCGTCAGTTCAATTCTGTACGGAGACGCCGCCGAACACGGCGTAGCCCTTGATCACCACACGAGACGCGGTAGCGCGATCCTGCTCGCGGGGCGGAATGGTCTTGTCTTCGTAACCGCCAAAGACGCCGATGCCGCGCATGATCACGATCCAGTTTTCCGGCACGCGCAGCTCGATGCCGCCGAAAGTGGCGTTGGCGTCTATTACCACTTCCTTGGTTCCCGGCGCAATGCCGGCGCGGCGCAGGTCGATCTCGATGCCGCCGAAAACTGCCACCATTTCACCGCCCTGGAAATCCTGCGTATCCACGCGGCGCTTAATTCCGCCGAAGGTGGCCCATTCGCGCAGGGTGTTGTCGGACGTTGTACCTTCCGATGAGCCGGCAATCGGACCTGCCGGGGCTCGTTGGTGGCGATCGAGGGCATTGACCAACATGATGGCCCCGAAGGCGACGAGCGCTAGCGGCCACACGGTGCCCCAATGCATGTGCCAGATGCCCAGATTATCGAGCAGAAAAGCCGTGCCAACCAGAATCCACATCGCCGCCCAGACCTGGCCGCCGATGCCTTTTGTGTCGAACAGCTTCGAGACGCCCAGCGCGATAAGCGCCACCGGCCAGAATTGCCAGATATCGTGAAAACGGAACAGGCCGATATTGTCGAGGAACAGCAGAACGCCCACCGCGATGATGATGACCGCGAAAATGACGCCCTGCGTACCGGGCCCGCGACGGTGGTAATCGCGGCCGGCACGGCGCCGTATTTCATCTCGGATCGATCGGCCCATGTCGCGGTACTCCACCCAGCGGCCTTCGCGGTCGTAGTAGCCATGGCGGTAATCGGGATCCGGGTGGCTCTGTTCGTCGCGATTGTCAGGCATAAAGGGCCCCGCTTCCTTGGATCACGCCTGGCTTTGTCTCCGCCAACGGATCAGCTCCGCCACGCCCACGGCAATCAGGCTGAGCGGCCAGAGATGCCAAATGTGATCGATCCACAGAATACCGAGATTATCCAGCAAAAGCAGCACGCCGGCGGAAATCAGGATCAGAGCCACCACCGTCAAGCCCATGCTGGAACCGCAAGATCTGGGATGTTGCACTGTCGTCATTTGCCTAGCTCCAGTTTGGATGTTAGCCCCGGCGGGCGCAGAATTCCCGCGGGATTCGGCGAATGGCGGAGGGTTACCGGCGAATGGCGGCGGGCTCTCGGCGAGGAAACGCCGGGCAGAAGGGGGCCCCGAATGGACGCGAATGTAGAACTACAGTTTCAGCAGCTCGCGCAGGCGTTTGGTCTGGACGCGGCTCACGGGGATTTCAGTATTCTTCTTATCGTCCATGCGAAGTTGGAAGCTGGATTTGAACCACGGCACGACTTCGCGGATGCGGTTGATGTTCACCAGGAACGAGCGGTGCACGCGCCAGAAGGTGTCGCGATCGAGATTGGCTTGCAAATCCTCGAGCGTGCGGTAGTTGGATTGCCCCTCGATGTGCGCGGCCACGATCGTAATGAGCCCGCTATCGATGGTGGCGTAAATCATTTCCTGGGCGTCCACGATGAAGTTGCGATTTTGCGAGCGGACCAGCAGCTTGGTGCGCTGCGGCGTGAGGCGCGGCGCGGGTTCGGCTTCCGCCTTTTGCTCGCGCTCCTGCACCAGGCGCTTGGCGCGCTCAATGGTCTCCGCCAGGCGGCCTTTGTCCACCGGCTTGAGCAGATAGTCGAGCGCGTCCACGCGAAACGCTTCAATGGCGTACTGATCGTAAGCGGTGACGAAAATAAAGTGCGGCAGATCGACGCCTCGTTCACGCAGTTGCCGCACCACACCCATGCCGTCGAGCCCCGGCATTTGGACGTCGAGAAAAACCAGGTCGGGCTCGAGCTTCTGAATCAGGTCCACCGCCTCCAGACCGTTGCGTCCAGTGGCGGCAACTTCGATTTCGGGAAAGTCCTTGAGCAGGTAACTGAGTTCTTCGCAGGCCAGCGACTCGTCGTCCACGATCAGCGTAGTGAGCGTGGCAGTCGCACGATCTCGCATGAAACTGGTATTATATCAAATCATCTTTTTTCCCCCGGGAGAGTGGCATCGTGTCCGTGCAAGACAATGTTCGTATTGCGCCCGCCGACGGCAAGCTTGGAGTGTTGATTCCCGGCATGGGCGCCGTTACGACGACGTTCATAGCCGGCGTAGAAGCAGTGAAGCGCGGTTTGGGCAAGCCGATCGGCTCGGTCACGCAGCTCTCAACCGTCCGTCTGGGCAAGCGTACCGAAGGGCGTAGCCCGCTCATCAGGGATTTCGTTCCGCTGGCGGCGCTGGAGAATCTCGAGTTCGCCACCTGGGACATTTTCGAAGAGAACGCTTATGAGGCCGCGAAGCTCGCGGGCGTTTTGGAGCCGTCGCTTCTGAACCATGTGCGCGAGCCGTTGGAAAAGCTGCGGCCCATGCCAGCGGTTTTCGACCACGAATACGTAAAGCGCATTCACGGTCCGAACCTGAAGCCTAAGGGCTCCAAGATGGACCACGCGGAAATGCTGATGGACGACATCCGCAAATTCCGTGAGTCGAGCGGCGCGTCGCGCCTGGCGATGATCTGGTGCGGATCGACCGAAGTGTTCCACAAGCCCGCGGAGGTGCACGCATCGCTCAAGAATTTCGAATGCGGTTTGAAAAATAGCGACGCGGAGATCTCACCCAGCCAGATTTACGCTTACGCGGCCCTGAAATCGGGGGTGCCTTACGCCAACGGCGCGCCGCATCTGACCACCGACACGCCGGCGCTTCTGGAACTGGCTCGAGAACGCAACCTGCCGGTCTGCGGCAAGGACTTCAAGACCGGCCAGACGTTCATGAAGACGCTGATCGCGCCAGGACTGAAATCGCGCATGCTGGGCGTCTCGGGATGGTTCTCCACAAACATTCTCGGCAACCGCGACGGCGAAGTGCTGGATGACCCGGGGTCGTTCAAATCGAAAGAAGAGAGCAAGCTGTCGGCGCTCGAGCAGATCCTGCAACCGGAGCTGTATCCGGACTTATACGGAAACGTGTATCACAAGGTCCGGATCAATTACTATCCGCCGCGTGGCGATGCCAAAGAGGGCTGGGACAATATCGACATCTTCGGATGGCTGGGCTATCCGATGCAGATCAAGATCGATTTCCTGTGCCGCGATTCGATTCTGGCGGCGCCGCTGGTTCTGGACCTGGTGCTGTTCCTGGACCTGGCGCAGCGCGCCGGAATGCGCGGCGTGCAGGAGTGGCTGTCATTCTATTTCAAAGCGCCCATGACGGCGCCGGGGCTTTATCCGGAGCACGATATTTTCATTCAGTTGATGAAACTGAAAAATACACTCCGCTGGATGCGCGGCGAAGCGCTCATCACGCACCTCGGCCTGGAGTATTACGATTAACATTCTCGCGCCTGCTTCATGAAAGTTCTCGTTATCGGGGGTACCCTGTTCATCGGCCGCCGGCTCGTCGCGGAGCTCGTGAAGGCCGGACATTCCGTGGCCATCCTGCATCGCCGCTCGAAGCATAAATTCTCCAAACGCGTCGAGAACCTGGTGGCGGACCGGAACGATGATGCCGCTGTGCGCCACGCCATTGGCGAGCGCCGCTTCGACGTGGTCTACGACAATGTGTACGACTGGGAGCGCGGAACGACGGCCGCGCAAGTGGAAGCCACCGCGCACGCCATGGGGAACCACATCAAGCGCTACATTTTTCTTTCGAGCGTGGCGGCTTACGGCGACGGGCTGAATCACTACGAGAGCGACCCGCTGGCTCCCGACAATCATTCCGAGCCGTATGTGCGCAACAAAGCCATGAGCGAACGGGCACTGCTGCGCCTGCACCGCCGGAACGGTTTTCCCGTGGTGACGCTCCGCCCGCCGTTCGTGTACGGCCCGGAGAATCCCTTCTATCGCGAGGCTTTCTTCTGGGACCGCATGCGCTCCGGCCGGCCCATCATCGTCCCGGGTGACGGCACGCGCCTGATGCAGTTTATCCACGTGAAGGATCTGGTGCAGGCGTTGATCCGCGCCATGGACGTGGATGAAGCCGTGGGGGAGGCGTTCAATGCGGCGAATCCGAAAGCGCTGACCCAGGTGGAAGCGGTCCGCGAGATGGCTCGAGCCGCCGGCAAAAAACCGGAGTTGGTGCGCGTCCCGCGCGAGCGCATCGCTACCACGGGGGGAAATCCCATGGGCGATCCGATGTATTTCGGCGAATATCTGGATGTTCCTCCCATCACGGAAAACGTAAGCAAACTGCAACGTGTTCTCGGTGTAAAGCCCATTTCTTTCGAGACCGGTCTGCGCGAAACCTACCGCTGGTACCTCCGCCAGCCACGCCGCAAGTGCGACTTCGGTTTCGAAGACCGGCTGATCGCGTCGGCCGGCGTGCGAAGAGCGGTGTAATCCCGGACGAGCGCTTTCGCCGCTGAAACGAAATCGGCTCTCTGGGATAAAATTGCCAGACTGCCCCGTTTCCCCTATCCTGGGAGGCGTGGAAGTAACCTTCACGCCCGAGACCGAAAAGAAGCTCGCGGACCTCGCCGCGCAGAGCGGACGGGGAACCGCCGAGCTGGTGCAGGACATGGTGGAGGGATACTTCGATGAACTTGCCCAGACCCGCGAAATGCTCGACGGCCGCTATGACGACCTGAAGAGCGGCAGGGTGAAGCCCATACCCGGCGACGAGGTTGCCGCCTACTTCCGCGAAAAAAGCGCCGCCGCGCGCCGTTCGCAGCCGGGTTCATGACCGGCTACGACTTCCATCCGGAAGCCCGATTCGATTTAGACGAAATTTGGGAATTCATTGCGACGGATAGTCTCGACGCAGCCGACCGGATCTCACCTCACTCCCCCTGCGCTTCATTCGCGTGCGTGAATATCTGATCGCCTACGCGCCAGACGAAAAATTTTTCTCGATCAGACAGCGATCTCGGGCAATTTCATGGTTGGGTTTAGCGGTCGCCTTCACTTCATCTTCTGATGAATCGTCTCCAACTCTTTCTGGCATTGCGTGGATTCGGGGAACATCTTACAGGCGGCCTGCACGTGTTCTAGAGCCTCGTGGAGCCGTCCAAGGTGCTCGTCCGCGATACCGAGTTCGAGTTGCGCCATGTAGTCGTCGGGGGCGGCGGCTACCACCTGTTCGAGCGTCGCGCGCGCCTTCGCGTAGGCGCGTTCCTCGAGGTAGCAGTCGCCCAGATCCCGGCGGGCCAGGGTGTTGTTGGGATTCTGCGCTAGAATCTCGCGGAACGTCGCGATGGCTTCTTGCATGTGGCGGTCATATAGCGAGGTCAGCGCTTTCTCGTAAAGATGGTATTCGGGCAAGCGGTCCTTGGGATCCGGCGCCGTACGATCGGAACTCGTTTTCGGACCGGCGGAAATATAGCCCAGCGACTGGAGCAGCGATCGCGTCGCGGGTGTCATGTCCTGGTGCGCCACCTGTTGTTTGGCGGTCCGTTGGGCCAGCAGTCTCTCCAGTTTGGTTCGAAGCTCCTGCGCTTCTGCGGGATTCTTTCCAACCAGGTTGACCTGCTCCTGAGGGTCCTTTTGTAAATCGTAAAGCTCAGGCTTGGGCGCTGCAATGTATTTGTCCTTTCCCGCGCGGAGAGAGCGCAGCGGCGCCCAGCCGAAGGCGTCGCGTGTGTAGACACTCTCGCTGTAGACGGCGCGTGCCCCGGTTTCACCTCCGGGCTTCAGGTCTGGGAGCAGGTTTTGGCCCTCGAAGGACGGAGGCGAGGGCAGATGCAGGAAATCAAGTATGGTGGGGGCCACGTCGATCAAGCCCGCGGGCTGGCTGACTCGCGCCGGATAAGCTGGAGCGCCCGCCGGCCAATGGAACATGAGCGGAACGCGCAGGGTGCTCTGATAAATGAAGTAGCCGTGGCTTCGTTCGCCGTGTTCCCCCAGGCTCTCGCCGTGATCGGAGAGCAGAATAACAAGCGAACGGTCCCACCATCCCGACGCCTGGAGCCGCTGCCGGAACAGGCCCAAAACCCCGTCGACATACTCGATCTGTGCGTCGTAGCGCGAGATGCCGCGCTGGCGGGCGATGTCAGCGGGTATGCTGTAGGGCTCATGCACGTCGAACAAATGCACAAAGGCGAAGACCGGCTGCCCGTGATGAGCGGCGAGCCAGCGCAGCGCCCCGCGCACGACTAGCGCTCCATCCCGCTGCTCCCGCACCGAGTAGGGGTTTTGGGGTCCGCCGGCGAAAATCATGGACCCCGAAATGCGCGAACCTGCCTGAAAGTTGAACGGGCTGTCATAGTCGTCGAAGCCCTGGTCAATCCCGAATTGCCGCTCCAGAAACACGCTGCCGATGAATGCGCCGGTTTTGTATCCATGTGAGCGCAACACCGAGGCTAAAGTAACCACTCCCGCCGGAACCCGCTCCGCGTTCTCTTCCACCCCGTTCTCAAACGGGTAGGTCGAGGTGAAGAGCGAAGTGTGCGAGGGAAGGGTGAGGGGGATCTGGCAAGCGGCCTGGGTGAAGAGAGTGCCGTTCTGGGCATAGGCATCGATCTCTGGCGTGCGGATCAGCTTGTAGCCGTAACTACCAAGATGATCGGCCCGCAGGGTGTCGATGGAAATGAGAATCACCGGCGTCTGCGGCTCAGCTGCCATGAGCGCAGCGGTCGAAAGAAACAATACGGCGGTAACTCGCAACAATCGAGTGGTCAAGTAGTTTGACGTGTCCCAAGCGGCGAAAAGTTACGAGCCCGGCTCGGCCCGCACTGCGAGACAATGGACCGGTGAGCATCACGACGGCCCAGGAGCAGCAGTTCTACGACTCCGCTTACTCCGTTCACCGCCATACCCCGGACCACGCTCTGCGGACCAACCGCGAGTCCATGCTCCGCGATCTGAACCAGCCCATGGGCGCGTTCTATGAGCGTAGGAAACTGTATAGCGCGGTGCTGGCGGAGCTACTCTCGCGCCCGCTGGCCGGGTGTGTGGTGCTGGATTACGGTTGCGGCGTCGGCGAGTGGGGCGTCCTGATGGCCACCGAGGGCGCTCGCGCCACCCTACTCGACCTTTCGCCGGTTGCGATCGAAATCGGAATACGGCGCGCCGCGGCCAATGGTGTTTCCCAACTGGTCCGTGGATGTGCCCGCGACGCCTCCGATCTTAGTTGCTTCACCGATGGCGAATTCGATCTGATTTACGCAAGCGCCGCGCTCCATCACACGTTGAAATATCCGAACGCGCTGGCGGAGTTGCTGCGCGTTTTGCGCCCCGGCGGCCGGCTGATCCTGGCCGAAACCTACGGTAACAACCCGGTTTTGAATGGGATGCGACGGCTCCGATGGCGGCTCAGCCGCCAACCCGACGATGCCGGGGAAGACATCATCCTGAGCGACCGGGAACTAGCTCTGCTCCGCGGTCATTTTTCACGCCTCGACGTTACACCTATGAATTTACTGGCCATGGCGAAACGCCTTTTCCGCGGCCGGTTCGAGTCGCGGGCCGTGCGCGCGCTCATGGGATTGCTCGAGGCCATCGATCTCCGATTGTTGCAGCTTCTGCCGTCACTCGGCCGGTATTGCGGGGAGGTACTGGTGGTGGCCGAAAAATGACTGCTGGCTGCTTCCCGCTCGACCACACTGGCGTTCAGGACTGTTACAATTCAGGTGGCAGTTGGCAACAGTGTGGCCATTCAGCCCACTTGACGGTGGTTTTTCCCCGCAATAGAATTGATACAGTTAGACTTAAAACTCGCTATCGGGAGGCGGTGTGCGATGAAGCCGGCTCGTCTTTGGTTGATTACCCTGCCTGTTATCTTACTTGCGGCGGTTTATCTTGGCTACGCTCAAGACCAGGCGCCGAAGAACACCGATGCGCAAGGGCGTGAAACCATCGCCAAGCCTCTGACCGAGAAACAAAGAAAAAAGCAGGAAGCCAAGCTCCGCAAAGAGTTGGAGACGCCCTACAAGAAGTGGTTGAACGAGGACGTCGTCTACATCATCACGGATGAAGAGCGCCAGGCGTTCAAGCGTATGAGTACCGACGAAGAGCGCGAGCAGTTCATCGAGCAGTTCTGGCTGCGCCGCGATCCGACTCCCGATACCGAAGAGAACGAATTCAAGGAAGAGCATTACCGCCGTATTGCGTACGCCAATGAGCATTACGCTTCCGGCATCCCGGGATGGAAGACGGATCGTGGCCGCATCTACATCACCTATGGGCCGCCGGATGAGGTCGACTCGCATCCCTCGGGTGGCAGCTACGAGCGTCCCATGGAAGAGGGCGGCGGTGAGACTTCCACCTACCCATTCGAGGACTGGCGCTACCGCTACATCGAAGGGATCGGCAACGACGTCAACATCGAATTTGTCGATCCGACCATGACCGGCGAGTACCGCCTGACCATGGACCCCACCGAGAAGGACGCACTGCTGTACGTCCCCGGGGCCGGTCTGACGTTGTACGAGCAGATGGGACTTACCAACAAGACCGCACGTTTTCAGCGAACGGACGGTACCCATCTAGGCACAGGAAATATGCCGCTGCCGGCCAGCATGGATGAATTCGAGCGCCTGGAACGGTTCGCCAAGTTGCAGAAGCCGCCGGCTGTGAAGTTCAAAGATCTGGAGGCCGCGGTCAGTTCGCGTATCACGTTCAATATTCTGCCGCTGAGGGTGCAGGCCGACTTTATCAAGGTCACCAACAGCACGGTGCTGACCAATATCACGATTCAGTTCGAAAACAAGGACATGCAGTTCCAATTGAAGGACAGCGTGCAGAGGGCCGCGGTCAATATCTATGGGCGCATTACCACCATGTCGCGGCGCCCGGTGACCTGGTTTGAGGAGACGGTGACGGTGCCTTGCCCGCCCGCGATGTTGCCGGAGATGCTGAAGAAGGCGTCCATCTATCAGAAGCAGTTCCCGCTCGCGCCCGGAACCTACCGCCTGAACGTAGTGGCGAAGGATGTCATTGGCGGGAACATGAACAACTATGAGATGGCTCTGACCGTCCCCCATTACGACGACGAGAGGCTGGCTTCGAGCACTTTGATTCTGGCTGACCTGATTGAGAAGGTTCCGACGCGCAGCATCGGACTTGGCCAGTTTGTCGTGGGCGATTCGAAAGTGCGGCCGCGCTTGAACGATACGTTCCGGCAGGACGAGAAGCTGGGGATTTATCTCCAGCTCTATAATTTCGGCCCCGACGAAAAAACGCAAAAGCCTAACGGAACCATCCAATACGAAGTAGTCAAAAACGGCAGCAACGAGAAGATCTTCGATTTCACCGAGGAAATCGCCAAGATGCCCGATGCCTCGGCACAGCAGGTGACCATCGAGAAACTGCTGCCGCTACAAAGCCTGAAGCCGGGGCAGTATACTCTGAAGATGAAGGTTACGGATAAGAACCGTAATCAGACGTTAACACCCAGCGCTACTTTTACGGTAACCTAGGAGCGTCGCAGGCGGTCCGCCTGCCCGCAGTGAATGACGGATTTCCGGGAAATGAAGCCGGTTAGCGTGAGGATCACCTCTTCCAGAAGAGCTGCAATTCTGGCGGCTGGAATTATGTCCTTTGCGTTACCGGCGTTCGCTGTCTCACCCGTCAGACTCTCTGGCGCCCTCACTGGCCTGGTGCATGACGGCGCCGGCGTACCGCAGATGGGCGCAAGCGTCCTTCTGTTTACGCATGAGGATCGTTTGTTTGCCCGTGCGCTGACGGACGACAAAGGCGGATTTTCTTTCCTGGATCTGCTGCCGGATATTTACTCTATTCGCGTTAGCCTGCGCAGTTTCATGCCGGTGTTCCGCGACAACATCGTGGTGCAACCCGGCGTCCGCAGCGTGTTGAACGTTAGCCTGACCACGCTCTTCAGCAGTATCCAACTAATCAAGCCTCCTGCCGGCGATGCGGCGATCATGAGCGATGACTGGAAGTGGGTGCTGAGAACGGCGAGCTCTACACGGCCGGTCTTGCGCCTACTCCCGAGTTTGGACCAGGACCCGAACGCGCCCGCGCGCCACGCCGCCGCGGTGTTTTCTGGGACCAACGGCTTGGTGCAGCTTTCCGGAGGGGACGCAGGCCAGGTGTCGGGCTTCGGGAACGAAGCCGATCTGGGCACGGCGTTTGCCGTAGCCACCTCATTGTACGGCCGCAATCGAGTGGCGATCAGCGGCAATGTGGGCTACATGGCGCAATCCGGGATGGCAACGGCCGGATTCGGTACCAGCTACACCCGTGACATGGGTCCCGCCAGCCCGGTGTTTTCCGTCACTATGCGGCAGATGATGATGCCGCATGCCGGGGAAGGCCTGTTCGGTGGCCCCGGAAACGATCTGCCACCGCTGCGCATGATATCGGCTAGCGTGGGCAACGAAACGCGTGTCTCCGACGCGCTCCGAGTGCAATACGGCTTCTCGCTCGATATGGTGACGTTTCTGGACCGTCTCCACTACCTCAGCCCGTACTTGCGCGCCGATTACTCGCTCTCGGATTCCAGCAAGCTGGACTTCTCATATACCTCGGGAGATGCCCGTCCTGACCTGGACGCAGGTCCAGCCCCGGCGACAGGCGATGATTCCACGTTGCAGCACGACCTCAATGCGCTCGCGCTGCTGCCGCGCATGTCACAGCGCGACGATCACATCAAGGTGCAGCGCGGCGAAGATATAGAAGCGGGATACTCGCGTAAGGCCGGGTCGCGAACCTACCGGGCATCGGTTTACAGCGAGCACGTGAGCAACGCGGCCCTTACGATTGTGGCGCCGGGTGGATTTTATAGCGGCGGCGACATTCTGCCGGATCTTTTTTCCAATAGCTCGGTCTTCGACGCGGGCAATTATCAGACCGTTGGCTACACCGCCAGCGTCACGCAACATCTTGGCGACAAGTTTAACGTCAGCGTGATCTACGGTTCCGTGGGAGTACTAACGCCCCAGACCGAGCAGCTGGCGTCGAACTCACTGGACGAATTGCGATCGGCGATTCGCGCCGAGCGCCGCAACGCCGTCACCGCTAGAGGCTCGGGTACTCTGCGCAAGAGCGGTACGTACTTCATTGCCAGCTACCAGTGGATGGATGACCGGGCCGTCACGCCGGCGCACATTTACTCAACCGATTCCATGCGGCAGGAGGCGGGCCTGAACGTATGCGTCCGCCAGCCGATTCCCACCTTCTTCTCTCTGCCCTGGCGGATGGAAGCCAGCGCCGATATGCGCAATCTCCTCGCCCAGGGATATCTACCCCTCTCCGCACCGGACGGCCAGCGCCTTCTGCTCGTGCAGACCCCACGCAGTTTCCGTGGCGGCCTGCGGTTTATTTTCTAGGCAAGACTCATCCGTTCCAGCTTGAGAGTACATCCACGTCCCAGTCCGCCTTGTCGCGGATGGTCACGTGGCTGCCGGCGTAGATTGCGCGAATGGCGCCGCCTTCCATAGCGTGCCCCGCGGCGTCCACCGTGCCCGCCAGCGTGACGTGCCGCGGAGCGAGCATGGCCGTCACCTCCGGAAGATCCGCGTGACGCAGCAGATTAGGCACGAAGTTCGCGAAGGAGCAATCGTAGGATTCGGTGTCCACAACGTTGCGAAACGAAACCAGGCCACCGGCCAAATAGACCTCGCTGATCTTTTTGTCGAGCGCCGCCGCGAATAGCGCCGGCACCGTGAGCTTGCCGCGCGCCGCCAACGCCACGCGCCTTCCCTCCAACGCGGAGTGCTTTCCGCAGCCCGCGACCAGCGCCAGGATATCGCTGACCCACTGCCCCACCAGTGGCCGTCCGAAAATCAATCCGGCCCATGCGTACTCGTCTTCGTGCTCGTGTTCCTCTGCCTGGCCGGGATTGCCACGCCCGAACTCCGGCCTCAGGTCGCCGATGCCGCGAATATCCGGCACGCACACCGGGAAACCGCGCACCGCGAGCGACTGGTACAACTGGCCCTCCGACCATTGCCGGTTGCGCCCGCCCGGATCGAGCGCCAGCACGATCGGCTTATCACTCTTACGCCCGCGCGGCAGGAACAGCCAGCCCGGCACCCACACCTGCGCGGCCGATTGCACCTCCACGGCTTCCACATCCACTTCGCGCGATGGCACCCGCCGCAATGTGGCGAGCGGCGCACCGCTCGGCTCGGCAACGCCGATGAGCGTCCGCAGATCGGCCGGCGTCTTCTGCACTGCGAGCGACTTGTTCATTGCGAACGGCGTCAGACTTCCGAACGTGCGCACCACGCTGCCCGATTCCGCCACCCACAGCGTGCGGTCCTCTTCCGGAGCCACCGGCGGTTCCTGCTCGACCGGCTGCCCGCTGCCCTTCAGCCATCGCTCGAACCAGTTGTACACTTTGAGCCTGGTGTCGTAAGCCAGTTCATGCGGCAGCGGGGAATCCGACCATGCGAGGCGGTCCGCATGACCCAGTAGCTCGTACACCTTCTGCAGTTTTTGAAATTCCTCCCACCCGCCGGTGATATAGTCGGGCGAATACGTGCCGAAGAAATCCTTGTCACTCACCGTTACCAGCAACGGTTTCGGCGCGAACGGATACATCGTGTCCCAACGGTCGAAGCCCAGCGGTCCCGAACCGATGAAATCCTGCTCGGCATCGTCGGTTGATCCCGGCGGAATGAAGTTCGCGCAGGCGACATTTTCGGTATTGCCGCTGCACACCACGGCCGCGGCCACCCGGTCATCCACGGCAATCAGAAACATGCTCAGCGTGCCGCCGCCGGATTGGCCGGTGGTGCCAATGCGTTTGGCATCTACCATGGGCAGCGCGGCCAGGTAATCCAGGCTGCGGATGGCGTCCCACACCTGCAAGCGCGTGCTGGTGTCGCCGAGTAACAGCATCTGCTTGCCCGGAACCGTGTGCTCATTATCCGGCGATGACAACCGTGAATTCACGCCGTCCGGGCCAGGATAATAAATCCGCTCGCCCTGCCCCATCGGATCGAACGCCAGCACGACATACCCAAGCCGCACCAGACCCTGGCAACAGCGCTGATACGGAAGATACGCCTTGCCGTTGTGCGAATGTCCCATTTGAAACAGCACCGCGGGAAACGGCGGCACACCGCGCGTCGGAATATAGAGATTCGCGGGAACGTGGAGTTCCGGCCGGCTCTCATACACCACCTTCTCGACGCGATAGCCGTCGCGCTCGAACGAACCCACCGTCCGGCCGTGGAGCGGCGCGCGCTCCGGCTCGCCGCCCGCCAGCTTCCAAAACGTCTCCCGCGCCCAGCGCTGGCGAGTCTTCACCGCCTCAGGCGTGATGAGCCGCGCGATCTCTTCGTTGCGCTGCTGGTACGCCTTCTGCGCGAGCGCGCGCACGTAATCCGGCAGACAACGAGGATAGTCACGATATGCCGTGCCTGGATAAGGTTTCTGCGAAAGAGCCGGCAGGCGCAAGAGCGCCGCTGCCCCCGGTAACGCAAGAAGCTGTCGTCGTGTCATCGCTCAGATGACAGTCTATCGCAGCGCGTCGATCAGAAAGAAAATCCTGTCAGGAATTCGAGGCGGTTCAGATTGCCCGCATCGGAAGGCGGGGCAGTCTCCGGTCCCCAATGCGTGTAACGAAACTCGGGCGCGATCCTCAAGCGCCACAGGCGCATTTCCGCGCCGGCTCCCGCCGTCACTCCATAGTGCGATGCCCCGGACACGCCTTGCGGCAAGCGAAATGACGGCCCCAACTCCGCGAACGGTGTGGCCCGGCGCATCACAGGGAGCCGATATTTTCCGAGCACGGGAAAGTTCCACTCGATGTTGGTGGCGACAAAGTCCGGGCGCCTTTTGCCATTGGTGGTCGTTTCAATCGTTATATGCAGCGGCTGATACAGGGCATCACCTTCCACCGAGAAACCTTTGGCCAATTCCAGTTCGAGCATCGGACCAACCAGAAAGCTCTGCGGGCCGGGAACGTTGACCGATGTCTCCGAGAATTGACTGTTGACTTGCGTGAAGCTGCTGCCCTGATAATAGTCGGTCAAATTGGTGCCCAAAAGCGCGCCGGCGGAGAAGCGGTCACCCAGAGGATGCCAAGCCGACTCGGAGCGGCGGCTGATCCCCACCATCAATTCGATCTGGTCGGGCGTGGTTTGGTGATCCTCAGCCCACCGCGTGTAGCGCAAGGTTGGCGCAATATCCAAGCCGCACAGGCGCGTCTCCAAACCAAGTCCTGCGGTGATGCCCTTGTGAGAAGGATTGGTACCGTTGAGATTGCCCGCGGTGCGAAACGACGGGCCGGCTTCGATGAAGGGTTTGAGCGGCCCAAGCGCGAACCTGTATTTCGCCAGCAAGGGAAACTCCCACGTGATGACGGGTGAGGGCGAGACGCTGTTCAGTTTGCCATTCGGTTCGACACCGGCAAAAGTATATTCTATCGGGCGGAATAGTCCGTCCAGTTCCAGAGAGAAATTCGCGGGCAGCCCGAACTCAAGCATCGGGCCGACCAGATAGCGCTTGGGCGTCGAGTAATCGAGGAGCGCTGTGTTGCCCGTCTGAATGTATTGGGTCCGGAAATCGCTACTCAGACCCGCGCCGGCGACCACGCCAAGAGACAGACTTTGTCCGGAAAGGCAGCACGGCAGGCCAAGAACACTGGATATAAGAAGAGTGATTGTGCGATGAGTCTGTGAAGGCATAGAATGGCGAACACTGTAGCGAACATTCTGCAGCGCAAGCCGAGGGCCATGCGGTCAGTGTTGATGACTCAAGCACGTTACCCCGGCGTGCATGTGACACACGTTCACAGACGTGCGCTCGAAGGTACGGGTCACGAAACACAAGTGTTGAATAGTGATTTTGCCGTAGCCGTGTCTGCTACCGGCGCCCGATTTCCAAGCGTGCTGTTCCGCCTTTTGGATCGGTGAACTCGTACACTTCGGGCTGTGCGGAAACCTGCTTGATCGTGGCCTGCCGCCATTCGAGCTTGGAGCCGGGTGCGCCCTCTTTATACCAGCCGCTCACGATGTACTGTGCAGGTTCACTCGATCCCCACGCATAGCACGAGCCTAGCGGCACCATTCCACCGGCGGAAGGCTGCGCGCTCGCGGCCGACCACACGTCATGCCAGCCTGCTTTTTCCTGGTGCAGGCACTTGATTTTCAAATCGACCGCGCACGTGTCTTTTTGGAAGCGGCTCACTACAAACTCGCGAGCCCAGTCGCCGGATGGGAACGTCGCCTGCACCGAGACATTGTCTTCGGGCGCCGTTTGGCCGTCACATGGGATACGGCTGCGCAGTGGGACGCTCTTGGCGGGGTCGACGGGCTCGCGCGAGGGATGCCCCAGACCGAAAATCAAAAGCAATGCGAAGAAATAGTCCATCCATTTCATTAACGCATGGCAGTCGAGACTCGATCAACTCAACGAGAGCGCAATCACGCGCCCCCAATGCCCAGCAACTCGATCTCAAAGATGAGCGTGGCGCCGCCGGGAATTTCAGGGGGACTTCCGCGATCGCCATACGCGATGCTGGAAGGGCATACCAATTGCGACTTGCCGCCGACCTTCATCTTCTGCACGCCTTCCGTCCAGCAGGGAATCACTTGATTGAGAGGAAATGTCGCCGGCTCGTTTCGCTTATAAGAACTGTCAAACTCCGTCCCATTTACCAGCGTGCCGCGATAGTGGACCTTCACCTGGTCAGTGGCCTTGGGAGACGCGCCTGTGCCGGCCTGTAGTTCGCGGTATACCAGACCGCTCGCCGTTCGGGTGGCGCCTGGCATCGCAGCCGCCTTTTCGAGATAAGCTTGGGACCCCGCCGGATCCGCAGCCGTCGGGCCCGACGAGGAGCACGAAATGAGCACAGCCGAAAGAAGAATCAACAAAAGTCGCATGGGGTCAGGTTAGCAGATGACTCTCCGGGAAAGCAGCACCCGGCTGGTGTGATTCTCCCGCGAAACGCGTAAAGGGACCGCCGGCTGAAAGCGGTCCCTGAAGTTCGGCCTAGTAAGAACTAATCCATCTTCATACCCTTCATGCCATCCTCCATCTTCACAGTGGCGGACCCGTCGCCCTTCCAGCCTGTGCCTTCATATTCCATCATTTGGGCCGTGCTCTCCGCGACATCGCGCCCGAAGTAAAGCTCCACGATATGCAATGCCAGGTCGATGCCGGAGCTCAAGCCGCCCGCGGTGAAGATCACCCCGTCGCTCTGCACGTAGCGCTTATTGGTTTCGAGCTTCGCATCGGGAAAGTGATTTTGGAAGTCCTCCCAGGCATCGTGATGCGTGGTGGCCTTCTTCCCTTTCAACAGACCCGCCTCCGCGAGCTGGTACGCGCCCGTGCAGACCGACATCACCACGTCGCTCTGCGCCGCCATCTTGCGGAGCCAGTCCATCATTTTGGGCGATTGTCCGCTTTGCGCGGGGACCACGACCACGTTCGGTTGCGGAGCGTTGTCGAACGTGTAATCGGGAATAATCTGCATTCCGTCGGAAGCGTGGATGGGCTTCTTGCTATCCGAAACGGTGTAGAGGTCGAAGACATGCATGTCGCGCATCTCCTTACCTCTCGAAGGAATCATGACGTCCTGGAAAACCTCCCAGGGGCCGGCGAAATCGATCATCACGGCGCCCTCTGTCAAGACAAAGGCGACCTTGATTCTGCCTTTGGCGGAGGCAGCTAGTTTTGCAGCGGTTGCGGGAAATGGGTTTGGCGTTGGCTGGCCAAATACCAGCGACGCGGAAGCCAGAAGCGTGAGAACGAGTGTTTTGGTTGTAGTAAGCATGAATGCAGTATCAGTTCAGTAGCTCCTCCAAGCGACTATATCTGCCTGCACGTAGGATCCAAGTCACACCTGTTGCGCCGCAGCATGTCAGAGCTCGAGCAAGAGTTAGATCAGACTGTGTTTTGCCGCATTCACCGTTCCAGCATCGTGAACCTGGATCGCGTGCAAGGCTTGAAGCTGAACAAAGATGGCGAATACGAAGTGCAACTCATTGGTGGAGATCGGGTCCGCTTGACTCGGCGTTATCGGAAGCAACTGCAATCGAGGCTGGGGATGCGGAGTGCTACGTGACAGTAAGAACCAAACCCCTGCCGACAGCATGGTGCTAAACTCCGAGTATGGATCGGGTCGAGGAGATCGAGGACGCTATCAGTGGTCTGGCGCCAGATGAATACCAGCGCCTTGTCCAGTGGTTTCGTACACGTGAGCAAGCTCGCTGGGATGCCCAGATGGATCGAGATTCCTCTGCCGGCAAGCTCGACTTCCTCTTTGACGAGGCCGACGAGGAGTCTGCGCATGGACTGCTTCGCGAGTGGCCAGAACGGAAGTGAACTCTGTTGCGACTCGCCGTTTTTGGAGTCTGTTCCACGATACATGGGTTTGGATCGGCACACATACTGAGTGCGATCGGCTTGTGGATTCCTAAGATCGCGGCCACGCAGCCCGCTGCGTTATCTAAATCCCAAATCCCAAATCCCAAATCCCGTATCGCATGCGTCCGCACCACCGCACCTACTTTATATACACTGTCAATGGCGTTACCGGGGAGGACGCGTCGCATGGCAAAACCGGCCGCAGCAACCGTACCGTCAGACAAACTCGAGTTGTACGAAAAGCTGGTAGCCACAAATCCGAACGTGGAACGGAAGGGCGCGACCGTGCCGTACACGTCGCTGAACGGTCATATGTTCAGCTACCTCAGCAAACAAGGCAAGCTGGCGCTCCGGCTCCCCGCCGGTGAGCGCGAGGCGTTTCTCAAGAAATATAAGGCCAAATTGTGCGAAGCGTATGGCGTGGTGCAACCCGAGTACGTCGAGGTTCCTGACTCATTGCTCGCCTCGACGCAGGAATTGAAGAAGTTTTTCGAAAGCAGCTACGCCTACGTAGCTTCGCTCAAGCCAAAGCCCACCACACGAAAGAGAAAGGCCTGACCGTTACCGGTCTCCGCCCGCGTAGTATCCCGCGCGCGTGCGCACCGTCGGATTGCCGGGCGCGTTCACGGCAACGCGGATCTTGCGAAACTTTCCGTTCAGCGCTTGATTCGCCGGTGTGTAGCCGAGGATGTACTGGCTGCGAATTTCATGCGCCACCTCGCGCGCGATGCCGTCCACTTCCGCCAGCTCTTGCGGATACCAGGCCTGGCCACCCGTAGCGAAGGTGAGTGCCTCGAGCGCCCGCTTGGCGTGTTCGGCCTCGCGCGGTTCGTTGTCGCTCAGCAATCCGATGCCATAGATGATCACGTCGTTCTGCTGCGCAACCTGAATCGCGTGATCGAGTGTCTCGACGCTGGAATTATCCTCGCCGTCCGTCACCACGAGTAGAATCTTCTTCTCTTTCTTGGCGGCATGCCGCAGGTGCTCGACGCCCATGTGCAGCGCGTCGCGCATGGCCGTTTCACCTTTTGAATCGATTTTCTTGAGCGCATTCTCGAGCGACTGGATGTTGTTCGTATAATCCTGGACGAGCGACGCCTCATCGTTGAAGTTCATGATGAAGACTTCATCGTCGGGATTCGAAGCCGCCACCAGAGCCAACGCCGCCGAACCCACCTTGGCGCGCTTATCGTGCATGCTGGCGCTGTTATCGATGACCAGTCCTAGCGAGACGGGAACATCTTCGCGCCTAAACGACGCAATCACCTGCTGCACGCCGTCTTCATAGACCTGGAACGCACTCTCCGGAAGATCCAGCACCAGGTGGCCCTGGCGGTCCACTACCGTGGCGTGCAGATCCACCAGACGCGTGTCCGTGCGGAAGGTGAACGAAGGTGTGTCGTCCGATACCTTCGCGTCCGGAGTTTGCGCGCACAACCATCCGCACGCGAGCCCCGCCAGAGGAGCGCATATACCTAATTTAGTTAACAAAAATCGCATGCCGCTCCTCCCACCTTAGGGACGTGTACCGCAAAGTGCAAGTTTCCCAGGGTTAATATTGCGGGCTTCTCGCTTTCACGCTTGGCCAAATCCCAAATCCTAAATCCCAAATCCCCCACGCAGTTCCCAAATCCCGCCCGCTGCTATAATCTCCCTGTTGGCGTCCCAAACACTCCATTCCGTGTGCGCGCTCGATTGCCCGGATGCTTGTGGTCTGCTGATCAACGTGGAAAATGGCCGCGGCAGCCGCCTGCGCGGAGATCCGGATCATCCGGTGACCCGCGGCTTCCTGTGCGGAAAAGTCGCCCGCTATCTGGAGCGTGAATACTCGACCAGCCGCTTGATGTATCCCCAGCGCCGCGTCGGATCGAAAGGCGAAGGCCGCTTTGCGCGCGTCACCTGGGACGAAGCCCTCGACGAAATTGCCTCGCGATTGCAGGCTATCGCCGCCGAATTTGGCCCCGAAGCGATCCTGCCTTACAGCTACGGCGGCTCCATGGGTTATCTGCAAGGTGGAAGCATGGACCGCCGCTTTTTCCATCGCCTCGGCGCTTCCCGGCTCGACCGCACCATTTGTTCGGCGGCCGGTGGCGCTGGGCTCATCGAAGCGACAGGCTTCAAATACGGTACCGAACCCGAGCAGTTTCGCCACGCGAAGCTGATTCTGGCCTGGGGCGCGAACATTCTCGGCACCAATGTGCATTTGTGGCCGTTCATTGTGGAGGCGCGGCGGAACGGAGCCAAGTTCTACACCATCGATCCACATCGCAACCGCACCGGCGAGCTGTCAGACGAGCACTTCTTCATCAACCCGGGTAGCGATACCGCGCTCGCGCTTGGCATGATGCACGTCATCATCGCGGAAGGCCTCGAAGATGCCGGTTATGTGAACCGTTACACTTCCGGATTCGAAGGTCTCCGCCGGCGTGTCAAAGAATATCCGCCGGAGCGTGTAGCCGCTCTCACCGGCATCGCGCAAAGCGACATCATTGAACTGGCTCGCGAGTACGCCAGCATTCGACCCGCGGTCATTCGCCTGAATTATGGTTTGCAGCGCAGCGAGCGCGGTGCCATGGCCGTGCGCGCTATTTCGCTGCTGCCCGCTCTGATTGGCTCCTGGCAAGAGGTCGGCGGCGGCGCCGTGCTATCCACCTCCGGTGCATTCCAGATCAACCGCGCGGCACTCGAGCGGCCCGATCTGCAAGTCCGCTCGCCACTGGGCCGCGAAGCTCGCTTGGTGAATATGTCGCTCCTCGGGAGCGCTTTGAACGATTTGAGTGATCCCCCGGTGAAGGCGCTGGTGGTCTACAACTCCAATCCCGCCGCGGTCGCGCCCGATCAGAATGCCGTGCTCAAAGGCCTCCGGCGCAGCGATCTCTTCACCGTGGTTCTCGAACAGTCTCAAACAGACACGGCCGACCACGCCGATATCCTGCTCCCCGCAACCACGTTCCTCGAGCACACCGACGTTTACTTCGCCTACGGCCACTACTACATGCAACTGGCCCGGCCTGTGCTCCCCGCCCCCGGTGAAACCAAGTCAAATGTGGATGTCTTTCGCTTACTCGCCGCGCGCATGGGCTTCGACGATCCCTGTTTGCGCGATTCCGACGACGACATGATTCGCGCCATGCTGGCTTCGGATCATCCCTACGTCAGCGGAATCACCATCGAAGAGCTCGACCGCGAGCACTTCGTCCGTTTACGGATCGCGTCCAATGGCGATCCGTTCCTGCCCTTCGCGAAGGGTGGGTTCGGCACGCCTTCGGGAAAATGTGAATTCCACGCCGAGACGCTCGAATATACTCCACCCACGGAATCCAGGCATGGCGACGGCGCGCTTCACGTCCGATACCCCCTCGAGCTGATCTCGCCTAAGAACGACGACAGCATGAATTCCACTTTCGGCTATCGTGAGGACGTCGACCGGCAAACCTCGCAACTGAAAATCAACGCCCAGGACGCCATCTCGCGCGGCATCGTGACCGGCGATCAGGTCCGGATTTTCAATGGGCGCGGCGCGTGCCTGCTGGTCGCCAAAGTGGACGCTTCCGTGGCGCCGGGAGTGGTCTGCGCTCCTTCCACGCGCTGGCCCAAGCTGTCCCCCGCGGCCCGCAATGTCAATGCTGTTACATCGGAGCGCCTCACCGACAAAGGTGGCGGACCGACCTTCTACAGTTGCCTGGTGCAGGTGGAGAAGAGTGGCGATTGAAGCGACGCGCCGCCACTTCCTGATCCCAACCCTCGCGCTCTGCGCCGTTGCGTGCCGGAAAACCCAGCCGGATCTCTCCGCTTTCACTGAAGAAGAGCCTCCTCACCTGTCGTCTCTGATTCAAGTAGCCGATCCGCGTGATGCCTCCCAACTGCTTACCGGGTGGTACCAGGTCGAGCAGAATGCCTGGCGCTGGACTGCCCGGAACTTCGCCGCTGTGCTCCGTCCTCCACCCGGTGCCGCCACTCTCGGGGCCACCCTGAAATTCCGCCTCACTGTGCCCGAGGTCGTCATCAAACTGCTGAAGTTCGTTACGCTCTCAGCTTCGATTAGGAGTTTTCACCTCTCGCCTGAAACCTACCTCCAGCCGTGCGACGCGGTCTACGCGCGCGATATTCCGCCCGGCATTCTGTCCGGCGATTCCGTTCGTGTGGATTTCGCGCTCGACAAAGCCATACTCCCGAGTCAGGGCGACGGGCGCGAACTCGGCGTGATCGCCCACAGTCTGAGCCTTGAAACCAAATGAAGGCAGTGGACGCACAAAGACAGAGCGCCCCCGCCACGAGATTGGCGCATGGCCGTCTGCCATCCATCGAGCAAGCCGCCTTTTGGCTCTTGCCCCCGCTCCTGTGTCTAGCTATCTACTGGCGCGGCCTCACGGCCTGGTTCCAGGCCGACGACTTCGCCTGGCTCGCCCTCCACCTCGATGTCCACGACTGGCATAGTCTCATGCGCGCGATGTTCACCCCCATGGCCCAGGGATCGATTCGTCCATGGAGCGAACGGGCGTACTTCCTGGCCTTCGAATCGCTCTTCGGTTTGAATGCCCTGCCCTTTCGGATTTGCGTCTTTTTGACCCAATGTGCCAGTTTGACACTGCTCGCCGATGTGACGCGGCGGCTCACTGGCTCTCGATGGGCAGGCTTCTGGGCATCCGTCTTGTGGGTGGTCAATAGCAGCCTCATCACCGCCATGGTCTGGAGTTCCGCCTACAACCAGGTGCAGTGCGGGTTTTTCCTGCTGGGCGCCTTCTGGTTCCTGTTGCGCTACGCCGAATCCGGCCGAACATCCGACTATGTCTGGCAATGGGTGTTGTTCCTATTGGGTTTTGGCGCCCTCGAAGTGAACGTCGTCTATCCGGCGTTGGCGGCGGCTTACACGCTGCTTCTCGCCCGCAAGCATTTTCTCGCTACCTTGCCCCTGTTCATCCCGTCCGCCGCCTTCACTTTAGTGGACAGGATGCTGGCCGCTCCACAGGCCACTGGCGCGTACGCCTTGTATTTTGATCGCGCGCTGCCGATGACGTTGGTTACCTACTGGCAGTGGGCTCTCATCTCCGACTACCTCCCAACTAGCCTCTACGGCAGGCTCGAATTGGTGCTGTTCGCATGCCTGACCTTGCTCTTACTCACTTTCGCCATTGTGCGGGCGTTCCGGCACGATTGGTTACCGGCGTTCTGCATGGCCTGGTTCGCCATCGTCCTGGCGCCGGTACTGCCCCTGCGCGATCACATCTCGGACTATTATTTGACGCTGCCCACCATCGGCTTGGCGATGCTGGGCGCATACGCGCTGCTTCGGGCTTGGCGTCAGCCCGGGGTCTGGAGGCTGATCGCAGTCAGTGCCGCGGCTGCGTACATGCTCCTGATGGTGCGATTCGACCGCATCGCGATGCGTTGGTGGAACCAACGAAGCTGGGCCGTCGAGCGGCTGGTATTGGGCGTCGAGCGTGCCCACCAGTTGCATCCCGACAAGACCATCGTGCTCGATGGCGTTGACAGCACATTGTTCTGGGCCGGCATCTTCCATCACCCCTTCCGCTTGTTTGGGGTCTACAACGTGTATTTGACTCCGGGGTCGGAACAGCACATCGACCCGCATGACGCCACCGGGCAGATCTCTGACTTTGTCCTGCCGAATGGCCCGGCGCTGCATGCCGCGAAGAGCGACAGGATCGTGGTGTACCGCGTGGGCTCCCAGCGCCTCAAGGCCATCACGTCAGCGTACGAAGAAACTGCCATCGCCCACCTCACTCCCGACGTGCCTCGACGCATCGACGCACTCAATCCACTTACCGGCTATCTTTTTGGACCCGAATGGTATCCTCCGGAAGAGGGTGCGCACTGGATGCCCCGGCGGGCCACATTCCGGATCGCCGGTCCAAAGTCTCCGTCGGAGAAATTGTATTTGCAAGGATTCCGCGCTCCTGCGCAGGCGTCTCAACTCCCTGTTTATCTTATAGTTACAGTCGATGGCATGGGAGTGCAAGAAGCTCGAATCGACTTTGGCGGAGCGACCTTCGAGGCTTCATATCCCCTTCCAAATGAAGAGGTTGGCAAGAAGGAAATGCTCGTCGGGCTGGAAGTCAGCCGCACTTTCCACAACGGGGCTGATACTCGCGAACTGGGGCTGAACTTCGGCGTTCTTGAGATTCGATAAGCGCTAAAGTTACCGGTGGATTCTGACGATATCTCATCTTCGACGGGTACTCTGCTGTTGGCACGAAAAATGCTAAGTAGTGTCCTCGTGCGACGCGCGGAACCGATGACCGATGAATTCAAGGCAGAGATGTTAGTGCCCGGCACTAAGATTTTTTGAAACTTTCGTTGTCATCTGGCGTCTATTGTTGGCAGACGGTCAGAGAAGGGAGAACGGACCATGAGCAAGAATGAACTGGAAAAATACAGAATCCTTCTGGAGGCAAAGAAGGCACAGATTGATGCCAGCCTGCGAAACCGCGATGAAATAGCAATTGAAAAGACTGCGGATGCCATTGATGAGGTTCAGCTTGCCGGCGAACGTGAACTAGCCATTCGCAATCTGGACCGGGAATCCATCCTCCTGCGCAACGTCCGGGCGGCGCTCGCCCGCATGGCGGACGACAGCTTCGGCACTTGCCTGCACTGTGAGGAAGAGATCAGTTCCAAGCGGCTCAACGCCTTGCCATGGGCTCCCTATTGCATTCGCTGCCAGGAAGCCGCCGACCGCAACGAGTTCCAAGCCGCCGAGAGCCTGGACGATTTTCTGGCCGACGCGGCCTGACGAAAATTCGACACGTCGGCACGAAGGGCGCGGGCTGGTCTCGCGCCCTTTGTGTTTTCAGATCATGCGATTCCGACGACCGAGAGCATTCGCCCGGCGCGCTGCTTGTCGCGGCGGAAGGAATGGAAATCCTGGTTGCACATGGTGCACAGGCCGGCCAGATAGATCCGGCTGGGATCCACCCCGCATGCGGCCACCTGTCGGCGGTTAATCTCCCCCAAATCCAGACGGACCGGTTGCGCGGAATCGCACAGTTCGGGACCATATTCGGCAAACTCCGCGGCCACATCGGGACCGACCTGGTAGCAGCATTTGCCAATTCCGGGCCCGATGGCGACATGCAGATCCCGCGGCTGGGTGCCGAATTTCGCCTCCATCTCAGCGATGGCCCGGGCGGCGATCTTTCGCGCGGATCCTCGCCAGCCTGCATGAACAGCGGCCACGGCACGTTTGACGGGATCTACCATCAACAGGGGAATGCAATCGGCGGTTTTGACCGCCACCAGCAACCCCGGAGTGTTTTCCAAGAGCGCGTCGCCGTCGCCCAGGCAGCCGGACCGGCCACTGGCGGCTACCACAGTATCGGAGTGAATCTGATGCAGGGTTGCGAGGTTGCGGCAACTGCCGAAGCTTTCCGACCAGCGGGTTCCGAAGCCATGCACCAGCCAGTCGAACGCCTCGAGCGGACGCACGCGGTAGATATTTTGCGAGTCCTTGTAGAACACACCACTAAACGGGGTTCTGCACCTGCGCGATCATGACCTGGCGTTTGAAATCCTCGAGCATGGACTCATCCAGACGAACGTCGGTGGGGCGCTTCACGAGAGTGGTCATCTGATCGATCTTGTCCTGGAGCTTCAGCAGCGCATAGAAGAGATTTTCGGGACGCGGCGGGCAGCCGGTCACGTACACGTCCACGGGCACGATCTTGTCCACGCCCTGGAGCACGGCATAGGTATTGAAGGGTCCTCCGACGCTGGAGCAGGCGCCCATGGAAATCACCCATTTGGGATCGGGCATCTGATCGTAGATACGCTTGAGCACCGGGGCCATTTTCAAGGTAACGGTGCCGGCCACGATCATGAGGTCGGATTGCCGCGGGCTGGGACGAAAAACCTCGGCGCCGAACCGGGCGATGTCGAAGCGCGAGGTGGAGGAAGCGATCATCTCGATGGCGCAACAGGCAAGGCCAAAGGTCATGGGCCAGATCGCGGATTTACGCGCCCAGTTGAACACGTAATCCACCGAGGTGGTGATGAAATTCCTCTCAAACTGGTTCTGAAGGAAGGACATGTCGTCAGGCCGTATTCTACAACAAAAGCCGGTCAGAGCCGAGACACTGTGACACCGAGAAGAGCAAGATCGGAGGAGCTGATTTCAGATGAAATGAGGTCTCCAAGTGTGACACGTAGAGCGCGGACGACATCGGGGTCGAATTTGACGCCGGCGTGCGACTCGATCAGTTCACAGGCGCTATCGAGCGGCATGGCCTGGCGATAGCTGCGGTCGGTAGTGAGGGCGTCAAAGACATCCGCGACCCTGACAATGCGAACGGCCAGCGGGACCTCGTGCCCCTTCAGACCGTAAGGATAGCCCTGGCCGTCGAAATCCTCGTGGTGTAGCTCGACGATGGGCAGATACGGCTCGAACGCGGCAACGCCCTCGAGGATCTTCCTGCCGATCTGAGGGTGCAGTTTGATGATGTCGTACTCCTCGGGCGTCAAATGGCTGGGCTTCCGGAGCAGGGTGTCGGAAATCCCGATTTTGCCGATGTCGTGCAGCCGGGCGCCCAGACGGATGGTCTCGATCTCACTGGGTGACAGACCCATGGTGATGGCGATTGCCGTGGCATATTCGCTGACGCGCTTGCTATGGCCTGCCGTGCAGGGGTCGCGCGCGTCGAGCGCTTGGGCCATGGTTTCGACGAAGTCAACAGCGGCCTGGTCGAGCCGCTCGTTAGAGTGCGTCACAGCCGTAGCCGCGCGGTTGATGGCGGCTGCCAGCAGGTTGACTTCCCGCGTGGCGGAATCTTCCGGAAAATCAGCGTCCCAGCGTCCGGAAGCCTGACTTCGTTCGAGCCGCGCCACCAGTTGGTGGAGCGGTCGGGACAGGGCATGCGACACTGAGGCGGCAAGGCCGAGGGCAAGCAACGCGATCACCACGCAGAGGACTGGCAGCCGCATGCGGAAGCCACCGATGATTTGGTCCGCCGCCGCGTCGATCGACTGGAAACTGAGGATCTGGTCTTCCGGGGAGAGAGCGAAGCCCGCGGCGGCGCGGCTCACCGGAATCACCAGGAAGTTCTCTCCGTTCATGCGCAGCTCACAGCCGGCGCGTAGGCAATCCGGCCGGAAATCGAGTAACTGCGCGGCTGCCGAAAACGTGGAGCGCACTACTCGCCCCTCATGCACCAGAGCCACGGGGCCGCGCACGCACACCGGCGCGGTGATTACGCTGCACAGGGTTCCGTCCAGATCCCACACCCCCGAACGCAGTCCACCGGATGCGCCTTGGAAGAGCCGTGCCGCCGGACCCCTGGCGGGTGCCGCTGCTAGCAGTCTGCCGTCGGCCGCCGTGACCCCAGCGACGTCGCTTCGCATCGCGTCGCGCGCGGAACGGGAAAATTTCTGAAGGGTCCGCAGCGCGCGCGTGTGGGAGGCACCAGTCGAGTGTGATTGAGCGGCACGCAGAATGGCCGCGCGGAGCGCCGGGTTGGCCGAGATCCACGCGAGCGCCAGGTAGTCGCGCTGGTTCCGGCGTTCCGCAGCCTGCTCCAGGGATTGCTGGTTTTCCCGCAGCGAACGCACGACCCCGGCTTTCACCTCAGCCCGCACCGCAAGCTGGACCGCCCAGAATGTTCCCAGTGCCGCGCCGCACACGGCGATGAGGGTCGCCAGGAAGGCACGCCGTCCGAACGATCGATCGGCCTGTGAGCAGCGCGGAGCGTGGATGCTACCGGCAGGGACTTCTAGGGCGTGGCTGGCCATTCCTGTTCAGAAATCGACGGGCGGAAGCAAAAACTTTAGGGCCGCCCGAAGTGATGCAGTGATGCTCAATCGACTTGCAGGGGTCTTCCTGCTAACCTCCAGGAATGGCTCTGCCAGCGGATCTGGAACGGGCGATCGATTCGGCATGGGAAAAAGCACGACACATTCCAGGCTATATAGGAGACTGCGAGTTTCGCGCCCTGGCCATGCTTTTTGCCGGCGCCCCCAGAACTGGCGTTGCCGTTGAGATTGGCAGTTTCAAGGGGAAATCTACCGTCGGCCTGGCAGCCCTGTCTGCTCACTATGGCCTGGGTCCAGTGGTGAGCATCGATCCGCACAATGCCCCTTCCGTGACAGACCCTTTGCTGGGGGACCAGGTATCCTCGTTCGACGCTTTCGTGTCAGCCTTGCGCCAGGCGGAGGTGGAGAAGCAGGTGGAAGTGCACCGGGCTCGCTCAAGCCAAGTTTCGGCAGATTGGAACCGGCCTATCCGTTTTCTCTGGATTGACGGCGATCACACCTACGATGGCGCGAAGCTGGACTTCGATTTGTTTTCCCCTTATCTAGTGGACCAAGCCATAGTCGCGGTGCACGATACCTTACATGAATTCGAAGGCCCCATCCGGGTCTTCGTGGAGCAGATGCTGGGCTCGGATCGCTTCGGACCGGCCGGCCTGTTGCACACCATTGGATGGGCGCAGTATTGCCCTCGCGATGGAGCCAGATTTCGCCGCCAGCGCGAGCGTCTGGCGCGCCGTGCAGGCAGACTCATACCCCTCGTGGCGGGCGGCCGCAGGGTGACAGGTCTTGCCAAAATGCGCTGGAAACTGGAATGCGCGATGATCCCGCATCCAATCCTGTCACCCGTGGAGTGGGAGAGCACTCTTACCGCTAGCGACCGCTAGACGTGCAAATGCCCGCCGGGGCCGCGGAGTCCTTCAGACGCTCTCGGCGACCTGCCGGTTCTCGGCGGTGGAATCCGCACCAACCTCCTGAGCAAGCGCCTGATAGCCGAGCGCTACCACGACCAGAAAGATGGTCAATACTTCACTGTCGCCCAGGTTCACGTCCGCCATGCCTTCCACGAGGAGGGATATCACGACGGCGATGCCGCCGTGGAGCAGGAAGCGCCGGTCATTGCGCCCGGGTGGCAAGGAACGGACGCCGCGTGCAAAATCCCAAAGGATCTTTCCCAGCAGCCAAAGAAGGATCAGCAACACGGGAATACCCCGCTCGGCGGCATACTCCAGATAAAGGTTATGCAGATGCATGTATGAGCCCGCCGGCAGCGGCCTGGGCGTATCGGCGGGCAGGAATTCCATAAACCGCTTCCTTGGCATCTCGGGGCCCAGCCCGAACCAGGGATGAGCCTCAACCATGCGTATGCCGGTGCGCAGAAGAATGGCGCGAAATTCGTTCGAATCAGAAGGACCAGGCCGGGCGATGGATATTGCGCGCTCGCGAATGGCAGGTGGCGCTGCCAACAGCCCGAGCACCACGAATAGCGGCACCGCCAACGCAACCCAGGGCCGCCAGCAGCACAAAAGGTAAGCGGCTCCGATGGCAGTGGCGATCCACACCGCGCGCGTCTCTGCGAGCACAATGCCAAGGCCCATGGTCACTGCGAGAGCGCCCCAAAGCCAGATGTGCCGCCGCGCGACGGGGGAAAAAAGCAGAAAAGATCCGAGCATCAGGAGGACCAACATTTCCTCTACCGAAAATGTGTACCAGTGGCTCATGAAGCCGGTGATACGCCGAGGTACGTACTCCGTGTAAAAATCCAGATGCGCCTGGCGAATCCGATAGACCTTGACGGCGAATTGAAACACGCCCAACAGGGCACTGGCAGCCCCGCAGCCTGCCCAAGTCAAAACGAGCCAGCGCGCCATGGTCAGCTCCCAGATCAGTGTATAAACTACCAGTAATTGGCTGAATACATAGATCTTCTTGACCTGGGGGAAGCCCGCCAGGGGATCTCCGGAAAGCGCCACGGCAATCAGGGTCCCTAGCAAGAACAATCCGAGCGGAAGCTTAATGGGAGGGAGGCGCAGCTTTTCGCGCGATACGAGCAACGCCGCCAGCGACATGCCAAGCAGTATTTGCGACGGGGCAATACCTAAGACAATCACGGCCGAAGACGCAAATGCGAGCCAACGCGCCCACCAGAGTGCAGATTTGTGATTCATTCACTCCTTAAGAGTCCTCAGCATCGCTCCACCACTACACTTCGCCGAAAAACTGAATCGAGCTTAGCACAATGGGCCGTTTTTCTTGGAGGGCTGGACGGGAAATGGCAAGCCGGATGCCATCCAAATTGGGTATTTCGTTATAAGCACTTTAACTTAGCCATGGCAGGCCCGGTCCCGCTTTGTTTTTCAGCTACTTCCGTGCGTGAGGCGGGCTGCGCGTCGTGCCCGGTGGGGAATCTTCGTGTCACGATTCGGCACACGTGAGTCCAAAGCACTACAGTTCCGCGAGCGCGGGAACGGCTCGTCAAGAGGCGGCGCCATGAATCCATACGTACCAACAAACCGGGAAACTACTTTTCACCGCCGAGAGTTTCCTGAGCGGGGGTTGCGACGGATGTTGGTGGCTCGGCCTAGTGCGCAGCGCTTGCTATAATGACCAAATCACAGATCACATACGTGTCTTCATAACTATGAGGTATATTCTCGTCTTATCGCTGTTCGTCTCGGCTGGCATGGGCCAGGAGTTCATAGCCGGGCAGGCGGCGCGCGCGGTTGTTGGGCAACCCTATTTCACGGCGAGCTTCCCAGGCGCCAGTCAAACGTTAATCGGCGCAGCTTCCGGGGTGGCCTATGCGAACAACACACTTTTCATCGCGGACTCGAATCGCGCCGGCGCCACCCCCACCAACAACCGTGTCCTGATCTATCGAAACCTTTCCAGCCAGTTTCCCGAGCCAAGCATCCAACCGCCGAACCAGGGCGTGCGCTGTCCGGTTTGCGGGGGCATAGCGAACGTGGTGCTGGGACAGCCGAATTTTTCAGACACGGATGCAAACACATCGAACAGCGGCATGTTCCTGCCGACGTCGGTGGCGACCGATGGCAAGGTACTGGTGGTGGCGGACACGAACAACAACCGCGTACTGATCTGGAACTCGATCCCGACGACTAACCATGCGCCCGCGAATGTGGTGATTGGACAGAACGATTTCACGTCCGGGAGCACGTTGGTCCCTCCCACCGCGAAGTCGCTGCGCGGACCGCAAGGCGTGTGGATCCAGGACGGCAAGTTGTACCTCGCCGACACGCAGAATAATCGAATTCTGGTCTACAATTCGATCCCGACTTCGAACGGGGCTTCGGCGGACCTGGTGCTGGGCCAGCCCAACTTTACTACAGCCGTTCAGCAGGATCTCACACAGGCGCAAGCAGCAACCGCCGCGAACAATATGTTGAACCCGGTAGCGGTCACCTCGGATGGCACACGACTGTACGTGGCCGATCTGGGCTACCACCGGGTGCTGATTTGGAACACCATTCCGACGCAGAACCAGCAACCCGCGGACGTGGCGGTGGGGCAGGTGGATCTGGTCACGTCGATTCCGGATAACGCCTTCTCCGGAGCCCCGGCTACTACCGCGGGATCGACCAGCGTGGAGACACCGGTGATGTGCACGGTATCCAACGGCACGGACAGCAACAGCAAGCCAACGTATCCGGACATCTGCGCCTCGACGTTGAGTTTCCCGCGCTATGCCCTTTCCGACGGCACCAGGTTGTTCATCGCCGACGGCGGCAATGACCGCGTGCTCATCTTTAACCACATCCCGACCAAGAACGGCGAGCCGGCAGACCTCGTTCTGGGGCAGCCGGACATGATCACCGACACCTCGTCAAACGACACAGATTCCCTGGCGACGCCCACGTCCCTGGCATTTGACGGGACCAACCTGTACGTTTCCGATACGTACAATCAGCGGGTGATGATCTACACGGAGGCGGCGGTAAACCTGCCCGTTACGGCGGTGAAAAACGCCGCGAGCCTGGAGATATACGCCGAGGGGACCATTACGCTCGCCGGGACTCTGCAGGCCAACGATAGCGTCACGATCACGATCGAGGGCAAGAACTATGTTTACAAAGAGGTAAACAAGGATACCTTCGCTAATATTGTCAGCACGCTGGTGAACGCGATCAATGCGGGGGCGGGTGACCCGAACGTGATTGGGGTGGCGGACACCCAGGCACAGCAGATTCTTCTGGTTTCCCGCACGCCCAGCACGGCCGGCAACAACATCACCTACTCGGCCACGGTATCGACCAGCGCGACGATCACGGTCAGCACCGGGGGGGCGACGCTTACCGGAGGGGGAAACGCAGCGCAAATCGGACCCGGATCGCTGATCACGCTGAACGGAACGGGGCTGAGCGATTCCATCGCATCAGACCCAGGAACCGGGAAATTCTCTCCGACACAGCTTGCGGGAACGCAGGTGTTTATCGACGGCAGCCCCGCGCCGCTCTTGTACGTTTCTCCTACCCAAATCAACGCACAGATGCCCCTGTTTGCTGCGAATTCGGCCAGCGTCAGCCTCTATGTGCGGACTGAGCATGCCGACGGCACGACTACCGCGAGTATTTCCGTGCCGGTGCAGATCGTACCGGAGAACCCGGGTATTTTCGCCGGGTCAGGCGCGGAGCCCCGGCCCGCCATGGCCTTCCACGGCTCTCAGTATGCCAATGCACTGGTTTCGGTGGACGGCTCGGTTAAGGCGGGTGACATCGGCACGGTCAAGATTTCGGATCGTTCTTATAACTACACGGTGCTATCCACGGACACGCTCACGACCGTCACCCAGGCGCTGGCGAATCTGGTGGACAAAGACCCCCAAGTGCACGCCTTTCCGGCGGCGGTATTCACGCGCCTGGTCTTGCAAGCCCGTAAGGCGGGAAAGGCGGGCGTTGGAATCACATTCAGTGCGTCTGTGAACACAGGGGCGAACCTGCTGCTGACGGCCATCGGCGTAACCTCGGGATCGAGCCTCATATTGTGCTGCCCGAATACGGGCCCAATCAAAGGCAGCAACCCGGCCGTTCCGGGTGAAACCATCACGATCTATGCTACGGGCTTAGGCGATCTGGCGAGCCCCAACCCGGGTTACGCCAGCGGCAGGCGCTACGACGGACCCGTAGCTCAGCCGGCGTCGTTCCTCTCATCGCTAGCGGGGGGAAAGACCGCCAACGTCCTGGAGGCGACGCCCATGCCCGGTAGCGTGGGGGTGTGGGTGGTTCAGTTGCAGCTCGACTCCGGGCTGACAACCGATAAAGACACGCAGCTCACGATCGCGCAGGATATCTATGTGAGCAATGTGGTGCGGTTCCCGGTAAAGGCTCCATAACCAAACCGTGGTTTAGCGCGGCGTGGAGAACGAGGACCGCTCTGTGTGGTCGCGGCTCGGTAAAAATCCAGGCGAAGTCGCCGGGAAGGTTGCTGAGACGAGCTCGCAGCAAGCGGTTCACCACTCAACTATAAATGCCGCGGCAACCGGGAGTGGGCAGGCGTTCCGGCTCCCTGGGACGGGGCGGGCCGGGAGTCGAGGAGCGCAAGCATGGGGGTCAGAAGATCGAGAGGGATGTCGCGCGCGGCGGACAGGTTCTCTCCGGCAATCAGCCCGATCTCCTTGCGCACGATATCAACATCCTTCGGAGCGCGGATGCCCAGCTTGACGCGAGTGGGGCTGGTTTCGAGCACTTCGATCTCGATGTCGCCAGCGATCAGGATCGACTCACCGGCGCGCCTGCGGATCACGAGCAAGCGGACACCTCCGCCAGCGGCCGGAGCGGATGCCGGCAGCTGTAGACCGAGTCGTCGCGCACCGCCTGCACGGCCAGTGCGGTGGCGCGGTTAATCAACAGAGGAGCCAACAGATTGGCAAAAGGGATGTGGTCTTCACCGAAGGCAATGATGACCCAGCACTCTGCCGGGTCGCCTGGTCCCGGCTGCTTTTCCAAGCCGATCAGGGCAAGATCCTCGGCGTTGATCTTCAACCGATAGGCGGGGTCGACGGCGGAGATTGGGAGTGTGAGGAAGCACAATTGTGGTTCCTCCAGGCTCTGCAAAAACATCAGCGGCTTGCGCGAGGCGTCTTCGAGAGGCAAAAAGCGGCGGCACTGGGCGAAGCCAGGCAAGCCGGCGGGGAATGCGATCACTGCTGGTCCGTCAAATGAGATGGTTCCGAAGTATCGAGTTTCACATTCTGGCATGAGGTTCTTTCGTTTGTGGCTGTGGTGTTGGCGGTATGGCACCCGAGGCGCGGGCATCGGACACCGGGGCAGGCTCGTTCACGAGTTGTTGGTGGCTCAGAATCACGATGTCCACACGCCGGTTGCGCGAGCGGCCCTGTTCGGTCTCGTTGCTTGCGATGGGTATCGTCTCCGCGTATCCGGCGATCGCCAGCCGCTGGAGCGGCACTTGGAACCGGCTGCTGAGAAGATCGAGCACGGCGATGGCGCGCGCAGCCGACAGATCCCAGTTACTGCGGAATCGGGTGGTGTGAATGGGCATGGCGTCTGTGTGCCCTTCGAGGCGAACGGAGTTGGGCAACTGGCGGATGGCAGTGGCGACTTTTTCGAGGCTGGAGTAAGTGGCCGGGTCAATGGCGTCTTCGCCCGATGGAAAGAAGGTGGCCTGTTGCAGAGTGACCACCAGACCTCTGCCTTCCAGGGTGACCCGCATCTTGCCGCTGGCAATCTCTTTACGGAGCTGGGCGTTCAGGTAGTTGAGGGAGGGCAAGAGTTCCGCCCCAAGCGCGGGGGCCGCGGGTGGTGCATCGGGTTTAAGATTTTTCAGTCCGCCGCCGGAATCGGATTGGTTGGCTTTGGCGGAACTCCGCGACGCGCCATTTTCGAGCGCATCGGTAACGGAGGCGGCGACGCGCTTGATTTTCGAACGATCGGCTTGCGAAGAAGCGAACATCACGACAAAAAACGCAAACATCAGCGTGATGAAATCGGCGTAGGAAACCAGCCAGCGATCATGATTTTCCTGGCTGGCCGGAGCGCGTCGTCTATGCTGCATTCGAATCCTGAGCCCCTCGGCTGGCAACGGGCTTGGGCGCGGGCCTGTCGGGAGTGGCCGCGTCACGCGAATAAGCTTCCAGCTTGGTGCGGATCAGCTTGGGATTCAGCCCTTCGACGATGGCCACTACGCCCTCGAGCATGAGCTCCTTGATCTGTGTTTCGCGGCGCAGACGCGCGCGCAGTTTGTTGGCGGCCGGCAGGAAGAACAGGTTGGCCGATCCCACACCGTAAATCGTGGCCACGAAGGCCACGGCGATGCCCCGGCCCACCTCATCAATATTCTCCAGATGCTTCATCACCTGAATCAGTCCCAGCACGGCCCCGATGATGCCGACGGTGGGCGCGTAGCCGCCCGCGGAGTCGTAGACCCTTGCCTCGGCCTCAGCGTGATGCTCTTCCATGATGATCTCGAGATCCATTATGCGGCGCAGGAGGTCCAGGTCAGTGCCGTCCACAGCCAGACCCAAGGCCTTCCGCAGAAAGTGCTCCGGGATGTTGTCGGCATCTTGCTCGAGGGAAACAATGCCGTGCTTGCGGGCTTTGGCGGCAAAGCTGATGATCTCTTCGATCGCCTGGTGGGTATCCTGGGCACGCTCGATGAAAATATGATTGAGCTTGCGGACGGCGCGCCACAACACGGGAAATGGCGTCGTGACCAGTACGGCTCCAAACGTACCCCCAAAAACAATACAGGCCGCGGTGATTTGGGCCACGTCCCTAATCTTGCCGCCTTCGAGCAGTAAACCGCCCAAAATACCCCCGAGCGCCATCACCAGCCCGCCCAAGGTGGCGAAGTCGAGCCGGTAAACGACGGGCCGCACATCGAGGGGCTTTGGTCTGGGCTGTTCCGCCATGACCTACTCCGGCTCCGATCCTGGTGGTTCCTCCCCTTCGGTTGGCTTCCGTATGGGGCAGGTCAGAATGCCGTTCAGAATCGTTCGGCGGAAGGCCACCACGCGTTCCACTACTTCCACCGCCGCTTCGAGCACCATGATTTTCTGGCCACTTGTAAGGGTAATCACCGTATCGGGAGTCATCTCAATGTGTTCGATCAGATCCGAGTTCAAAACCAACGGAATGTGGTTCAGGCGGGTGAGCCGGATCATGGAAATGCCCTCACCTCCAATATCGGTGGACAGAAGCGGAAAGTTTATGGAACCAGAGTGGGTGGCGGCCTACTCCGGCGACGAAACGGGCCACCATGAGGCCTGCCATACGCCCTCACTGACTACCGGCTTGTCAACCGCCGTCGCGGCGCTCAATCAGCAGCAGGCCAACCTGTTCTCCGATCTTGCCGTGCATCACAGCGACTTGCTCGAAGCGATTCGGGATCACGATAGCAATGGATCGGAGGCCAGCGGAGTGATCGAGGCGTTCCGTGGCCTCAAGTCCTCGCAAAAGCAGGATATTTTGAACTTCCTGCGTTCGCTGTGACGTGAGCTGTAACAGGGGCGATGCGCGCGTCGCCCCTACGTCACACTTTCCGCTTGTAGAAGTAAATAGCGAATTTTCGAGTTTGAGCCTGGCGAAGGGAGAACGGCGACTATGATCGTTGGATCATTCCTAGAGTCTTCACGCTGTAGCTCCTCAGTCTGCCCTTCGTGCCGCGTCTCCTACGCTGGCTGGCCGGCCCTGCCCATCAAAATTTTCAATCACCTGCATAGAAACCTTCTCTTTTGCCCTTGTCCACCTTCGCGGAATAATAGGACACTGGTCTGTTTGTAACCCGACAAAGGATTCCAGCATGAAGTTTTGGACGCTATTGGTGTTTTCCACGGCGGCGATGGCGCAGACGCCGCAAAGTGTCGATGCGAAATTGGCCGCTCTCGACACAGCCGTGAAATCTGCGCAGAGCGCGGGCGATAACGCCTGGATGCTGACGTCAGCCGCACTGGTGCTGCTCATGACCGGGCCGGGCCTCGCGTTATTTTATAGCGGGCTGGTGCGGCGAAAGAACGTGCTCGGCACTATGATGCACAGTTTCATATTGATGGCGATCATCACGGTGCTGTGGGCGCTGGTGGGTTACAGCCTGGTGTTTGCGGAGGGATCGCCCTTCATCGGCGACTTGCGCTACGTTTTCTTGCGAGGCGTGGGAATTGCGCCCAATCCGGACTACGCGCCGACCATCCCGCAGGAAACCTACATGATTTACCAGTTGATGTTCGCCATCATCACACCAGGGCTGATCGCGGGGGCCTTCGCGGAGCGCATGAAATTCACCGGCATGGTGTTGTTCACGGTGCTTTGGGCGCTGATTGTCTACTTTCCCATGGCGCACATGGTTTGGGGCAAGGGCGGATTGCTGAACGCGGCGCTGGGAGGCAGGTTCCCTTGTTTCGATTTCGCCGGCGGCACGGTGGTCCACATCACGTCGGGGGTCTCGGCGCTGATCTGCGCTCTGTATCTGGGTAAGCGAACGGGGTATCCACAGGAGCCCATGAAGCCGCACAGCCTGGTGCTGAGCGTGATCGGGGCGTGTCTGCTGTGGGTCGGCTGGTTCGGATTCAACGCGGGCAGCGCGGTGGCAGCTTCGGGTTTAGCGACGAGCGCATTCGTCGCGACGCACTTCGGAGCGGCCGCGGCGGCGTTGGGCTGGATTTTTGTGGAATGGATTCGCAACGGCAAACCGAGCGTCCTGGGCGGGATTTCGGGCTGCGTCGCGGGACTGGTGGCGATCACGCCGGCGTCGGGTTTCGTGCAGCCGTTTCCGGCGCTGCTCATCGGGTTTCTAGCCGGCATCGTATGCTACTTCATGGTGACGCTGGTGAAGGCAAAATTCGGCTATGACGATTCGCTGGACGCTTTCGGAGTACACGGCGCGGGAGGGACGCTGGGAGCGATTCTCACGGGCTTCTTCGCCACCAACCTGATCAACGACGGCTACAAAGACTCGGCGGGTAAGCTGCTGCCGCTCGGGTGGGTGGACGGCAATCCGGGGCAAGTGATCAATCAGTTGATCGGCACAGCGATCGCCTGGGTGCTGGCAATCGTGGGGACCTTGATTATCCTGAAAATCTGCGATGCCGTTACCGGGTTGCGCGTGACGAAGGACGCCGAAATCGAGGGTCTGGATTTGAGCCAGCACGGCGAGGAAGGGTACTTCTTCGAGGCCTAGGCGGCCGCGGCACAGGAGCATGCGATGAAAAAAATCGAAGCCATCATTCAGCCCTTCAAACTGGAGCCGGTCAAGGAAGCACTCAAGAACATCGGCATTGACGGCATGACCATCACCGAAGTGCGCGGGCACGGCCGCCAGAAGGGCCACAAAGAGGTGTATCGCGGCCAGGAGTACAACGTCGATTTGCTGCCCAAGGTGAAAATTGAGCTGGTGGTGACGGACGCGCGCTTGAACGAGGTGGTGAAGACCCTTACCGAGGCGGCGCGCACGGGGAAGATCGGCGACGGCAAAGTTTTCATCTACGATGTCGCGGAGGCGATACGGATCCGGAATGGCGACCGCGGAGAAGCTGCGCTTTGATCCCACTCGAGGGCTCGAAGACCGCACCCTGGCGGTCGATGCACAGGTCCTGAGCGCCTGGCAGGGGCGCATTGCGCCAGCCGTTCCGGCAGGAGCTGCGCTGGTCGCGGTGGGCGGCTACGGGCGGCGGCAACTGTTTCCGTATTCCGACATCGATCTGTTACTGCTGTTTGCGAGCGATAGAGCAGCCCTGGCACACAAAGAAGAGATCGCGGCCTTTCTCCAGCAGCTTTGGGACGGCGGGCTGCGCGTCAGCCAATCTGTGCGCACACCTGCAGAGTGTTCGGAGCTGCACAACGGCAATATCGAGCTGAGCGTGAGCCTGCTGGACCAGCGATACCTGGCGGGAGATGCCGCGGTCTACGGCGCCCTGATGGAGAAGCTGCCGCGATTTGTGCACGGCCAGCGGGACGCACTGGTCCGGCATCTCTCGCACATGACGCGCGAGCGGCATACGCGCTTCAACGGGACTTTTCACCATTTGGAGCCGAACATCAAGGAAGCGCCTGGCGGGCTGCGCGACCTGCAACTGGTCTCCTGGCTGGCGCAAATCGCGGGCACGACGCCACGTGCCTTTTCGCCGCCCGTGCACGTGCCGGAGCTGGACGAGGCGCGCCGCTTCCTGTTCGCGGTTCGCGCCTATTTGCATGAACAAGCCAAGCGCGATTCCAATGTCCTGACGTTTGACGCCCAGGAATGGGTGGCTGAGCAGATGGCGCTGGAAGAAACCGCCGTGATGCGCGACTACTTCCGCAGCGCACGTGCTGTGCATCGCTCCGCGCTGGGTGTCCTCGAGACCGAGGAGGCGCGAGCTAGCTCTCTGTTCGCGCAGTTCCGGGACCGGCGCTCGCGCGTTTCAAATGCCGATTTCACGGTGGCCCGCGAACGAGTGTACTTCCGCTCGCCGCAGCAGCTCGAAGCGGAGCCGGAGCTGCTGGTGCGCCTGATGCAGTTTGTGGCGCGGCACGGCATGCGGTTATCGCTCGAAGCGGAACAACGCATAACGCCGCAACTCGCGGCCGTGCGCGCTTACTTCGCATCGCCGCGGCCTGTGTGGCCGGCACTCAGCGAAGCGCTTATGCTTCCGCACGCGGCGCTGGCTCTGCGGGTGGCTCACGAAAGCGGGGCGCTGGCCGCGCTATTTCCTGAACTGGAGCGCATCGACTGCCTGGTGATTCGCGACTTCTTCCATCGCTACACGGTGGACGAGCATACGCTCGTGGCGATTCAAACGCTGGCGGATCTGCGCCACGGGAAAACGCCGCCGGCATCGTCGTTCGCGGGACTGCTCTCGGAAATCGAGCAGCCGGCCGTACTGATGTTTGCGCTGCTGTTTCATGACGTGGGCAAAGGCAACGCGGGGGAACGGCACGTGGCCGCGTCACTGCGCCTAGCGGAAGGTGCCATGGAGCGGATTCAGATGCCGGCCGCGCAGCGGGAAACCGTTCGCTTCCTCATTCGCCATCATCTGGAAATGTCCGCCACGATGAATGGGCGCGACCCGTTCGATCCGGCGACCGCGCGTCACTTGGCTGACATTGCCGGCACAGTGGAAAATCTGCAGCGGCTGACACTCGTAACTTACGCCGACATCAGCGCTGTGAATCCCACGGTGATGACGCCGTGGCGCGCCGGGCAACTGTGGCAGCTTTATCTGCTGACGTACAACGAGCTGACGCGTGAACTGGAAAGCGAACGCATCGAGGGAGCTGGCTCTCCCGAAGAGAGCGCATTCCTGGAAGGATTTCCCAAGCGCTATCTGCGCACACATACCGAGGCGGATATCACGCTGCACATGCGGCTGGAACAGGAGAGCCGGACGCGGGGCGTGGCGGTGGACCTGGAAAAATCGGGCAGCGTCTTTCGCCTGACGCTGGTTACTGGCGACCGCCCGTTTCTGTTTGCGACCGTAGCCGGCACGCTGTCGAGCTTTGGCATGAACATTTTGAAAGCGGAGGCCTTCGCCAACCGGCGCGGCACCGTGCTGGACACGTTCTCTTTTTCCGATCCCCTGCGCACGCTGGAATTGAACCCGAGCGAAGCCGACCGGCTGCGGGCGACGGTTGAACGTGCCGTGCTGGGTCGCGCCGACGTGAAGCAGTTATTGCGCAGCCGGCCACGCATCGCACCACCCAGCCGGAAGGCACGGATCGAGCCCGCGGTGCATTTCGACGATCAGGCTTCGCAATCCGCTACGCTGATCCAGGTGGTGGCGGAGGACCGGCCCGGGCTGCTGTACGACATCGCGTCCACGATTTCCTCGCGCGGGGCAAGCATCGACGTCGTCTTGATCGATACCGAAGCCCACAAGGCCATCGACGTGTTCTATGTCACCGCGGACCGGCGCAAGCTGGAAGCCGGAAAGCAGCAGGAGTTGCGGCAAGCCCTGCTGGCGGTGCTGCGGGGCTGAGACGGCAACCCGGCTCCTGCCTCTTCCAGAGTGCGTTTTCGCCCGTGATATTCTTTTGAACTGCAAGCTTCGCTGATCAGCGCTGATCAAGAAACTTGCCGGAGGTCGAAGGATGAAGTACGCCAGTCTTTTGCTCGCGGCGTGCCTGAGCATCTCTTCCCCGGCAAGACTTCTAGCTGCCTCCAACCCGGATGAGGAACATGTGCGCGAAGTCATTGCCGGTCTCATGCGCGCCTGGAACGTGCATGACATGCATGCTTTCACGGAGCAATTCACGGATGATGCCAGTTTTGTGAACGTCAACGGCTCCTGGTTGCGGAACGCTGGACAGATCGAAGAGAGTCACAAAGTCGTTCACGGGACGATCTTCAAAGCGAGCAGGGCAGTAATCACTCCTGCCCAGGTCCAGTTCCCGAAGCCCGACGTGGCGATCGTACACGCAAGATGGCAGATTACCGGCGATTCTCGAAGGCCGGAAGCGCGCGATTACGTCATGACATTGGTGCTGCGCAAGAAAAGTGATGTTTGGAAGATTCTCGCCGCGCAGAACGGGTCAGCCGAGGACCGCTCCACCACCGGCTTTGCCAATCTGCGTCCCGGCGATGTAGCGCCCATTCCCGCGCCACGGCCTCAGAGCTCACCGCTCACCGACGAAGACCGCATCGGGGCCGCGCTTGCAGCGTTCGATAGCGGTTGGAATCGTCGCGATCAATCCGGCATAAGCGAACTACTCATGCGGAACGCCGATTGGGTAGACACAGCGGCGAGATGGGTGCGGGGCAACCGGGATATCGCGGCGAACATCGTGAATATGGAATGGCCTGGATTGAAAGATCCCACTTTGACGTCTGGCGTTGAGAGGCTCACGCTTCTGCACCCCGACATGGCGTTTGCGCAAGTTCGCTGGAAGGTCGAAGGAGCCGGCTCACCGGGCCTCCAGACCCAGGGCATGGGCCTTCGCGTTCTCGAGCGCGTAGGCACGGCTTGGCAAATCCTCGCGGCACAAGACACCATCATCCGGGCATCGGCCAAGTAAAGCTTTGTGTCTATTCGGTGTCGAGTACCGTGATGCCGCTGGCCGCGTCTCTCGATTTGAATTTGGTCAGCGCGTTGATTTTCGTGAGCCTGGTCATGGTATCTGCAAACATCGAGTCGAACTCTCGCAGCACTCCGCCATCGGCGTTCCAGGTCTCTTCCATGTGGATGCGGTAGAGCTGCATGTTGTTCATGAAGTTGAGAACGACGTCGTTGACCGTGTGCATGGTCACCTGCATGCCCAGTAATTGCTGGCGCGCAGCTTCGGCTGCTTTCGCTTCCGTGATGTCCGATTGCAAGCCGATCACGTGAGTCAGTTCGCCGGCTTCGTCGACGATGGGAATGAGCGATAGCCGGTTCCAGAAGGGTTTCCCGGCTTTTGTGTAGTTCAACAGTTCGACCACGCAGTTGCGTTTTGTCCGGATGCTCTCCCGGATCTTCTGAAGGATGGCGGGGTCGGCGTTCTCGCCCTGCAAGAACCGGCAATTCCGGCCGAGAACTTCGTCTTCGCTGTAGCCAGTCATCTTGTAGAACGCCTCATTGGCAAAGATGATGGGCATGTCGGGCTCGCGGGCGTCCACGATGGTGACCCCCTCGCCAGTGGCCGCGACGGCCTTTTCGAAGATCTCGCCGAATCGCGACGATCTCATTTCGATAAGAATCCGCGTGCTTTCGGCGAGAATTTTGAGCTGATCGATCTGCTCGGCGCTGAGCTGGCGCGGTTTCCGGTCGACCACGCACAAAGTCCCGAGAGCGCACCCGTCGCTCGTCACTAGCGGCATCCCGGCGTAGAAACGGATATTAGGTTCGTTGGTAACCAACGGATTGTCCGCAAAGCGTTTATCCGAAAGCGCATCCGGCACCACCATGAGCTGATCCTGCAGGATGGCGTGCGCACAGAACGCGATGTCTCGATCCGTTTGGGTGGCGTCGAGCCCTACTTTGGACTTAAACCATTGGCGATTTTCATCCACCAGTGACAGGAAGGCCATCGGCGTCTTACAGATAGCCGCCGCGCGCGACACGATAGCGTCGAAAAGTCGCTCCGGCGGCGAATCGAGAAGCCTCGACCGGCGTAACGCGAGCAGTCGCTGAGCTTCGTTCCACGGAAGACGAGCAGACTCCATCACTTTCTTTATCGGCCATACCCAGTACCGCTGAATAGGCTGTCTTTGGTAAGCGGCCTGTACTTTGAGGCTAAATTTCGTATTCCGGGCGTTTTGGGCGGCCGAAGGGGATGTGATTCCAGATGCGCTCGTGCAGGAAATAGAGCACGATTTTGAGCACCATGTCGAGTCCACCTACGCTTGCCGAAAGCGGCATGTTCCCACTGAACAGGTAGACCACGAGCGCGGTGGCGGCCGATCCCAACACGCGGTAACTGACAGCCTTTGCAAGACTACGGGTATGAGAATCGATCATGAAAACTCGCTTTTTCGAATTCTACTACATAATCTTGATGGAGAATAGGGGCATTTGGGTTCAAACGACTTTACCCGCTATAATCAAAGGAGATGCCCAAGGTGACCTTTCTCCCGCTCGGCCAGACGGTTGAATTCGAGAGCGGCAAGCTGCCGTACAAGGGGCATGGGAAGCCCGAATCGCTGCTCGATATCGCGCTAAACCTCGGCCTCCACCTGGAGCACGCCTGCGGCGGGAACTGCGCCTGCACGACGTGCCATGTCGTGGTGAAGAACGGGACCGACGCGAATCTGACGGAAGCCGACGATGATGAACTGGATCGCGTGGACATGGCCGCAGACCTGACGCCGCACTCGCGGCTGGGCTGCCAGGCCGTTGTGACCGGTGACGTGGTCGTGGAGATTCCCGCCTGGAACCGCAATTACATCAGCGAAGGCGGCGGCTCTATTCTGGGCGACGCGATTCCGGGTCCGAAGAAGAATCAGGCCGGGGCGACACAAGCCCACTGACAGGCAGGCGCCGCAATCCCGGCTGCGCGCCGAGCAAATCCAACATCTTTTCGAGCAAGTCCTCTGGCACTGCCAGCATGATATTGACAGTGCGCTGCTGCTGATCGACCTTGATCCCGTCCCACAGGCGCAGTAGATCGGGCTGCTTCTCGGGCACGCTCAGACGCCCAAGCCCGATGAGCCCGCGCACAGTGTCGCCCAAGTTCTTAGCATCCTGCTCGGTACGGCAGGTTCCCGTGAGATAGCCGTCGACGCCGGTTCGGAGATCGGCGGCCAACGTCGTGTTTTCGAGCGAACGCAGGATGCGGCCGACGTTGGCGGCGTTGCCGGTCTCCGGAATTCCAGCCGTGAGCAGGCTCTCGAAGCCATTGGACACAGACCAGACCTGATTTCGGGTGGGAATCTGACGCGCGCGGGCGAGCAGTTCCGTGGGGCCGGAACGGTCGCCGGATTTGTAGCGGTCCAGCGCGGCTTTGACGCCTGGCAGCGTTCCCGCAACGGCCGTGGACGCATCAATCAAAGCTGCGCCGCGCTGACCCCGCGTATAGAGGTTGAAACCTTTGTACGACTGCTTCGCCAAGCCAGCTAAACCATGCTCGTTGAAAGTGCCTCGCGCCGTAACGATCGTATCTTTGGCGTCAGACGCAACCAGCAGCTCACGCACGTCGCGCCGGGGATCGAAACCGGTGTCGCGCGCGAAGTCGTCGAGCTGCGGAATTGACCGGCCGGCGACCAATTTCTGAAACAGCGGCGTTGCGCGGACCGCGTCCATGCGGATGTCGGCGAGCATGGTGGCGTCGGCCGGGATCAAAGCCGCCAGGGTCGAATCGATGGAAGTATGTCCTGTACCAGCGGAATTGCAGGCGGTGAGCGCGGCCAGAAGGAGCGGGAACGTTCGCAGCTGGCGGGCCGGGGGGCGTTTCATCCGATCATCCTGATCATGACATGGGGTTCGGGGTGCGGCAACGCCAGCAGATCCGGAGTCGCGGAGCGCATAAGGGAATGAGGAAGACGGAATAAGGTTTTTGACGGACACACTCGCCACCAGAGCATCCGATCCATACTTAGCGATACAGCAGCAATTGTTCCGATGCTTAAGCAGCTCCAATGCGGCGACAGGCGCTCCCGGCAGCGGGGGAATGCCATGGTCGAGACGGCGTTGGTGCTGGTTCCAACGCTAGTGATGTTTTTCGGGATTCTCGATGTGGCGATGGTGGTTTTCATACAGAACACCCTGATGAACGCGACGCGAGAGGGCGCGCGCTTCGCAATGACGTTCAGTCCGAGCTACAACGCCGGCTCCTGCACGGCATCGCAGGCGGCGTGCATCACGCAAGTGGTTGAGTCGAACGGCGTCGGCTTTTTAGCTGGAGCGAATGCCAGCCGGATCATCGTCAATTACTACACTGCCAATGACCTGACGAATCCGGTGATGGTGTGCAATCCCACGTGTGCCTTGGTAGGCGTACTGCCACAAACGCTCGCTAACGGCAAAATCGTGAGCTATCCGAATCAACCAGGGAACATTGTGGAAGTAGTGGTGAAGAACTATCCGTGGAACTGGATGTTTCCGGTCTCCGCCACCAACTATACGCTGACGGCCGCTAGCATCAATCTCAATGCGTCGGCGGTGGACGTCCTGGGTGGTCTGCCCGTCGGTACGACGACGCCGCCGAGTCCGTAGGGGGTCTGATCTTATGAAGAATCCATCCCGGCATCGGCGCGAGAGCGGAAACACGATGCTCGAGTTTGCTCTGGCGATGTCCATTCTGGTTCCCATGTTCGCGGGCATGTTCACGATCGGCATGTCGCTCAGCAAAAGTATCCAGGTCAGTAATGTGTGCCAGGACGCCGTTGTCCTGATGGTGGATACGAATACCGAACCCAACGCGGGATTGGACCTATCGCTGGTTCAGAATCAGCGCATGATTGTGCGGGCGGCCGCGGGCCTGGGGATGAACTCGGACGCCCAGGATGATCCCAACCCCACCGGAAATGCCGTGGTCATCTTGAGCAAGGTGGTCATGGTGGGCCCGCAGGAGTGTGCGAAGGGCGTGGTTCCGGCGCCACATAACGCCCCGCCATGGAACGCCGGGAACTGCCCCAACTACGGGCAATACGTATTTGCCTACCGCGTGATGATTGGCAATGGAACGCGGTGGAGCAGCACGTTCGGGACTCCACCGGTGGGTGTTGTGCTGGCCAATGGAACTATTTCCGCGGTGACCATAGCGACTAATACCAGCGACGTCGCGCAGAATGCGGCGTTCCTGAACCTCACCGCCAGTACGTTTGCTCTGGTCTCAGAGATGTACGCAGACGTGAGTTATCTCAACCTGTTCTCGATTATGAAGACGCCGGTCATTTACTCGCGCAGCATCTCGTAGCGTTTCAGGAGTCCGATATATGTCAAAGCTTGTCAATCGGCAAAAGCAGCGGGGCGTGGTACTGCTGGTCCACGGTTTGATGTTGATCGCCACTATTGCCACGGTGGGGCTCGCGGTGGACGTGGGAACCATCTACTTGATCAAGGCCCGATTGAGCGCGGCTGTGGATGCCGCGGCCCTGGCAGCCGGCCGGTCGGTGAACCTGGCGAACACGGTGCAGCAGGCCCAGGCGCAGGCCACTGCAGCCGCCCAACAGTTTTTTAACGCCAACTTTCCGGCCGGGTATCTCAATTCCATCGGCACGCCGACGGTGACTCCCACGTTCACTCAAGTGACCGACGGGAACGGTAACCCCACCGGCGTTCTGAATATCGCGGTCACCGCCAGCGCCCAAGCTCCCACCTATTTCATGAACATATTCCACATCTCAAGCATCACGGTGAGCGACAGCGGCACGGCCAGCCGCCGCGGTCTGGTTTTGATGCTGGTGCTGGACCAATCCAGTTCGATGAATACCGCGCCCGATCTCATCAGCGGGCTCACGGCATGCCAGGCCATGAAGCAGGCCGCGCAGAACTTTATCACGCTGTTTAGCCCCTACGACTATGTCGGTCTGGTCACGTTCGACATCACCGCCCATCTGGTCTATGCTCCCAGCACGAACTACGGGAATGGCACGTTGAATGCCGATATCGGAGCCATCGTGTGCCAGAGCAACACCAACACCGTCTCCGCCCTGGAGGTGGCCTATCAGCAAATTAGGACCGTGAATCTGCCACTAGCCAAGAACACCATCATGCTGTTCACGGACGGATCTCCCAACGGAGTTTCCGCCCAGTTCCCTCTTCGTACCCAGCACGACTCGCGGTGGGGCCCCGCCCTGGCGAACCCCGTGCCGCCCGTCCAAGCCGGCGCCACCTTCGGGCACAACAACAGCTGCTCCGATGTCGGCCCGCAAGATGCGAACAATGTGAACGAGGAAGCCATCTGCATAAACATGCCGGCAGTGTGCACCGCGGCGGGAACGGTCACGGGCACGCTCTCGCAATGGGGTGGCCAGGATTCCTGGGGCGCCAGCAGTTATGGCCTAGCGCCCCCCACCGACTCCGACCCGACGCCAACCTTCCCGGCGACATGTCCCGGCGCCGCTGGTGCCAGCACAAACGTTCGCCAGTTCATCGCCTACATTCCCAATGCCGACGTCTACGGAAACTCGCTGCTTGGCTTTCGCAGCAATTGGCTCTTTCAGACCAACCAACTCTGCAGCCCGGATCCCAGCGTGCAGCCGAACTGTAAGAACACCGGAGACTTCTGGGCAAATCATCCAAACGTCGGGTCGGGTAACAATTTCTTCCCCTCCGCCGCGATCTACACGAACGCGAATATCTACCCTAACCAATTACGACCGGACCAGCCGAATTCCATCGTGGCGGCCAGCATGAATGGAACCGTCAACGAGGCATTCAAGATTCGCTCCGACACAACCTATCATCCAGTAATCAATGTGGTCTACCTAACGGGCAATGGGACCGACTCAGTCGACCGGGACTTTCTTCCCATGGTGGCTAATAACGCTCTCATTCCGGCTCTGCCCTACGACCCGGTAGCCTTCGTTCCTTATGCGAATCCAGCATTTCAGGCGGACCAGGAACAGGGAACCTATCTCGTCACCGCGGATCGCAATCAGCTGCAATCGCTGTTTGCACTACTGGCATCGGAAGTCTTGCGGTTGAGCCAATGACCGTGGTTGGACTCATTCTCTGGCTTGGGGCGGGGTTTTCGCTAGCGCCCGCCCAGCCGCTACGCGCGGGCTGTGATACGGGAGCACCGCAGGTCGCTCAGGTAACGCCAACCGACGACTTGCACGTGGTATCAGCTATCGCGGGAGGAGAGCAAACCTGCTATGAGGTCCTCCTCAGGCGGGATGGAAAAGAAATCACCGGATACGTCTTGGGAGAAGGTTTGCCGGCGGTAGAGACATTTGTTCGCCAGCGGGAAAAAGCCGCCGTGTCTTCGTTTGAGGGGCAAAACCGTTGGGCGCATCAGATCGCAAAGCAAGCCAAATCCGTTCCCGCGGCCGGCCACAAGCAGGTCGCTTCCGAAGTCTTTGAAGACTTTTCAGCTCGCGACATAGCGGGAAAGAGCATCAGCCTGTCCGGCCTGGGAGGGCGCGTCACGCTGGTCACATTCTGGTCGCCGCGAAGTCCGGGTTCGGTGAACCAACTGGCTTCCCTCATACCTGTGTTCAACCAGTACAAGCACAGCGGCCTAAGGGCTGTCGGACTCAGCGCCGATCCGGACGCGAGCCACGTCGTGGAGGCGCTCGATGACATCACGCTCGGCTGGCCCCAGATTCCGGATCGCACGGGTCTCGCGAAGAAGTACGGAGCAGACGCGAAGGCCGGAACCACCCTAGTACTTGACAGCTCGCATCACATCGTCGCCTCTGGTCTGACTGGCTCCGAACTCGAACAGAAGGTCCGCGAACTGCTCCAGCAGCCGTAGCACCGAGACGGTCGGTTAGCCCCACTCATGGGTCCCTGCCGCTCCCGCTGCGCTCTCTTTGTGGCCAGGCAGTGCACAGTCAACGCCCCGCAGCAGTTTTGTGTGTCCAGATTGGTTTTCTTTGGGCGTTCTCGGCGTCTCGCCGGTGAAGAGTTTTTCTGTTCGTCGCTACGTACGGATTCAGGCCGCCGTCGCTGTATCATAGATAGATCACCCTATGATTGACGGCGATATTCGCGAAGGCCTCACCTTCGACGACGTTTTGCTCCAGCCGGCGCGCAGCGAAGTCCTCCCAACCGATGTTGATCCCCGCACGCGGCTCACTCGCACCATCGCGCTGAACATCCCCATCGTCAGCGCCGCTATGGACACCGTGACCGAGTCACACTTGGCCATCGCGCTCGCACAACAGGGCGGCATCGGCATGATTCACCGCAACATGTCCATTGAGCGCCAGGGCGAAGAGGTGGATCGCGTCAAGCGCAGTGAGAGCGGCATGATCGTTGACCCCATCACCATCGCGCCCGATAAAAAAATTGCGGATGCGCTGGAGATGATGAAGCGCTACCGTATCTCGGGAATTCCGGTGACGCAAGGGCGCAGGCTCGTCGGCATTCTCACCAATCGCGACCTGCGCTTTGAATCACGCTCCGATCTGCCCATCTCCGAGGTCATGACCAAGGAGAACCTGATCACCGTTCCCGTCGGCACCACGCTCGAGGAAGCCGAGCTGATCCTGCACCGGCATCGTGTCGAGAAACTGCTCGTCGTGGACGAGAATTACGACCTCAAGGGCCTCATTACCGTCAAAGACATTCAGAAGAAGCTGAAATACCCCAACGCCGCGAAAGATGAGCAGGGCCGCCTGCGCGTGGGCGCGGCCGTCGGCGCAACCGGTGATTACCTGGAACGAGCGCAGGAACTGGTGGCGCGAAAAGTGGACGTGCTGGTGATCGACACCGCCCACGGCCACTCCGGCCGCGTCATGCAAGCCGTGCGTACCGTGAAGAAGAAATTCCCCGAGGTGCAGCTCATCACCGGTAACGTGGCCACGCATGAAGCTGCCTGTGAGTTGATTTCGCTGGGCGTCGACGGCATCAAGGTCGGTATCGGTCCCGGGTCGATCTGCACCACGCGCGTGGTGACGGGCGCGGGCGTGCCGCAGATCACCGCCATTTCCGAGTGCTCGCGCGCCACACGCGGTGCGGGCGTTCCGCTGCTCGCCGATGGCGGCATCAAGTATTCGGGCGATATCACCAAGGCCATCGCCGCGGGCGCGGATTGTGTCATGATCGGCGGCCTGTTCGCCGGCACCGATGAGAGCCCCGGCGAAGTGATTCTCTACCAGGGCCGCACATTCAAGACGTATCGCGGCATGGGATCACTGGGCGCCATGGCGCAGGGCTCGGATCGCTATGCCCAGGACGGCAGCGGCAAGCTGGTGCCCGAGGGCATCGAAGGCCGCGTGGCGTCCAAGGGCCCTCTGGGCGACCTCGTCTTTCAGCTCGTGGGCGGCTTGAAAGCAGGCATGGGATACTGCGGCTGTCACGATATTGCCGAGCTTCAGGAAAAGGCGAAGTTCCTCCGCATCTCACCCGCGGGCCTGCGTGAGAGCCACGTCCACGACGTCATCATCACCAAGGAAGCGCCGAACTACAGGTTGGAGTGAACAAGTCTTTCAACCCCGAGACGCGGAGACACCGAGAAAATCGAAGATCTTTGGTGTTCTCGGTGCCCTCGGCGGCTCGGCGTTAAAATCAGCCTTTCCATGTTTCGAAAAGTCCTGATCGCCATGTCCACGACGTCATCATCACCAAGGAAGCGCCGAATTATGGGCTGGAGTCAGCAGGTCTTTCAGCCCCGAAACGCGGAGACACCGAGAAAATCGAAGATCTTTGGTGTTCTCGGTGCCCTCGGCGGCTCGGCGTTAGAATCAGCCTTTCCATGTTCCGAAAAGTCCTGATCGCCAATCGCGGAGAAATCGCCGTACGGGTGATTCGAACGCTGCGTGAGATGGGCATTCGTTCCGTCGCCATCTATTCGGACGCCGATCGCGCTTCGCTCCACGTGCGTATGGCGGATGAGGCGGCGCATGTTGGTCCTTCGCCATCGAGCGAAAGCTACCTGCGTACCGATCGGATTCTCGACGCCGCGCGTGCGCACCAGGCAGAAGCCATTCACCCCGGATACGGATTCTTGAGCGAGAATGCGGATTTCGCGGCCGCTTGCGAACAGGCAGGCATCGTGTTCATCGGGCCTTCCCCCGATACCATTCGCAAAATGGGATCGAAGACCGCCGCACGTGAAGTCGCCATTGCCGCGGGCGCGCCCGTAGTGCCAGGCATGCAGCAGCCGGCTGAAAATGCCGCTGCCGCCCGTGCATTCGCCCGCGATTGCGGATATCCCGTTCTCCTCAAGGCCGTCGCAGGCGGCGGCGGCAAAGGCATGCGGCGCGTGGATCGAGACGCGGAAATCGCGTCGTCCTTTCGCGACGCTTCTAGCGAAGCCGAACGCGCCTTCGGTAATCCGGCCATCTATGTCGAAAAGCTGATTGAGCGGCCGCGCCACATTGAGATTCAATTGCTCGGAGACCAGCACGGCAACATCATTCACCTGGGCGAGCGCGAGTGCTCCTTACAACGCCGGCATCAGAAAATCATGGAGGAGTGCCCATCTCCGCTGGTAGCCGCGCATCCCGAAATGCGGCGCGCCATGGGAGAAGCGGCGGTCCGCATCGCCCGCGCCGCGGGCTACTACGGCGCCGGAACCATTGAGTTTCTCGTGGATGCCCAGCGCAATTTCTACTTCCTCGAGATGAATACACGCCTGCAAGTCGAGCATCCCGTGACGGAGCTTGTTACGGGCTTCGATCTGGTGCATCTGCAGATGGAGATTGCGGCCGGCGAGCCGCTCCGCATCAACCAGGAACAAATCGACTGGCGCGGCGCAGCCATCGAATGCCGCATCTACGCCGAGGATCCGGATAATCAATTCTTCCCCTCGCCGGGGCGCATCCTGCATCTGAATCGTCCCTTAGGCCCGGGGATCCGGCTGGATTCGGGCGTCTACCCAGGATGGAACGTGCCGCTCGACTACGATCCGCTGCTCGCCAAGCTCGCTGTCTGGTCCGGCTCGCGAGAACAGGCCGTAGCACGCATGATTCGCGCACTCGACGAGTACCAGATCGTAGGCATCAAAACCAACTTGGGATTCTTCCGCCAGCTCATGGATGATGCTCAGTTCCGTGCGGGCGATCTCGATACCGCGCTGGTCGACGAATTCCTGGCCCGCCGTCCACTACCAGATCCAGATCCCGAATTGCAAGCCATCGCGGCGCTAGTAGGACAGGCATTCCTGCCGGTCCAAACAAAACCCACAGTATCACCGATGACCTCTTCGAAGTGGCGCACCACCGGCCGCGACGATCTTCTGCAATGACCCTTGACGTCCAAATTGACGACGCGCATACGCGGCTCGAAGTCGAGCGCGAAGGCGATCGTTACCGCTTCCGCCTGGGCGATCAACACGAGCGTCAGGCCCAACTCCTCGAAGTCGAACCCGGCATCTTCTCCGTGTTACTTGACGGCCGAAGTTACGAAGCCCACGCCGAAACCGGTCCCGGCTGCGCCTGGATCACCATCCGCGGCCATCGCTTCCGCGTGGCGATCACCGATCCTCGCCGCTGGTCGTCGAAGCGCGCGGGCGCGCACGGCCCTGATCGTGAGGATGTCATTGCGCCCATGCCCGGCAAGATCGTACGCCTGCTCGTCGAGCCCGGGCAGGCGGTCGAGGCAGGGCAGGGCATAGTCGTGATGGAAGCCATGAAGATGCAGAACGAGATGAAGGCGCACCGCGCCGGACGCGTGGCCGTCATTCCGGTGCACGCCGGCGAAACCGTGGCAGCGGGAGCGGTTCTCGCAACCATTGAGTAGCTCGGGGAGTATAAAGTAATAGAGGCTCATGCCGGAAGCAGTTTGCCCGCTGTGCGAGGGATCGGGTTGGAAGACGGTCGAGCGCGGCGGTGTCTCCGGCGTCGAGCGATGCGAGTGCGCCAAGGAAAACCGGTCGGCGCGGCTCGAAGAGGTGTCAGGCATTCCGCCGCTTTATCGCGATGCTTCGTTCGTGAGCTTCCAAATTCCCAAGGATAATGACATCGCGGCCCGCGATCTGATTTCGATCAAGGATCGCGTCTCAAAATACGCCAGCGACTTCCTTCCCACGCAGCCCAAATCCGGGATTCTGCTCATTGGCGAGCCGGGCAGCGGAAAAACACACCTCGCCGTGGCGGCTCTGCGTGTGATCATCGCCCGCGGCTTTCAGGGGGTGTTCTTCGACTACCAGAACCTGATCGATCGCATCCGCTCAGGCTTCGATCCCAACTCCGGTTCGAGCGATCGTGAAGCCTACAACAACGCGCTCGATGCAGAGGTGCTGCTGATTGACGACCTGGGCTCTCACCGCGTCCTTCCGTGGATCGAGGACGTCGTGACTTCCATCATCACGCACCGTTGTAACCACAGGAAACCGTTGATCGCCACCACCAATCTGCCGGACCCCGAGGCCGGCCGCCGCATTTCGCAGAAAGGTCCCGACGGAACCGTGGACTACCGCCGCACATTAGCCGACCAGATCGGAGAGCGCGCCCGTTCGCGCCTGTTTGAAATGTGCAAGGTAGAGCATATGCCGCTCGTTCCCGATTACCGTCTCCGCAAGACCGCCGCGTGGTGATGCGCACCGTTGCCCTGCTTCTGTTGCTGGCCGGTTTGGCCCCCGCGCCCGAGACGCGGCACGGATTCGTACAGGCGGTCGAGTTCCCCTACTACGCATATCCCCCGCAGCTTTGGGAGCGCGAGCTGGTTTGGCTGAAGAACTTGGGAATCGACACGGTCGCGTTCTCCATTCCCTGGAACTGGCATTGGGAAGACCCCGAGACACTCGATCTCACCGGCCGTACCAGCCCGCGGCGCGATCTTGTCGGGTTCATCCGTCTGGTGAAGCGCGCCGGTTTGCAGGCGTGGATCCGGCCGGCGCCGCCAATCCGCGGCTGGATCAATTCCGGGTATCCCACCGGCCTCGAGTCCGACCGCCGCGCGCTCCGCAAATGGCTCTGGGACCTGAGCGATGCGCTCGAACCGTTTCTTGCGTTGCATGGTGGTCCCATCGCGTTCGTCGAAGGATCTCCCGGCGTATTCAACGCTCCCGAACCGCCCCTACCGGTCGTCGCGGTATCGGCAAGAGCACCCCATGCGCTTGTGGAAAGCCGCCACGTCTTTGCCGCGGGCCACGGCTCACTCCTTTGGGAGGAAGTGGAGGACCTGCTGCCTCCGGTCGGATGGGAAGCCACCGGCGCTCCGATATTCCGCGCCGGCGCAGTCTCCATGGCAGGTGACGAGCGCACGCCGTTGACCCCGCTGCGGCGCGACGCTACACTTTGGCGCTATTGGGGCGCCGCGTTAGCAACAATGACACGGGTTCCGCCCGTCCGTCTGGCCACGGGCAAACTACCTCCAGGAGTGTCTGCGCGACAACTGGTGGCGCCGGGCCGGGCGTCGGCGCTGAGCGTCATCAATCAGAGCAAGAACGAATTCGCGGGAGCCTTCCGTGTCTTCTACCCTCCGACCCATCGGAACATGACTCTGCCGCAGATCCGGCTGGCTCCAGGTGAAGCACTATGGCTCCCGCTGGACGTTCCCTTGGCGGGCGAGAATTTCTGCCGTGACTGCTCCGGCTTCGCCAATCGCGATCACATCGTCTACGCGACCGCTGAGCTCAATGCTTTGGAGTTCGAGAACGGGGTCCTGGCCATGGAATTTTCCGCCCCACAGCCCGGTGAGGTGTCGCTCCAGCTTTCAAAAGAGCCGAGTGGCCCGCTCCTGGCAGCCGGCCATCCCGCCAGCTTCGATTGGGACAACAGCAGCCTCCGGGCGCGCCTTCCTATCCCGCAGGGGATAGGGCCCACCCATCGTGTCCGCATCAGTCTCGCCATTCAACCCCCGGATAGCTCGGCGTTCTTTGACGACGCGAAGCGGTTCACCATCGGGCAAAAGAACCGGCTCGAGACCTCGTATTCTTCCGAGGATCTGGCGCATCGCTCCCGCCTGTTGATTCCGCAGAACTTCCGCACCGCGGCCGACGTGAAATCACCCACCGAAATCGAATACCAGATCGATGTCCCGGCCGACTCGTTGCACGGCGAATGGACGCCTCTGGCGCTCGAAGCTGACGGCGTCTTGATGAGCCGGGCTCGTGTGCAACTCCTTCGTCCGGCGTCGGTTCACATACGCGAGGCAATCGGCCTCCATTATGGATCGATCGGCGAACTGTTGATCGCGCCATCCCTCATACCGGTTAACGCCGATTCTGGACGCGAGGTCAGCGTCCTGATCCGCAATAACTCCCCTGAAATCCGTAACTTTGTCGTCGAAGCGCAGGGCGAGGGCCTGGAGTTCGCGCCTCCCCGCACTGAGGTTGCGATTGGTGGCAACATGGAACGCGATGCTTTGATTCGTGTTTTCCCCATCTCTTCTCTGCGCGGCCTGGCGCCTTGGCGCCTTCACATCACTGGGGCGGCGGAGGTCGACCTGCCCGCCCGATTTGCCGTGATTCCGCGCGGCGCGGCGCTCGCCTACTCCACAGACCTTGACGATGACGGCGTGCCCGAGTGGGTGCTCGAAAATCAGCACGCGCGCGCCGTGTTTTCCTCCCGCGATGGCGGCCGCTGCCTAGAATTCGTCTGGAAAGACTCTGATATCAACGTTTTAGCAGAAAGCGGGGCGCTGGCAGGCAAGGGCCCGGTGGAAGTGCAGGCCACTTCCGATGGCGGGCTTGAATTTCGCTCGGGTAGCTGGCGGCGCACCGTCCACCTCGCCGCTTCCGGCGCATCGTTGACCGTCGAGCAGACCATACCGTTTGCAGCGGAAACGCTCCAAACCGGGAAGACGGGCAATGTGGTCTTTCGCGTCACCCGCGAATCTCCAACCCGGGCCGTCTATAGCATCGAGCGCCTCGCACAGTAGGAAACAAGTATGTTCGTTCCTGGGACGGATGCATTCCGCACTCGAACACTGGGGGCACTTCGTGCCGCCTGTTTACCATTGATAATTCAAGGAGTTAAACTAGGTTCGGAGATTGGCACCGCGCGTGCCAATTCTCCAGGGAGGGCTTATGGATATCGTACGTCAGGGTGCCGGTCGCAAGCGCATGATCCGGCGGATTATCTACATCACCATTTTCGTCTTGGCCCTAGGCGGAATTTGGATCGCGGTTGCCCGCCTGAAACCTGCGGCACCCAGCGTTGAAGCGGCAACTCTCTGGCCCGGAACGGTTAAACGCGGTCCCATGAAGCGGGACGTTCGCGGTTTGGGAACTCTGGTGCCTGAGGAAAAACGCGCTGTGGCGGCTCAAACCGAAGGGCGCGTCGAGCGGCGGCTCCTGCTGCCAGGACAGGACGCGGTGGTCAAGCCGGGAACGGTGCTAATGATCCTCTCCAGTCCGGAACTAGAAAATGCAATGGTGGATGCCGAGTACCAGCTCAAAACTGCCGAGGCCACGTATACCGATACGGAAATGACGCTCGAGAAGCAAGGTCTCGATCAAAAGGCCAACGCGGCCACGGTGAACGCCGATTATAAGCAGGCCAAGCTGACGGCTGATCGCGATATGTTGCTGGCCAAAGAAGGTCTGATTCCGGATTTGACGGAAAAGCTATCGGCGGTTAAAGCCGACGAGCTTGCCCAGCGCAGCAAGCTGGAAGAGGAACGGCTGGCCTTTCAGAAGCAGCAGGTGCAAGCGCAACTCGCGGCGCAGAAAGCCAAAATCGATCAGCTCCGCTCCATGTACGAGCTGAAGAAAAGCCAAGTGGAAGCGCTGAAAATCAAGGCGGGAACTGACGGCATCATGACCGAGCTCCTGGTGGAGGTTGGGCAGCAGGTGACCGCCGGCACTCCGCTCGCACGGATCACACAGCCCTGGAAATTGAAAGCCGAATTGAAGATCACCGAGACCCAGGCCAAGGATATCGCGATAGGCCAGGACGCACAGATCGATACGCGCAATGGAATCATTCCCGGAAAAGTCTCGCGCATCGATCCTTCAGTCATCAACGGAACGCGAACGGTGGATGTTCGTCTGATTGGCGCATTGCCGCCGGGCGCGGTGCCGGATCTGAGCGTGGATGGCACCATCGTGCTGGAGAATTTGAGCGATGTCGTATATGTGGAGCGGCCGGTTTTCGGGCAGCAGAACACCACCATTCAGTTATTCAAGATCGAACCGGATGGCAAGGGCGCAGACCGCGTGCCGGTGAAGCTCGGGCGCGCTTCTGTAACGACCATCGAAGTTTTGGACGGACTGAAAGTCGGAGACAAAGTAATTTTGTCGGATATGTCGGCCTGGGATGGGCGCGACCGCATCCGGCTGAACTAGAATCTGTTTGAAGGAGCAAAGATGGCGGACGCAGCGGTTCCACTCATTCATCTCGAAGGTGTCACCAAGGTCTTCATCACCGATGAGGTCGAGACGCATGCCCTGGCGGGCATTCATGTGGATATCAAGAAAGGCGAGTACGTTTCGATTTCCGGTCCTTCGGGCTGCGGGAAATCGACTCTGCTGGCCATCCTGGGGTTGCTCGACACGCCCTCGGACGGCTCTTACATCCTCAATGGCAAACCTGTCAGCGGCCTCAAGATGCAGGAGCGGGCGCGTATCCGCAATCGCGAGATCGGTTTCATTTTCCAGGCGTTCAACCTGATCGGCGACTTGACCGTTTACGAAAACGTCGAGTTGCCTCTCACTTATCGCGGCACGCCGGGATCGGAGCGCAAGAAGCTGGTGCATGAGGCGCTCGAAAAAGTGGGCATGTCGCATCGCGTGAAGCACTATCCTTCCCAGCTATCGGGCGGCCAGCAGCAGCGTGTGGCCGTGGCGCGTGCGCTGGTGGGGTCGCCTTCGGTGCTGCTCGCGGATGAGCCCACTGGAAACCTCGATTCCGCGAACGGCGAAGCCGTGATGGACCTGATGCGGGAACTGCACCGCAACGGCGCAACCATCGTGATGGTGACGCACGATCCCCGCTACGCCCGCTTTGCCGACAGGGGTATTCATCTGTTCGACGGCCGCGTGGTCGAAGAAAAGATGGAAACGGTTTAAGAGAAAAGCGCGGGCCGCGAATGCACGCGAATTAACGCGAATGTGCCCATGCTCCACGATCTCCGTTTCGCCGTTCGCTCGCTTCTGAAATCCCCTGGATTCACTGCCGTGGCTGTGGCGACGCTCGCCCTTGGCATCGGCGCCAACACCACCATCTTCAGCCTGATCAATGGCATCCTGCTGCGGCCGCTGCCCTACCACGAACCCGACAAGCTGGTTGCGCTCGATCTCCTGAGCGGCAGCTCACAGTTTCCGTGGTCTTATCCGATGTTCGATGATCTGCGGCGGAATCAGCGAAGCTTCGAGAGCGTGGCCGGTTTCGCGAGTTGGTCCGGCAACCTGACTGGCATCGACAATCCGCTGCGTTTGCAGGTCGAGCTGGTCTCGGCATCCTATTTCCCGATGCTTGGAATCGAGCCCACATTGGGACGCGTGTTTCGACCGGAAGAAGATCGGGAAGCGAATGGCCATCCGCTGGCATTACTGAGCTTCAAGCTATGGCGGCAGCAATTCGCCGGGGATGCCGGGATCATCGGTCGAACCGTTCATCTGAACCAGCTCCCGTATACGGTGGTTGGCGTGATGCCGGCGGGCTTTCGTGGGCAAACGGATGACATTGATATCTGGATTCCGATCACCATGGCCCCCGCGTTTTACAACATTCCCAAGCGCCTCACCATAGCATGGAATTTCTGGCTTCGTGCCCTGGCGCGCCTGCGGCCGGAGGTCTCATTGACCAATGCCCGCGCTCAAATGGAGCCACTTGCGAAGGCGATCGATACGGCCCATCCGCACCCTGATCAGATGGCACGCTGGCAGGTGAGACCGATTGCGCTGACTCAGGCCAAAACGGATCCGGCGTTGCAGAAATCGCTGCTCGTGATGTTCGGCGCTGTCGGGTTCGTGCTGCTGATTGCCTGCGTGAATGTAGCGACCCTGCTGCTGAGCCGGTCGGTTTCGCGCCAGAAGGAAGTTGCCGTGCGGCTGGCGGTGGGCGCCAGTCGCGGTGCCCTGATTCGCCAGTTTCTCACGGAGAGCAGCATCTTGGGCCTTGCGGGCGGCCTTGCCGGGTTTTGCGTGGCCGAATATGCCATTGACCTGGCCATCGCCTTACGGCCCGAAGCAGCGGGAGACTTCTGGCCGTTATACGCCCGCACCATGAACGCGGAATCGGTTCAGGTCGATTGGTATGTGCTCGCGTTCAACGTCGCGATTTCCATTCTGGCTGGCGTACTGTTCGGCCTGCTCCCGGCTCTTCAGGCATCGAGACTGGACCTCAATCAGGCGCTCAAGAGTGTGACCGGCGGATGGTCCGCCAGATGGTCGAGTCTGCGGCGGCCAAACTCGCGCAGTGTTCTGATCAGCGGAGAAATGGCCCTGGCGCTGGTGTTGCTCGCAGGCGCGGGTTTGATGATGGAGAGCTTTGCACGGCTGCTCAAAACTCATATCGGCGCGGCGACGGATCACATTCTAACCGCCAGTGTCGATTTGCCGCCTCGACAATACTCACCCGATGCCGCTGTTCGATTTCATCAGCAGCTTCTGGCGCGTATATCCGCAGCGCCGGGTGTGCAACAGGTCAGCACGTCGAATTCTCTTCCCTCGCGCGGTCAGGCGGATGTCACAATCCTGCGAAGAGGACAGGGTAAGGAAGAGGTGGCAGTCGGTGTGCACAGCGTGACCCCGGAGTATCTCGCCCTCTTCCGCGTGCCGCTCATTCGCGGCCGCCGGTTCACGGACCGCGATCGAGCCGGAGCGCAACAAGCGCTACTGCTCAGCGAGACCGCCGCACGGCATCTGTGGCCCGGCGAAGATCCAATTGGCAAGCATGCCGGGCTGTCGGTTTGGGAGACGGGTCAACAGGACGCGGAGGTCGTCGGCATTGTGGGCGATGTGAGATACGACGGCATCGAGCGCCCGGCGGGTGACGACGTTTACGTGAGTTTCTGGCAATACCCCGCAGGCGGGAATGTTGCCGTACGAGTGGCTGGCGATCCGATCTCTTTGGCCTCTTTCGTTCGGAATGCGATCCACGCACTGGATAAGGATCTCCCGGTATATGGTGTCGAGACCATGGACCAGCAGCTGGCCAGTTCAACCTCGCGCCTACGTTTCAGCGCCGTGCTGCTGGCTGTGTTTGCTGTTCTCGCGCTCGCGCTCGCCGCGATCGGCATGTACGGCGTTGTGGCGTATTCCGTGGCCGCCCGCACGCGCGAGATCGGGATTCGCCTGGCGCTGGGCGCGAAACGCGAAGACGTGTTCAAGCTCGTGGTTGGCGATGGCCTGCTGCTATGTCTCGCGGGCCTGCTGATCGGCATCCCAAGCGCGCTCGCCGCCACGCCCGTCCTTTCCAGCTTCCTCTACGACACCAAGCCAGGCGACCCCCTGGCGTTTGCCGCCGTATCGCTGGTGCTGATTGTGGTAGCTCTGATCGCGGCTTACGTTCCCGCGCGGCATGAAGGTCGATCCAATGGCGGCACTGCGGTACGAGTGAGAATTTCCGTCAGGCGATAGGACCCTCCTTGTAGCGCAGGGACACGCGCTGTTTGCGGGTACCTGCGGCTTTTCCACGGATGTCCAGACTGCGCAGGGTTGAACTGCATTCACGGTTCTTTTTTGTTACGACAAACCTACGTCGAGGAATTCCAGCCTTCAGTGATCGAGAGTTTTCCATGCTCGCAAACGCGATAGAAACAGTTCGCCGCCGAACGAAGTTTGCCCTCTGCGCATACTGCCTCATGCCAGATCATTGGCACGCGATAATTCTTCCAGCCGAAGGCAGCTCCATTTCTGACGTCTTAATGCGTATGAAAATTCTTGCGCAGCGTCAGATCAGCAAGGCTAGAGGTTCCTGCGAAGGGATCTGGCAAAGCCGGTTTTACGATCACATCCTGAGTACTCGACGCGAGTTCGACGAGACGCTGGAGTATATCCATCAGAATCCGGTTCGAAAGAAATTGGTCGAGAGTGCGACCGATTGGCGGTGGTCGAGCGCAGGCTGGTACGCAGACAGAACCGGGCCGATTTCCATTGATGAAGTTCGGCTGCCGTTCAGTCCAGCGGATCGAATCTGAGGAAAAAGCCGCAGGTACCCGCAAACTGCGCGTGTCCCTGCGCTACAGGTTAATTACGTCCGTCGAGGGGGCGTGCGGATTCAGCGAAGCCGCCGTGTCGTAACCTGAATAGTTCATGGCTGAATCGCGCATTACTCCACGCAATCAGGATTTTGCTGCCTGGTATCAGGACGTCGTGCTCCAGGGTGACATGGCGGAGCCGGCGGAGATCGTCAAGGGCTGCATGGTCATCAAGCCCAATGGATATGCGGTCTGGGAACTGCTGCAGCGCGAGCTTGACGATCGCTTCAAGGCCACCGGACACCAGAACGCGTATTTCCCGCTGCTGATCCCGCAGAGTTTTCTGCATCGCGAAGCGGAGCACGTGGAGGGCTTCTCGCCCGAGTTGGCGGTGGTCACGATCGCGGGAGGCAAACAGCTCGAAGAACCGTACGTCATCCGTCCGACCTCGGAAACCATCATCGGCCATTTCTTTTCCAAGTGGATTCACAGCTGGCGCGATCTGCCGGTCCTCATCAATCAATGGGCCAACGTGGTGCGGTGGGAGCTGCGCACACGCATGTTTCTGCGGACCACGGAGTTTCTCTGGCAGGAAGGACACACGGCGCACGCGACGCACGAGGAAGCCGTCGAGGAAGTGCTACGCATGCTCGACATTTACGCGGAAGTGTCCGAAGACATCATGGCCATGCCGGTGATCAAGGGCGTGAAGACACACTCGGAAAAGTTCGCCGGCGCGCTGCGGAGTTATTCCATCGAGGCCATGATGCAGAACGGCCTGGCGCTGCAAGCCGGAACCAGCCACGACCTCGGCCAGAACTTCGGTAAGGCCTTCAACGTGCAATTTCAAAATAAAGAAGGACAGCTCGAGCACGTGTGGCAGACGAGCTGGGGGGCGAGCACGCGGTTGATCGGAGGCCTGATCATGAGCCACTCCGACGACAAGGGCATAGTGCTGCCGCCGAGACTCGCGCCGGTAAAGACGGTGCTGGTTCCGATTTACCGCAAGGACGAGGAGAAGGGGCGGGTGCTGGAGGCTGCACACCGGATCGGGAAAGAAGTGGGCGCGAAGGTGGACGATCGGGAAGGGCAGACGCCGGGCGCGAAATTCTTCCATTGGGAGCGGCGCGGTGTGCCGGTGGTTCTGGAGCTGGGGCCGCGCGATCTCGCGTCGAACAACATCGTCCTCAAGCGGCGGGATACGGGCTCCAAGGAAGTTGTGGCGCAGGCCGAATTGGCCGCCCGGCTGCCATCGGTGCTGGCCCAGATGCAGAAGGATCTGTACAACGCCGCGAAGGAACGGCTCAAGAGCAACACGGTACTCGCGAATTCGATCGGCGATGTGGAGTCGATTCTGCGGGATGTCACTGCCGAAAAAGGCGGCGGCAAATTCGTGATGGCGCACGTGAAGGACGATCCGGAGTGCGATGCACGTCTCAAAGAGTTCAAAGCCACCGTCCGCTGCATCCCTCTAAAGGATGAATACGACGGCCCCGGCAAATGCATCATCACGGGTGAGACGGTGGATCGGCGCGTGGTGATTGCGAAGGCGTACTGATCTAACCTGCATTAGTGCGCGCGTCAAGATTGTCAGGCGACGGAACTGCGATACACTGGCCTCGGAGAAGAGGATTGCGTCCATTCGACCCTGTTCGTAAGCCATAATGCCAAGCTCTTACTTCTCACGCCGGAACTTCGTGAAAGCCGTGGGCGCGCTGGCGGGAGGTTCCTTCATTAGCCAGACGGTTGGCTGCAAGCAGCCTGCGGTGTCCCCGCCAAAAGAAGCCGCGTTGCAAGCCGGCAGCGCTGTGGATTACACGCTGACGATAGCCGTGAAGCCGGTTGAGCTGGCGCCGAATCGCATCGTCTCCACGACTACGTATAACGGTCAATTCCCCGGGCCACTGCTCCGCTTCAAAGAAGGCAAACAAGTCACGATCGAAATTAACAATCAGACCGACACGCCCGAGCAACTGCATTGGCATGGACAGTTTCTTTCCACGGATGTCGATGGCGCCGCGGAAGAAGGCACGCCGTTCATTCCGCCGCATGGAAGGCGCCGCGTCACCTTCGTCCCAAAGCCTTCCGGGCTTCGCTTCTACCACACCCACGTTCGTGCGGGAGCAAATTTGAGCGCGGGACAGTACGCGGGCCAGGTGGGTCCGGTATATATCGAACCGAAGAATGACCCCGGCAACTATGATCGCGAGGTTTTCCTCACGCTGAAGGAATTCGAACCGACATACAGCCGCGGCGGTGACATGGCCATGAACTTTCTGTCACCCGCGACGACGGTGAAGGAACTGAAAGACTCCGGCGAGAACGCGATGAACGCCTCGCTCGCCAAAGGCATGCCGCATGGCTTCGAGGTCGGGTATGGTTCCTTCACCATTAATGGACGAATGCTGGGCAGCGGTGAACCGATACGTGTGAAGCACGGTGAGCGCGTGCTCTTCCACGTCTTAAACGGGAGCGCGACGGAGATCCGCAGCCTGGCGTTGCCCGGACATACGTTCACGGTTGTCGCGATGGACGGCAACCCGATCCCCCGGCCGGTAACTGTGCCGGGACTTTGGCTAGGTACGGCAGAGCGGGTCTCTGCAATTGTCGAGATGAATCACCCCGGCATCTGGATCATGGGAGATACGGCGGACGACGACCGGCAGCATGGCATGGGCACAGTGGTTGAATATGCCGGCCAGAAAGGGAAACCGCAGTGGGTAACTCCCAAGCCGTTCCACTGGGACTACACCCAGTTCGGAAATCCAGGAGCGGTGGTTCCAGAGCCGGATCAAATCTTCGAAATGACTTTTGCCAAACAAAACGCAGCCGAGGGTGGCTTCAATCGGTGGACGATAAACGGTGTCGCGTTTGCGGAGGATCATATGCAGCCGATGTTTCGCGTGAAGCAGGGCAAGCGGTACCGGCTGCGGATGCACAACGCGAGCGACGATATCCATCCGATTCATCTTCACCGCCACAGTTTCGAACTGACACGTATCGCCGGGCAGCCGACGTCGGGTGTGATGAAGGATGTTGTCATGGCCGGCGGCTACCAGGAGATGGAGGTCGACTTTGTTGCGGATAATCCCGGCCTCACGTTGTTCCACTGTCATCAACAGGTGCACATGGATTTCGGCTTCATGGCGCTGTTCGAATATGTCTAGGCCAATGCGGGAGTGCTAGTACTTCCGCGCCCAATACCGGTCGCGTGCGTGGACCACGAGGTCCTTCTTGTCCGTGGTGAGCGCGATTTTGCGGAACTCGGAAACTCTGACGGGCGTATCGGAGACGTAGCCCAGGCTGTATTGGCTGCGCAGCTCGTCTTGAATCGCGCCGTAGATTTGCTCGATGCTTTGTTTCTTCGAGACCTCAAAAAAACCGCCGCCGGTTTCGCGTGACATGCGCATGAGGACGTTTTTGCCATTGCCACCTTCGAACGACAAGGCGTAGAACGTGGCATCGGAGAACAGGATCGAATAGATCAGGGTGTCGGCGAGCTGCGCGGCGTCGATGGCGTCGGCCAGAGTGGCGTCGCTGCCGGTGTCTACACCATCGGTGAGCAGGATGAGCGCTTTGCGTCCCTGCTGGTGCTGCATAAGGTCCTTCGATGCCTTGATCACCGCATCGTAGAGCAATGTGCCGCCGCCCTGCTGGCGATACAGGTCCGCGCGGCTGGGCGTATCGACCTGGACGAGTGCATCGCTCAGTTTCCTGAGTGATGACGTGAGCTCCTGGCGAATCATGACCGCCATATCGAATTGCACGATGAACACCTGGTCTTTGTTGGGGCGAAGCACCTGCTCGAAGAATCGGGCGCTGGCGCTGCGCTCGGCGTTCATGACGCGCTGCTGGCTCATGCTGGTATCGACCATGAGGCCGATGGTGAGGGGAAGGTCGGAATCGCGTGAGAAATACTGGATGGTTTGCTTGCGCCCGTTTTCCGCCAGGACGAAATCGTCTTTGGTGAGGTCGCGGATGATTTGCCCCTTCTTGGTGGTTACGGTCGCGAGCACCTGGACGACTTTGACGTCGGTGGAAAACGTGGGCTGCTCCTCCTGACCACGGAGCGCACGTGTACACGCGAGAGTGGCCGCGGAGAGAATGAATCGACGTCTTGAATATCCGGCTTGTGCCATCTTTTTCTAGTATGCGCCGCGGACTCTGCCGGTTTCCATTAGCTTTCGAGCAACCCCCGCTCGAGTGCCCGTCCATACCACCACGTCGAGCCGATGTAGGCGGCGATAACGGCCAGGATGATAATCGGGTACGTCTGGACGGTCCCTGCAGCACCGGCTAAGAGAACCACCTGAAGCATACTCGGGCCGAACGAAGCGCCCGACGAGAACCTCCAGCGCACCTGTTCGCGCCGCTCATTGACGGACGATGCGTGGCCCACCGCGAGCGCCGCCAGCGCTGCCGCCATGCCCGCGAGTGGAGCCAGCGGAAGAGTTAGAACCAAGGCGGCCAGCAGGAACGGCGCGTCCTTGGCCGCAAGCATATGCCAACCGCGAAGGGGAAAAAGACGATAGCGGGTGAGCGCTTGATCGCCATCCAATCCGAACAGCGACTGCGCGTAGCTGGAGAGCGCCAGGATGACCAAAACGGTCATCGGCAGCAAAGCGTCCGACGGAAGTTTCGCGCTGGCGAGCCGGACGGCCAGGACCGTGACGCTCAAAACCAGGGCGCAGTAAAAATCAAGCGTGGAGAGCAGCTCTCGCAGATTCTTGCGAATCAGATGATTCAGCGGGCCAGGGAAGTTAGGAATGCGATGCCATGCACCTTTTCGCGGCGCCAAGGGAAGGGAAGGGGCTAGAAAGCTAATTACGAACACCGCCGCGAGCGTAGCCCACATCCCCAGCGTGACTTTGCCGCGCGCGGCCCAGACCGCCAGGCCTGCGAGAACCCACGTCAGCGGATTAAGCCACGGGCTCGCCACGCGCAGCAACCAGCGCTCGCGTGTGCTGAGCGGCCAGAGGGCCAGGCGTGACGGCGGGATTTTGCGCAACGGGTCGGTGCTCAGCGGGAAGAACATCACCAGTCCCACGATGAGATAGAGAAACACTCCCGCTTGTTGCAACAGGAGCACGCTCATGAGAAAAAAATTGTTGGTGGCGACGGATCCGAATGACTTGCTGTCACGCCGGAAGACAAGGAGCAGAGCTCCTAGGACCGCGCGGATCCGAGCCATTCCAGGTCCTCCGCAACGGGCGATTCCACGAGATCGAAGTAATGATCTTCCAGCGACCGCGGCAATTCTTCCGCGGACGAGTTCCAGACAATTTTGCCGCCACGAATCATGATGAAATGGTTGGCGATTCGCTCCGCTACGGACAGAATGTGCGAGGTCAGGAAAATCGTGACGCCGCGTGCGGCGAGCGTGACCAGCAGGTCGTGCATCATTTTGCCAGTTACGGGATCGATGGCCTCGAACGGCTCATCCAGAAACAAGACCTGCGGGTTGGGCAGGAGTGCCATGGCGAAGGCGGTTTTCTTGCGCATGCCATGTGAACAGTAACCGGCGAACGTATCGCGCCCATCGGCGAGACTCAACACGCGAAGGAGTTGATCGGTGCGTGACTGGGTTTCGTGATTGCTCAGACCATAAATTCGGCCGGTGAGGAGCAGGTGCTCTTCGACGGTAAGATCGTCGAAAAGACCGAGGTCTTCGGGTAACACGCCGATCCGCGTTTTGATCTCGAGAGATTCTCTGGCGACGTCGAGGCCTGCAACGGTTGCCCGGCCGGAACTGGGGGGAAGCAGGCCAGTTAACATTTTTACGGTGGTCGATTTACCGGCGCCGTTGGGGCCGAGCAAAGCGCAGATGGCGCCGCCGGCAACGTCCAGGGTCAGGCCATCGACTGCGGTGAAGTCGCCAAAGCGTCGGGTGAGGTCCCGGCAGGAGATCATCGAATCTTTGTCACGGGCGGTAACTTGCTTTCAGCGTGCCTTTTGATTGAGCCACGGGTAGGAGCGTCGGATAGAACTGGACGAAGGTGTTCTCCACGGCACCATTCTGGCTGTGGCAACTGTGACAGGCGCTGGAAGGGAACGCTTTCGCGGTGTCTCGCATCGACTTGCCACCGCCGAAGGCGAAATAAGCCCACTTGTCGGGAAAGCGCGACTCATCTTTCACCGCGGCCTCAACTCCTACCAAGTCGCCCTGAAAGTGCCCGGATTTGTTGATGGAGCCGTGCTCCTTCGACGCACGGTTCTCCAGCACAAAGATGGTCTTGTCGGGCCACTTGCCCGATTCTAGGAACGCACGGTACGCGGCGGGCAGTACGAAGACATTGTCGAAGGGCGGATCGGCTGATTCCTGCGCGGCAGGCCCATAGGACATTCCAAGCCCCGAAGTGAGATAGATCCACTCCCGGTAGTCCGTGGGCCGGATGAGTTCGTTGTCCTTAGTAAACTGGGGAGCCGGCCCGCTGCCTGGCGCGCCTTCGGGTGCGCCGCCACAGACCGCGGCGGCGAGCAGGGTCAGGCTGAAGAGCGCGGCTTTTTTCATTCAGAATCTCCTCCGAGGTTCTCTACCATCATATGCCGTGCCGCGAGGCGCTCATGCGCTCTCGCGATTGTTAACCTTTGACCGCTTTCCATTGAAAACAAATCAGTATTAGCAGTAAATTCCGGCAATTTTACTGAAAATACGCGGGGAGTCTGAGGATATAATGAACTAACGCGCCGGAGGACCGTGACAGCCTGTGCAGTGTCTTTACTGCGAAACTGAATTAAAGCCTCTCAGAGGGCTATTCGACGAAGACTTCTGCTGTAAAGAGCACCGGGAGAAGTACTTCTCGTCGTTCCGAAAAGGCATCAATCGCCTTCCGGTTCTGGACCTTCCTCCGCTAGCCCCAACTCGGGAAACGCACTTAGAAGAAACGGACACCGAGGCGATGGCAGATCCTGTGCCAAAGCGCCGCTTCGAAACCGAGCAAAAACCCGTAGAGCTTCCCGTACCGGTGATCGCAATGGTTGCCGAGGAAGCGCCACGGCTAGAGCCGGAGAAGGTCCTAACGGTGGCCGAGAAGGAGCCCGAAATTGAACCAGCGCTTCAGCCGGTGCTGGAGATCGCCGCGAAGGCCCTGGAGCTGCCGGCTATCGAGGAGCCGGTGGCGGTTGCTGCAGCGGTTGAGGCCGCTCTGGACGAGGATGCGGCAGAGGAAGCGGTGGTCACTCCGCTGACCGCAGGTTTCCTGCATTTGCGCGTCACCCCATCAGGCGCGGCGGATTGCTATTTCATGGTCGACGAGAATTCATTCTCGGCCTGCAATGGTCCCGCGATACCCGACGTCGAGGTTTTCTGCGACGCTGCTTTTGATCCCGAAGAGAACCTGGCTCACTTGGTGACACCGGCGGACATGGCTGCGGGGGCTTCCGGCCGGGCGGCAACTCCCCAAGCGCAGCCCGCTATCGCTCTGTCGCGTACTTTCGGCGCGCGGCATCACGCCGCACCGTCAGTGCCAGCATTGGAATCGGCCGAACTCATCGAGGACGTCGAGATGTTTGTGGCTGGTGGGGTTTCGCGGGAAATGGCCCGATTCACCGGCAGCCAGCCGCTGGCTTTCGCACCGGCGCCTGTGACCGTTCCAGCCTTCCAGGGCTTGATGGCTGACGGAGCACAGCCACAGGTTGCCGAGGCTGTGGCCTTGGACGTCGCGTGCCAGCAGATCGAGAGCGCGCCTCTGATGTTCTCCGACATGGCTCTGGCCCTGGAGATCCATAGTCCGGTGTTCCAGGTCTCCGCCGCGGCCATGCAGCTCGATGAGGAGCTGAAGCGTGCAGTGGAGGCGCCGAAGCAGGAAGCTGTTCGTTTGGCTGAGCCGGAAATCGCGCGGCCGGCGGTGATGAGCGCCGCACCAGTGAGCCACGCGGTTTCTGCCGCCGCGTTCCAGCCGACGATGCCCTCTGCGGCCAGGCCGGAAGCGCAGCTCAGTGTTCCCGCGATGTCTTCAAGGACAGACGCCGCGCCGAGTGTGGCATCGGAGGCCGTGCCTGATCCTCCGCGCGGAGCGGTTGCTGAACAGCCGCCATCGGCGCATTCGTCCGACCCGATGCAGCCCGCTATCCAGAATTCAGTGCGCATCAAAAATTGGCGGCTGAAAATCACCTTCGCCAAGCCGGCATAGCGTTTGCTCCTCCACACACAATGGTGCAAAATGAGGCTTCGCTCCATCCATCTTCATGCGCATCAGTATCACGTGTCATCTTTCGATACGGCTATCCCCATAGCGTCCGTGATGTGCTGCAGGCGCTCCCACAGATTCGGAAGATAGGCTTCCGGTTTCTCGAGATGGAAGGGCTGGGGCCGGCACACCTGCGCGCCATGTATGCCCATCGCAAATCGGTCGCGTCAGCTCTTGCAGACAATGGCCTGCACGTACATAACTTCTGCGTAGTCGATCCGGCGCTGGTGTCGCTCGACGCCGCAAAACGCGCGAAGGCGCTGGATGGATTTCGTATGGGCGCGGAGTTGGGTGCGTTTTTTGGGGCGGAAACGCTGCACCTGGCAAGCTATGCTCCGCCGGTGCGCTACATCGGCGCCAAACCATATCAACTGGGTGGGAAAAGAAAGTACGCGTTCGCCAACCAGACCAGGGTGCGCATCCCTCCCGGATTCGAGTGGCGCTACGTGTGGGATGCGCTGGTGTCATCGTGCCGTGAATGCGCCGATATCGCGGCAGGGCATGGCAAGACAGTGATCATGGAACCGCGCGTGGGTGAGGTGATCTGTTCGGTAGACTCGCTGCTGCGGCTGATCGAGCACGTGGGCCGCCCCAACTTCCAGGCGAATTTTGATACGGGCCACTTTTCCGCGCAGCGGGAGAACGTGGTGCTTGCCTTGAAGAAGCTGGAAGGCAAATTTGCGAATATTCATATTTCCGACAACGATCCCGTGAATGCCGAACATGTGCCGATCGGCGACGGTTCCATTGACTGGCTGGAATTTTTCCGCGTGTTGAAATCGATGAAGTATGCGGGCTACTTAGGATTGGACCTCGGCATGAGCAAGACGATCGTGGGCGATTACCGGAAGTCGGTCGAACGTATCCAGAAAATCGCATCGCAACTCAAGTTGTCGATTGAGTTGTGAGCCGATGTTGTTACAGCAAGCTTTGTACGGTCTTCTCCACACTGGGCCAATGCTCGGAGCGCGGATCGACCGGTGCGAAATGATCGGCCCCCGGCAATACGACCAGCCTGGCATCATCGCCGGCACGGTTTGCCGCCTTCTGATAGCTGTTGCTGATTTCAATCGGCACAACCGAGTCTTCGGTTCCGTGGAGCAACCGCACGTGGCCGCCGATCGGCAAGAGTTCGATAGGCGAACCGGCGTGATATCGTTGCGCCAACTTTTCGGGGGGCCCGCCCATGAGTTCGCCGACGACTCCATCACTCAAACGCAGCTCCCAGGCGCGGCGGAGGTCCATGACTCCGGCAATAGGCGCAGCGCCGCGGATGGGGATGGGATCCGGGGTAGCCAGTGGATCGCCAGGTTGAATCCGCGGGCGGGCCGCCAGCCACACGGCGAGATGGCCACCGGCCGAGTGGCCCACTGAGATTACACGTTTCAGATCGAGGGGATACTTCTTGGCGAGCTCGCGCACGTGATCCGCGCCCTGAGCGACATCGAGGAATGTGTTGGGCCAGCCGCCGCCAGGATTGCCGAGGCGCCGGTACTCGAGATTCCAACTCGCGATGCCGATTCGCGCGAAGGCCACGCACATATGGCCTGCATATTCGAGGCCGTACCTAGCGCGCCAGAAGCCACCGTGAATCACGATTGCCACCGGATGCGGCCCGGCTGCCTGGGGCAAGCGCAAATCACCGAACTGCAGCGAATCGGGCCCGTAGGGCAGACGAGCGTCGGCCGCGGGTGCGGGCAGGTCGAGAATTTCACGTCCCATGGATTTGCAGGCAGTGGTCAGCGTCCAGGCTACGGGCGCCGCACTCAGGCGAAGCACGTCTCGCCGGCTGAGCGCTCGCGGCGTGGCAAACCACTTCATTTCGTCTCGATCAGCTCACCCGAGGGCCCATCCACATCCACTACGCTCAGCCTCAGTCTCTTGCGCGCGTCGAGCTTCGCCACCGGCATCTCGAACCGCGCGGCGATCATTCTGTCGAGGGTGGCGTGGGGCTTGATGCGATCGCGGATGATCAGCGAGTCGTTATACTTTGGGCCCAGGATCGGGTAGTACTGAAACAGGCGGCGCGCGTCGCCCTCGGAGACCGTTTGACCGTCGACTGCCGAACCATTTGGCGCGTCCAGTGTGACATCGACCTCGCGTACGACCACGGCATAGTCGGACGAGTTGGTCACGCGAAAGTCAACGATCGCCACGGAACTGTTCTCGTCGAGCGCCAGAGTACGCACTTTGAGGATCTTGCCCGCGGGCTCGATGTGAGCGCCGCGTTGCATGTAGAACATCCACGCGACGGCGATGGCGACGACAACCAGACCCACGCCGAGGCCGGTGAGAAATGTCCGATTCAGATATTGGCGGATAATGGACTCCCTTGATGATGATAGCAATCCGGTCCGGGTTGGACACGTGGAGACGCGTGTCCTACTCTAGTGAGAACCACGGATGAGATACCTGCTGCGCCGGCTCGCGTTCGTCGCCGGGTTGATCGCGCTCGTGCTGATCACGGGCACGATCGGGTTCTCGGTAATCGACGGTTACCCTCGATTCGACGCGTTTTACATGACGCTGATCACGGTGTCGACGGTGGGCTACGCCGAGATCCACCCGCTCAGCCAAGCCGGCCGCGTGTTCAATTCATTTCTGATCTTCTTTGGCGTCATCACCATGTTTTTCGCCATCGGCGCTATGACGCAGAGCATTATCGAGCTGGAATTGGGAGAATACTTTGGGAAGCGGCGAAATCGTCGGATGATCGAGAAACTGGAAAAGCATTTCATCGTGTGCGGCTACGGCAGGGTAGGCCGCAACGCGGCGCTTGAACTGAAGCGGGCGGGCGAGCCTTTCGTTGTTGTCGATCGCGAAGCCGAGCGCACCGAGCGAGCCATTCAGGCCGGAATGTTGGCTGTGACGGCCGATTCGACGCGCGACGAAACTCTGCGATCGGTGCGCGTCGGGAACGCCCGCGGTCTGATTTCCGCGCTGGCCACTGACGCCGACAACCTGTTCGTCATTCTTTCCGCGAAGAACCTGAACCCGAAATTGTTTGTGGCGACGCGCGCGGCCGAGGAGGAAGCCGAAGAGAAGCTGCGGCGCGCTGGCGCAGATGCCTTATTCGCGCCATATACCACGGCCGGATACCGGCTGGCACAGGCGGTTCTACGGCCGCACGTGTTCCAATTCTTCGATCTTGCCACGAAGGGCATGGGATTCGACGTGGATATCGAGCAGGTGCGCGTACCGGAATCGAGCGGGTTCGCCTCGCGTTCGCTCGAGCAAACGCGCATCCGCCACGACCTCGGTGTGATTGTGCTGGGCATTCGCAAGCTTGATGGAGCCATGCTGTTCAACCCCGCGGCGGAAACTGTGATTCAAGGAGGAGACTACCTGATTGTGATGGGTGAGCCGGCCAATCTGCGAACGCTTGAGAACTTAGTGTTGGTGGGAGCGCGCTCATGAGCGCGGAAACCATCGGCCTGGTGGTGACGGCTGAAGACCAACTGGGTGTGCTACACCGGCTGACCGGGGTCATTGCCGAGCATAAGGGTGATATCACTTCGGTCGCGATTCTCGAAAGTGGAAGTGAAGACGCGCGCATCTATTTCGAGATCAGCCTACCCACATCCGCGGTGGACCTGGAGGAAGACCTGCGCGCGCTCCCCACGGTGAAGAGTGTGGAATCCGTTAAAACGCTCGAGCGCGTTTACGGCAAGCGCATCATCATCGTGGGGGGAGGTGCGCAAGTGGGCCAGGTAGCGATCGGGGCCATCTCAGAGGCCGATCGACACAACATCCGGGGCGAACACATCTCCATCGACACGATTCCACTAGTTGGCGAGCAGTCACTGGCCGATGCCGTACGTGCGGTTGCCCGTTTACCACGCGCCAAAGCACTTGTGTTGGCGGGGTCGCTGATGGGCGGCGATATCGAGACGGCGGTGCGCGAGGTGCGACAAACCGGACTGCTGGTGATTAGCCTGAACATGGCGGGAAGTGTGCCGGCGGCCTGCGATTTGGTGGTGACCGATCCCGTGCAGGCGGGCGTGATGGCGGTGATGGCCGTCGCGGACACGGCAACATTCAGCATTGGGAGATTGAAGGGGCGGACGTTCTAGAGCCGCTGCAAGTGGATGCCGCCGTCGCCGGTACGGACCTGAAGTGTCTGGCCGCCGCCGTTCAGCTTCCCGCGAATTTCGGAACCGCTTACCGACCCCATGACAGTCACGGGGAAGTCCACGGTAACCTTTCCGTCGCCGGTGTGGGCGTCGAGGTCGGCGGCGAAGTTATCGGGCAGATGCAGTGTGACATGGCCGTCGCCGGTGCTTACGTGCCAGCCGGCCGTCATTTTCGAGCCGGCGCGAGCGGTCGCCTCGACCGCGCCATCGTCGGTCCGGAGATCAAGCTGATCCCAGCGTCCGCTGGCTCGAATGTGCCCATCTCCCGTTTTTGCGTCGAGAGTTCCATCCATGGCATCCGCTTCGATGCCGCCGTCGCCAGTCGAAAAATGCATTTCGCCTTTTAAGTCCTGCGCTGAGATCCCGCCATCGCCAGTATGGAGTTCTGCACGCAGCTCGTGAGGAACGAGCAGCTCGACATGCACGGAGTGGCGGCTTATGGAGACAAACTCGCGCGGTGTCCGGACTTCGATTTCCACGCGATCTCCGCCCTGATGGTCGGTCACACGTACCTCGGAGGAACTGATCTGCCAGCCCTGCGTGGTAACGCGCGCACTGACCTCGTTCTTGTCCCACTCGTGGATTGTAATGCCGCCATCGCTGACGTTCACCCGGAGGTCCGCTTTTCCGGATACGGGGAAACTCTTCTTCCACTCGTCAGCCAAGCCCATGGATGCCATCATGGCCGTCAAAACCAGGCACGGAAGCACTTGATTGCCCACGCGCACCGCCTTTCGGGACTAGGATACGAAATCCGAGAGCTAAAGGTTCCGTTTAAGGAATCGCGGCCGAACCCCACCCTTGATGGCGGCCACGAAGTGAACCTCACTCGTGGGCCCGACCGCCTCGAGCAGGCCCATGGGTGTGACCTCGCCATCGACCGCGACGGAGATGTTGGGCCGCAGGCGGTCTTGTTCCAGCAACCGCTCACGAATTCCGGGCCAAGCACGCTCCAGGCTTTCGATCACCTGCCGCACGGTTGCTCCTTCGGCCTCAACTGAAGCCCGGCCACCTGTCAGCGGCTGTAACAGCGCCGGGATAAAGACAATCGCCAACGTCAGTCTCTTTGTCTCCAGATGGCTTCCATGATTGCCGGCGGGTTCATGGGCAGCCGCCGCATGCGCACGCCTGCCGCGCGATGGATGGCGTTGGCGATGGCCCCCGGCGGCGGAACAATATTGGCTTCGCCGACGCCACGCACGCCGAAAGGATGTCCGGGATTGGGCACCTCGACAATGTGTGTGTCGATCATTGGCAGATCCAGCGCCGTGGGCATACGGTAATCGAGCAGGCTTGAATTCATCATGGCACCGTCACGGCTCATGTAATACTCTTCGTTCAGCGCCCAACCGATGCCTTGCGCGCTGCCGCCCTGCATCTGGCCTTCGACATAGCTCGGATGGATGGCTTTGCCAACATCCTGAAAGGCAGTGAAGCGGAGGATCGAGACCTTGCCGGTTTCGGGGTCGACCTCGACATCCACAATGTTTCCCGAGAACGAGCCGCCAGCTCCCTTGGGGTTGACGGCGCCGCGGCCGACTACAGGCCCGCCGGTTTGCTCGATCTTCGCGGCGAGTTCCTGAAAGGTCATGGATTTTTCGCCCGCGCGGAAAACGCCACGCTCCAGCGTGACGGGTGCCGCATCGGTCTCCCATAGCTTTGCCGCGCGCTCTTTCATTTGGCGCACCACGTCTTGCGCCGCCTCGTAAGCAGCCCAACCGGTGGCGAAGGTTGTGCGGCTGCCGCCTGTGACGGCGGTGAAGCCAATCGAATCGGTATCGACGACGGTTGGCCGCACATCCTCCGCCGGAATTCCGAGCACTTCCGCGGCTTGCATGGCGATGGAGGTGCGCGTGCCACCGATATCCGTCGAGCCTTCGACCAGGTTGACGGTGCCATCGGCGGTCACACTGATGTTGCAGCTCGATGGCAACCCGATATTGAACCAAAACCCGATCGCCACGCCTCGCCCGCGATTCGGCCCGCCCAGTGGCGCGTTATAGTGCGGGTGATTCTTCATGGCTTCGAGCACTTCGATGCAGCCCACGCGCCGGTACTTGGGGCCGTCCGCGCGCCGCGTGCCTTCTTTGGCGGCGTTCTTGAGGCGAAGGTCGAGCGGGTCGATGCCCAGCTTCTCGGCGATTTCGTCCACGACGGTTTCCGTGGCAAACGCGGCGTTGGTTGCGCCAGGAGCACGGTAGGCGGCGGTACTGGGCTTGTTGACCACAACATCGAAACCGTCGATCACCACGTTGGGAATGTCGTACGCAGCAAACACGCACATGGCGCCGGGACCGACCATCGCCCCGGGATACGCACCGGCTTCGTACGCGAGATAAGCTTGTGCGGCAGTGATTCGGCCATCCTTGCGCGCGCCGATCTTCACCTTCATATGAGACCCAGGAGTCGGGCCGGTTCCCTCGAAGACGTCCTTGCGCGACATCACGATCTTCACCGGCTTGCCGGTCTTCTTGGAAAGCAGCGCGGCGACAGGCTCGATGTAAACGGGGATCTTGCCGCCAAATCCGCCGCCGATCTCCATCGGCGTGACTCTCACGTGTGACACCGGGACGTCCAGAAGGCACGCCGTCACATCGCGCACCACGAAAGCGCCTTGCGTACTGCACCAGACGAGAATACGGCCGTCGCTATTCCAGAGCGCCGTGGCGTTCTGCGGTTCGACGTAGCCCTGGTGAACGGTCGCGGTGTTGAACTCGCGCTCGATGACGACGTCGGCTTCGGCGAAACCGGCGGCAATGTCGCCCATGGTGTGGCGGAAATGCTCGGAGACATTGCTCACGCGGCCGGTTTGCTCACCGAATTCCTTGGTCTTGAGTTCCTCGTGGAGAATCGAGGCGCCATCCTGCATGGCTTCGGGCGCGGTGAGCACCGCCGGCAGCACTTCGTAATCGACTTCGATCAAATTTGCGGCTTCTTCGGCGACGTGCACACTATTCGCGGCGACCGCGGCAATGGCATGGCCTCTATACAGCGCCTTGCCGCCCGCGAGCACGTTCCCGCGAGCGTAGCTGAGTGGAGTGTCGCCTTCACCCAGATCGACGAGTCGCTCTGCCGTTGGTGGAAAGTCCGCGGCGGTGATGATGGCTTTCACTCCCGGGAATTTCTCGGCTTTGCTAGTGTCGATGCGCTTGATGCGCGCGTGCGCGTGGGGGCTGCGCAAAACGTAGCCGTAGAGCAGGCCGGCCATCTGAAAATCGGCGCCATACTGTGCGCGGCCGGTTACTTTATCGACACCGTCATGACGGATGGGGCGCGTTCCAACGACTGTGTATTGTTGGGTACTCATGCTCTCACCTCCCGCGAGTAGGCAGCGGCCTGCTGCACCGCATGAACGATTTTGTCGTAGCCGGTACACCGGCAGAGATTATTGGCCAGCCAAAGGCGAATCTGATCTTCGGTCGGATTGGGCTCGTGGTCGAGCAGCGCCTTGGCGGCGACGATGAAGCCCGGCGTGCAGATGCCGCATTGCAGCGCCGCGTTTTCCAGGAAAGAGCGTTGGAGCGGATGAAGCTCGCTGCCTTTGGCGATGCCCTCGATGGTCGTGATTTGCGCACCTTCGGCTTCGACTCCCAGCACCAGGCACGAAGTCACAACGCGGTCGTCGAGCATCACCGTGCAGGCGCCGCAATTGCCGTCATTGCAGCCTTCCTTCGTGCCGGTCAATCCGAGAACGTCGCGGAGGCATTCGAGCAAGCTCTGCCGCGGCTCGCACAGAAACTCGATCTGCTCTCCGTTGATGGTCGTTTGGACGCGAACTTTGGCGGGCATGTTATTTCCCCTCCCTGGCTCTTTGGATTGCGGCTTCGAGAGCGCGCCGCGTCAGGACGGCACACAAGTGGCGACGATAATCGGCTGTGCCGCGCATATCGGTAATGGGCCTTGCGGCACTGCGCGCCGCCTCGGCAGCAGCGGCGATGGTGGAGTCATTCACGGGTTTACCGGTCAGTGCTTGGTTCGCCTCGCGAACGAATAACGGGGTCGGTGCAACGGATGCCAGGGCGATGCGCGCGGAGCGGAACGTCCCGTTTTCCAGAACGACCTCTACACCCGCGCCGGCCACCGCGATATCCATTTCATTGCGCGGAATGAACCGCAGATAGCGCGCGCCGGAATTCGGCTTGGGAGCGGGGATCTGGAGCGATACGAGCAACTCGCCAGGCTGGAGAGCATTGCGTCCGGGAGCGGTGCAGAAATCTTCCACTGGAATTTCGCGCATGCCTTTGGTACCAGCGATGCGGCACGTGGCGCCGAGCGCAATCAGCAACGGCACGGAATCGGCGCTGGGCGCGGCATTGCAGAGATTGCCGCCAATCGATGCCCGGCCCTGAATCTGCGTGCCGCCAATGAGCGCGGCTACCTCGGCAAGCGCCGGATAATGGCGAGAGACCGTGGCATCTCCATAGATTCGATAGCACGGAACCGCGGCCCCGAGAGTGAGGCCGGACTTCGCGTCATAGTTGAGGGCGTTCAACTCCGCGATGCGCTTGATATCCACGACGAGATCCGTTTCTCTGCGCCCGGCCCGGAGTTGCACCAGCAGATCCGTGCCCCCGGCCAGCAGGCGCGCACTCGGATGCGCCGTCAACAGACCCACGGCTTCGCCTACCGATACAGGCGCGGCGTAGTCAAACCACTTCACAGGTGGACTCTCCTTTGGTTAGTGCTCGGGCGTAAAGTAACAGGATAGCGGAATGTGGGTGGGTTGAGCGTCAACTCAGATGCACTCAGCCGCGTCTTATTTGTAGACATCGCCCTTCAGATCGTCAGGCATGTTGGTGAGGCGCCCGAGCATTTCGTAGACTTTCGCGACCGAGCGGTCAACGAGTCGCTCGCCTGCACCGATTTCCACCCAGGTGCTCGCGCTGGCGGCGCCGTAACCACCACGCGACGCGGCCGCGATGGTCGGAAAGTAGCCGTTGTAACCGTTGGTGTAGCCAAGGAGCAGTGCCGTGGGCACCGGGCAGCGGTCGCGCCAGTTCGTCTGGAAGTCGACAAAAGGCTCGCCTGGCACGGTCATTAGCGCGATTTGCTTGTTGATGAGCACCGTCGCTGCATCGATCTGGAACTCGCGTTTGACCTCCGCGCCGTAGGTATCCATTCCTTGCGGCCCCAGAAATTTCACGAGCGCCGCCCGAAACTTGTCTGCGTCCCAGCGAAGCTTCACCGGGATGGACTCCTCGGCGAACTCGATACTCGGCGCAGGCGCATTCTGCGTGTGGATCTCTGCGGCCACGCGTGCGGCCTCACGTCCCAGGCGCTCGCCGGTCCAGTCACGCCCCTTCACTGGATCCTCTTCGATGGGCGTCACCGCATAGTACGGGTTGATATCGCCGGGCGCGCCTTGCAGAAAGAAACTGAGCGTCCGCGCGCCGAATTTCTCTTCCACCACGCGATTCATCACACCGGGGAAGTCCGCTGAATAGCGCAGATTGTCGCTACCGAAGACCACGGGATGGCACGCGTAGTTGGTCAGAATGGCGAGGGGCGAGCCGTCGGCGCGATCGATCCGCAGGACGGTGACCGTGGGATCGACCGGCGCCGTGGGAACGCGCGTCAGATTGCGTTCAAACCAGCTCACCGAGCCGTCGGCGTTTACGCGAAGGCGATTGTGCCCGATGTAGGCCACGCCGCTGCCGGTTCCAATGCGAGCTTCGGTTAAACCTGCCGCAGCTTCGTCGATGGCGTGCTCGATCCGTTCCAGCGCCGCGCGCTCCCACACAGGTGTTCCATGCTTGTATTCATCGGCAATGATAGGCGCGGAGTGAGTATGAGACGCCGTTACGAGCAGGCAGGATATTTTGCTTGTGCGGCGCGCGGATTCGCGAAGCTGCTGTATGGCAGGGGGACCGAAGCTTCGGCCTAGATCCAGCGTCACCAACGCCAGCCGGGTATCGCCCGCTTCCAGCACCAGCACGCGCGCATAGAGCGGGTCGAGGGTTCCGGTGGACGGCTTGACGCGGTCCTCAAAGCCCCACAACTGTTCGCCACTGGGCGGCGTGATATCGACCTTGGCGATTCCTGCACGAAGGACTGCCGCGAACGAGGGCAGGGCGGTCAGCATGGCCGCAGCGATTACAAGGACAGGGCGCACGGAATTCCTCCTTCTTGCAACCGATATTCTAGTCGCTCACGCGAGCTTTGTGAAATAATCCGAAGTTCGGGAGGGACCTTTTGTGAAGAGACGGCAATTCCTGACGGGCTCGATCGCGGCTCCAGTGCTGGCGGCTGGAGCTGCGCAGCAATCCACGGGGGACAAAAAGCGCGAGTACTATGTGCTACGGCGCTACCACCTTCAGAATGGACCGCAGCGAAAGCTAACCGAAGGCTTCCTGGCCGAGGCGCTGATTCCTGGGCTGAATAGGATGGGCATCAGCCCGGTGGGAGCGTTTAGCGTCAGCATCGGTCCTGAGAGTCCGGCGTTGTATGTGCTGATTCCGAGCGCGTCGGCCGACAGTCTGGTTACAGCAGATTTCCGGCTGGAGCAGGATGCAGAGTACATGAAGGCTGGCGCGGCTTTCCTCAGCGCTCCGGACAAACAGCCGGCTTATGTCCGCGTGGAAAGCTCTCTGATGCTGGCGTTTGAAGGGTGGCCGAAGCTTACCGTTCCCGCGGCCACCGCGCAGCACGGCAAACGCATGTTCGAGTTGCGAATCTATGAAAGCCCCAGCGATCAGGATCATCGCCGCAAAGTGGAGATGTTCAACAGCGGCGAATTCGCGGCGTTCGAGAAGGCCGGTTTCTGGCAGGTGTTTTTCGGCGACACACTGATCGGCCCGCGCATGCCGAACTTGACGTACATGCTGGGTTTCGAAGACATGGCCGCGCGCGACAACATGTGGAAGGCCTTCGGAGCGTCAGCGGAGTGGAAAAAACTCTCCAGCTCTTCGCGCTACAACTTTGAAGAGATTGTCTCCAGCATCACAAACGTGATTCTTACGCCGGCGTCCTACTCCCAGATTTGAGAATCGGGTTAGGCCTGGTGGGCCTTCGCCGAGAGTTGCGCTTCCGCGGCTTCGACCGTGTCAAACACGGCCAAGATATGGTCGGCTCTGGCCACTTGAAAAAGAGTCTGCACGCGCCCGCAAGCACCTGCCACCGCGAACCCTCGCTGTGTTCTTTGGCAAGAAGCGAAGATGCCGAGAATCGCACCGAGTCCGGCTGAATCCATGTAAGGAGCCTGGGTTAGGTCCACGATGATGGCCCGCTCGGATTCCTTGCGTGCGATGCTCTGAAACTCGAAGACGTTCTTCAGCGTGAAGGGGCCAAGCACCTGCAAAATGCAGGCGCCCGTGGGTCCCACCGTGGCCTGGAGCTGAAACTGGTCCATTGGCATACGTTACCATACGGGGGGACAGATGAGATCGGTGGCGCGAAGCCTGGCCTGGATCACGATTTGGCTGGCCCTCGTCGCGACGCTGGCCGGGGCGCAGACCTTCCACCTCGTTGTTCTGGGCGATCGCACAGGCGAAGCTCAGCCAGGTGTCTACGAGGAGGTGTGGAAAGAAGCGGCCGCCGAAGCCCCGGCATTCGTCGTGACGGCTGGTGATACGGTCGAAGGGCTCGATGACGCGACTGCCGAGAGCGAGTGGCGCGCGATCGAGCAGATGCTCAAGCCTTATAGGCGCATTCCGTTCTATCCGGCCCCTGGAAATCATGACATCTGGTCGCCGGCTTCCGAGAGGCTCTTTCGCCAACACACGGGGCACGAGCCGCATTACGGTTTTGACTACCAACAGGCGCATTTCACGATTCTGGATAACAGCCGTTCGGATGAGTTATCGCCGGATGAGATGGCATTCCTCGAGAAAGATTTGGCGACCCATGCTGCGCAGCCGGTGAAGTTCATCGTGTCGCATCGGCCGTCGTGGCTGATCGACGCGGTTGCGCGTAATCCGAACTTCGCCCTGCACCAACTCGCCCGGAAGTATGGCGTGCAAACGGTCATTGCCGGACACGTGCACGAGATGTTGCAGGTGGATCTCGACGGCATCCGCTACATATCCATGCCCAGTGCCGGCGGACATTTGCGCGGCACACATAACTACGAAGACGGCTGGTTCTTTGGCTTTGCGCTGGTCGAAGTCAGCGGCCGGGAAGTCAAAGTTCAGATTAAGGAGTTAAAGCCGCCGCTCGGCCGAGGACGCCTAACGAGCCTGGATGACTGGGGCGCAGGCGGGTTAACTAAACGGCCCCATCTGCTAGAATGAAGGCTCCCCGAAAAACTGAGGTGCTCGCTTTCAAATGCACTGGAGCAAGCTATTTATCCCCACACTTCGTGAGAACCCGGCCGAAGCGGAAGTGGTCAGCCACCAATTGCTGCTGCGTGCCGGCTACATCCGGCAATTGTCGGCAGGGATTTACAGCTACCTGTTTCTGGCGCAGCGGTCGCTGCTGAAAATCGCGCAGATCGTACGGGAAGAAATGGATGCCATCGGCGCGCAGGAGATGCTGCTGCCGGCGTTGCATCCCGCCGAGTTGTGGCAGGAATCCGGGCGATGGGCCGTGATGGGCGATAACATGTTCCGCCTGAAAGATCGCTTTGGCCGTGATCTATGCCTGGGCATGACGCACGAAGAGGTCATGACCTCGATCGCGCGCGGTGAGTTACGCAGTTATAAGCAACTGCCGCAGATCTGGTATCAGATTCAGAACAAGTTTCGCGATGAGCCGCGGCCGAAATCGGGCTTGCTGCGCGTGCGCCAGTTCACCATGAAGGATTCGTATAGCTTTGACCTGGACGCCGCTGGCCTGGACGCGTCATATCAAAAGCACCACCATGCGTATCGGCGGATCTTCGACCGCTGCGGCCTGGATTACCTGGTGGTGGAGGCACACTCGGGGGCGATGGGCGGCAGCCAGTCGCACGAGTTCATGGTGGTTTCCGATGCGGGTGAGGATTTCGTTGCACAGTGCGCGAGTTGCGGCTACTCGGCAAACCTGGAGAAAGCGGTTTCGCAACCGCGAGCGCCGGAGCTAGCCGATCCTGTTGGCGATTTCTCTCCGGAACCGTTCCACACTCCCGGCCGCAAGACCATTGCCGAGGTTGCGGAATTCACCGGGCTTCCCGAGACGTCGCAGATGAAAAGCCTCGTCATGGTCGCGGATGGCCTTCCCGTTCTGGCGCTTCTGCGCGGCGATCATCAACTGAGCGAAACGAAATTCGCGGCCGTACTGGGGGCGACAGAGTTCCGTCCAGCCCATCCCGAAGAGTTACGCCAGTGGCTGGGCGCCGATGCGGGCTCGCTGGGCCCGATAGGTGTCACCAAGGTGCGCATCATCGCGGATGAAGCACTCAACGGGCGGCGCAACATGATTGCCGGCGCCAATCGCGATGACTACCACTTGCGCAACGTGACGCCCGGCGTAGATTTCGTAGCCGAGTACCACGATCTGCGCCAGACAGCCGCCGGTGATGGCTGCATTAACTGCGGCGCGCCGCTCGAGCTGCGGAAAACCATCGAAATCGGCCACATTTTCAAATTGGGCTACAAGTACTCGGAGTCCATGGGACTGCGCGTCCTGAATGCCGATGGCGCGGAGGTGCCGGTCATCATGGGATCGTACGGGATCGGCATCGAACGCATACTGAGCGCCGCGGTGGAGCAGCGTCATGACGCGGATGGCATGGCACTGCCTGTTTCCATCGCACCGTTCGTGGTGGTAGTGACGCCGGTGAATAGCAACGAGCCCGCACAGCGCCGCGCCGCCGAAGAGATTTATCAAACCTGCCTGGCACTGGGCTTGGACGCCATTCTGGACGATCGGGATGAGCGTCCGGGTGTGAAGTTCAAAGATGCCGACCTGATCGGCATTCCATTTCGCGTCACTGTGGGCAAGAAACTGGCGCAGGGCATGGTGGAGTTGGTGGACCGTCGCGAGAAAAAATCTACCGACGTGGCTGTGGCGGATGCCGCCGCCGAGGTGAAGAGGCGCGCCTCCGAGCAGACAGTGGTATGACCGACTGGAAGAAAATCCGTGCCGAGTTTCCAGCGCTCGAGAACTGGACGTTCCTCAACACCGCGACTTTCGGCCAACTCCCACGGCGCGCCACCGAAGCCGCGGCTTGCCACTTCGCGCGCCGGGACCGCTACGCCTGTGGCGATTTCATGGAGTGGTTCGACGACGCCGATACAATCCGCGGCTCCATCGCACGCCTGATCCATGCCACCGCGGATGACGTCGCTTTTATTCCGAATGCATGCGCGGGACTTTCGCTACTCATGGGCGGCATCGATTGGAAGCCGGGCGACCGTGTGGTCACGCTCCAAGACGAATTTCCCAATCACTACTATTACGCCAGCTTCTTGGGAGCCCGCGGCGTGGAGTTCGTCGAGACGCCTTTCGAGCACTTTCACGAATGCATCACGCCTCGGACACGCCTGGTCGCTATCAGCATGTTGAATTACTCCACGGGCTTCCGTCCGCCGTTGATCGAGATCGCGCGATTTCTGCGGGAGCGTGACGTTCTCTTGTACGTGGATGGAACGCAGGGGCTGGGAGCGCTTCAATTCGATGTCGGGTCGGTGCGCCCGGCGATGCTCTCGGTTAACGGGTATAAGTGGATGCTCGCGCCGACGGGTGCGGGATTCCTGTACGTCGATCCGGCAGTGCGCGCATGGCTGCGGCCGAATGTGATCGGCTGGCGAAGCCATCGCGGCTGGCGGCAACACGAGAACCTGCATCACGGCGCGCCGGAATTCAGCCCGAAGGCGGAGAAGTACGAAGGCGGCATGCTGGCGTTCGATCCCATTTACGCTATGGGCGCGTCGATCGAAATGATGCTCGAGACCGGGCCGCCCGCGATCGAGGAACGCGTGATGCAGTTGGCGGGGATGACGCGCGAAGTCCTGCGCCGGGCTGGCGGCAAGCTGCCCGCGGATCGCGATGCGCACTACGAATCACCCGTGGTTACGGCGCGCTTCGAGGGAAAAGATGCACGCCAGCTCGTTCGCGACCTGCACCCGCGCAAAGTCCTGGTGGCTGCGCGCCACGGCAACCTCCGCGTTTCATCGCACTTCTACAACGACGAGAGCGATCTGGACCGGTTCGAGCAAGAGCTGAAGCAGGTTCTCGGCTAGTTGGCGCTCCATCGCGCCAGCGTTGTCGCGTCTTTGATGACGACGCCGTCGCGCAAGACCAGCGGATGGGCCCAGGTTGGGTTTTGGGCGACCGAGTAGGTATGCAGGGGCTCGAAACCTTTGCCGGTAGCTTTGGCGATGATCATCTCGGCGTCATCTTTCAGAAAGATGACGTTCTCGCCGCTGATCAAGACGGCGGCGTTGTCGCCCTGTCGCGCTTCTCCGGTCCATTGCGTCGCACCGGTTCGCAAGTCCAGGCAAAAAAGCTGGCCCTTCTTGTAATGCGAGAAACCGAACAGGAGATCGCCAGCGGCGACTGGTGAGCTCATATAGAGCGCGACATCCGCATTGCGCCAGACGGTCTCCGTGACCCATTTGCCATCCTTCTCACCGGCGCGAACCGCCATGATCCCCTTCGAGATCCCGGAGAGAATCAATTCGTCGTGGTAGACGATCGGTGTTGGAATGTTCTGGTCATACTGGGTTGTAAACGGAATTCTCCAGAGCAGTTGGCCGTTCGTAACAGACACGCTGACGATGTTGTTCTGTGTCTCCGTCACGACCTGGCGCACACCGCCGAGCTCGACCACTATCGGTGAAGCGTACGCCGGTCCATCGCCCGTCCATCGCCACTTAACTACGCCCGAAGCCGCATCGAAAGCTGTCAGCGCGCCGTCGTTATGACCACCCACGTGCGCCATCACTAAGCCACGATCCACGACCGGCGACATGGCCGCTCCAAAATCCGGGGACGTTCCCCGGTACTCTCTCGTGAATTCCTTTCGCCACTTGACCGTCCCGTTGGCGGCATCCCAACAGGTGAGAATTCCGCTGATCCCAAGCGTGTAGAGTCGTCCGCCGGCAAAGACTGGCGTTGACTTAGGTCCTTGCCCGTGACTTACTGCGGCCGGATGCATCGTATAAGGCGCAGCATAAGATTGCTGCCATATGACTTTGCCATTCTCGGGATCGACGGCCCACGATGTTTCCTTGTCCTGCTGGCGAGTGAATGCATAGATCCTGCCACCGGCGAGGATGGGTGACGCATGCCCCTCTCCGACAGTGACCTTCCACCGTAGCTTCAATCGCTCGGGCCATGTGGCCGGCCCATCCGAGTTACTAACTACTCCATCGCGGCCTGGACCACGCCATTGCGGCCAGTCGTCAGCGCATAAAGGCGAAAGTAACGGAATCATCAGCAATATGCGGCACACCATGCTATAGTTTCTCCATCCAGAAAGAGCCGCCTTTTCTCAATAGTGTATCGGGCATGTTTTGCTGAAACCACGCTTCGTGCGCGTTCTGCATATAACTCAGAAACAGCAGGATGCGAAAGTGCTCGTTGTATTCCAGAAAAGCGCGCAACAAATAGGCTTCATTCCAGGCGCGGCCTTCGCGCAGCCAGACATCCGGGTATTCAAACGCCAAATGGATGTCATGTATCTGGACGATGACCCCGGACTTAAGTCTCGGCAAGATTTCGAAAATGATGTAATTGACGTCACTGCCTGCTTTGGATATATGGGTCGAATCGATGAACAGGATGTCTCCGGCACTTAACTGATCGAATACTTCCAGGTTCGTGTCCTGTAACTTGCTTTCGATAATAGTTGGCGAATCATGCGACTTGGCGATGAGAGACCGTAGTAACTTGGCGTGCGGCTCGATCGAGGTTATCTGCGTTTGCGAGCGCAGAGAGCCGCGGTTTGTGTCCAGGATGGCACACGTAGAAAAACCCGATCCGACCTCTATCAGGCGTTGCGGGCGAAAGTAGTTCAACACGCAAAATAGAGCAGTCCCATCCGCATAGGAAAAGTGGGGATTATCGAATTGATATAGCAGACCCTCGACAGGTCCGGCCTGGAAAGGTAATTGGGGGTAATAAGGCTTCAAGCGTTCGAGGAAATCAAGTTGTGTGCGGTCATCCATGCGGATTGCGGGCAACTCCACCAGCAGCGACTTGCGCTGGAGCCTGTCTAAGTATTCTTCGACGTCACTCTGGGAAGGGATGGGGGAGTAGAAATGTCCGGGAGGTGCAAACGCACCCGCGTCGGCCAGAGTTCTTTTGAGCTCATCACGCTCCTGACTGATGAGTGTCACGCGCTGCTTCAAGAGAGCGACTTCTTCGGCCGTGCGCCAGGGATGAAACAGCGAGCTTAGAATTGGCTGCCATTTCATCCAGGTGTCCCCACCGGCCGGACATCTCGCAGTACGGCACTCCAGCCTGGCAGCCCGTTAGCCGCGGCGTAGGAGTCCTCTTCCAAACTCAGCGCCGCATCCACTCGTGAGCCTGGCGAGAGTTCAGAGATCCGTTCGGCAAAATTCCAAGCCTTGAGCCAGAGCATCCGTCCGTTCTGGCGAAGCGGCACGCGCAGGTGCTTCTCCTTCCAGACAACGGGGGGGCCGGCCACCTCCACGTCGAGGGCAGCGAACAACGGAGCCGGATTGCCGCAACCGAACGGCGCCAGCGCGCTGATTTCGATCAAGGTCCTTTCGTTTACCTCGCGCAAAGCCAGGACGGCATCGATTTCGGTTTCCGGTACGAAGTCCTCTGGTGTGAGCCGGGCGCCGGCGTATTGTTCGAACCGCCGGCGGAATGCTCCGACATCTATCGCATGCAGCGTCAGCCCGGCTGCGTGGCTGTGGCCTCCGAACTTTACGAATAGCTCGGGCATGGATTCCAGTGCCTCAAGCAGGTGAAACCGAGCTATGCTGCGGCCAGAGCCTTGCGCCAAGCTGGACTCCGGGTCTTCGCTCAACACAAAAACCGGCCGGCAGAAGCGCTCCACCAAGCGGCTGGCCACAATGCCCAGAACGCCCCGATGCCAGTCGGGTGCGCAAAAAACCAGCGCCGCTTGGGAGTCATCCACGGGGGTGCGCGCGCATTCGTCTAGAATCGTATCAATGATTTCGGCTTCGGTCTTTTGCCGCTCTGCGTTCAAGGCGTGCAACTGCTCCGCGAGCACACGCGCGCGCTCCACATCGCTGGTGAGCAGCATCTCGATCACGTCGTTAGCGGTAGCCATCCGGCCCGCCGCATTCATGCGGGGAGCGATGCGAAAAGCCACCTGAGTCGCGGAAGGAACATTCCCGCCAGTGAAGCCGGCGACTTCGAGCAGCGCGCGCAACCCCGGGCTCCGCACGTCGCGCAACCCGCTCAAACCGTGTTTGACGATGATGCGATTTTCGCCGGTGAGCGGCACGACATCGGCCACTGTGCCGATGGCAACCAGTTTCAGAAACGATTCGAGAATCCGCCGGCGCTTATCCGGAGACCAATCCAGCGTCCCCACCAGCGCCTGCACGAGCTTGAACGCGACTCCCACGCCGCAGAGATTCTTCTCGGGATATTCGCAATCTCGCCGGTTCGGATTGAGCACAGCCAGCGCGGGCGGCAGCTCGGCTTCCGGCAGGTGATGGTCCGTAATGATGACGTCGATCGCCAGCTCCCGGGCACGCCGCACCACCTCGGCCGCACGGATCCCTGTATCAACGCTGATGATGAGCGAAACGCCGCGCGCCGCTGCCGTTTCCACGATCTCCGGCCGCATGCCATAGCCGTCCTTCAAACGATCCGGCACATGAAAGTCGGCCACACCGCCGGCCAGCTCGATGGAGCGCTTCAGGATCACGACCGATGTGGCGCCGTCCACGTCGTAGTCGCCATAGACCAAGATCTTTTCGCGAGCGTGAATGGCACGTTTCAGGCGTTCGAGCGCGCAATCCATACCGCGCATCGCCAGCGGGTCGTGCAGATCATCGAGTGAGGGGCAAAGAAAGCGGCGGGCCGACGGAGCGTCGCGAAACCCACGCCCATAAAGGACGCTGGCCGCCGGCACTCCGAGACCCAGGTCGCGGCTCAGCGCCTCAACTTCGCCGCGGTCTAATTTCGGAAGCAGCCAGCGCGCCGGTCGGGCCATGCGGGCAGTTCAGTTTTTCGAATAAAACCCGCCGAGCGATCCGTCATCCTCTTCCTCGTCGGCGGGCAAGTGGCTGGTGATTTCTTCGCAAACGGCGATGAACTCTTCGTACCAGTCGGGGCGCAGCTCGTAAACAAACATGCGCGCGTGGTGATCGAAAGCCAGCTCCAGGGAGCAGGTAACGCCTTCGTAGGTCCGGACCGCACGAATCCGCCGCTCCAGCTCCCGCCGGTCCTCCGTCGCGATGTCGCTGTCTTCCAGTTGCTCGAGCGCCTCCTCGACCTCCGCCGCGTCGAAGTCGCGCGACGCGAAAAGAACCATCTTGCAGCCCACCTGCCGCGCGGTTTCCAGGAAGATCTGGTAATCAGGATAGCGTTCCGTATCCCAAGTGACCATCGGCAAACCTTCCAGTCCGCCCGGGTGGCTGTGAAAGACGGCGAATCCGGATTTGTCCAGGTAATCGATGATTTCGCGCTTGAGCGTGTCGAGATTCAAATCCACAGTTTCGTTCCTTGTCGTTTCGCCAGAACCAGAATAGCATTCCGTAACGCAGGGACTAGAGGCGAAGCGGTCGAGTGTCCGGAAATGGGATTGGCTTTGTTTTGCAAATTTTGTTTTTCGAGCGCAAATGGCTTTTTCACATCGATATACAGTCCCGCACTAGATATAGCACCGCGTGATGCGCGCGACCCGGTCACATCCGCGCAATGCGCTGAAAGATCGGGCGCAGCACCGACGGCTTCACCACTGTCATGCAGCAAATCGTTGGTCGCCGCGTGACGTACAATGAGCTCACCGGGAAAACTGAGGACGCCTACAGTTGAAGGGCAAGCAAGCGACAGAAACGTGGAAAGCGCTGAGCCAGCATAGGAGGTTATGCAGCCTCGAAAGTTCGAAGCGACAGCGGAATTTGCGCACTTCAAAGCTGTCATGAAAGGTGTGCTCACTGTGCCGAAGCAGAGTTGGATGCGTTGGTTGAGCGGGCCGAAAAGGAGTCGCCAAGGAAAGGCGATCCACACGCGCCGGGAAGAAAGCTGGCAAAACGCCGCCGTCGATCTACCTGATATATCACTTACCATCTTCCTTCAGATAGCGATACAATCTACCGCAGAAAATAATTGATAACAAGATGGCTCTTGTGAGATCCATCGTATATGTATTTTCGGCGGACTCTTTGGAAACGGCTCGGGCTGTCCATAGATTTCTAGAATGGCTTTCGATACTGTTTTTCGTCGGCGTTGTGGCTTGTGACGTGGCGCTACACCTGATGGAACATTGGGACGGATTAGTTTGGAAGCCTGGATGGAACGGTCGCAACGCTGTCTTTAGCATCCAAGGGCACGCGTTCGCGTTTTCTTTACCCGCGTACAGAGGCACGGTTAGCCTTAAATCACTTCTAAAGACCAACTCCCTAGTATGGTTCGGCATGGCTATTGCCCTAGAATTTTGCGCGTTGCCGTATAGTACGCGTGTTGATGAACTTTCCGACCGGGAACTCTCATATTCATATAGCCAAACAATATCAGCGCTAACAATCGCTGGAGAAGCAAATAGGCAGGCTGGAGAAGCCAAGGAGCGTGCAGCCGCTGGCGAAAAAGAAGCGTCTCGACTAAACAAGTCGGCAGAAGATGAACGCATCGCACGGGTCAATATCCAGCGACAATTAGAATGGCGAAGCATAACCCCAGAGCAGCGGCGGAAAATCAAGGAACAACTTGTGCCGGCGTTTCCAACGGCCCTCGTCCAAATTATGGCGATTATGGGAGATGGCGAGGGTTCAGAATATGCTGAGCAACTTGCTGATGCGTTAAGTCCGGGTTGGGCCATCCATATTGGCTCCATCTCCCCATCTGGCGGGCGTCTCCCCGAGGGATTGCATATATATGCGGCTCCAGACAACTGGCGTTCTGGGATACTACAAAAAACACTTGAGGCCGCTGGAATCGAGGCAGATGTACGGCCATTACAAGACAGTCCAAACGGTATGAGAATCGGACTTACACATGTTGAAATAGAATTGCACATCGGTCTAAGGCCTAGATCAATACGCCACTGAGAGTTAACAGTACGGCCCGTCACGCCACCCAAAAAGCTAGCGCCTTAGGGCAAGGTATGTAAAGTATATTATTGCCCTTTGATTTGCATATTTTGTTTTTCGAGCCCAAATGTTTTTGTCACATTGATGTACGGTCCCTCACAAGATATAGCACCGCGTGATGCGCGATCCGGTCACATGCGCGCAATGCGCTGAAAGATGGGCTTTAGGGCTGGATACAGTGACGCGTAGAGTGAGTGGCCGTCCTGATAAAAGTTCGATTCCGCGCCACTCGGCATGACCGCGTCCGTTTCCCGTATGACTTGGCGGCAGACTTCGGGAACGGAAGTGTAGACGCCCGTGCCGACCAATGCGAGCAGCGCCGCTCCGTAAGCCGATCCTTCCTGGGTCTCGAGCGTCACCACAGGTTTCGCCATTACATCGGCCAGCACCTGGCGCCAGAACGGGCTTTTTCCGCCGCCTCCCGAGACGCGCACCGAGTTCACTATCACGCCAAGCCGCTCGATAATGTCGAGGCAGTCCTTTTGGCTGTAAGAAACGCCTTCGATCACGGAGCGGATCAGATCGGCCCGCGTGTGCTTCGCGGTCAGTCCGATCCATCCACCGCGAGCCGTCGCGTCCAGATGGGGTGTGCGCTCTCCCATCAGGTATGGCAGCCAGAACAGACCCTGCGCTCCCGGTGGCGACTTCGCGGCCTCAGCGGTGAGCGCGTTGTAGCCGATTCCCGGCGCAAGCTGGTCGCGGAACCATTGCAGGCTGAGACCCGCGGCCTGTGTCACACCCATCACGTGCCACTTACCGGGAACAGCGTGGCAAAACGTATGGATCCGTCCTGAAGGATCGTACGCCACCTGATCCATGTGCGCAAACACCACGCCGGAGGTGCCAAGCGTACAGGAGACGATGCCCGACTCGACGATGCCGTTCCCAACCGCGCTCGACGCCTGATCGCCGCCGCCGCCCACCACCGGCGTGCCGGCAGCCAGTCCTGTCAATCCCGCTGCGGAAGCACTGATCGTGCCGGTGATTTCGATCGATTCGCAACACCTGGGTAGAATGGCGCTGTCGAGGCCGAGCGCTTCGATCATCTGCGCCGACCATTCGCGCCGCGCCACGTCGAACAGGGCCGTGCCGGACGCATCCGATACCTCGGTCGCGAACTCGCCGGTGAGCCGGTACCGCACGTAGTCCTTCGGCAGCAGCATCTTGCTGACGCGCTCATAGAGATCCGGCTCGTTGTCACGCACCCATAAGAGCTTGGGCAAGGTAAAGCCGGTGAGCACAGGATTGGCCGTGTAGGAGAGTATGTTGGCCGTTCCGACGGTGCGGTTGATGGCATCCACTTGCGGCTGGCTGCGCTGATCGCACCAGATGAGCGCCGGCCGGATCACCTTGTTTTCCCGATCCAGGATGACCAGGCCGTGCATCTGGCCGGAGAGACCCACGCCGCGCACGTCGCGACCGGTGATATGGGCCTCCGCCAGAGCTCCGCGGATCGCTTGGATGGCCGCTTCCCACCAGTTATCGGGCCGCTGCTCAGCCCACAGCGGCCGCTCCATGCGCATGTCTTCATGCGGCGCCGTAAAGCCCGCACGAATGGTCCCGCGCTCGTCTACAACCAGCGCGCGCGTACCGCCAGTTCCAACGTCAATTCCCAGCCACATTTTTTAGATCGGGTTCAGCCCACGGGAGGTAGCCCGCGCCATACAGCCCCGCCTCATTTCCCAGCACGGCCTTCTCGACACGGGTGTTCGTGTTGCGAAAGGTGAAGGAGCGGCTCCGCGCCTCCTCCAGCATTGCGGGAGCGAAGAAATCCCAAGCGGCGAGCACGCCTCCGCTTAAAAGGTATAGGGGAAAATTAAAGATGTTCACCACCATGGCCAGCGTAATGCCCAGCGCCTCCCCCATGCTCCGGAAGATGATCCGGGCATGTTCGTTTCCGTCCGCGGCAAGTTTATAGACATCCGCGGAGCTGAGGTCCTCACCCAACCCCATCAAGCGTGCCATTACGGTGATGGCGGTGGCGGAAGCGTGCTTCTCGACGCAGCCGTGATTGCCGCAGCCGCACGGAAGCCCGTTGGGGACCACCGTCAGATGACCGAGCTCTCCCGCCATCCCCAGAAAACCGTGCAGCACCTTGCCACCGGAAATGATGCCGCCACCGATGCCAGTACCCAAGGTGAACAGCACCAGGTCATCCACGTCGCGCCCTGCACCCATCCACTTCTCTCCCAAGGCGGCGGCATTGGCATCATTCTCCAGGACCACTTTGGTCTGGAGCCGGCGCTCCATCTCATCGCGAAACGGAAAATCCTCGATGCACGCGAGGTTATTCGAGTTGCGGATTACGCCTTCCTTGAGCAGAATGAAGCCCGGAATTCCCAACCCGATCCCGGCCAGCCCGTCCGTACCCCAGCGCGATCGCAGGTCTGCTATGCCGGCGACCATTTCGCGCAGTAGGGACTCCCGGCCCAGCGAGGGATTGGTGGGGACAGAAATCTTTTCCAGGATCTTGCCTGCCCGTGTGATCGCCGCGGCGCGCAGATTCGTACCGCCCAAATCCACTCCTATGGAATATTCGGCCATGAACTCGTGATGATAACAAAGGTTAGAGCCCCGCCGACGGATTGGCCCAATCCCGGGTTAACCCTTCCATAGCAATTGGTTATGGGACCAATATGATTTTGCTTACGGCGGTGTGGCACATTTCGTGCTACATAATGAAACAGAACAGTATCGCGTTTGCGTCGATAAGAGTAGGTAGAGGCGGTTTTATGGGAGACCGACGATACATCGACATCCCCGGCAGCGGGACTCACGAATTGCCGCCGCTGCTGGTGCACGGCGCCCAGGATGGCACGCCGCTTTCCGAAGTGGTGGACATGGCGGCTGGGATCGTCGAAGACGAGGACATTCTTGGCGACGCGCCCGGTGAGGAAAGTGTCCTCGAGCAGCGCAAGTTCGATCTGGCCCTGAATCTCGCGGATCAGTATCTGCGCCTGGTCTCCCATTGGCAGTGGGGCGATTCGATTTTGGAATGGGTCCGGCAGTGCGAGATCACCTTCGAGGCGTGTGACGGCTTGCGTCACTTGCTGCACGCGGATGTTTGGCCCCATGCCGGCCGCAGCAGTTTTGTCAGCCTGCTGCTGGAAAAGTCGGTGCCCACTCACGGCGTCGGCTTGGAGAATGCCGTGGGCTTGCGGCTCACTTTCCGCCAGCCACCGCCGATCGATTGCTTCTCGAACCAGTTTCTGTTCTATCTGAATGCCAGCGTCACTAGCAGCGCTTACCAGACTTGGGCGCATCTCGCGCAGGATTCACCTGTATTGTTTCCGCCGGAGCGCTTCCATTTCGACGTGGTGGATCTGGCCGCCTGACGGCGTGAGCGTCAGACCGTTTCGAGCGCGGGCCGCGAGTTTCCTGCCAGTTCCAACCATCGGCGGCGATTCATCCAGACTAGAGCAAATAGCAGTAAGAAGGCGATCAAAAACCCTAACGACGCTCCCAAGCCAATCCATTGCGGATCCGGCGAACGAAGCAGCCATACAAACCCGAGATTGAAAATCGCAGGTATGGCCACCGCGCCGAGCGGCAGCCCGGGACGATCCAGTGCGAACAAAGCGCGCGACAACAGCTCCAGCAGGCTCCATCCGATGAGGCTCGGCGCGAATCCAAGAAAGACTGCTGCCACCACGCGCGTGGATTGTGCCGTGAAGTTGCCGCGCTGGAACAACAGTGCGATCAGCGGCCCGCGAAACGCGATGCCCACCGCACACCCCACCACCGCCACCAATGCGACTAGAGCGATGGTCTTGTCGATCAGATGGAACGCTTGGCGCAATTGGAAGCGGCTCCGCAAGCGAGCGATCTCCGGGAGCAATGAGTTGGAAACCGGATTGATGAGATACGCGAGCGGCACATTCAGACACCGCATGCTGTAGTCGAACGCCGCCGCCATCCCCGGGCCGGTGTGCGTCGCATAGGCTCTCGTAATGATCACGTTCAGACCAAGTGCCGCGGCGTACACCATGAAGGAGCCTGGTCTGGCCAGCAACGCGCGCCAGTTCATGTCGGGTTCCGGCGCGTCGCCCTCAGCCAAACTGGAGCGGCTCGCAAAATACACAATCGCCAGTTGCACCCACGCCCCGGCCGCGTAACCGATGGCGAATCCGTAAACACCTACCAACCGCCAGAGCCCGAGTGCGCAGGCAATCGTAAACACATTGAGCGAGGCTTGGTAAAATGCCGTCGCCGCAAAGCGCCGGTGCGTGTACAGGAACGCCACGTACAGCGCGGCGGTTCCCGCCGGCAGAGAGGAGACCGCTGCAATCCGCAGAATGGTGACAGCCGTGCCTACGTATGCCGCGTCCAGTCCCGGCGCGAGCACGCGAATCAGCGCCGGCGCCGCCAGGATGATGAACACCGCCAGCCCACCGAAAATCCGCACAAACACCTGGTTCAGTTTGCGAAACAGCGCTGTGCGCTTGGCTCCCTCGCACTCGGTAAGCATGGGGACGAAAGCGAAAATCATGGTATTGATCAGCACCGAGTTGAGGGTATCGATCGGCCCGATGGCGACAGCCAGTGCATCCGCCGTGCTGTGCGTGCCCAGCAAATACGCGGTCAACGCCACTCGGAAGAAGCCGAGCAGGTTTCCGGCAATCAGGCCCGCACTGAGGGCCAGACCACCGCGCACGATAGGGCTCCCGGCGGCGCGGTCCAATACTCCACCACCCACGCTCGGCGCGCGGTTTTCGCGTGAGGAGACCGGCGGTGTTTCGCTGTGGTTCAGTTGAAATCCTGGGTCGAAGCTAGGCGGCCGGATTCGTGCGCCCCGGGTCCCGGCTTATGCCGAAGCAGCCGACGCGGCGGCCCGGGCAGCCGCGAGCGCGGTGTCGTAGTTGGGGAAGTCGGCCACCTCTTTGACGTACTCGGCGTGCCGGATGGTGTTCTTCTGGTCCAGCACAAAAATCGCCCGGCTCTCAATCCGCAGATCCTTGATCAGCGTTCCGTAGTTGGTGCCAAATGATCCGTCTCGATGATCCGACAGCATCCTGACCTTGTCCACGCCGAACGCTCCACACCAGCGTTTTTGCGCGAACGGCAGGTCCATGCTAACGGTTAGAATATCCACGCCCGGCAGCTTAGCCGCCTCTTCGTTGAAGCGCTTGGTCTGCGCGTCGCAAACTGGCGTGTCCAGCGAAGGCACCACGCTGATGATGCGCACGTTGCGTCCGGTGTCGGCCAGCGAGACGTTCTTGAGGCTGTTGTCTACCAGTTTGAAATCCGGAGCCGAATCGCCGGTCTTCAGCTCGGGGCCAATCAGAGTTAGCGGGTTTCCCCGCATCGTGGTCGCTCCTGGTCTCTCCATGTTTGTCTCCTGAATTTGGGTTTGAGCTGTTATTGTAGCAACTCGGCGAACTTGGCCGGGTCCGCTGTGGGCAGCTTGCATGTGTAGTTTTCGCACACATATGCCGTAGTCTTGCCGTGATTTGCAGTCATGGTTTCGATGACTGGAAGATAGCCGGCGAGTGTCTTGCGCGACGCCTCGTCCACAAACAAAATGATGCGCTCCGGCACGAATCTCTCGTGCAACACGTGCAACATTGCGCGCGCTTCCGCCGTGGAAGGGTCGCCCACCAGAATGATCTGCTTCGGTTTCGAAAGGCTGAACTGGTACGCCACCAGCATTTGTGGCACGCCCGAGGGCATGCCGTTGATGCGCGACGCAAACGCCCGCAGCGTGCGCTCCCCGGACTCACGCAGGTCCTGGCGATCCGTCATCTGGGCGAGGCGCAGGAGATTCAACGCAGCCACCGAATTCCCGGCCGGCTCCGCGCCATCGTAATCATCCTTCATACGTATCAACAGGCTGGAGTCACCCGGCGGAGTGCTGAAGAATCCGCCATGCTGGCGATCTTCAAACAACTCGCTCTGTTTCGCGGCCAGTTTCATGGCGGTTTCGAGGTAGCGAACATCAAACTGGGTTTCGTACAAATCGAGCAGCGCCTGGGTGAAGAGCGCGTAGTCGTCCAGAAAACCCGGAATGGCCGCGTCCTGCTGCCGGTATCGGCGTAACAGCAAACCGGTTTTTGCGTCATACATCCGGCTCAGGATGAATTCCGCGGCTCGCTTGGCGGCAGCCGAATAGCGTGGTTCGGACAGAATTGCGCCGCCCTTGGCAAGCGCCGAAATCATCAGGCCGTTCCAGGCGGTCAGCACTTTATCATCCAGATGCGGGCGCACACGCTTCGACCTTACTGCCAGCAACTTTCCTATGGCATCGGCAAGCCCGTGCTCCACAGCCGCGACGGGCATCGAAAACCGTTGCGCCGTCTCTTCCACGGTGTGGGCTACAAACAGAATGTTCTTCCCGGCGAACTCATCATGCGGATCGCTTTCCACATTGCCGTGAGGCCCAATGCCATACCGGTACGAAAACCACGAGGCCGCCGGCTCTCCGACCGCTTGCTCGATCTCCGCGTGCGTCCAGACGTAGTACGCGCCTTCGCCCTTCACTTCTGGCTTGGCGGGATCGATCACGCTGTCCGCATCTTCAGCCGAATAGAAGCCGCCGTCTTTGTCGGTCATATCGCGCAGCACGTAGTCGAAGATCCGCCGCGCCACGCCGGCGAAGAGAGCGTCGTGCGTGATCTGGTAAGCCTCCAGGTAAGAAATTGCCAGCTGCGCCTGATCGTAGAGCATCTTTTCGAAGTGCGGAACGAACCAGCGTTCATCCACCGAGTAACGATGAAATCCGCCGCCTAACTGATCGTGCATTCCGCCCTTCGCCATGGCCCGCAGCGTGGCCAGCACCATGTCGCGCGCCTCGTCATTGTGGGCACGCACGGAATAGCGCAGTAGAAAATTGTGCGTCACGGGCCGGGGAAACTTAGGCGCAGCCCCGAACCCTCCCAGCGTGGAATCGAAAGATCGCCGGAATTGCAGAAAACCGGCCTGCAGCGCGTTAGGATCGAGCCCTCCCGCCGGTGTTACCTCCGCCGCCTGCTCCAGATGCGCCAGCACCTCGGCGCTCGATTGCACAATTTTCTCGCGATCCGAGCGCCAGGCCTCGGCCACGCGCTCGAGTAGCGCTGGGAATCCCGCGCGGCCGTAACGATTTTCGGGCGGAAAATATGTCCCGCCCAGGAATGGCTTCAGGTCCGGCGTCAGCCATACCGACATCGGCCATCCGCCGCCCCCCGTGCTCGCCTGCACATATGCCATGTAGATCCGGTCCACGTCCGGGCGCTCCTCGCGATCGACTTTGATGGCCACGAAATACTTGTTCAGAATGGCCGCGATCTGTTCGTTTTCGAACGACTCGCGCTCCATGACGTGGCACCAGTGGCAGGTGGAGTAGCCGATGGAAAGAAAAATCGGCTTATCTTGCTTGCGCGCGGCCTCAAACGCTTCCGGCCCCCAGGCGTACCAGTCCACCGGGTTGTGCGCGTGCTGCAGCAGGTACGGGCTCTTCTCGTGTATCAGGCGATTCGTATGCATGAGCTTGGTTGGTTTCGTTGGCGGAACCTGGAGGGCGAGCATACACGCCGTCAACAACGCGGCCGGGTGAATGCTCACGCCGCCCTCAATCCGCCACGCGCGTGATCGCAATCCATGGATGCCAGCCGAACGGCTCGTACCTATAATATCCCTGTCTTACCGTATGATTTCCTGTGGAGATAAAAAAATGTGGAACCATATGTTCGCGCTTAATCTGCCGGTCGCAGAGAAAATCCTGCGCCCAGTGATCGTCTACGCATTTCTCGTGATCATGCTGCGCATCTTCGGCAAGCGCGAGCTAGCTCAGCTCAACCCCTTCGACCTGGTGGTGCTGCTTTCGGTCTCCAACACCGTGCAGAATGCCATTATCGGTGACGATAATTCGGTTTCCGGCGGCTTAATCGGCGCGTTCGCGCTATTTGGTGTGAATTACCTGGTGGTGCGGTTTCTATTTAAGCACCGCCGGCTGGACGAGATGCTGGAAGGCACTCCGATATGCCTCATTGAAGATGGATGCGTGTGCCAGGATGGGCTGGCGAAGGAGTTGCTGACGGAGTCCGAGTTGCTGACGGTCGCCCACCGCCAGGGCTTTGGCTCGCTCGACGAGATCCACCACTGCATTCTCGAGCCCGGCGGCGCATTCTACTTTGAACCCAAAGAACCCCGCCCGCACGAGCGCCAACACGCCGAAGTGATGAAGCGTCTGAACGAGATCGGCGGCCAGTTGGAAGAGGTGCGAAAGCTAATCGGCGCCCGCTGAGCGCGCCGCTTCCACTTCCCACACGCCGTCAAAGTCCGCGAAGTAGTGCTCAACCGTGACCTCCGGCAGCGCCGTCCGGATCACCTCCGCGGCCCGTGCCAGTTCCGCACGATGAAAGGACACCTCGGCTTCCGCATCTCCCTGAAATCTCGCCGAGCCTCCATACGCGCCGCAATCGCGATGAGCGACCAGGATCACACGTTCGGTCTGGTGCAGCTTCCGCGACAGACGAAGTTGCTCGATAACGAAACCCTGCTCGAAGTTATCCTTTGGCGACGCGAGTGCCATGGCGCCTCCCGCGATCCGGATAGTGTCTACATGCCGAGCACTGATCCGCTTTAGGAACTTTTGCACCACGAGCGTGATGCGGTCGTCGAAGCACCATAAGACGGCCGCATCCGCCCGGTACACCTCTATCGGCGAGTCAAAGTGGAAGCGCTTGAGCATGGCTTTACGCGACGCCGCGGCGCGTCTTGATCTCGGCCAGCAGTTTGTCGATCTTGTCCTCTTTCTCGAGCGCCGCCAAACGGTCCTCCACATTGTCGGCTCCCATCTCCGATTTCGCCTGGCTCACGGCTTCGGAATGCATCACCTTGCGCTCCATGCGATCGAAAGCGGCCGCGCTCGACCCGTCACCCATGGCCAGCCGCGCGTCACTGGCCTTGCCCAACGCCCGGGAACGGCGGTGTTGCGCCACCAGCACATCACTCTTGGCCTGCGCTTCAACCAGTTTCTGCTCCAGTTGCCGCAAAGCCGATTTCAGATTCTCTACCTGCGTCCTCTGGTCGGCGATCTGCTGATCGAAGCTCCCGGCCATTTGTTGATAGCTCATCGCGCGCTCCAGCGCCGCCCGCGCCAGGTCGTCCTGCTTCTTGTCCACGGCCAGCTCCGCCTTGCGCATCCACTCGGCGTGCTTGTCGTGGTTGTCAGCCTGCTTCTTTTCCAGCAGGTGCTGGTCGGCGATGGAGATCGCCACCTGCGTCTTCACCTGCATCAACTGGTTCTGCATGTCCAGGATGACCTGCTTGATCATTTTTTCGGGCTCCTCGGCCTTATCGATCAGGTCGTTGAGATTTGCCCGAACCAGTGTTGAGACTCTTTCCAGTAGTGCCATAAAAATCTCCTTCCAACTTTTGCCTTTTGCCCTTTGCCTCTTGCCTTATTTTTTCGCGTCGCCCCCATCGGCGCGCGGTGTCTTGTCCCCGATCGACCGGACTTTGCCCCATAGCTCCGACATCTGCATGCCCGAGAGCGTTTCGAACAGCGCCGGTATTTGCGCCGCCATCTTGGTGATGTCGCCGGTGATCTTGTTCATGCCGGCCGAATCGCCGTTCCCCGTAGAAACAATCGTGATCTTGTCGACGTTGGCCAACGGCGCGGCCAGCGCTTTCACGATCTCCGGCATATTGGTGAAGAGCTTATCGACCACCGCCGCCTGGTTGTATTCCTGATACGCCTCCGCCTTCACACTCATGGCCCGAGCCTCGGCGTCACCTTTCTTGAAGATGATCTCGGCTTCGGCCTCACCCTGGGCGCGTATGGCGCTGGCATGGCCCTCGGCCTCGGCAGTCAGCCGCTGCTTCTCGGCGGCGGCCAGTGTCTCGATGCGCTGCCGCTCGACTTCGGCCGGCTTCAGCACCGTCGCCACCAGCTCACGCTCGCGGCGCTGAATTTCGGCGTCCTGCACCTTGATCTGCTGCTCTTTTTCCACTTGCTGGACTTTGACCTGCTCGGTAATCACCTGCTGCTGCATGACGTTAGTCTGAATCTCGTAAGCCTTGTCGGCTTGGGCCTGCTGCTTTTTGACCGATTCCTGGTAGGCCGCCTTCTTGACCTCGAGATCGCGCTGCGCCTCAGCCTGCTTGGCCTGCGAAGCCGTCTGCGCCTCGATGCGCTTCTGGTCGGCTTCGGCGGTCGCGACCGCCGCGGCTAGCTGGGCCGCCGCCGTCGCCACTGCCGTATCGCGCGAGGCTTCCGCCGCCGCCACATCCGCATCGCGCTTGATGCGCGCCACGTCCGGCTTGCCCATGTTGGTGATGTACTCGTTCTTGTCGCGGACTTCCTTGATGGTGAACGAAACCACCTCCAACCCCATCTTGTTCACGTCGGCCGCGCACGTGGATCGCATGCGCTCACCCACCATCTCCGGTTGCTTGACGATCTCTTCGACCGTCAACTGCCCGATAATCCCTCGCAAATGGCCTTCCATCACCAAGCGGATCAACCCGTCGCGCTCTTGAGGCGACTTGGTCAAAAACTGCTCGGCCGCCGTGAGAATCGATTCCGGATCGCTCTTAACTTTGATCTGCGCGACAGCCTCGACTGTCACCGCTACCCCTTGCCTGGTGTACAAATCCTGCTGCGGCGCCACATCGAACGACATAAGTTCGAGCGACAGCCACCGGCAGTTTTCGATCATGGGAAAAATCACTGTCCCCCGGCCCTTCACGATGCGCGTCCCTCGAAAGCCGTACACCACTAGCGCTTCGTGCGGGCCGGCCTTACGAAACAGCCTCGCAAACGCACTCGCCAAAAAAAACACGCTGAGCAACATCAGCCCTATAATTACCCAGCCTCCCGCTCCGATATGCAGCATATGTTTTCCTCACTTTTGGGCGGGGCCTCAGCCTCGCCTCTCTACTTCAAGACCCTCCTGGCCTCGAAATCCTTCGTCCCATTTACACCGCCGCGGACGATTCCATCCCTTCTTGCAGCTTCTCCAAGTCGAAAACCATCTCCGTGGCGGAGCCGTATCTGCGCTCCCGGTCTTTATCGAGCGCATGCTCGATAATCCGGCTCAGTTCCGCAGGCACCGCGGGCCGTAGTCGCGCGGGCGGGACCGGCGCCTTGTTGAGGATGGCGTCAAACACCACCGCCGATGTGGTCCCTTCAAATGGCCGCACGCCTGTCGACATCTCGTACAACACCACGCCGAAAGAAAACAGGTCCGTGCGTGCATCGATCTCTTCACCTTTTGCCTGTTCTGGCGACATGTATGCGACCGTTCCCAAAGTGGCGCCGGAACTCGTAATCTCGACCGTGGCTGCCGTGCGCTCTCCGGCCGGCCTCTGGCCCGCATTCACCTTGGCGAGTCCGAAGTCCAGAATCTTCACCTGCCCGCGTGCAGTCAGAAACACGTTGGCCGGCTTGATGTCCCGGTGTACGATTCCCGCCGCGTGCGCCGCCTCCAGCCCCTCGGCGATCTGAATGCCTACATGGAGGAGCTCGGAGACCGCCATTGGCTTGCCATCGATCCTGTCGCGAAGGCTCACGCCCTCCAGGTACTCCATGGCCAGAAACGGCCCGCAGGGAGATTCGCCCACGTCGTATAGTGTGCAGATGTTGGGATGGTTCAAGGCCGAAGCCGCCCGTGCCTCGCGCTCGAACCGCTCCAATGCGGATGCATCGCGCAGGTGCGGCCGCGTCAGGAACTTCAACGCCACCGTGCGGCCCAGCCGCGTGTCTTCGGCACGGTAAACCACGCCCATGCCGCCGTCTCCCAGCTTGTCCAACACGCGGTAGTGGGAAACAATGCTGTTGGCCAGCGGCTGAGATTCCTCCGGCGGCGCTCCCGCGGCAGCAGCATACTTGCGGCGCCAGCTTGCGCTAGGGTCCGACGCCAAATCGTCCCAGCGCTTTACGTACGCGATCGCATTTTCATAGCGCTCCACCGCGACTTCCGTCCCCACCGCCAGTTCCGAACCGTCCTCACTCCGCGCCGCCACTCCCCGCCGCACGCCCTCCTGCGTAAAAATAATTTCCCCTGTACCCTCAGGCCGGATGGTGCTGCTTACCTTACCCACCACCCCCACCATACGGTAATCTTCCGGATCGAGCGGGCGCTCATGCGCCACCAGAAACTTCGCCAGGAACCAGAAGACCAGCGCTGCTCCGCCGATCCCGCTGCCCACCGACAACGCCAGCGCCGTGACGAACCAAAGCGCCGAGTACTCGGTCAGCAGGTAGCCTGTGCCGCCGAACCACGCCAGAAACGCCGCAATAGTGCCGAAATTGATAAAGGACACTTCCGAGCTGCCGCCACCATTTGTATGTCCCACATGCACATGCGGCAGGCCGTGGTGCAGGTCCAGATGCGGCACGTGAATATGCAGGTGGGTGCTGCCCGTCAGCGCCGACAGCACACTCAAGAAGAAACCCACCAGAAAACAGACCAGATAGACGTTCGCCCACGTCATGTTGTTTGGCTCCTGTTCCGCGCCCCTGGGTGCAGCACTTCAAACAGCCGGTCCGCGAGCCCCGGCGTTTCGAGAATCGAATCCAGCAGCACCAGGCACTTTCGCGACTCCGCATGACGCGCCACGTGTAACAGCGCCTGGCTCACTTCCGGGTCGCCGCGAAAACGCTCGGCGCCAGAAATCAGCCACAGATCCAGCTTGTCTTCGAGCGCACCGACGTCCGAGATCAGCTCGGTTTGAAATCCCTCCGGGTCGTCCACCAGATATCCCGGGTGCACCTTGAAAAACTTCGCCAGCAGCATGCGCGTATTGTTGGTCAGGTGCGGCCGCACGCCATTCTCGATCTGCGACAAGTACGCCTGGCTGATGCTCGCGCGCGACTCTTTCTGAATGGCGCGAACTACCTGTTGCTGGGTCATCTCGCGGCCTAAACCGCGCAGCGCGCCCTCCATTTCCCGCAGATACCGGATCTTTTGGCCCAGTCTCATAATCTCTGATTGCTATTTTTATATCGCAATAAGCAATATTATGCAAGAGAAATAATACCTGTGTTTTCATCTATTTATGGATTGACTAGTCGGGCGCTGGTCCTGCTTTGCGGTAAATGGCGTCGCGCACGCGCAGAAACCACTCCGCTTCCGAAGGCTCGGCGACCGGCGGCGATTGGCACCATTGCTTTTTATCCACCGCACCCGCGCGATGCAGCAGCTCCGCACGCAAGTCACCCCCGCGGCCTTCAAGCGCACGCGCCAGCGCCAGATCCTGCTCCGCGTTGCGATGGATCAGCCGGCGCACGCTCAGACGTTCCTTCCTCGCGGGTTCGTGTGCATTGCAGAGAAAGTTACGGAACGGTCCGTATACGGCCGCATCGGCGCGCGCGGTTGCGGGAGGCAGCGCTGCTTGCCGTTCTTGAATGGCCGGCGCCACCGCCGGCATCACACGCACCTCCATCGGATACATGACCCAGCCGCGCCCGATCTTCATCAGCACCTCCAGCCGCACGCGCTCGACAGCCGCGTCAGCCGGGACCCAGATGTCCATCCAATAACTCGACGTAGTCTGGCCGGCAATCGGCAACGGGAAGTACGGCAACGTGTCGAAAATGGGCTGCTTCATCGGCTCCAACACATCCGGAATCCAGCCCGCCTCCGTCTTCACATACAGCTCTTTGTAAAGTGAGATCCGAAACACGTCCGGAGGATTGGTTTCAACGTAAACGAAGAAGGGCTCTCGCTCGGGCACGGTGGCAGCGATGTGAAACGACGCAAAAGCGTTGCGCGCTACGCCAGGCGACAGGATCTCACGCGACGGCGAAGTCCGGTCGACCGCTACCACGTCACCGAACGGATCCACCCTTTGAAACTCCGATAAGACGCGCAGCGACTGCGCTGGCACGGGTCCGGCCAGCAGGAGACAACACAACACCCGCCAGATTACCAACGGTCCGTCCCGCTGGCCGGCCGGACAATCCGGAGCCCCGTGCGCATTCTAAGGAGTGGCGTTAAACCGTGTCATCGCCTGATAAATCCACACCCCCACAACCCCTACCGCCAGGCATGCCGAAGCGTATCCCAGTCCTTTGGTATACGGTCGGATCCGGCTCAGCTTGTTCTGGATCTCCAACTGCTCGGCCGCTGCAGCCTTCTGCGCCGAATCGAGGAATAACTGGTCATCCTCGCGCATCGTGATCAGCGAGCGGTAGATCATGAGTACCACAAACGCCGCAGTGACCGCCCCCCAAGCGAAGAGAAGCCACGTTAACGGAGAAATACCGGACATAGGTTTCCCCCCTTGCGGTATATAGGTAAAGAAAAACGCCGCCCAAGTCAAGGGGGGTCGGCTTAGGCTTGTGCTTTCCGGCTCCATTCCCGGATCGAGCGCACCTCCTCCTGCGGTATGTGCAGAAATTCGAGAAACTGCTGGTGATCGTCCGGCGCCGACTTTTCGAACTCAACGTGCCACCCGTGCATGTCGGATTCCGAGAAACCCGACGCTTTCATAATCGCAACCCATCTATCTTTCGTCATGATCTTCGCCTTTCTGAATGCGTTCTTGTTTTGCATCAGCCGCAGGATGGCCCGCTGGTGATCGCGCAACTTCTCAATTTCCGCGTGCAATTCCACCAGCCTGTGATCGAGAATCGCCTCTGCATCACCGCCTGTCCGGGTTACAATCGACCGGACGTCTGCCAGCTTCAGCCCCGCATCGCGATACAGGCAGATCTGCTCGAGACGCTGCAGGTCCTGCTCGCCGTAGCGCCGGTAGTTTGATCCGCTCCGCGCTGCTGGCTTGAGTAACCCGATCGATTCGTAATAGAGAAGGGTGCTACGGCTCAAACCGCAGCGCCGCGCCAACTGAGTAACCGTCCACATCGGCCAGTTCCCACTATGAACCCTGAAGCTGTAGACAGGTCAAGTGTAAAAGCGTGGGATACGCATAACGGATCATACCCTCTCAACGTCACACCGCCATGCGCCAATCCCTGGCTCTTGTTCTCTTCACACTGCCCGCCGTGGCTTTCGGGCAGTATTCACAGTTTCACTTTCAACACGCGTCACCGGCTCCGACGCTGATCAAAACCGGCCGAATCCTGGATGTCACGAGCGGCAAATACCTGGACCATCAATCCATTCTGACCGAGGGCGGACGCATCAAAGAGGTCGGGCCATGGGATCAGGTGCAGGCGCACGCGCCAAAGGACGCGATCAACATCGATCTCAGTCAGGCAACCGTGCTACCCGGCCTTATCGATTGTCATGCCCATCCGTTCGTTTCCATGGACCCGCACATGAGCGGAGGCGAAGGCCTCACCACGGCCATCGCTCTCATGAGCCCCACGTTGCGTGTTTTCACTGGCGCCCACAACTTGAGGGAAGACCTGGAGGCGGGAATCACGTCCGTGCGCATCGTGGGCCATTCGGGGGTCGACGGGGACATCTCACTGCGCGATGCCATCAACCTCGGCCTGGTTCAAGGGCCAAGGCTGCAGGCTTCCGGCCGTAAGCTGACTCCGCTGGGAGGCCAGTCTATGTACCTGCAGCCAGCTTTGGCGAAACCAATCTTAGAGCAGGAATACAGGGAGGTCAGTGGGCCGGATGACGCTCGCAGAGCGGTCCGCGAAAACCTCGCGGGCGGCGTGGATTGGATCAAAATTGCCATGGATGCCGGCGCCGGTCCCATGTGGAAGTTTCGCTATATGGATCCAGTAGACGCCCGGGCAGTCATCGAGGAAGCTCACCGCGTGCATTTGAAGGTCGCCGTACACGCGATGGATCCAGATGCTATTCAGACGGCGATTGATGCCGGCGCCGATTCCATCGAGCATGCATACGTGGCGACGGAACAGCAACTACAACGAATGAAGGACAAGGGAATCTTTTTGGTTGCGAACGACATGCCAGACAATGGCGGGTCTCCGGAATCCAAGCGCCGGCTCCAGCAGGCTATGAAAATCGGCGTCAAGATTGCGATCGGTACCGACCTTTGGGTCCCTTTTCCGGGCAAAACTTACGGACAAAACAGCCTGATGGACCTGTATGCCTGCATGACGAAGGCATGCCGAACGTGGACGTCATCCGCAGTGCGACGCTCACCGGCGCGGCGTTGATGGGATGGTCCAAAGACGTCGGTCAGATCGCCGCTGGCAAATTCGCAGACCTCATCGCCGTTACCGGCGACCCCCTGCAAACGCTCACCGTACTCGATCACGTAAGCTTCGTCATGAAAGGCGGAAGCGTAGTGAAAAACGACGTCACGAAAAACTAGGTAAGGTTTTCTCAGCGTCTGGGCGTTGAGAGCATTTCCGCTCTGCTCCCGGATACTTATTTCGGCTTATATGCGATGCAGTCGATCTCGACCTTCATCTTCGGGTCGGCGAACTTGGCTTCGACAGTGGTACGCGCCGGCTTGGCGTTCCCGAAAAACTCGGCGTAGACCTGATTCATAGCGCCGAAATCCTTGCCGTCGGAGAGGAAGACGGAGCACTTCACCACATCCGCCATGCTGGCTCCGCAACCCTCCAGAATCCGCTTGATGTTGGTGAGTACCAAGCGCGTCTCGTGCTGGATGTCGCCGTAGGACATCTTGTCGGTGGTCACATCGATCGGTCCTTGCCCGGCGACGAAAATAAAGCCTCCAGCGAGTACCGCCGGAGAATAGGGGCCGCGCGGCGTTGGAACCCCCGGCGGCGTGATTCGTTCGATCATCAAGCTCCCTCCGCTTCCAGAAATTTCTCCGCTTCAATGGCCGCCATGCAGCCCAAGCCGGCCGCCGTGATGGCCTGCTTGTAAACGCGATCCTGCACGTCGCCGGCATGAAATACACCGGGGATGTTGGTGCGCGCACCGCCCTTGGACAGGATATAGCCGTCGGCATCGGTCTCGATCTGGCCCTTGAACACTCCTGTGTTCGGAATGTGGCCGATGGCAACAAAGAATCCATCGACTTCCTGTTCCCAAACGACGCCGGTCGCGGTGTTGCGCAGCCGCACATGCGTTACGGTTTTCTTATCCACGTCGTGAACGTCCTCGACCACGGTATTCGTCAGGAATTTGATCTTGGGGTTGTGCTGGGCTCTGGCGAACATGATCTTCGAGGCGCGGAACTGCTCGCGCCGGTGCACCACCGTGACTTCACTGCCGAATCGCGTCAGGAAGTTGGCTTCTTCCATGGCCGAATCACCGCCGCCGATCACCATGATCTTCTTGCCGCGATAAAAGAAGCCGTCGCAGGTGGCGCAAGAGCTCACGCCGTGGCCGATCAGCTTCTGCTCGTTGGGCAGTCCCAGCCAGCGTGCCGACGCGCCCGACGCGATGATGAGCGTGCGTGTCTCGACCCATTCGCCGTCGACGTTCAGGCGAAACGGGCGCTTGGAGAGATCGGCTTCTGTGACCACGCCGTGCAGGTACTCGGCGCCGAAATTCTCAGCCTGCTTGCGGATGTTTTCCACCAGATCCGGGCCGTTGATGCCCTCCGGAAATCCCGGGAAGTTCTCGACCAGCGTGGTAAGCGACAATTGCCCGCCGGGCTCATGGCCCTTCACCACCAGCGGTTTTAGGTTAGCGCGCGCCGCATACACCGCAGCCGTATTACCGGCACAGCCCGAGCCCACGATCACAACATTTCGCATGACGGAACCTTGAGGAGTTGGGAAGCTTGGAAACTATAAGGGTAGCATGACGAGCCAGACCAACGCGGTAAAGAGCCGTGCTACAGGTGCGTCGACCATATTGAGCACGTTAACGGCGTATTCCTGTAGCGCGGGGCTGCCGCGGTTCTGGCGGAAGGCCAGCGGCTTTTCCTGCCGAACCCAAAAGGCCGCAGGTCCCCGCACACCGACGTCGGTCAACGCCTAATCAATCGGCCTGCACGCGTGGTCACCGGTGATAGTCTGTAGAAGTGCTGTTGCTCCTGCTCTTTGGTCTGCTCATCACCCCGCCTCTCATTGCGCAGACGGCCGACACCTATCGCCAGCAAGCGGTCGAGCTGGCACGGCAGAAGTCCTGGGACGCGGCGATTGCGGCTTACCGGAAAGCGCTGGCCATCGAGCCGAATGACGCCGATACCCATTACAACCTGGCGCTCACGCTGAAATACAAGGGCGACAACCGGGCGGCGATCGAAGAGTTCGAAAGCGCATCCCGTCTGCGGCCTAAATGGGCGGACGCGCACTACGGCCTGGGCGCGACGCACTATGATCTGCACGAGCTGCCGGAAGCCTTCAAAGAGTTACAGACGGCCCTGCAACTAGATCCGGCAAATGCGGGCGCGCGGCGTATCCTGGCGCGGATCTATCTGGAGCAGAACAATCCTTCGGCGGCGGCGGCGGAACTGCAGCGGGCGATCCAATCGAAGCCATCGGCCGATACGCATTTCGAACTGGGGCTGGCTGAAGGCCAGCTCGGAAATCTCGACGCGGCGGCGGCTCTGTTCCGGAAAGCGATTCAGCTCGATCCGCGGATGGCGGCGTCGTATTCGCGATTGGGCGTGACACTGCGGCGGCAGGGAAATCACAAAGCGGCTCTCGTGGAGTTTCGGAAGGCAGCCAACCTCGATCCTAAAAATGCGCAGGCGCAGTACGAGCTCGGCATGGAACTCAAGTCCGATGGCGACATGGCGGGCGCGCTAGCAGCATTCCAACGCGCGGTCGAGTTGAAGCCGGATTTTGAGCAGGCACATTACAATCTGGGCATCGCCCTACGCGCGCAAGGGCAAACCAAGGCCGCGCAAGCCGAGTTGCAGGAGTTGAAAGGGCTGCACGATTTCCGCACGCGCCTCGCGCAATCGAAGAGTCTGATTCTGCAGGGTGTGGACGCGCTGAAGGCGCAGAAGCTGGATGACGCGATGGCCCTGTTCCAGCAGTCGGTGGAGGAAAGTCCGGAATTGCCGACGGGGCATTACTACCTGGGAGTGATCCGGAGCCGAAAAGGCGATCCAGCGCGGGCGCTCGCGGCCTATCAGAAAGCGCTGGAGCTGAAGCCGGATTACGCGCAAGCGCATTCCGGGCTGGGCCTGGTTTACTGGCAGCAAAACGATCACACGCGGGCGCTGGACGAATTCCGGCAGGCAACCATGTCCGATCCGGACCTTGCGGAAGCGCACTACAACTTTGGCTTGGCGCTCGGGGAATCGGGACATCCGGATGAAGCGGTGCGCGAGCTGAATGAAGCCATCAGCCTCGATCCCCAATACACCGACGCCCGCATACAGTTGGGATTGGTTCTCAGCCAGCGGAACGATACCGCCGGAGCAGTGAACGTTTTCCGCGAGATTCTGCGGCGCGAACCGAATTTTGCCGAAGTCCACAACAATCTGGGATTGGTGCTGTTGCAATCCGGCGACGCGCGCGGCGCGCAAACGGAGTTCCGCGAGGCGGCTCGCCTCAAGCCGCGCTATGCGGAAGCGCATTATAATCTGGCTCTGGCTCTTCATCAGGAAGGAAAGGAGGCGGAGTCGCGCGCGGAGCTCGAGAAGGCGTACGAGATCGCGCCGGAGTTGCGCAACGCGGCGGCCCGCTAATCAAGATCGATCATGAGATTCCGCATAGCGCCAATACTGTGTTTGTTGATGCCCGTGCTCGCGTCCGCATCCGACGCCGTCTGCCAGGTTGCCACGCCCACCGCTAGTTTCTCCGTCCCGCATATGGCGCAAGCACCGGAGTTGAACACGGACCCGCACTCGGCAACGTGGGCGCATGCAGCGACGGCCTGGATCGCGAAAGATTGCACCCACCAGTTGGACTACCCGAAGCTCAAGACCGAAGTGCGCGGATTCTGGACCGACGCGGACCTCTATCTGCTCTTCATCTGCCCCTACACGGAGCTCAACCTGTGGCTGCCCGCCGATAACAGCAAAGATCGATTGAACCTTTGGGACCGGGACGTCGTCGAATTCTTTTTGGGTGACGATTGGAAAGACATCAAGCACTATCGCGAGTTCGAAATCGCGCCCACCGGCGACTGGGTGGACCTCGCGATCGACCTCAACAAAAACAGCTACGATGCGAAATGGAATTCCGGCTACCAGAAGCTCGGGTGGATCGACGAAAAGAATCACATTTGGTACGCGGCGACGCGCGTTCCGCTAAAATCCGTGAGCGAGCAGCCGGTGAAAGCCGGAACCAAGTGGCGCGCCAACCTGTACCGCATCGATGGCCTGGGGGCCGATCCGCAGCGTCACTTCATGTGCTGGCAGCCCACATGCGTAGTGAATCGCGATCCAAATCATGTACCGGAGCACTTTGGGACCATCATCTTCGTTCAGTAAACACGTGCCATCTTCCTTTCGAATTCTGATTTTGTCATTGGCCCTCGGGGCCTGTCTCCACGGGCAGAGCACCGCGTCCGGTAAGAGACGGTTCACCAATCTGTGCGTGGCGTGCCACGGCGCCGATGGAACAGGCGGCGAGCGCGGGCCGGCGCTGGTGGGGCGCGAGGAATCGCGTGTGCACTCGGTTGAGGACATCCGCAACGCCATCCGCAACGGGTTTCCTTCGGCGGGAATGCCGCCGTTCCATCTTCAGCCCAATCAACTCGAGGACCTGGTGGCGTACGTGCATGTCCTACGATCTCCAGCCGCCGACAGTCCGGCGCCCGGCGATGCTGCCGAAGGCGAGCACTTCTTTTTCGGCAAGGGCGATTGCGCAGCATGCCATACGGTGCGTGGCCGCGGCGCTTGGATCGGGCCCGATCTTTCCGACCTGGGCCGGCGGCGCAGTCTCTCCGAGATCGAAAGCGCACTCAAAGAACCGGGTCGGCGCATGACACCCGGATTTGCGGTTGTCACCGCGCACCTGCGCAATGGGGAGTCTATCCGGGGGCTGCTAAAGAACGAGAGCACGTTCGATGTCCAACTGATCGGGCTCGACGGCCGCGTGCACCTGCTGGCGCGCGATGAGCTCTCAGCCATCGATCGCACCAAGGAATCGCTGATGCCCCCCGTGGCCGCCGCTGCTCCGGAGTATCCCAACCTGCTGGCGTACTTGAGCCGGCTGTCCGGCGGCACAGTGGACACAGGCGCCAGTGTTCCACCGCCGCTACCTGGAGCAGTCTCGTTCATGCAAATCGCCAATCCGAAGCCAGGCGACTGGCCCACTTATCACGGCGTACTCACGGGCAACCGCCACAGCCCGCTCGACCAGATCAACGGTTCCAATATCACTAGTCTTGCCGCGCGCTGGAGCTTCATGATCGGCGGCTCGCGCAAGTTGGAAGTGACTCCCATCGTCATCGACGGCGTCATGTATGTCACGGCGGTCAACGAAGCGCACGCGCTCGACGCACGCACCGGCCGCGAGATCTGGCAATATTCACGGCCACGCTCGAAAGGGTTGTCGGGCGACGCCGCCGGAGGAATCAACCGTGGAGTGGCGATCCTCGGCGATCGCGTCTTCATGGTCACCGACAACGCGCACCTGCTCGCGTTGCATCGGCTGACGGGCAGTCTGCTGTGGGATGTGGAAATGGCAGACTCACGCCAGAACTATGGCGCCACTTCCGCGCCGTTGATCGTTAATGATCTGGTGATCTCCGGCACGTCCGGTGGAGACGAAGGCATCCGCGGCTTTGTCGCGGCATATAAAGCATCCACGGGCGAGCGGGTCTGGCGGTTTTGGGTCGTTCCCGCCGCCGGCGAGCCGCTATCCGAAACCTGGAAGGGGAAAGCCATCGAGCACCCCTGCGGCGCCGCGTGGCTCACCGGCACATACGACAGCGAAACCAAGCTGTTGTTCTGGGCCACGGGGAATCCGTGCCCGGATTACAACGGCGATGAGCGCATCGGCGATAATCTCTATTCCGATTCCGTGCTGGCGCTCGAACCCGAGACTGGCAAACTGCGCTGGTATTTCCAGTACACGCCGCACGACCTTCACGATTGGGACTCCACGCAAACCGCCATGCTCGTGGACGCCGAGTTTCAAGGCAAGTCGCGCAAACTGCTGCTGCACGCCAATCGCAACGGCTATCTCTACGTTCTCGATCGCACCAGCGGCCAGTTTTTGCGAGCGACTCCGTTTGTGCAGAAGCTGACCTGGGCGAAAGGCATCGATGCCAGCGGACGTCCCATCCCCAACCCCGCCGCGGTTCCTACGCCGCAAGGAACCAGAGCCTGCCCCGCGGTCGACGGCGCGACCAACTGGTTTTCGAACGCCTACAACCCGTCAACCGGCCTCTTTTATCTGATGGCGCTCGAAAAGTGCAACGTGTACACGAAAGCGGAAGCCGTTTGGACGGCGGGCGAGTCGTATTACGGCGGCGATACGCGCAACACCCCCGACGATCCGGGTCAGAAATTCCTGCGCGCGATCGACTTAGAGACGGGCAAAATCGCATGGGAAGTCGCGCAGACGGGTGAGGCGAATTCCTGGGGCGGAGTGCTCTCAACCGCGGGCGGCGTGGTATTTTTCTGCGAGGATAGCGGTGCGTTCGCGGCCGTGGATGCCAAAACCGGAAAACTGCTTTGGCATTTCGAGACCAGCGAATTGTGGAAAGCCTCGCCTATGACGTACCTGGCCGGTGGAAAGCAGTTTGTTGCCGTCGCGGCCGGGTCGCACGTGGTGGCGTTCGCGCTACCGTGAGGGCAGCAGAGCGCGCCACACCGCAAGCCACTTGCCTTCCTGTCGAGTGAAAACGAACAGATCGTGCCCGGCCTCAGTGTAGCTCTGGCCGTTCAGCTCATAGGTCATGTTCCACGAATATGTCGCAACCGCGGTGTCGCCTGTAACGTGGATCTGCGGCTCCGCCAGCGTGCACTTCTGAATCTTTGCCAGTTGCAGAAAATCCTGATAGCTTTTGGCGCACGCGGCTTTGCCGCCGGCTAGCTCCTGGAACTCCGGCCCCCGCATGGCGATTTCGTCATGAAAGCATTCTTCGAGCTTCCGCGGAATCTCGTCGGCCGGCCCGTGGAGCCAGGCATCGTTGATCCGTTGCAACAGAAGCCGGACTTGCTCATGATCTGAACTGGTTGCAGGTGTCATGATGGCCCAATCGTAACCCATTTCCCGACGCCGGGCGAGATACCCGTCTAGCTTGACAAACCTTCGCCCCGGAGCCAACCATAGGCCTATTGCACCCTTCGCGGGCACGAGTCATCTAAAGAACCTCAGGGTTAAATGTTTCGGGCCATTCGAGAGCAGGTGGACACCATCTTCCGGGAAGATCCGGCGGCCAAGAGTGTTGTCGAAATCCTCTTGTGTTACCCCGGATTTCACGCCATTCTGCTGCACCGGCTGGCGCATAAGCTCTACACCGCGCGACTGCCGCTGGTTCCACGCGTGATCTCGCAGATCTCCCGATTCTTCACCGGCATTGAAATTCATCCCGGTGCCACCATCGGCAGGCGATTCTTCATCGATCATGGTGCCGGCGTGGTGATCGGCGAGACGACGGAGATCGGCGACGATTGCCTGATCTACCAAGGCGTGACGCTGGGCGGCACGGGCAATGAGAAAGGAAAGCGCCACCCGACGCTCGGCGACCGCGTGGTGGTGGGGACGGGTGCGAAAGTGCTTGGCGGGATCCGAATCGGGGATGACGTCAAGATCGGCGCCGGCTCAGTCGTGGTACATCCAGTACCCGATGGCGCAACCGTCGTCGGCATCCCTGGGCGCGTAGTGCGGACACGCCGTGAAGCCGGCGGCCTGCTGGAGCACGGCAACCTGCCCGATCCCGAAGGCCAGGAAATCGAAGAGCTGAAGCGCCGCGTTGCCGAGCTCGAATCCCAGCTTCGCCTCCTCGCGGAACGGCTGGAGCTCGAAGCCACTCGCAAGCCGTGAAACTGATCCTCTGGCTGATGGCCGCCGCGGCGTCGCTCCCCGCCGAGGAGTTCAGTTACTGGATCGAGCCTTGTTCCACCGAGATCGCCCACGAGTCTGGTTGTGCAGCGGGCGACCCCGAGCTCGCACAGTGGGCCCTCCATGCTTGGAAGCGCGCAGCCCAGCCGGCGCTCGATTTTCCGGCCGCGGCGGAGGATCAAGCGCGGGTCCGCATTTATTGGGCGTCCCGCCGCACCCGCCTGTACGGCGAGGCGCATCCCATCATGGTGGATGGCAAGCCGGGCTCAGCCATCTACGTGAACCCCGATGTTTCTCAACTGGGCGAAGACATCTACGCCGCGGCCACTCGCGACCACCTGCTGCGCGACGCCATCGTTTATCTGACCTGCTTGCACGAAAGCGGCCACGCGCTTGGGCTTTCACATACCGGCAAATTCGAGGACATCATGTACAGCTTCGGATACGGCGGCGACATCCCCAAGTACTTCGATCGTTATCGCCGCCTGCTCAGCGAACGCGACGATATTCGTACCCACTCCGGCCTCTCCGCCTACGACCGCAAGCGTCTTCTCAATCTCTTTCAACCGCGGCCCGGCGCTGCGTTACGATGAAGGTTGGCCCAACCACTCGCTCGGCTGCGGAGCAGTTTGGATTTTATGCCATCGCCGGCGCCTGATCGGCCCGGCCTGCTCATCCGCGATCCTTTCCGCTATTCCGATATCACGCTGATCGTTCCTCCAGCTCTGGTTCCTAGCCTGCAGTGTTTCGATGGAGAGCAGACAGACTTGGACCTCAAGGCGAAGTTGGTCCGGGCGACCGGCGATCTCGCTACTACCGAGCTGGTAACGCACTTGATCGACACGCTGAGCAAAAGTGGCTTCCTGGAGAACGAAATTTTCGAGCGCATGAAAGACGAACGCCAGCGCTCGTTTGCCGCGGCTCCGAAGCGAGAGGCCCAACACGCGGGCGGCGCCTATCCCGACGAAATCGAGCCACTGCGCGCAACGCTCGGCCGCTACATGGGTGCGGCCGAGGCTGCCCAGGCGGATGGCCTCGTGGGAATTGCAGCGCCCCACGTCAGTCCTGAGGGCGGCTGGCAATCCTATCGCGCGGCTTACAACATGATGTCGCCGGCGTATCGCGAGCGGACGTTCGTGATTCTGGGAACGTCCCACTATGGCGAGCCGGAGCGCTTCGGCCTCACACGCAAACCGTTCGTGACTCCCTTCGGCGAGACGAGCGTGGATGTTGCGCTGGTCGATTGGCTGGAGCAGCAGGCCGCGCCCGCCATCCAGATGGAAGATTATTGCCACGCCGTCGAGCACTCCATCGAGTTCCAGGTGTTGTTCCTGCAGCACCTCTACGGCCCACAGATCCGCATCCTGCCGATCCTGTGCGGACCCTACGCCCACAGCATTTATCTGGGCGGCAAGCCGGAACAGGACGAAAATGTTCAGCGCTTCCTGGGCGCACTCGGCGAACTGGCCTCGCGTGAGGGCCGACGCCTTTTTTGGGTTCTGGGTATCGATATGGCCCATATCGGCCGCCGCTACGGCGACGCGTTCACCGCGCGCGCCGACCAGGGCGCCATGCTGGAAGTCGCCGCGCGCGATCGCGGCCGCATCGATCGCGTCACCTCAGGCGACGCCGAAGGCTTCTGGAATCTCGTACAGGAAAAGCGTGACGACCTGAAATGGTGCGGATCCTCGCCGCTCTACACCTTCCTCAAAGCCGTGCCGCAAGTGCGCGGTCACTTGCTCCGGTACGAACACTGGAATATCGATGAGCAGAGCGTCGTGAGCTTTGGCGGAATCGCGTTCAGTGAACGTGTGGGCGTTCCTAGCTGAGCCGCGACCCAAAGTGAGCGGTCATTTGTAAACCCTCCCGTCCCCCAAACTCCCGCATCTCCCCCACCCCTGTAGAATGTTTTCATGAAATTTGCGGCTTTCCTTCTTCTTCTGCCGGCTGCCATGGCGCAGTCGCCTTACGATCTGCTGCTCAAGGGCGGCCACGTGATCGACGCCAAGAATCACATCAACGAAGTGCGTGACGTTGCCATTCGTGATGGCCGCGTAGCCGAGGTGGCGAGCAACATCGATCCCGCCAAGGCAGCCAAAGTTGTGGACGTTTCGGGACTCTACGTCACTCCGGGTCTCGTCGACATTCACGTCCACGTCTACGCGGGCACCGGGAAGCGCAATGCTTACTGCGGCGACAACAGCGTATATCCGGATGGATTCACGTTCCGCGTGGGCGTGACTACGGTGGCTGACGCGGGCAGCTCGGGCTGGCGCAGTTTCCCGGATTTCAAAGACCGCGTGATAGACCGGTCGCAAACGCGCGTGCTGGCGTTTCTCAACATCGTGGGCACTGGGATGTGCGGAGGGAAGATCGAGCAGAACCTTGAGGACATGGATGCCAAGGCGACCGCCGATCAGGCGAAGCGCTATCCCGGCCTCGTGATCGGCGTGAAAACAGCGCATTACACCGGCCCTGAGTGGACGCCGGTCGAGCGCGCCGTCGAAGCCGGGACGATGGCGAATATCCCTGTGATGGTGGATTTCGGCGATTTCCGCCCGGAGCGCCCCTATCAGGAGCTTGTGACCCAGAAGCTGCGGCCCGGCGACATCTCGACGCACATGTACCTCGGCGCGGTGCCGATGATCGACGACAATGGAAAGGTGCTGCCGTACCTGTTTGAAGCCCGCAAACGCGGCGTGATTTTCGATGTCGGCCACGGCGGAGGCAGCTTCCTGTTCCGTCAGGCCGTACCCGCAATCCATCAAGGCTGGATACCCGATTCCATTTCCACCGACCTGCACAACACCAGCATGAACGCGGGTATGAAAGACATGCTGAACGTGATGTCCAAGTTCTTGAACATCGGCATGACGCTCGACGACGTAGTCGCGCGCTCCACCTGGAACCCGGCAAGGGAAATCAAGCATGAAGATCTGGGAAATCTTTCCGTGGGCGCGCCGGCCGACGTTGCCGTCCTGCGCCTGGAGCACGGCGATTTCGGCTTCGTCGACGTCAACGGCGCCCGTCTGCGGGGAAATCAGAAGCTCGCATGCGAGCTGACCGTGCGCGATGGCAGGGTGGTCTACGATCTCAACGGCATTACCCGCGAGGATTGGGACAAGCTTGGCCCACGCTACACCGCACAAGGCGATCCCAAGTGGGACGGAACCATCGGCCATACCGTGCGCGCGCGAAAGTAGGTTACCGTTAGACTCTTGGCGGCGCTCCGCGTCCGTGATAAACCACAGTATGGCCGCTAAACCGATTCGCATCGGCATCCTGGGCGATTTCAATCCGGAATACCACTCGCATCACGCAACGAATGAGTCGCTCCAGCACGCAGCGCGGGTGGTCGGACGGCAAGTGGAATCGGAATGGGTGCCGACGCCGTCACTGCTTGATGCGGGCATCGAGAAAATGCTCGCTGGGTTCGATGCTCTCTGGATCTCGCCCGGCAGCCCGTATAAGAGCATGGCAGGCATGCTGGCCGGCATCCAGCGCGCCCGGCTGGGAAATTGGCCGTTGATCGCTACTTGAGGCGGGTTCCAACATACTCTGTTAGAGTATGCCCGCGATGTTTTGGGAATCGCCGACGCGGATTCGGCGGAGCACCAGACCGATTCTGAAAACTTCATCATTCATCCTGTGTCGTGCCCCGCTCCCAACCGGCTCGCTGGCGGCCCGAAGCTGTCCGGTGCGTGCCGCCTGCGGGTCGAGGCTGGCAGCAGGCTCGCGGACATCTATCAGAGTCTCGAAGCCGAAGAGGAGTATTTCTGCAACTACGAAGTGAATCGGCGATACCTGCCGGACTTCGCGAACGCCGGACTCAAGCTGACCGCATTCGATGCCGACGGCGAACTCCGCGCCGTCGAGCTCCCCGGCAACCGCTTCTTCATCGCTACCCTCTTCCAGCCGCAATTATCTTCGACCGAATATCGCCCTCATCCTTTAATCGTGGCCTATCTGAGAGCTTGCTGACGTCGCACCTAATATTCGGTAGTTGGGTCTTAGCGGGGATACGCTGCTCATTCCCGAACGACCCCGCTACTGCTCCTGATTAATTTCGAACCGCACCATGCACTTGGAACATTCGTACGTGTGCGTGTGTGGCGAGACGGTTCCGTCGCGGCGTCTGCTTCTAGACCTCATCTCGTTCCTGGGAACATTACGCAGATCGCCCTTACAGATCGGGCAGAACTTCACGTCCGGCTGTGGACCTGGAATATTTGCCATTTCTAACTTCCTTTTCCCAAGCCCGGGAGGCCGCCCTGCGCCACGGTACGAAGCCTCTGGCGCTCCAAGTTTTCGGCTTGTTTACGATTGCGTTCCGCTTGCAACTGTTGCGATCTTGATCTCCCTGCCGGTCGACATCCCGGACACTTCCGGCTTAGATGAAATTCAAGTTTCTCCGATCTCATCATTGCGCCACATTGAGGACAACGGCACCAAGGCTTTACGGCAGGACGCATTCGCGACTACTCTATCCCAACAGTTTTGACCACCACAATGCCAAATTCTACACCCAATAGCAGAAGCACGTACGGCGACTCCGTAACCCTAAAACTCGCTGCGAAATCAACGATTTCGTCCGATCGAGGACCGACGACCCTCTGTTGCGGCGACCGCTTTGGAGGCTGCGCTGGTGACGTATTCATTTGCTGGCTAGTTGTCATCTCCTCTCTATGACCCCACTACCGAATATTCCAATCTTCCGAAGGACAGCCAGACTACTCTCGGGAGAGCACTGAAGCAGAAAGTGGGGCCCTGCGATCTTCACGGTTTCAATATCCGGCTTTGCGGCCAGGAACCCACGAAGCGCCCGAGTGCCCAGGAGACGATCGGACTCGGAAAAGAGACAGATGAATCGCACAGAGCAATGCTGGAGCATTGCAGTGAAATCCGCCTTCAGAGCATCTCGCAGCCGCCGGGTCAGCACCTCCGGACGCACCCGGGAAATGGCATCCTGCACTGCGGAAACCATTTCAGGTGGCGTCGCAGAATCCATCAGGAACCACCGCAGAATCCAAGCCGGTGTTCGGGCACGAAAAAGAGCCGTTGGCACTAGGTTTGCAATCCATGAGCCGATACGACCGCAGGGGAAGGCCACGAAACTCGACACAAACACAACAGCCTGAAGATTCCCGACCGGTCGCGCGGCCAGTATAGTGGCAACGGGTCCCGAATACGATTCTGCGATGATTACGTACGGTGCGCTTCTGGGAACCACGGCCGCGGCTCGCTCCGCCAGCTGCTCGTATGTCAGGTGCTTGTCTTCGGGATAGGGCACGACCCTAACATCAATTCCTTCAGGCAAGAGCGTGACGAACCCTTTGAACAGGATTCCGGTACCGTCCATTCCAGGAAGCAGCACAATGACCACGTTCTCATTGTCAGACATGATCAACGAATCGCTCGTCCCACAGCCTTGATAAAATCGCCTCCGTGAATCTCGCGTTGGAATCCAAAACCGCCCTCGTCACCGGGGCGAGCAAAGGCGTCGGGAAAGGGATCGCGCTGGAACTGGCGCGGGCCGGCGCGAGAGTCGCTGTCAACTACAACACAGACCCGGCGGGCGCTGAAGCTACGGTTGCGGAGATCCGTGGCATGGGGCTCGAGGCGTTCGCGGTTCAGGCCAACGTCGGAATCGCAGCCGATGTAGACCGCATGTTTGCGCAAACACTCAAAAGGTTTCCGCGGCTCGACATTCTGGTGAACAATGCCGGTGTGCAAACCTGGAAGCCTCTGCTCGATCTCTCGGAATCCGAGTGGGACCGCACCATCGATACCAACCTGAAAGGCTGCTTCCTTTGCACCCAGCGCGCCGCGCGGCACATGCGCGAGCACGGTGGTGGGCGGATCGTGAATATCGGGTCGGGATGCAACAAAGTCGCGTTCCCCAACCTGGTGGATTACACGGCGAGTAAAGGCGGCATCGAGATGTTCACCAAAGTCGCCGCAGTCGAGCTGGGTCAGTACCAGATCACCGTGAACTGCGTTGCGCCGGGCGCGGTGGAAATCGAGCGCACCAAGCTGGAAGCGGGCGATTACTCGGGTACCTGGGCCAAGCTGACCCCGCTCGGCCGCGTCGGCCAGCCTTTGGATGTGGCGCGTGCGGTGGTCTTTCTCGCTAGCGAAGCCGCCGCGTTCATCACCGGGCAAACCATTTGGGTAGACGGCGGGCTGTTCAGCAAGCCGACCTGGCCATACGAATAGGTTTCTCTCGCCGAAACGAGCGCGTGTTGAAACTCACTCCGTTCCGCCCCGCGCGCTTGCTTAAGTGGGCCAAGTGGAGTATATTCAGGAGGTTTTTCACAATCTGCGAGGAGGGTACTGCCTTGAGGAGAATTGTTCCAGCGTTCGTGCTGGGGTTATCTGTATTCACGCTCACGGCCCTGGCCGGCGAGTACAAGGGCTACATTTCCGACGAGAAGTGCGGGGCCAAGCACGCCAAGGATCACAATGCGAAATGCGTCGAGGGCTGTGTGAAGGGTGGAGCGGCCGCAGTGTTCGTATCCGAAGGCAAGGTCTACAAAGTTGACGACGCTGCCAAGGTAAAGGATCACCTCGGGCACGATGTGACCATTACCGGAGACGTGAAGGGGGACACGATTCACGTCGAAAGCGTGTCGATGTAGTGAGTTTTTAGAGGCCTTCCAGAGCGGAGAGGCCGGCTACTGCAGCTTGCCTCTCCCCTCGACTTTCCATACTTCCTCCACCTGATCCCCCCGCTTCCCGTAGACGTATTCGTGCAGGTTCACCGCAACACAAACATGGCTGGGAATGATGTGCAGCCGGTCGCCCACCGCGAACGTGCGCTCTGCGCGCGTGATGTCGATGTAGCCATGCTCTTCATTCTCGCGATGGAATGCGCATTCGGGCGCCTCGACCACGCGTCCGTGCACCGAGGGCGGCGCCGCCGTGTCTGACGAGAAGGTCTTTGATCCGCCGTCTACGATTATCTGGTTCGGGCGAGCCGTCGAAACGACCGTCACCAGAATTGAAACCGCGCAATCCTCGAACGTGCACGCGCCGCTGGCTACCGTGTTGACATCGTTGTAGACGTACGTGCCGGGCCGGATCTCGGTGAGGCCTTTGATTTGGTGGGACTGAAACAGCGAAGGAGTCGATCCGCCGCTCACGATCCGGACTTCGATTCCATCGCGCCGGAAATCGTCCAGAATGCACTGCACCAGTTCGCTGAGCTTGTGGATCTGCTCCATGCCGCGCTCCGCCGTGTCGCGAATGTGCCCGGGGTAGAAATCGATCCCCTCGAATCGCAGCTTGGGAAGCGAACACAGGCCGCGCGCCAGTTCCATCAGCTCCGGTCCCGGCGAGACACCCACGCGGTTTAGTCCGGCGTCCACTTCCGCCAGCACGCCGATCTCGACATTTGCAGCGCGCGCCGCCTCCGATAGCTGCTTCGCCGCCACCAGGTTGTCGAGCGCCACCGTGAGCTGCGTCTTTTTGGCGACTTCCATCAGCCGCTCCAGCTTGGAATGCCCAAACACCGGGTACGCGAGTAGCAGATCCGGCGTGTTCGCGCCCAGCATGACTTCGGCTTCCCCGACCTTAGCTACGGTCAGGCCCACGGCGCCGGAATCGAGCTGCCGGCGACCTACCGCCGGAACTTTATGTGTTTTGGTGTGTGGCCGCAACCGGAGACCGTGCGCTTTGGTGTAATCCGCCACGCGGCGCAGGTTGCGCTCCATGATGTCGAGATCAATGACGAGAGCGGGGGTGTCGAGTTCTGAAATGTGCATGCCCCACTATTCTATGCGAACCGTGCGGGGCTGGAATGTTACACAAACCTGCCGGTATCCACCCAGGACTGCTTGACCACGGTCCACCAGTCGACGGCCAGGCCTTGCGTCACATAGTTGTAGGAAAGCCAGGCGTAGCCCTGCATGCCCCATGCGGTCCCCCAGGAGTTGCGCACGAGCAGCGCGCCAGTATCCGTTCCGACGGCCATTTGGTCATCGTAGCCGACCGCCACGTTCGCGTGTCCTCCGTTTAGCTGGCTCCTCGGACCCGGAAACGCCACCTTGCCGTCTGGTCCGGCATTCATGTACTCGTCATACGCTGGAAATCCGAACATGCTGGGAATACCAGCCGCCAGATGTGCCTTGATGTTTCCGAGCACTTGGTCCGGCGCCATATTCGCCGGGTCGAGCCGGAAATATGTTGTCGAGGCAAAATTGTGCGCGAATGCGTAACAAAATGCGCTGGGCTCCGCGTCGAGCCGCTTGTTGGACGCTGCCGGGCTGCCGTCATACGGCCAGTAGTTCTCTGGCGGCGCTCCGAAAACTGCCAGTGCCTCCATGGTCGTGCGCAGGTAGGCGCCCGAGTCGCCGCTGGTTCCGGTCAAGTCGCGCGTCGCCTTATAGATGAACAAGCGGGAAACGTCGATCGTGCGGTCCAAGGCTTTGTTCTCGAAGTATCCAACCAATGCTGCCGCGGCATGTGCCGTGCAAGCCCCTAGTTCCTGCTGATCCCAGATCGGAGGAAAGTAATGGCGCAAATCCATGTGGGTTGGAGGCGCTTGCGCCGTGGGTAGAGACGTTTTCGCCAGCAGCGGCTGCACCGCCCGGTGGCTCGCGGTGTAGTCGAGGACGCTGGGCACATCGGGAATCCATCCCATGCTCCGAGATGCACGTATGCTCCTCATACTTGTTCCTTCTTGTTCCTTAAAATTGTTGGATTGGTGAGAAACTACTTGAACCGCAGACGAAGCTTGCCGTCGGTGGTGGTGTAAATCAACTCCAGGTCTTTCAACTTCTGTTTTTCCATGGGAAAGTACAGCAGCCCCGAGACGGGCGCTTCGGTTTCCTTCTCGGGAAGGATCTTCTCCTTCAGGACATCCAGGATCGGATTAGGCTTTTCGTTGGCACCTGACTTTACCGTCGTGTGAGCCTGACTGATATCAGCCGTGCCCATCGACATCGGGCCCACGCCAAAACCGCCCCTGCCGCCGCCCTCCTGGGTAACCACGATGGAGCCTTTTCCGGCAATCTGGCTGGGAACAAAAGGTCCGGTTTTTTCGCCATCCTTGTCGGTCTTTAATACAAAGTCGTCTAAGCGGACCGCGAGCTTCCGGCCTTCTTTGGGAACGAGTCGCACATCCATGAGAATGTAGTGGCCACCAAGGTCCGATCCCAGCACCTCTTTCACGGATTCTGGATCGGCGATCGCCGTTGCTGTGATCTCCAGCACGTCGTTCTCGCCGGAGTGCGGCGTGGACTTCTGCGGTTTCTTTTCGCCGCCCGAAAGCAGCGTAGCGCCGACGAGGCCAATCACCACCGCTACCCTACGCATTCGCATCTTGCCGTCATTATAGCGGTTTCGGCCCTCTAAGGCAGATGCCCGAATCTGCTCAGGTGTTCGAGATGCCGGCCTAAGTCGTTCCAGTGATTCATGTTCTCAGGCAATCCGTCGAAGTTTAGCTTAGGTGTGACTTTGACCATGAATCGCTTTATCTCCGGCCAACTCTTTCTTCTGTTCAGTTTGGGGGCTGCGTCGCTCCAAGCAGGGAGCGCCGGGTCCGCGACCACTGTGTACACCGACCCGGCGGGCGCCATGTTCTACGTGGACGGCCAGTCCTACACGAGTGCCGCGACTTTTTTGTGGCCGCAAGGCAGCAAGCACACGCTGAGCATCATACCCGTGCAGCAGGCGTCCAGTTACAAGGCACAGTACGTCTTCACCGGATGGACCGACTCCACCGGCATTCTTACCGGCGCCAACCCGGTCGTCGTCACGGCCGACCCCGGGGTCACCTGGTTCAAAGCGTCGCTTACTCTGCAATACGCGGTCTCATTGAATTTCTACACATGCCCAGCGGGTGAGAGTGTGTGCAGCGGTCCGGGAACGGTCTTCGTGAACAGCGCACCCTACACGGTGAACACGGACGTGTATGTCAACGCCGGATCAACGGTCACGCTGCAGGCGGTGCCGAACCCTGGATATGTGTTCACTGGGTGGCTCTCGGGATTCGGCAACTCGAGTCAAGCCTTCTTGACCTCGTTCACCTTGAATACGCCGGTGCAAGTGTTCCCGCAGTTTCTGCCCGCAGGCGCGGTGACTCTGGCTTCCAACCCCCCGGGACTGCGAGTCCTGGCGGATCACACCTTGATGTTTAGCCCGGTCACGCTCGACTGGGGAGTTGGGACGACCCACACGCTGGGCGCTCAGCCATGGCAGACCGACCTGCAGGGCCGGCTCTGGGCCTTCAGCTCCTGGAGCGATGGCGGCAGTATGACACACGCCTACACCATGCCTTCCACCAACAGCCTGACGCTCACCTCCACGTTCGTTCCCGGCGGGCGCGTGACTTTCTTCACGAACCCCACGGGCCTCAACCTGGTAGTGGATGGTCTTGCGGTAGGACCTCCATATAACCTGGTGTGGGCCGCGGGTGTAACGCATACAATTTCCGCTCCACCGCAGCAGGTGGATTTCAACGGCAAAGGCTGGGCTTTTCAGTCGTGGTCCAACGGTGGTCCGGCCACGCAGACCATCACCTTAACCCCAGCCCAAGTCGCCGCGGGTTTCCGTTTGACCGCCAACTACACGCCTTCGACCCAAACCACCGGACAGATCGTGATTCAATCCTCACCCTTGGGAGTAGATGTACTGGCAGACGGCGCGGACTGCTATACACCGTGCACTCTGCAACGCACCATCGGCACGCAGGTGGCGCTGAGCGCTCCCGCATCAGAACAAATGGCCGCCGGCATCCGGCTCGCGTTCCTGGCTTGGGCCGACGGCGCTCCGGCCACTCGGACGGTTACGGTGGGTTCAGGAACCGTGACGCTGACCGCGAACTACCAGAGTTACTACTTGTTGTCGGCCACCGTTGATCCGGCCGGCACAGCGGCCTTGCAGTTTTCTCCGGCATCGCCGGACGGCTTCTACGCCTCGCCTACCAGTGTGACCGCTGCAGCGAGCGCCAGCACCAAGTACAGTTTCGACCACTGGGAAGGCGACGCCGCCGGCACATTGCCCAACGTCACGGTCGCGATGACGCAACCCCGGACCATTTGCGCCGTGCTCAAACGTAGCGGAAACGACGGCATCGATTCCATCACAAACGCCGCTGGCCTTGGCCCTGAAGATGCCATCGCCCCCGGATCGATCATTTCGATATACGGCCCAAAGCTGGCGGCGGGAACGGAAACGGGCCCCGCAAGCCCGCTGGTGCAGACGCTGGATGGCGTCACGGTCACGATAGGCGATCAATTGCTTCCGCTGCTATTGGTCTCGCCAAGCCAGGTCAATGCTCAACTTCCGTCAGGCCTTGGCGCCGGCGAACAGACGCTCACGGTGCACAACCCTGGCCAGCCCGACGCCATCGGCATTTTCATGGCGCAGCGCAATGCACCCGGGCTTTTTTCGCAACAGATTTCGGGGAGGCCTTATTGGGTTGCCATGCACGCAGACGGGTCCCTGGTAACGCCGAAAAGTCCGGCGCGCCGGGGCGAAATCGTGACAGCGCTCGGCACGGGGTTCGGCCCGTTTCACCCGCAGCCGCCCGACGGTTTTGCCGTTCCCACTTCCGCCACGTTCCCTCTGGCGGATCCAGTCGAGCTGGAGTTTTCCGGCAAGGTGGTAAAACCCGACTTCACCGGCGCCGCGCCGGGCCGGGTCGGAATCAGCGAGGTCCGCTTCCACATCACCGACCCATTCCCGACAAGCGCGACGATTGAGATCAAGGTCCGGGTGAATGGGCACGAGAGCAATACGGTGCTGCTGCCATTGGAGTGAGGCTTCAAAGAGGTGTTAGGTTTTAGGTGCTAGGTGTTGGGGAAGAACTGGACCCGGCAAACTGACGCCTGACACCGAAGCTAAAACTAGCACCTAACACCTGCGCCCTCAGCTACCATCGTGAGGTATGGTCGTGCTCGATGGCAGCCGCCTCACTATCGCAGACGTCGTTTCAGTCGCGGCGGGGCGCGATACCGCTGCCCTTGCCCCGGATGCCGTCGAAAAAATGCTGCGGTCGCGCTCCGTGGTAGAGCGCCTGGCCGCCGGAGAGACGCCGGTTTATGGTGTGAACACCGGTGTGGGGCTTCTGGCGGATGTGCGTGTGCCGCCTGCCGATCTCGAGCAACTGCAGCGGAACGTGGTGCGGTCGCACGCGGCGGGAGCAGGCGAACCGCTGCATCGGGAAGAGGTGCGGGCCATGATGCTGATCCGCGCCAACGTACTGGCCAAAGGTTTCTCCGGAATCCGGCCGGTGGTGGCCGAGCGGCTGTGCCAGATGATTGAATGCGGCGTGACGCCGGTTGTCCCTTCACAGGGCAGCGTGGGCGCGTCGGGGGATCTGGCTCCGCTGGCTCACATGGCACTGGTCCTGATGGGTGAAGGCGAGGCGGAATTTTTGGGCAAGCGCACGCCGGGCGGGGAAGCGTTGCGGTTTGCGGGCATGGAACCTATCCAACTGGCGTCCAAGGAAGGCATCTCGCTGCTCAACGGCACGCAAGCTATGCTCGCTGTCGGCTGCCTGGAGCTGGCCCGCGCGGAGACACTGATGGAGACAGCGGAAGTGGTGTGTGCGCTGACGCTGGACGCGCTCCGTGGAACGCCACGCGCGTTTGAACAGCGGCTGCACGAGGTGCGTCCGCAGACCGGCCAAGTGGCCAGCGCGGCGCGCCTCGCGCGGCTGCTCGATGGTAGCGAGATTCGCGCTTCACACATCTCGTGCAGGCGCGTGCAGGACGCGTATTCTTTGCGCTGCGCGCCCCAGGTACATGGCGCGGTGCGCGACACGCTAGCCGAGGCCCGGCGCGTGTTCTCCATCGAGCTGAACTCCGCAACCGATAATCCGCTGGTGTTCGACGAAGAGGTGCTCTCGGGAGGCAATTTTCACGGCGAACCGTTGGCGTTTCAACTGGACTACCTGGCAATCGCGCTCACCGCGCTCGCGGGTATCTCGGAGCGGCGCATCGACCGGCTGGTGAATCCCGCTCTCAACGAAGACTTGCCGCCGTTTTTGGCACGGCATGCCGGACTCGAATCGGGCCTGATGATGGCGCAGGTCACGGCGGCGGCCCTGGTGGCCGAAAACCGCGTACTGGCCACGCCCGCCTCTTCCGGCTCGATCACGACCAGCGGAAACAAGGAAGATTTCGTGAGCATGGGGATGACGGCGGCGCTGAAGTGGAAACGCGTGGTGCAAAATACGCGCGCAGTAGTGGCGATTGAAGCCTTGGCCGCGGCACGCGCCCTGGAATTCCTCCGGCCGCTCAAGACCAGCCCTGCGCTGGAGCTGGCGCGGGAGCAAATCCGCTCGGTATGCGGCCCGTTCGATGGCGATCGTCCGCCGGCTCCCGATATATCGGCGCTCGATAAACTGATCGATGAAGGCGTTCTGGCTCGCGTAGGCTGATGTGATCCGCGGGTTGGTCCAAGGGCTTTGACGCGTGTTGACGCTGGCTCTTGGTGCCCCTCTATCCGAGAAGGGTCGTAAGGTAGCCCGGAGGCGCATCCGGCCGGGGTGCGGGATCTTCGATGGCAACCATCCGCCGATGGCTCTGGCGCGTCTCTACGGCAGCTTGGCTCCGAAGTAGTGCAGGAGAAGGTTCGGGTCCGTATGCGGCGCTTGGCATGGCAACTATCGGTGTGCCCCCGACATTTCAAAGTAGCGTCATGCCGTGCGGATTGGTCCGGTTAGCCGAAGGCGTCCTTACAGTCGTCGATGGCGGGGCTGCTAACTCCCCGGCGCAGCAGGTTGCGCTACGTGTGCGCCGCGTTCGATGGCGCCCGATGTCTCGGCGATCGAGAAACTGATCGACGAAGCCGCGTTGGCGCGGGTAGGGCAAACCGTGCGGCATGAGGCCGTGGGTTTAGCCCAAGGCCTTGATGCGATCGTTGACGCTAGCTTTTAGCGCTTCTATATCCTTTGGAAACCGTAGTTTGGCGGCATCTGGCAAGAAGTTGATGACCTTCTCAGCCGACCATACATTACGGGCCGCGACGACTCCGAAGTCGAGTGCATCGGCTAGCCTGCAAGCCAGGGCCACGATAGCCAGCAGGTCGGGTTTCTGCTGTGCGGAGAAAGCGACGATCTCCTCGTGATGGTGCTTGGCAATATTGCCGAGTTGAGCCGGCAGCTTCCACTGCTCCGATAACCACGCCCCGGCCTGACAGTGATCCACGTCGAACAGCTCCCTCTCGCAGTGCAGGATATCGAAGGAGTTTTCCAACGCGACGCTCAGGACATTGGCATATTCCACGGGATAGGCCGCGAGCAAGCCCATGCGCCCAATATCGTGCAATAGACCGGCAGTGTAAGCTTCGTCGCCTTTCATGAAGCAGGCGTTGGCAAGTTCCTGGGCCAGGATGCCGCATGCCATGCTATGAGTCCAGCAACGGCGAAGCACCGGCATCTTTACAGCGGATTTTACGTAGGCGCGCAAGCCCACTGTGATGGCCACCGCTTTGACGAAATCCAGGCCGAGGTTGATGGTGGCCTGGTGCACACTGCGAATCTCGCTGCGGAGTCCGTAGAGCGCGGAGTTCGCGACACGGAGCATCTCTGCGGAAAAGACCGGGTCCGCCTGCAGCCAGCGCACGACTTCGCGGACGTCTATATCTTCATCATGTCCTAGCAATTCCAAAACCTTCATGGCAATCGCCGGAAAGGGCGGCGGCGTGCTCAACGCCCAGGGCCGCTCGGTTTGCTTCGTCTGTTTCAGAGCACTCATCCGCTCACGATCTCCCTACTGTGGCTTGATCGGCCGAATGAGGGGAGGACTGTAGGGGAGGGCGGAGACACACAGGCAAAAGGCAAAAGGCAAAGGGCAAAAATAGCCGTCAGGAGGTGTAGACGGCGACGCTGGTTACGGCTGAATAGCCCATGCGCTCGTAGAGGCGTAGGCCCTGAGGTGTGGATTGCAAAACGGTGCGCTCGATTCCATGACGCTCACGGGCTTGGTCGAGCGCCTGACGCATGATGGCTTCGCCGAAGCCGCGCCGCTGGCGGTCGGGAACGGTCGCCACATTGTAGACGCCCACGGCGCCGCCGGCAATGACGGTGGCGGCGGTGGAAACCGGTTGCCCGCCGGCGTATCCAACATAGCCGCTGAAGCCGTTGCGCCAGATTCTCGGATCTTCGAAGACCTCCTGGAACCAGGCGAGGGGCACGTTGAAGCACAGGGCGCCGATCTCGCAGAAAGCGCGCCAGGTGATGTCATCCGCCACAGGGCGCACGTCGAGCCGCGGCAGTTCGCGGACCGGACTTTTCAACCGCTCGGCCAGCATGCCGGGAAGCTCGGTGGCGATGTAGAGCCCTCGTTTGCGGAAGGCTTCAGGGGCGCGGCGGCGAGCAGCTTTATCCAACCACCCTTCGCACACCCAGTAGGACCAGCCTAAGCCGCGCGCGGTGAAATGAACCTTGGCGGTGGCAATGCGGCTGTCGAGATCGCGCTCGCCGACGACTGGTGAAGAGAGGAATGCGGCGTTGAACATTTGAAACGTGACGCCGGATGAGGCAATGGTCACGCCTCCGGTCTCGCGCACTTCGCCGGGCGCCCGCGAGGACGCAAGCACGCGGAACGACTGGCGCAGGTTTTCCTCGACCGTTTGGAAATCCACCGTTGAATCAGTATCGCGCTTTGTGGTGGAGGGCGGCTGGATGAGAATTGTAACTTCCACGTGCTTCGTGATCCAGCCGCGGCCTGCGGCCATGTTCAGAATCCATGACGCGTTGCCTGTTACCGCCGCGGCGGGTGAGTATCCGGTGGCCCTGTCGCATGACCAAAGCAAGGCCGGTGCATCGAAGCCGCAAGATTAGTAACGCCGGCAACCTTCCATCTGAGATATACTCAGCCTCACGGAGAATCGATGAACGTGAACAGGATTCTCGCCGTATTTGAGTCAGAAGCGCGGACGCTACCGTCACCGGAATAGGTTTGCAGCTTGCTGGGAGGACTTTATGGAAACTCGTAGATTTGAGGGACCAGTCACAGTCCTGAGTACCGATGGGAGCCATTCGGAGACATTTCACCGAGGTGAGCGTGTGAGAAACGTCAGACGAATCGGCAAGCGGGTTATGTTTGAGCCAATAAACCCACACCGCGTCGCTGGGACTTATGCGATGGACTGGAGTGAGTTTGAGGCGAATACGACTGCGATTCGCGAGGCCATGGCCTGAAGAAGCCCTCGTGGATTCGATCTCGCGCGTCCTTGTAATCCGCCACCCGTTTAGCGGTCATCTGACAAATCAGATCAAAGCCGGTGATCGACGAGGACTACGGCATCTGAGGGCGGCCGCTCTCGAGGATCTTCGCAATCCAGTCTGCGTGCGGAAGTCCGCGCCCGGAAAGATCCTTGAGCTCCCGGTTTAAGTCGTACTCAACGCGACGGATCGACGGTGTTTCGTTATCCAGCAAAAGGTATGCTGCGCGGCGGTCACCGTCATGGGAAAGACTCACGCTGCCTGCGTTGGCGACAATCATTCCTGCAAGGTTGCGAATGTACGAGCGATGGATATGCCCATAGACGGCAATCGGCCGGCCAAGCGGTCCGTAGACGGACTGCAATTCGGCATCGCTCGCTTCCGGCATGGGCGAGCGCCAAGAAGTCTCCGGGCTGGCGTGCACGAGGGCCATCGGACCATGAAGCTGCGTACGCGGGAGGCTGCGCAGCCAGGCAAGGCGCCCGTCTCCGAGCAATGCACGAGTGGAGTCCATCAATTCACGGATCACGGTCCAAAGTGCGGGCGGCGCGGACGATTGGCTGGCAAACGCCTCGAGTGTTTCGGGCATGGAAAGCGCTTCCTCGCCATTGCCAATTACGCCGGGCCAACCGAGATCGCGAATGTGGTCCACAATCTCGACGGGACTAGCTCCGTCGTCTGCCAGATCGCCGCCGTGAAGGATCAAGTCGGGAGAGGTTAGCCGCAGGTCCGCCAGGACCGCATCAAACGCCGTTCGGTTACCGTGGATGTCGGATACGACGGCAATACGCATCAAGCGGCTTCAGTTTGTGCCGGCCGGAGGCGGTTCATCCAGTAAGCCCATGCGATCGTCAACGAGAAGAAAATCAGGCTCGATATCCCGGCCGCCGAAGGGTTGGGAGGCGGCGGGCCGGCGATGTTGTTGTACCACGCGAGCGTAACAAGCGCGACGACGAGCCAGAACACGTAGGTGCCGGCGCGATTCCTGGGGCGTGTGATGCGAACGTAAACGACAATGGCGGCGAGCCACATACCACCTTCCACGATGAGAGTCGCGGGGATCGAGGTCCACAGACCCAGCCCGAGTAACTTGTGCACGCCTGGCGCGAGCGGCATGTCCGGCCTGTGGGCGACGACGTCGAGGACCCAGTGGCTCAGAACGGCTGCAAACAAGACCCACGCGCCGCGCGGATTGCGGCGCCGGAAGAAATAGGCCAGAGCGAGCAGAGCGGCCCAGATCGTATCCATCAATAAGCTGTGGCTGAAGGCGATGTCCGAGGCAGCGAAATAATTTCCGGCTCCGATGGCAGGCTTGAACTCAACATGCTCGATGCCCGTTAGCATGAAGACGCTCCACAGCAGGTCAGGCAGCATGGAGGCGAGCACGGTGGTGCCGACGGAGATTCGCGGCTCAATCCGCTTGGCGGCAAAGCCTACGGCGAGGTGACCGACGAACATGAGGTGGACCACATGGTAGCACGGGCGGCGCAAATCAGACGATCTTCTGTCCGCAGATTGCGCAAAAGCTTCCAAAATCCGGAATACGCTGGCCGCAATGCGGGCACTGCCGGGAGCCGAGCGCCGGCGGATTGTCACGTCGAATGTTTGGCCACGCCAACCAGATCACTCCGCCGATAACCACGGCGCCAAGTAAGACGATAATTTCCGGCAATCCGATGCTGCGCACGACGCGCCATCCCTTCGTCCGCCTCCATCATATGCGAACGCATGTGGCGGTCGCGGTCGTCCCCTGTCCATCACCATCGCTTGGTGGCAAGATAGGCCGCCGCTCCAAGAAACGACACGAAGACCCACCAGATGAGTATGCGTTTCATGATTCCGACCGAGGCATCAATCGAACGCAGGCATTCAAGCTCAGATTTCAGGTAGCGCTGGCACTTGCCGCACTTCCGCGAATCAGGTTCGGTGTCAGCCCCGCAGCTTGGACACTTCAGAATTTCAGCCATGGCCAGCCCATCATATCGGCTACGACCTCCGCCGGGAAGCCAGTGCCGGTGTCCGCGCCCGCGGCCATACGAGCTGCCATCCAACCAGTTCAAACCCGCCCCACTACCCATTGGTACGCGTGACTTGCGTTCGCCGGTTCCGGCGTGATCTGATGGCGGAACGATGGCCACGCAAGCCCCGGACCGCACGCGTGTCAGCGGAGGTCCTACACACGTTCGCTACTACGTGATTGTGTTTGCGGTCACGCTGGCGGTGATTACGTACATCGACCGCGTGGCGATGTCGTTTGCGGCGCCGCAGGTCTCGCGCGACCTGCATCTCTCCGATTTTCAGCTGGGCCTGGCGTTTTCCGCTTTCGTCTGGGCGTATTCCTGGTTCGAGATTCCGAGCGGCTTTCTCGGAGATTGGATGGGTCCGCGCAAGGTGCTGATGCGGATCGTGATCTGGTGGTCGGCGTTCATTGCGCTTACCGGTTTCACCTGGAACTTCGCCTCACTGTTCACGACCCAGACGTTGTTCGGCGCGGGCGAAGCCGGCTGCTTCCCGAATCTGACCAAAGCCTTTACTATATGGCTGCCGCGCCCGGAACGTGTGCGAGCGCAAGGCATCCTGTGGCTGAGTGCGCGTTGGGGCGGGGCGTTCACGCCGCTGCTGGTGTATGTGATGTTTCAATACCTGACGTGGCGTCACACGTTCATGGTGTTGGGACTCGCGGGGGTGGTGTGGGCGATTTTCTTTTACCGCTGGTTCCACGATGACCCGCAGGATAACAAAAAGATCAATGCCGCCGAACTCGAACTGCTGCGTCCGAATCGCGAGCTGGCCGCCGGGCACGCTCATGTTCCGTGGGGGAAGCTGGCGCGCGCGCGTACCACCTGGCTGTTATGCGCACAATATTTCTGCCTCTCCTACGGATGGTATTTCTATGTGACATGGCTGCCCACTTATCTTCAGAAATCACGGGGAGTGACACTCGGCAAGACCGCGGTGCTAAGCGTGCTGCCGTTGTTTCTGGGGGGCATCGGTTGTCTCGTCAGCGGCCTCATCGCGGCCCCGCTCGCGCTCAAGCTCGGCAGCGTGGCGCGCGCGAGAAAATTACTGGCGTGCGTGGGATTCACCGGCGCCAGCGGACTTCTCATTCTCTCCATCCACCTTCCCAACCCGGTCGCAACCATGGTCGTGATGGGCTTCGCCAGTTTCTGTAACGATCTGGTGATGCCGGGTTCGTGGGGCGCCTGCATGGATGTAGGCGGCAAGTACGCCGGAACGCTCTCCGGCACCATGAACATGCTGGGTAACTTCGGCGGAGCGTGTTTGCCCACGGTTGTGGGATTGATTCTGCAATGGACGCACAATAACTGGTCGGTGGCGTTCTACGTTTCCGCGGCGGTATATTTCTGCGGCAGCTTCTTCTGGCTGGTGATGGACCCGGTGACGCCGATCGAGGCGGAAGGGCACTGAGGGCAGGCTTGCCTTGATATGAATTGTAGTTCATACTAAAAAGTATGAAAGTCGGCGAACGCGGACAAGTCACGATACCTAAGGAGATCCGCGAGCGCTTCGGCATCGGACCTGAGACCGAGCTGGAATTCGAGGTTCAGAAGAGCGTCATCATTCTGAAGAAAGCGCCAAAGAAGCTAAATCTCGCAAAATGGAAAGGCCGCTGTCGCGATAGCCTCCGGGAACTCGGCTACATTTCGGTGGACAAGTTCATCGAAGATATCCGCGGAAGATGATCACCGCGGTGGACGCCAACGTCCTGATCGATCTGCTGCTGCCGAACGAAGCGTTTGTACGCCGTTCCACCCTGGCGGTCGAGCAAGCCGCCGCCGAAGGCTCTCTGGTCATCTGCGATCTCGTATATGCCGAGTTGTGCGGCGCGTTCGCGAGCCAGCGCGAGTGCGATGCCTTCATAGATGACCTCGAAATCCGTATCGAGCCCCTCAGCCGAGCCGCCAGTTTCCTCGCCAGCCGGACTTGGCGCTCCTACCGCGCTCATGGTGGCAAGCGTACCCGCATTCTGGCCGATTTTCTTATCGGCGCACACGCTGAGGAGCAGACATCGCGATTACTCTCGCGTGATCGCGGGTTCTACCGCGAGATGTTTCCGTCGTTGACGTTGCTGGACCCGGCCAGCGTTACCGTGTAACTTCTTCTCAGCCGACGGCTTAGCTTTCAGTAGTATATGTAATTTCAATCACTTAGACCCTGGCAAATTGTTTGCATGGGAGTCCCCAGAATCTGGAGGTGTGTCATATGGAAGAAGTTCCTGAGCGTCGCTGGTCCACGACTTCGAATTGGAGCGTGGTCGTTCTGGTTGTGTTGCTTTGCTGCACGGTGGCCCTGGGCGGATTCTTTCTGATGCGGGAGCATCGGCAGACGCAGGAATTGGCTGCCGGCAATCAGAAGCTGGCCGCGTCGCTGAGCCAGGTGCAAAGCCAGCTTGCGGCGGTTTCGGACAAATTGACCGCCCTGGCGACGGCGCCGCCACCAGCGCCCGTGACCGTTGAGCGGCCGTCACCGACGCCAGAGAAGCGGAACGCCACCGCCAAGCGGCGGATGACGGCGCGCCGGGCCGCGGACGATCCTCGCTGGAAGCAGATGCAGGCGCAGCTTTCCGATCAGCAGAAGGAGCTTGTGTCCACACGTGAAGAAGTCGAGAAGGCGCGCAACGATCTGCAGGGCAACTTGAATTCGACTCGCGATGAATTGAACGGCTCGATCGCGCGCACGCACGATGAGCTGGTGGCGCTCGAAAAACGCGGCGAGAAGAACTACGTTGAGTTTCAGTTGGATAAAACCAAGAACTTCCAGCGCGTGGGACCGATCAGCCTGTCGCTGCGCAAGGTGGATTTCAAGAAGAAGCATTACGACCTGAACATGATGGTGGATGACTTCCAGCTTCAGAAGAAGAACGTGAATCTTTTCGAACCGGTGTGGATCACGCTTTCCGACCGCCCGCAGCCGGTGGAGCTGGTGGTGAATGAGATCCACAAGGACGAAATCAAGGGTTACATAAGCGAACCGAAGTATAAGAAGTCGGAACTGGTCAGTACAGCCGCGACGGCCCCGGCGGCGCCAAAACTGCAACCGGCAGGTACGCCGCAGTAGGCTTATTGCGCAGCCGACCAGTAGCCACGCTTCGCGTTGACTACCGCCTTTTTGTCGCGCACCTGAACCGCGATCTTGCGGAACTTACCGTCTTGGGCCTCATTGGTCGAGACGTAAGCCAGCGTGTAGTACTCACGTCCGTCGGCAAACGCTCTCTGCAAGCCGGTAAACAGGTCGTTGCTGTTCTTAAAGGCTGTGCCGCCGGTGGCCGCGGCGATCTCCGAAAGCGTGAGCCCCTCGTCCGTCGCGATGTCGTCCCATTCGCGGGCAACTTCTCGTACGTATCCACCGCGTGACGCGTCCATTCCTGAAGAGGTGTACAGGCCGCGCGAGTCGATCGTGTAGATGGTCACGTTGGCCTTTACTGCCTGCCTGAAGATCGGTTCCATGACGTCGTGCATACTTTCGAATTTGCGCGTGGAGCGGAATTCCGGGAAGTATGCTTCGAGAAGCCCGAACGGGATTCGGCCGGGAGCCAACAAGATACCATCGGAGATCAAAACCATCGTCCGCCGCCCGCTATCGCGCCCCAATTGTTCGACCACGGAACGGAGTTGAGCCAGAAAGTCCGTGGTCCGGGACCTCTCCCGTTCTGCATAGGCATCTGTTTGGGGCGGCAGCGCTTGTTTTTCAATCTGGCATGCAGGCTCATGCGCGTCGCACGCGGCTCGCACCCGTTGCAGGTCCTGCTCAAAGCCGGAGACATCAAATTGCGCCGAACCGTTCGGCCCGCGAAGAAATAGATTGCGGAACATAGGCCCGTCGAGCGTCTCCAGAACCTTCGCCGGGTCGGAAGTGGCGTCTTGGATAAGCTCCATGCTCCTCCCCAGTGCGATCACCACGTATCGCGAGTCGCCCGCCTCCTCCTGCTGAAACAGTTTCTGTAGCGCGCCTCGGACATGCACGGAGTCGGCAAAGGAAGTGTGCACCGTATCCAGGCAGATCACGTAGGTGTGCCGCGCTGGCAAAGGCTTTGGCGATTCGACCGCGGCGGGGGTAGGCTGTACTGGCTCCGCCTTCGAAATTGCGGGAGCGGCGGGAGTCGTGACATCCGCCCGTTCACTCGAGAATGCCGTGATCTTCTGCTCGACGCCATCTTCGAAAACCTTGAAATCGGTCTGCGCCAGCCCGGTCACATGATGCCCTTGCTTATCGGTCACTACTACCGGAACCAGCACTTGCCGCACATCCACTTTGATGGTCACCTCGCCCGCCGTGGGCGCGTCCTTCGCGACTCTTTGATCCGCCGGCGATCTCGTCGCTGCGTCGAGATTGGCGCGTATTTTGACGTTCCCAGGCTCCAGGCGTAGCGCCTCTTGCAGCTCCGCTACCGCTCCCGGCTGATCTCCTCTTTTCAGAAGCACCGCACCCAGGCCGTCGTGGGCGGCCGCGAGATTCGGAGCGCGCTTCACTGTTTCGCGAAACTGAGTCTCCGCGCCTGCCCAATCGTGCGTCTCGTGGCACGCCAATCCCAGGTAGTAGCCGGGCTCAACCCGTTCCGGCAGTTGCCCGGCCGCCGCCCGCAAAGGCGCCACCGCGTACTCCGGCTTTCCTGCCTCTAGCGCCGCAACTCCCTTGAGCAGCATCTCAAACGCGTCGTCTTCCATCCCGGTTGGCCCATCCGCCTTACCGATATCATTGTTTTTGTCCGCTCGATAATCGGAAAACCGGTGAATGGTATGCGCCTCGCCGGTGGCAAACCGTGCGTGTACCGTTGCGCGTGATGGCAGCCACAGCGTAGTTGCGAGCGCCGAAAAATTCACCGGAACGAAGCGGACATCGCGGGTGAAGCTATCGAATTTCCCTCCATTGGGATGATTCAAAACGTCTGTTCGAAAACGCAAAATTCGTTTGGTTGCCTCATCCAGCCACACGAGACCTTCTCTCGTCCCGTCCTTCTCAATGAATGCCACCACAAGACTCGGCCTGCCGCCTTCCGTAATCCGCCCCAGATACCGGAAGCGTGCCTGCTCCTGATTCTCCGGTAGCACATCGCCGAGCATTTCCACGAAAGGCCCCGCGATCAAAAAGGCGCTCCTGGCATTCGGCTGCGCCGCATCCGGGCCTTGTGTCTGCCTGCGCGACTCAGCGAAAGGACGCGCTTGCAGCACATATCGGAACCGATCGCGATGCTCTTTCCACATCAGGTGGGCGCTATCGAAGCGCGTCTCGTGCACCTCTTCGGCCATCGAGAGGTTTACGGCCTTCGCGAATACGCTCTCTAACTGCTCACCCGCTGTGCGCAGCAGCGCGTCTAAAGTGCTCTGGTCGGAGTCAAACGAAAGCGCGCTTAATTCAGGCGCCGCTTTGATGAGATCTGCCTGGCTGCTATCGACGTAGGGCTGGCGGGGCGCCGCCCAAGCGCACGCTGCCAGGGCCATACTCGCCATCGAAAGCCGGGGCAGTATGTGCATCACACTCTTACAGAATTCTACAACTAGATGCGGAGAATCACTCGTGGGGAAGTGGGCTAATTCTGCGTTGATCGATGGCGCGGGACGTCGATCGACCGATGTAGCGCAGGGACACGCGCCATTTGCGGGTACCTGCGGCCTTTCCGGTTCGTCACGCCGAAAAAGCCGCGGGTATCCCGCCAACCCCGCGGTATCCCCGCGCTACAGGGATAGGCGTTTCATTCGGAACAGTGTCGCCAGTGACAAGACCGCCACCGAACTCAGGAATTGGCGAGTTGAAAGTCCGGCTGCGGCCCGCAGCCCTGAAGTGCTTGAGGCAGTTTGAAGCTTGCCGTGAAGTGGAAGGCGCTGCCCGAGCCGAGCTTGCTCTCGACCCAGATTTTTCCGCCCATCAGGGCCACGAGCTGGGCCGAAATGGTCAAGCCCAAACCGGTACCCCCGTACTCACGCGCGGTGGAGGAATCGGCCTGCCGAAACGCTTCGAAGATGGAACCGATTCTATCCGGTGGAATGCCAGGCCCGGTATCGGAGACCGAGAAATGCATAGTAACGGTGCCGCTCTGGAGTTCTTGCAAGCCAACCGACAACCCGACCGATCCCGCGCGCGTGAACTTGATGGCGTTGTTCAGCAGGTTCAGCAGAATCTGGCGGAGGCGCAGAGGATCGCCGGTCACCTTGTCGGGAAGATCGGGCGCGACGCCCGCGGAAAGATGGAGGCCCTTCTGCCCGGCGTTAATCGCCAATGTGGCAACGGCGTCGCGGACACAATCGCGAAGTGAGAACTCGATGGGGCTCAGCTCCAGGCGGCCCGCCTCGATCTTCGACAAGTCGAGGATATCGTTGAGCAACTCCAGAAGCGACTTGGCCGCATGCCTCGCGTCGCCGAGAAGCTCGCACTGCTCCGGGGAAAGCTGCGTATCGAGAACCAGGTCGATCATTCCCAGAATGCCGTTCATGGGCGTCCGGATCTCGTGACTCATGTTGGCGAGCTGACAACTCTTCGCACGGTTGGCCGCTTCGGCTTGGGCTTTGGCTCTCTTCAGAGCTTCTTCACTCCGACGGTGGAAGCGCCGCTCGGCCAGCATGGTTGCTGCTTCCTCGGTCAGGATGCGAATCTGCTCGGCTTGATCGGGCGCCACGGCGCCATCGTTGTAGATGAGCAGCCGCCCCTCTGTGCGGCCTTCAACGGAAATTGTCAACGCCAGATCGGAGCTCCCGAGCACCGGCGCAGAATCTTCGATTTCCATCGGGACGTCTTCCTCGTCGCGCGCCAGCGAAGGGGCCGAGACAACCGTGCGGACGACGGAATCCACGCACTGGCAGTACCACACGCGGCGAAAGCCATAGTGAGCGATGAGGTCCGCGAGCAGGGTCTGCCAAAGCATCTCTTCGGAAGCTTCCGGATCGACGCCGCGCAGCCCCATCAACGCGCACTGGAAGGCAACCAGAGCCGAGAGCCGCTGCTGCAGGTCTGTGTAACTCACACCCGCGCCGCCTCGCGGCTCTGCTCGAGGGCCTCTCGCGCATGCCGGTACGACTGGCCGATGGTTTCGCCGCGGGTATAGGGATGAACGCCGAAAGCAACTTGCGCGCGCAAAGCCACCTTCGTGCCGCATTTCACGGCAAAGTAAGTGTTACTGGCGAAGGCCGAACAGATGGTCCGGCATTGAACGGCGGCCACGGATGCCTGGCCTTCCAGGATCACGAGAAACTCATCCGCCGCCCAGCGGAACAGGCCCGCCTCTTCGCCGAACTTGGCGCGCAACATGTGCGTGAGGGCTTGCAGCAGCTTGTCGCCGAACAGGGAACCTTCCTCCTCATTGATCTTCCGGAAGCCTTCGATGTCGAACAGCAAAAGGCTGATGGGACGCTCGCTCGAAGCCGACTTTTGTAAGTGCACCTCGGCGGCGCGACGGCCTCCTAAGCCGGTCAGGCGGTCGGTGCCGGAATCTTTCCGGGCGGTTTCCAGGCGCTGCTCGAAGGCGGAAACATCCGCCTCGAACCGCCGGACCGCATCCTCACTGTCGCGGCGCATCTCCTCCACCGTTTCGCGCAGCGAATGCACGTCATCCTTCAGACGCCGGCGGAGTTCCTGCACGTCCTCGACCCGCGAGAGCGCTTCGAGACCGTCGGCCAAACTGGCTAGAGTGGAATTCTGGCGTTCGCCGTCGCATTTGATGCCGCCAATGGCTTTCGCAACCATAGCGACGATGTCTTTGACCGCAACGTCGCGCTCCTCGAAGGCGGCTTGGTTGGCGGCACATATCTGGTCGATCTGCTGGAGCGAAAGATCGCGAGCGCTCAGAATGGCGGCAAGCGGGGGACGGGACTTCAGTTTGGCGGCCGCTTGTTCGATGGTCTGCCCGCACCGGGCGAACAGTTCCGGATCAGCCGGAAGAGCGGTCTTGGGAATGGTAGCGCCCACGTCGAGGAACGCTTGCAATAGCGCCGTGAAACGGTCGGCGAGCTGCTGGGATTCGTCGATTTCTTTGCGAATCGAGATCAAGATTCTCTCCCAATCTTTCCAGGTGTGTTATGGGATGGCGACCAGTCTTTCTGACTCACGACAAAGGAGATCCAGCGGCCCGGTAACGACCTACGGCGGGATACCATACCCCTTCTCAATTCTAGAACCCGAGTTCCAGCAGAGTACATATGCCTTTGGTTAGGCTCCGGATGTAATCCGGCGGCAATTGTGAAATCTTAAGCGCCATTTTCCCGAGGCGCGCCGCCGAGGTATACTCAGCTAGTCTCGCCGTGTTCGGAGGATCTTAATATGTTCCGGCGTCATTCATATGGCTATTTCTTCGTACTTTTCCAGATAATTGCCGGTATTGGCAGCGCGCAAACCACTCCTGTCCGCCCTCGAGTTACAGAGGCCGTGGACGAATCTCGCCTGATTACGTTGCAGGGAAACACGCATCCGATGGCGCTCCCGGAATTCGATCGCGGCCCGGCGCCGGCAGCACTTCCGATGGAACGGATGCAACTAGTGCTGACGCGCAGCCCCGAGCAACAGACGGCGCTCCACGCATTGCTCGACGCGCAGCAGGATAACTCCTCGGCCAGCTTTCACAAGTGGCTGACTCCGGAGGTGTTCGGCCGCCAGTTCGGCCCGGCGGATCAGGACGTGCAAGTGGTCTCATCGTGGTTGCAGTCACACGGGTTTCAAGTGCATCACATCGCCAAAGGGCGAACCGTGATTGAGTTTTCCGGCACGGCGGAATTGGTGCGCAATGCCTTCCACACCGAGATCCACAAATTTGTCGTAAACGGCGAGGAACACTGGGCCAACTCGACCGACCCGCGGATTCCCGAAGCCTTGGCTCCGGTGGTAGCGGGAGTCGCTACACTGCATAACTTCAAGGCAAAGCCACTGTATCGTTTCTCCGACAAGTGGCCCACGGCGGCGAGGAAAGGAGGACACTACTGGCCGGAATATAACGCAGACTTTGGCCGCGCGCTGGCGCCAGCCGACTTCGCTACTATCTACAACATCAAACCGGTCTATAAGGCCGGCCTTGACGGAACTGGAGTGACTATTGGTGTGGTGGGCGCGGCGCCCATACTGATGCAGGATATTGCGGATTTTCGTAAAGTTTTCGATTTGCCGAAGAATCCGCCCCAGGTGGTCGTCAACGGAACCACGCCCGATTATTTTCAGCAGGAGTTAGACCTGGCGGGTCCTGACCTGGAGGGGACGCTGGACATCAGTTGGGCCGGAGCGATCGCTCCGAACGCCACGGTTAAGTTCATCCTGGCGCCGGACACTGACACTACAGATGGCTTGTCGCTATCCGAGGAGTTCGCCGTCGATAACAATGATGTGGACATTCTGACGGAGAGCTTCTACCGCTGCGAGAGTGAGACATCCTCGACTTTCGCGCAGATGATCGGCGCGCTGAGGGAGCAGGCGGCTGCCCAGGGTATCACGTGGATGGTGGGCTCAGGCGACGCGGGCCCTTACGTATGCTTCAATAATGTCGACACACCGCCTGGGCCGCTCACAGTGAACATCCTGGCTGCTTCTCCGTATGTGGTCGCGGTCGGCGGAACGGAATTCACCAGCAACAGCATTATCGGCACCACCTATTTCTCGTCGGCGAACAACTCGAAAACGCTGGGTTCCGCCATTGCGTATCCCCCGGAAGACGTTTGGAATGATAGCTGCAGCGCTGCCAAGTGCGGTGCCAATAACGTTTCCGCGGCCTCCTCTAGTGGTGGGGTCAGCAAGGTTTTCACCAAGCCCTCGTGGCAATCCGGCGTAACGGGAATCCCCGCCGACCGAGCCCGCGACATTCCGGACATATCGTTGACGGCGTCGGCACAAAATGCACCCTACTTAATCTGCCTGGGCCAGACGTGCGAGGGCACGATCACATCTAACAGCTTCACGCCGATCGGCGGTACATCAGCCGGGACGCCCTCATTTGCGGGCATCATGGCGCTGGTGGATCAGAAGATGAAATCGCGGCAGGGGGCGGTGAACTACGTGCTCTATCACCTGGCGGCAACGCAGCAGTACAGCAAGTGCAACGGCTCGAGTACTACCAAGGCGCCCGACAGCTCTTGCATCTTCTACGACATCACTTCCGGTGACAGCTCCGTACCGGGCGAGCCGAACTACGGAAAATCGAACGCGAAATTTCCGGCGGGAGTGGGCTACGACCTGGCGACCGGATTGGGGTCTCTGAATGTCGCCAATCTGGTGAACAACTGGGGTTCGGTCAGCTTCAATGCGACGAGCACCACCATGACGATCAGTCCCGGTACGATCCCCCACGGCACCCAGGCCAATGTGCAGGCCTCCGTCGCGCCGCAGAACGGAAGCGGCACACCCACGGGAAGCGTATCCGTTGAGGCGGCGAGTGGCACGGGGTATGGAGTCTTTCCGCTCACTAATGGGTCGGTGGCTTCCACCTTGGCCGCGCTCCCCGGCGGCACGTACATGGTGCACGGTCACTACTCGGGCGATTCGGCATTTGCTCCAAGCGATTCCGGGGCAGTCCCGATGACGGTTTCCCCTGAAGCCAGCACGGTCACTGCCGGAGCATTGTATGTTTTTGATATTCCGTATGCATTTTATACAGGTGGACCATACGGGAACGTCTCGGTGGCGCTGAGCGCGCGCGTGGCCGGGGCGAGCGGACAGGGAACAGCCACGGGCAAAGTCACTTTCACTGACAACGGCAACCAGCTCAAAGGAGGCACAGGTCTGCTCAACACGGAGTCCGAAGCCATCACCTTCAATACGAACTTCGTATTTCCCGTGGGCCAGCATTCCATTGTGGCGAGCTACGCCGGAGATGCCAGCTTCCAACCGGGCGTTTCGCAGCCCGTGAACATCACCATCACTCCCGCACAAACCACGACGACGGTGCAGCCCAGTGTCGGACAGGCGGAATCAGGCAAGCAAGTGACTCTCATGGCTATTGTCGAAGCGGGAAACGCCCAACTTGCTGGCTCGTTTGGCGCTCTGGAAACCGGCAGTGTGACTTTTTTCCTCAACGGCAAAGCAATCGGAACACGGTTCGTGAGCGCGAATAGTGATTTTAATACGGGTCTCCAGAACGCGGTTGCGCTGTTGCACACAGCCACGCTTCCGCAAGGGAATAACACGATTACCGCGACATACAGCGGGGACAGCAACTACCTCGCATCGAGTTCGCAGCCTGTCACCGTGACGGTAAAATCGCAAGTTCCGGCCTGCCAGGTGACCAACTTTACGGCGGACCCCAATCCCATTACTTTGTACGATCCGCCCAATGCTACGACGATCTCTGTCGCGGCAAAGTGCCAGTTTGATGTGCGCACTGGCAGTCCCAGCGGTTCGCTCATCGGCAGCGGCAGTGGAACGTTTTCGGGGACGGCCCAAGTGAGCAGTAACACGACGTTCTATCTGCAGCAATCTGGAAACACCACGGCGCAGGGCACGCTGCAGAAGTTGGCGGTTGGCGTACAAACCGGCACTCTACCTTGTATGGTTCTGACCTTCGGGGCCACGCCGAGTCCCATCGTTGCTTCCACACTGACCGGAAGCACCACTATCACGGCGGTTGCTACCTGCAACTTTGATATCCGCGCTAACGCTCCGAACGGCAATCGGATCGCTACCGGCCAGTTCGATTCTTTCTTTGTCCTGTACCAGGCCGTTCAACCGACCGGTGACACGGTAACCAACGGAATGAAGTTCTTCCTGCAACAGCAGGGGAACACCACGCCGAAAGGGACGCTGGCAACTCTGACTGTTCCTGTGGTGGCGTCGGAGCCATAATCGCGTCGGCCCGCATCCGCTGTGTTCGCAACCAGTTTCCGCGAGCGCTCGCAGGCCTGTGCTACCATGCAAACTGAACCTGCCAGAGCCTCGACGGAGAGGTGGCTGAGTGGTCGAAAGCAGCGGTTTGCTAAACCGTCGTACGGTCAAAAGCTGTACCGGGGGTTCGAATCCCCCCCTCTCCGCCAGAATTTCCTGACCGTAAGATTTAGCTGCTAAACAGGCGAATCATCTTTTCGAGGGACTGTTCCACGTGTGCCGCCATGGCCTTGCGCGCCTCGGCCGGCTTGCGCTGTTCGATAGCGCGAATGATTTCCCGGTGGCCGATCCAGCCGGGCACGGTCTGTGTGCAAAGCGTATCCAGACGGCGCACGTAACCGAGCGCCAGCCGGAGCTGATCGATGACGCGTTGGTTCCCGGCAATTTCGGATAGTCGCACGTGGAACGCTTCATTGGCGATCAGGATCTTGTGCAGATTCGCGTGGCCATTGCTCTCCACCGCGACGATGTTCTTTAGCTGCGTCACGCACTCAGGCGTGGCGGACTGCGCTACCTTCTCGGCCGAAAAGCATTCCAACAATTTACGGAATTCGTACAGCTCGACGATGTCCCGCACGGAGATCGGCTTGACGAGGTAGCCTTTGCGCGGGATGAGAGACAACCACTTATCCTGTGCGAGCCGGCTGCACGCCTCGCGGACGGGTGTGCGGCTGGTTTTGCATTTTTCAGCCAGCAGGGCATCTGAGAGGAACTCGCCAGGCGGGAGTTGCGCGGTGATCAGCCACTCTCGCAGCAGACGATAGACACGCTCGACCTCGCCCTCCACTTGACTGTCGGCTTTGGAATTCGCAATGGCCATTCTGACGATCGCCGGGCGCTTGCCTGAGCGCCCAGCATACTGGTAGTATACTGCGAGTATCCCAGAAGCCAATGTGCGGCATCGTCGGATTTTTCGCGAAGGACGGTGAACAGGCCGAGGTCGGGCGAACTATCCTCGGCATGCTCCGCGCTCTCGGGTGCCGCGGTCCCGATTCCGCCGGCGTTGCTCTTTTCGGAACGCCGGATGACGGCCGCTTCACGGTGCGTGTCAAATTGGGGGAAAGTGGCGATCTGGAATCGAGGGCCCGCCAGATGGCCGCCCGGCTGGAGACGATTCCGGGATGCAGTCAGTTCTCGGCCACATCCTCCTACGCACGTTTTCTGGCCGGCGGCGAGACCGATTTCAACCACCTCGCATCCACGATCGAATCACTTAACAAGGACTTCGAGGTTGTCAGCGTCGGCCGCCGTTTGGAAATCATCAAGCAGACCGGCTCGCCGGATAATCTCGAGAAGACCTACGGTGTATCGCATTTTCGGGGCACGCACGGCATCGGCCACACACGGCTCTCCACGGAATCCCGCGTGGATCTCAGCCACTCGCAGCCGTTCTGGAGCCACGGTTTTCCGGACTTGGCCATCGTCCATAACGGGCATATCACCAACTACCATCAGCTTCGTCGCAGGTACGAGCAGCGTGGCGTGCACTTTTACACCGAGAACGATTCTGAAGTGGTAGCGATTTACCTGGCTGAGCAGCTGAACAAAGGTGCAAGCCTGCAGAAGGCGCTGGAGGGCATGTTGCGGGATCTGGACGGATCCTACAGTTGTCTGGCCGCCACTGAGCGCCAACTCGGGTTCGTGAAGGACGCATTTGCCCTCAAGCCCCTAGTTATGGCCGAAACCGACGACTTCGTCGCGGTCGCCACCGAAGAGATCGCCCTTCGCTCAGCGCTGCCAGGCAAGTACTCGGTACGCGAAGCGCAAGTCAGAGAAGTGCGGGTATGGCAGAGATAACCTGCGGCGGCCGGACGACTCGCGAGATCAACGCGGAGATCCGCCGGGCCATCGCTGCCGGCGAACGGGAAATCGTGGTGCAGGACCCGGGCGCCCGCCACAATCTGGGTGTCGCAGTTTTGGAACTCGTGCGCATTCGCTTCGAGGGCAGTGTCGGGTACTATTGCGCCGGCATGATTGACGGGCCGCGCATCGAAATCGATGCGAGCGCCGGCTGGGGCCTGGCGGAATCCATGATGAGTGGCGAGGTGGTGGTACGCGGCAGTGCGGGTAACGGCGCAGCGGCGGCCATCCGCGGGGGAACAGTCGTGATTCATGGTGATGCCGCGGCCAGGCTGGGAGTCTCTATGAAGGGCGGCACGGTGTTGGTTGCGGGAAGTTGCGGATACATGGCGGGCTTCATGGGCCAAAAGGGACGGCTGGTGGTCTGCGGCGATGCGGGCGACGCCTTTGCGGATTCCCTGTATGAAACTCAGTGCTTCGTTGGCGGCAGCATCCAGGGTCTGGGCACCGACGCCGTGGTGGAGGAACCATCCCAGGAGGATGTCGCCTGGCTCGATTCGACACTTGCTGAATATCTTCCCGGCGCCGCTCAGCGCGGTCGAAATTTCAAAAAGGTCGTGGCCGGCCGCAAGCTCTGGAATTTCGACAAACGCGAGTGGAAAGTCTGGCAGGAGGCGCTGTGAAAGACGTTTTGCGGTCCTCCGCGACATTTCAACCTGCCGTCATCGAGGACATCCAGACCAAGGCAGCATCCGGACTGTATCGCATCCGCGGTTGGGGCACTCTGCGCGAGCGCCGCTGGGCCACCTTCGACGACCTCACGTTTCTCCCCTGTTCGCTGACGCGCATTCCGCTCGAAGGCTATCGCGAAAAGTGTTCCACCAAGACCGTGTTGGGCACACGATTTGCGCGCAAGCCGATCGAGCTCGATATCCCGGTGATGATCACCGGCATGAGCTGGGGTGCGCTCTCATACAACGCCAAAGTGGCGCTGGCGCGCGGCGCACGGACTGTGGGCTCCTCCAACACCACCGGCGACGGCGGCATGCTGATGGCCGAGCGTGAAAACAGCCGGACGTTGATTTACGAAGTGCTGCCCTCGCGATACGGCATCAACATCCACCACATGCGCATGGCTGACGCCATTGAGTTGACCATTGGGCAAGGCGCCAAACCGGGCACTGGCGGATTGCTGCTCGGGTCGAAGATCTCGGATGTGATCGCTAAACAACGCGATCTGCCGGTGGGCGTGGATCAGCGCAGCCCGGCGCGTCACCCCGATTTTCTCGGACCAGACGACATGATCATCAAGGTCGAAGAGTTGCGCGAGGCGACCGATTGGCAGATCCCCATCTTCATCAAGATGGGCGCGAGCCGCGTATTCGATGACGTAAAGCTCGCGGCCAAGGCCGGTGCGGATGTGATTGTGGTGGACGGTATGGAGGGTGGCACGGGCGCATCGCCCGCGATTTTGCAGGAGCACACCGGCATTCCGACACTCGCCGCGGTCTGCGAAGCTCGCGCGGCGCTTGAAGATATTGGCCTCTATGGCGAAGTGCAGTTGATCATCGCCGGCGGTCTCCGTGACGGCGTGGACGCCGCCAAAGCTATCGCGCTCGGGGCGGACGCCGTATATATAGGTACCGCGGCGCTGATCGCGCTCAATTGCAACCGGCCGTTGTACGTCGAAGATTACCAACAGTTGGGCACCGAGCCGCACCATTGTCATCACTGCCACACCGGTCGCTGCCCGGTGGGAATCACGACACAGGATCCGGAATTGATGAAGCGGCTGGATATCGACGAAGGCGCGGAGCGAGTTGCCAATCTGCTGCGTGCCATGACGCTCGAGATCCAGATGCTGGCGCGCGCATGCGGCAAGTCGGATATTCATCATCTCGAGCCGGAGGACATGGCAGCGCTGTCCATGGAGGCATCTGCTATCTGCGGCATTCCCCTGGCCGGAACGAGAAAGGTCTTCGGGAGGTGATGGCGTGTCGTTCCTGATTCCCTGCCCTCACTGCGGCAACCGTAGTGTCTACGAATTCCGCTTTGGCGGCGAGGTAAAAACCAGGCCGCAGCCCGATGCGCCGGCCACCGACTGGATGGAGTACACATATACGAAAACGAACGAAGCGGGCGTGCAGAAGGAGTGGTGGTTTCATCGGTCGGGTTGCCGGCAATGGCTCCAGGCATTGAGAAATACGACGACGAATGAAGTTCTCGAGGCATTTTTTCCCGAATAATGGCTGACAACCCGGATCGGTTCACATTTCAATTCGACGGCGAAGCCATCGAGGCACGCCCCGGCGATACCGTAGCATCGGCGCTTTACCGCGCCGGGCGCCGAATTTTCACCCGCAGCTTCAAGTACCACCGCCCGCGCGGTTTGCTCTGTCTGGCGGGCAAGTGCCCCAACTGCATGATGAATGTGGACGGCACTCCCAACGTGAGAGCGTGCATTACACCTGCGCGCGCCGGAATGGCGGTGCGGCACCAGAATGCGTATCCGTCGCTCGACAACGATTGGTTATCGGCGGTGCAGCACCTCGATCGGCTGATGCCCGTGGGCTGGTACTACAAGACCATGACGCACGAATGGTCGTGGCACGCCGCCGAGCCTTTCATTCGCAAAGTCGCCGGGTTAGGCGAGGTCCCGGAGCCGGGCGCTGGCTCCAAGGATTACGAGCATGCCTGGATGCATGCGGAGGTCGCGGTGATTGGCGGCGGACCATCTGGATTGCAGGCAGCGCTCGATCTTGCCAAGAGCGGCGCTCAAGTTGTGCTCATCGATGATCAGCCCGAACTGGGTGGCCACCTCCGGTATCGCAAGCGGGTGGGCGCGGTTCCAACCGCTGTGATCGCGCAGCTCCAGTCGATGCCGTCCGTCGAAATTATTTCGCGAGCGTACTGTTTCGGACTGTACGAAGGAAACCTGCTGGGCGTGCTGCAGGCGAACCCGCACGCCGGCGCGATCGAGCGTCTGATTCACCTGCGAGCGAAGCGCGTCGTGGTCGCCACGGGCGCTTACGAAGTTCCGTTCACCTTCGAGAACAACGATCTGCCGGGCGTAATGCTTTCCTCCGCCGTTCAGAGGCTCATCCATCTCCACGGCATCAAGCCTGGCGAGCGTGCCGTGGTGCTTTCGGGCGGCGCGCAAGGCGATGAGATTGCGGACGACCTGCGTGCGGTCGGCATCGAGTTGGTCTCGGTCCTTTCACCCGATGAAGTTATCTCTGCAATCGGCTCCTCGCACGTGACAGGCATTCGAACCCATAACGGCCAATTCGCTTGTGACCTGGTCGTCATGTGCGGGCACCGTGTCCCGGATGCCGGTCTGCTGCACCAGGCGGGCGGAAAGCTGATGTGGAATCAGGATCGCGGTGCGTTCTTGCCCGCGGATCTGCCGCCGAATGTGAGCGCGGCGGGTGAGGTCGCCGGCGCCTGGCTCACCCGCGCTATGCCGTTTCCGCCCAAGCACGTGCCCTTCAACAAGCGCTCGTTCGTTTGTTTTTGCTCCGACGTCAGCACGGCTGATCTCCGTGACGGCATTAACGAGGGCTTCGATCATATCGAAACTCTCAAACGCTACACCACCCTCACCATGGGTCCGTGCCAGGGCAGGATGTGCCAGTTGGCGGGCATCGGCGTCTGTGCGCACGAGACGGGCCGTACCATGGCGGAGACGGGCGTCACCACCGCCCGGCCGCCGAATCCATCGGTTTCGCTCGGCGCGCTCGCGGGTCCACGCCATCATCCCATCCGCCGTACGCCCATGCACGATGCACATGATCAGTCGGGCGCGGTCTGGATGGATATGGGCGAGTGGAAGCGGCCTCGCTACTACAAGCACGCCTCGTGTAACACGGAACGTTCCTGCGTCGAAGCTGAGTACCGCGCCGTACGCGAGCGAGCTGGACTCATCGACGTCAGTACGTTGGGAAAGCTCGACGTCAAGGGTCGCGACGCCGGTAAGCTTCTGGATAAGGTCTACACCAATCGCTTCTCCGACCTGAAGCCCGGCCGCGTTCGCTATTCCGTTCTGTGCGATGAAGCCGGAATCATGCTGGATGACGGCACCATTTCGCGGCTCGCCGAAGATCACTACTTCATCACCACGACCACAGGCAATCTCGATTTCGTCCAGCAGTGGCTCGAATGGTGGCTGGTGGGAACGGGCTGGGACGTCCACATTACGAATGTCACCGGCGGACGAGCGGCCGTGAACCTGGCAGGTCCGCAAGCGCGCGATGTTCTCAAAACCCTCACGACCTGCGATCTTTCGAGCAAGGCGTTCCCCTACATGGCGTGCCGCGAAGCGGACGTGGCGGAAGTGCCAGCGCTGCTGATGCGCATAGGGTTCGTCGGCGAAACCGGCTGGGAGATTCACTTTCCTGCCGAATATGGCGAATATCTTTGGTCGAAACTGCTGGAAGCCGGCAAGGCATTCGATCTCCGCCCGTTCGGCGTCGAGGCCCAGCGCTTGCTTCGCCTGGAGAAGCGGCACGTGATCGTGGGCGTGGATACCGACGCGCTCTCGAATCCTTACGAAGCGGGCATGGCTTGGGTGGCCAAGCTCGATAAGCCCGATTTCATTGGACGCAACGCGTTGTCGCGCCAGGCCGAAGCCAAACCCGAGCAGAGCCTGGTAGGTTTCATCATGAACGATGACGCAGTGCCACAGGATGGCGCCGCGATCCTCGTGGGTGGCATGCTGGCCGGCCGTGTTACGAGTTCACGTTACTCGCCGAAAAATGGGAAAGCCGTCGGGCTCGCTTGGGTGGCCGCGAAATCTGCGGCAGATGGCGCTGAGATCGAAATCCGCGTGAACGGCGGCACCGCGCGCGCGCGCATCGTGCAGGAAGCTTTTTACGATCCTGCCGGTGAGCGCCTGAAAATGTGACCATGCCCGCCATCCGCCACACGCCTTTGTTTCACGCGCACGAGCAAGCGGGCGCCAGCCTGATGGAGCATCACGGCTGGCGTGTACCGGCGTACTTCACCTTTGCGCAGAAAGAGGCGGAGCAACTCTCGAAAAGAGCCGGCCTCGGCGATCTGAGCTGGATGACGAAGCTGGATCTCAAAGGCTGGGGCCTCAAGACTCCGCCGCCGGTTGGCGACGGCCGCGCCTGGTCTCTTGGGCCGGATCATTATCTGGTGGCCTGTGCGCCGCCGAAACGGGAAGCCATCACCGCTGATCTGCTTTCGTCGCCCGCTTCTCGGGATCTCTCGCTGCCGCCCCCCATCTACATCACGGATGTGACGTCCGTTTACGCGCAGTTTCTTCTTGCCGGGCCGCGAAGCCGCGACATCCTGCGCAAGCTGACTTCATTGAATGTATCGGCTTTGGAAAACCTTGCCTGCGGCCAAGCTAGCCTCGCGCACGTGCACAGCATGGTGTTGCGCGACGACTTCCAAGACTTACTGGCGTTCCACATTCTAGTGAGCCGGGAGTACGGTGAAAGCGTCTGGGAAGCCATTCTGCACGCGGGGCATGAGTTTGAACTGGCGCCCTTCGGATTGAAAGCGCTCGAATTCCTGGGTGGCGCGGCGTGATGCAGCTTTTCCGCAAGCAGCGCATGTGGCGCTCGCATGAGTTGAAGCCGGCCTACGACGTGGCCATCATCGGCGCTGGCGTCCACGGACTCGGCATCGCCTACTACCTGGCCTCGCGGCACGGGATCCGCAATATCGCGGTGCTCGATCGCGGTTATCTGGGCTGCGGCAACAGCGGGCGCAACACGGCGATTATCCGATCCAATTACCGCACGCCCGAGGGTATCCCGTTCTACGAAGAATCCGTGCAGCTTTACCAGCAGCTCTCGCGAGAGCTGGAATGGAACCTGCTGTTCAGCCAGTGCGGGCATTTGACGCTGGCGCATACGGACTCCGCCATCGCCGGTCTGCGCGTGCGCGCCGAAAACAATCAGGTGCTGGGTGTGGATAGCCGCGTGATCTACCGCGACGAGATCCGGCGGCTGGTCCCCACGATGGATATGAGCGACCGGCCGCGCTTGCCTATTCTGGCCGCTCTCTACCATCCGCCCGGCGGTATCATTCGTCACGATGCGGTCGTATGGGGTTACGCGCGGGCATGTGACCGGATGGGCATAGAGATTCATCCACATACGGAAGTAACCGGCGTCGGCGTGGCGCGCGGCAAGGCACAGAGCTTGGAGACGAACCGCGGCCAGATCTCTGCCGGCACCGTCGTCAACGCCACGGCGGGCTGGGCGTCGATGGTGGCGAAACTGGCCGGCGTAACGCTGCCCATCGTTAGCCATCCGCTACAAGCTTGCGTCACGGAACCGCTCAAGCCATTTCTCGACAAAGTTATCGTCTCGGCCAGCCTCCACGTCTACGTGAATCAGACCGACAAGGGCGAGCTGGTGATCGGCGCCGAGATCGACCCGTATCAGTCCTACAGCCTGAGGGGCACGCTGCCCACTCTTGAGCAGATGGCCTCCTACACGCTTGAGCTTTTCCCCCAGCTCTCCGGCCTGCGCGTGCTGCGTCAGTGGGCGGGAATCTGCGATATGACTCCGGATTACGCACCCATCATCGGGGTCTCACGGGAACTCGAAAATTACTTCGTCGACGTCGGTTGGGGAACCTATGGTTTCAAGGCCGCCCCCGCTGCGGCGAAAAATATGGCGGAGCTGATCGCGACTGGTAAAACGCCTAAGATCATTGAAGCTTTTTCGCCGGCACGATTTTACGGCGGGCAACTGGTCGGTGAGAAGGCGGCGGCCGCGGTTTCATCCTAAGTGAGGTTAGTCATGCTGGATCAGATCAAGTCCATGGTCAAAGACAGCGGCATCGAATACTTCTTCTGCTCCTTTGTGGAGCTGAGCGGGGCGCCGAAAGCTAAGCTGGTGCCCGCCACGCACATCGACGAGATGGCTCGCGAAGGCGCAGGCTTCGCCGGATTCGCTGCCGGAGACCTGAACCAGGGACCGCACGATCCCGACATCATGAGCATTCCGGATTTCAGATCTCTCATGGTGCTGCCTTGGCGGAAGAACGTGGCCTGGGTGCCGGGCAATCTCCATGTGAACGGCCAACCTTGGCCTTATTGCCCGCGCACCATTCTGACACGCCAGTTGGAGCATGCGTGGCAGAAGGGTTATATCTTCCACGTCGGCGTGGAACCCGAGTTCATGCTGCTCAAGAAGAACTCGCGCGAAGAGTACGAACCCTGGGACGCCCTCGATAGCATCGCCAAGCCCTGTTACGATCTGCGCGCGTTGTATCGCAACCTCGACGTGATGACCACCTTGCTGCGCTACATACAGGAGCTGGGCTGGGACCCCTACGCCAACGATCACGAGGACGCCAACTGCCAGTTTGAAATCAATTGGACCTACTCCGACGCGTTGACCACGGCCGATCGCAAGACGTTCTTTAAGTGGATGGTGCGGACCGTGGCGGAGCAGCACGGACTGTGGGCAACCTTCATGCCCAAGCCGTTTGCCCACCTGACCGGAAATGGCGCGCACTATCACATGAGTCTGGCCGACGCCGAGAGCGGCAAGAACCTGTTCCTGGATGAGCACGACTCACTCGGTCTTTCGCAGTTGGCTCGCTGGTTCATGGGCGGATTGCTGCACCACGCCCGCGCGCTTGCGGCCGTCATCGCTCCGCTGGTGAACAGCTACAAACGCTTGATCCGCGGAGCGCCCCGCTCAGGCGCTACCTGGGCACCGGTGTACGTGACCTACGGCGCCTCGAACCGTACCCAAATGATCCGCATCCCAGGTCCTGGCCGCATCGAAAACCGTGCCGTCGATGGCGCTGCCAATCCCTACCTTGCGAGCGCCGCCATGCTTGCCGCGGGACTCGACGGCATCGAGAACAAGATCGATCCCGGCCACGCCAACAGCGAAAATCTCTACGAGTTGCCCGAGCAGGAGCTCGAGCGCCGGAACATCACGTTCCTCCCCACCACGCTTCGTGAGGCGTTGGACTGTTTCGAGCGCGACACAGTCTTGCAGCAGGCTCTTGGCGGCGACTACGCTGCTTATTACGCCGGAGTGAAACGCGAGGAGTGGCGCCAGTACCACCAGAGCATCAGCCAGTGGGAGCGCGACCACTACTTGCACACTTTCTAGGTTCTCTTGCAGACAAGCTCAATGAGGCGAACAGCGGTCCTGCTGGTTGATTGCCCGGACGCAAAGGGAATCGTGGCCACCGTCTCGAGTTTCCTCTATTCGCACGGCGCGAATATCTTGAGCTCAGACCAGCACCAGGACAACGAAGCCTGCCTGTTCTTCATGCGTGTGGAGTTCGACCTGGCGGATTTCACGCTGGATATGGCAGACTTCGCGCGCGAGTTTCAACCTATTGCTGACCGGTACCACATGCGCTGGCGTTGCGAGGAAACGAGTGCTCTGGCCCGCGTCGCCATTTTCGTCTCGCGATACCAGCACTGTCTGGTTGACTTGCTGCATCGCCACCAAATCGGAGAGCTGCGATGCCAGATTGCTTTGATTGTCAGCAACCATGAGGATGCTCGGCCGTTGGCGGAGTTCTACAAGGTGCCGTTTCACCACGTACCAGTTAACGGCCCACGCAAGGATGATGCCGAGGGCTTACAAATCGACCTTCTGGAGAAAAGCGCCATCGACCTGATTGTGCTGGCGCGTTACATGCAGGTCCTTTCACCCGCATTCGTGGCACGGTATCCCCTCCGCATCGTCAATGTCCATCACTCGTTTCTGCCGGCATTCAGCGGTGCGCGCCCGTACCATGCGGCGTTCCAGCGCGGCGTTAAGATCATTGGCGCTACCAGCCACTACGTCACCGACGAGCTGGATGCAGGCCCCATCATCGAGCAGGACGTGGCGCGCGTCTCGCACCGCAACCAGGTCGACCAGCTCATCGAGAAGGGCCGCGATCTCGAAAAAGTCGTGCTATCCCGCGCCGTGCGCTGGCATTTGGAACATCGCATTTTGTTTTACGGGAACAAGACCGTGGTTTTCGATTAGTGTAGTGTCCCAGTCATTTCGCAGGCGGCGGGCCGGACATGTCCGGCCCCTTCGAAGTAAGCCGCAATTTGGGGACTGGCTTCGAAATTCCGCCTACGGCAATCGCTGCAAACCGATGGTGCCCATTTCGGAATTTCGTTGCCTCTCCCGAATTCCCACCTCAATCGAAAAAAATCTTGCCGGAATTGCGACCGGCACGGTACAAGATCTTAGTGCCTGAGTGAAGTCTGTTGGCCGGTTTTGAAGTGATAAACGTATAGCCAGTTTTCAGGTGATAGCCGAGGCTCGGTTTCGTGGGATAGTGGCAGCTAAGTTATGATAGGCACGCTCGGAGTCGTTCCCGTGAGGGATTCGTTATACGTATGCATGTTCATTGGCGCGTGCGTCTTGGCGGTTGGCTGCGTCGCACCGCGTTCCCATGCGAATGGCGTGCGGGTCATTGTATTGGGTGTGGATGGCATGGACCCGCAATTCGTGCAGCGCCACTGGAGCGCGCTGCCTAATCTTTCCCGCCTTCGTCTCCGGGGGGATTTCAAGCCCCTGGCAACCACAGTGCCGCCACAGAGCCCCGTGGCATGGTCTACCTTCATAACCGGCATGGACCCGGATGGCCATGGCATTTATGATTTCGTGCGCCGCAACCCCCAGACATATCTGCCAGTCGCCTCATTATGGAGCACCGAAAACCCTAAACACACTTTTTCGCTGGGACCTTATCTGTTTTCGCTGCCTAAGGCCCGCGTGGTTGCTTTGCGCCAGGGCAAAGCATTCTGGCAGATTCTGGCCGAGCACGGCATTCCGGTGACTATCATCCGCATGCCCACAAACTATCCTCCCATCCAGGCGGGACAGGCAATTGCTGGCATGGGCACGCCGGATCTGCTCGACAGTTTTGGCACATTCACGTTCTATACAGACGATCCGGAAGAAATCACCCGCTCCGTCAACGGAGGACGCATCGTAAAGGTTCCAGCCTTTGAGACTCAGACCGTGCTTCGGATCGACGGAGCCGCTAACACGCTCCGTCAGGACCAGAGTATCTCCTCGGTTGATTTGTCTGTAACCCTCGATCCGAAGCAAGAGGCCGCCCGACTAACAGTGGATGGTGCATCCGCCCTCGTGCCGGAGGGCCAATGGTCCGGTTGGCTGCATGCTAAATTCCCGTTGATTCCCGGCCTGGCAAGCGCCGCGGGCATGTTTCGTGTCTACGTGAAAGAGTTGCGCCCGCGCTTCCAACTTTATGTTTCGCCCGTAAACATCGACCCGGAAGACCCTGAGTTCCCCATTTCCGCGCCCGCTGATTACAGCCGCGCAGCCGCTCGCGCGATCGGCCCTTTCTACACGCTGGGCATCGCCGAGGATACCTCCGCTTTGCGGCAGAACGTGCTCAGTGTGCCTGACTATTTAGTCCAGAGCCGTTTGGTATTCGAGGATGAGCACAGGCTCCTGGGGTATGCGTTAGACCGGTTTCACGAAGGTTTGTTGTTTGTCTACTTTTCCAGCATCGATCAAAACTCGCACATGCTCTGGGACAAGCACGAGCCGGAGTTACTCGGCACCTACCGCGCCGTGGACGCAGCCATCGGCGAGCTGATGGATAAAGCACACGGCGCCGACGTCATCGTGATGTCCGACCACGGCTTCACCACTTTCGGACGCGCTGTCAACCTGAACACCTGGCTTTGGAAGCACGGTTACCTGGGCCTCGAGGGAGCCCCCGGGGAAAAGGAGGCACCCACCGCGCGTGTGGATTGGTCGCGAACCACGGTTTACGCGCTCGGTCTACAGAGCCTCTATCTGAATCTTGCCGGGCGTGAGAAGGAAGGCATCGTTTCGCCAGGGCCGGAAAGCCAGAATATCCTCCGGAAGCTCCGCGATGAATTGCTCGCGTTCCGGGATGGCTCAAAACCAGTAGTCGAGTCCGTCTATGCTCCGCCGCGCTCCGAGACGGCCCCCGATCTGATCGTCGGATACGCTCGCGACTATCGCGTGTCCTGGCACTCGGCCCTCGCCGTCCGCGCTCTCCCGAGTACCGGCGAATTAGCCTTTGTCGTCGAAACGGAATCGCTCATCGACGACAACCACGACGCCTGGATCGGCGATCACTGTATTGACGCCAGGGAAGTTCCCGGAGTGTTGTTCAGCGGGCGAAAGATACTTGTGGAAGATCCCCAGCTAAAAGACCTGACTGTCTCGATTTTGCGCCTGTTCGGAGTTGGTCCTGCGCCGGAAATGTCCGGCCGCACCATTCTGTGATGCCCGGCTCCTGGGCGATGAACGCGACTCTCGCTTTACCAGATTCATACGGTGCCGGCGTTTTAGACTGTTTTGCCCGCGTTTTTGACAGTGAACCGAAATTTGGGATTTCTTCAGTTTCAACAGGTTGGGTGCCCGGTCGGGTAAATTACGGGTTAACCCTTGTTTCGCATGAGTTAGTCGGTGCAGAGCGCAGTGTCGTAGAACCGGCATCCAAATTGCTATAGGGCAGAGCTGGCAAAGGCAATTCCATAGGTCGGCTCTAAACCTGTCGATACGCGCAGCGCCAGGAAAGGGAGGTCACGTGTTAAGAAGAAGCTTTTTGTTGCTATCTCTGCCTATGTTTATTGGTGCCGTTGGCATGATGCAAGCATCCCCGTTTACGTTAGGCGACGTTTTTCTCGGGGTTACCGGCACGGGTGTAAACGAATACACGCCGACGGGTACCCTGGTTCAGACCATCAACGGCGGTGGCCTTAGCGGGTTCGTAACCGGCATGGCATTCCAAAGTAACAGCAACCTGCTGGTGACGGACTTCTCCAGCGGCCACGTGGTCCAATACGACAGCAGTGGACACTTGCTGAATTCGGCGTTCGCCACCGGCATATCCGAACCCGAGTCGATTGCTATTAATAACACCGGGGATGTTTATGTCAGTTCGGTGGGGGGCACTGGAATCACTGAATATACCAGTTCCGGCGGCAGCGCTATCGGCGCGTCAATCGTCGGCACGAGAACCGACTGGATCGACCTTGCCTCTGATCAGCACACAATGTTGTATGGCGACGAATCCGGCATAATTCACAGCGTTGATGTGGCAACGAACACTGCCAATCCGAACTTCACGACGCTGGGTGGCCCTTTCGCCCTCCGGATCATCCCGTCGGGAGCCATGGCCGGGGACGTTCTCGCTGCCAATAGGTCCGACGCAATCCTGCTCAGCGCGAACGGATCTACGATCCTCCAGACCTACACCTGGAGTGGGCGTACCTCAGAGGACTTTGCTCTGAACATCGACCCGAATGGTACGGCCTTCTGGACGGCTGACATTGCTGGCAACGTGGCCGAATTTGATATTGCTACCGGAACCCTTCTAGAGCATTGGAGTGCTGGAGCTGGAAGCGTGTACGGCCTCGTCGTATTCGGTCAGAAAACCGCGTCGGGCGGCGGGGGCGGCGGGGGAACAACAGTTCCGGAGCCAGCCTCGATTGCCCTCTTCGGTGGCGCTCTCGTCCTCTTGGGTGGCGCGAGCCGTTTACGCGCGAAGAAGACGAGCTGAACCTTCTTGATCCGGCCTCTGGAAGAAGAACCTCGGGCCAGACGGGCAGTACGCGAGTCACATTCGATTCGCCTCATCCGTTTTACTGGTTGAAGCCTCCGGCTCTATGCGTCGGAGGCCTCTCCAGTTTGAAATCACAATCTGTGATTTCAAGTTTGCGAACTCCTCCATGGTGAGTTGGAACATGAAGTCCTCAGGAAACCACTCAGCGTTCCGTTCACTGCCTGCACGAGCGCCCTCGGCTCCACCTCATAGGGATGGAACCAGGGACTGGCTGAATTCGGCTCATGTTATCCTCCAGCTCCCGCCCTGCAAACCGTCGCGCTTCACGAATCCCATCCACCTGCTATCGTGAAGAAGGAAGAAGAAGTTTACGGCGTTATCGCCTGGAACAACTACCATGACTGTTGCTGTCAAAAACAATCCCCCGGTTGTCGTTCCTAAGGAAGCCTTGCGGCGCGCCGGTTTTAAGAGCGGTCAGGAACTTGAGGTGAAGGCCTCTCGGGGCGTCATCAGCATTGTTCCGAAACTTCCGTCAGCTGACGATGAGTACACACCCGCCCAGCGCCGAATTATCGATTCGCGCCTGTCCGAAGCCCACAAGGGGCCCTACCATGGACCGTTCGATACCGCTGACGAAGCCATCAAATTCCTCCGGAAGGAAATCCGAAGTCGGAAATCAATTAAGCGCAAGACCACCTGACCATGAGGGTCGTCTTCTCCGATCGTGCTCTTGAGTCCCTGAAAGATGCCCCCGTAAGCGTTCGGCGCGCCTTTGAAAAGCAGCTGCGATTCCTGGTCAACAACCTGCACTATCCGTAGGTCCGCGCCAAAAAGTACCACGAATCCCAAAGATCTCTGGCAGGGGAGGGTCAACCGGAATTGGCGCTTCTATTTCACGATCGCCGATGATGTGTACCGGATCGAAGACGTTACTCCACATCCCAAGTAGCTGAGGGCGCCAACTCCTCTTCATTTGCCTTCCCACCATCCGCCGCGATACACTCACCTTTCCAGTTCAAAATCGGGAGGCCGCGGGGATCTAGGGGTGAAACTCGAATGGATCGATTACGTCATCCTCGCCATCTACTTCGCCTTCGTGCTCGGCATCGGCTGGCGCTTGCGCAAGTCCGTCGGCTCGGCCCGCGACTTCCTCACCTCCGGCCGTAAAGTCCCCGTATGGATCACTAGCCTCGCCTTTCTCGCCGCCAATCTCGGCGCTCAGGAAGTCATCGGCATGGCCGCCTCCGGCGCCAAGTACGGCATCATGACCGCGCACTTCTACTGGATCGGCGCCGTCCCCGCCATGCTTTTCGTCGGCATCTTCATGATGCCGTTTTATTACGGCAGCAAAGCGCGCTCCGTCCCGGAATATCTGAAGATGCGCTTCGACGAGAAAACGCGCGGGCTGAACGCCATCACATTTGCCGTGATGACCATATTTTCGTCCGGCATTTCGATGTACGCCCTCGGCTTGCTTTTGCAGCTCGTGCTCGGCTGGAGCTTCACCGCATCCGTGCTCCTCTCGGCGGCCATCGTCCTCGTTTATACATTCTTGGGCGGCCTCACTAGCGCCATTTACAATGAAGTTCTGCAGTTCTTCCTGATCGTCCTCGGCTTCACTCCCCTCGCCATTCTGGCGGTCGCGAAGGCGGGCGGATGGGCCGGCATTCAGTCCCGCCTGCCCCCGGTCATGACCCACAGTTGGCAATATATGCACAGCGCCAGCGAGAATCCCATGGGCGTCGAAGTCTTCGGCATGATCTTCGGGCTCGGCTTCACGCTCTCGTTCGGATACTGGTGCACGAACTTTCTTGTTGTGCAGCGCGCCATGGCCGCCGAGAACATGTCCGCGGCGCGACGCACGCCCATCATCGCCGCCTTCCCCAAAATGGCGATGCCGTTTATCGTGATTCTCCCCGGAATCGCGGCGCTCGCGCTGGCCAAAATGAACACCGGCTACGTGCTGCCGTTGAAAGGCGACAGTTACGATTACGACCAGGTTTTCACCACGCTCATGGCCCAGTTCTATCCCTCCGGGATGCTCGGCATCGGGTTGACCGCGTTGATGGCTTCGTTCATGTCCGGCATGGCGGGCAACGTGACGGCTTTCAACGCCGTTTTTACTTACGACATCTACCAGGGCTACATCCACAAGCACGCCACCGATGACCATTACCTGAAAGTGGGCAGGATCACCACCATCGTCGGCACCCTGCTTTCCATTGCCGCTGCCTACGTGGCGCAGCACTACAACAACATCATGGATATCCTGCAGCTCGTGTTCGGTTTCGTGAACGCTCCGCTGCTCGCGACTTTTCTGCTTGGCATGTTCTGGAAACGCAGCACCGGTCACGGCGCTTTCTCCGGGATGCTGGCCGGCACAATCGCCGCCTCGCTCACTCACGGCCTCACGGTCGCCGAAAACAAAGGCGGATGGATATCGCCCCTCATCCACCTTCCGTCCACCATGGCGCAGAATTTCTGGATCGCGATTTTCGCCTTCTGCGCCTGCTTTGCCGTGACCGTCCTGGTGAGTATTGTGACCAAGCCGCGGCCGCCCCAGGAACTGGAAGGCCTGGTCTACGGCCTGACCAAACTCCCGGAAGACTCTGGGGTAATCTGGTATCGAAGGCCTGGATTCGTGGCGGTTGGCGTAATCGCCATGCTTGTCGTGCTGAACCTCTGGTTCCGATAAAACATGCTGGATCTCCGCGCACCTACGGGCTGGTTCTTCTCGATTCTCGGCGTCATCCTACTGGGTCTTGGCATCTTTTCTTCTGAGTTGCGGGCGGCGCTGACGACGGTGAACGTGAATCTGTATTGCGGCCTCGCCATGTTGGTTTTCGGCGGTATCATGTTGTTCCTGGCTTACCGGAAACGGTCGTGATCCGCGAAGCCTTTCGCCGGCAATACGGAACCGATCAAGGCGTGCGCGTTTTTCGCGCACCGGGCCGCGTCAACCTGATCGGTGAACACACCGACTACAACCTGGGTTTCGTGCTTCCCGTGGCCTTGGACTTGGCCTGTTATGTGGCCGCCGCCCCGTCGCCCGACGGTAGGCTTCGCGTGTATTCCGAGGAAAAGCACGAATCCCGAGAGTGGCTCGCCGCCGCGTCAGGGGATCTCACGCCCGCTCACAAATGGAGCGACTACCCCGCCGGCGTCGCTCGCGAACTGGTTCGGGCCGGCTACCGCATTGATCCGCAATTGTGCCTGATACACAGCACCGTCCCCGAAGGCTCCGGCTTGAGTTCTTCGGCGGCCCTCGAAGTATCGTGCGCCCTCGCTCTGCTCGGTGACCGAAAGATTGAGCCCTTGCGCCTGGCCCAACTGTGCCGCGCCGCCGAAGGTGGCTTCGTCGGCACGCCCTGCGGCATCATGGACCAGTTCGTTTCCGTCTTCGCACGCGAAAACGCTGCCCTGCTCATTGACTGCCGGAGCCTCGAGGGCCGGCCTGTCGCGCTGCCGGATAATATCGAGATCCTTGCCGTCAACTCCATGGTCAAGCACGCTCTGGGTCAATCCGCCTACAAACAGCGTACCGAGGAGTGCGCGGCCGCCGTGGACGCCATCCGCCGCCTCGATCCCGCAGTCTCCAGTCTCCGCGATGTGACGGTCGCTCTCCTCGAAAAGGCCGTGCCCTCGCTGCCTCATGTAATCGCCCGCCGAGCGCGCCATGTCGTGACGGAAAATGAGCGCGTCACCTTGTTCGTCCATGCGGCCGGCCGCGCCGACATCGAAAGCATGGGCCAGCTCATGGTCGATTCCCACCTCAGCTTGCAGCACGACTACGAAGTGAGCTGCGCGGAACTTGATTTTCTGGTCGATACCGCCGTCGGCATTGATGGAGTCCTCGGTGCGCGCATGACCGGGGGAGGTTTCGGAGGCTGCACCGTCAACCTGCTGCGCCGTGGAGCCGGCCAGCGGTTCCGCCACGAGATTTCGGCCGCTTACCACGAGCGCTTCGGCATCACCCCCCAAATCGTTGAATGCCATCCTGGCCGGGGTGCCGGCGAACTAAAAAATTCTGAGAAAACTCCCGATCCCGCTGCACTCTCCCGCTAAAGAATGCTCCTCCCGGGGCGAGTTTTGGCTGCCCCGTCGTTCCATGCGGGCTGGAAAGCGCCTTTGTGGAATTCCAACGGCACAGGCAGGGAGCCAGAAGGGGCGCCCCCTGTGCCACTCTAAAGCCTTTTTCCTCATAGTAATAAGGTTCCTTTCCGAGCCCGGAAAACCACGCCACGCCGATCTGTACCAGTAAAGGAGAAGGAATCATGGAGCAGCTCACGTGGCGAACCCTTTGGCGTTTACGGATCTTTAAGGATACGCGTGGTCAGGATCTTATTGAATACGCGTTAATGGCTGGTTTTGTGGCAGTTGCGGCTGGCGCCCTGATGCCCAGTGTTTCATCCAGCATCAGCACAGTCTTTTCGAAGATTAGTTCAGTAATGAGTGACGCGGCGGCCAGTTAGCCGCCTTCAACCCCATGCTGCGAGCCGTGTGGGTGGATCTGGTATTCTAAAGATTCCACCTGCATGGCTCGTATTTATCCGTTTCAACCTTATCGCTATAGTCCTGCCGCCGGACCGCTCGCGCACCTTGTAACTCAGCCGTATGACAAGATTTCGCAAGAGATGCAGGCGCGCTATCTCGCGCTCAGCCCGTTCAATTTAGTGCGTTTAATCCTCGGCGAGCGCTTTGATTCCGACAGCGAAAGCCATAACGTCTACACCCGCGCTTCGGGCTTTCTCAAAGACTGGATCGATCGTGGCACGTTGGTTCGGGAGCCCGAACCTTGCCTGTTCGCCTATTTCCAGGATTTCTGCGTCCCGGATACCGGCGAGAGGCTTTCGCGCCGTGGATTCATCGGGTTAGGAGCGGTCGAGGACTACTCCGCCGGCGTCGTCCACCGCCACGAGCAAACGCTCTCCGGCCCCAAAAAGGATCGGCTGGAGCTGCTCCGGCACACGCTTGCGCATTTCGGACAAATCTTCATGCTGTACCCGGATCCCGAGCGGCAAGTCGACCGGCTGCTTGAAGAATCCGCGCAAGCGAAACCAACAGCAGCAGTTACCGACGAATACGGCGCCGAGCACCGGCTCTGGAAGATTGCCGATCGCGCCCAAATAGACGCGATTCGCTCCCTGATGGCCGACAAGAAGCTGCTGATTGCCGACGGGCACCACCGTTACGAAACGGCGCTCGCCTTTCGCAACGAGAATCCGGATCTTGCCGGCGCATCGCGCGTCATGATGACCTTCGTGAACATGCATTCGCCAGGACTCAAGATCCTGGCAACACACCGGTTAGTAAGCGGTCTGGTCAATTTTGATGCCGCCGGGTTCCTCAGGCGCGCCGGCGATCACTTCGCCGTCGAAGAAGTCACTCAATTACAAGAGGTTCCCGCAGGCTCGATCAGTGCCGCCATTGGCGATAAGCTTTACCTGCTCCGGCTGAAACAGCCTTCGCAAAAACTGGACGTGCCCATCCTGCACGAACTGATCCTCCGTGACGCACTCGGCATCACTGAAGAGGCCGTTCGGGCCGAACAGAATCTGCGCTATATACGCGGGCTGGATAAGGCCATGGAAGCGGCGCGGCGGGGTGAAGCGCAGATCGCTTTCTTGCTGCGCCCGACTGCCATTGAAGACGTGGCGCGCATCTCGTTCTCGGGAGGCGTGATGCCCCAGAAGTCGACCGATTTCTATCCAAAACTGCTGTCGGGGCTGACGATTTACAAAGTCGACGACTAAGCTTGCAACGGCAGGGCTACCGAGTTCCCGCTCTTCACCGACATTTTGGCGGCTTCGATGATCTCGAACACGCCGACATTAATGTCGACCGCGGTCAAACCCTCGAGCGAGTGCGATAACAGCATTGGGAATCATCCCGACCAAGGTCGCCTGGCTATTCCTGTCGCAGCGCAACCAGAGGGTCAATCCGAGCCGCGCGCCGGGCGGGGATGTAGCTTGCAGCGAGCGCCACAACACCGAGGAGCACGGCCACGCCAGCGTAGGTTACGGGATCGTTCGGTTTGACTTCAAACAGCATGCTGGTGAGTAAGCGCGAGGCGGCAAATGCACCCGCCAGCCCGAGAGCCAATCCAATTGCAGCAAGCGCCAGTCCTTGGCGGAGCACGAGGCGCAGGACATCGCCCGAAGTCGCCCCCAGCGCCATGCGGAGGCCGATTTCGTTCGACCGCTGCCCCACCACGTAAGCCATCACACCGTAAACGCCCGCCATCGCCAGGCACGCGGCGAGTCCGGCGAAGATTCCGAGCAGCAACGTCCGGAAACGCGGCGCAGCCGTATTCTCGGCGAGGGATGCCTCCATAGTGGTGAACTTCACCGGCACATCCGAAGAAAGTGCGCGCACTTTGCGGCGAATCGTGTCCATCAGCGCGCCAGGTTCGACCGAGGTACGCATCAAAACGTTCAGACCGGTAGAGCTATGCGGGTGCTGTTCATTTGGCATGTAGATCTCAGGCCAAGGCGCGGTGGCCGGACCAAATTGCCGCACGTCGCCCACAACGCCGACGATCTTCATGGGCTTCATTGATTCGAAGTCCAGCCCGCAAAGGATAGTGCGCCCGATGGGATCCCGGCCGGGAAATGTCTTGCGGGCCAAGGCGTGGTTGATGATGACCGTGAAAGGCGCTTCGTATTGGTCGGTTTCATTGAAGTCGCGTCCGCGTTCGATCGGGATGCCGAGCGCGGCGAATGTGCCCGGCGCCACAACCGAGAACACGGCCTGCGGGTTGTTCGTTTCTCCCGGCCCTGGAAGGTGGTCAAGCCAGTAATCACCGTTGGATTCCGCTTTTCCAGGCAGCGACCGGGTGGCACCCACCGCCGACACTCCCGGGAGGGCAGCGATTTCCGTTGACAAGGTCCTATAGAACCGCGCGGCGCGGCGCACGCTCTCGAGATCCTCCGACGTCGGCACGCTCGTTTCCATAACTAATACCCTCTCCGGGCGGAAACCCAGCGCGACATCGTGCAGGGCGGCGAAACTACGCATTAGCAAACCGGCGCCGGTCAGCAGGATCACGGCGAGCGCGACTTCCCCAACAACTAATGCGCCACGCATCCGTCCGGCACCGCCCCCAGTCACCGCGCGCGACGCACTCTGTTTCAAGGCTTCGTTGAGATCCGTTCGCGATAGCTGCAAGGCCGGCGCCAAGCCAAATAGCAGGCTGGCGAGTACAGAAATGCCGAATGTGAACGCCAGCACGCCGGGATCGATGTGCGTCTCGGCCAGGCGCGGAACGTCAGCCGGGGCAAGAGCGACCAGCGCATCTGCTCCCCACGCCGCCAGAACCAGACCAGCCGCGCCCGCCGCTAGTGCCATCAGTAGGCTCTCGGTAACCAATTGGCGCACGATCCGGCCGCGGCTTGCCCCGACCGCCGCACGGATCGCGATTTCCCGCGTGCGCACCGTTGCCTTGGCCAGCAGCAAATTCGCCACATTCGCGCAGGCAATCAGAAGTACGAGTCCTACGGTTCCCAACAGCAGAACGAGCGTCAGGCGTACATGGCTCACCATCTCATCGCGGAGGCGCGTGACCGCGACGCTTTTTCCCCGGTCGGTATCCGGATATTGCTTCTCCAGACGCGTTCCGATTGCAGTCATCTGCGCCTGGGCCTGCTCTAAACTAACCTCCGGTTTCAGCCGGGCCACAACCAGGTAATTGTGCCCGCCGCGCGACGCTACTTCCTCGAAAATCGTGTTTGCCGGAAACCAGACCTCCGTCTCTTCCGGAAAACGGAAACCGGGGGGCAAGACCCCGACAATGGTCAGATTCTTATCGAACATGCGCACGGTCTGGCCGAGCACGTCCGGGCTACCGCCAAAGTGGCTCTGCCAGAAGGACGAGCTGATCACCACAGCCGCCGCGCTGCCGGGTCTTACTTCGTCGGCATCGAAGAATCGGCCAAGCGCCGGTTCGACGGCAAAGACGCGAAGGAAGTCCGGAGTCACAACGGCTACATGGACATACTCGGCGGCGCGTGCGACCCCGACCGAGACGTCGGCATGTTTGTAGTACGCCATCGCCGTAAATGCCGTACTCTGGTCGTGCCAATCGTGGAAGTCGGGCGCTGAAACGAACCCATGGCCAGCGGTTTTCTTCCAAAGCGTCGAGAGCGTTACGATGCGGTCCGGCTCGCGAAAAGCCAGCGGCTTCAGTAATACAGCATTGACGACGGTGAAGACGGCCGTATTGGCGCCAATTCCGAGGGCCATCACAGCGACCGCCAACAGTGTGAAACCTGGATTCTTACGTAGCGATCGCAGCGCAAACTTCAAGTCCATAGGCATGGGTCAAGCAGGTCGCTTGCCAATCATAAGTGCCATGGGTACATAAGGTTGCGGTACTTGGCGCTGGCGGAAGTGTTCGCGTGTGGGACGCCGCTGCTCTGTCTCGCGCAGAATGCCCGGGCTGTAGTGGCTATTCCGCCTTTTCGGCCGGAACCAGTGGCGCTGCTTTGGGTTGTGCGGCACCGGTGGCTTTGGCCGGTTTGGCGGCGGGCGATTCGACCGGCTCCATGGCGCGATGGATCATAAACATCACGTATAAGCCAAACGCGGCCGCCACCAGCAGACAGGTCAGCAGAAGAAAGAGACCGTCCACGTACGCGGCTTGGCCCGTGACGACCAGCCAGACTGAGGCGCAAAGTGACGCCAGAATGACGATACAGCTAAAGGAAAAACAGAACCCGCGATCAGACATATCCAATCAAAGATTCTATGCGCTCACGGGCGCGGCGGCAAGTTGGCGAAGGACATAAGGCAGGATGCCGCCGTTGCGATAGTACTCGGCCTCCTGGGGCGTGTCCACACGGACCTGAACGTCGAACCGCTTCTCGGAGCCTTTGTCGTCGACAGCGCGGACGGTGATCTTGCCGCCTCCCGAGAGCGCTTTCGCCACGCCTTCGACGTGATACGTCTCTTTCCCGGTGAGTCCGAGGGTTGTGGGAGTTGCGCCGTCGAGGAATTGCAAAGGCAGCACGCCCATGCCCACGAGGTTAGTGCGGTGGATGCGCTCAAAGCTTTCCGCCAGCACGGCTTTCACGCCGAGCAGCAGCACCCCTTTCGCCGCCCAATCGCGCGACGATCCGGAGCCATACTCTTTGCCGGCGATGATCATGAGCGGCACGCCTTCCTGCTGATAGCGCACGGACGCGTCATAGATCCACGTCTGCTCGCCATCGGGAAGATGGACGGTCCAACCTCCTTCGGTACCGGGGGCCAGTTGATTGCGCAGCCGGATGTTGGCCAGCGTGCCGCGCACCATGACTTCATGATTGCCGCGTCGCGCACCGTAGGAATTGAAGTCGGCCGGCTTGACGCCTTGTGAAATCATGTAACGGCCGGCGGGACTTTCCGCCGGTATCGATCCAGCCGGCGAAATGTGGTCGGTGGTGACGGAATCGCCCAACAGCGCTAGGACGCGCATGCCGTGCAGATCCTCGATGGGCTTGCCGGGATCGATCATATTGTCGAAGTACGGCGGCTTGTGAATGTAGGTGGAGTGCGCGTCCCAGGTGTAGGTCCCATCTCCAGAGGGCGTGGGAAGCGATTTCCAATTGGAATCGCCATCGAACGCCCGCTCATATTCTTGACGGAACATCTCGGCGTGAACGGAACGGCCGACGGTCTCTTCAATTTCGGTGGTTGTCGGCCAGATATCACGCAGGAAGACGGGCGCACCAGACTTATCCTCACCTAGCGGCTCCGTATCGAGGTCGATGTCAACGCGTCCAGCGAGCGCATAGGCAACGACCAAGGGTGGCGAAGCCAGATAGTTCGCCTTAACCAGGGAGTTGATGCGGCCTTCGAAATTGCGGTTGCCGCTCAACACGGCCGCTACCACGAGATTTTCTTTCTGCACGGCCTGCGCGACCGGCTCCAGCAGCGGCCCACTGTTGCCGATGCAAGTAGTGCATCCGTAGCCCACGAGATGAAAGTTGAGTTGCTCGAGGTACGGCATCAGACCGGCTTCTACGAGATAGTCCGTAACCACCTTCGACCCGGGCGCGAGACTGGTCTTGACCCACGGCTTTGGTTTCAGACCACGCTCGACCGCCTTCTTCGCCAATAATCCGGCGCCGACCATGACCGAAGGATTGGATGTGTTCGTGCAACTCGTGATGGCAGCGATCACGACCGCGCCGCTCTCGAGCTCAGCGCTCGTGCCGTTCATCCGGATCGCGACTTTCGTTTTAGGCGCGGAACTGAATGCCGCCTGGAAGTTGCTTTTCACGTCGGGCAGATTGACGCGGTCCTGCGGGCGTTTGGGGCCGGCCATGGACGGCACGACTGTAGCGAGATCGAGCTCGATGGTATCGGAGAACTGCGGATCGGCGGTGGCGTCGGTGCGAAACAGGCCTTGTTCCTTGGTGTACGCTTCGACTAACGCGACGAGATCCGCCGGGCGATTGCTCAACCGCAGATATCGCAGCGTCTCGGAATCCACTGGGAAGAAGCCGACGGTCGCTCCGTACTCTGGCGCCATATTGGCGACGGTGGCGCGATCCGCCAGACTCAGCGCGCTCAGGCCATTCCCATAGAATTCGACAAACTTGCCCACCACGCCCTTTTTGCGCAGCATTTGCGTGATGGTGAGAACCAGATCGGTGGCGGTGCAGCCCTCGTGAAGTCGGCCATGGACCTTGAAGCCGACCACTGGCGGCAGCAGCATGGAGATCGGCTGGCCTAACATGCAAGCCTCCGCCTCGATGCCGCCGACACCCCATCCAAGCACGCCCAGGCCATTCACCATGGTGGTGTGCGAATCCGTTCCGACCAGCGAATCGGGGTACGCCAACCAGCCTTGATCGGTCTTGGCACGGAACACGACCGAGGCGAGATACTCGAGGTTGACCTGGTGCACGATCCCTGTGTCGGGCGGCACCACGCGGAAGTTCTTGAAAGCCGTCTGGCCCCAGCGGAGCAGCATGTAGCGCTCGCGGTTGCGCTGAAACTCCAGTAATGCATTGATGGAGAACGCGTCCTTGCTGCCAAACTGATCGACCTGCACGGAATGATCGATCACCAAATCGGCGGGCAACAGCGGGTTTGCCAGCGCCGGGTCAGCGCCCATGGCGGCGAGCGCATCGCGCATTGCGGCCAGGTCGACTACGCATGGAACGCCGGTGAAATCCTGCAGCAGCACGCGCGCCGGCATGAAGCTGATTTCTTTGGCGTCGGCGCCGCTAGCGCCGCGAGCGACGTACTCGACGTCTTTTGCTGATACTTTTCGCCCGTCTTCCTGGCGCAGCAGGTTCTCGAGGAGGATCTTGGTGGAGAAGGGGAGATGGGAGACTTTGCCCACGCCTGCTTCTTCCAGCCGGGCGAGGCGAAAGATCTGGTACGAAGTGTCACCGGCGCGTAATGAGGCCGCCGCGCCAAAAGAATTCTTGTTGGCCATAGTGTTTAATTCAATTTTGGCACACGCCGGGCGTGCGGTTTGTCACATGTAAGGAGGAACTTCAATGCCTAATACACCCAGCGTGCGCTCCAGTTGAGTGCGGAAGAAGTCGGTCATCCAAAGAAGAAAGACCTTTTTCTCGCGGTCCTGCTCGTGAATGATGGGGTAAAGATGGTAGAAATTGTTGAACGCCTGCGCAAGTTGAAACGCGTACTTGGCGACGTGGGCGGGCTCGCCCGCTGTGACGGCCCTTTCGAGTGAAGCGTCCGCCTTCGACGTCGCCAACAGCACTTGCCAGAAGTCTTCAGACTGCAATTGGCGGCGGAAGGCTTCTTCATTTAGTTCGGCGCGGAAATCCGGTACTTGCTCACCCTTCTCTTCGAGCTTGCGCAGGATGTTGCGGGCGCGCACAGCGGCGTATTGCACGTAAGGCCCAGTCTCGCCTTCGAAGCTGAGCGCTTCCTGAAAATCGAAAGCAATCACCGAGGTCCGCGTGTACTTCAGCAAAAAATAGCGCAGGGCGCCGATGGCGATCTGCGACGCAACTGAGCGCTGTTCTTCCGCCGATGACTCGGGATGGCGGGAGGCAACTTCTTCCAGTGCGCTCTCGATGAGCTTGTCGATGAGATCGTCGGCTTTTACGCCGAGGCCCTTGCGTCCGGACACTTCGACGTACGGCCGTTTTTGATCCTCTTCGGAGAGAGGAACACCCAGCTCGGCGCAGCAGCGCGGTGAGAGCGCGACCATTTCGTAGGAGAAGTGAACCGACTGATCGGCCTGATCGTTGAAACCGAGCGCGCGCAGGCCGGCGACGACGACATCCTGCAAGTAAGACTGGCGGACGTCGATCACGTTGTAGACGCAGGTGGCATGGCCGAAAAGCGGGATTTGGGGGTTGGGATTTGGGATTTGGTTAGTTGTCACCCAGAGGTCGTATTCCTCATAGTCGAGCTTTCGATAGAAGAAGTCTTTGTTGAGGAGGCCGAATTTCCAAAGTTGGTAGGCGATGTCTTTGCCAACGTAGGTGACGGTGCCATTGGAACGGATAATGACTTTGTCATCTTCAGATCCTTCGGAAAAGGCGGCTGCACGCATGACCCAACAGCCTTGATTTTTCCCTTCCGCGACGTATTCGATGGCCTTGCGGCTCATGAGCAGTTCGCGGGCCGAATCCCAGAAATGTAGGCGCAGTATTTCGCTTTCACGGGGCAACACATCGTATTTCACTCCTAGACGAAGCATGGTTTGCAGGTGTGCCCTAACTATTGCGTTGGAGACAATCTCGGCGATCTGACTTGTGCCACCGACTCCTTGCTCGATGGAGTGCAATGCATCCTTCCGTAACTGAAGAGTTTCGGGGTGCTTCTCATAGTATGCAGATACGTCGGCGTAGAGATCCCAGCAATAGTAGTCGAACTTGGGCTCTTTGGCCTTGGCCTCGACATCCTGGGGCTGCATCCCCTGTCTTTGGAACCCGACCACCACGTCCGCCACCTGCACGCCCGTGTTGTCGATATAGTTTTGAACTTCCACCCGCTTGCCGCGAGCTCGCAGCATGCGCACGAACGTATCGCCCAGCGTGGCGTTACGGAGATGGCCAATGTGCGCAGCTTTGTTGGGATTGATGTTGGTGTGTTCGACGATGATCTTTTCGTTGGACGCAGCATCGGGCTCTTTCACCGGGCGCAGTAGGGCCATGCCATATCGAGCGCGATCGAAGCGCGCATTGATGTAGCCGTTGCCGGCCACTTCGAGCGCCACGACGCCGTCGATCGCGCCAATCTCGGCCGTCAGCTCAGCAGCGATTTTCTTCGGCGGCTGCCTTAGTTGCTTGGCGAGTTGGAACGCAACGGGAAGCGCCAGTTCGCCGAAATCCGGCTGCTTGGGCTGCTCGATGGCGATCGGCAGATCGACGCCGTATCTTGCTTTAATGTGGTTCTGAAAGGCTTCCTGAACCCGTTTTTCCAGTATGTGAAACACGAACTTCCGAGTATAACAACGGCGGCCGGGGCGCTATTTGGGATGGCGACAGATTGCGCTCAAAACAATCGGCCTTTCTTCTTTTTCGGCGCAGATCCGAGCGTACGATCAATGGCGTTGAGAGCGATAGGGGCCATCACGCGGTAACCCTTCGGGTTGGGATGGAGCCCGTCGTCGGCGAGATCGGCTTGCAGGAAACCGGCGGAATCGACCAGGGAGGAATAGTAATCCGCGTACTGGTAGCCACGCTGCGAACAAAACTGCTTCAGCCAGTTGTTCAGGGTCAGGATGGTTGCGGGCGGCCGCTGGCTCGTTCTGGCATATTGCGGATTCACGTTTTTGTGATAATCGCTCACCGGAAGAATAGAGGCGAATAGCGGCCGGATTTGATGAGAAACAGCCAGATCCGCAATCATCATGAGGTTGTTTTCGATGGTCCTTATCGGCACGCCGCGCGCAATGTCGTTGGTGCCGGCCAGAATGAGCACAGCCTCGGGTCTTAGGTTAATCACGTCGGCCGTCATGCGCCCCAACATCTCGCCGGTAATCTGGCCGCTGATACCGCGATTGACGAAGTCGCGCCCGGAGAAATACTCCATCAAGCGCCAACCATCGGTAATCGAATCACCCAGGAACACCACGCGGGGCGTTTGCCCCGAGGGCGGACCCAGCCGTGAATCCTCTTCGGCATAGCGTGTGAGATTGTCGCGATCGGAATTGCGTCCCTGTCCGTCTTTCTGCTCAAGCAACGCCTGGAAACTCGCGTCCATACGATTCATGGCATCGCGCAGTTCCCCTATCTGCTTCACTGCCGTGTCGGCAAACGGATACTGTTTGGGCAGGGCGTCGGAAAGCGCCAGGTACGCCCGTACATTCGCCATCAGAGCATAAACCTGGCTGGAGTTTTGCGCCGAACCGGCTTCGATATTTACAAGGGCCTGCCGGACGTTTTCGGCAAGCGGCGCGGCGGCTCGGGACATGCCGGGCGTTGCCAGCATGGTGGATTCCATCAACTGCGAAATACGTTTCAGCAAAGCAAGCGCGTCGTTATTGGAAAGCAGCGCGCTCGCTGATGGCTGCGCCGGGTTCGGAGTTGCCTGTTGAGTTTGCGGAGAAAGCGCCCGCGCCGCCAGCAAAAGGGCGCCGAGTGCTGCTACACGCTTCATGTTTTTTCTTCTTTCTCCAGTTGAAAAGTAATAGTTCCAATGGTGAATTGCAGCCGCACCTGAATGCGGACGGGAAGCTTCCGGGCATCGTCGGTGAGCCATACATACAGATGCCCGGGCCTGCGGTAGAGCATTCCATTGAACAGGAATGCCTCGTAGCGGACCGTCTGGAATATTCCCGCGGGCACTTTGATCTGTTCTCGCTGTTGCGCTTCCACCTTTGCCGAAACTGTCTTTTTGCCGTCGCTCACCGGAACCTCGATGGATCGTCCCGGCTCGAAATTCCGTGTTCTCAGAAAAAATAAACCGCCGATGACATCGTGCACGCAAGCCGGAATGTCGGTCTCCAGTGTGAGCGCACTGTGCTTGATGAGGTCGCGCTCGAGATAGTTTGCCTTCCTGGCCGCCGGGTCGAAGTGCACCACTGTTTCGCGCTGCCGGCCGCCCTCGTGTGCCTGGAGGTGGGTATTCTGGACGCAGAAGTCGCCGTTCAAGTCCGCCGCGTAGTCGTCATTGACCCTGTAGAGCTTGGAAACCAGCCCGGCCGATTCCAGATGCAGGCTAACCTGCCATCCGGGCCGTGAGGCTTGGGAAGACTCAGTCCAGATTAGCTTCGCTTTGCCGGCCTCGACCAGACGCCATTCCACGTTATAGAGAAGCACCTGCTTTGCGGGGAGAGGACCGGCCGTCTGCGCTTGGGCGGAAGCCTGCGGGGGCTGAGCTGGAACACTCAATAGAGCCGCCAACACCAGCACAGGCCGGGTACCAATCCGAGATCCAGGCATGAATTCGACAGTTTACCGCAGTGATGGGATTGGATTTGGGGGTTGGGATTTGGGATTTGGTTTGCAGAGAGCACGGCTCGGATGTTTTTTCCGGCGGGCGCGGCCGCTTATTTGTTAAAATTAAGTTTCATCTCCCCCCAAACGTCAGGACTATGAAATTTGGTGTCGTTGTCTTCCCCGGAAGCAATTGCGATCACGATGCCTGGTATGCGGTCCGTGAGAATTTGGGTCAGGAAGCGGAATTCATCTGGCACGATTCCGACCAGCTGGGAGATGTAGACGGGGTCGTCCTGCCTGGCGGATTCGCTTATGGCGATTACCTGCGCTGTGGAGCGATCGCCAAGTTCTCACCAGTGATGCAGGCTGTGAAGCGCTTCGCCGCTGATGGCGGTCTGGTACTGGGCATCTGCAACGGGTTTCAGATTCTGGTGGAGGCCGGGCTTTTGCCGGGCGCGCTGGTGCGCAACGCGGGTCTCAAGTTCGTGTGCCGCGAAGTACGGCTCCGTACTGAAACCATCGACTCGCCCTTCACCGCGGCAGCCCGTCCAGGGCAGGTGCTGCGGGTGCCAATTGCCCATGGCGAAGGCTGTTATGTCGCCGACGAGCGCACTCTGGACGAGCTTGAAGCCGAGAATCGTGTGATCTTTCGCTATCTCGGTAACCCCAATGGATCGGCACGCGATATCGCGGGTGTGCTGAATCCGAGGCGCAACGTGATGGGAATGATGCCGCATCCCGAGCGGGCGTCGGATCCGCTCATGGGGTCAACCGACGGCCTGCTGATATTCCGTTCCATGGTTTCCGCCCTCGCGCACGCATGACTACTCTCTCACCGGAGCTGATCGCTACACATCAGTTGACGGAGGCGGAGTACAACAAAATCGTTCAGATTTTGGGCCGTGAGCCCAGCTACACGGAGCTGGGAATTTTCAGCGTGATGTGGAGCGAGCACTGCTCCTACAAAAGCTCGCGGCTACACCTGAAGAAACTCCCCACTCGCGGACGATACGTGGTGCAAGGCCCCGGCGAAAATGCGGGCATTGTGGATATCGGCGGCGGCTATGTCGCCGCGTTCAAGATCGAGTCGCATAACCATCCCAGCTTCATCGAGCCGTTCCAGGGCGCTGCTACGGGCGTCGGTGGCATCTTGCGCGACATTTTCACGATGGGCGCGCGTCCCATTGCGGTGATGGATGCGCTTCGCTTCGGGCCTCTGGATGACCCTGTGAACGGCGCTCGCAACCGGCGCATCCTCGAGGGAGTGGTATCGGGGATCGCGCATTACGGCAACTGTTTCGGCGTACCGACGGTGGGCGGAGAGTGCGTCTTCGAAGCCTGCTACAACGGCAATCCTCTGGTGAACGTCTTCGCCCTGGGGGTCGCCAAGAGCGACGAGATCTTCTACGCCAAGGCGGCTGGCCTCGGCAATCCGGTGATCTATGTCGGCGCCAAGACCGGGCGCGACGGCATTCATGGCGCCTCCATGGCGTCCGCCGAGTTCACCGAGGAATCCAAGCAGAAGCGGACCAACGTGCAAGTGGGCGATCCGTTTTTGGAGAAGCTGCTACTCGAAGCTTGTCTCGAAGCGATGCAAACCGGCGCCATCGTAGGCATTCAGGACATGGGTGCGGCGGGGCTGACTTGTTCGACGTGCGAGATGGGCAGCCGCGGTGGAACGGGCATCGAGATCGAGCTGGATCGCGTGCCGCAGCGCGAAACCGGAATGACCGCCTACGAGATCATGCTCTCGGAATCACAAGAGCGTATGTTGCTGGTGGCGGAAAAAGGCCGCGAAGAGGAAGTTTTCCAGGTATTCCGAAAGTGGGGCCTCGATGCCGTAACCGTTGGGCAAGTCACCGGGGATGGCCTCCTGCGCGTGCGGCATCACGGCGATATCGTCGCCGAGATTCCGAATCAGCCCTTAGCCGATAGCGCCCCGCTGTACGATCGCCCGCATACGCAGCCATTGCGCACGGCTCCCATGGAAGCGCCGGCCTTCTCCAGCGACAATCTCACGCGCGATCTGGAAACGCTGCTGGCGTCCGGCGACATCTGCTCCAAGCGCTGGATCTGGCAGCAATACGACTACCAAGTGCGCACCAACACACTAGCCGGCCCGGCGGTAGCGGATGCCGCGATCCTGCGTGTTAAGGAAACCGGTGCGGCGCTCGCCATGGCGCTCGACGGCAATGCGCGCTACTGCTACCTCGCTCCACGCGAAGGAACAAAGCTCATGGTCGCCGAGTGTTGCCGGAATCTGGCGGTGGTGGGCGCCGAACCGGTGGGTGCGACCAATAATCTGAATTTCGGTAATCCCGAACGGCCGGAGATCATGGCGCAGTTGGTGGAATCCATCGAGGGGATGGCGGACGCCTGCCGTTTTTTCGACGTGCCAATTACCGGCGGCAATGTCAGCCTCTATAACGAAACTCTTGGGGAAGGCATCTGGCCTACGCCGGTCGTAGGCGTTGTGGGATTGCTGAAAACCGGCGCACCGGTTGGTGTTCATTTCCGCCAGACAGGCCGTTCCGTGATGTTGGTAGGCGGATTGGGCGAGTGCGATCCCGTGCGGTTCGGTGGAACGCAATACGCCAAGGCCGTGCTGCGCGAACTCTGGGGGCTGCCACCGGCGCTCGATTTGGATTACGAGAAGCGCGTGCAATCAGCGGTGCGCGAGATGGTTCAGGCGGGACTCTCGGAATCGGCGCATGATTTGAGCGACGGCGGGTTCGCGGTGGCGCTAGCCGAATGCTCGTTCGGTCCGGCAAGCGTGGGCGCGGAGATCGAGCTGGCGTCCGCTTTGCAGCCGGAGCTGCTGCTCTTCCATGAAGGGCCCTCGCGCGTACTCATCTCGACGGCAGAGCCGGAGCGCGTGGCTGAGATCGCAGCTCGATACCGAGTGGAGGCTCCGCGCATTGGCGTGACAACCGAAGGGCGCATCGTTATTCGCAATCGCGGCGCGGCGCTGATCCAGGCAAGCGTCGATGCACTACGCAAAATCTTCGAAGGGGGACTCGAAAGCAAACTGCGAGCGTGACGTATGTTTGATAAATTCCACGAAGAGTGCGGGGTCTTCGCCATTTATGGCCATCCGGAAGCGGCCAAGCTGGCGTATTTGGGGCTGTATGCGCTGCAACACCGCGGCCAGGAGAGCGCGGGCATCTGCACCAGCGACGGCGCTGAGGTGCACTGCGTCAAGTCCATGGGTCATGTGGCGGAAATCTTTACGCCGGGTGTGATTGAAACGCTACCGGGCGAACAGGCCATTGGCCACACGCGCTATTCAACCGCCGGCGACACGGCGTTGCTCAACGCGCAGCCATTTTCTGTGTCTTGCAACAAAGGCCGCATCGCTGTCGCCCACAACGGCAACATCACGAATGCCGCGGAACTACGCCGCGAGCTGGAGCGGCAAGGGTCCATCTTCCAGTCCAATAGCGATACCGAAGTGATCCTGCATTTGGTAGCGCACTCACGCGAGCGCACGCTTTCGGGTGCGTTACGTGACGCGCTGTTGCAGCTCGATGGCGCTTTTTCGCTAGTATTTCTGGCCGAGGATCGCGTGATCGTGGCGCGCGATCCGCGCGGGTTCCGGCCGCTGGCCGCCGGACAAATGGAGTTCTCGGGCGGGCGCATTGCGCATGTTTTTGCATCGGAAACCTGCGCCTTCGACCTGATTGGCGCTGTGTATTTGAACGAAGTGCAACCCGGTGAGATGGTGATCGTCGGTCCGGAAGGGGTGACGCGCGAGCGCTACGCCCCGGAGCAGCCACGCGCTCAATGCGTCTTCGAGCACGTGTACTTCTCGCGGCCGGATTCAATCGTGTTCGAGCAGTCGGTGCAGCAGTCGCGCGAGATGCTGGGACGCCTGCTCGCCCTCGAAGCGCCGGCCGATGCCGATCTCGTGGTGCCGGTGCCCGACTCCGGAGTGGCCGCGGCCATCGGATATGCCGCTGAATCGGGGCTGCCGTTCCGCCACGGCTTGATTCGCAATCACTACGTTGGCCGCACGTTCATCGAGCCGTCGCAAGTGATCCGCGATTTCGGCGTGAAGCTGAAGCTCAACCCCGTGCGTCATCTGCTGGAGGGCAAACGCGTGGTTCTAGTGGACGATTCCATCGTGCGCGGAACTACTTCGCGCAAGATCGTCCGCATGGTGCGCCAGGCAGGCGCGCGTGAGGTTCATGTGCGTGTCTCCTGTCCTCCGACCGTCTCACCGTGTTTTTACGGCGTGGACACCCCTACCAAGAAGGAGTTGATTGGCGCAAACAATACGGTCGAGGAGATCCGCAAGTTTGTTGAGGCTGATTCGCTTGCTTACCTATCGCTCGCGTCCCTGCGCAAAGCCGTCAACGACGATCGCAAACATGAATACTGCTACGCCTGCTACACGGGCGACTATCCTACTGAGCTGGTGAACATCGAAGAACTGATGGCGGCGAAGAAGCGCGGGTAGCTATCCGAGCCGCGACAGAATATCCGACGGAACTTCGCTTCGCAATTGTGGATAGTTCTCGATCAGGCGCGCGATATCAAACAGGTCTTGCAACCGTTTGCTCACGCGTTGCTCGCCATCCGATGCCGCCCAGATTTTTCCCCTCAGAACGTCCTCCAGTTGAGCCACCGGTAATTTGAGATCCAACACGTCGCGAACAATCGCACGCTCCACAAAGCTCGCGTAGCGAGGATCGGTCGGGATCTGCACTCGCAGGCCGGAGCCTAGCGCTGAAACGTTCAGGCTGTGCGGACACCGGCGCACTTCGAATCGCTCCGCAAGCCACCGTTCTGCGTCCGGAAGCTGCTCAGTCGCGATGACCAGATCTAAATCCAGGCTTACAACTGGTTCCGCATACGCATTCACCGCCTGCCCCCCGATCACGCAATACTTCACCTCGTGATCGTGCAGCAGCCCGATCAGTGATTCGAGCAGGTTGGCGTGATCCACGGTGACCGTCTTCCAAAACTCGAGAGCTTGCATACAATGCTCTCTTGCGATTGTATCGGACTCGGCGGCTGGACCACGCCTCTCTACTTACTTGTGCGCCGCGAAACGTTTCTCGATTTCGGCCCAGTTCACCACGTTCCACCATGCGGCAATGTAATCCGGCCGGCGATTCTGATACTTCAGATAATACGCGTGCTCCCAGACATCCAGGCCCATGACGGGAAACTTGCCTTCCATCACCGGACTGTCCTGATTGGCCGTTGAGTAAATGTCCAGCTTGGAACCGTCTTTCACCAGCCAGGCCCACCCCGAACCGAAGCGTGTGGTTGCAGCGGCGTTGAATTTTTCCTTGAATGCATCGAAGCCGCCGAACGTGCCTTTGATGGCATCGGCAAGCGCTCCGGAGGGCTGACCGCCACCGCCTTTAGACAAAATGGTCCAGAACATGGAGTGATTGATGTGGCCGCCGCCGTTGTTGCGCACAGCGGTTTTGATGGCGTCCGGCACGATGGCGCCGTTGTTGGCCAGGAGCTCCTCGACCGTCTTATTGGCCAGGGTGGGCGCCGATTCCAGCGCTTTGTTGAGATTCGTCACGTAGGCGTTGTGATGTTTGCCGTGGTGAATCTCCATCGTCATCTTGTCGATGTGAGGCTCCAGCGCGTCAGTCGGGTACGGTAGTGGTGGCAGTGAGAATGGCATATAGCCTCCTGTGATCTAGATTTTCCGGCACGCTCAGTTTTGAGCGCCACCGGCTCGTTCAAAAGCATCGGCCAGTCGAAACATGCGCGCTTCGTCAAAATGTTTGGCCAGAATTTGCAATCCAACCGGAAGTCCTTCGGCGGTTTTTCCGCACGGCACGCTCATGCACGGAATACCCGCCAGATCTCCGGTAATGGTGTAGATGTCCGAAAGGTACATGGCCATCGGATCGTCGATCTTTTCTCCAATTTTAAACGCCGGGAAAGGCGACACCGGCGCCACAATGGCATCTACCTCGGCAAAAGCGTTCGTAAAATCACGTGCAATCAGAGCGCGGACCTTCTGAGCCTTCAAATAATACGCGTCGTAGTAACCCGCGCTCAACACGTATGTCCCCAGCATGATGCGGCGCTTGCATTCCGCGCCGAAACCCTCGCCCCGTGTCTTCCGGTACATATCGCTCAGCGATTCGGAAGACGCCGCGCGAAAAGTATAACGCACGCCGTCGTAGCGTGCGAGATTGGAGCTGGCTTCAGCGGTTGCGATCACGTAGTAACAGGCGATCGCATAGTCCGTGGCCGGCAAACTGATGTCACGCACTTCGCATCCAAGCCTCTTGAGCTGGTCGATGGCCTTGGAAATCAGATCGCCGGTTTCGCTCGTCAAGTCTTTTAGATACTCGTGAGGCAGTCCAAGCTTCAGGCCTTTTATATCGCCGTCCAGATGTGCCAAATAATCCGGAACAGGCGCCTCCGCCGATGTCGAATCCAGCGGATCGCGGCCCGCGATCACGTTTAGCAACAGCGCGGCATCGCGTACATTACGCCCGAAAGGGCCGATATGATCGAGCGAGCTGGCAAAAGCGGTAAGACCGTAGCGCGAAACACGCCCGTATGTCGGGGTGACGCCCACTACACCACAAAACGACGCCGGCTGGCGGATGGAACCTCCCGTATCCGAGCCAAGCGCCACTACCGCGGTACCCTGCGCCACAGCCGCGGCCGAGCCGCCACTCGAGCCTCCGGGAACACGATCGAGCGCATGCGGATTGCGCACCGGCCCAAAAGCTGAATTTTCGTTCGATGAGCCCATTGCAAACTCATCGCAATTGGTCTTGCCGATGATCACGCCACCCGCCGCTTCCAGGCGCTCCACCGCGGTGGCATCGTACGGCGGAACATAGTTGGCGAGCAGTTTTGAGCCGCACGTCGTTCGTACGCCTTTGGTCACGATGACATCTTTCACCGCGATCGGCACACCGGCCAGCAGGCCTGGATCTTCGCCGCGTGCCAGTTGCTCGTCCACACGCCGGGCCGTCCGGAGCGCGCGCTCTTCGGAAAAGGTGAGGTAAGCGTTCGTCTTAGGGTTTTCCTCGCGCGCAAATTGGAGAGCTGCCATGGTGAGTTCCACACTGCTGAAGCGGCGCGCACGCAAGCCTTCCTGGACTTGGTCGATCGTGAGTGCGGGGATGTCCATCGGCAGATCAGCGTTTGATGACTTCGGGCACTTTGAAATATCCGGCGCCGGCAACGGGCGCATTGGCCAAAGCGAGATCCGTCCCCAGCCCCGGCCGCGGACGATCGGGCCGCAACGTGGCGGTCTCTTCGGCCTCGTAAAGCACCTGCGCCATGGCGTCAGACCGCGATGTATCCACCTCATTCAACCGGTCGAAGTGCACCAGTATCTCATCCAGATCGGCCTGAAACTTCCGCACCTCGTCTTCGGTGAGATGCAAATTGGCCAAGTCCGCCACGTACCGCACTTGTTCCGCCGTAATCTTCAAGCCAGTTGCCTTTTGCGCGACGCTTTGTAGATCTCGCGGAGCACTGGATCGCCGATGCCGTTCGCTTCGTCGGCGCTGGCCATCGCACGCTGCGCGCGCTGCGGGCCAAGGCGTGCCGGCATCACGCGAAACTCGATGTCTTCCACGATGCCTGCACCCACGTTTTCGCTAATCTTGCGCCGGATCTGTTCGCGCAGAACAAACAGCTGCCGCTGCCAGATGGCGTCCTCCACCTCCACGATCAGATGTGTGCGCACAAGCTTGGCGGCACGCGCGTGCGCCGCGATTTTCCTACCCACAGCGCTCGCCCACGCCGCGCACACCATCGCTTCTGGAGTGAAGGTCCCCTGAGGAAGGCTCAGTTTCCCGAGCACCCTGCTGGCACGTTCCATGTTTTGGCCGGAAGCAAACATTCTAGCATGACGGCTGTGCTAGACTGGTCGCCAAAATCACTCGAAAAATGCCCGTCCGTACGCTATGTCACTGGGGCTGCCTAACACTCGCTCTCTGGTTGACTGCGGCCGAATCGGGTGATCGCGCTTATCGCGAGGAAATGCAGAAGTGGCGCGCCGGGTACGAGGCCAGTCTCAAGCAGGAAAACGGCTGGGTGGCGCTCGCGGGCTTATTCTGGCTGAAAGAGGGCGCCAACCAGTTCGGCGCGGCGCCCAGCAACTCCATCGTGCTTCCGCCCGGTTCGGCGCCGGATTTTGCCGGCAGCTTCATTTTTCACCAGGGCAATACGCAATTGCTGGTGAACTCCGGCGCGCCGGTCTTATTGAATGGAAAGCCGGTCCCATCGCCGGCCACTCTTGAGCCCGATGCTTCCGGCGAGCCCGATCGCATCGCTCTAGGCCGGCTCAGCATGATCGTGATCCAGCGTGGCGCGCGCTACGGCATCCGCCTTTGGGATAACCAGAGTCCTGCAAGGCTCAACTTCGCCGGCACGCGATGGTTCCCGGTCAAAGAATCCTATCGCGTTACGGCGCAATTCACCTCCTATCCGCAACCCAAGATGATTCCCATCCTCAACATCCTGGGCGATACAGAGCCGACTCCCAGCCCTGGCTTCGCAATGTTCGAATTGGAAGGCAAGCAGTGCCGTCTTGAACCTGTGCTGGAAGGTGACCAACTCTTCTTCATGTATAAAGACGCGACCAGCGGCAAAGAAACGTATCCCGCCGGACGATTCCTTTACACCGCCCTCCCGGCAGACGGCAAGGTCGTTCTCGATTTCAATCAGGCTCACAATCCGCCCTGCGCGTTCACTCCGTACGCCACCTGCCCGCTTCCTCCCAAACAGAACCATCTGTCCGTCGCGGTAGAGGCGGGCGAACTGAACAGCCCCCACGCAGCCAACTGAATGTTGATTCTGGCTTCGCAGTCGCCACGGCGGAGTGAGCTTCTTCAACAGGCTGGAATTCAATTCATTTCGCGTCCTGCGAACGTGGACGAGTCGGTCCTCGCCGGTGAGTCGCCCGAATCCTACGTTAAGCGTGTGGCGGAGGAAAAAGCCACCGCGGTGGATGCAGGCCCGGCCGACATCGTGCTCGGCGCCGATACGGTGGTGGTGATCGATGGCCAAATTCTGGGCAAACCGCGCGATGAGAGCGACGCTCTGCGCATGCTCGAAGCGCTGGCTGGCCGCGAGCATACAGTCCTCACCGGCATCTGCCTGCGCCGCTCCACCGAGACGATCCTCGACGTCGCCGAGACCCGCGTGTGGTTTCTCCAGCTCACCCAGCGTGAGTTGCAGGAGTACGTGGCCACCGGCGAGCCGATGGACAAGGCCGGCGCGTATGCCATTCAGGGCCTGGCGTCAAAATTCATCCGCCAAATTGAGGGCTCATACACGAACGTGGTGGGTTTGCCCATCGAGCTGGTTTATCAGCACCTGCGCCGTTGGGATCACCCGTAGTTCTATGCCACAATGACACCAGCAAACGCGCGTGGCAACCTCACTCGAAGCGGGCAAATCGGCCGGACTTCTCCGCCAGCTTGGATTCACGAGCGCCACCGCGCTGGTGGTTTCCAATATGGTGGGAATAGGCATTTTCGCCACCACCGGATTCATGGCTGGAGACTTGGGAGATTCCAAGCTCATCCTGCTCTGCTGGTTTGTGGGCGCTTTGTTTGCTCTGTGCGGCGCGCTCAGCTACTCCGAACTGGGCATTAATTTTCCAAGCTCCGGCGGCGAGTACGTCTATCTTACACGCGCTTACGGTCCAACCTGGGGGTTCATGACCGGATGGGTCTCTTTCTTCGCTGGATTTTCCGCGCCCATTGCTCTGGCCGCGCTTGCCTTTGCCGACTATGTCGGATACTTCTTTCCAGCTTTCAAGCAAGCCAACGCGCAATTCACCCTGGGCTCAGGAGCGCTGTCGCTGCGGTTCGGTGGCGCGCAGTTACTTGCCTCGACGCTGATCGCCGTTTTCACGATTCTCAACTGCTTCGGTGTCGGCCGGGCTGCCAGAGTGCAAAACGTCCTCACCGGAACCAAACTGGTGGTCATCTCTTCCTTCGTGCTGATCGGCTTTCTGGCCGGCTCAGGAGACTGGGGTCACTTTTCACAACCCGCTGTGCGCACGTCAGTCCTTTCCCTCCCCGTGCAATTCATGATCAGCCTTCTCTGGGTGATGGTTGGCTACAGCGGATGGAATGCGGCAACATACGTGGCGGAAGAGCTGAAACAGCCCGACCGCACGCTGCCCTTGGCATTGGCTACTGGCACAGCGCTTGTGACCGCCCTGTTTCTCGGGCTCAATCTGCTTTACATCTACTCCACGCCGCTGGAATCCATGAAGGGCGTCGTCGCTGTCGGCTCGTTGGCAGCGTCAAATCTGTTTGGTCCGCGGGTCGCCGGCATCTTCGCGGCGCTGATGGCGATCTCCATCACGTCTACCGTCAACGCCGAGGTGACCATCGGCCCGCGCGTCTATTACGCCATGGCGAAAAACCGCGCCTTTTTCAAATCGGCTGCCAACGTGAATCCAAAGTGGCACACGCCGGTGGCAGCTATCGTCGCGCAGGGCGTTTGTTCCGCGCTGATGACGCTGACCCCATTCCCCCAACTCATGACCTACGTTGGATTCAGCCTGACGTTCTTCACCGTGATGTCGGTGGCCAGCTTGTTCCGGTTCCGGCCAACCCGCGGTTGGCAGCGGACGGCTCCCGTCAGCTTCGCGTATCCGCTGATTCCAGGCGCTTACATTCTGGTTGGTGTGGGAATGATGGTCTACGGAGTGATCTGGCAGCCCAAAGCGTCGCTCACTGCCGCCGCCACCATCGCCGCGGGCGCGGCCGTCTATCACTTCAGCTTTGCGAAGCGCGCGGAATCCTAACTCGCGGCGTCTCCCCGGTGCGTTTCTCGAAACTCCTCGTCGATGGGTTTTCTTCCCGCAAAGCCTTCTTGGGTTCCATGCCAGAACTCGATCGCCGGCTCGCCGAGCTTCCAGCAAAGATACACTTCTTCTCCGCGAAACAAGGTGGGAAAATCAACCAGGCCGACATCCAGGTCCTTGATGATGCAGCCCAGTTCCTGGATGTTATGCACGACCGTCTTGAGATTCTGGGCATGCTGATCGCGATGCAGCTTGTGTTGGTTGACCTTTTCGCGATCCACCAGCACGCCGCCCAGCATCATCACGCGTTGCGCCACGGCCTGTAACTCATTCTGCTCTTGTTCGAATGCAGCCTTGCACCCTATCGCTTCGCGCAGCCCGTTTTCGATTTCCGGAAGAAGCCTTTCCGCCGTGTGTAAAGTGAAGCGTCTTGACATGCAGAAAGGCTCGTGCCAGGCTTCTTGGAGCCTAAATGCCCGATACCAGGATCGACATCGAGCGGCTCCGCGGGCCATCAAACTCCGCCAGTATAATACTCTGCCACGTTCCCAGCAGGACGGCGGAGTTGCGCACCTGAAGGCAGAGACTCTGTCCCATCAGCATGCCGCGCAGATGCGAATCCGCATTCTTGCGTTCGCAATCGGAGTATCGCGGATCGTTATGCCTCCATCCGTTCTCGCGGCACACAACTTCATCCAGGAAAGTCCGCACATCGTGCAATAGCGCATCCTGCCATTCATTAATGAAAACCGCGGTCGTGGTGTGAAGGGACTGCAAATGCACCAGCCCGTCGCGAATGCCGCTTTTGCGGACGATCTCGTTGATGCGATCCGTGATATTGATGAGCTGCATCCGATCGCTGGTGATCCAATCGACTATGCGGCTGAACATCCGCGGCTCGCCTTGCGGCTGGGGCCCAAGCCCGTTCTCCGGCGTTTGTTCTGCACCCGCAAGTTTCACCTGTGATATGCCCATCTGTCTGATTCCTCTTGACTATGAGATCCCGTTCTCCCCCGCGCGGTTCCAAAAAAAATGTGCTGCAATTGAGATTTCCCATGATTATAACAATCCACCGCGCCCTGAAAACGCTTCGCCTTCTTACACTTGTGTCGTGTGTGACGTTCGTGCCGCCCGCTTTCCCCTGGGGCTGCCAGGGGCATCGCATTGTCGCCCTGATTGCGCTCGAGCAATTGAATTCTCACGCCCGAATGGAAGCAAACACCTTGCTGGAGGGCCCCATCTACGATGCCACGCTTCGCCGCTTTTGCCCCGCGAGCACGCTTCCGCCGCTTGCCGACCTCGCCAGTTGGGCCGACGACGTCCGCAACCAGCGCAAGGAAACCGCCGGCTGGCATTTCATCGACATCCCGCTCAACGGCCGGAAGAAAAGTGTGACAGAGGCCTGTCCTGCTTCAGGATGTGTCACCAGCGCCATCCGCCAGCAGGTCGAGATTCTGCGTTCTACCTCGGCCAGTAAGCGCCAAAAGGCCGAAGCGCTGATGTTCGTGGTCCATTTTGTGGGCGACCTGCATCAACCTCTTCACTCCGCCGACAATGACGATCGCGGCGGCAATTGCGTGGCTGTTGCTTTCTTCGACCACAAGCCCGAAACATCCGGTTCCGGTCAGAATTACCGCCCCAATCTGCACGGCGTCTGGGACACTGATCTGCTCGAGCGCGTGTCACAGGGCGATGAGCCCGCGGCCTTCGCAGCCGCTCTGCGCACCCAGTTCGTCGCGGATATGAAGCGCTGGATTCGCCAGCCGGTCGATGTGGACGCCTGGGCCTGGGAGAGTCACAAGGTGGCCGTCAAGACCGTGTATGGCAAGCTGCCTAGGAAGATCGCGGTCGAGCCGCCGCGGCCCGTGGAGAGCTGTGCGGATCACGACATGGGCAAGCGCATGTACGAACTTCATGAGGAGATCGATCAGCGATACCTCAGCGCCGCATCGCCCGTGATTCGCCGCCAGCTAGCTCGCGCCGGTACTCGCCTGGCCGCGCTACTGAACCAGGTTTGGCCCTGAGCCGCTATTACCAGAAGGTGCCCGCGTGCCTCTTGACGCGCTCGCCATGTTCGACTAACTGTTCGCGTTCCGAGGTATCCGGTTCTCTCCAATCATCGAGCAGTTTCAAATCTTCTTCGAGTTCCGCTCGATTTCCCGGCGCCATCAACGCCACCGCGACGGCAGGATGCGCCAGGCCGAATCGATAACAATCGACTGCTGACGGCGGCGAAAATCCCTCCGGATCGTCCGGCGTCCCATGCAGCAACGCCTTCCAACGCAAACCTGTGAATGTCACAACCGGAATCTGCATCTGCTGCGCAATCGGAAAGACCTCGCGCTCCGCTCCGCGATGCGCCGCATTGTACCGGAGCATGAGCAAATCCAATTTGCCGGATTCCGCCCATTGTGCCGCCAGGGGACGCTGGTGGCTCGTGAGTCCGATCAGCTTCACTCGTCCCCTGCGTTTCTCCTCTGCCAGATAATCCCACGCTCCGCCCGGAGCCACGATCTCACGCCACTCGTTTTCGGATTCGACGTAATAAAGCGTCAACACGTCGATGTAATCCGTTCCCAGTTCCTCCAGCATCGCGGTGAACTCTCGCTCGGCATCGCGAGCGGACCGGGCCTGGAATTGCGCCGCCACGACGACGTTGTTTCGCGCGCTGCCCATGCGAGCTACTGCGCGGCTGAGTCCGTCCACTTGCCCGCACCAGTTGAGATAGTTGATGCCGCTCTCCAGAGCGCGTTCCACGTCCTCGCATTTCAGATGCGTATTCCCGCGCGTCGCCAGCCCCAGCCGGCAAACCTGAGGCAACCCAGCGCCCAGCGATGCCGTCCTCGGCATGCGAGGATCGTCGATGTGAGCGGAATCCACGACTAACTGTAGCGCGTGATTACGTCCGCGGAAATTCTGGCATAATGCGGATTTTTCGACTGGAAAGAACTAACGGTGATGCAACTCTTCCCGCGACCACGCTAGCTTGCCCAGCCTCCCTTGCGATTCCCAGCTCAACTGCCGTAGACGCACTCGGGCGCGCTTTGCGCGGTTGTCCTGTGCAGCGAGATTGGTCAGGTATTCGCGAACCAAAGCGTTAACAGTCGAGTTCCGTTCTGTGGCATAGCGGTGCACTGCGGCCAACACCTTGTTCTCTACCCTGAGCGTGATATTCCCCACTAGCACAGTATAGGGCCAACTCTTGCCGAGCCGTGACCAAAGGGAGCGGTGTTTTGAACGACAAGATAATCCTGGCCCTCCACGCCGCACTGTACTAGAGCTGCCTCAAATCTGCTTGCGTACCCTCCCTTCATTCGATAGATTCTTGGAGGATGGCAGGCCAAGGTCTGGAACGTCGTGAAGTCCTGGAAATTCTCTCTCTTGCCGCGGCGGCAAGCGGCTTCTCCGGTTTTCACCGCTGGCGCTTCATCTGCCAGCACAACGATCAAGCCGCCGTCACCGCCGTCCGTCCCGCCAGTTATACGCCCCAATTCTTCATGGCCACGGAATACGCGACGCTCGAATGCCTCACCGGCATCATCATCCCCTCGGATGGCAGCCCAGGCGCGCGCGAAGCCGGTGTCGCCGAGTTCATCGACTTCATGGTGGCGCATGAGCCCGCGGTGCAATACGAGTTCCGCACGGGCCTCACCTGGCTGGACGCACATGCTCGGACACTGCACGGCAAGCCCTTTCGAGAACTCGCGCCCGAACAGCAGTCCGACGTCTTGAAGCCGCTCGCGTATCACGCTCAAAACCGTCCCGCCGAAGAGGACGGCCGCAGCTTCTTCCATCTGGTGCGCCGCTACACAGTGATGGGCTTTTATACGAGCCGTATCGGACTTGAGGAGCTGAACTACCCCGGTCTCAAGTTCTACTCGGCATCTCCGGAATGCCCACACCATGACGATCCCGAACATCTACACCTGAAATCCAATGCCTAAGACGGTTTACGACGTCATCGTGATCGGCACCGGAGCAGGCGGTGGGATGGCGATTCATACGCTCTGCGACGCCGGCCTGAAGGTCTGCGCCATCAATGCCGGGCGCAGGCTGAATCCCTCAAAGGATTTCCGCAATCACCGCATGCCATACGACATGAAATTCCGCGGCTTCAACGATCCCAAGAAGCGCGCTCAGTCCTACGGCTACATGGATAACGAGTACACCGACGGCATCTGGGAGCACGAGATTACCTACACAACAGCGCCCGGCACGGAGTGGATGTGGCCGCGCTGTTACGCCGTTGGCGGCAAGACGAATTTTTGGGGGCGCTCCTCGGCACGCTTCGCCGAAATCGATTTCCGCGCCGCCAGCCGCGATGGCTACGATGTCGATTGGCCGGTCACCTACGAAGAGATCGCTCCGTACTATTCACGCGTCGAGAAGATGATCGGCGTCGCGAGCACCGTTCAGAACCGCCCCAGCAATCCCGACGGAGAATACCTGCCGCCTATGAAGTTTCGCTGCATCGACCGCATTCTCGAAAGCGGAGCGAAGAAGGCCGGCGTCCCTTATCTTCCCGATCGAATCGCTCAACTCACCCAGGCCCATGCCGGCCATCCTGCCTGCCACTATTGCGGCAACTGCACCGATGGCTGCGATACCGGTTCGTTCTTTTCGACTCCATGGTTCCTGTTGCCCTCGGCCGAACACAGCGGCAACCTGGAAATTCGCACGAACGCCATTGCCAAGAACATCCTGGTCGATGAGAACGGCCGTGCCAACGGAGTAGCCTACATCGATCGGCAAACCAAACAGGAAGTGGAAGCTTACGGCCGCGCGGTTGTGGTGGCTGCTTCGTGCGTGGAATCCGCCCGCATCCTGCTCAATTCGAAATCGCGGCAATGGCCCACCGGAATCGCCAATTCGAGCGGGCAAGTCGGCCGTAACCTGTGCGACCACATGTACGGCGGCGCCGCCGAAGGCTACCTGCCGCAGCTCGCGGGTCAACCGGGCTTCCCCGACAATGTATCCGGCTCAACCATCGCCTGGATGCCGCGCTGGCAGAATCTGGCCAACCCGCACGAGGAGAAATTCATTCGGGGCTACTCCGTGTATCCCGGCGGCGGATGCAGTGAATTTCCTTGGTATTTCGACAGCATCGAAGGCTTCGGCTCCGATTTCAAGCGCCAGATCAAGCGCCGCTATCCGACGCCCGTGAGCTTCACGATGCAAGCCCCGAGTCTGCGCCGCGACACCAACTACGTCGATATCGACCCGGAAGCGAAGGACGCGTACGGCATTCCCGTGGCGCGTATCCATTTTCGCTGGGATGAAAACACCTTGCTCATGTGGGAGCACGCCAAGCAGGCCTGTGCCGATGTTCTGAAGGCGGCGGGAGGCGAGCTGACCGGAGCATCGGAGGCACCCGAAATCCCTGGCTACAGCCTGCACGAAACCGGGACCTGCCGCATGGGTAACGATCCCAAGAAGTTCGTGACCAACCGATTCGGCCAGACACACGACGTGCCGAATCTATACGTCGCCGATGCCAGTCTATTCCTGAATTGCACGGATAAGACAACGACGATCTCCATTCTCGCCTTCTCGCTGCGCGCCTCGGAACATCTGCTGGATAATCTCCGCGCCGGGTGATCCTGAGTGTGACCGCTAAAGGGGCTATTTCGTGACGAGAGATTTCATCAAGTGTCTGTTGGCTCCCATGCTCGCTATGCCCGCAGTGGCGCAGGTCAGCATACTCACCTGGAAACGATTCTGACCCCATCGAATGTCAATGCGACAACCTTCGGTAAGAAAGCGATTCTGCATCGGAAAAATTCGCTGTTCTACAAGACGTTGAACGGCACCGAGGTAGGCGATCTGTACATGGGTCTGATCCACACTTGCGATCTCTGCGGGACCAACCCGGTTTGCGTCGCCTTCGAGTTTTGACTCTCCACAACGCCCTCGCTAGAACGTAAATCGAAAGGAGAATTCGCCCGCACGCGCGCCTCCGGTTTGAAAGAGCGGCGGTAAACCGGTGTTTGGTGTACCCGAGCCCAGCATCAAGTTCTGCATCGATGTGGGCTGTCCAAAGAACGGGCTGGAAAGAAAAGATACCGGGTTGGCAAACGCCGGGTGATTGAGCACATTGAAGATATTCACCGATACTTCAAGGGACAGTTGCCGGAGCAGCGGAAATTCCCGCCGCAGACTGGCGTCCAGTTGCGCCAGGCCGTTCCCGGTGATGGCATTGCGCCCCAACGATCCAGTGACGCCTGCCGAAGGCGCGCGGAATGCCGCCGGGTTAAGGCGGCGGTGCCCGGCAACCGAGGCATCCGTGATCCAGACCGGTACTCCAGGTACCAGGTCCGGGCGCCCGGCGTTGTCGAAACCCTGCCCGAGCGGCGGCTGGCTGCTCATCACGTCGATCGGGAAGCCGCTGCGCGCGCGGAAGATCCCGCTGACGGTCCAGTGACGAAGCGCCTCTGGCAGGCTGTTGCCATGCATGCGGTAGGATAGTGCCGCCGTCAACTCCTGGCGGATGTCGAAGTTGGACGATCCGCGGGCGTCGCTGAGTTGGTATCCGGGATGGATCAGGAAGAGCGACGAATCGTTCGAGCCGTCATCGATCGAGTGCGACCACGTGTAGGCCGCGGAGCCATAAAGGTCCCGCGTGAATGTGCCGCTGTAGCGGAACTGCGCCGCCTGGTAGTTGGAGGACCCTTCGGTAAGGGCGATCTGGCGGTCCAGGATTCCGGTATCGGGTTCAACGTACGCTTGGTTTCCGAGGAGATTCCTGCCCGTGGCCCCCACATACGCCGCCGACGCGACTCCGCCGCCGGTGCGCTTTTCCAGCGAGACCCGCCATTGATAGGATGCCGGAAGATGCAACGGCGGCGGTGTATCCGAGAGGAACCGTTCCACGTCTGCGGAGGTTCCCTGCGATGGCTGCGAAGTGCCGGGAGAGCCCGTGGACGAATCGATTCCCGGTCCTGTGCCGGCCAGCAGCCAACTGTTGAACGGAGCGCCATTGATCGGATTGATGGACGCTCCCAGCGTGGGGTCGTAAAAGAGGCCGCCGCCCGCGCGCAGGACCACGCCGCGCCACGGAAGCCGCCAAGCCAGGCCGATCCGCGGGGCCAATTGCCCATACCGCATCGGCCACGGCGCGGTTCCATTGATGACGGCGTAGTTGGTGGTCTGCCAGTCCGTCCCGGTCCAAAGGCCAGTGATGGTCGGGATCTGCGGCTGGCCTGCGGTGGGCGGAGTCACTTCCCACCGCAGCCCGTAGACGATATTTAGAGAATCGCTCAGCTGCACTGTATCCTGCGCGAACATGGAAATAGCATTCACCTGCCCGCCGTACCGCGCAGCTTGTGAATAGGTGACGGCGAGCGGATCGTTTGCTAACAGGCCTTCGAGGCTGGAAGCGACGCCCAAAACGCTGCTCAGTGTGGCGTTGCGAGAAGGTCTCAGCAGCGTGTAGTCCAGCCCCGCCCGAAACTCGTGGCGGCCCATGCGCCGGGAGAGCGTATCACGCAATTCCCACTGATCTTGCCTGCCCTGGCCGAAAGCGTTGGAAACGAATTGCCCGAGACCGGGCACGGACAGCCCGAGCAAGGTGTTGCCTCCACTGCCGGGAGGCCCCAGTAGGGATAGGGATATCGGACCCAGACCCGGTCCGAGGGTGTAGATTTCACTTCCCGTAAAGGCCGGGACGATTACGCCGGGCAGCAGGCCGGAACCTACCAAAGCAGAGAGCGCCCACGCGGAGGAACCGTCGGAGGAATTCAACGTGGCGCGCGAGTAGCTCAGGCGCAGATCGTGAATGAACCCCTCACTCCGCCCCATCGTCAAACCTAGGGTGGCACTGATCCAATTGAAATTACTGTTGACCCAGTTGTTCTGCAAATAAGAGCCCGCGGAAGGCGATACCACCAGACGCGCGAACAGATTCCCGGCCGTTCCCAGCGATTGATCGCCGCGCAGGCTCAAGCTGCGGAGGCGTGCATTGCTGTTGTTCCCAGAGATCGCCTCCGCCTCGCCGCCGCCGAGATCGGGCCCGGTCGCGTTCGGGAAAGCGTCGAGAATCGCTTTCAGCTTGTCTGGCGCGTTTTGCCGCGAAGAATTGGATGGCACCGCGATGAGTTGCATACCGGTGTCCGTCACAACAGAACGCTCTACCGAGGCAAAGAAGAACGTGCGGTTATGCCGGATTGGACCACCCAGCACTGCTCCCAGACTGTCATAGGATGGCCGCTGGTAGGCGTAGCCCACGCTATTCGCGAACCAGTCGCGCGCGCTCCAGCCGTTGTCACGCACATGGCCGAAGAACTCGCCGTGGAATTCGTTCGACCCTGCGCGCGTAACTACCAGCGCTTCCGCGCCAGGCCGCGTTCCCGATTCGGGAGCAAAGCTGGAGGTGCGCAGTTCGACCGATTGCGTGCTCTCCGGCGATCCCAGATTTTCGGTGCTGCCGATCGCGCTCATAGCGGGCAGCGAAGCGCCGGGGAACGACCCCGGCAGGATGGTTCCGCCTACCCCGGTGTTCGCACTGGCGCCGTCTACCCGGAACGTATTGGCGTTGGGACGCTGGCCGTTGGAAGTGAACTGGCCGCCATCGCTCACGCCGGCGGGCGTCACCACGATTCCAGGCATGAGATCGAAGGACGCCCGGAAGTCGGGCCCATTGGCGGGCAAAGTGGCGCCGGGACTGGTTCGCGTCATGATCAGGCTCTCGCCGGTGGAGGGGTCGAGTTCCTCTTTGCCGCCGGTCACAGTGATTACCTGGTGGAGGCCAAGCAGGTCGAGCGTGAAATCCAGGGGAAGGTCCGCTGCGGAGTCCAGCGCTACCCCGCCGCGCGCAACCGTTCGAAAGCCCGGTAGCCGAACCGTGATCTTGTAACGATCGGGCGAGAGGCCTGAGATCGCATAGCAGCCGCGATCATCCGACTGCGTTTTCCAGCGGGCGCCGGTCGACTCACTCTGAACCTGCACCTCTGCTTCCGGGAGCGCGTCACCGCAAGTGTCCCGCACCGTTCCGGAGATCACCCCTTGGGCGCTGGCCGCCCCGGCAGACGCCAGCAGCAGCGCTATCAGGAAGGACGGCGGCGTCATCGCGTGTATCACTCCACTTTGGACTGGGATTGCACGGCCCACTCCAGCCTCCCAAGGGCAGCCGTCAGCCTGCGAAGCATTTCTTCTCCTGAAGATTGGGAATAGCTGCCGGCCAGAAGGTGGTTCAACAACTGGTCCGTTTCCTGGGCAGACGCCACCACAGTGGAAACGCCGGACTGCCAAGTCTGCGATCTTCCATTGTCGCCAACTGCCCGGGGGGTCACATCGGGTGTGTCCAGCAGAGGCTTGAGAGCGTCCCGGATCTGCCTGGCGAGCCGTTCCAATTCGGTGAGGTGGCGACGGCGCAGCTGGCGCAGCAACAGACGATCCTGAGAGTTCATACCGGCTTCCGTTTCCGGAGGGAAATCCCGGGCCAGGACCTCGATCGCATGAGCCCGGGCCAGGTTTTGGGCGCTGGATTCGAGAACCCGGTTCGTAATTTCCTGCAGAGCCACGGAATCGCCGAGGCGTTCCTCAAACCGTTGACGAAACTGCGCAGGAATGCTGCTGGAGTAAGTTTGCGGAGGGATGGTGGGAGATGGCGCAGGCCGCGCCTGGGATTGGAAGTCCACGGTCACGCGTGGAACAGCCGCGAGCGCTGTCAGGACGGCCTGTCGCCGCTCGGCACTCAATCCGCCGGCTCGAACGACTACGTGTCGATGGGCAGCGTCCTCGGTGACATCGATGGGCTCACCGGCATCGGCGCCAATTTCGTCGAGTGCTGCCAAGACGTGGAGAGTCTCTGCGGGGCCAACGGGAGTCTCTACCACGGGTTCGGTAGGAGCAGGCAAAGGCGAAGCGGGAGTGGGCGTCACAGGAGCCGGGACTTCCTCCATGGAAACCGGGCCTTCACCTTCAAAGTCAAAATCCGCGCCCGCGGGCCGCAGATCCTCGGCGTGCAGGATCAGTGAGGCGCTGCGGAGCACACCGGATGGGACATCCGTGCGCACACGGTACACGCGCTCTCGCCCGGCTCGGACGATCATGTTCACGGAGTCCGTCCGGTTCTTCTGAACTCCACGCCAGGCCTGGAATGTGCGCGGGCTGAGCGGGTCTCGCCAGCCGTAGTGGGCCGCTTGAAACAGCTTCTCTGCATGCGTCAATTCGGGGTCGCTGTCAACTCCGGCATCGCGGATCAGCAGTGCGGGGCGGAGGAGGGTACGTCCATGTATCCGCATGGAGATCATTTGGTCCGCGGGCATTGAGACCACGGCCGCACGTTCCAACAACTCATTCGCCCGCCGGTCGGCCGCCCCTTTGGTCCGGAGTCCCAGCCCAGCCAGCACCACCAGGCCAAAAGCCGCGGCCAGGGCAGGCAGCCACCACTGCAAGACCCGTCTGCGATGTTGGGATTCATGCTCCGCGACCAGTCGATCGAGCCTCGGCCACGGCATTGGCACGGGCGGCAATTGCGGACTGCGAATCGAGTCGCGATATTCCGCATAGGCCGCGATGGCAGCCTGCAGATCGCGCAGACGGGCGCTGCATTCCGCGCAGGCTTCCACGTGCGCGGCCTCGGCCGGGAACCGTTCTCCATCCTGATATGCGGCCAACTCCTCATCCGAGAGATGCGCCAGCCTGTCCCTAGGCATCGATTGCCTCCTTCAGCCGCACCACCGCGCGTCGCAAGAATTCACTGACGGTCGAAGTGCTGATTCCGATCGCCGCGGCAATTTCGCGATAGCGCAGGCCTCGCGCACGCAAGTGCAGGCAGTTCCGCTGCTGCGGCGAGAGATCGCGAACGGCTGCTACCAGCGCCAACCTTCGCTGCCGGTCAATGAGGGCGCTCTCCGGATCCATGCTGGGCTCGGCGAGGCGGAGGTTGGAACCGATCTGGTCGAAGACAGGCTCACGCTGGTGGTGCCGAAGCGCTGAATTATGGGCAACCTGGTACAACCAGGCTCGCGGATTTTCGACTGCCTCCCCTCTGGACATCTTTAGATATAGCTTCAAAAATGAGTCCTGTGCCAGTTCCTGTGCCCTTTGCGGAGGAACACCGCAATAGAGAAGGTACGTATAGATGTGGTTGCGTTCTGCCACGTAAATCTCCTCGAGGCGCTCATGGACGCTCATCCGTCGCGGGCTCCGGTCGGCATTCCCATCCGCATTCTGCCATTAATGAGTGAGAGCCCGCGAGAATGGTTTTTCCTACAGGGCGGCGCCAATGTTTTTCGGTGTAGCAAAACGGCGAGATCCAGGCTCTCAAATCCATATGCGACGCTTAATTCTTCCGCTCTTCTTCGCGGCCTCGCTGACCGCGCCGGCACAGACGTTTTCATTTGGCGTAAAAGCCGGCGCTCCGGTGACGTCCGCACTCCCCTATGACGCCAGCCCGTATTCCATGGTTGACACGGGACGGTGGACGGTCGGTCCGACCGCTGAGGTACGGCTATTCAGCCATCTGTCGTTCGAGGCTGACGCTCTATTTCGCGGGTATCGTTTCCAGTCGTTGGGTGGCACCTTCATCTTGTCCGGCACCTCGCTGATCACCAACCAGACGGTTCCGGTTTCGGCGTTTTTCCGCGGGAACACTAAAGAGTGGGACTTCCCACTTCTGCTGAAGTACCGTTTCCAGGCAGGCACGATGCACCCCTTTGTGGATGGCGGGTACGAGTTTGCGCACGCATCCTCGGATTTCACGATTAGTTGCCTCGCTGGTCCGGATGCCTGTCCCACCGTAGGCGTCGGTTCTTCGGTTTCTTCCGTCTCTTCCCAAAATAGTCATAGCAGCAGCGTGAATCGCCACGGGCCCGCGGCTGGCGTCGGCATAGATTTCAAGTTCGGCAAGGTCAGGATCTCGCCGGAAGTCCGTTACACGAAGCTGACGCACCCGAACGCGAACGAAGTGACTGTACTAGCCGGCTTTACTTTCTAGGGACCGCTACCAACAGACAGACTCATTGCGAAGACTCCACCACGGGTGGACACGCGACTCGTGTGCCCGTAGTGTGCCCGTGGCCCAAAGTCTAACGTTTACGCACGCCTGCCGAAATCTCACAAAAGCATGGACTATCTAACAAAGCCACAGCGCCGCCGGCTCGTTCTGTGCGGACTGCTTGCTGCGGTCGTTGTTGTCATGGCGCTCCTTTTGACCCGAAACATCGACTTTCGCGTGTACTGGTACGGCGCAACTGCCGTCTTCGACGGCTCACGTCCCCTGTACGGGCCGGCAAGCGGGCTTGGCTTCCCCATGCACTACCGGTACCCCCCCGTGACGTACCTCTTACTGTGGCCGCTCAGCCGACTCCCTCTTTATTGGGCCGGCGTCATCTGGATGGTTGGCGCCTGGACCGCTGCAATTGCCACGGCCGCTCTCGCGATTCGCACAGAGCGCCTGAATCTGGCTCCGCATGCCGTGGTGGCGGCCTGCGGCTATCTGCTTGCCTACGTCGTACTCGCTCTTCGCTCGGGAAATGTGCAACCTTATCTGATCGCAATGATCTTTGCCGCTTTGCTTTTGTCGGAATCGCATCGTGTTGCCGCTGCGAGTCTCCTGGGACTAGCGATCACATTCAAGATATGGCCGGTGTTCTTCCTTCCATGGTTCCTGCATCGTCGCCGCCGACTGGTTCTCGTGTGGCTGATTCCGGTTGTCCTCTTGCTCTGGCTCTTTCCTCTGACCATCTGGAGCCCTTCCGATTACGTTGATCTCCTGCGCCAGTGGTACCGCTCGGAGTTTCAGAGCGCGACAACGCCCTCCGAGAGCTGGTATTTCCCAGGGCAGTCGTTGCGTGGAGTTCTCCTTCGATATCTGACTGCCGCTGCCCCCTGGATCCCTGGGTTCCCAGATGTTCACTTGCTCTCTCTTCCTCCGCGTCTGGTCGTCCGTGCGTGGCAAGCGGCAGCCAGCATGCTCTATGCGATTGCGTGCATCGCAATGCTGCGTTGTCATCCAAGCAAGCGCTGGGTGTGGGACGGCTTGTCGTTTTCGCTCTTCACCCTCTTAGAGCCCTTCTGTCTCAAGAGCGGGATGATCTCACTCGGCCCAGCCGTTCTCGTCGCCGCAGCCTTGTACTCGGAAGAACGCCAACATGTACGAAATTCACGTGAGGCCGTCGCGCGCCGATTCTTCCTTGCGGCGTGCGCGCTCTCGCTTTTGGGTGCCATCGCCCAGTACAAGCCGCTACTTCGTCTGCTATTGGCTTTAGGTCTCGATTTCTATGCCGCGGTTATGCTTCTCTTAGCCTTATTGCTGTGGGCGCTTTCGTGGGCGCCCTTTTTTGAAGTCTCTGGAGACAGCCGGTACTCCCGGAGTGAGGCACGTACGACTTCTGCATCGACGTCGATTGTCCGAACAGAGGGCTAGAGTGAAACGGAACCGGGTCCGCAAACGCGGGGTGATTGAGGACATTGAAGATGTTCAACGCAATTTCGACCGAGGTCCCATCAGGGAGTTCGAAGCCTCGACGCAGGCTCGACTGTACTAGCCGGCTTAACTTTCTAGGAACCGCTACCACCGCCCGCACAGAATGTCGGCGGCGGGCGTCGCTCGCACACTAACGACCGCTTCTCCCTACGCCAGCACCTTCTTCACCACTTCCCCCGCCACGTCCGTCAGCCGGAAGTGCCGGCCCTGAAATTTGTATGTCAGCCGCTTGTGATCAACGCCCAGGCAATTCAGAATGGTCGCCTGCAAATCGTGAATGTGCACCGGGTCTGACACTACGTTGTAGCAGTAGTCGTCGGTCTCGCCCAGCACCACTCCGGGTTTCACGCCGCCGCCCGCCAGCCACATCGTGAAGCATCGCGGATGATGGTCGCGCCCGTAGTTGGTCTCCATCAGTTTGCCCTGGCAGTAAACTGTGCGCCCGAACTCGCCGCCCCAAATGACCAATGTATCGTCCAGAAGCCCGCGCTGTTTCAAATCCTGCACCAACGCCGCCGAAGGTTGATCCACGGCCTTGCACTGTAGAGTGAGGTCGCGCGGCAAATCGTTGTGCTGGTCCCACCCGCGCTTGTAAATCTGAACGAACCGCACATTACGCTCGGCCAGCCGCCGCGCCAGCAAACATTGCCAGGCGTACGTGCCAGGTTTGCGCGAATCGGGACCGTACATCTCGAAGACGTGCTCTGGCTCTTTGGATAAATCCACCAACTCCGGCACCGACGTCTGCATGCGGAACGCCATCTCATACTGCTCGATGCGCGTCTCAATTTCCGGATCGCCGAACACCTGCTCATGCATGCCGTTCAGCTTGGCGAGCGAATCTAGCATGCGCCGCCGCGTGCCCTTATCGATTCCCGGCGGGTCCGAAAGATACAATACCGGGTCGCTGCCCGCGCGGAATTTCACGCCCTGATATTTCGACGGTAGAAATCCCGGTCCCCACAGCCGCGAGAACAACGGCTGATCGATATTCAACCCGCTGGCCTGCGAGATCATCACGACAAACGACGGCAGATTCTGGTTCTCGCTGCCCAGCCCGTAGGTCACCCATGCGCCCATGCTGGGCCGCCCCGGCTGCTGGCTGCCGCTTTGGATAAACGTAATCGCCGGATCGTGATTGATCGCATCGGTGTTCATCGTCTTGATAATCGCGATGTCGTCGACGATCTTCGCCGTGTGCGGCAGCAGCTCGCTCAGCCACGCGCCCGATTGCCCGTACTGCTGAAACTTGAATACTGATGGCGCTACTGGAAGCGTCGACTGGCCCGACGTCATGCCCGTAATCCGCTGTCCCATGCGCACCGACGCCGGCAAGTCCTGTCCGCGATGCTCCACGGTTTTCGGCTTGTAATCGAAGAGGTCCATCTGCGCCGGCCCGCCCGATTGATGCAGGAAGATCACGCGCTTCGCTTTAGGCGGGAAATGCGGCAGTCCGGGTAGCCCGCCGGTCTTCGAGGTCGCGTCCATCGCCCCGGCAAATAGGCTAGGGTTCAGCAGGGATGCCAGAGCCGCGGTGCCGATCCCCGTGCTGCCTAGGCCAAAGAAGTGCCGACGCGTCATCGCGAGCCGGCAATATTCACAATCATCCATGGCTATCACTCCCGCGTGATCGTCTCATCCAGATTCAGAATCGTGCTGGCCACCGTAGTCCAGGCCGCCAGTTCGGCTGGATCGAGCGTTGCGTCCGCTTTGCTCTCGCCGGCGGCCACCAGCTTGCGCGCGGCATCCTTGTTGCGCCGGTATTCCGCCGATTCCGAGCGCTCCAGCTCACGCAGCACCTGCAACTCCTTCGCATTGGGATCTCGCGCCGTCGCCAACCGGAAAGCGTACCGGATGCGCCGCGTCGCATCCCCACCACCCTCGCGAATCATCTTCTCTGCCAGCACCCGCGCCGCTTCAATGTATGTCGGATCATTCAAGAGCACCAGCGCCTGCAGCGGCGTATTCGTCACCGCGCGCCGCGCCGTGCATTTCTCGCGGTCCGGAGCATCGAAAGTAATCAGCGCCGGTGGCGGGCTCGTCCGCTTCCAAAACGTATACATGCTGCGGCGGTACAGATCGTCCCCGTGCCCCTGCCGATAAGTCTGCGCCGAGTAAACATCGCCGTATGCGATCTCTTCCCAAAGCCCCTTCGGTTGATAAGGCATCACACCCGGACCACCGACCTTCTCCACCAAAAGCCCACTCACCGCCAGCGCGTTGTCGCGCACCATTTCAGCCGGCAATCGGAATCGCGGCCCACGCGCCAGCAACCGATTCTCCGGATCGCGCTCCTGCAACTCCGGCGTCACGCGCGATGATTGCCTGTACGCCGCCGACGTCACCATCAACCGCTGCATTGCCTTGATATCCCAGTTCGTGCGAACGAACTCGGTAGCGAGCCAATCGAGTAGCAGTGGATGGCTCGCCGGCTCTCCCTGCGAACCGAAATCCTCCGCCGTCTTCACAATCCCCGTCCCGAAATGCAGTTGCCAGTATCGATTCACCGCTACTCGCGCCGTCAGCGGATTCGCCGAGTCCACCAGCCACTTCGCCAAACCCAACCGGTTCACGGGCAGATCCTTCCCGAACGCCGGCAGCACCGCCGGAACTCCCGGAGTCACCACCTCGCCGCGATTCCGGTAATCGCCCCGGCCAAGGATCGCCGTCTCCCGCGGTGTATCCATTTCCTGCATCACCATGGCGTTGGGCACGGTCCAATCCAGGTCTTCTTTTTCTTTCCGCAGTTCTTTCAGTTCCGCGTACGTTTTCCGAAGGTCCGCAGGCGCCGCAAAGGTCAGGAAGTAGTCGCGCAGAGCTTCCTTCTGCGACTTATCCCGCTTCTTTGGCAGAATCATGACTACTGCCCGCGCCGGCTGGTGAACTGCGAGTTCCTCTATCTCATTTCCTGACAAAACTCTGCTGTAGATGCGAAAATCATCGAGCGAACCCTGGAAGTTTTCACCAGTCGAAAGCTGTGCGGTGTTGGCGATCGAACCCGCCGGCGCATTCCGAACGATTTCAACATCTTTCGGCTTGCCATCTACATAGAATTGGATGCCTGAACCATCGTAAGTAATTGCAACAGCGTGGTCCACGTCCTCGACGATTGGCTCTTTCGTCCGAACTTCGAGCGGATCGTCCGGCCGATGGTGGATCAGTCGAAACGAAAGGCGCGACCCGCGCCGCAATCGCGGCAGCACGATAGACTCCTCGCGGACGATTTCCCAACCACGCCCATTGCGATCAATCTTTTGCAGGACGATCATCTCCTGGCGATCACCCGGAGAAAACCAGAAACTAATGGAAACAGGCTGGTTACGCTCAAAGCCACCGACATCGCCGAATTCCACTTGCGTTTGCCCATCGAACTCGGCCTGCCGACCCACTGGCCCCGTTCCGTAACCCAGATCGCCCTTCACGATCCGGCCGTGGTGGTAATGCCCGGAGCTATCCACTAAGTTGCCATCTAATTCATAATGCGCGAGTAATCCATCGCGCGGGGCATCCGGCAATGACTTAAGAGCCGTCTTCTCCCACTCCGCCTGCATCCCATCGAGTTCGCGATCTTTCGGAATATCGTCCTCGTGTGCGCAGATTTCCTGGCTGACGCGCGCGATTTCTCGCGATTGCTCACCCGACGGAACCTGCACATAAGGCTGGGCATTACCGCGACGGCCGTCGAGACCTTTTTCCGAAATCGTGTTGAAAAATGCGTAGAAGCGGTAGAAGTCCTTTTGTTTGATGGGGTCGAACTTATGGTCGTGGCATCGTGCGCAACCCATGGTCATGCCGAGCCACACCACCGAGGTGGCCTCAACGCGGTCCACAACGTACTCATTCTGATACTCTTCCGGGATTGCGCCACCTTCGAAGTTGATCATGTGGTTGCGATTGAAGCCCGTGGCGATGCGTTGTGCCAGTGTCGGGTGCGGAAGCAGATCGCCGGCAAGCTGCTCGATCGTGAATTCGTCGAACGGCATGTTGCGATTAAAGGCGTCGATCACCCAGTCACGCCAATGCCACATTTCCCGGTGACTGTCGATGTGGTAGCCGTGAGTGTCGGCGTAACGGGCTAAGTCGAGCCACTGCATAGCCATACGCTCGCCGTAGCGCGGAGAAGCCAGCAGCCGATCCACTACCTTTTCATAGGCGTGCGGAGACTTGTCCCGAACAAACGCATCTACCTCGGCCGGCGTTGGTGGCAGGCCCGTCAGGTCGAAAGTCACCCGCCGCAGGATAGTGGTTTTGTCGGCCTCGGGCGACGGTTTCAGCCCTTCGCTTTCCAGTTTCGCCAGAACGAAATTGTCAATCGGGTTGCGCAACCAGGCTTGATCACTAACGGCTGGCGGCTCCGGTTTCTTGGGCGGCACGTACGCCCAGTGCGTGTCCCATTTCCCGCCTTCATCGATCCAGCGGCGGATCAGCTCGACCTGCTTCTGATCCGGAAACCGCTCGGCGAACGGTGGCGGCATGCGGCTGGTTTTTTCCGGAGCGCTGATGCGCTGGTACAGCTTGCTATCAGCGGATTTACCGGGAGCAACAACAGCAGACAATCCGTCTTTTGTATCGAGGCGGAGATTCGCCATCCGCTTCTTGTCATCCGGACCATGGCAGGCGAAACAGTTGTCGGCAAGGATGGGGCGGACTTCGCGATCGAAATCGACCGGTTTGCCAGGAGCTTCACCCGGCGCGGCGGATAGAACCCCCACCAACCCAATTACACCCAGGCAGCACGACTTTCCGAATTTCACTGCTTGCCATTATAGTGCCGCAAGCCGGCGCCGGAGGCGACTCGCTTCCTGAAATGTGTTCTTTTGGTTGCGGGGGGTGGATTTGAACCACCGACCTTTGGGTTATGAGCCCATTTCCGGGGTGACTCGGGGCGTTTCCAGGCGGTTAAAGCCAATGTTTCCAACGTTGGCTTCCGCGCCCAGCCGCCCCCTGTTACCCCTCGACGGGCACAATTTCGGGCACAATTTTGCACGACCATTTGACCCGACTTGTCACCAAATTCTGTCACCAGATTCTGTCATCTGGCCCAGAGTGGGAGGTGTGTAACAGTCGGTGGCTGCCGCCGCGGTTGTGCTAACTGGACCCAAGAGACCACAGCTCAACAGTTGGATGCGCTTGCCACGGTTTCCGTTGCGCATGGCGATCTCCTCCGCAGCCGCGGCCGTCACCCCTGACCTCCCAGCACCGTGCTTGGCTTCGGTCTCAACTGGGAATCGAACAGGAGTTCGCCTAACCTTCCGGCCGGGCCCGGCTTTTCAAAGCGCGGCTCCTCGTCTTGCAGGTAACGCTTCCGGGCCGCCTCCGCGCCGTGGTTCTTGACGAACTCGGAGAAGGTCCACAACCAATGGCGCTGATGCCGGCGGGGCTTGCACTGGTACGACTCCCATCGCTTTACGGTACGAACGTCGGTGTTTAGCAGGCGGGCGAATTGAGATTGCGAGATTTGCAACTCCGCACGAGTCTGCTTCACCCAATCGCAGACCGCGCGCTCCGAAGGGGTCAACGGGCGCTTCCGCAGGCAACTGGGCGCTTTCGGTCTCACCCCGCTTGGCGCTTGACGGGGAGAAGCCGCGGGACTGGGCCGGTGGCGTCCAAACCCTGCGGTACTGGGTGGCGGTGGCGCCGACGGCCGTGACTGCGGCGCACCAGTTTGGACACTAGGACGCTTGGGGGCTTGAGCCGACTGCCTCATTGCGCGCTCTACCGCGTCGTCTTTGTCACTGGGTGTGCCCATGCCGGCACGCCAAAAACATTCAGCCATATCACCATCCTTCCACGAGCCGGGTGAACTCGATCGTCTCCTCCTCGAACGATTGAAGGCCTTCACACTCGAACGCTGGCTGATCCGCCCTGGGCCTGTCGTCGCGCGGATAGAGTCCCACTGATTGCAAGATCCTCTGGCGATCCTTGAAACCTCCACGTTTCGCCACACGCTCCATGTGGGCTGGCAGTGTTTGGGCGTTTACAATGGCTCTGACCACACCGCGGACATCCATGCCGAGTTCGTGGGCTGTAGCGACCACGACGCCGAGGAACTTCGAGGCGCTGACACCGGATGCTTTGCAGAGCTCGTCGAGCGAGGCATGCTTTCGGTCCTTTCGCGGCAGCGCGTACCAGCGACGGGCGACCTCCTGCACCTTTTCGTTTTCGGAGAGCCGCGCCAAGTCGATCACATTTTCAAGTCCGCCGGGAAGAAAGAGAGCAAAGTAGTTGAGGCCATCGCTGAGGGAGCGAATGGGGTTGAGCTTGGGTATTATTTGTGTTCGGGCAGGCATCTATTCGTGTTCCACAAGCTGTCGCCAAGTGCCACCGAGCCGTACGGGCTGTTCGCCACAAGCGTAGCACGATTCTATACAATCGTGATACTCGGCGGTGGGATGCCTTGCGCCGGGCGCCGGAATCGGTCAAGCGTCAGCAGTTGGCAGTGTAATAGTTGGCGCCGCCCCAGGTCCGGGTGCCTGTGTAACAGCCCGTGTAACACGGATGCTCGGGCCCTCTTCGATAACCGCCTGCCGCTCGATGAGTTCTGCCAGCGCCTGGTTGAACTCTTCGGCCGTTCTTCGCCAGCATTTCTGCTGCAAGAGGCGACGTGGCATCTCTCGACCGTGGCGTTCAAGTAGACCCAAGATTTGAACTTGCGCCGTCGATCGAGCATTTGGCTCCCGACGATCCGTGCGCGGCCTTGCTGGTTTGTTGTAGAGGTCCTGCTGGCCGACGCCGACCGCCACGCCCCTGTTTGTCGGTGGCGATGGCGGCGCCGCCGATACCGCGGCCGGGACCGCGGCATCAGTAGAAAACACGGCATGGGTCGCTTCGACTCGCTGTTCATCACTCCGCCGCAACACCCAGAATGGGTCCCAGCGGCTAGCCAGGTGCTCCAGCAGGCCGTTGCCCGCCACCAGCTCAGGTGGAACGGGCGGAACCGGCCAGCGGCCTGGGTGGGCAGCAAAACCGAACGTCTGGATCTTTTCGGCCTCACCCGGCATAAGTATCACGTCACCCACCGCGTCGACTGGGTGCTTGAGCGTGGGCAGCAGCTTTACTAACGCCGCGTAGTCAGGGGACTTGGTCGATCCCATAACCCCTCGCCGAGGGGGACCGTATGAAGCGAGTGCTTTCCTCGGATGCGCATTCGAGCCCAGTTTTGGAGCAACTACTCGCGATGCGTCAAGGAAGCCGCGAAGGTCAAGAATGATCTTCGCCCCGCATTTGCACTCTACGCAAAGATGACGAAGGTCAGCACCCGAAATTGAGAGCTCCTTGTGCATGGAGCACGTTCTACACTCGTCAGCGACTCCCCGCTAAAATAGTTTCTGAAAACGAAAAGCCCGGCGCGAGGCCGGGGCTTCTCGATGAGACCTGAACACCCTCATCGTACGCCCTCTATCGCTCCGGTTGCAAGGGAGCGATGCAATACCCGACGGGTTTTCCTGAGCATCTCAAACGGCCTATCGATACAGCGATCGCAAAGGCAGAAGCGGTCTTCACGGCCTCCGCGCTGCATACGCAAGCATCCGACAGGAACATAGAGCAGGAAATACTCCGCTACATCGAGTCCGTCTTTTTTGCCTTTTGCTCCCAGGTGCTCCAAGCAGTAATAGAGGGGATTTGGAATGGGGAGACGGCCCGCAGCCACACGCAGATCTTCCTGCAAACGCTAACCAGAAACTCATTCTACGAGATGAATCATCCAGCGATAGGCAGCTTGCAGGAAATGGCCCGATTTGAATGGAAGGCGACTCAGCACATGAAGGGTGATCCCATGTGGCTGGACCATCAGACGAAAATGGCTGATGCGCTTTCGCGCAAAATTCAACTCCCAACGGTTCCTGAAAGCGGACAACGCAAATCCGAGGGCTTACAGAAAAGGGCCCTCCCCGAACCCAAGCCGGAATTATTGGGAAATCCAGACGCCACTCTTAGCCGCCTTAGGGCGGCAGAGGCGCTAGGCATAACGCCGCGCACCCTTGACAGATGGATCGCAGACGGCAAATTGACACCCGTAGGAATTGGGGCACGTAAGCGTTTCAAAACCAAAGATCTTAAACGCGTTCTTGACCAAAGAACTTTGGACAAGCGAGACACAAAGTAGACATAAGCGAGACGCGAGCGACACATTGGAGTGCAAGCGGAGACAGCGTACTTCTGTCCGTACTATATGATCGTCCACAGAAGGCAGGGCAGGAAATGACAAGAAGATCAGCCCCGCACCGCGAGCCGACCGGCGTTGTGGGGAAGTAGTCAGCGAGGCCCGATCCGTTTCACTCTGTCAGGATCGAACGGATCGGGCCGAGGTCGGCACCCGCAATAGAAGGGCGATCTAGCTGGCGCTGGGAGCGTTTAATGAACCGCAGATGGTTCCGGGCGATCGGGGTACGATCCCCCCGCCCTCCACCCACAAACCCATTCTCTCATGTTTGTCATGTTAACGCCTGCTTTCACTTCGCCGCTTTGCTCCGCCAAATCGTTTCTTGAGACGCTGAACATCTAGCGGACCTCGTTGTCAAACCTTTCGCTGGTCACAGCACCGCCGTTTCTGGTGATAGACTGCCGGGGATGGACGAGAAGACATTTCTATCGATCATTCAGGTGTTCGGCGATAAGATTTACCATCTGCACGTCGGGTTCGCTACGATGTTCAATCTGTGCTTGAGCCGCGGCGTTTTTGCGGAATCACAGTTTCACAGCGAACGGGCGAAGGTGGAGGCGTTTCCTGACCTCGCGCAACTTCGTGGGTTTCTCGCCGCGTTGCATAGTCCCACGGACAGCGAAGCGATTGAAGAATTTCTACGCAACTACAAAGGACCCGTTCAGTAGTCGTATTCACGCACAATTCTCCTGCGATAATGAATTGAGCGCGAAGACTAATCCTCCGCACGGCTCAGACTGTTGTGGTGGTCCAGACCGCAACCGCCCATAGGCGTGGGAATGGGTAGTGTGCCTTCCCGACGGCCATAATACCACGATGGCGGGAGGAGACATACGTGATGCCGCATGGGTAGTGGGGTCTTAGCGTGGAGATGCATCACGGCGCTGGCGTAGGAGTCGACGCTGCTGAAGTCGGCGCGACTGGCGCTGGTTCGTCTTCAATAATGACAATTCCCTGCGAAACGTACAAAAGCTTGGAGAATTGCCGCAGAAACGCCATGCCTAGGAGAACCTCCGTAGAACTCCATTCAATGACGGCTACTCCGATCTTCTCTTCCCCTTGAATCGTGATTTTTGCGCGAGCGGTTAAACGATACGACGTTGATCCATCTGCCAAGGTGAGGCTCGTTGTCCCATGGAGAACAAGGCCGAGTCGGATCGCTTCAACGAGTGGTATGGACAAGAAACCAGTGAACCCCGTATCAATAATGGCGTCGAAATCCACACCTGTCGAAAACGGACCCGAGACGGAAATGGATAAAGTGGGGGATCCGGTGCTACCGAAAGATCCGATCCATTGTGGCATGGTTGCTGTAGCTCACCCGGAAGGCCCCAGGGAATCCCACTTGTATCAGATGAAAAAGACCACCAGGGGCATCTGCTTTCGCCTGGTCCAAGGCACCTTCTGGCGTGTCGTTGATGTAAGCCTTTTCCGTGAGCACATCAATGACCACGAACTTGCCCCGGTGCTGCTGTTCGTAAGCCGCCCGGTATTTGTCGTTGTAGATCTTGTCGCCACGTTCGGCAACCACTTGCATATTGGAAAATGGTGGGGAAGCCATAGCCGCGCCTCAAGCAACCCCACTGTACCACGTCCGTCAACTTGGGCTAACTAAATGAGAGCAGGAGGTCCGCAATATCCCAAACCCGATCCGTCACGCCGACGGCCGTTCGCGGGTGTCGACGGCGAGTGACATCGTCCCGAGAATTCCCGTAATTGACGAGCCGAGGTAGCGCCCCCGGTAATTCCGCTTTCGATTCTCCGGGGTATCGCCCGGTATGCCTGGTCAACCATGCGCGGCATGGCCATCCCAGCCCCAGGGCCACCGCACGATCGCCGGTCGATGCTGGCACCAGATTCGGTTCGGCGGTCCGGGTCGGAGCCGCGGACTTTGTTCGCCGAACGTGGTGCCGGCGATCGGCGGGAACGGAGAATCTATCAATGTCCGCTCAGTTCGCGCGCTTTTTTGAAATCGGCGTCTGCACCCGCATGGTCGCCCAGTTTGCGCTTGGCATTGCCCCGTGCCGTGTAGGCCGCGACATAGTTTGGGGACTTTCGGATAGCGGCGTTGAAATCATCCAACGCCAACCGGATAGCAGCCCGGTTCAGCCTGACCATGCCTCGTCCGTAGAGGGCCATCGACTGGTCAGGTTTCAGGGTGAGCGCGGAGTTGAAATCCTCAGAGGCGCGGCCGTCGTCCTTCAGACGCAAATAAGCCGTCCCGCGGAGTGCGTGGGCGTCGGCATTGTTTGGTTGCATTCGCAGGACCTGGCCGTAATCGCGAATCGCGGCATCGTAGTCACCCTGGCTCTGATAGGCCCGGCCACGGTTTAAATAGGGTCGAGGCCACCCCGGACGAATTGCGATGGCCTCCGAGAATGCATCGACAGCGGCCCTCGGCTGGTTCGCTTTCAGAAGCTCCAGGCCTCGTTTGTCCGCGTCGATCGCCGGATGTGGCGTTTGGGGAGGGGCCGGCTCGGCCGAGGTATTTTCCACGTCCGTCGCCGTCTCGTCGAGCTGTGCGACTGCAGGTGGCTCCTTCGCCGGGACCGGCTCGGGCTTGTTCGGAACAGCCGCGCTGGTGGCTGGAATCGAGACGTCAGGCTTAGCTGGCGTGACCGAGTGCTGCGAGGTGTTCGGGTGCGCGACCGCCTTGCTCGGAGCCGCTGTGTCCGTTGTCTGGTTGAGAACGGCTGGAGGCGCGGCCGGTTTTTCCCAGGGCCGCCAGATCGCCAAGCCTCCCGCGCACAGGACCAACGCCGTGGCGACTGCCATCGCCGGGCCCCAGCCTTTCTTCGCCGGAGCCTTCTGAGCCGCGAATGTGGCGGCTGTCGCTATCTGCGGCGCGGGCTCGGCCGGAATCTGCGCTGGCAAGGGCATGGTCAACCTGGACTCTTCCCGTCCGCGTGAGGCCAAGGCGCCCGCCAGCGCGTCTACAAACTCGGTGCATGAGGGAAACCGGCTCTCCGGCGACTTGGAAAGGGCTCTGGACACCACCGCATCCACCGCAAACGGCAGCCCGGCATTGCGCATCCGCACCGTGGGAGGCGCTTCGTTGACAATCTTGTACGCCAGCGTGGCCAGCGAGTGTTGGCCGAACAGAGTGGCGCCAGTCAACAGGCGGTATGCCACGGCCGCCAAGGCGAACTGGTCGGAGCGCCCGTCCACCGTCTCACCCTTCACCTGTTCCGGCGACATGTACTCGATGGTTCCCATCACCATCCCGGTCGGCGTGCTGGTGCGGGTGTCGACGATGCGCGCGATGCCAAAGTCCATGATCTTCGCCGTCTGGCTCGCGTCGATCATGACATTGGCCGGCTTGATGTCACGGTGGACGATGCCGCGCGCGTGGGTGTAGTCCAGCGCCGCTGCCATGTCGTGCAGAACGCGAATGGTGAACGCCGGATCGGGAATGGAGCTGCGGTTGAGCACCGCCGCCAGCGTCTCCCCGTCGACATATTCCATCACGAGAAAGGCCGAGTCGCCTTCTTCGACGACATCGAACACGGCCACGATATTAGGATGTGTCAAGGCGGCCGCGGCACGGGCGTCGCGCAGCAAGCGGTCGCGGAGAAACTCGCGCTGTTGGGCGTCCTCGATGCCGAGGTCGATTGTTTTGATGGCCGCCTGGCGGTTCAGCAGCGGATCATCAGCGAGGTAGACAATGCCCATCGCACCGCGGCCCAGTTGACCCTTGATCTTGTACCGGCCAACCTGCTCAACCACTCCTGCCTCCGCTCGTCAGTTGCCGTTGGAAGCCAGTGTACCGTACGCGTCACCGGCTGCGGTGGCATGCGCGACAATTCGGCAGCTTCCGCGTCGACCCCTCGGTGGCACTGCGGCACCAGTAAGCGACGCGGTAACGCTATCGGCCTGGAAGGACAGGACTGACTGCAAATAGGCCTTTGCAAATCTTAAAATCCTGGGTCTGAAGTTTCAACTCGAAATCGTGCTCAGGTCCGCCGGATCTCTACTCACTTCACAGGATTTTTCCGCGGACTTGCCACCCGTTTTTCGACCGTTCGAAACAATTCCGAGAGCGTGATGTCCAGCGCCTTGGAGATCTTCTGCAGATTGCCGAGGCTCACGTTCGCCTCACCCCTCTCCAAAGTGCCCATGTACGTGCGATGAACGCCAGCAGCGTCCGCAAAGCCCTCCTGGGAGTATCCGGCCCTTTTTCGGAGTTCGCGAATGCGCTCTCCCAGGGCCTTTTGCAATGCTAACTCTGGTTGATCTTGCACGCTCCTGAGTTTCGGGTTAGGATACAGGCGCGGTCTACATTGTTTACATAGACACTGTTTACATAGACACACCGTTTCAAAGAAATGGGCCTTGCCTGTGTTTGCGCTCCTCGCTTTCGTTGGCCAGCCCCTCCCTTGCAGCAGATAAGCAGGTGCTGACACGGAAAGTTCGCGCCCTGCCCTATCGGGCCGTGAGTTGGTGCTTGAACATGAAACGACTACCGCAGCTTGATGCGCTTCGCGCCGTGGCAGTCCTGCTGGTATTGGGCTGTCACCTTACCGCGTACCCCGCGTGGGTCAGATTCGGCTGGACCGGAGTTAACCTGTTTTTCGTATTGAGCGGGTTCCTGATCTCGGGCCTATTATTCCGGGATTACAAAGACACGGGTACGCTCCACCTGAAGCGGTTCCTGATCCGCCGAGGGTTCAAGATTTACCCGGCTTACTACCTATTGCTCGCGTTGACAGTAGCGGGGTTTTACCTCGGAGGGCGCGCCCATCGCGCGGCATGGCACGGCATCGTCATGCCGGCTGAGTGGGACCATCTGTGGCCGGATTTGCTGTTCTTGCAAAATCATTGGCAGGGTACGTGGAGTCACTTCTGGTCGTTGGGCGTGGAGGAACAATTCTATGTGTTCTTGCCAGCTTCCCTCTATCTGCTGGCTCGGAAAACGGGATCGTTCCGATGGGTACCGGTCCTTGCCGGGGTGGTCATGCTCGCGTGTCTGGCGCTCCGGGCACTCGATGTCTACACCGGACGGGTGCACAAGATGGTGGGCTGCTGGGATTTCGATGCTCTGTATTTCGGTGTGTTGCTCTCTTACATCCGCGAGTTCTATCCCGAGCGGCTGACCGCATTCCTGCGGGAGAACGGCCGCCTGTTGCCGCCTTTGAGCGTGTTGTGCCTGATGCCGGCGCTTCTGTTCGAGCAGCACCGGCCCTTCATGTTGGTCTTCGGTGTGACCGCCCTCTATTTGGGTTACGGCGGCTTGCTTCTCTACACGGTTTCACTCGTCCGCCATGATTCCTGGTTGGTGCGCGGGTTGAGCGGGATCGGGAATTACTCCTACTCGATCTATCTGTATCACATGCCGATCGCTTGGTTTAGCGCCGTAGTGTTGTACGAGCGGCTCCATTGGGAGCGGAATTTGATCTTCGCTTTGTACTTGGTGGCATCCGTCGCCATCGGTGTTGGAATGGCGAGGATGATTGAGTGCCCGGCGCTGCGATTGCGCGAGCGACTGTTCCCTGCAGCAGGTAATCCGGCATGAGGAAAATGAGGCGCTTGCGGCTATTCAGTGGCTTTCGGTGTCAGGTCGAGGCGAGCCACAGCAGAGGGAAGATCGCGTGAACGAAGTCCTGTTTGTTGCGAAAGCCACGCGCCGGCCGTCCAGCCCACGTTACCTGCTCGCAGGCAGGTGTCGATCGTGCTCACCGATTCGGGACTCCCGTCTGGCTGGTACCAACCTTGGATAACAGGAAGGGCGCTAACCAGCGAGAAGATTGATGGCGCGTCACCGGACCTTCAAACTGGAAAGATGCGGACCGCATGTCACTTTGTCGGCAATTGTCGGGACCAGGACATGAACGCACCCCTTACTGGGATCGAGGGCCGATATTGATGACCCTGAATCGAGCACACTGTGCACGCACTGGGTTTGTCCTGTTCATTTTGTTCCGTGGGCCAGCCTTCCCGCAGGACGCTTCGCTGATGGAGGGTCGCAAGCTCCTCTATGACAAACACGATTACGAGAAGGCCGCCGCGTTTTTCGAAGGCCTTATCCAGAGGGCGCCTCGCAACGCGGAGGCCTGGTATCACCTTGGCTATTCTTATAGCAAGCTTGAACAGCGAGATGAATCCATAAGAGCGTTCAAACATGCAATCCAAATCAAACCCGACTACGCTGACGCCTACTACTGGCTCGCCGACCAGTACGGCTTCCTCGGCCGACTTGAACAGCAAATCGAGTTTTTGAAACGAGCTATCGAAGCCAATCCTGGATACATCCTCGCACACGAAGATCTAGCAAATGCTTATGTTAGACTCGGTCGTTACGATGAAGCCTTGAACCATGCAGAACGAGCGATTGCGCTTCAACCAGACGGTTACTTCGCATATCAGGCGTTAGGAACTGCTTATTATGGTTTAGGGCGGTACCAGGAAGCAGTAGATGCATTCAAGCAGGCTGTGCAAATTAGGCCCACTAACGCTGAGGCATATTACGAACTTGGCTTGGCCTACGAAGCGCTCGGACTGCACAATAGTGATGCCACCGCTTTCACTGAAGCAACACTGGTTTTGAAACGCGCTATTCAACTTCAGCCGAATTTCGCCGTCGCTTATGCAAGCCTGGGCACACAATATGACAGGCTCGGTCGTTCTCAAGAGGCAGTGCAGGCTTGTGAACAAGCGGTTCACCTCAGCCCCAATGACGCTTACTCGCATCTATGTGTCGGCTGGGCCTCTTTGAGGAGTGGAAAGATTGACAGTGCCGTTAAGGAATCTCAGATCCTCAAGAACCTTGATCAGGATCTGGCCAATCAACTCTCCGACGCCATTACCAAATCCAAGGCTCTGCCTAGTGGACAGATCAAGGGTGGAGACCTGCTTTGGAATGGCATCGATGGCAGCTACACATTCACAGTTCAAAATCAGCTATCAGATGGAGTCAAGAACGTAACCTGCGAAGTCATCTTCTATGACCGCAACGGCAATGCAATCGACACTGACAGCGTCCGGTATGAAGGAGTCATTCGCGCCGGGCTGGCCAAGCGAGTTACCGGCAAAGTTGATCCTAGTGTCCGTTGGCTCACAACCGTGAGCATATTTAGAGCACAACCGAGTACTAGGGTTGAGGTCCGAATAATTGACTTCGAGATTGCGCGTTGAAACATCCATTTGGCGCAACGCAATTGGTCCCCTGCTACCACGATTGACAAGGCGGCTTCGTTACCGACGGAACCGGCGCTGCGGTGGAAATCAACGGAGTAGCGGTCAGGAAGGATGGCTACGTGGCGTGGGTCGCGCACGCAGAGGCGAACTACGGCAAGTTCACGATGAACGCCAATCTGACGAGGGAGGTTTTTCGATAAGCGGAACGTTTGACGCCTACCCAGCCGACTGTCGTTTGCGAGTGCCCCGCATCGTGACCGTTTGGTCTTCACGCGCCGGAGTTTGTTCAGCAAAGGGGATAACGATGACCGATGATGACAGCATCCCGGATCAACCCGAGGCGTCTGGAATTCAGAATCCGACAGACGCTGGCGAAGCAGATGGTTCGCAAGTCTGCATCGCCGACGCTTACCGACTCAAGCACGAGATAAATCAGTCCATCACCTACCGGGGACTGAGCGCCAGAGAAGTCAAGCAGCTGAAAGACTTCAGCAGAGACGACTGGGACAAGGTGCGTAAATGCTATGATCGGGAGAAAAGGGAAAGCCGCCTAATCCCGAACTGGTTTATTGGTGGTGCGATGCTGTTGCTACTTGCTGCGCAAGGCTATCTCCATCGAGGGCAGTCGGTGGTTTTGCTCGATAGTTGGTGGGATGGGGCATTGCTGGTTCTGAACATTTCTCTGACTGCGACGCTAATTGGTAGGGAGCGACATCGAGACGGCTACTCGGACGGTTATTTCGATGGCCTCTCTGCTGGAGTAAACAAAGCACTGAGAATTTCGGGTAAAGAGATCTTCGATGCCCATGAGAGAGGAATTCAGATGGAGATTGATGAAGACATAATAGACAAAATGGAGATGAATGAGAAACGGGCGCGGGAGCACCACGACGCACGCTGACTAGTGCTCAGGCTTTTGCTTGGCAAGAGTTCGAATGTCCAGACAGGCATCGGCATCTGACGACGTATTAAAAGAGAACAGCAATTCTCCGGTGACTGGATGAGTCTTCGTGGCACTCTTGAACGGGGTAAATGCCCATCGTTTGGCAGCTCGTTCGGCCGCGGCGCGCAAGAGCGGGTGACCTTTTTGGGAGCGGGCACACAGTACCCTTCCATCAGAAGACACAATAATCTCAACGGGAATACAAGCTTGAGCCCGGAGTGACGACGGGACGTGAGCTTCCACCCTGCGAATTGCTTGTGCTTCGAGCTCAGGAGTGCTCAAGTGCGCTAATTCGGAGAACTTGCTACTCCACGTCGCTGGATCTTCGGCACAGGCACCGACATCGAACTCTTGCCGTTGTCGAGGAGCACCCGAACTACTTTGACTGATGAGCAATATTATCGAGAGCTGGAAGCTCTTCCACCGGCTAGCCCTCATCACCAACCCTCGTATTACCTTACCTGTGCGCTTAGTCTTGCCTCGGCCTCGGCATTCAGAATTGCTCTCGTGTGGCCGGCGCCGAACCGCACATGTGCTAGTTCGTGGTACAGGGTAGCAGCGATCTCGGAATCGGACTGATCAGCAGCCACGTAGATCTCGAAACGATTGTGTGGTGAGTAAAGCGTGTCGGGCACCAGCGGCTCTCTCATCGGAAACAACGTCTGACCAAACACACCGTCTGGCACAGCTCTAACGTAGTTGTCAGAACCAAATTCCTTCGCGAACTCGACGATCTCAATCGATCCTCGCCGCTCCACACTGACAACACTGGAGAACGGCGATCCGGGGTTCAACACTGATATCATAACAGCCTCGGGCGTCCTTGCTGCGATCTCGGCCAGCAACTGGAGATTCCGTGAGGTCAGGGGGCCTCCCAGATCGATCTCAGCACCGACACCGGACACGCCGTTGATTGTGCTGACGCGCCAACGTTCGGATCGTGGAAGGCCGAGGCCAAGGCACCGTACGGTCTTGCCGGTCAGTCTGAAAGGACTGCCGATCGCAACAACATATCGAGGCCGATCTCCACAAGCGGCGGACAGTGCCGCGAAAGCTGCCACCAAGACGAATCGACGCCAATTCGGCCCCTCAAGTCGATGGCTCTTGCTCCGGGCGCCTGCCGTAACTCCCACCGCTTTGCCATTGCCCGCCATAGGCCGTTGCCCATGACGAGGATCGGCGCCCACATGAAGCCTGCTGGTCATGTTGGCCCCTCAAACTGTTAGCTGAGAGGCAACGCCTCTCGAACCGATTCATTGCGGGCCTAGCCCGCCAAGCCCTACACGGTTGGCGAATCCATCTCGGGTTCGCGTTCAAATAATGCGAAAAGCCGGACCAGTGCTGGAAACACTCCAGCGCCGGTGGAGATCCGAATCTCGCACATTCCCATCAACACTGAATAACAGATTTATGTTAGGGCTTGATGAAGGACAAACTGATTCTGACAAAGGCCGCCCGTATCTCCACACAGGCGGCCTTCACATCGGTTCGAGAGTCCCACACAGGTTGTGAAACTCAAAGCAAGCGTACTTCGAACTTGAGTTAGTTGTCAAGGAAAACAGAAACTCTTGTTGAGACAAAACTTTGGGAGAAAGGAAACCACTGTTCTAGAGTTCGGCTTCGATACAAATGCCAAGAAATGTTTTTGACCAGTTCCAGCGATCAACTCAAGATTTTTCAATCGCGTTAGGCTGACTCGCACTGCTATTGTCAGATTCGCGAATCGGAGGCTTACGCAGAGTAATGAGTCGTTCAACGAAGTTAACGAATTGGATCTGCTCAGAGGGTTCCAACACGCCCAACGCCTCTTTCACCGTTTCTTTGGCGACCTGACGCATGCGGCTGACGTAATCGACCCCCTGCGGGGTGAGGTGTACATGGTCATTCCGGCCTGCGATGAAGATAAGTCCCTTATTCATCAGAATTCTTTTGGCTTTTGCCACCTCAGACCGCGCGTTCTCGCGCTTCATCGCAAACCAGTCCGCTAGCCGGTCACAGATCTCGCCATACAAACGGAAAGGTCCCTGCTCATCCTCAGCCGTGGAGCTGGCGATCACCCACAGCACTACACCTGTTTTCTTTGAGAAACCTGGAGTGCAACGTTCGAGTGTTTGATTGACCGCGTAGTAGAGGTCCGGAAGCAGATCGATCATTCGACCAATATTGTCGGATTCCCCGAAACTGGAATCTGCCAAGGTTCACCTCCGCGCGAAGAGTTACTATGTTGCGCAGTATTGCACCAGGACCATGATTCGTCAAGATCCATAGTGATGCCAATTGTTAAAAATTGCAGTTCGGAACGGTTTGGCTAGCAAAGTCGCCCATTCAACCCCAAAGACCAGGAAGGGGAAGAGGTCCACTAGTAGCTTCATCGCCGGACCGGTCTGGAGCCGTCACTATGGAATCTACCCTCATTGAGACCGGATGTTGCTCAAACTGTGGATCTTCTGAAGTGGCCATTCAAGCAGATCCAGCTTCCGGACCACAGGGGGTCGGCCGATCCAAAGACTGAGGAGGCCGGGAAGGCGAAGCGCAGGCGGCTCGAATCGCACGGCGGGTTGGCAGAGCCCGAAATCGCAAAGGTGATACGCCCCTACGGCGAGCCATAAATTGCCGCCGGAGCAACGTCTCTCAGTTGTTGGGGGAGAGGGGAGCGACTGGTCGCGTAGGGTAGAGCTTTCGGCGCGGTCAGTTGTCGTATTACGGCGCATTTGGAAGTTGGTGGTAGGCCAAGTTGACCGGAAACGGCCAAGCCGGACACTGAACCTCATCGCGCCGTCCAAGCTTGCCGGTTCGCACGTTCGCTGCTGGACCACATCGCGATGGCATAGAAGGCGCGAAACTGGGCATACGAGCTGAAGCTGGACGGCTACCGCGCGTTGGCCATCAAGACGGACGGCACCGTGCATCTCCGGTCGCGGAACAATTTAGTCGACTACCGTACCCGCTGCGAGTGGTGATAGAGTCAATCGCAACGGGAGAGACCCATGAACCCTTCAAAGCTGATTTTAGCCATAGGGCTTGTGGCGCCCTTGGGCATGGCCCAGAGCAAGTACGTGAATGATGTGCTGGCGCTCAATCCGCTGGGTTACTGGCGGTTGGACGGCAACGCCAATGACGCAACCGGCCAAGGCAACAATGGCACGCTCACAAACGGCGTGACCTTCACCGGTCCAGGCGGTGGACCACCGATTGGAGATCCCACTGAACGGGCTGCTGTGTTCAACATCGCCCAGGATCAGTACATCAGCATGCCAACGACGGCCTCAAATCAACTCTTTGCTCTGGATTGGTATCACCCATTGACCATGACGATCTGGGCGAAGACCGGCTACACCACCAACAACATGATCTTATTCGCCAAAGAAGCAAACAGCGGCAACTACAGCGGACCGTATCTCGCCATCGACAACGGCCCTGGTGGAGTGGCTCCCCAAGGGTCTGGGCGTTTGGC
>DATGZN010000064.1:0-37641 GCA_035297145.1 Bryobacteraceae bacterium
GAAACCCCCTGCTCCAGCCGCTGGACCGCGGCCCGCTTGAACTCCTTGGTGAACATCCTTCTCGACAACCCCATGACTCAATTCTCCTTTGAATGGATTTTGAGTCTTAACTGGTTGTGTCAAAAATGGGGGCAAGTCCAGTCACCGCTCGAGACATCGAATTGCCAAAGGAGGTAACGCTGCACTATTACCTGTACTGTCTCGACATTGAGACCGGTAAGGTGGCTTGGAAGCGTGAGTTCTATTCGGGGCAGCCGCCGGGAGGACGGCATCGCAAAAACAGCTTTGCGTCGGAGACTCCGGTGACCGATGGGAAGCTGGTCTATGTCTACGTCACTAACCTGGGCCTCTATGCGTACGACATGAAGGGCACGCAAGTTTGGCACACGCCGCTCGAAGCGTATCCGATTTACCTGGATTTCGGCACGGGAGGATCGCCGGCGCTTTTGGGGGACATGCTGTTGATCGTCAACGACAACGAAAAGCAGCAGTTCATCGCGGCCTTCGATACGAACACTGGCAAGCCGGTATGGCGGACAAACCGGGACCTTGCGGCGAAAGGTGAAGGAACCCCGCGACGCTCCGCGTGGGTTACGCCATTTGTTTGGAAGACCCCGCAACGCACCCAAGTTGTGACCGTCGGTCCCGGAGTGGCGGTGAGCTATGACGCAACGGGCAAAGAGTTGTGGCGGCTGTCCGGCATGTCGGACATTCCCATTCCGAGTCCGTTCGCTTACGACGGCTTGTTGTATGTGAACGGCGGGAGGGGAAAGGCGCTGTTTGCGATCAAGCCCGGCGCGACGGGGGATTTGACGCCGGGAGAGGACGGAAAGCAGAGTGAATTTGTGGCGTGGTCGCAACCGCGGGGTGGCACCTACCTGCCGACAGAGGTGGCGTACGACGGGGCCTTGTACGCTCTGTCGGAGACCGGGATCTTGAGCCGCTTTGACGCAAAAACGGGGAACGTGAGCTACCGCTCCAGGATCGAAGGGGGCGGGGCGTTCACTTCATCGCCGTGGGCTTACAACGGCAAGGTGTTCTGCCTCAGCGAGGAGGGCAAGACGTTCGTGATTGCCGCGGGCGAAAAGTTCGAGTTGCTCCACAGCAATCTGCTGGACGAGATGGCGCAGGCCACTCCGGCGATCGTCGGCGATCGCCTGCTCCTGCGGACCGAGAGCCGGTTGTATTCCATTCGGATCAAGAATCTATAACGGCTCAGATGCCGCGACCCATGGAACGCTGTAGACTAGAATACCGAGGGTATCTCAATGCCATGCACAGCAACTATCCGGCAGGTCGGTGACGTAACGATCGTGGACATTAGCGGCCGTATCACTTTAGGTGATGGCTCGGGAGTGGTGCGCGAGACGGTTAAGGACTTGCTGAAGGAGGGCCAGAAAAATCTCCTGCTGAATCTCGGCGACGTGACCTATATCGACAGCTCCGGCCTGGGCGAGTTGGTCGCCGCTTACGCTACGAGTGCGAACCAAGGCGCCCAGATCAAGCTGCTCAACGTCCAGAAGAGGGTGGACGACCTCTTACAGGTCACAAAGCTCTACACGGTGTTCGAGGCGTTTACCAGCGAAACTACCGCTCTGCGGAGCTTCGGGGCGAAAGCGGCGTCCGTCTAGCGCTTCTCCCGCTCAGTTCTCAATCGACAACTTCTTCATCTGATAAAGGAGCGCTTTGTAGTCGATGTTGAGAATCTGGGCGGCCTGCTTGCGGTTCCAGCGCGTAGAGTGAAGCGCAGCCATGATGGCGTCGGTCTCGGCCTGCTCCTTGGCCCTGTTTGGCCTCAGCTTCTATTTGACGTATGATCGATTAGGCTTGCCGACCGACGGGCCGCCCGCGCGGTGAGGTAGAATTCCCCTACGGTCCATCGCCCGTTTGGCGTGGCGAGTCATGATCGGGAAGACCATCTCCCACTACCGCATCGTAGAGAAGCTCGGTAGCGGTGGTATGGGAGTGGTTTACAAGGCGGAAGACACGCGCCTGGGCCGCAACGTGGCGCTCAAGTTTTTGCCCGACGATTACGCCAAAGATCACGCGGCGCTCGACCGGTTCCAGCGCGAAGCGCGCGCGGCCTCGGCTCTGAATCACCCCAACATCTGCGTCATTTACGATATCGACGAACACGATCAGCGGCCCTTCATCGCCATGGAGCTGCTGGAAGGCCAGACACTCCGGGAGCGCATCGCCGGAAAACCGCTGAAGACCGATGAGCTACTGGAGATCGCGATGCAAGTCGCCGATGCGTTGGACGCTGCGCATTCCAAGGGCATCGTGCATCGCGACATCAAGCCGGCTAACATCTTCGTGACTCGCCGCGGGCAGGCCAAAATTCTGGATTTCGGCTTGGCCAAGCTGGCGCCGGAAGCTACGAGTCCGAAAGCTGCGTTGCCCACTTACGCGGCGACCGAAGAGATGCTCACCAGTCCGGGCACGGCGGTGGGAACGGTGGCCTACATGTCGCCGGAGCAGGCTTTGGGCGAAGAGTTGGACGCGCGCACGGATCTGTTCTCGTTCGGCGTGGTGCTGTACGAGATGTCCACGGGCGCCCGGCCATTCACCGGCAACACTACGGCGGCGCTGTTTGACGCGATTCTGCACAAGGCGCCGGTGTCGCCCGTGCGGTTGAATCCAGGAACCCCGGTGGAGCTGGAAAGGATCATCAATAAGGCGCTGGAGAAGGATCACGACGTCCGGTACCAGCATGCTTCGGACTTTCGCGCCGATCTGAAGCGGCTAAAGCGCGACACGAGCTCCGGCCGGTCCGAGGCGCCGGCATCCTCGCCGGCGGCCGCAGAACCAGTGCGCCAGCCGCCGCAAGCATCAGTGTCGGATTCCGTCATTATCGCCAGCATCATCAAGCGGCACAAGCAAGCTGCCATAGGGAGCGTTGCAGTGGTGGCCGCACTGGTTGCCCTGACCTGGTTTCTCCTACATCGCCCTCCCAAGCCTTCGGCCGAGTTAACGCAGAAACGGCTGACGTTCAACTCCAGCGAGAACTCTGTCTATGGCCCCGTCATTTCTCCCGATGGCAAGTACCTTGCATACTCGGAGCGGACCGGGATTCACGTGAAGCTGCTTTCGACAGGGGAGGAGCGTCTCATCCCAAGGCCGGCCGGAGTTCTAGCCGGCGCCTTCTGGGTTGTCTCTTCTTGGTTTCCCGACGGCACACAATTGCTCGCCCACGCACTGGAAATCGGCGGCCAGAAGAGCATGTGGACGGTCTCGGTGCTAGGGCAATCTCCACAAGAGCTCCGCGAGGGTGCGGTGGGGTGGGAGGTTTCGCCGGACGGGACACACATCGCTTTCAGCCCAAGCGGAGCTTCGGATTATATGCGCGAAATCTGGGTGATGGGCAGCCAGGGAGACAACCCGCAAAAGGTCCTCGCACTGGGAGAAAATGAGTGGCTGGAATCGGTACACTGGTCGCCGGATGGACAGCGCTTGGCCTACCGTAGGGACCACCGCAGTACGGACAGGTTCCAGAATTCGATCGAAACCTGCGACCTGAAGGGGGCGAGCCGGACGGTGGTTGTGTCAGCCGATCCGGGCCTGTGGCTGCAAGATTTTTGTTGGCTTCTGGAAGGGAGAATCGTCTACTCGCGGCCGGAATCGCGTTACTCAAATGACGCAAATCTTTGGCAAATCGGTCTTGATAACCATGCGGGCACGCCCACCAGTAAACCGAAACATATTGCCCAGTGGGCGGGATCTTACCTTTGGGGATTCAGCGCCAGTGCGGATGGGAAGCGACTGGTGCTCCTCAAGACCACATCTCAGTCGCAGGTGTACTTGGGCGAGCTGGCGGCAGGGGGGACGCGCATGAATCCCCCTCGGCGGCTGACTAATGACGAATCCTACGATTACCCCTCGGCATGGACGCCGGACAGCAAAGCTGTATTGTTCGTATCAAACCGTAACGGCACATCTGGTATTTTCAAGCAAGGAATCAGCCAGGAGACCTCTGAGCCTGTGGTCACTGGATCGCAAGACGCCTACACTCCCCGCCTTAGCGCCGATGGTGCTTGGATACTCTTCTTGGAGAGGCCGAGAACGCAGGCCAATCCCGCCCCTCCGCTGCGCCTGATGCGCATCTCCGCGAGCGGTGGAGCACCCCAGTTTGTGCTGGAGACGCACAATCTTCGCGACTTCCGGTGTGCCCGCGCCCCGGCAAGCCTCTGCGTCATCTTCGAGACGAGCCAGGATGGAAAACAGCTCATGCTCACAGCATTCGACCCTCTGAAGGGCAGAGGGAAGGTGCTCCGGACGATAGAGTATGATCCCTCAAACTATTACGTCGGGACGCCACTCTCTCCGGATGGATCAACGGTTTCGATTTCGCGAGCTGGCGAGACAGAGATTCACATTCGCTTGCTTTCGCTCTCAGGTGGCTCCGACCGCGAAATCACGGTGAAGGGTTGGCCCAATATCACAGGTCTTGACAGGTCGCCTGATGGAAAAGGGTTTTACTGTGGCTCTGGCTCGCCACAAGGCAGCACGCTTCTCTACGTCGATCTGAAGGGAAATGCGCGGGTGCTATGGCAGTACAAGGGAGGTATCGTAGGTCAGATTTGGGGCCACCCTTCACCCGATGGCCGCTACCTTGCCATAGAGGGCGCCGTCATTAACAGCAATGTCTGGATGCTCGAAGGTTTCTGAGTAGCGCGCCCCACGCATCATGATCCCTGGTAAATCAGCGGAAGTACGAGCCCAGGCAGCGCCGGATAAATCCCCCTTCGCGCTAGCATCGGTTGATTGCAGCCTGGCCTCCGGCTGCCCGCTTGCGGGATATCGCGGGGCTAGTTCTCAATCGACAGCTTCTTCATCTTGTAAAGAAGCGCTTTGTAGTCGATGTTGAGAATCTGGGCGGCCTGCTTGCGGTTCCAGCGCGTGGAGTGAAGCGCGGCCATGATGGCGTCGGTCTCGGCCTGCTCTTTGGCCCGGTTGACCTGCTTCAAAATGGGAGTCGAGATCGGCTCGTCGTATTCGGCGCCAGCGGCGGCGCCGGCAGCCCGGACTTTCACGGCTTGCGGAACCAGCGCGGGCGAGGCCTTGCGCAGGATGCGCTCGCGCAGATCCGCGATGATCGTTTCGGCATCCCGCACCACGAGGTATTTCCGCATCACGTTCTCGAGTTCGCGGATGTTGCCCGGCCAGTGGTGCGTGATGAGCGCCTGGTGCAGCGCGGGAGTAATCGGTAGCGGCGCTGTTCCAGGCCGCGCATGTTTCCTCAAAAGAAACTCGGCCAGCGGGACCACCTCGTCCTGCCGTTCGCGCAGCGGTGGTACGCGGATCGTCACCACGTTCAGGCGATAGTAGAGATCTTCACGGAAACGGCCCTCGGCGATGGCCTGCTCCAGGTCGCAATGTGTCGCGGCAATCACGCGCACGTCCACACGAATGGTCTCCTTACCGCCCAGCCGCTGAAATTCCTGATCTTGCAGCACCTGCAGGAGTTTCGCCTGCAGCTTGAAATCCATGTCGCCGATCTCGTCCAGCAGAATGGTCCCGCCGTCCGCCATCTCGAACATGCCGGGTTTCTTCTGGAAGGCGCCCGTGAACGCCCCGCGCTCATAGCCGAACAGCTCGCTTTCCACGAGTTCCGATGGCAGCGCCGCGCAATTCAGCTTCAGGAAAACCTTATTGGCGCGCGGGGATTGCGCACACAACTGCCGGGCAATCACTTCTTTGCCCACACCAGTTTCGCCCTGAATGAGCACCGGCACTTCCGAAGAACCAACTTGTTTCACCAACGGTTCGATGCTCTTCACCCTTACCGCGGCAGAGTCCTCTTGCGCTTTCAGCGCGGGCTGATCGCTGACCACGTGCACCGTGCGGCCGTTGAGCGCGCCGTTCCCCAAAGCTTTCTCGATGGCGATGCACAAGTCCTCGTGGCTTACCGGCTTGGGAATGAAATCGGTAGCGCCGCTCTTCATGGCCTCCACCACCTTGAGCGGCGAAGAGGCGCCGGAGAGCATGATGACGGGCAAGTCCCGGTTTTGGCGGCGGATGTCACGCAACGTCTCCAGCCCGTCTTTACGCGGCATCATGATGTCCAAAAGGATAAGCGAGATCCGCCCATGGTCGCGTTCCAGGCAACTCAGGACTTCTTCCCCGTCCTGCGCCGACTCGATGGCATACCCGTGGCATTTCAGCGCCATCTCCAGATAGCTCCGCACTTCCAACTCGTCTTCCCCCAATAGAATGGTTCTGCCAGTATTCACGGTTTGCATAGTTCCTCAGAAGTAGGTTCCGAGTCACGCCCCCGCTTGCATGGTTTGATGGGGCGGCTCAGTCATAAACGTCAGATGGGCTTCTTGCTGGACCAGGGGAAGGACGAAAGAGAAAGTAGACCCCGTCACGCTTGACTCGGCCCAAACTTGACCTTGATGAGAATTGAGGATCAACTTACAAATAGCCAGACCCAGTCCTCCTCCAGACCGATCCTGACCGCCGGAATAAGAGGTGTACTCCTCGAATATCTTTTCCAGGTTTTCCGAAGGCACACCGGGACCGGAGTCGCAAATATCGATCCGGAATGCATTCGGGGATTGCAGCCTGGAGGTGCGGCGCTCGCCATTTGTAATGGCTGTTTTTAATTTGGCACGCCGTTCCCAGAAATAAGGGTAACCTCGGACTTCTATAGAGCCGTACTTGGGAGTGAACTTGCACGCGTTGTCGAGAAGGTTGATCAACACTTGCTCGATCTGCTCGCGATCAAAATATAGCGGCTGCGGAGGTTGCATCACGTGCCACGTGAGGCGAATGTTCTTGGCTTCGCCGAAGGGCGCGATCTCGTGCATGGCCTGATCGATGCACGCTTCTATATCGCCGTTCTGCAGGTTCGGCCGCCGGTCGATCTGCCGGCCCACGCTCAACTGAAACATCGCCGTGGCCATGCGGGAGAGACGTTTGATGGAATGCTGCATCCGCTCCAGCACTTCCTGCTGCTCTTCGGAGATGGGCCCCAACTGCTGGCCGAGGATCAGCCCGCAATAACCGTCCACGGCGGTAAGCGGAGCGCGAAAGTCGTGCACCGCACGCGCCAGAAAATTCGTGCGGTCCTGATCGTATTCCTGCAGCTTCAGATTGGCGTGTAACAAGCATTGCAGAATTTCGTCGCGGTCCGCGCGCAGCGCATCCACGTCCATTGAGCGGTTCTTCTCATGGCGCGCCACGGCGTGCTCGAGGAATGCCCGCAGAGTGGCTTTGTGAACCGGCTTCAGCAGGATCGCTACTGCCGCCATGGGCAGCCGCTCCAGCAACACGGCCATCTTTTTGCGTGAAACCAGGAAGAGGTTCTTGCGCTCTTGCTCGAAATCCAATTCGCGCGGCAATGGCACGTCGGAGTCGCAATCCCAAATCACCAGGTCTGGCGCCGTAGCACCATCCGGTGCGCCCCCCAGATTCAGGGTCCAGTCGTTTCCACGAAATCCGGCCAGCGTTTCGCGGCACAACTTGTAGAGCAACTTGTCTGTTGACAACAACTTAATGTGCATCTGGGCGCGTCAATAAGCGGCTAAGCTCACCAAAGATAGAGAGCAGCATATCGCAATCCTGATTTTTGTCAAGATTTTCCACTCAGTACTCCAAAGTTTTTCCCTCACGCTAACTATAGCTATAAACAGGAATCTACGGAACGGCAAGTCCGGTAAATCCCTTATTGGGGTGAGGATTCTTCCTAAAATTTGGGACCCAATTCCCACAAACTGAGACGGGTCTTCAAGTTGCACATGTTAAGCCACGAGCACATACCCCTGTGAAGAACATTACATTCCGAGCTGTGGAGAGTCTCGTGTTGAGAAAAAACTGTGGAAAACCAACTGGTGCCCAAAATGCTACCGACTTCGCCGAGCCGGACCCCCACATCGCAGGCGTCGACACAGCACTGCGAACCGGACCACGGCTCCGACAGCTCGCAACTGCCGGGAAAAGCATTAACACCTCCCGCAAACGCAGCACGGCGCAGTGACGTCAGTCACCCGCAAACTCACGGAGCAGGGTTTGGAAGCGAAATTGTAGCTCAACTGGGGCTTGAGGATTCGTCGGCCATGGTCGCAATAGAAGAACGGCGCAAGCGAAAACGGATAGCGCTGCACTGGCCGGTACGTCTGTTCCGGGAACCAGCCGCTCCTTCGGTCGAGAGCACCACGGAAAACCTTACTAGCAATGGGTTTTATTGCATTTCCAGGGAGCCGTTCCAAATGGGCGAGCGGCTGGAATGTATTATTGCCATCCCTGCGGGCAGTTTCGGCTATAACGAATCGCCGATACGTCTGCAGTGCCGCGTGCGCGTGGCGCGTGTCGAAGATCAGAGTGAGGGTTTCGGAATAGGCTGCTATATAGAAGATTACGATCTACTTACAAATTCCCGCTCGGCACGCTCCAGCATGGAACCCTTGGAACCGATGGTCTGAAGCTGGAGGCCCGGCAGTCCCAAAGATTTTGACAAATAGACGAAACCCCGCCTTTTGGCCGACTCCCAAAATGGCAGAACCTGGTTTGACGACCTTTGGCATAAACTGTGCAGAGAGCGTGTAGGGTTTCACGGATGCAGTGGATTAAACCAAGCAAATGGACATATCGCGGTAGTTGTCTGTGGCTCGCCGCCACGCTGGGTGTGTCGAGCTGGGCGGGCAACGCCGCGCTTTCGCTATCCGCTTACCGGGCGCTCGGGCAGCCGGACCTTCGCCAGAATGCCGTCAACATGGTCGGGCCTGCTGCGTTGAACTCACCCCAAGCTGTCGCCGTCGATAGCAGTGGACACCTTTATGTGGCTGACACGCTGAACCACCGCGTACTTGGATGGGAGAACGTAGCGAGTTTCCAGAATGGGGCTCCGGCGACGCTTGTGCTGGGCCAACAGAATTTTCAGCAAACCGCACCCAACGGGGTTGGCGCTAAGGGCCTAAACGGTCCCGGCGGCCTGGGGGTCGATCCGACGACCGGCAATCTCTATGTCGCCGACGTGGGAAACAATCGCGTAGTGAGGTTTCCCCATCCCTTCGCTAGCCCGTCGAACGTGGAACCCGACGCCGTTTACGGCCAACCGGACTTCATCAAGCGCACGGCGAACACGGGTGGCATCAGCAACAAAACTATGAACGTCCCCAGGGCAGTCGCTTGCGACAGTCATGGCGATTTGTGGGTATCGGACACCGGAAACAACCGCATTCTACGATTTCCCACAGCGGTCCTCAACGCGACGACTCCGGCAGCCGACGTGATTTTGGGTCAACCGAATGCGACCTCGGCCAAGGCCAACCGGGGAGGCGCCGTCTCCGCCTCCGGATTCGATGTGCCGTGGGGGCTGGCATTCGATTCCAACAACAACCTGTATGTCGCCGATTTTCTGAACGCGCGAGTGCTCGAATTCCCGGCTTCGGTTACATCCGCCTCGACCGCCACCACCGTTTTCGGGCAGGCGGCATTTACGACGCGCGTGGTGCCGGCCACGCCCACGGCATCCTCACTGCAAGGTCCTACAGGCGTAGCCGTGAATGCGGCGGGAGACGTATACGTTGCGGTTCCCGCAGACAATCGCGTGCTGATGTTTCCGCCCGGCGCGGCTTCCGGCGCCGCGGCAACGGAAGTGATTGGACAACCGGATTTCAGCACCAACACGATCGATACGGGTGCATTCCCGGAGGCTTCCGCCACTTCGCTGGCCCTGGTTACCGGGATCGCGGTGGATTCCCAAGGCGATCTTCTGGCCGCGGATGTCGGCAATAACCGCGTTTTGTTTTTCGCCGCCAAGGCCCCGATGGCTACGCGGGTTCTGGGCCAAACGGATCTTAGCGGAAACGGTCCCAACCAAATCAAACCGAGCAGCATCAACGCAGCCTACAAGATCGCTATTGACTATTCGCAAGCCCCCTTCGCACTGTACGTATCCGACACCAACAACAACCGGATAGTAGTTTGGAAGGATGCCGCTCATTTTCACAGCGGAGATCCGGCGGACCTGGTCATCGGACAGCCCAGCCTGTCCAGTGCCGTAGCCAATGTCGATGGCGGTCTCAACCGGACGCCCTCCAGTACGGGCCTGTTTGCGCCCACCGGAATCGCGCTGGCGGCTAACGGCGATCTGTTCGTTGCCGACTCCGGCAATAACCGCGTTCTGCACTACCCGCGCCCAGTGGAACAATCCGGACGCATTACTCCTGACGTGGTGCTCGGTCAGACCGACTTTACGAGCGCGGACGTCACCACAGCCAATGCCGGCTCGCTCAGCGCACCTGGGGGCCTCGCCATCGGGCCGAACGGGGATCTTTTTATCGCCGACAGCGGAAACAATCGCGTGTTGGAGTTTGCCAACGGGGCAACCACCGGGGCCAGTGCACTCCGAGTCTACGGCCAGACGAGTTTCACCGCCTCGGCTGCGCCCATCACGGTTTCCGCGGAGACGCTGAATGCACCACAGGGGCTCGCCATTGATAAGTCCTACAACCTTTACGTCGCGGACCTCGGGGCCAACCGCGTGGTGGTCTATCCCAACACGAGCAACGCACCGCAATCGGGGCTGCCGGCGTCGTTGGTGCTTGGCCAAGCCGATTTCAGCCATGGCGGGGCAGGCGCTGGTCCCACCGGGCTCCGCTCTCCCCTGGGCGTAGCTCTGGATAGCGGCGGAAACATTTTCGTTTCCGACGCGGCAAACAACCGCGTGGTCGTATTCCCCTCGCTGGCGAATTTACTAGTCAGCGTGGGCCCTCCGTACAGCGCTTATCTGGCTATCGGGCAGCAGAAGCTCACCGGTACCGCGGCCAATTGGGACACGCCCGACGGTCTCGCGACGCCGGAGGGCCTGGCAGGCCCGATAGGACTTCTGGTGGATCGCCAGGACACTCTCTATGTGGGCGACACAGGGAACAACCGGGTGGTGCAGTTCTTGAAACAAGTCACCGTCGAGAACGCGGCGACGGCGAGCTCGTCAGCCCCGGTCGGCCAAGGCTCCTGGTGCACGCTGACAGGTTCAGCCCTGGCCACTAAGAGCGGGAAGGCAAAATCGTCGGGGGCACTGCCCACGTCGCTCGCGAACCGTGAACTGATGGTGAACGACGAACTGCCAGTCCCGGTCTCTTCTATTTCCGCCAGTCAGATCCAACTCGTTTTGCCAGCCAAGACACCGGTTGGCGTCCAGCGCATCGCCGCCAGGACTGCCGACACTGGAGAACTGGTGGCGGGCGGACCGATCGTGGTGGCCCAGTACGCCCCCGGTTTGTTTACCGTCAACCAGCAAGGCACCGGGCAAGCCATGGCGCTCAACCAGGACGGAACGACTAACGGCACCAGCCATCCCGCGACGCTCGGCAGCGTTGTGCGGCTGTTCGGCACGGGCCAGGGGCCGGTGGCTTCACCAGTGGCCGACGGCCAGCCGGCTCCCACCACTCCGGATAACACCGTAGCGAAGCCCACCACCGACGGAAATACCTGCCTCTCTGGCCACTCCTACGTTTGCGTGGCTTTGGGAGGATCGGGCGGAGGTTCCGTTTTCGCCGATGTAAAATACTCCGGCCTGGCCCCGGGAGAGGTCGGGGTCTGGGAGTTGGAATTCACGATTCCCGCTTCCGGCTTGCTCGGAAACACGGTTCTAGTGAGGGCCGCGATTGGTGGAGTCAATTTCAGCAATGAGGTGACGCTGGCGGTGAAGTGAGATCTCCGTCGCCTCGTTCTCTCACCGCGATCCCCTCACAACTGAATGTAGGCTATATTCGGCTCGTAAGGAAATTTCTGAATTGCGATGTCTCGAATGTTCAGACAGTCCAGCATGGCTAATGTCTCACCCGGCCACTCAGGATTGTTGATTTCATCGAAACCCAGGATTGCTCCTTTTGGCATTCGCGGCAAGAACAGCTCCAGCGCTTTCTTGGTCGGTTCGTAAAGGTCAAAATCCAAGTACAGCAATGCGACCAGTAGATGAGGATTTTCCTTCAAGAATCGTTCCCCCGTCTGGCAAAAGTCGCCTTTGATGGGTACGACTTTTGGAAACTGACTCAGCAGCCGGTTCAGATCAAACAGTTTCACACACCGGAGCAGGTCTTCGTAACAATCGTCGCTAAGGTCGCCTGTTTTCGCTTCAGCCAGCTTAGAACCGCTTGAGTCCGTGGCCGACACCTGCGGAAATCCCTCGAACGTGTCAAATCCGTAAACGCGTCTCCAAAAGGCCATCGGTTCCAGGATGGCCGAAAGCTGTGCCCAACTCATTAGCCCATTACCCGAATAGACTCCGCACTCAATGATGGATCCCTTAATGTTTAAGATCTTTGTAAAGAGTTCGTGGCGAGCCAGAAATCGAGTCAGTTCCTGGCGCTTGCAATATTTCGCGAAGTTTTCCGCGATATAGGACAAAGGGCGCCCCAGATCCTGCAAGTGCGCCTCCATTCCATCTTTGTATTCGCTATCTTTAGCCGTGGTGAATAGTGGCACCGTAGTTTTCCTTCTGATCCTTAGTCGCGTAGCCCAGGTCTTCTGCCTCGAGTTTGATACTCTTGATCACCGCGAGCGATTCCTGCGGACCTATGTTCATGAGCATGTCCACAACCGAGAGATAGGGCGTGAATGGCTCGCGTGGCTGCCGGTACACCGGGTGAGCGAACTCAAGAAAAATGACTTCAATTCCCTGCACACGAAATGACGCGATGTCCGTATAGTCTCTCGTGCCCGCCTGCGTAAGATAACCCGTGCTGCCCAGCGTCCTGGCGAAAGCAAGCGGCCGCGTGTGCTTGTCGCCACAGATATTGAAGTCATGTGCAAACCTGAAGTCGGCCTTGAGTCCGATATGATTCGCGAGTGCCATAGTGAGATCGGATGTCAAATCGGCGAGATGTGTATGGCGCCTGGAATAGACGTCCTGCAAGGCCAACAGCGTTGACTCGTAGAATGGAGAGGCCGCATACCAGCTTGCCAGCTTGCGCAAATGGCTCTGGTAAAACTCAAGATCCGCTATCTGAATCTCACGAATTGCTGTCTCTCGGTGGTGCTTCGCTACGGGAACCGTCAGATACGCAGGCTCGGACTTGAGCGGGTCCTGGACACGGTTGCGGTTTTGCCAGCTCTTCCGCTCAAACTGCACGTCATCGTAGAAGACAAAGGTGTCGGCAACATCGATGGCTTTGAAGATCCCGATCCACGGCAGGTAAGTGGGTTGCGTGATGAACGAAGTCATACCAGGATAAGAAACTGCGAACCTCGATGGCCTGGGGGCACAATGAATAGGTGGAAGAGACCTCGCGGAACTCTCCCCGCCATGGGAAGGCGCTATTCGTGCTCGGAGGCTGGCCGCACGCGGACGCTCAAGGGGTCTGGCGCAGTTCGCTATTCGAGAATGGCCGCATCGGCGACCGCTTGCGCGTCGAAGCGGCCGCCTTGCTGTACCACGCGGATCCACAACTGGTCATCGTCACCGGCGGCAATGGGAAGCTGGCCCACTTACCGGAAGTTCCGGCGTGCGCCGCCGTAATGCGACGCGAGTTAATCGAGCTGGGAGTGCCGGCTGCCGACATCCTGGAGGAACTCAAAGCCGCGAACACCTATGAGCAATTGCAATTCATCAAAACGGTGTTTGCCCAATATCCCATCGCGACACTGAGAATTCTCTCCAATCGCTACCACTTACCCCGTATCGACGCTTCTTTGGCGAGTGATTCTCAGCTTCGCGACTGGTGTGCCTGTGGCCGCATCTACTTGAAGGCAGCCGAAGACGTGCTCTTGCAACACGATTTTTCCCGCTGGCACACGCTGATCGGCGACGCTTACGCCAGCCCGGCGATGCAGGAGCGAATCGAACAGGAGCAGCAAGGCGTGCAAGCGATCCGCGCCGGCACTTATCAACGTTAGGGCGCATCCATGACCCAGATGCCCTCAATCGAAATCAACGGCCGCCGCATCCACAGCGGCTGCCCGGTCTACGTCATCGCCGAATTATCCGCCAACCATCACCAGAACTTCGAGGATGCGGTGCGCCTGGTCCACGCCGCCAAAGAAGCCGGCGCCGACGCTGTCAAGCTCCAGACTTACACGCCCGACACGATCACTATATCCTCCGATCAGCCCTGCTTTCGCATCGGCGGCGGCACGATTTGGGACAGTGAAACACTCTACGAGCTATACGCCAGAGCCTACACGCCCTGGGAGTGGCAACCTAAACTGAACGAGCTCGCCGGCGAGCTGGGCATGGATCTGTTTTCGACTCCGTTCGACTTCACCGCAGTCGATTGGCTCGAAGCCATGCACGTTCCCGCTTACAAGATTGCTTCCTTCGAACTGACCGACGTCGGGCTCATTCGCCGCGTGGCTGCGACCGGCAAGCCCGTTATCATGTCCGCCGGCATGGCCACTCTCGCCGAAATCGAGGAGGCAGTCAAAGCCGCGCGCTCCGCCGGCGCTGCCCAGCTCGCACTGCTCAAGTGCACCAGCGCGTACCCGTCCCCCCCGGACGAGATGAATCTCCTCACCATTCCGCACCTCAGCCAGGCATTCGGTGTGCCGGTTGGGCTTTCCGATCACACCCTCACAGTTAGCGTGCCGGTCACCGCAGTAACCCTGGGCGCCTGCATCATCGAGAAACACCTGACGCTCTCGCGCACGGTTCCCGGCCCCGATAGTACCTTCTCTCTGGAGCCGCAGGAATTCAAAACCATGGTCGACGCCATCCGCAGCGCAGAGCACAGCCTCGGCGCCGTGCATTACGGACCCTCTGCTGATGAAGAAAAGAGCCGCATCTTTCGCCGTTCGCTATTCGTGGTCGAGGACGTCAAATGCGGCGAGTTCTTCTCATCCGCCAACGTCCGTTCCATTCGCCCGGCGCACGGATTGCATCCCCGTCACCTTGACGAAATCATAGGCCGCCGCGCGGCGCAGGACATTCTACGCGGGACTCCATTGAGCTGGGATCTGATCGGCCCGCGTCACATCGGCCCTTTTATTTCCGAACGGTAATCAGCCAATCTGAGTTGGCCGCCCGCCGCTCGTCGAATGTAGTTTCCGTCTTCTCGAGCCGCACTTCGGAGAACTCTTGAAAGAGGATCGGCACATCCGACGCCTCAACAAAATGCTGCACCGTACCGCGCTCGTTGGTGTCCGCGATCTCCAGCCGGAACGTCTTCTCCTCCAATGCTATGCCTTTCCCATACCGGTAGTCGTCGAGCGTCCGCACCACAACCAATGCGCGCCCTCCCCTGGCCAGCACCCGGTGCAGTTCCGCGACCGCTCCGCTCATGCCGGCCGCGTCCGCATAGTAGTACACGCCAAACGAAATTGCCAGGTCGAAAGATCCGCCGGCAAAAGGCAGGCCGCCCATGGAAGCCCGCTGCAACGCTGCTTGATAGTGCAACGAATCGAGCCAAGCATGGCAATGCCGCAGGCCTTCATCGGAAATGTCCACGCCAAATGTCTGAAATCCGGACTCGCACAAAAGCTTCGTGTGGCGCCCACCTCCCACCCCGATGTCCAGCGCCCGCTGCGACGCCCGCTGTTCGGGCGGAAAATGGTTCATCAGGAAACGGACCACGTGTTCGCTCGGATATTGCGGGCGAAAGCGGCGCTGGCTGTGCAGCGTATTCCAGTGCTCGATCGATTCGTGGCTCACCTGCACGATCATGGCTGCTAGAAATTACCTTTTCTCCATCAAGAACCAAGTCGCATCATCCACCGGAAAATTGGCGTCTCGATGATACTGGAAACCATACGCACACAACCGCAGGTCGGGATAAGCATCCAGCAGCTCTCCCGCGAAATCGCGCTTAAACAGCTTCTCGCGCTCCCCGCGATACGGCACTTCCACCGGCGTTGGGTTGTAGTACTCGATCAGACAGATGAAACGCCGGCTCGCGGCATGGAGGATCCGATACACGTCGGGAAGCTTCGGCGGGTTGATGTGGATCAGCAAGCCGGACGTGAGGACCAGGTCGACAGGTGCGTGCGGCTGAAACTCAAAAATGGAGCTCTCGTGAACCGTGAGCCAATCAAACCGCCGCAGTTCGCCCGCGGCTTTATGGTTGATTTCGACCGCCGCGAACTCGGCTGTGGGCAGCAGGCTGTGGAGCGCCTGCATGTTGAGGCCGGCGTTCGCGCCGAGTTCAAGCACCGAAGTCACAGGCCCGGCCGACAAAAGGACCTTGGCGAGTAGGGCAATTTTCGCAGCGAGCTGCTCAGGACGGCGGTTTCGATCGATGTAGGCGTCGCCGAACTCCCCTGCCCAGAATCGCTCCTGCTCGGTTTGGTATCGCTCGTCGTGCATGCTTGGTCGCCTCTCGTGCGGCTGCTAATCCCGCGCCCGCGCCTTTGCGCGGCGGGCGCGATAGTTCTTGTTCCAACGTTGCTAACAGATGTGTCACGTCCGTTTCCCGAAGAGAGGGATACAAGGGAACCGAGATCAGTTGCTCAATGCATTTCATCGCGCCGGGAAAGCGCTGGCTCTCGAGCCCCAGCAGCACGTGCAGCGGCGGATACACGCCGCGCCCCAGTTCAATACCTCTTTCCGACAGACGCGGGATCAACTCCATCACGCGGCCCGGAGCCGAAATCATGTATCGATAGAACACATTGCTTCCATCTTTCGGGACGTCCGGGCAATCGATGCCGATCCGTCGAAATCGCTCGGTATAACGCTGGGCCAATGCAACACGCCGCGCAATGAACTTCGGCAATTGCCTCCACTGGCTCAAGCCCAGAGCTGCCTGCAATCCGCTCATCTGATAGTTGACCGCCTGCGCATATGTGCCGTGCAAGTCGTCCGCAGCCACCTGGCGCCAACCCACCACGCGGTTCTCGAACGAACCCAACTCCCTTACGCGCTCCAGCAAATGTTTGTCCCGGGAAACCACGATTCCGCCCTGGCCCGCGCTGATCATCTTCGCCGCATTCAGAGAGGCCACCCCGATGGTTCCCAATGAACCCGCGGTGCGGCGATTTGCTTTTGCTCCTAATGAGAGAGTGAAGTCCTCGATGCTCGGTATATCGAAGCCGTCCCAGGGAAATTCCGCCAGGCTGCCGAATGCGTGAGATATGATCGCAGCCTTTGTCGCCCTGGTCAGACACCGCCGAACTTCATCTTCGCCCGGCGTGAATTGATAGCCCTGCAAAGAACATCGGTTGTCGGCAAGCACGGGTGTCGCGCCACAAAGATGAACGGCATGCGCCAGTGCCACGCAGGTGTACGTGGGGATGACTACCTCATCTCCCTGGCGGATTCCCAGAGCCATCAGCGCCAGGTGGAGCGCCGCAGTCCCGCTCGACACCGCGACCGCACCGGCTACGCCCAAACTCTCCGCTACTTCCCGCTCCAGGGCCGCGATCTCCCTATCGCATGAATCTCCGAGCCCGTGCATGACGAAGCGGCTGAGATACGCACGGTCCGCCGGAGTGATCGTGGGCCGTACCAGCGGGATCCCAGGCATTCTCCCCGCCCCGCGAGAGGAAGGCACGGTCAGCACTCCTCCAGGGCCTTCTCCCGAATGTCGCCGTTCAATTCAAGAAGAGCTGGCTCGCGTGCCAGCAGGTCCAGTACCGCGTGCCAATCAAACATCCCGTTTCCCCCGAGCCGGGCATAGACCGCGCGCACAAAGTCCAAATCCTGCTGCGTATCCACGGTCCAACGCAGGTGACTGTAATCTGACGGCGCCGCCACATTGACCAGGCGGAATCGCTCCGGATGCTGATAAATGTATGGCGCCACATGCTGCCTCTCGAATGGCTGTTCGGATTCTCGCCACGCCGTCTCGAGCGCTGCGGCTGTCATCACCTCTGTTCCGAGTCCATTGGGATAACTGGGAATGATGTCGTTGGCGGCAAGATCCGGTGTTTGGTCGAGAAAAACATCCACCACTCGACTGGACTCCCCCGGATCGATCAGCGGACAGTCCGAAGTAATCCTGACCACGGCATCGGCCGCGAAGGTCTGGCAGGCTCGCCAGTAGCGGTCCAGGACGTCGTTCTCGCTGCCGCGGAAAACTGGAACGCCCATAGAATCGCAACTCTTGACGATCGGCTCGTCGCGGGGCGAAGTGGTGGTGGCGACCACCACTTCGTTCACGCCGGCTATGTGCCTGACGCGCTCCACCACGTGTTCGAGCATCGGCGTGCCTTCGATCTCTGCCAGCACTTTTCCGGGCAATCGCGTGCTGCCCATGCGGGCCTGGATGATCGCAACGAGCCTCATATCGTGAGAAGTGAACTGCCCGAATCGTCCAGGCCCGCCGAAACTCGCGCGCCGTCGCGGTCATTTCGATCCTCCGTGAGACGGCCTAACTCGCACGCCATTCTTGCGATCACTGGCTCCCAGGGCTCAGCCGCACCGCACTGGAAGGGCCGCACACTGGGATTCCATGGGCAATGGTCCGTTCCTAATCCCCACCAATCGCTGCCGCACCCGCGCATCAGAACCCAGGTCGGGACGCCCAAGGCCCCGGCCATCGCATCCACGGCCGTGCCGGCGGAAATGACTAAGTCCAACGGCGAAATCAGGGCCGCCACGCCATCCTGGTCGTCCTTGAGATCCACATCGTTCCAGCTATGGATTCGGGTGCCAAACTGACGCTCGGCTTCGCGCACTTCCACCTCACATTGCCCGTACTGCAGGTTGACGAACTGAATGCCCGGCAGGGTCAGGATGGGCCCCCACTGATTGAGTTGTGAGTAGTACGCGGAACGCATCCCCTTGGCCATTCCGCTGCGCCAGCAGATGCCGACTTTCAGCCCTTCTCCCAATCTCTCCAAGCGCTCCCTCCATTGGCCAGCGCGCACCGGATCGGGAACCAAATAACCGTGGTGCCGAGGAAAACTCTCCAGGTTTGGCCGGAACCAGCGCCCCAGGCTCCCGACTGGAATTTGAAAGTCAATGCCTGGCCGCTGGGTGAGCGGATCCGGCGGATCTTTACACGGAACAACCTCCGCCGCCGGGAACGAGCGTGCCAACAGTGTCACTAGCCGCCACTCGCACTCCACAAGGCAATGCGCTCCTTTGCGGAACAAGTCGGTCAACAGGCTGAAAAAGAGGAGCTGGTCGCCCAAACCCTGCTCCATCCAGACCAAAATCGTCTTGCCTGCCGGATCGCTTCCCTCCCACCGAGGCTGGGGATGCCCCCGGTCCAGGCACTGGTCGCTGGCTTTCCAACGCCACTCGTACTCCGCCCAGCCTTCGGCCAGTTTTCCCGCTCCGAGCAAGGAAAGAGCGCGATTCCAAAGCGCTCTCGCGTCCCCGGGTTCGAGTTCGAGCGCCCGGTTAAAGCAGCGCAGCGCGGTTTCCACGCCGCCGAGGTTCTTGGTGGCTACACCGAGGTTCCCCCAAGCCGCTGCACTGCCAGGGTTTAGCTCAACAAGCTTGCATAGAAGAGCCAGGGCTGGCTCGCGGTGGCCGGCATCGGCAAGGCATGCGCCCAGGTTGCTAGCCGTATCCAAAGCGGTGGGCTCCAACTCCAGTGTTTTCAAGTAATAGGGCACGGCCTCCTGCCGCAGACCTTGCCTCGAATGCCAGTCTCCGAGGAGTCGGTAGACATCGGGACTCTCCGGGTCAAATGCCGCCCATCGTCGTAAGTGTGCTGCGGCGTCCGCCCAACGCCCCAGGTCCGACAGCACCACTGCACAGTTCCGGAGTGCGGGGCCGAATTGGGGTGTCAGTTCCAGTGCCCGGTTGATGCGCGTGAGCGCTTCTTCGCTCCGTCCCAGCTTGTGTAGGGCCAACCCGAGGTTCGAAAGAGCCCCGCTATGGGAAGGCGCAAGCGCCAGCAGCTGCTGGGTGATCTCGACGACCAGTTCATTACGCCCAGTCTGACCGGCGATGGCACTCATCAAGTCCAACGCCACACGATGGTGCGGATCGGCGGCCAGAATCTGGCGGCACAACTGCTCGGCACGTTCCAGTTGCCCACGGAGGTGCTCCTGCTTGGCCTCGGCCGGCAGGAGATCGAGATTCGGTGCACCTATACTCTTGGTTTCACAGCACCTTTTGTATTTTCGCCCACTACCGCAGGGGCAGGGATCGTTCCGGCCAGGTTTCATGCTCAATACTGGTAGTAGTAGTCGCAGCTCGAGTTTTCTCGTCCGAAAAGCAGAGAAACGAAAAAAACCGCGGTTGCCAGGCCTTTTGGACCGGCAACCGCGGCGGTAGTTAATGCTTCAGACTGCTGCTACTAGGGATTAGCCCTTGAGCAGCGCGAGGACGGCTTGCGGGGCCGAATTGGCCTGCGCGAGCGCGGCAGTACCGGCCTGCACCAGGATCTGCGCCTTGGTGAGGTTGGCGGCTTCGGCGGCCATATCGGCATCGCGAATCTGAGCTTCTGAAGCCGCGAGGTTGGTGTTCTGCGATTGCGCCAGGTTGATGGCGTATCCGAGCTGGTTCTCCGCACGGCCCACGGTACCTTGAATCTGGCCGAGGGTTCCGACGGCGGCGGTTAACGCGGTAACGGCGGCCGTAGCGTCGGTGCTGTTCAAAATGTCCAGCGTCGAAGTGCCGGCGAGCGTATTGTCACTACCTACCAGCGCATTGGCAATGCCGAGTCCGGCGCCGCCCGCTCCTTGGTTAGCCTGCACCGTGAACTCGCCACCATTGGCGTTCATAATCGTAAGTGCGGTGCCGCTAGCTACGGCAAAGATGCCACCAGAAGCCGCGGCGTTGACTTGCACCGCCATTGATGCAGCGGTTATGGTTCCTACTCCCAGCGTCGTGTTAAATTGCTGCGTGGCGCCGGTCGAGTCACGGTAGGCAAACGTCAAGGTCTCAGTTGTGGTCAGAGCCGCTGCTTGCGACGTCAGAGTCGCCTGTTGCTGGCTCACGTCGTAGTTGTTTGCGGTGCCGAGCAGAGTTCCCGAAGCCGCGAAGCCGTCCGAGTTGACCATGAAGGCTTTGCTGGATGTGAAGGCAAGTTGTCCGGATGAATTCACGCTGGCTTGGATGCCGGCGGCGGCGAAAGAGGCGTTGCCAGATCCGACAGAAGCTATTGCATCATTGATCTGCGTGACCAGAGCGTTTTGGTCGGTAATGGTTGTGGGATTCCAGTTGCTAATGGTCACCGCCACGCCGGAAAACCCACTGCCCGTGAAATCGAAGGTTGGGTTTGCCTGGCCAAGGGCGGTTGAGAGGGAGGCGCTGGCGGATGTCACGTTGGCGCCGGTAACTCCGTTCGACGTAAGACCCAAGTGGTTAGAGTCGAGCAAACTGGTGGACAAGTTGACTTGCACCGAGCCGTTAGTGATGGCAGCAGTGGACCCGACGTGTGTGGTATCAGTTCTGCCACCACCGATGAACACCTGCATGTCCTTGGAGAACGTGCCGCCCTGCGTCATTCCGATGGACTGCGCCTGCCGGTTAATTTCGGTCAGCACATTCTGGAACTCGTTGTCCAGCACAGTGCGGTCGCCCTGGAACGTTTGCGACGCCGACTGCGCCGCCAGTGTGCTGGCGCGATCGAGCAACATAGATATGTTGCTCATGCCGCCGTCGATGGTCTGCAATGTGGACAAAGCGTCGTTCGCGTTGCGGATACCCTGGGTCAGAACGGCTTCGTCGGACCGGAAGGTGTTGGCCACGGCCAAGCCCGCCGCGTCGTCGCCGGCGTTGACAATGCGCTGTCCGGACGTCACTTCGTTAATCGTCTGCGCCTGGAACTTGGTATTGGCATTCAAGTAATTCTGCGATTCCAACGATGAAATGTTGGTCAAAATATCAAAAGACATTTGCTTCACTCCTCGAAGCTAGAACTCAAGGTGGGAATCATTCCCGCCCGGCGGACTTTGTCCGCCTGGAGCCTGCTTACAAAGTGCTTATCGGTAAGGAATTGGGGAACTTGAAGAAAACTTGCCAGCCGGCCTAACCGCGGCAACTGAGCGATCCCGATGGCTTCGCGCATAGTCTGCGAAGCCCGTTCAGCACCTGCAATTCGCGATCGAGCGCCATCCTATCGGAGCGCATGACTTCGCGAGCCAGCGTGAGGCGCAACAGGATCTGTCTGCCGGTTTCGAATTCCCTGGCAAGCTGGACCGCCAACTCTGCGCTGACTGTCCGTGCGGCCTCAGGCTCGGCTGTGATCCAGCAGCGAATGGCGTCCATGGCGCGCGCGCGTTCCCCGAGGGCGTGCTCGACCTCGCGTCGCTCCCCGCGCTCCACACGGGCGAGGAACGCCGTGGTGTGCGATAAAGACTGAACCAGCTCTTGCAGTTCGGCAGATAACTGCATGCTCTCTAGCCTCCGCTGCTCGAGGTGCCGCTACTCGGAGCGAAGGTATTCGTGTTGGTGCCGCTGTAACCGAAACTGGCGAAGTTCAGGCTCTGGACCTCAGCCGTCAGTTGCTGCTGTTGCGTCTGCATCTGCACGATGAGGGCGTCGGCGGCTTGCAGTTTGGCATCCAGCGTGGACTGCATCAGGTTTGCATTGTCGATCAACGTGTTGATCTGATTGTTGAGATTGGTCGTAGTCGTCTGCCATTGCGTTTCCTGTCCGGCAATGGAGCCGGTTACCGGGTCGCTGTATGAGGTGAGCGTACTGGGGAGCAATCCGAAGCCGGTTGCGGAGCCCAGAAAGGAATACGCCGTCTGGATCTGCGAAGGTGTCAGCGCGTTGAAGGTGGCCGGATTGAACGACATCACGCCCGTGTTGTCGGCCATCTGGATGCCGAGATCTTCCAGGGTCTGTACGCCGCTGGTCCCCCCTCCATGGAAGTTCATCAACCCATGAAGCGCCTGCTGCACGCCCGAGATCATGGAATTTCCGAGCAGCAGCCCGGCGCTTGGGCCAATCTGGGCGTTGAGCAGGGTTTGGAGCGCATTGTATTGACTGACAAAGGTTTGCAGTTGGTTCGAGATCTGTATTGAATCGGAAGCCGCCGAAAGCGTCACGGTTTGATTGGTGCTGGTGGTCCCCGCAATCGTAAACGTCATCCCGGGAATGGCGCTGGTAATGGTATTGGTCGGGCTGACAATGTGCTGGTTTTGCAAATAGAAGTCCGCATTGGAGCCCGAACTGCCGCTGAGGGCCACTGCAGTATTGGCGCCGCTGGGATCGTCGAACAACTGGATGTTATTGCTCCCGCCGGTGTTAGCGGAGATGGACAGGTAGTATGGCGTGGCGCCTGTTGCGGTGTTGATGACGGTTGCCGTGACTCCCGCGTTGAGCGCATTAATGGCAGAGGCCAAGCCAGTCAGATTGTTCTTGCCACTGCCGGTTAAATCAATATTGGGAGTAACGGCGGTCCCGTTGATCTTCAGTTGCATCGTTCCTGTCGTCGAGACAGCCGCGGTGGTGGCGTTGGCGTACCCGTTCGTTGTGCTGACCGATGCGGTGCTAGCCAGAGATGTTATGTTGCTGATAGTAAAGCTCGCCGGGTTGGCCAAAGAGCTGTTGTCCACCTGCACGAGCGATGTGTTGGAACTCGTACCGGTCAGACTCTGATTCGTTCCCAGACTGTTCAGGCTGCTCAGAGTGGTGGCCAGGCTGGCTAAAGCCGTCTGGATACCTGAGGCGAGCTGCTCCCGCGCCGAAATGTCAGACAACTCGTTTGTATGCTGGGTGATCGGGAGTTGAGCGATATCCACGGCGCGCGTCAGGATGCTCTGGAAATCGCTGGCATAGGGGCTCAGCCCGGTAAAGGTGAGTGGTGTGAGGGATGATGTCGGAGTGCTCAAGAGTGGTTCCTCTCTTGGTATATCGGCAAATGAAGGGCGAAGTTTAGGACTGCCCGCAGGTTACGGCACAGATTAATTCCACGGCACTGGTGACGCGCGACACGTCGGCATCGGTCATCTGAGGGAATATGGGGAGGGACACGATGTGTTCATAGGCCTTTTCGGCAACCGGGCATAGTCCCGGCCTTAACTGATACCGCTGCCGGTAATAGGGATGTAAATGAACGGGAATATAGTGCACGTTGGCGCCGATTCCATTCTCGCGAAGTGCGGAAATCAGCGCGTCTCTGCCAAAAACGACCCTGACAACATAAAGATGATACGCGTGCGAAACCTCCGCGCGAGTGCGGAGTGGACGCATCGCGGAAGCGGCTTCGAATGCCCGGTCGTACTGCTGGGCGATCTGCTGGCGCCGCGCCACCCATGCGGGGAGTTTGCGGAGCTGGCTGATCCCCAGTGCGCACTGCACCTCGGATAGGCGGTAGTTGTAGCCGAGGTCAGTCATTTCGTAAAAGCAAGTGCCGGACTGCGCTCTTTCCCGATGGTCGGTGGTGATGCCGTGATTGCGAAAGATGCGCATGCGGCGGGCGAGGTCAGGGTCGTCGGTGGTGACCATGCCGCCTTCGCAGGTGGTGATGGGCTTGACGGGATGGAAGCTGAAGGTGCTGAGATCGGCCAGGGCGCCGGCTCGGCGTCCTTTATAGGTGGCGCCAAGAGCGTGGCAGGCGTCCGCCACCAGCGCGAGACCGTGCGCTCGAGCCATGCCGCGCAGGGCGTCGTATGCGCAAGGCTGGCCTGCATAGTCCACGGCGATGATAGCTTTGGTTCGCGGCGTGATCTTTTTGTCAACACAGGCAGGATCGAGTAACAGGGTGTCGGGAACTACATCGGCAAAAACCGGCGTTGCTCCCTGATAGACGACGCAGTTGGCGGTGGCGGCGAACGTGAGAGGAGGAACAATGACTTCGTCGCCGGGCCCGATTCCCAGGGCGAACATGGCGGCATGGAGCGCGGCGGTACCGTTGGCCACAGCCACGGCGTGGCGCGCGCCGGTATAACTCGCAAAGGCGCGCTCGAATTCCTCGACCGCGGGTCCTGTGGTCAGCCAGTCGGAACGCAGAGTCCGGACCACCTCACGGATATCGTCCTCATCGATGCAGTGGCGGCCATACGGCAGGGGATCCATCCATCACCGGGCGGGAAGCAATTCGCGGCTGCTGGTTTCTTCATCGGCCATTTCGCACAACTCGTCCGCGGTCAGCCAGCGGGAGTTCGAGTCGCTGGTGTAGCGGAAACCATCGGGCAAAGGACGGCCGTCCTGCCAGTTGCCGTCAGCCCACCAGGAGTGGGCGGGCCGGACGACGAACATGTCGTCGAATTCGACCGCATGACGGGCCTCGTCTTCGGCGACCAGCACTTCGTGGAGCTTTTCTCCGGCGCGGATTCCGACCGGCACCATGGTGCAGCCGGGCGCGATGGCGGCGGCCATATCCGCGATGCCCATACTCGGAATTTTGGGCACGAAGACTTCGCCGCCATGCATGCCTTCGATGCAGCGGATGACGAAGCGGACGCCTTGATCGATGGTCATCCAGAAGCGGGTCATACGGAGGTCGGTGACGGTGACCCGGCCGCTGGCGCGCTGCGCCCGGAAAACGGGGATGACGCTACCGCGGCTTCCAAGCACGTTGCCATAGCGAACGCAACTGAAGCGCGTGGGGCCGGAGCCGCTGTAGGAATTGGCCTGCACAAACAGCTTCTCGGCCACCAGCTTGGTGGCGCCGTAAAGATTGACCGGATTCACCGCTTTGTCGGTGCTGAGAGCTAGGACCTTCTGAACGCCGGTATCGAGTGCGGCATCCACGACGTTGCGCGCGCCATTGATATTGGTGGCCACGGCTTCCACGGGGTTGTATTCACAAGCCGGCACCTGTTTCAAAGCCGCGGCATGCACGACGATGTCGGCGCCGTTCATGGCGCGGCGCAGACGGCTCTGATCGCGAACGTCGCCGATGAAGTAGCGAAGGCTCTCATGATCGAAGCCACTGGTGCGCATTTCGTGCTGCTTCAGCTCACCGCGGCTGAAGATGACAAGCTTTCTCGGATGATAGTCGCGCAGCATGATCTCGGCGAACTTTTTGCCGAAGGAACCGGTGCCGCCGGTGACGAAGACGTTGAGTGAGGACCAATCCATAGGGCGCAGGCGTACGATCCCCGTTGGGAGCGGCTGTGAACGGAGGCTGCTTAGGGCTGCTTAGAAAGAAGTAGTAGAGTACGACCGCGGGTGCTCTCATGTTTCGTGGGGGGCTCGGTGAGGCGATGGGGCGGCGGTGAGTCTCTCCGGAAACGAGCTGTCACCAGGTTTTGTCTGTGAACGGTGCCGCCTGAGCCGCCCTTATTGCGTCTGTCCCCTTTTCCGCCCCCTTTTCCGCCCGTCCCCTTTTCCGCCGTCCCCGAGCCGCCGTCGAACTACATCAGCGGGCGGCATACTGAACCGCGGCGGACTGCATTACTTCGGCGCGGAAATACTTGCTGAGTTCCGCCGGTGTGCGGAGGTCGATCTTCCTGCCGTCAAAGAGTGCGGAGAGTTCTCTTTCCAGGGCGGCCATTCGCAGATATCCGACGCGCAGTCCGGGCTCGAACTCGACTAGCACGTCGACGTCGCTTGCCGGCGAGAAGTGCGACGTCAGCACTGAGCCAAACAGGGAGAGCTTCTGAATGCCGTTGCGACGGCAAAAGTCAGCAATCTGCTCCTCGCGAATCTCGATGGCGGCTGCACTCATTCTAGGTCCATTATGGCGTGAACTGCTGGCAGCGTGAAGGGATGAGCCGCTACCGTGCACTATTGCCGCTCCCGCCCGAACGCTCGCACGCGAAACGAATACCCGATTCCGATGAAGTGATCGACAGTCGCCGCCGACAGTCCTGCTCCTACGTGGAGATCGAGCTGCTGTTGGGGCGTGGGTTTGTAGGCGGTGCCGAAGTGCAGCAGGTGGCGAGGGCCTCGCTGCTCGGGAAAGTCGGCGGCATATTCTACGAATGCATCCCAGCGAGTGGTCAATTGCCGGTCCAGCAGGAACGTAGCCTCTCCCGTGACATTCCGGCGGCCCGCCAGTGTCGGCCAGTAGACGGACAACATTCCCGCCGCGGTCCAGTTTTTGGATAGCGCGTGCGACCACGGCAACTGGACGGACGGATCATAGCCGTGACTCGAAATAGCGCGAGCGCCGGTCGGGACACTGAGTGACAGGACGAGAGAAACGTCGAAGCCGCCCGGTGTCGGGCCGAGTTGTTGCTTCAGCCCGATGACCGTGTCTCCAAACCCGGAGCTTGTTCCCGACTGAGCGAAGTAGTCCGGAGCAGTCAGACGCAGCTCGGTCTTAGAGGCCACTCCCAGACGCAGCAAGGTTTCCGGGACATCAAATGTGTTTTGAGCCTGACTTACAGTGTCTGAGAAACCATTCTCAAACTGGAGACTGCCGAGCGGGACGACTACGCTCGAGTCAGTTACCGAGGGCCGGTCGGTTGCGATGGGAGACGGCGCGGCGTCGGCTCCGGCAGCGTATCTCGAACCGATCACCATAAGCAGACAGGTCGCGCGGAGCGCTTTCACGGTCAATAGCGATTCTACGATGGGATCGACTGCCGATGCTTTCCCACCCTCAGATTCGCTAATCTGAGAGTGATCCTATGGCGTCCCCGAATGTAGCCTCTCGCGCGCTCGCGCCGATTCCGCAGATCTCCGAGGCCGCTCTACGCGAGGCGGATGGTTATCGCGAGGTGTTCCTGCATGCCGATCCGTTCAAGCACGTCTTGATCGAGAATTTCTTCGCGCCGGAATTCGCCGAAAGGCTGCTGGCCGACTTCCCCAGCTTTGATACACGCCTCGCCAAGAATGAGATGGGGCAGCTTGGTGGCAAGGCGGTCCAGATGAACATCCGGACGATTAGTCCTGTTTATGAGGAACTGTACGCGGTCATCGGTGGGCGTCCGTTCCTGGAATTCGTAAGCCGCCTGGCGGGCATTCCCGATCTCATTCTCGATCCGAAAATGTACGGCGGCGGAACTCATGACAATCAGCACGGCCAGGAACTGGATCCGCATGTGGATTTCAATTACGACGAAGGGCGCCAACTCCATCGCCGCCTGAACCTGATCGTTTATATGAATAAGGAATGGCGCACCGAGTGGGGTGGTGCGCTCGAAATTCATTCCAACCCACGGCTTCCGGACGAAAATCGTATCCGGGCCTTCGATCCGCTCTTCAACCGCTGCGTGATGTTCGAAACCAATGAGTACTCCTGGCACGGCTTTCCGAAAATCGATTTGCCCGCGGACAAGCGGCATCTCTCCCGGAAGTCGATTTCCATTTATCTCTACACGAAAGCCCGGCCGGCAGAAGAAATCGCGCCCATGCACGGCACGTTCTATGTGCAGCGCCCGCTGCCTCAGAGCATCGCCGCGGGGCACACGCTTAGCGATGCGGATGTGGACGCTCTGCGCCGGCTCTTGACTCGCCGCGACGGGTGGATCGAAGCCTACCAGCGGCTGGAGCTTGAAAAGAACCGCGAGCTAGCCGACAGAGCCAGCAACATTCAGGAACTCACCGGCCGCATTCGGGCGCCGCTCACCGGCTACATTTTGCAGGAGGGCATGGCCACCGGTCTTTACGCCGACGGTTGGGTCGCCCAGCAAGTGGAGGTCAACGTGCGTGCGCTGCTGCCGGTTTCCGAGATCATACTGCGCGGTTGGCGTCGCGACAATTTGCCGAGGGGGCGCGTCCGCGTGTCGATCGGAGATGCGGCTTCGGTCGAAACCGAGACCGGCGCGGGCATGTTCGAGGTCAGGGTGAAATTGCAGCAATCGATGCACGACACATTCCGCATTCTGGTCGTTTTCACTAGCGATCAGAAATCCCCCAGCCTCGACGGACGCGACCTGGCCTTCGTGCTGACCGAGATCCGCGCGCGGCATTTCGGATATCCGGTACCGTGACCAGAAACGCGCCTCCAACCCAAACCATTTCTATGGCTTACCTGCCCATCCCGCAGGCTGCCGTTGGTCCGCCGGCTTTGACCATCCGCGTGACCAATCTGTAACTGCTACGTCTATCCTCAGTGGGTAGAAGAGGATCGCGATAAAATCGGAGGTTATGCTCCCGGATGCGGCCGGCGCGGTAAGCGCGCGGGCTGCTGCGAAGCTGGATGAGGCCGCCGTTATTCGGGCGGTGCAGCGCGGCGATCCGGACGCTTTCGAGCGCCTGGTCCGTGCTTACGATCAAAGTGTGCTGCGGCTGGCCATGAACCTGCTGCGGTCTCCGGAAGACGCGCGGGACGTTTATCAGGAAGCCTTTCTGCGGGTCTACCGGAACATCCACAGCTTCCGGTTTGATTGCAGCTTTCATACCTGGCTATACAGGATCGTGACGAACATTTGCCTGGACCATCTGCGCAAACGAAAAGTGCGCCGCGAGGAAGCCGCCGTGGTGGATACCGCCGACGGCCCCGTGGACCGCATGGACAGCTTCGAGCAGGAAGGCGCGCATGGCGATCCGGAGCGTAGCTTATGGAACAGCCAGTTATCCAGCCGCATCCAGGCTGCGCTAGGCGATCTCACGCCTCGCGAGCGCATGGTGTTTGAACTGCGGCACTACCAGGGTTTGCGCCTGCGCGCCATCGGCGACATGTTGGGAACCAGTGAAGAGGCGGCCAAGAACTGCCTGTTCCGCGCCACGCAGAAAATGCGGGCGGTGTTAGGAGATTTGATATGAATTGTGATGCGGTAACGAAAGCGCTTCCGCTTTATTACTACGGCGAGTTGGCCGCTGAGGTTGAGGAGGGCGTCGAGGACCATCTCCAGTCCTGCGCCATTTGCCGGGCTGAGCTCGAGCGCCAGAGAGCGCTTGCAGCCGTGCTCGACAGTCACGCGCTCACCCCGGAGCCCGCGCAGCTCGCCGCTTGCCGCCATGAGCTGGCGCGCGCCATCTATCGCGAAGAAGCGCCGGGTGTGCGGCGTACGGCGTCGGATCCCTGGGGCCTCTTTCGCGAGGCCTTTCGATCCCTTTGGCATCCGGGGATTCGTTTCGCGCAGCCTGCTGGAGCCCTGGCGCTCTTGGCGATCGGCTTCTTCGCGGCGCGCGTCATTCCTGGCGGCTTTTTTTCCGGAGCGAGTATCGCCGGCCTCGACTCCGGCTCCATCGTTTCTAGCATCCGTTCCGTGCAGCCCGATAATACCGGCCGCGTGCAGATCTCGCTCGATGAAACGCGTCGTCGCGTAATCTCCGGGAAGCTGGACGATCAGAACATACGCCGTCTGCTGCTGGCCGCGGCGCGCGAGCAGGATAACCCGGGTGTGCGTGTCGAGTCTGTCGGTTTGCTGAAGGACCAATGTACGTTTGCCGAAACGCGCGGCGTGCTGCTGGAAGCTGTTCTGCACGATCCGAATCCTGGTGTGCGGATGAAAGCGCTCGAAGGGCTGAAGAGTTTTTCGACCGATCCGGAAGTGCGGCGAACGCTGGCTCAGGTGCTGCTCAAGGATCAGAATGCCGGCGTCCGCATTCAGGTAATCGATCTGCTCATCGCCCGTCAGGACGCCGCCACTATTGGCGTGCTGCAAACCCTGATCGGCAAGGAAGACAACGGTTACGTCCGCATGCGCTGCCAGAACGCGCTGCGTGAGATGAACGCGTCAGTCGGGACATTTTAGAAGGATGAACAAGGGCGCTCAACTCGGATTGGTTGCTGCTCTGGCCGCCATCGCCTATTCAGGCGAGCCCGGTTTGCATCGCGACGGGCCTTTCTGGGTGGAAATTGCGAAGGGCTCGGAACCGGTTGCGCTGCACGGCAACATCCGTATCAGTACCGTGGGTGCGGTCACTATCCGAGGCGGCGCGGGAAGCGAACTTACCTACGAGGTCATCAAGCGAGCCAAAGCGCGCAATGACGCCGAGGCCGGGCGGCTGCTGAGCGCGTATCGCATCAAAGTATCTCACCAAGGCCAGTGGACTTACCTGGTCGTGCAGGGCGGCTCGGAGATGGCGGATCTCAAGGTGACTGCGCCACAGAATGCGGGTGAGGTGGTGATTGAAACCCGCGCCGGCGCCGTGGATGCGGCACAGTTCTCCGGTGTGGTGAAGGTGGAATCCGGCGGTGGCCGCCTGTCGCTCGACCTGATGGGCGGTGATGTTGTTGCCAAAACCGCCGCCGGCGAGATTGTGCTCGGAAAAATCGGGGGCAACTGCCGCTGTGTTTCGGGCGCGGGAACGATTCGCGCGGACAATATTCACGGTGAGGCATTCCTTGAAACCGGTGCGGGCGATATCTCTGTGCAACAGGTGGATGGAGCGGTGCGCTGCTCGACCAATGGCGGTGGGATTCACATCGCCCAGGCAGGCAACCTGGTGATCGCCGACACGGCGGGCGGCGTGATCGATGTGGGTTACGCCAAAGGAATGGTGACGGCCAACAACGCGGCCGGCGGCCCCATTCAAGTGGGTTCCGCTATGGGCGCCAAGTGCGAAAGCGCTGGCGGGGGTATCCGGCTGACCAGCGCGGGCGGCAGTCTCAACGCTTCCACTACCGTCGGGAGCATCATCGCGCGATTCCAAAGCCAGCCGGCGGCGGATTCGTTCCTCAGCACCAGCGCCGGTGACATTACGGTTTGGATTCCGTCCAATTTGAAGATCACCATACGCGCTCGGAACGCGAGTTACGGCGGGCCGCAACGGATTGTTTCGGAGTTTCCGGATGTTCCGGTGAAAGCCATCGGTTTCGCCACGATAGCCGAAGGCGCGCTGAATGGCGGTGGTCCGTTAGTGCGCATCGCGGGAACTGGCGGGATGATCTATCTCCGCCGGGAGCAGAAGTAAAGGGTCGAAAGGAAACGCTCAGGCGAACCTGCCTGTGCGGAGAGGGATTGGTTATGGCAAGCACGATTTTAGTTTCCGGGATTTGTGTGCTGGGTTTTGCAGCGCAGGTGATGCTCGCCGCGCCGCCGGGAGAAACCCCGCGTGCGCACACGGCTGGCAATCGGATAGTGGTGACGCGCGGCTCCAGTTACCTGGGTGTCGCCGTGGTGGAACTCACGGCCGACCGCGCGAAGGAGCTGCACCTGAAAGACGAGCGCGGCGTAGAAGTGACCTGCGTGGATGCCGACAGTCCCGCTACAAAGGCAGGCCTGAAGCCGGGCGACGTGGTCCTCGAATACAACGGCGAGCCCGTCGAAGGCGGTGAGCAATTCATCCGGCTGGTGCGGGAAACGCCGCCGGGCCGCGCCGCCAAACTGACCGTCTGGCGGAATAACGGGAATCAAACACTCACCGCTACCATCGGCCAACGGCAGCCCAACCTCCTGGCGTTTTCCTTGGACTCCTCCGAACCTCTCTCCATGCCCGCGCCGCCCGAAATGCCCCTGATGCCGGCGGTTCCCACGATGCCCGATATGCCGCGCACGCTGATGAGCTGGCGCAGTCCGATGCTGGGAATCGAGAGCGAAGCACTCAACCCGCAGCTCGCCGAGTTTTTCGGTGTGAAGGAGGGCGTGCTCGTTCGGTCGGTGACGGCAAACTCAACCGCCCAGAAGGCCGGTTTCAAGGCGGGCGACGTCATTATTAAGGTAGATGGCCAACCCGTGGTAACCCCCAAAGAGGTTTCCAACATTTTGCAGTCAGCGCGAGCCAAGAAGACTTTTCCGATTACCGTGGTGCGGCATCAGAAAGAAGTGGTGCTGAACGTTACGTTGGAGGAGAATTCACGATGGCCCGTGTCGGGAACACGGGAAATGTTGTAGGAGGGCAGGAGTGAAGGTGGCGCGAACCTTGGGGCCTGCTTAGTGCTGCATCAGGAAACGAAAATCTCTTAAATTCAGTCGCTTTTCGGGACTAATTGGAAAAGTTTCTGTAATAATGTCCGTTCTCGAGTGATAATACGCGAGTAATTCGGATTCGTCGAATTCGATCGCCCGTGCGTATTGCCGGATGTAGCTGGTGTTGTAAATTCCGCCGGGAAGTTTCTTGAATTCGCCTTCTTCAATCGCCTGCAGAGACCGGACACTGATTTTAGTGTTCTGCGAGATCTGCTCGAGAGATAACCCTCGGTTGCGACGGATCGAAGCTAGCCCTAGCACGCTGTTGTCGTGACCCACCGTCGTTGTCCTCCTCGTGGTCGCTACCTATCTCATCGGATCTAACGCAAAAAAGATTTAGACCTTAGCTCAAAAATCAGCGCCACGGAGCCTTCGTGTAAAAACAGTTCGAGTGTAGCATAGGTATACTCTCTGATACACTCTTGTCAAATGTTAGTATCGCGGAGACGTTTTGTCTCTCTCGCCGCCTCTGCTGCCGGTCTAGCAGGCCTTTCGAAGACCTCCCGGGCCGCGCGTCCGCGCCCCAAACTCGTGGTGCTTTTGGTCGCGGAACAATTCCGATCAGATTATCTGGATTTGTTCAGTAATTTCTTATCGCCCGGAGGTTTTCGCCGCCTCATGGAGGAGGGGGCCTACTTCCCGGAATGCCAGATGGCCGCAACTACCTTTACTTCCGGTGGTTTAGCGACCGTCTCGACGGGCGCCTATCCGCAGATGCACGGCATCGTGGCCGACTCCTGGTATGATCGGACCGCCCGAAAGCCGGTCTCCGCCGCCCCCGAAGCCCTCCAGGCCACTACGCTCGCCGGGCAGATCGCGTCCGCGGATACCAATAACCGGATTTTCGCGGTCGCTCTCGATTCGCGCGATGCCGCCCTCCTCGCCGGCCCAGCCCAGTCAGATTTGTTCCACCGCGACGCCACGGGGCATTTCATGGCTCGCGGCAAGGCCGAAAATGCCGACTGGCTGGCCAACTTCAATCAAGCGAACTCACCTGAGAAGCTACAGAATGCGGCCTGGTTTGCTCTCGGCAAGAAGGAAAACACCCCGCCCCTCCGAACCCTCACCTACGACCAGGCCCATCCCGATAACTTCCTGGCTCTCTACTGGTCGTCGCCTTATGGCCAGAAAGCCCAAATGGACCTAGTGCAACAGGTCATCTTTCAGCAGAAACTGGGCCAGGGCCCGGGCGTCGATTTTCTTGCCGTTGCCCTTGGTTCGCTGGCCTTGCTGGGCTACGAGGTGGGTTCCGATTCGCCCCTCATGCGCGAACTGGTGCTTCATCTGGATTCCGAGCTCCAATCGCTATTAGCCTTTCTGGACAAGAACTTAGGCGCTAAAAACTACAGTCTGGCTTTCACTGGCGCGCACGGCGCCACCCGCGATCCCGACGGCCACCGTGCCGCCCTCGCGATCGCCGGCGAAACCGTTGCCCACACCATCAATCAGGCCTTGTCCGCCCGTTACGATCTCAGGGATCGCAAGAGTCTCTACCTCGAGCGCTATTTGTATCCTTTTGTTTATCTCCGCCTCGGCGATTTGGAAAAGAATTACGTCGACCCTCGCGAGGCGCGCGCGGTGGCGGGTGAGGCCGCTCTCCGCGTCCCCGGGGTAACCGGTTTCTATACTGCCGATGGTGACTGTTCCCACTCCGGTGACTGGCTTCGCCGCTTCCGCAATAGCTTCCACGCTGTACGCTCCGGTGATCTGATGCTGGCTTACGGGCCGGAATACGTGGAAGACTACGGCCTGGGCAGGGGAATCTCCTACGGATCGCTCTACAATTACGACACCCGCGTCCCCCTGATTTTCTACGGATCCCCGTTCGAAACCCAGGAATTTGAAACCACGGTCGAATCCATCGATCTCGCCCCTACTCTCGCGCGCGCCGCTGGCACCGCTTGGCCTTCTTCGGCCACGGGCCGGGTTCTCGGTGAAGCGCTGATTTCGGCGGGCGAGGCATGAGCGCGGCCTCGCCTCTCGCCACGACACTCTGCGGAATCGCACTAAAAAATCCGGTCATCGCGGCTTCAGGAACTTTCGGCTACGGCATCGAATTCGAGAAGCTCGTTGATCTGAATGCTCTCGGCGGCCTGGTGGTTAAAGGTCTCTCACGCGAGCCCATCGAAGGCAACCCCGAGCCGCGCTTATTCGAAACGCGCGCCGGGATGATCAACTCAGTCGGCTTGCAGAACGTAGGTGTGCGCGCGTTTGTCAAAGACAAGCTGCCGCGCCTCGCGAAACTCCAGACCGCTATTTTCGCCAACATCTTCGGTTACGCGACGGACGACTACGTCGAGGTGGTGCGCGTTCTCGAAGATGCGCCCGGTATCGCCGCCTATGAGCTGAACGTCTCCTGCCCGAACACGCGCCATGGCGGCATCTACTTTTCGAGCGATCCCGCGCTGCTCTGCGAAGTGGTGACCGCGGTGCGCCCGGTCGCTCATCGCCCGTTGATCGTGAAGCTCTCACCCAACGTGTCCGCCATCGAGCCGCTGGCCAAAGCCGCTGAGGCCGCGGGCGCCGACGCCATCTCACTCGTCAACACGTTCATCGCTCTCGCCGTGGATGCCCGCACGCGCCGCCCGCGCATCGGCGCCGGTTTCGGTGGCCTTTCCGGACCCGCCATCAAACCCATCGCGCTGCGCATGGTGTATCAAGCCGCGCAAGCCGTCAAGATTCCCGTCGTCGGCATGGGCGGCATCGCCACCGGCGAAGATGCCGCCGAGTTTCTGATCGCCGGCGCAACGGCCATTGAGGTCGGCACCGCGACATTCTGGGACCCCACCGCGCCCCTGCGTATCGCCCGCGAGCTGGCCGCGTTCCTCAAAGAACAAAAGATCGCGCACGTGAGCGAACTAGTGGGCACGCTGCGCTGCGATTGATGGAGCGTCCTGGCCGGACCTTCCCCGTTTTCGCAATCATCGCGCGCCGCAAACGCGCTCTGATGTACCATCGAACGAGAAATGATCGGAAGTACTCCCTTGCTGTTCACCGAGCTGCGGGAACACCCGCACTCCCACACCACCGGCATCCTGCCCTCGCAATCCATCGAGGAGCTGATCGCCGCGGGCCACGTCATTGCGAATCCGCCCGTGACCCCGGAGCAAATCCAGCCATCGAGCCTCGACTTGCGCATCGGCCCCACGGCGTACCGCATCCGCGCCAGCTTTCTTTCCAGCCGGAATGCACGCGTCATCGACAAGCTGCACGAAAACCACTTGTACAAGATCGACCTGTCGCGGCCCGCCGTGCTCGAGCGCGGCTGCGCCTACATGGTGCCGCTCATGGAATCGTTGAACTTGCCGGCCGATATCTCCGGCAAAGCGAACCCCAAGAGCACCACCGGCCGCCTGGATGTTTTTACGCGCCTGATTACCGACTACGGTAGCGAATTCGAGCGCGTGCCCGCGGGATACAAAGGCGCGCTATACACCGAAATCGTGCCGCGAACCTTCAGTATCGTGGTGGAACAGGGCGCGCGTCTGAACCAATTGCGCTTGCGCCGCGGCAATCCCCCGCCTTCCGACAGCGAACTGGAGCGGTTGCACGAACAGGAAACGCTGGTCTACAGCGAGAATGAATCTCCCGCCGACGCCCTGATTTCAAACAAGAGTCTCTGGCTGTCGGTCGACCTCAGCGGCGACGAAACTTCTGACGTGATCGGTTATAAGGCGCGCCACAACACCGCACTTATCGATCTCAATCGCATCAATCATTACGAACCGCTGGACTACTGGGAGCCGATCCATCGCACACGCTCGCGCAGCCTGGTGCTCGATCCCGACGACTTCTACATTCTTGCCTCGAAGGAGCGTGTGCGCATTCCACACGCCTTCGCTGCCGAAATGGTACCCTACGATCCCTCAGTCGGCGAGTTCCGCATCCACTACGCCGGCTTCTTCGACCCCGGCTTCGGCTACTCCCGAGACCAAGCCGCACGCGGCAGCCGCGCCGCACTGGAGGTACGCGCCCGCGATGTGTCGTTCATGGTCGAGCACCGCCAGCCCGTCTGCAAGCTCGCCTTCGAGCGGATGGCGGCAGACCCCGACGTGCTCTACGGCCAGGACCTGGGGTCCAACTACCAGGGGCAGCTGACGATGCTCAGCAAGCACTTCGTCGAGCAGGGGGCGCAGGGCACCACAGGTCATTGAGCAGGCGGTGCTGCACCTAGTGCTACACTTGTCCGATGCCTACCCGCCACCCACGTCATTCGATCACCGAGACGCCTCCGGTTCGGGAGGCGCTAGATGCGCTTCGCCGCCGGGGAGAGCGTGTTCGGCTTGACGATCTCGTCATTCGTGGAGCCCGCGAGCGTCTTCAAGAGATGGAGAACTCGCGTGAGGAGGAAGCCCGCAAGGCCAAGCTACGACAGGATCTGGTCGAGCGGTTGCGTACGGGCGAGGGACTTGACGTGGATGCCGCATACGAGGTCCGCGAGCACGGCTGGACGCATTGAGCGGTTACGGCGGGGCGCTCCTTCTCGACAACTCCGTTTGGGCGCGATCGCTGGACGGACGCCTGACGGGCCTTCCCCGAAAGACCTTCGAGAAGGCACTCGCCGACGGCGCTCTGTGGACGTGTCCGCCGACGCTCTTGGAGATGCGTTACAGCGCCCGCGACGGCCAGGACTTTGGGCTCATCGCAGACGAACTCGACGCGCTTCCCCACACACCACTGAGTGACGAAGCCGGCGCGGCCGCCATCACAGCTCAGGCGCATCTGGCCGCAGTAGCCGGCATCTCCCACCGCGTCAAGCCGGTGGACCTCTTGATTGCTGCGATTGCCGCTGAGCAGGGTATCGGCGTCCTGCACTACGACCACGACTACGACACCATCCAGCAGCACACCGCTCTCTCCTTCGAGAGCGTGTGGGTCGCGCCCCGAGGGAGCATGGGTTGACTACGGCTCCAGCCGGTGCGGCCCCCGGTACAGGAACGTGACCTCGCGCACGTTGTCCTGGCCGAGCATCTGCATCAAGAGGCGCGTCAACCCGAAACCGAAGCCGCCGTGTGGCGGCGCGCCGAAGCGGAAGAAGTCCAGGTAGTACTGGATCGGGCCGACGTCCACCTTCTTGTCCTGCGCCTGCGCCAGCAGCTGCTCGTAGCGGTGCTCGCGCTGGGCTCCCGTCGTCAGCTCGATGCCACGCCACAGCAG
>DATGZN010000065.1:0-2283 GCA_035297145.1 Bryobacteraceae bacterium
GAACAACGCCATCCCGATGAACAGCGCCAGCAATACGAACAACACCACCAACGGAAGCGTCAATACCGACACACTACCGAACATGGAAAACTCCTTTTATTCGGCGATTACTCCTGGCGCACGATCACCATCTCGCCATGCACGTCCTGGATCCGCACAATGGAATTCGCTGCGAGTGCCGAGCCGTCATGAGACTTCGCCACTTTATCCACCAGTTCCTCGCCCACCTGCATGCGCACCTGCCCCACTCCGCCGCTGGGAATGGCCACGATTACTCGCGCCGTCCGCCCGGCCATATCCGTGGTGCGCACTTCGGTGGACGCCTGCTGTCCGTAGAGGAATTTCGCGAAGTAGTAGATGATGGCTCCGAATACCACGCCGCTCACGAAACCCATTCCGCTCGCCGGAATAATCGCGTAGCCATAGCTAGTCTAGTGCGTCAAGCAGATTGCCGATTATCGAGAGCCTTGCGAGCGCGCTTGACCTTTTCGAGGATGTCAGCGGCTTTTGCAGTCCAAATGAACGGCTTGGGTTGATGGTTGTGCTGGTCGACATAGGCGCTGATTGTGGTGACGAGTTCCTCGACATCGCGGAAAACGCCGCGGCGCAGGCTGTTGTGAGTTAGATCTCTGAAGAAGCGTTCCACCATGTTTAGCCAGGAGCTACTGGTCGGTGTGAAGTGGACATGGAAGCGGCGATGACGAGCCAGCCACTTCTGCACTTTCGGATGTTTATGTGTGGCATAGTTGTCCACGATCAGATGGAGGACCTTATCGGAAGGTGTGAGCTCTTCGATGACGCGCAAAAAGCGGAGCCATTCCTGATGCCGGTGACGGTCATCGCACATAGAAATCACCGTGCCATCGAGAGTATTGAGGGCCGCAAACAGGGTCGCTGTTCCATTCCGTTTGTAGTCGTGGGTCATGGTTCCGCACCGACCCTTCTTCAGCGGCAAACCCGGTTGGGTCCGATCTAAAGCTTGAATCTGGCTCTTCTCATCGGCGCAGAGTACGATGGCGTGTTCCGGCGGGTTCAGATACAGCCCCACAATCGCCTCCAGCTTTTCAGCAAACTGCGGATCATGGCTGAGCTTAAAGGTCCTCACCAGATGCGGCTTGAGGCCGTGAAAATGCCAGATCCGGCGTATGCTCGCTTCGCTCAGGCCCACGGCCGCGGCCATCGTCCGGGTGCTCCAATGGGTTGCGTTGTTCGGCTTCTCCTGGGTGGTTTTCTCGACCACCTGCTTGATCCGCTCGTCGGTGATCGTGCGCGGCCCTCCTGGGCGAGGAGCATCCTTCCGCAAGGCGTCCAACCCACCCTCCAGAAAGCGGTTCCGCCATCGTGCCGCCTTCTCTGGCGTGATCCTCAGTTGGTTGGCGATTTGCTGATCTTGGAGCCCCTCGGCGGCCCGCAGTACGATCCGTGCCCGTTCCACCGTGCGCGCAGGCATTGAACGCGCTCGCGCATACTGTTCCAAAACGGTTCGTTGTTCCGGGTCCAGCTTGACGAGCCGCGCTACTCGCATTAGGTCGCCCTCCATTGTAAGGACGTGGCCCAATTTATACTCGTTACTATTCCTGACGCACTAGACTAGAGCCGAGGTGGGCGCCCGCGCCGGGCCTCCGCGGGGCCGAAAGCCCAAAGTTGGTTCTGAAACACTCCCCCCCGCTGGATCGTCACAATAGAGTAAGGAACGCACAGGCGCAAGCATGGTGAGCGCCAACCAAACCACGATGGAAACTGAACGCTCGAAAACCCGTGTCCTGGTGGTGGACGACGAAGAAAGCCAGCGCACGGCCCTGGCCGGCATGATCGCGCTGTGGGGATATGAAGTCGAAACCGCCTCCGACGGCCAGGACGCTCTGGATAAGCTGGCCCACTTCCAGGCCCACGTCATCGTGACCGACATGATGATGCCGCGCATGGACGGGGGCGATTTGATCAAGCGCCTGCGCTCCAATGGGGGCGGGCCTCCGGTGATCGTCGAGACCGCCTTCGGCAACCCCGAGACCGCCATCGCCCTGGTGCACGACCTGGGGGTGTTCTGGTTTCTCGAAAGACCGGTGCAGACCCAGTGGCTGCGCCTGCTGCTGGAGCGCGCCGCCGCGCAGGGACGCCTGGAAGCCCACGCCCAACTGCTGGAGCAGGAACTCAGCTATCAGGGCGTGCTGGGCAGCCTGGTGGGATTGTCGCCGCAGATGCAAGAAGTCTTCGCGCTGCTGCGGCAGGTTGCGCCCAGCCGCGCCGCCGTGCTGATCACGGGCGAAAGCGGCACCGGCAAAG
>DATGZN010000066.1:0-95222 GCA_035297145.1 Bryobacteraceae bacterium
GCATCCGTTAGAGTTCCGCCAGATGGCGGTGGAACGGATGAAGCGCTGCGAGAACATCGTGGCACTGGCGGAGGAGTTGGGGGTCTCTCGACGGTTGCTGTATGGCTGGCGCGATCAACTGGATCCAATCGAGGATAGACCAGAGCCACCGGAGAGTCCGCGCGAATCCACGCTCCGCAAGGAGAACCACCAACTAAAACGGGTGTTGGCGGAGAAGACTCTGGAGGTGGATTTTTTCAAGGGTGCCTTGCAAAAAATCGAGGCTCGACGCCAGAAGAGCGACGACTCTGGCGCGAGGGCGTCTACGACCAGATCCGGGGAGTGATGTCGATGCAAGGCAGCTTGAGTATCGAGCGGATGTGTTACCTGGGGCAGGTTAGCTGCGCGGGATTCTACCGGTCTCTGGCCGAGCAGATGCCGGTGGAAGAGGAAATGGAGGTGCGTTCGGCGATCCAGCGGATCGCTGTCGAACACCGGCGGCGCTACGGGTATCGAAGAATCACGGCGGAACTGCGTCGGTGCGGGATGCTAGTGAACCACAAGCGCGTGGCGCGGATCATGCGTGAGGACAACTTGCTGGCGGTGCAGCCGCGGGCCTTCGTGGTGACGACGGACTCCCATCACCAGTTGGAGGTCTACCTCAACCTGGCGAGCCGAATGAAACTAACGGGCATCAACCAGCTTTGGGTGGCCGACATCACTTACATTCGGCTGCATCGCGAGTTCGTCTACCTAGCCGTGATTCTCGATTCCTTTTCCCGCAAGGTGGTTGGCTGGGAGCTGGATCGAACGCTGGCCACCCGGCTGCCGTTGGCAGCGCTAGAGTGCGCGATTGCGGAGCGAAAGCCGCCGCCCGGTCTGGTGCACCACTCGGACCGCGGTGTGCAGTATGCGTCTGAAGATTACGTGACGATCCTGCGGAAGCACCAAATGATTCCGAGCATGAGCCGGCCAGCGAACCCTTACGACAATGCCAGTTGTGAGAGCTTCATGAAAACGCTCAAGCGAGAGGAAATCCACGCCCACGAGTATCGCGATCTCGATGACCTGCGCACTCACATCCAGGCGTTCATCGAGCAATACTACAATCGTCTCCGGTTGCATTCGGCCTTGGGCTACCAGCCACCGGAGGAGTTCGAGCAAGCGGCAAGTTCCGCAACAGCTTCGCAAGGAGCGACCCTGAGTTTTTTCAGGCATGCGGAGATCTTTCGATCCGATGTGGGTTTCTTGATTGACGGGGGACCGACCGAAGCCGGTTCCCCGGACCATCGTCTCGATGAGTCTCCGGCCGGCTATTCCTTGGCGGGTTGGTCTCCACCAGAGCCCGCCTCCGCTTCACCAGCCGAGGCTATTTTGAAGGAGAAGAGGCCGTTTGAGTAGCAAAATTCATTAAATGGCAGGTGTGTCAATCGCGGATTGTCTCAGCGGAGGGGTTCAGTCCACAAAACTGTATCAGAACTGTATCAAAACTCCTTTCTGGGCAGGCGCTGTATCAGAACGGCTTCCCAATTCGTTTGCCTCACGGTTCAGCTGCTGCAGCGCTTCCCGTTTCCTCTGCAGCTTCATCTGCGAATACTTCTTGAACACCGCAGAATCACCCAAGCCGTATTTCCGGCAGGCTCCACGCCTCGCCCTCTCTTTTGCATCGGTTTCGAGATTGCCGGGAAGCTTACTAATAGTTCTTTCGTGAGAACGCGATCAAGCTTGCGCTAAAGATCACGATGCCGAAAACGGCGGAACTCCACACCGGCATCCAGCTCATGATGGGGTTGCCGAGGACCAGCTCGCGCGTGATACGGCCGAGATCGAAGACCTTCGGCAGGACGTAGTAAAGGGTGCGCACGATGTTGCGCGAAGTCTCCGAGCTGAGCAACCGCTCCAGGAGCGGTTTCTGCGCGAGAATCGGGCTCACCAGGATGAGGCCGAAGGTCACCATGGTGGCGATGGCCGCGCTCTCCCAGAGAACACCGATCAACACCACCACCGTCAGAAGAATCGCGAAAACGAAAACGGTGAATGCGCTCGACCAGAGAAATCCATACGTCCAGATGCCGGTTTTCAGGCCGAGAATCAGCCAGACCGCCAGCACGAGATAACAAACGTTGGCCGCGATGACGAGCAGGTTGCCGATGTACCGGCCGATCAGGATGTGGTAGCGCTCGATGGGTTTGGAGAGCAGCAACTCAATGCGGCCAGGTTCGAAAACCGAGGGAATCAAGCCGGCCGAAGCGAAGATGGCAAGAAACATCCCGGCCGTGAAAAGGAACGCGGCGATGGCGGCATGCACCTGGCGCAGCAATTTGTGCACATCTTCGGCGCGGCTGGTGTTGCCGAACAGCGACATGGTGGCGACGGCGCCCTGGACCACATCGATCCTGAGGATGAAGAGGAGAAACAGGATCAACAGAGTGGAGCAGGCGAGGAACCCCCAGAAGATTTTGCGCGAGAAGGCTTCGCGGAAGGTGTCGCTCACCAGAGCAACGGTAACGCTCCAAGATCTACTGCTCATGAATCACCTTCACAAAGACCTCTTCGAGCGTGCTCGAGGCGCGGGCGACGGTTTCGATTTCGCAATGCGCGGAGCGCAGAAGATCGACCGCCTGGTTGGCTTCGTCGCGGCTGGCGAAAACAAACTCGAGGTTGCCGTCGCGTTGGGCGAACGTACGGGCCCGGGCACGTAACGCGTCCTGGAGCTGCTCGGGCACGCCGGCGGCCTCCACGCGGTAGCCGCTACCGGCCGTGAGATCCTTGACTTTGCCTTCAAGCGCCACGCGGCCGCGATGGATGATGGCCACATCGTGGCAGAACAGCTCCACTTCCGAGAGCAGGTGCGAGTTGAGGAAAATGGTGACGCCTTGCTGTTCGAGGGCGTGCAGAAGCTCGCGAATTTGAATGCGGCCGATGGGGTCGACGCCGTCGGTGGGCTCGTCGAGAATCAGCAGCGATGGCGAGTGCATGAGGGCTTGCGCCAGGCCCACGCGCTGCAGCATGCCTTTGGAATATTTTCCGAGGCGCACGTTGCCCCAATCGGCGAGGCCAACGATGGCGAGCAGCTCCGGAATGCGCTTGATACGTGTGGATGAATCCATGCCCGAAAGAGCGCCGTAAAAATCGAGCATGCTTCGGCCGGTCATGTAAGTGGGAAAGCGGTGGTTCTCGGGTAGGTATCCGATGGGGCGGCGCGCTTCCGCATCACGCGCATCACGGCCGAAGATCGTAGCGCGTCCCGCGGTTGGGTGTGCGCAGGAGAGCAGCATCTTAACAAACGTGGTTTTGCCCGCACCGTTGGGGCCGAGCAATCCGAAGGTAGCGCCTTGCTCGATGCGCAGCGAGATGCCGTCCACCGCGCGCACTTCCCTGCCCGACCAGCGATTACGGAAGATTTTGATGAGGCCGTCAGTCTCGATGGCAAAAGGCATGGATACTTTTATTAGACCGAATTTCACCGCATAGGCGCAGAGACGGAGAGAATTAAGAGATGAAAGTCATGGGCGTGATGGTGTTGACGCTGTTCTGTGCGGTTCATTTGGGTGGCTCGCCGCACTCCCGACTCGATTCCATTTTCGCGCCGCTGGTCGAAGCGAGATCGCCGGGAATTGCGATTCTGGTGCGGAAGAATGGCCGGACCGTTTTCGACCGCGGTTACGGCGTTCGCGATCTGCGAACGTTCCGTAAAATCGATTCCCGGACAGATTTTCGGCTGGCCTCGTGTACCAAGCAGTTCACGGCGATGGCGACGATGCTGCTGGTGCATGATGGCAAGCTTAGGTATGACACGCCACTGACTGATATACTTCGCGATTTTCCCGTATATGGGCGGGCAATCACGGTCCGCCACTTATTGACTCACACGTCAGGGCTGCCGGATTACGAAGATCTTATGACAGACACTTGGACGCCCACTCATCAGATTCAGGATGAAGAAGTGCTGAGTCTGCTCGAACAGGCCAAGCCGAAGTTTGCGCCCGGAACAAGCTGGGCATACAGCAACTCCGGATATGTTTTGCTGGGGTTGATCGTTGCGCGAATCTCCAGAGTTCCATTCCCGCAATTCCTGCACGATCGCATCTTTCAACCACTGCATATGACCGGCTCGCTGGCTAACGTGAAAGGGAAGAACAGGGTGCCCAATCGCGCGTTCGGGCACACCAAAGAAAAGGGCAGTTTCATTGAGTCGGACCAAAGCGCGACATCGGCGACTCTGGGCGATGGAGGTATCTACTCGAATCTCGACGATCTCGCGAAGTGGGATGCGGCCCTGGAGAACCACTCATTACTGAGTCAAGAGGAGATGAGAGCGGCATTGCAGCCAGTAACACTGGCAGACGGGTCCGAACCGCACTGGCCGGAAACTCCCGGCGACGATAATCTGAATCCGGGCAAACCGGTTGCATACGGGTTCGGATGGTTTCTCGATCCTTACAATTCCCACGCGCGGATGTGGCACTTCGGCAGCACGATGGGATTTCGCACGGCGGTCGAGCGATTCACCCGGGAGAAGTTGACGATCATCATTTTGTGTAGCCGCACGGATATTGATCCGGGCAGGCTGGCGCTTCAGGTGGCGGACCTGGTAATGAGGGCAGGGCCGTGATTGTCGACGAATTCGGCGAACGCGTCGGCAATCGAAAAGAGTTCGTCGCTGCCGTCAATATCAGCGACAAGCTCATGCGGGACGCCATTGGAACCGGCAACAGTTCCAGCGAGCTGCCCAGCAATCGAGGCAATAGTATCGATATCTCCGCCGAGACTGATTGTCCGAGCAAGTACAGCCTGAAGCGGCTCCGACGTGATCGACTGTGCACAATGCAGCGCAAGTGGAACACTATCTACGACGTGTCCGGTTGCACCGAAACGGCCTGCGATTTCCGAGGCTGGCAAGTTCAGCAAGAGCAGTTCCTCAATGCGATCACGAACGGCCGAGTCCGGCAGGCCTTCGACGGCGGCGTGCAAGAATGTCCGGTCTTGTGACCACGTGCCCATTATCACCGAGCGGATCGCGAGCACAACTGCCAGGGCGCCGACGTACGCCTCGTCGTTGTGGTGAGTAATCCGGCAGACATCGCGGATCAGGACGCGATGCTGCGAATCGAACGGGTCGAGAAGAAACGCTACCGGCGCTATTCGCATGGAAGCGCCGTTTCCTGCTGTGAACTCGCCCCGCGCTCCAGCCAGGGCCCAATGTGTTCCAGCGGCGAGGTCTCGCAACGCCTTTAAGGTGCTTGAGCCCACGCCACGAATGCGTCCGGCTTGAAACCAGCGCGATAAGTGCGAGGCAACGTTCTCAGGCTCAACACATCCACTCTCAATGATCGCCTCACAAGCTGCTAGTGTGAGCTGCGTGTCATCAGACAGGAGCGGCCCGGCAGGAAGCTCAAACCGCAGGGGCCCGGCTCTGCCTTCGGATGGACCGCCCCATGCGTCTCCTAGCGCACCGCCCAGCAAGCACCCAAGCACGCGGCTCTTCAACGTGACCGGCGGCGCCATACGATGCGACACTTCTCTGTTCTTACCGGCATTTCACTCCGGCATTCTGCGCGAAAAGCCATTGTGCCTCGTCCCAAATCTGCCGGACGAGATCCCCGGCCGGAACGGGCTTAGCCATCGCCGCGGACTGGCCGGCCCAAACCTGCATGCGATGGAAATCGCCGGTGGTGGCGCCGGCCTGCCGCATGGCGGCGGTGAGACCTCTTTGCACGGGGTAGGGAGCGGGTGGAGGAGCGTCTGGCGATGCAGCCGCTTTCACATAGTCGGTGCCGATGGCGCGGCCGAGACGTCCGGTGAAGGCGCGTGTGAGAGTGGTACCTTCGGGTGCGAGGCCTTGGAGAGCGTTGGCCCAGGCCGGATGCGTTTGGGCCTCTGGACAGCGCAGAAACACCGTCCCGAGCATGGCTCCGCTCGCGCCTAGCGTCAACGCCGCAGCTACACCGCGCCCATCGGCTATTCCGCCGGCGGCGATGATAGGCAGATCGATGTGATCGGCCAGGTGCGGCACTAGAGAAAACAGACCCACACACTGCCGCTCGGCAGTTGCCGGATCAAACGAGCCGCGATGCCCACCGGCTTCATATCCCTGCGCGATGATCGCATCCGCACCGGCGTCCCGCGCGATCTTTGCCTCGGCTAGAGTGGTGGCGGTCGCGAACCAGGCGATTCCGCGCTGTTTCAGGCGGCGCACGAAGGCAGCCGGGAAGACGTCCATGATGGACGAGACCGCGGTGGGGGCCGTCTCCAGAAACGCCTCGCATTGCGCGTCGAAATCGGGAGGGACAGCATCGCCGGCCGAGGACGGTACGGACGGGCCCCACGCTTCCAGAAACTGTCTGACTCGGGACTCGACATCGGGATCTCGGCGTGGTTTCGGATCGGGAATCCAGACATTCAACTGAAAAGGGCCGCCGCTCGTGGCGCGGAACTCGCGTACCCAAGCGCGGATGCCCTCTGCGGGTGTGAGAAGCGCACCCATCGCGCCCATCCCGCCAGCGTTGGCCACCGCGACAGAGAGGTTGGCCGGGCACCCGCCCGCCATCGGAGCAAGCAGAATGGGAAGCTTGAGGCCGTACTTTGCGCAGAACGCCTCGGCACGGTCCAGGGGGCGCGGGATCGTGGCGGTGTCACTGGCCATGCACCCAATATAATGCGCCACGCCTGGACAGTTCGCGAAGGGATCGGATACACTCTATCGCGGACTTCTCCATGAATGAGGCTGATGTTCATTCTTTCCTGGCGAAATGTAAGCTTGGAGTGCTTGGCACGACCGGTCCACGCGGCGCGCCGCAAGCGGCGCTAATAGGAATCGCCGTCACGGAAAAGCTTGAGATCGTCTTCGATACGGTCAAAAGTTCTCGCAAGTATCCGAACCTCATCGCCCGGCACGCGTGCTCCTTCGTTATCGGCGGCTGGGGTGCAGGCGAGCAGACTGTCCAATATGAAGGCGAAGCCGAAGAGCTGAAATCACCGGAGTTGGAACGGTACCAGGAAATATATTTCAAAGCGTACCTGGACGGTCCCGCGCGCATGAGTTGGCCCGGGATTGTCTACTTCGTCGTGCGGCCCACGTGGATCCGCTATAGCGATTTCGACCAAAATCCCCCACTCATACGCGAGTTCACGTTCCCAGGCGCGAATCGTTGACCTATGCGCATCGACGCCCACCAGCACTTCTGGGACATTCACCGTCTCCAGTATCCGTGGATGCCCAAGGGCGATTCACCCTTGCGCCACAATTTCCTGCCGCACGATCTGGGGCCGATCCTCAAGCGCAACCGGTTTGATGGGTCGGTGGTGGTGCAGGCGAATGTGGTGATCGAGGAAACCCGCTGGCTGCTCGAATTGGCCAAGCAGCACCAGTTCATCCTCGGTGTAGTGGGCTGGGTAGATCTGACGGATGCGCGCGTGGGCGCGACGCTCGATGAGCTGCAGCAGCATCCAAAGTTCAAGGGCGTGCGGCACCTGGTGCATGATGAGCCGGATCCGGCTTGGTTGATCCGCGATGACGTGCTGCGTGGCCTCGGAGAACTCGCCCTCCGTGGAATTCCGTTCGACCTGCTGTTGCGGCCGCAGCATTTGCCGCTGGTTCCACGCGTCGCGGAGCGCATTCCAGAGCTGCGCATGGTGATCGATCACATCGCGAAACCACCGATTGCGGCGCAGCGTTTGGACGGATGGGCCGAAGACATGGAAGCGGCTTCGAAGATGCCGCACATGTTTTGCAAGCTTTCCGGGATGATCACCGAGGACGATCCAAGCGGCTGGAAAGCGGAGCACCTGCGCCCCTACGTGCAGCATGTGTTTTCGCAGTTCGGTCCGGACAGGCTGATGTTTGGCAGTGACTGGCCAGTGTGCACGCTTGCCGGGACATGGAAAGAAGTGCTGGCGGCGTTCACGCAGTCGGTTGGGCCGCAGCCTATGGAAGTGCGCGATAAATTGCTGGGAGGAACGGCAGCGAGGTTTTACGCGTTAGACGGAGGCGACGGTATTAGCGGCGCGTGAAACGGGATAAAATCAAGACAGTGGCCGCGGACGAAATCCAATACGTCTCTGACGAGAACGGCACCCCCATCAGTGTCATTGTGCCGATCGACCTTTGGCGACAAATCGAATCCGAAAGAGAAACCGCCTATCTTCTCAAGAGTGAGACCATGAAGCGGCGACTAGCGGAAGCGAAGAGTCGCAAAGGGGGAATTTCCATCGAGGAAGCCCATGAGAGGCTTGGAATTTGATCCGGCTGCGTTCGAAGACCTAGCTTGGTGGGTTGAGACAGATCGAGCGAAAGCCCTGCGAATCATTAAATTGCTCCGGGAAGTTCAGCGCGAGCCGTTCGAGGGCACGGGTCAGCCGGAACCGCTAAAACACGAGTTGACGGGCTGCTGGTCGCGGCGCATCGATCAAGAACATCGGCTCGTATACCAAGTGATCGAAGATAGGATTCGGATATTGGCCTGCCGGTATCACTACTGACGTGCGTCAGGTGCTGACTGGAAGGCGCCTCAAGGCGTCACCTTCAGCCTTGACTAGCGTACCGCACGTAACGGAATCGCGATACCATGATGACGTTATGAAAGCTCACATTCTCAGCTGTGCCGTGTTACTCGGCGTCTCAGTGGTTCCGGCGATTGCGGGACCCACTGAGGGTAAAGAAGTCTTCGATTCCAAATGCAAGAGCTGCCACGGCGCATCGGGGCAGGGCAATCCGGGGATTGCCAAGATGATGAAGGTTGAGATGCGCCCGCTCGGGTCGAAGGAAGTGCAGGCACAGTCCGACGCCGACCTGAAGAAGATCATCACGGACGGCAAGGGCAAAATGAAAGCGGTCGCGGGCTTGTCCGCCAAGCAGGTGGATGACGTCGTGGCGTTCGTCCGCACCCTGAAGTAGGCCTCACGCGCGGGACGGAATCCCTTTTTCGCTAAGATCGAAAGGGGGGATCCCGCGCTTTGAAATGCTGGTGGGGCCTGATCTTGTTTGCCGCCGCGTTGTATGGGCAACGCGGAAGGGGTGAGTTGCGCCTACAGGTGCTGGATGACACCGGCTCGGCGCTAGAAGCCTCCGGCTCCCTGCTCAGCCAGGCGATCCAGTTCCAACAAAACTTCAGTACCGACGATCAGGGCCATTTCACGGCGCGGAATCTGCCGTTCGGCACGTACCGCTTGAAAATTGAACGCGCGGGATTCAGCTCCTACTCGGCCCTCGTGGAGATTCGCTCGGAGGTGCCGCGAGATTACACGGTCACACTGCGCTTAGCGCAGATCGAAACGACCATGGTGGTTGAGGATTCGGCTACCCTGATCGATGCCGAGCGCACGGCGCCGGCTTATTACCTTGGTGGCGAAACATTGCAGGACCGGCCGGCTGCCACACCCGGGCGGGGAGTGATTGACCTGGTCGAGTCGCAGCCCGGCTGGATCCTTGAATCCAACGGCGTGCTCCATCCGCGCGGCGCCGAGTACAACACACAATACGTGTTGGACGGTTTTCCCATCATCGACAATCGCTCGCCGGCGTTTGCCCCCAGTCTGGATGCGGATGACATCCAGTCGATGACCGTGCGGACCGCCGGATATCCTGCCGAGTACGGCCGGAAGCTGGGCGGCGTGATCGAAGTGACCACGAAAGAAGATACACGCGCGGGATGGCACGGATCAGCCGGATTCGATGGCGGTAGTTTCTCCACCGCTGAGGGCAATGTTTCGGCACAGTATGCGCGCGGTCGCGTCGTTGCGGGAGTGAGCCTGGACTCCGACCATACAGACCGCTATCTCGATCCGCCGGTTCCTGAGAATTACACCAACAAATCCACCGGCGGCGGCGGCAGTGCCCACTTCTCCACCAGCTTCGACGACAAGGACCGATTGCGTGTTGCGGTCACCGAGAACCGTACGGGGTTTCTGGTACCGGACGAACGGCTCCAGTTCGCCGCGGGACAGCGGCAGGATCGCCGCAATCAGGAAATCGACGGGCAGATATCGTATCAGCGCACGCTCTCACCGTGGCTGTTGGCCAGCGTTCGCGCGGCGGTTCGCGATTTGAGCGCCGGCCTGTGGTCAAATGCTCTAGCCACCCCGATTTTCGCAGCCCAGCAGCGCGGGTTCCGCGAAAGCTACGCCGGAGGCGCCATCTCCGCGCACCAAAGCGTGAATGAATGGAAGGCTGGCGGAGAAGTAATTCGCACGTCCATCCATGAAAACTTCAACTATCAGATCACCGACGCGAGTTTCTTCGCGCCCGATGTGCCGCCCGTGTTTGTTTTTTCCGAGCGCGCCAACCGCATGGAGGAGTCCGCGTTCGTGCAGGACACCATCCGCGCAGGACGGTGGACTTTCAATGCGGGCGTGCGTTGGGATGGCTACCATCTGCTGGTGAACGATTCGGCTGTCAGCCCGCGGCTGGCCGCTGCCTGGTACTGGCCTCGGGCCGGGCTGGTGCTGCGGGCGTCGTATGACCGCGCCTTCGAGGTTCCGGCCATCGAGAACCTGCTGCTGGCCAGTTCCGCGGCGGCTCAGCATCTCACCAACTCCGCGATGGGTCTGCCGGTTCGGCCCTCGCGCGGCGATTTCTACGAGACCGGGCTCAGCAAGTCTCTGTTCGGCCGCGTGCGCCTGGAGGCCAGCCTCTATGAACGTCGCATTCGCGATTTTTCCGACGACGATCTGCTGCTCAACACTGGCGTCAGCTTCCCCATCGCGTTTGCCAGCGCGCAAATTCACGGCGCCGAAGTGAAGCTGGAAATCCCGCGCTGGGGGCCGGTTTCTGGATTCATTTCCTACTCCAACATGGCCGGAATTGCCCGCCTGCCGGTGACGGGAGGGCTTTTCCTGGAAGACGCAGCCGATCTGTTGCACTCGACCGCGAGTTTCCCGGATTCGCAGGACCAGCGCAACACCGTGCGCGGCCGTATGCGCTATCAAGTGCGCCGGCGTTTCTGGCTGGCTCTCGGCGCCAGCTACGACAGCGGCTTGCCGATCGAGCTCGACGGGCCTGTCAACACCAACGATTTGATTGCGGAATACGGGCAGGCGGTGGTCAATCGCGTGAACTTCTCGGCCGGGCGCGTGCGACCCTCGTTTTCCCTCGACGCGTCAGCGGGGGTGGACCTGTGGAAGCGCGACACCCGCTCCCTTCGCTTCCAGACTGACGTTCTGAACCTGACCGACCGCCTGAACGTGATCAACTTCGCCGGACTATTCTCGGGAACGGCGCTCGCCGCCCCGCGCATGTGGTCTGCGCGAATAGTGGCTGCGTGGTAAGGGTCTTCGAAGTCTGCTGACGTCGCAATTCGGTGACTGGCTTCGAAATTCCAGCGGCACGCGGCCGAAAAATCTACAGATCTGATTGCGGAATTTCGTTGCCTGTCACCGAATTGCCCCCGGTGAGATCTCACGCTTATGTTACGCTACGACCGTGCGCATAACCATCGGACTATCGGACGAAATCGCACAGTGGGTCCGCAGGAAAGCGTCCGAACAGAACACATCGGTATCCAAGCTGATTGGCTCCATACTGGAAACTCAGATGCGTCTGAGTGATGGGTACTGGCCCGCGTTCCGCAAATGGAAAGGGATCGGCAGTATCAACGGAATCGACGCCGCTCGCCGCCTGAGCCGTGAAGAAGCTCATGCCCGCCAGTGAAAGCTGACCTGTTCGCGATAGCTTGCTGAGCCGCGCCCGAAGAAAGCGGTGCCCCGAAATCGGGATTTGACCGCCCCTTCCGGTCACGGCTCGGGTTCAACGCTCGGAGCCTTCTACGCTGTCCGCATGGTTTCCGTTTTATCCCCTGAAATCGCCGCTTGCGCCGCCGCCAGCCGCGCGATCGGCACACGATAGGGTGAACAGGAAACGTAGTTCATTCCCACTCGATAGCAGAACTGCACCGAATTCGGCTCGCCGCCATGCTCGCCGCAGATGCCCACTTCCAGGTCCTTGCGCGTCGCGCGGCCCAATTTCACAGCCATCTCGATCAGCTTGCCCACTCCCTCCTGATCCAGCACCGCGAAGGGATCGTTCTTGAAAATCTTCGCGGTCTCGTAATCCTTCTGGAACTTCGTATAATCGTCGCGCGAAAGTCCCATAGTGGTTTGCGTCAGGTCATTGGTGCCGAAGCTGAAGAACTCGGCCTCGGTCGCAACCTTATCCGCGGTCAGCGCCGCGCGCGGGATTTCGATCATGGTCCCGACCATGTAGTGCAGATCTTTCTTGCCCGCTTTGCCGAGCACTTCATCGGCAACCTTCACCACGATCTTCTTCTGGTGTTCCAGTTCCTGTACGCTGCCAATGAGCGGGATCATCACTTCGGGAATGACTTTGACGCCCTTCTTCGAAACTTGTACAGCGGCCTCGAAAATGGCGCGCGCCTGCATTTCGGTGATCTCCGGGTAGGTGATGCCGAGACGGCAGCCGCGATGGCCCAGCATGGGATTGAATTCGTGCAGCTCCTCGACGCGCCCGAGAAGCGTGGGTATCTCCTTCTTCAACTGGCCCACCGGAATGCCGTAACGCTCGGACATTTCCTTCTTCGCCTTGGTATCGGCGTGCGGCAATCGCGCCAGATCCACCATCAGGTTTTCGCGCTTGGGCAGGAACTCGTGCAGTGGCGGATCGAGCGTGCGGATCACCACCGGGAAGCCGTCCATTTCCTTGAACAGCCCTGCGAAATCGGCGCGTTGCATCGGCAGCAGCTTCAGTAGCGCTTTCCGCCGCGATTTTTCATCACGAGCCAGGATCATGGCCTGCATGTGCGGAATGCGGTCCTCGGCGAAGAACATGTGCTCGGTGCGGCACAGCCCGATTCCTTCGGCGCCGAAGCGGCGGGCGACCTTCGCATCGCGCGGGATGTCGGCATTGGCGCGCACGCCGAACGAGCCGCGGAACGTATCCGCCCATTCCATGAAGGTCTTGAGAACGCCGGAGGATGGATCGGCGTCGATGGTATGAGCCTGTCCCGCGAAAACTTCGCCAGTCGAGCCGTCGAGCGACAGCCAGTCGCCTTCCTTGAGCAGCAGCTTCTTGCCCTTCGAGTTGACGGTCAGCTCTTTCTTGCGCTCGTTTACTTCGAGTTCACCAGCGCCCGCTACGCACGGTATTCCCATGCCCCGCGCCACCACGGCTGCATGACTGGTCATGCCACCGCGCGATGTCAGAATGCCCTTCGCCACTTCCATGCCGTGAATGTCGTCGGGTACGGTTTCGGCGCGCACAAGGATCACGGGCTGCTTTACGGCCTGCACCACGGCTTCATCCGCCGTAAACACCACGCGGCCCACCGCGGCGCCTGGCGATGCCGGCAAGCCCTTTGCCAGCAAATTTAGCGTCTTCTTCGCGGCCGGATCGAGCACCGGATGCAGAAGCTGATCGAGCTGTTGCGGGTCCACGCGCAGCACGGCCTCTTCCTTGCTGATGAGACCTTCGCCAACCATATCCACCGCGATGCGCACTGCCGCTGGCCCCGTGCGCTTGCCGTTGCGCGTTTGCAGCATGTACAGCTTGCCGTCTTGCACGGTGAATTCGAAATCCTGCACGTCGCGATAATGCTTTTCCAGATTCGTGGTGATCTCGCGGAGCTGGTTGTAGACCGGCGGCATTACCTTCTGAAGTTCCGATATATCCAGCGGCGTACGAATACCTGCCACCACGTCTTCGCCTTGCGCATTGATCAGAAACTCACCGTAGAAGGCTTTCTCGCCGGTCGAAGGATTACGCGTGAAGCCCACGCCTGTGGCCGAAGTCTCGCCCAGATTGCCGAACACCATGGTCTGCACGTTAACCGCGGTTCCCAGGCTGTCCGGAATCTGGTTCATGCGGCGATAAGTGATCGCACGCTTACCATTCCAGGAGCGGAACACGGCGTCGCGCGCCATTGCCAGCTGCTCGCGCGCATCCTGCGGAAACGGCTTGCCGGTTTTCTTTTGCACCAGTTTCTTGTAATCCACAATGACGGCTTTCAGATCGTCCGCCGTCAGATCGGTATCGAACTTGGCGCCGGCTTTCTTCTTCCGCGCGTCGAAAATCTGGTCAAAATCGTGCTTCTCGATATCCAGCACCACATTGCCGAACATCTGGATGAAGCGGCGGTAGCAGTCTTGCGAGAACCGCGGATTGCCGCTCTTGCGCTCCAGCGCCTGGACGCTCTGGTCGTTCAAACCCAGGTTCAGAATCGTGTCCATCATGCCCGGCATGGAAAACTTCGCGCCCGAGCGCACGCTCACCAGCAGCGGATTGTCGTTCGCGCCGAGCTTCTGGCCCATCTTGCCTTCGAGCGCCGCCAGCGCCTCGTTCATCTGCGTATCCACCTCGGCCGGCACTTTGTTGCCGCGCTCGAAGTACAGATTGCAAACGTCCGTTGAAATGGTGAAGCCGGGAGGCACGGGAAGTTTTGCCCGCGACATCTCCGCCAGCCCAGCGCCTTTGCCGCCGAGCACATCTTTCATCTTTCCGTCGCCGTCGGCCGTACCGCCGCCGAACGAGTACACGTACTTCGTCATTCTGTTCTCCTATGCGTTAGTAACGATTTCAGAAAAATCCGCGATGGTGGAAAATTCCGCCAGCAGGGTATGTAACAGCATGAGCCGGTTCTGCCGGATGTTCGCGTCCGGCGCGTTCACCAGCACCTTGTCAAAAAATAAATCAACCTTAGGACGAAGCGAAGCAATCGACTCCAATGCGGGCCGGTATGGCAGGTTCGCCAACGTGCCGCGCACCTTTTGGAACTCGTGGTAGAGATCGGATTCCGGCCCCGGCTCGATCAGCGCGGCGTCGATCGCGCCCCCGTTGCCCGTGAACTGGGCCTGTTTCAAAATATTCTGGATGCGTTTGAAGCTGGCCGCGAGCGGCTCGAAGTTCTCGGTCGGACGAACGGCCTGAATCGCGATGAGCCGCTCCTCGACATCCACAAGATCATCCCACCCTGAAGCCAGGATGGCGTTGACCTCGTCATACTTGAAACCGCGAATGTCTTTGAAGTAATAGCGGATGCGATCGAGAAAGAACTCCAGCAGCGAAATCTCTTTAGCGCTCAGACCCGCAGATTGTGGTGGTCCAAACTCCGTGAGTTCGCCACTGGCAATCTGTTTCAGATGCTGCGACAAAAGTTGAGGTAACCGCAGTAAGGTCGAGAGATTTACCCTCCGCTTACCCCCGACGAGAATTTTTACGATTCCTTGCGCCGCGCGACGAAGAGCGAACGGATCCTTTGACCCCGTAGGGATCAGTCCGATCCCGAAGCAACCGCGCAGCGTGTCGAGTTTGTCCGCAATCGATACCAGCTGTCCGGCGCGATTGCGCGGAATCGAATCGTCCATGCTGACGGGCTTGTAGTGATCGTAGATCGCGGTCCAGACTTCCTCGGGCTCGCCTTGCTCACGCGCGTACAGACCGCCGACGACGCCCTGGAGTTCGGTAAACTCCTTCACCAATTCAGTGGTGAGATCGGTTTTACACAGCTCAGCCGCGCGAATCGCAGCATCGTCGCCGCCCAAATCTCTGACTGATGCCTTGATTCGCTCAGTCTTTTCCAGATAGGTGCCGAGTTTGGCCTGGAACGTGACGTGAGCAAGATCGGCCAGACGCTCGCTCAGTTTCTTCCGCTGATCCGTCTCCCAGAAGAACTTGGCGTCGTTGAACCGCGCCCGCAGGACACGTTCGTTGCCCCGGCGGATGAGGCCCTCGGGATCGCCGTCGGTATTCGTGACGGCCAGAAAGCGGTTTGTCAGTTGTCCGTTTTCATAAACGGCGAAATACTTCTGATGGTGCTTCATCACCGTTACGAGCACTTCTGCGGGGAGCTTTAGGTATTCAGTGTCGAAGCTGCCGGAAATTACACTCGGATATTCGGTGAGATAGGCGAGCGTTTTCAGGAGACCCTCGTCTTGCATCTCTCCCACACCATCGCGAATGCGCTTTTCCCGCTCTTTGGCAGAAAGGATGACGAAGTTCTCGCGCAGTTTCTGCTCGTAGTTCTCGATTGTGACCGGAATCTGCGCGGCGCCGAGGATGCGATGCCCCGATGTGACGCTTCCGGACTTCACTCCAGCGATTTCGAAAGGGACGACCACATCTCCCAGTAGCGCAACGATCCAACGTATCGGTCGGATAAATCGGGAACCGTTTTTCGCGGTCCAGTACATGGTCTTCGGCCATCGAATCCGCAAAACCAGCTCGGGCAGTGCGTTCGCGAGGATTTGGATTGCGGGTCTGCCCAGACGGTGCTTCCGAGCCACGTAGTAGTCGCCTTTCGGGTTAGGCTCAACATCAAGTTCTGTCGGCGGTATTCCCATCTTTTCGGCGAAGTGAGTTTTTGCATTCTCCCCGGCCGACACTCGGGGTCCCGGCGTTCCCACGTAAGAGTCAGGTTGGCGTTCGGCAACATCGCTGACGCGAAGCGCAATCCGCCTTGGTGTCGCTTCCACCCAGGTTATCTGGCCCCCGAGAGAATTTGAGCGGAGCAACTCCTTTACGTGAGCTTGAAATTCTCCGAGCCAAGTGGGTATCATCCAGTCTGGAATCTCTTCCGTCCCGATCTCCAGCAGAAACGGGAGGCTCACTGCGCGGCCTCCACGAGCTCATCGGCGCTTTGTTGCGCCATCCAAGCCTCAGCGACACCCACCGCCAGCTTGCGCACCCGTGCGATTACGGCAACGCGCTCCGTCACCGAAATCGCTCCGCGGGCATCGAGCGTGTTGAACAGGTGTGAGCATTTGAGGACCTGTTCATAGGTAGGCAGCAGCGGGAAACGGGCCTTGTCCGCGGATTTTGGATCGAACATCTTCAGCAGCCTCGCCGCTTCCCCCTCATGCAGCTCGAACAACTTCCACAACATCCCCACGTCCGCCATCTCGAAGTTGTAGACCGAGAACTGCAGCTCATCCGCGAAGCGCACATCCCGATAACTCACGCCCGGCGCCCATTCGATGTCGTACACACTATCCTTGACCTGCAGAAACGCCGTCAGCCGCTCCAGCCCGTACGTCAACTCCGCCGGCACCAGGTCCAGATCAATCCCGCCGCATTGCTGGAAATACGTGAACTGCGTGATCTCGAGCCCGTCGAGCATCACCTGCCAGCCCACGCCCCACGCCCCCAGCGTTGGCGATTCCCAGTTATCCTCTTCAAACTTGATATCGTGTTTGCGCAGATCGATACCGATCGCCGTCAGGCTGCCCAGGTACTGGTCGATCACGGCCGCAGGCGACGGCTTCAGCACCACCTGAAGCTGCATGTGCTTATAGAGCCGGTTGGGATTCTCGCCGTACCGGCCGTCCGCCGGACGCCGGCTGGGCTGCACGTAAGCCACGCGATACGGCTTCGGTCCCAGCACCCGCAGGAATGTTTCCGGGCACATGGTCCCCGCGCCGACTTCCAGATCGTACGGCTCCTGAATGATGCAGCCGCGATCCGACCAATATTTCTTCAGCTTGAAGATGATCTCTTGGTAGGAATCCATTCCCTATGCAGCTTCCAGCGCAGGCGCGGTGATCAGCCGCCGCTCAATATGGTTCTCGATCTGCCGGACGAGAAAGTGGCGCAAATCCGAGGCGGTCTCGCGTCGCCAGTCCGTGTGCGCCAGTTGTGCCACCGGTTTGTGTAGCATCTCTTCGGCGATATCTCTCGATGTCACGCTCAAATCCCAGGTCTTTCCCAATTCCGCGCTTCTCCGGCAATGCCCACAGTAGAGGCCCGTGCGATAGCGGCTGAAAAACGCCTGCTCACGCGCCTCCGGATTGTCCAGCCAGTTACCGCATCCGATACAAACGTGCAGCTCCGGAAGAATTCCCGCCAGACGCACGGCCCACAAACTGAAGTAGGTTACGCTGCGCCACACGCTCCCGGCCGCACCCGATCGCAAATGATCCAGCACCGTCACCAGCAGCCGGAAGTAACGCTCGTTCGGCTCGCCTGCCGGCAGCAACTGCTCGGAAATCTCAGCCAGGTAATCCAGCGCCACTGCGGCGCCGTAATCTCCCAGCAATCCAAACTGCGAGCGAATCAACTCGCAGCCGTCCAGATTCACCAGCTCCCGCGTCTCACGCTGGAAGTACGAAATCTTCACTTGCGAGAGCCGTTCCAAACCGGAACCGAAATTGCTCTTGGGCCGCCGCGCCCGTTTGGCAACTCCGCGCAGCTTTCCCTGATCCCGCGTCAGAAAGCTCACCACCAGATCCGATTCTTTGAACGGGTAGGTCTGCAAAACGATGGCTTCGCTCAGGCGAGCGGGCATATCGCAAGATTGCTTTGAAACTTCAAGGGTAACACGTCGGGGCCGTAGGTTTTCTAGGCGCCCGCTGTCGTTGGCCTAAGTTAGCAGCCGAAGTGGACATAGGTTATATCACCGCGCGCGAATTCAGTAATTTCCTCTAAGTGATTAGTTTTTCTCTCGATTTATTGAAAAATTCCGATAATATTAGAGAGAAATACAATGGTGCGGATCATTACGATTCTGCTGTTGGTCACGGGCCTCGCGGTTGCCGAACCGCCAGCCTCACGAAACCGCGTCACCTCGCTGCCGCCGGTCGTTACCGAAGATCAAGCACAGGATTGGCTGAAGCTTTGGCAGAAGCGGCTGCGCTTGGAAGACTGGAAAATCGAAGTTAAGATTGTCAGAATTTGGGACCTGGAGCAAGGTACCCTGGGGCATATCGATTGGTCGACGCCGCATCACACGGCCGTCATTAAAGTGCTGAGCCCTGCCGATTACGAACTCCCGCCGGAAAAGATTCCCGCCGACATGGAGCTTTCCATCGTCCACGAATTAGTGCATCTGCATTTGTCCGTGTTGCCGTTGAATAAGACTTCTCGCAACGCCGAGGAACAGGTGGTCAGCATGATTGCAGATGCCCTGGTCAGCCTCGAGCACCGTCCCGTCGCTACGGAGCCGTTGGAAGCTGGAACGAGACCGTAGACGTCACGTCGGATTTCTGAAAGCCGCTGTTCACCACGGAAATCGCGATGGTGCGCTTGTAAAAGAAAACGCCGCGCACGTAAAACTCTCCGCCATACGTGACGGGAAACCAGAGACCGTCGGCGAACTTCTGATAAGCCACTTTGAACCCCAGGTGCTTGATGTTGGTGCCCAGCAGCACCTGCACCGCCATGGGGACGCTCTTGGCCAGCCAACTGGTCACCAGAACCGGTTGATACTCCTTCGTGTCGATTAACGCTTCACCCGCCCAGCAGCCCCCTTCATCGTTTTCATCGCAGTCAAATAGGGACGCTTTCTTCGGTTTGAAAGTAATGCGGTACACTTCCGTTCCGCGGTAGTTTTCTTTGCCTTCAAACTTGAAGGTGTACTTCTTCTGCTTTTCCCCGGTTAGCGCGAAAAGATCGTTGGTGATGCCGTCGCGCGATTCCTTGTCATTGGCCAGATCGTTGGCAAACTCGTTCGCCAGCTCACCATCGATGTCCACGCCCTTGTACTCAAAACCGGGCTCATTGTACTCGAACAGTTTGCCGCTCTTCTCGTATTTCCCGGTAAAGTTCACCAGATCCTTCTTAAAACCTTTTTCGGAGGGCGTGACCGTGTATTCCCGCTGTTCCTCGCGAGCCAACTTGCCGTTGCCTCGCTTGAAACGGATCAGCAAGCTCTGGTGATAAACGAAAGCCTTGCGCATCTCCTGAGCGCGATCCTGATTCTGCGCCACCTTCGCCATGATGACCTCAGGCGCTTCCGGGTGCTCGGCGGCGTACCAGGTGAGGACGGCTAGCGCTATTGCGGTTCCCATCAGTGCTCGTCCTTCTTGCTGTCAGGCTTAACTGCTTTTGGCTTATCGAGATCCAGCTTAGGGACACCCAGGTTTCCGCCCAGTTCGCTCAGCTCCTCCAGATCGATCTTGCCGACGATGTTGACCACCGTCAGCTCCTTCGGGTTAGCACAGACGATGGCCAGCCCTCCCGGTTCCGTTCCGCCCGTTTTCAGGTAGATTTCGGTGTTGTCGCGCTCTTTCTTGCTATGTACGCCGACGATGCGGGACCATCCGGGCGAGCGGAGTTGATTGCGAATGGCCGCCAGGTCAGATTCGGTATACTCGCCCTCGGTCTCGAACTCGTAAGTCCTTACATAGATGCCCTTGATTTCGGCCACCAGTTTCTTGACCTTGGCCTGGTCGGGATCGTCGTTGGAGAGGAACTTCGCGGCGAACTTCAATAGCGAGCCGTCCAGCGTCACGTCGGTGACATCTTTGGCCTTATCGCTGAGCTTATCGAGGTTCTTGAGATCGAGCGCCTGCCCATACGCGGCGCTGCCGACCAACACTGAAACTGCTAAAACCCATGGAATCTTCATAAACGTGTATCCATCCGGCCGCCTTCCAAAACTTTCTTCTGCGCTTGGTGCAGCCGGCTTCCGGCGACGTGGACGGCGAACAAAAGCTTTTGTTTAGCTCGTTCGCCTTCGGCCTGGTACTGCTGTTCCTTGTGGTATTGCACTCCCGCGAACGGGAGCAGCACGCTAAGCAGCACGCTGGCTGCAACCCATTGAAGGCGCGGAGGCCGCATCAGCACGGACAATCGCTCCCGCCAGGAGGGCTCCGGCGGCTGGTTCAAGCGTGCCAGCACGCGGTCTGTGAAGTCGGCCGGCGGCTCTTCCCGCCGCAACGCCATTTTCAAATCTTCTTCCAAGTTACTCATAGGGCAATCTCCCCAACGGTTCGCGCCAGCTTGTCCCGCAGAATGTCCAGCGAGCGCTGCAAGTGGCTTTTCACCGTAGCCACTGGCATATCAAGTACTTGCGCGATATCCGACGGATCCAGATCCTCCTGATAACGCAGGATCACCACCGCGCGTGCCTTTTCCGGCAGCGAAGCCACCAGCTTGTTAAGCGTCCGCGACAACATGGGATCGCTTTGACGGGTTTTCGCCACCGGCTCGGGAACCTCATCCAGGCCGAACTTGGGCCAGAACGCGCGGCGCCGGGTCTGGTCGATACACCGCCGACTGGCCACCTTCCGCAGCCAAAACACCAGGTGCTCGGGCGACTGGATGGTAGCCAGATGGCGATGCAACTCCAAAAAGACCTCCTGAGCCAGTTCTTCAGCTAGCGCGCGGTCGCGCAGAAAATGCCAGGCCAGGCTGAACACCATGCCCTGGTGCTCCCGAACGATTTCGGCGAAGGCCGGTAACGCAACCTGCGCCGCTCTTTCGGGAACCTCCGCCACGCGAACTGCTAACCCTCCCAAACTGCTCGCTGTCACTTCGCGCTTCTCATTGACATATTACGCGCGGCGGGTAGGAAAAGAACGCAGTTTGCAGGACTACAATGGGAGCGGCTGGGATACCGGCGCAGGCCATAGGAGATTGACGGGGTTGAAAACCTGCGGAAAGTCAGCTAGCATCAAAGAGGACACAGAGCTATGGTCAACTCCACCAATCCGACCCTGTAGAACGCGAGTCGCTAAACCCACCAGCGGGGCGGCTTCTTCCACTTGTTCTCGAGCCGTTCGAATTCGCACCAGAGATCGGTGTTTTCTTTTGGTGGTGCCGCAGCCGGCACGGGCGGTTCAGTCCCTCCATTGTAGGTTCGATCCGCCTTAATCCAGGGCTGAAATTTCTCCCACACCATACGAACCGTATCACTGAAAAAGCCGTACAAATATCTTTCGTCCGCCCTTCTCCTGTGCACCGCGAGCGCCAATTCCTCGAAGAAATTCAGCACCCCGATTAACTGCCCTCTCTTGGCGTTTTGTTCCTCGGTGAATTGAGCGGGGTTGTTCGATGTCTTGATGAGAGGTTGGAGCAAAAGCGCGTTTGTCAGGATTGCCCGAACTTCCAGTCGCACGCTATAGAGACCCGGGTCGTTCCATCGTTTCATAAACTCTCCGGCGCTCTCAGAACGGTCGTGCTGATTCTTTTGCAGGAATTCAAACAAGGCAAATGTCGCGGCGACCACCGTTGCGCCAAACTTGATGTTGTCGCTCCATCCCGGGTGCAAGCAGTAAACCGAAAAAAGAATGCCCTCACACAAAAGGAACAGGGCAACTATGATCACGGACCTGGATGCCATTTGCCGCGCATTATAGTACGGACCTCCCCAAGCGCGATATATGGCCAGCGGTTGCCGTAGGATATAGTAGACCTCATGAGCGCACCGCAAGCCCAGACTCCTCCCAGCCCGGCCCTCTTCTTCGAGACCATGAATGCTTACCAACGCACGGCAGCGCTGAAGGGTGCGATTGAGTTGGAAGTGTTTACCGCGATCGGGGAGGGGAATACCACGGCACAGTCGATTGCATCCCGTTGCCGCACTTCGGAGCGTGGCATGCGCATCCTCTGCGATTACCTGGTGATTATCGGATTTCTGACAAAAGACGGGTCGAACTACGGGCTGACACAGGACACGGCCATGTTTCTCGATCGCCGGTCGCCTGCGTATATGGGAATCGCCGAGCGGTTTCTGGCCTCACCGACGTTGATGGACGCGTATAAGGACCTGGCGGCGATCGTCCGTAAGGGTGGCGAGATCATGAGTGCTCACGGCACGATGGATCCGGATCATCCGATCTGGGTCGAGTTCGCGCGGTCTATGGCGCCTATGATGGCCATGCCGGCCGAGGCCATCGCCAAATTGGCCGGCGCGGAGAAAGGCGCTCCGTGGAAGGTGCTCGACATTGCCGCGGGACACGGTCTGTTCGGCATAGCCATCGCCCGGCAGAATCCCAACGCTACTATTGTGGCCGTCGACTGGGCCCGCGTTCTGGAAGTTGCGCGGGAGCATGCCGTCAGCGCAGGCGTGGCCTCGCGCTATCAGGTCTTACCGGGAAGCGCGTTCGAAGTCGAATTTGGAGAGGGATACGATATCGTCCTGCTCACCAACTTCCTGCATCATTTCGATCAAGCGACGTGCGAAACGCTGCTGCGAAAAGTAGCGGCCGCGCTGAAGCCGGGCGGCCGGGCCCTCACGTTCGAGTTCGTTCCCAACGAGGACCGTGTATCGCCGCCCATGGCGGCCGCGTTCAGTATGATGATGCTCGGCACCACGGAAAGCGGGGACGCCTACACCTTTTCCGAATTCGACCGTATGTTCCGGAACAGCGGATTCGGCGTGAGCGAATTGCATCCGCTTCCGCCGTCGCCGGGACAGGTGATCATCTCACACAAGGAATAGCGAGCGGTTATCTCTCTTCTTTGATCGCTGTCACCGTCACCAAGCTGAGCTCGCGGCCTTCGCCATCGAGGAGCCGGAACACGTAACGGGTATCAGGCCGGATCCAGGGCGCAGGGCATTCATGGCCACGGCAGGACAACGAACCCGAGAATTCGTGGACCTTCTCACCCTCTTTGCTTTCCGATTTGACGACTACCTTGGCGTGCCTTGCGCCTTGAACCTCCCAGGTGATGTGAGACGTGCATTCTTTTTCCCCCGGTTTAATTCTGCAAGGATTCGGCTCGGCATTAATTACGCCAGACGGACCCTGAGCCAGCGCATGTCCCGCAAGGCCCAGTGCCATTGCGGGAACCAGTAACAATAATCCTCTTTTCATTTGCAATCCCCTCCTCTATTCACGTTGACGGTTCAGCAGCATTTTGGCCGCGCGTACTTGGCGCGGAAATGTTGGTCGGCGAATTTACGCCACTCCTCCGCTGAGTGTAGCAATCCGTGCGCCTTCAGGTGACGATTATAGGCATTTTCGCCGGCGAGTTCACGGAGAAATTCCAGGATCAGCCCACAGAAGGCCCGAACATTCTTCATACTTCCTCCGCTTGGAGGCGCGAAAGCACGAACGGCGCCTCGGCCACTCTCGATTCGCGCGTACCGCGCAGGATGCCCGCCCAGATGCGGACCGAATCGACGAGTATCACCGCCACGAGCACCAGAAACACACCGCAGACCAGGGCATCCAACCGGGAGTTGAAAATCAGAGTCTGGGTTGACGCCATTTGCGCGGCCGTGACAGCGCCGGAGCGCAGCGCTGCTTCGAGCTGGTCCACTTGTGCCAGGAAACCGATACGCGGCGCGGGAGAGAAAATCTTCTGCCAGGCAGCCGTGAATGTCACGACCACGAGCCAGACAAGCGGCAGACCAGTGATCCAGATATATCGTCTACGATGCATCTTGATCAGGATGCTGGTGGCCACGCACAGCGCGATTGTGGCCAGCAACTGGTTGGCGATGCCGAACAGCGGCCAGAGCGAGTTGATGCCGCCGAGCGGATCGCGGACGCCCTGATAGAGAAAGTAGCCCCAACCAATGACGACCGCACTCGACGTAGCGATCACGCCGGGCATCCAGCTTGTGCGGCCCAGCGCGGGATGCACGTGCCCCAGCAAGTCTTGAAGCATGAAGCGGCCAACGCGCGTGCCGGCGTCGATAATCGTCAGGATGAACAGCGCCTCAAACATTATGGCGAAGTGGTACCAGAAACCGATCACGGCCTGGCCGCCGCCGGAGCGGGCGAAGATATGGGCCATACCGAGTGCCAGCGACGGTGCGCCGCCGGTGCGGTAGAACAGAGTCCGCTCCCCTACACCGCGGGCTAGCTCCTGCATTTCGGCCACAGTCACCGGGAAACCCCAGGAACTGATGGTCGCGACCGCGGCTGCCGGCGTCGCGCCCACAATGCCAGCGGGTGAGTTGACGGCGAAGTACACACCGGGATGCATGACGCACGCGGCGATCATCGCCATGACGGCGACAAAACTCTCCAGCAGCATGGAGCCATATCCTACCGGCCACGCATGCTGTTCTTTGGCAATCATCTTCGGCGTGGTGCCCGATGAGATGAGCGAATGAAATCCGGAAACGGCGCCGCAAGCGATGGTGATGAAGCAGAACGGAAAGATCTTACCCGCGAAAATCGGGCCGGTGCCGTCGGCGAAACGGGTGAACGCCGGCAACTCCAATTCGGGACGCACGAAAATGATTCCCACTGCCAATAGAAAGATGACGCCGAGCTTAACGAACGTGCTGAGGTAGTCGCGAGGCGCCAGCAAGAGCCACACCGGCAACGCGCTGGCGAGGAAGCCATAGATAATGATGCAGAACGCCAATGCCACTGTGGAGAGCGTAAAGACCGGCGCCCAGGTCTGCGATTGCGCCACCCACTGACCGGCAAAGATCGCGGCGACAACCAGCAGGAAACCGATGACGGAGCATTCCAACACGCGGCCCGGCCGGCGATAGCGCAGGTACCAGCCCATGAACACGGCGATGGGCATAGTAGCCGCGATGGTGAATGTGCCCCAAGGGCTGCCGGCCAGTGCGTTGACCACGACCAGCGCCACCACCGCCAGCAGAATGATCATGATGAGCAGCACCGTCAGGAGCGCGACGAAACCGCCCAGCTTGCCGATCTCCTCCCGCGCCATCTGTCCAAGCGATTTGCCATCGCGCCGCATGGAAGCGAACAGAATGACGAAATCCTGCACCGCTCCGCCCAGTACCGCGCCAATGATGATCCACAGCGTTCCCGGCAGGTAACCGAATTGTGCGGCGAGCACGGGACCAACCAGCGGCCCGGGGCCGGCTATGGCTGCGAAGTGATGCCCGAACAGAATCCATTTGTTGGTGGGCACGAAGTCGTGTCCATTTTCCAGACGCTCGGCGGGAGTGGCGCGCTGGTTGTCGAGCGTCATCACGCGTGCGGCGATGAACTTGGCGTAGAAGCGGTATCCCAGAGTGTAGGTGGACGCGGCGGCAAGCACCAGCCATGCGCTATTGATGCGCTCGCCATGGTTGAGCGCGATGGCGGCCAGGCATAACGCCGCAAAGATCGCAATGGCGGCCCAGAGCAGATGGCCCAAGATTTTCTTGGATCGCGAAGCAGAGGCTGCTTGCGGCATGGTCAGAATTTTTTGAGGCTCTTGAGCGCGGAGAAAGTACTTCCGCCGTTGCCGAGTGCGCTTCGGTAAATCGGATTCCCCCTGGTATCCACCGCTCCGATGTAGCGGGCGGTGTTGCGGGAATCGCCCTTCAGAATGACGGAGTATCCGCGCTCCGGATACCACAATCGGCGGATTTGAGCCGCACCGTCGGCCGTCTGCCAGTGGTCCTCGGCGGGCGGCCCGAGCAGGCGCAAAACTGCGTCATAGCCATCGTTGCCGGTGAGCTCCAAATACTTCTGATCGCCCGCGTCGTAGGCCGCGCGTGGCTTCAGCGATCCCTCGCGCAGTACGCTGACCCCAATACAGCACGTCACGCCGATCGCGCTGGCAAGTATCGTCAGGCCGACCAGTTTTCCTACGCGAGAGTCGGTCACGGATTCCGTGCGAATTCCGATCACAGGCGCGAGTGGCTCGTTGCGTGGCTGCGGCGGGCGCGGCCGCTCGCCAACCGCCATGGGCATCTCAATCACACGCCGCTGGTGCGGCCAGACCGCGCCGGCCTTGTACTCCAGTTCTTTCACCAGGCCGACGATCACTACGGGATCTTCGATCAGCGAAACTTCACCTAAAAATCGCCGCGGAATCCAGATCTCTTGCGTGGTGCGCGAGTTGACCACCAAAATCTCCGACCATGTGCCGCGCCGGAAGAACCACTCGTTGTGCTCGATGTTGAGGATGGGTGGATAGAAAGAAAAGCCCCGGTTTCCGAGGTGATTGAGCGCCGAAATCGGTGGCAAAGACATGCGCCGTTTTTTAATGATAGCTCAGTCGATGTTCAGGGTTTCGAGAATAGCGCGGACGCCGGCCGGGGTCACCCGGACCACTTCGCGCATCGCGTCCGGCGTCGCGCGCTCATCGAAAGCCTGGAAAAGCGCCATTTTGGCGATGGCATAGCGTTCCGCGTTGCTCAGCGTTCTTCCCGTCTGGCTCTGCCAGTTCTCCACGGCTTCCGCGCTGACGAATACCGATGCTGGCGCCGAGGTCTTGCGGTCGGCGGACACATCGAAGACATATTCAGTGCCCGGATTGGGGGACGATGGGCGCTGCCCTTGGTAGAAATACTGGTAGACGTAGCCGCTCTGCGCCGAATATGTTTTTTGCCGGCGCACGGCAGGAGCGCCGGTGAGTGGCACGTCCTTCTTGTTAAACCAGCGGGACAGCATGATTCAGTGCCTTGCCTTAGTGTTTGTCCCCGTACACAATTTCGGCCTCAAATTCTTAGCCATTATCGTAAGCGATCGGCACTATTGACAAGCAGAGCCACGGGGAGCACAATCTCAATCAGGAACCAGCTCGGTAACGGGTTCCTGGCCAAATGCGCCGCGCAATACGGCGGCAGGAGGTGACACAGATAGAACCGGGCAAGGATGAGGGCGGTCGCACCTGATTCCCGAGGACGGGCAGCAAGAAGAGTGACGAACGGTCGGATGATACGTGGTTGAGCTTGTTTCCCACGTGTAGCGCGCTCTTGCGCGGCACCGATGACCGGCAACGATGCTCTTCGAGTTCCAAGGGATCTACGATGCGGCCGCCCTTTTTCCATTTTGCCGCGGGGTTTTTCCGGATGATTTGTTCTGTGCCCTACACCGTGTGATACTGGTGTGAGTTTTCCGCTCCTCCATGCCCGCAACACCAAGGGAAATCGTCACTGCGCACAGTCCGGATTCGGACGATGCCTTCATGTTTTACGCGCTGGCCACCAAGAAGGTCCGATCCTCCCTGGTGACGTTGCGGCACGTGCTGGAGGACATTGAGTCGCTGAATCGGAAAGCGCTCGAAGGCCAGTACGATCTCACGGCGATCTCTTATCATGCCTATCCGCATGTGGCGGATAAATACGTCTTGATGGCGAGCGGTTCAAGTATTGGCGATGGCTACGGGCCGATGTTGGTGGGGATGCGGCCCATGGAGCCCGAAGAGGTCCGTGGCAAGCGTGTTGCCGTGCCCGGGAAGCTGACTAGCGCCTATCTTGCGCTTAAGATCTACGAGCCGGATTTTGAAGCCGTGGTGACGCCGTTCGACAAAATACTGGACGCGGTGAGCGACCGCTCAGTCGATCTCGGGCTGATTATTCACGAGGCTCAGTTGACGTATCACAAGACAGGACTGCATCGCATCCTGGATCTGGGCCGGTGGTGGAAAGCCAAATTTGATCTGCCTCTGCCCTTGGGCGCTAACGCTCTTCTACGCTCGTTGCCCGGCGAAATCCAAAGCGAGTGCTGCCGTCTGATGCGCGAGAGCATCCAGTACGCTCTGGATCACCGCGAAGAAGCGCTCAGCTATGCTCTGCAATTCGCACGCGACATGGACACGCGTCTCGCCGACAAATTTGTGGGAATGTACGTCAATCACTACACGGTGGATTGCGGCGACATCGTGCCGAAGGCGGCGCAGAAGTTCCTGGATCTGGGTTACGAGGCTGGGTTGATTCCACGGCGCGTAGAAGTGGAGTTTGTCAGATAGGCTCAGCCTTAACGCTCCAAGCGATGGACAGGCAGGAATGCCTGTCCTACAGTAAAAACATGCACCACAATCGAGCAGTTCTCCTGGCAGGCGTAAGTGTGTTCGCAGTCTTCTCCGCTGCCGGGCAAGAGACGCTGCGCCCGAAAGATGTCCGCAACATGGCTAAGCAGGGTTCAAGCGCCCTGCCGCAGTTGCAAGGGTTGCTGGGCAATCCCGATGTGGATATCCGTGTGGAAGCCGTTAAGGCCATCACGGAAATCGGCACGCAAGGCAGCCTGACTCCGCTCATTCAGGTAATCGCGGATAAAGACCCCGAGGTGCAGATTCGCGCCACCGACGGCCTGGTGAATTTCTACCTGCCGGGCTACGTGCAGCACGGGCTAGGCGCTTCTATCAAGCGCTTCGGCACTGGTATCAAAGGAAAATTCACCGATACCAATGACCAGGTGATCGATCCGTTCGTCATTCCGCGGCAGGATGTGATTCAGGCGCTCGGCACTCTGGTACGCGGATCCGGCAGCGTGGAAGCGCGTGCCAACGCAGCCCGTGCGCTTGGCATTCTGCGCGCTAAGGCAGCGGTTCCGGATCTGTTGGCGGCGCTGCGCTCCAAGGATACCGAGGTGATTTACGAATCGCTCATCGCGCTGCAGAAGATTCGCGACGAATCGGCGGCTTCGGGAGTTGCGTTCCTGCTGCGCGACTTGGACGAAAAGGTGCAGCTTGCCGCCATCGAGACCGTGGGCTTGCTGCAAAACAAATCGTCGGTGCCGCAGTTGCTTGATGTGCTCGAGCACTCCCGCAGCATCAAGGTGAAGCGAGCGGCATTGACCTCGCTGGCGATGCTTCCTGACGAGCAAAGCCGCGGTGTATTCGGGAAATATCTGCACGATAAGGATGACGGCCTGCGCGCGGCCGCGGCTGAAGGGTTTGGGAGGCTCAGGAATCCGAGCGACTTGCCCATGATCGATGCGGCCTTCAAAGACGAGAGTAAAATGGCGCCGCGCCTAGCACTTGCCTTCGCGGAAGTGCTGCTGGGTAAGACGGACATCTCGGAGTTCAGCCCGTATCAGCTATTGATCAACACGGTCAATTCGGTTGGATACCGCGGCGTGGCGTATGCGTACCTGGTGGAGCTGTCGCGCAATCCGGCGTTGCGGCCGCCGCTTTACCAAGCCGCCGCAACCGGCACCAAGGACGAAAAAATCTACCTTGCGAGAGTTCTCGCAGCGAGTGGTGGAAAGGACGCCGTGCCCTGCCTGGAAAAGCTGAGCCACGACGGAGATGACCAGGTAGCGGAAGAGGGATTGCGGGCCCTGCGTACGGTGAAGGCCCGCCTCTAAACAAAAACTACTTGGCTTTCTTCTGCTTCTGCTGGCCGACGCGGACCTTGAAATGCGCCTGCTTGGCTTCCTGAAAGGCCTTGTGATCGTGGCGCGCCACGGCGTCGGTTAGATACTTGTTCACATCTGCCTCGCGCGGGAGCACAGCCATGATGGTGAAGCTCTCATTGCAGGTCGGGCAGAAGGGCCGGAACCGCTTCACATTGGGAATCGACATAACCTTTCTATTTTAGCAAAACGGCTGCGGCCTTCTCAGTGGGAGTGGGCGGTTCGTACCAGGAAAGGTGCACCGGGCTTCTGGCGTCCTCGAACTCTAGAGTGTTTTCGTCGGCGCCGATTAGGTATCCAGGCGGAGAATCGTCAATGAGACGCCAGGTGGAGGAATCGCGGTCCAGAACGTAGAGCTTGCTTTCCTTCGGATAGCGGCATTGGATATAGACGCGTGCGTCGCTGGTCAGGGCGATTGACATGCTCCCATCAAACTCATCCAAGCGCTTGCGGTTCAGCAGTTTTCCATTCAGGTCGAGCTCCACCCACTCGGTTTTTGGGGGGCCGTCTACGCGGGGAACGAGCCAAATACCAACCCGGTCTTTCGACATAAGAATAGCGTGCTGTTGCCAGCCCGACGAGGCGGGGGGTATTTCACCGGGAAACAGGGACCGGGGAAGATATGCACCCGACTGCTGACCGTTCCGGGAATACTTTCGGACGGTCATGTAGTCCTGTTCATGCTCGTGGTAGCTTCTCGAGTCAACCTGGATCCCAAAGGTCCATAGGGAATGATCCTCGGCGAATACAAGCTGAAAAGCAAGGTAGCGCCCGGTGTCAATGGTTTTGGTCACCTGGCCGTGTACATCCCGGAAATCAATACCCCTGGTGTTCTTATTCCTGTCCACCCAGGACACAGCGACTGTACCGTCCGTATCGAAAGCGATATTCCTGACCTCGCCCTCGTGTACGAAGACCAGATCCAGGTTGCCCTCTGGTCCGTAAACATTAACTACGCGGTCGTCCGCATCACGGCCGATCCAGTAAACATAACCCTTATAAACGGCCGGAGTCATTTTTTTAGGCTCACAGGATGCCTGCGAGGTTTCCTCGCGCAGGCGATGGTTTCCAGCCAGGCAGCACAGGCTGAAAACGCAGAGGATTCCAATCGATCGGAACATTTGCCCCCCTTTGACTAGCTTGACGGCCGTCCACGCGAGTGCGTGGATACTCTTTTATGCCACCTGCGGAAGCAGAATAATCAGCTCCAGTTGCGGGTTGGGGAAGTCGCCGGGAACATATGCCGCCAGATTGCGCGCGCGCGTGATCGCCTCCCATGCCAGGCCCGTCTGGTTCATGCTGAAGTACTGAAAGTTCAGCTTCATGGGAATTGAGCTGGGCGGCGTGGCGACGTGCATCAGGGGCACTCCCGGCAGCGCCTGGCGCACCAGATGTTCGATGTGATTCGCCGAGCATACCTTGATGAGGTGCGGAGTCTTGTTGATCAGATCCGCCTGGTTCATCTCGGCATTCACGGCCAGGTACATTTTTGTGTTGACCAGGTACTTATCTTGCTCAATGGGCGTCGCGTAGATGGCCGGTTGCACCAGCTTCAAGGGCAGAGACACGAAGTTGCTGGGCACCACGGTCTCGAGCAGCAAACGCAGCTTCTCATCCAGATCTGTAAAGCATGGGCCGAGATCGTCGTGATCGTAAAGAGGCAGATCGCGCGGATGAATCTTGAGTGAGAACGTGGTCAAGGCGCCAGCGAGCGACAGCATAGCGGCGTACAGTTCTTCCGGATGCCCGCCTCGCGTTTCAAACAGGTGCCGCAGCATGGGGAAATAGTTGTTGATGGTGTAGAGGAGCCAGAAATTGGCGATGTCGGCGGTGGTGAAGTCCGCCAGGCTCTGGTTTTTCTGGCGGCGAGTTCCCGACAGCATACTGCTGCGCGCGGAAAGAATTTCGACCAGACGCCGCGCTATGGAGGCCAGATAGTCGTTGGCGGTGTAATCGAGCAACGGCGGAACAAAGCGCGGGTTCATTTGAAAAGTGCCCGCGGGTGTTTTCCTTACACTAGCCACGCGCAGGGCCGAACAGCCCTCGCGGCTCTCACCTTCCACCAGCAGGCGGAAATTCTTGCGTGCCACCTGCACCGGCCGCTCCGACATGCCGGTGTTCTCATCCTTAAAGGTCTCGACTTCCGCGCGATAGCGCGTGTCAGCGTCGCGCATGGGCGGCGAGATATTGAGGCCGCGCTCGCGATACTGCGGAATCGAGAGATACACCGCAATTTCTTCCTGGTCGGGACCGAAGAGGTCGGCAATGGGTTTTGGGCCGGGCGCCGGATCCGAGTTGGGGATGTCGAACAGCAGGCCGTCGGGAAGAATGCCGGATGCGCTGGTTATGGCGAACGTTCCGGCAGGCAGCAATTCCTGGTTGACTTGAAGCTGTCGAAAACCCCACGGCCGGAAGGAGAGCGCGTCGAGCCGGAACTGTAGCGTGTTTTCGAGGAAGCGGTCCTGAATCTGGAGATGCTGCGGAGTCAAGAATGTGCCCTTGGCCCAGATGACCGGCTCCAGTCGTTTCATGCACTTTAGTTTACAGGATGGCGGAGTACAATAAATCACCCATAGGAGGCGCCTGATGATCAACACGCGACGCGACTTTTTCCGCCTGGCCGCCGTGCCGGTAGCCTGGCGCGCATTCGAATCCGGACTCGAAGCCGCCGCTGCCTCAAGGCTGCCGGACTCCGGGAATGAAAGCTACTGGGAGATGGTGAAGCGCCAGTATCCGCTCGAAGAAGGGCTGCTGTATCTCAACGCGGCCAATGTTTGCCCGGCGTCGCGGCTGGTGATGGACAGGCACCTGGAATACTTGCGCGATTTCCATGCGAATCCCTCTTTCCAGAATCGCGATAAGTATGTGGCTCTCCGGGAAGCATTGCGCGAGAAGCTGGCCCGGATGCTGCGCGTTTCCGCGGATGAAATCGCTATCACGCGGAACACCAGCGAGGGCAGCAACATCATCGTGAAGGGAGTCGATCTGAAGCCGGGCGACGAGGTGCTCATCACGGATCACAATCACCCCTCGAACAACGATTCCTGGCGGGTGCGCGCCCAGCGGGATGGCTTCGTGGTGAAGTCCCTGCCGGTCGCGATTCCGGCGACGAGCGCGGAAAGGCTGCTGGCCGATTTCGAGCGCGCCATCACGCCGCGCACACGAGTCATCGCGATCACGCACATCACGAGCACCACGGGCATTCAATATCCGGCTCGCGAAATCGCGGCGCTGGCCCGCCGGCGGAACATTTACGTGCACCTCGATGGCGCGCAGAGCTTTGGAGCGCTGGATGTGAATCTAGGAGAAATTGGCTGTGATTCCTATTCCGCCAGCGCGCACAAGTGGCTCATGGGGCCGCTCGAAGCCGGTATTCTCTGGGTGCGGAACGAACGCATTCCGGAAATCTGGCCGTCCATCGTAACGGCGGGTTGGACCGACCATCTGAAGGGCGCGCGTAAACTCGAGGTATTCGGCCAACGCGACGACCCGCGCGTGGTGGCGCTCGAAGCGGCGGTGGATTTCATCAACGTGATCGGCATGCCCGCGGTCGAAGCCCGTTTACAGGCGCTGGCCACAAGAGCCAAGGTCCAGCTAAGCGAGATCCCTAGCGTCGAGCTAAAGACTAACCTCGAACCGCGGCTTTCCGGCGGCGTGGTGAAATTCCGCTTGAAGAACCTGCCCACCAAGCAGGCGTACGATACGCTTTGGGAACGGCACCGGATGGCGATCGCCATGACGCCGTCTGGCGATGCCGAGGGTTTGCGTTTTTCGCCGCATATCTACAACTCGCTGGAGGAAGTGGATCGGGCTGTGGCGGCGGTGAAGCAAATCGCCGGCTGAATTGTGAACCTTGGATAACAGGCGTTTGTCTACTGTAAAATAGCCGCGACGCGCGGCTACACTCGAATCGTATGCGCCGATTCGCGGTGTGTTACCTCACCTGTTTCGTTTGGCTGCTCGGCGCCACACCATGGAAACTCGTGCTCAAAGATGGCACCACGGTGGAATGCGATGGCGCGCCCGTCGTGATCAACGATGTCTACATGTTCCGAAGTGCAGACGGTGGTGACGGCAGCCTGCCTGCCGATCAGGTGGACCGGGAGCAGACCAATACTGCCAACAAAGTCGCTCCGCCACCTCGCCTGTGGCGGCTCATTGGCCAATCAGTACACCAGCCGTCCGGAGACATCTTAGCGGTGAACGACGCGAATTTTGATTCGGAGGTTCTGGAGTCCAAGGCTCCTGTGATGGTGGAGTTTTGGGCGAGTTGGTGCGGGTACTGCCGGAAAATGGAGCCCACGCTGCAATCCGTAGCGGGTGACTACGCCGACCGCGTGAAGGTTTACAGACTCGATATCGACAAAAATCCAGCCACAGCACAGCGCTACGGCGTCCACGCTCTTCCCACTCTGATGCTCTTCAATCGCGGCCAAATGGCCGGAACCCTTCGCGGAGCGGCCGACAAATCTACGGTTACGCGGATGCTAGCGGGCCCTCTTTAGATATATTGTTTGGCGGCGCGAGGATCAGCTAAGATCCTGTATAGAAGGCTTTTCGGAGATCCAAAATGGGAAAATTCGAGCTCACGAAATCGATCGAAGCTCGCAAATTGAATCCGCGCACGAAAGTGCCGATGAATGAATACCACACGATTCCGTACGGGGCGATCATCGACAACCTCGTGGAACAGGGCGACATGCAACAATTCGTCTACCTCACCGAGTACTACCAGTATCCCAAGGACGATTTGAAGGTATCGTCGCGGCCGATCGCACCAGTGGCGTAATTTACTCGGACCGTGGAGGGTGATGCTCCCTCCAGACATCGAGGTACCGCGTCGCATTCGCGTTTTCCTCATTCCACTTCGGCGGTTCCGGATTCTGAGCTAGCATGATCAGTCCCAGCGCAATCATGCGGTCGACCTTGGCCATGTTGTCATAGTCGATTTTCTGCCACTTGTCGCCGGCTCGGTGATAATCCGGGAACTCGAAGGCCACGGCGAGGGTGTGGGCGGGAATCCCCTGGTCGGCGAGCGGGGCGTTATCGCTGCGGGCAAAGAAATCCTCTCCAGACGAGTCGGGCAAGACGCGGACGCCGGTCCTGGCGCCGGCCGCCCGAAAGGCGCGCGGAAGATTGGAATAGTCAAAACCAGTGAAGGTGACCTGGGCGAGTTTGATTCCATCGGTGGCATCCGTCCGGCCCACCTGTTCCAGGTTCACGTCGGCAACCGTCTTGGCGATCGGAAATACGGGATGTTTCGCATAATACAGCGAGCCCAAGGTGCCTTCTTCCTCACCGAAGAATGCCAGGAAAACCAGGCTGCGTTTCGGCCTAGGCTGAAGCGCGGCCAGCGCCGAGGCCAATTCGATCACGGAAACCGTGCCGCTGCCGTCGTCGTTCGCGCCGTTGAAGATGTGATCTCCGGAGCCTTCTGAATTCATGCCGAGATGATCGTAGTGGGCTGTCACCAGAACATATGTGTCTTTGAGGACCGGGTCCGACCCGCGTAGCAGGCCGATTACGTTGCGCACCTTCACCGGGACCTCCCCGGCCGGGGGCAAGCGCACCGAGATCGTGGCGCCGATGGGACCGTTGCGGAGCGATTCATACCAACGCGCAACTTCCGCGCTGCGCACAACGATCACCGGCTCATCGAAGCGCCTCTCACCGGTATTGATGAGCGTTGAGTCCAGTTCCGCCATGCCGGAGAGACTGAGCATCAGGGTCAGTTTCGGTTTCACGCGCCTGAGCACACCCAAAAGCGTGCCGTACTGGCGGGCCGCCTGGCTGGCCGAGGGGCCGTTGAACTCCGGCAACTTGACCATCAGGACCCGGTCGCGCACGTCTTCGGGCTGGAGGTGATCGAGGGCGGCCTCGTTATCGAGACTGGCCGTGTAGATTTGCGCGGAGAGTTCTAACGCGTCGTGAAAACGAGGCGTGATGTTTTCGCGCGGGATCGAAATCACGCGGCTGCCTTGCTCGATTTTGATTTCGGCCCCGGTTTTCGCTGGCTCGAGTTCCTGCATCTCGGCAGTCTGGAAGTAACCGTCATCGCCCCCGGGTTCCAGTCCCGCGCGGCGAAACTGCGCGGCGATATATTCCGCTGCAATATCCAGCCCACGGGACGGCGTGAACCGCCCCTCGAGCATGTCGGAAGCGATGAAGGAAAGGTGGCCCCGCAACGAGGCGGCGGAAATGTGATCCAGCACCGCTTGGGTCTGCGGAGGCAAGCGAGGAGCGCCACCGTGCTGCGCGAACAGAGCGGCAGTAAGGAAAAAAAGGAGGAGTGCCTGCCCGCGACTTCGGGAAAACTTAATGCGGCAAATCTCCGTGGGGCTTTTTCTGGGTGATTTCTTCGTAGGTGTCTTTCACCTGGGCGGGCAGAAAATCTCCCACCCAGTTCTTCACGCTGGCCGGGAGGGCTACCGTAGTGACGGAGGGAACCAGGTTTCCGTAAACCATGACGGGCCTGCCGGGCGGGACCAGGTCCTCGAGCTTTTTGCCGTCTTGGATGGCCTTAGCAACGGCATAGTGCAGCTCAGTCATGAACTGCCGCTCACCCTCCAGCACTTCTTTGCCGCCGGATCCGCCGTGCCCCGGTAGCACATGCTCGACGTCGAGCTTCTCCGCGTTGCGAATGACCTCGGGCCAATTGCCCACGTTGGCGTCGGACGTGAAATTATAAGGACCGTTCACCACCGCATCGCCGGTGCAGAGCACCTTCTCTTTCGGCAGATACACGAAGCCGTCACCACGCGTGTGTGCCCAGCCAAAGAAGTAAAAGCGCACCTCACGCGTGGCGTCTTTCAAGATGAACGGGCTCTTGTCAAAAGTCTGCTGGGGCGGCTCGGGGGCATCGCGATGCATATCGGCAACATCCTTGCGGCCCTTTGCGGCGGCTTGCCAGCGTGCCGGCTCATAACGCTTCATTTCCTCTGCGACGCCTTTGTACGCCAGTGTTTTGGCGCCGGCCTGGGTCCAGACGGGATTTCCATAAGCGTGGTCGCCATGATGATGCGTGTCGAAAACATATTTGACGGGTTTGCTCGAAACCTTCTTTGCCGCCTCCATGGCCAGCCGCGCCCCGCTAGGAAAATTGGCGTCCACCACGATCAGGTAATCTTTCATCTCGATGATGATGTTGTTGCAGTGGCCTTCTTTTTCCAGGTCGCCTTCGCGAAACCACACGCCGGGTACAATCTGTTTGACGGTGCCCGGCTGTGCGCCGGTTCCACTGACGAAAAAGGCGAGCAAGGCCAAAACCGCAAACGTGCTGAGAATCCAGATGCGCCGCTTCATTCCGAGTAGCTCCTTTGAGCAAGCGGCCATGCTATCGCGACCCGGATGCTAAAATCAAGACATCTCGGAGGGTTTGATGGCTGTGAAACGCCGCCGTGGAGCGGCTGTGGTGGACGTATCCGGTGTGAAGGTTGGCGGCGATCATCCGATTGTTGTCCAATCCATGACCAACACCGACACGGCGGATAGCGCTTCCACGGTCAACCAGGTAATGGCGCTGGCGCGCGCGGGGTCCGAACTGGTGCGCGTAACCGTCAACACAGAAGACGCAGCGGCCGCTGTTCCGCGTATTGTAGAAACGCTCGACAAATTCGGCGTGCCCGTGCCCATCATCGGCGATTTCCACTACAACGGCCACATCCTGCTGAAGAAATATCCGGAGTGCGCACGGGCATTGGCGAAATATCGCATCAACCCCGGCAATGTGAATATCGGCAAGAAGCACGACGACAATTTCCGCACCATGATCGAAGTGGCCGTCGAATATGCGAAGCCGGTGCGGATCGGCGTGAACTGGGGATCGCTCGATCAGGTTTTGCTCACCCGTCTCATGGATGAGAATTCCCAGCTTGCCGAGCCTAAGGACGCGCGCGAGGTTACGCTCGAGGCTATGGTAGTGAGCGCCATCGAATCGGCGTGCACCGCCGAGCGCTACGGCCTGCCGCACGACAAGATCATTTTGAGCGCGAAGGTGAGCGGCGTACAAGACTTGATCGACGTCTACCGCGCGCTGGCGGGCCGCTGCGATTATCCGCTGCATCTCGGGCTGACCGAAGCCGGCATGGGGGCGAAGGGCATCGTCGCCACTACCGCCGCACTCGCTGTCCTTCTTCAGGAGGGCATAGGCGACACTATTCGGGCCTCGCTGACGCCCTTGCCTAACGGCGACCGCACCGAGGAAGTGTTCGTCTCGCAGCAGGTCCTGCAGTCGCTCGGTATTCGCAGCTTTACACCTCAAGTCACCGCTTGCCCCGGTTGCGGGCGCACCACCAGCACTTTTTTCCAGGACATGGCGGACCAGATCCAAACCTACCTTCGGGAGAAAATGCCCGTCTGGAAGAAAAAGCACCACGGCGTCGAAGAGATGCGCGTGGCCGTGATGGGCTGCATCGTCAACGGCCCCGGCGAATCCAAGCACGCCAATCTCGGCATCTCCCTACCTGGCACCTTCGAGGACCCCAAGGCCCCCGTATTTGTCGACGGGCGCTTGTTGAAGACCCTCAAGGGTGAGCACATCGTTCCCGAGTTCATCGAAATCCTGGACAATTACGTCGCTACACGCTACTGAAAACCCGCGCCATGTCCAGGCGGAACGTGATTGCCAAGCGATATTTGATTCGAGGCCGCGTGCAAGGTGTGGGCTATCGCTATTTCGCCCAGCGCAACGCCGCCGATCTACACGTAACCGGCTATACACGCAATCTCGACGACGGCCGCGTTGAAGTTTACGCCGTGGGGACTCCCGAACAGTTGTCGGAACTGGCCGGGCGTTTGTGGAAGGGCCCGCGATTCGCGGATGTCCGCGGCGTTGAAGAATCCGACGCCAGCGTGCAACAATACGATACCTTTCAAATCGAGGCTTGATGAACCATCACGACGATCTCAAGAAGCTGATACGCGAAGTGCCCAACTTCCCCAAGCCGGGGATTTTGTTTTACGACATCACGACTTTGCTCAAGAACGGGCCGGGATTTCGCCAGGTGATCGATGCGTTGAAGAGTCATTACCAGGGCGCGAATGTGGACACGGTGATCGGCATCGAGGCTCGCGGATTCATCTTCGCTCCCGCGCTGGCGTATGCGCTGGGAGCTGGTTTCGTACCGGTCCGCAAACCGAAGAAGCTGCCTTCGGAGAGCATCAGCGTGAGCTACGATTTGGAGTACGGCTCGGACAGCCTGGAGATGCACAAGGACGCCATCGAGAGCGGTCATAGCGTGTTGGTGGTGGATGATCTACTTGCCACCGGTGGCACCGCGGCGGCTGTGGCGAAGCTTGTGGAAAAGGCCGGCGGCAAAGTTGCCGGCATGGGTTTTGTCGTGGAACTCACCTTCCTCAAAGGCCGCGGCAGGCTGAACGGTTACGACGTGTTTTCCCTGTTGCAATACGACAAATGACAGGCGGTGCGCGCGCCGCGACGATTCTTGCGTTCGCCAAGATCAATCTTGATCTGCGAGTGCTGTACCGCCGCGCGGACAATTTTCACGAGCTGCGCACGGTTTTCCAGACGATTTCGCTGGCCGATCGCATTCAAATCGCGTTCACGCCGGCACGCAAGACCGCCCTCGTGATCCGCGGAAATGTTGACATCGCCGACAACCTCATCGTCCGCGCCGCCGATGCCTGCTTCGACGCCATGCGGACCACTGGCCGCGTTGAATTCGATCTCGATAAGCGCATTCCGATGGGCGCTGGTCTGGGTGGCGGATCATCCGATGCCGCAGCCGTCCTACTAGCGTTGCCGGCGCTCGCCGGCAAGACGCTCGATTGGCCAACACTCCTCAAACTTGGCTCAGAGCTCGGCAGCGACGTGCCTTTTTTCCTGCTGGGAGGGACAGCGGTCGCCCTCGGTCGCGGGACCGAACTCTACCCACTGCCCGACCGCAAGCCGGCGCGGGGACTCCTAGTCGCTCCGGAAATCCACGTTTCGACTGTCGACGCCTACCGCCGGCTGAGCGCCGAATTGACAACGGAATCGCAACAAAATAAGATGGTTAGTTTCCAGTCCACCGTGTGGCGCGGCAGTGTGCCGGGGCCGCGTGAAGCCGAAACGTCACACGGACAAAATGATTTCGAAACAGTCGTTTTCAGCCGGCATCCCGAGCTAAAATCGATTAAGCGGCGTCTGCTGAAATTGGGTGCGCGACCCGCTCTGATGAGCGGGAGTGGCTCCGCACTTTTCGGGTTATTTGCCACGCGCGACGAACTGCATCGCGCCATTCAATCATTGCGAGGGGAACGAATCTTTCCGATTACGCTGGTGAGCCGCGATAAGTATCGCTCGGAGTGGTGGAAACGGCTCGGAGCACACACCAAAGAGAACCTATGGCCGCCCCAAAGCCGATACGCGCGATGAATCCGGATCGCGTCAAGATCTTCACTGGCACCGCGAATCCGGCGTTGGCTGAAGAAATCTGCCAGAACCTCGGCATAGATCTGGGGCAAGCACAAGTAAAGGCCTTCGCGGACGGCGAGAACAATATCCAGATCCAGGAAAATGTGCGCGGCGCCGACGTCTTCGTGGTGCAGCCCACTTCCACACCGGTGAATCACCACATCATGGAGCTGCTGTTCATGATCCAGGCGCTCAAGCTGTCCTCGGCGGAGCGGATCACGGCAGTGTTACCCTATTATGGATACGCCAGGCAGGACCGCAAGGATAAACCCCGCGTTCCGATTTCCGCGAAGCTGGTAGCCACGCTGATTGAAGCTGCCGGTGCGGACCGCGTGCTGGCGCTTGATTTGCACGCGGCGCAGATCCAGGGATTCTTCGACATTCCGGTGGACCATCTGTTTGGCACCCCGGTGATGATCGACTATTTCAAGCCGCTGGAGATCCGGAATTTGACCGTGGTCTCACCCGACGCGGGCGGTGTGGAACGCGCTCGGGCCTTCGCCAAGCGGCTGAACGCGCCGCTGGCCATTATTGACAAGCGCCGCGAAGAAGCCAACGTGGCCGAAGTGATGAACGTGATCGGCAAAGTGAAAGATCGCAATTGCCTAATGGTAGATGACCTGATCGATACGGCTGGAACGCTGGTAAAGGGCGCCAAAGCGCTGCTGGAGCATGGAGCGGCGAGCGTTTCCGCCTGCGCCACGCACGCGGTGTTGTCGGGCCCGGCCGTTGACCGCATTGCGAGATCGCAATTGAAGGAAGTGGTGGTAACGAATTCGATTCCGCTCGTGAAGAAGGCCAAGCAGTGCGCCAAAATCAAAGCACTGACAGTGGCGCCTTTGCTGGCCAGGGCGGTGCAATCCATTCACGAGGAGACTTCAGTCAGTATTTTGTTTGTTTAGGAGTCTGTAAAGAAATCAGCGGTTTTGGCGACTAGAGAGATTGCCGGGCCACGCAACCCACGGAGCCGCTCCAATGCGGCGCTCGGACTTGCGAACCGGTTGAGGAGATGGAATGAGAACGGATATAACAGTTGCCGCGGAGGCGCGCGCCTCTCGCGGAAAGAATGAAGCACGCCGCACGCGCCGCTCGGGAATGATCCCCGCGGTGGTTTACGGCGCCTACAAGGACCCCGTACCAGTCGCGGTAAATCCCCGGCACATTTCACAGATCCTGCGCAGCAAGACCGGCCACAACACCATTTTCAACATCAACGTGCAGGGCGGCGAGAACTCGCCAGTGATGGTCGTGGACGGCCAGTATGACCCCATCAAAGGGAACCTGCTGCACGTAGATCTGAAGCGGATCGACCTGGCGAAGCGCATTCGTGTTGCGGTTCCGGTGCTCTCCCTGGGCGAGCCCAAAGGCGTGAAACAGCAGGGCGGCCTGCTCGAAATTGTCACGCGCGAGGTGGAGATCGAATGCCTGCCGGATGACATTCCGGAGCATTTCACGGTCGACGTCAGTGAGTTGCTTATCGGGCAGAGTAAGCGCGCCAGCGATATTCCATACGGCGCATCGATCAAGCTGGTAAGTTCCCCGGATACCGTGATCGCGCACTGCGTAGCTGTCAAGGTCGTTGCCGAGCCCGCACCCGCTGAAGTAGCTGCTGAGCCTGCTGCCGAAGGCGCCGCACCCGCTGAGCCCGAAGTTATCAAGAAGGGTAAGAAGGAAGAGGAAGGCGCGGCGGAAGCCAAGCCTGAGGCCAAGGGCGAGGCCAAGCCCAAGAAAAAGTAGCCGGGAATGCACTTGGTCGTGGGCCTGGGAAACCCCGGTGAAGAGTACGAGAATACTCCTCACAATCTGGGCTTCCGGGTCATCGACCTGCTGGCTGAGAGGCATGCGATCCGCGTGAATCGGAAAGACTCCAAGGCGCTGATGGGTGTGGGCGAGATTGCCGGCCGTCCGGTGATGCTAGCCAAGCCGCAGACCTATATGAATCTCAGCGGTACGTCGGTGGAGCCGCTGATGGCGAAACACTCGCTGGCGGCGGAGGATCTGATTCTCGTATACGACGAGCTGGACTTACCCTGGGGCGAAATGAAAATCAAGCCGCGTGGGTCCGCCGCCGGTCATCATGGCCCCGAGTCGATTATCGCCCATTTGGGGACAACGGATTTTGTACGAATACGGCTCGGAATCAACCCGGGTCATAGGCTCCGCGATGGTGCGGAATACCTGCTGTCACCCATCAAGCGGTCCCAGCAGGAGCAGGCGGAAGAACTGATCGGCCGCGGAGCCGACGCAGTCGCTTTCATAATTGCTGAAGGCGTCGAAAAGTCCATGACGAAATTCAATCGTCGCGCCCAAGGCTCAAAAACCGAGGAAGAATGAGGATCTACGAAGAGCTGTTCATCGTGAAGCCGGACACGCCGGAGGAGGAGATCGACCAATTCATCGAGCAGATGAAAACCGTCGTCACTTCGGCCGGCGGGTCCGTGGATAAGACCGACAAATGGGGCAAGCGCCGCCTGGCTTACAAGGTAGACAAGTACCGGGAAGGCTTTTACGTCTTGTTCCAGTTCAACTCCGGTCCGGAAACGGTCAAGGAATTTGAGCGCCGTCTGCGCGTTTCGGACCAGGTGATCAAGTTTCTGACCGTGCGCATCGATCAGACGCTCAAGCGGCTGGACAAGCGGAAGAAGGACCGTGACAAGCGCGCGCATCGAAAAGCTACCGCGGCCCCGGCTCCAGCTCCGGCGCAACCGTCGGTGTCGCAACAGATGCTCGGCGAACGAGGAGCACCGGGCGAGCCCGCGCCGGCGGAGTAAGCGAGGAGAATCGAAATGGCGGAAACCAAAGGAAGACCAGGCAGCGCGGGCCAGCGGCCCACCGGCGGCGATAAAGCCGTCGCCACGCAAAAGAAGCAATATTTCCGGCGCAAGAAAGTCTGCCGCTTCTGCGTGGAGCGGATCGACGACATCAACTACAAGGACGTGCGGTTGCTTTCGAGCTTTATTGCCGAGCGAGGCAAGATCGTGCCGCGCCGTATCTCGGGCGTATGCGCTCCGCACCAGCGGCGGCTCAGCGATGCGATCAAGAAAGCGCGGAACATTGCGCTATTGCCGTTCGCGGCGGCGATTTAAGATACGGGGCGGCCCGTGCGTCGCCCTCTGGAGATCATCATGGACATTATCCTTCGGGAAGATATCGATAAACTCGGCGCGCGCGGCCAGGTGGTGAAGGTGACTGCCGGCTACGCGCGCAATTATTTGCTACCCAAACGGCTGGCGGTGCCGGCCACAGAGGCGAACAAGAAGATCGTCGAGCAGGAGCGCCAGGCGCATTTGCGCAAGGAAGCCAAGCTCAAGACCGAAGCCGAGGATCTGGGCAAGATTCTGGGCACGGTCACGGTGACCATAGCGCAGAAGGCCGGCGAGAACGATCAGCTCTTTGGGTCTGTCACCGCCAAGGACATCGCCGAGGGGCTGGAAAAGCAAAACTACACCATCGATCGCCGCAAGATCCAGCTCGACGAGCCCATCAAGCAGCTCGGCGATCACAAGGTCACCGTGCGGCTGCACCGCGAGGTGCCCGTCGAGATTGTCGTAAAGGTTGTCAAAGAGGAGTAGCGATGGCCTTCGCGTTGACGGGCCAGACCGCCATCGTCACCGGCGCGGCGACGGGGATCGGCGAAGCTATTGCACGACGCTTAGCGAGTGCCGGCGCCGCGGTAGCCGTTGCCGATCTGAACCTCACGGGAGCCACGGAAGTGGCACGCTCCATTGGCGGCGAGGCTTTCCCTGTCGAGCTGGATGTTTCACGATCGGATTCGGCTGACGCCGCCATTGCTGCCGTCATCGCACACCGCGGCCGCATCGACATCCTGGTGAACAATGCGGGCATCGGCGGCAAGGCGGCGCCGCTCTGGGAGCAGACCGATGAGGATTGGCGTCACATCATCGGCATCAATCTCATGGGGGTGGTTCACTGCACGCGCGCGGCGATCCCTCACATGCGCCAGCGCCGCTACGGTCGAGTCGTGAACATCGCGTCTATCGCCGGCAAAGAAGGCAATCCCAATATGTCGCCCTACTCGGCGACCAAGGCCGCGGTCATCGCCTTCACGAAATCGGTAGGGAAAGAAGTGGCAACCGAGGGCATCTGCGTGAACGCCGTGGCGCCCGCGGTCATCCGCACCCACATTCTCGATCAACTGACTCCGGAGCAGGTGGACTACATGACGCAGCGCATCCCCATGCGGCGCACCGGCACGCCGGAAGAAATCGCCGCCGTGGTCCACTTCCTCGCGAGCCCCGATTCCTCGTTCGTCACCGGCCAGTGCTACGACGCCAGCGGCGGCAGAGCGACGTACTGAAGTTGAGTGTGAGCGATTGCGAGTCGCGTCCCGTGCGCAGATCCGCGCTGCCGTTCTTCATGTAGACGCTGCCCTTCAGCCCGAAAACTCCAGATCCTGAAAGCCGCGCGGGAGGTCCCAGCTTCCCTCAAAGAGACCAACGCTATCGCGCCATGAAAGCAGCAGGTCAGCGTTGTCTTCCACTGTGGGAAACTCGCGGGGTCGCAGATGATTGACTTGTGCGTATACTCTGTCGGGCCGTCCGAAATACCAGAGCGACCACAGCGCGTTATAGCAGCCGAAATCCATGAGTGCGCCCGCCATTTTTCTCCGGGTCCGTCAGCCAATCGACGAAATATTTGTTCAGGCCTTCGGGACCTCCGGGGCCGCCGTGCCCCACGATGCCGCGCAGCCGCCACACCTGGCCGAGCGATCCCGCATCGACGGCGGCCTTGGCGGCTGCCGAACGTCGTTTCCTCCCGATCCCCGGGCGAAAGAATTGAGCTGGCGAATATCTACATCACTCCGATTTCAGGTCAGCTAGGCACGTACTTATCGCCCCAAAACTGGAAGACGACCCCGGTCACCTTCCTGCAGGCCATAGCGAAAGAAAAGACCGGTGTCCACAATCATTTCGTGCTGTGCGACTTTACGGGCCATGGGCTGTATATCGTGCGCGATCAGTATCGGAACGAGGTGCATCGCAGGGAGTGTTCGATTTACGACTTGGGACAATTGTTCGCCGAGCAGGTAATGAAGGCGCTGCCGCAGCCATAAGCCGCAGCCCTGCCCACACAAGTGAGGTTGCCGGGTGTCGGTTTCAGGTAATGACCTACTCGCGCGGCTTCAGAATTCCGTTGTCGGCCAGCCAGTCGGCCAGTCGTTGCGGCCAGCCCTTGAGGCTTTCCAGTTTCGAGCGGTAGCCCATGTTGAAGCCATGGCCGCCGTGAGCGAAGATGTGGAGCTCGGCGGGGGCTTTCGCGGCGCGATACGCTTCGAGCACCTTCAAAGTCGGGCCGGAGCAGCACTCGTCATCGTTCGCAGCTAGCAGGAATGCGGGCGGTGCATTGTGCGCGACGCTCGATGGGATGCCGAGCGGGCCGGGATAGATCATGATCACGAAATTTGGCCGGGCGCTCAGACGGTCGATGGGATCGGGTGCATGCGCGTCGCCGTCGTTGGGAGTGAACGTAACCCATGAGACGACCTCGCCTCCCGCCGAGAATCCCATGATGCCGATGCGGTTGGGATCGAGGCCCCATTCCTGGGCGTGGCTGCGTACCAGGCGCATGGCGCGCAGGCCATCTTCTCGCGGATGTTTCTCGAGCGAGTAGGGCGAGCCTTCTTCGCGGGGCAATCGATATTTGAGTGCGAACGCGGCGATGCCGAGACTGGCGAGATAGCGGCCCGGATCTTCGCCCTCCGCTTTGAACACCAGCAGGCGATGCCCGCCGCCCGGACAGATCACGACTGCGGCTCCGGTGGCTTTGTCCTTCGCCGGCAGATAGGCCATGATCGACGGGTTGTTGATGTTGCGGATGTAGTAATCCTTGGCAATCTCCGGCTCGTTCCGCCTGCTCTCAAATCCCGGCGCGCCGTTAGGCCAGAGCGGGATTACGCGGGGCTGGTCTTGGGCGAGAGCGGGGAGAATAGCGAGGAGGAGCGGGGAGAAACGAGAGATGATTGCAGTCATTTGGGTGATTTGAATTCTAACTCAGGTGTTAGGTGTCAGGTGTCAGCGATCACGGGCGGTGGGCTGTTGGCTTGCCTGCCAATCAGCGGTAGGCGTCCTTGCGATTCAGCACGCGCGAGATCTCCAAGTAATCACCTTTGTCCCGAAAGAAGACGCGGTGTTCCTGCGCGCGGAGCCGGATCATGGGCGGTTCGATATCTCGAAGCTGTTTAGTGTTGCCCTTGCCAGTCTGGGCGTAGCGGGCAAGCGTTTTGAGTATTTGTAAGGCGATGGGTTGCTCGATGCGGCGAAGGTCAGCCCTGGCCTGTTCCGTCCAGACGATGAGCTTAGCCATTCCGGCGCGGCATTTCCCCCGGCAAAGGCTCCTGACCCATCTTTTCCCAATCGGCCTCGGTCAAGCCAAACTCTGCGAGAACTTCGGCATGCGGGATCGGGTGGTTGTGTTTGAGCCAAGCGTCGGCTTCGGCGATCGCTTGACGCTCGGCGGCGCTCAGTGTGTCTCCGTCCTCGTCAGGCGAAACCAAGGCTTCAAGCAGGTGAACCACTGCGGCGAGTTGACCTGGACCGAGTTGCTCCAGCAGCTCATGGGCATGTTGTTTGGCGTCGGGCGTCTTGGCTTCCATGGCAATGTCCCGTGAATTCCTTCGGGGCGGAAATTCTGTTAGGGAATAATGACTTGATCGGGCCCCTTCCTGGTTCGTAGTCTAACATCTGATAGTGGTCATTTGGTCTTCTGCATTCTGTATGTATCAGGTGCTAGCGATCAGTCCGGCTATAAGCGATCCTTGAGAAGCTCCTCCACGTCGCGGCGGCCATGCAGAATGGCGACAACCTGCAAGGGGCTCGTCTCTGGCCGGTAAACGATCAGGTAGGAGTAGATCGGGAAAAACTTCACTGGTTCATCCGTTAAATCCTTGCGCCAATGGCCCCCGCCGGGTCTTCCCGCAAGATAGACGATCTTCTCGCGGATGGCGGATTCAACCCGGTCGGCCATCTCAAGACTGGCATTTCTCTTGATGTATCGCCAAATTTGAACCAGATCGAGGGCGGCCTCTGGCGCTAGAAGGTAGCGCCTTCTCATTCAGGCTGGGCTTTTAACTTGGCAAGGTAGGCGTCGAGTTGGTCTTCGGGCACGCCCTCGCCTCGGTCGAGCTGATCGAGTCCGCGCCTGATTTTCGCGTTGACGGCGTTCTTATTCTCCAGCAGCCAGCGATCCTGTTCCTCCTGCGTTTCTAGCAGGCGGAGTAACGCCTCCTCGGCGTTGGCGGCACCGGTCGCTTGAATCTGTTTCTTGATTCGAGCCTCCAAGGCCGTATCGTGGATTTCGATATTCATGGGGCGGTTCCTGACTGTCTTCTCTCTAGGGTAAAGGATATGCGGCGTCATGTCACGGTGCTCAAGCGGCCCGGTGGGGAAGCCAGTGTCCAGGAGTGCGGCGGATAGTCAGACAGACTGGGCTCGTCTCATCGTCATGGGGACGGAGGTCTCCGTCCCAGTTCGCCACGTCCCTGTCTGCCACTCTCGTCCCAGCTTGTCTCAGCTCTTAGCATTTTTTACACCAGCGAAAAGGCACCGGCAAGCTGCTTCCCTTGGCCATTGCAAGAGTTTTCGATTGGTAAGGACCATGCCATTGACCGGTCGCCAAATTTAGTCCTTGCTGTTTCTTAAAGTCCAGACAGGCGTTTGTGTCGCCTCTGGCGTATTCGTTGTGATGGTTCTCATATACCCAATATTCGATCTTTGCTTGGGTCGCCATGAGTGGCATAATCTTACCACCGAAGTCGTTCTTGTACGAATTTTCTGGACACCCGGAGAAGTCAATATGAAATCCATCTCCTTTGCGCTCGTGCTCCTTCTCGCTCTGGCGTCAACAACCAGCCCCCAACCGCAGCCTTCATACTCCATCACCGCTCAGCAAGTGCTCGACGATATAAAACGTGTCGGCGTTGTGTGGTTTTCCCGGAAGGACAAGGCGTTCAGTGATCACTTGACTTCGCTGACAGTGGAGCTTGGCAAGCATCCCCGCATGCAAGCGAGTACGCGACGCTCGCCTCTAAACCAACTGACACGGAGCGGCAAGCGTGGCTCGCAATGTTGGTTGTCAACGCCTACTATGCGGGCTACTCTAGATCCCTCGATGAGACCCAGAAAAAAGATGGGAAATGATGGCTGTCCAAGCACTCTGCGCCGCTAGTCTCTTCGCGGAACCCCGCAGAACGCGCGCGACCGCTCCGAAACCCGGCCCTAGCACCTGAAACCTTATACCTGACACCTTCGCTACAATCGTTCTGATGTCACTTGTCGTAGTGGGTTCCGTCGCTTATGACGGATTGGAAACGCCGCATGGAAAAGTGGAGCGGATACTGGGCGGGTCGTGCACCTATATATCGCTCGCGGCCAGCTATTTCACGCAGGCGAAGATTGTGGGAGTGGTGGGCGATGATTTCGCCAACGAGGATGTCAACTTCCTGCAGAGCCGCGGCATCGATCTCGAGGGGCTCGAGCGCGTTCCCGGCAAAACCTTTTTCTGGGCGGGGGTGTATTCGGCCGACATGAACGACCGCACCACGCTCGTGACCGATCTCAACGTCTTCGCGGATTTCAATCCCAAGCTGCCGGAGGCGTACCGCTCGGCGCCATACCTTCTGCTGGGCAACATTCAGCCGGCGCTGCAACAGAGCGTGCGTGCGCAGATGAACGGCGTGCGCTTCGTGGGCGGCGACACCATGAACTATTGGATTCGCGATTACCGCGACCAGTTGCAGGCCACCATTCGGGAATGGGATTTCCTGCTGATCAATGACAGCGAGGCGCGCATGCTGGCGGGCGAACATAACCTGCGGCGCGCGGCCGACAAGATCCGGGCCATGGGGCCGCACACGCTGGTGATCAAGCGCGGTGAGTACGGCGCCATCCTGTTTCAGGGCGGCGAGCATTTTATGGTGCCGGGATTCCTGCTCGAGGACGTTTTCGATCCCACTGGCGCAGGCGACTGCTTTGCCGGCGGTTTCATGGGATATCTGGCCCAAGTCGGGATCGATCCGCGGAGCAAGATGGATCACAAGGAACTGCGGCGAGCCGTGATCTACGGCTCCGTGATGGGCAGTTTCTGCTGCGAAAAGTTTGGCCCGGACCGCTTTCGCGATCTCACACGCCCGGAAATCGATGCCCGTTATCGAGAGTTCAAAGCCTTCACCGAGTTCTGAGGCCGAGGTAGTGGCCGCACCGCGAGGTTGGGCGCCGGTTGCATTGGCGGCGATTCTGGCTGCATCACTGAGCGCTGGCGCGGTGTGGCTCACGTGGCGACAGGGTTGGACGCTCTACTACGGTGATGCGGAGGCGCACCTCAACATCGCACGGCGTGTGGTGGAGTCGCGCACTCCGGGGTACGAGCAGCTTGGCACGTCGTGGCTGCCGATGCTGCACATGCTCATGATGCCGCTCGTGAGACATGACTGGCTGTGGCGGAACGGATTAGCGGGTGCGATCCCGACGGGCATCTGCTTTGTCGCGGGGGTGACATTTTTCTTCGCGGCCGTGCGGCGCGTCTTTGCGAGCAGTGTGGCAGCCTCGGTGGCCGCGGCAATCTACGCTCTGAATCCCAACGCGCTCTATCTGCAATCGATCCCGATGACCGAGGTGGTTTTCTTCGCGGCGCTGGCGGCGGTGCTGTACTTCTCGGTGCGATTCCGGGAGACGCAATCGCTCTGGAGCGTGGCGGGAGCGGGGGTGGCGGCGTGTTTCGGCACGCTGACGCGTTACGACGGCTGGTTTCTCATTCCGTTTGTTACCGCGTATTTCTTCTGGACGGCGCGGCGGCGCTTCCGGGCGGCGTTCGTGTTTGGAGCGATCGCGTCGGTGGGCCCGGTGCTATGGCTGGCATTCAACTGGTGGGTCTTCGACAACGTGCTGGAGTTCTACAATGGCGCGGCGTCGGCAAAGGCCATCCAGCGCGGGCTGCCTTATCCGGGAAAGGGCGACTGGCAGCTCGCAATCCTCTACTACGGATGGGCGGTGCGCGCGTGTGCCGGTGCGCCGCTGTTCTTCCTGGGTGCGGCGGGCATTCTCGCGGCGGCATGGAAGCGCGCGTTCTGGCCGATCCTACTGTTGGCGCTTCCCGGCCTGTTTTACGTGCTGACGGTACACTCGGGCGACACACCCATTCATCTGTTCTATCTTCCGCCGCATGGGATCTACAATACGCGTTACGGCCTGGCCTCGCTGCCGCTTCTTGCGTTTGGCGGGGCGGGACTGGCGGCGCTGAGTCACGGCGCCAAGCTCCGCAGACTTTTCTTGACTTGTGCCGTGCTGGGCATTTGCATTGCGCCTTGGCTCTGGAATCCGCACCCGGATGCTTGGATCACGTGGAAGGAGTCGCGTTATAACTCGGTCGCGCGGCGAGCCTGGGCGAAGCAGGCGGCAGATTACCTGGCGGCGCACTACCACGCCGGCGACGGTGTATTCACTTCCTTCGGCGACATGACCGCCATCTATCGGCAAGCGGGCATTCCGCTCGGCGACACGCTAACGGGCGACAATGGGCTGGCCTTCGAAGTGGCGCGGTTGCGGCCCGACCTCGCTCTGTGGGAACAATGGGCAGTGGTGATGGGCGGCGATCCGGTGCAGACGGCCATCAATCACGCGCGGCGCCGCGGCCCGAACTACGAACTCATGCAGCGGATCATGGTGAAGGATGCTCCGGTGATCGAGATTTGGCAGCGGCGGACGGCCCCGGAGAGCTTGCTGCAATAGGGCAATTCGGGCAATTCGGGGACAGGCTACGAAACCCCGAAATAGGCCGCCATCGGTTCGCGACGATTGCTGGCGTCAGTGTTTCGAGGCCGGCCCCGAGTTTGGGGGTTTCGTAGCCTGTCCCCGAATTGCGCGAATTGCGACGGACTGACAAATTGAAGATTCCCTATCTCAAAGCGCACGGCGCCAAGAATGATTTCCTGCTGACTCCGGTCGCGGCAGTACCTCGCGGCGTGACCATGCCGGACGTCGCGCGCGCCATTTGCGATCGCCATACGGGCGTGGGGGCCGACGGATGGCTGCACGTCGGTCCGGGCGATTCCGAAGCCGACGGCGAGATCCATCTTTACAACGCGGATGGCAGCGTGGCCGAAATCTCGGGCAACGGCACAAGATGCGCGGCGGCGTTTCTGATTTACCGTGGCCTCAAGGCTTCGGAAGTCCGCATCCGCACGGGTGCGGGGGTCAAACATCTGCGGCTGGTTGAGCGCGCGGGCCTTCGTTTCACTTTTGAAATGAACATGGGGGCTCCGGAGATCCGCTCGGCAAGTTTTTCGCTCCGGCTGGCGGCGGGCCCTAGGGAAGTCACGCTGGTTTGGGTAGGAAACCCACAGTGCGCCGTGCCTGTGGAAAATTTCGATTTCGACTGGCACAAGATGGGGGCGGAAATCGAATCGCACCCGCATTTTCCGAATCGAACCAACGTATCATTCTTCCGGGCAGTGGATCGGCACACCATCGAAGTCGTTTTTTATGAACGCGGTGCGGGTGAGACGTGGAGTTCCGGGACGGGGTCGACCGGCGCCGTCGCCGCCGCCATTGTGCGTGGATTGGTAGAAAGCCCGGTGACGGTGAGAACCCCTGCCGGGCCGCTCGAAATCAGGGGAAATCCCGATTTGTTCCTGGTGGGGCCGGCTGAGATCCTAGCGACAGGCGAGTTCTATCTGGGAGAATAGGCAGGAATGAGCACCACACAACTGGAAACGCTCGGGACGGCCCGGGTTCTGCAGGAAAAGATTCGCACGCGCCAGGCGAAGGTAGGAATCGCCGGCTTGGGCTATGTGGGGCTGCCGCTGGCAGTTGAATTCGCCAAGGCGGGGTTTGAGGTGACCGGAATCGATTTGAGCGATTCCAAGGTCGCGCGGATCAATGCGTGCGATTCGTATGTGGGCGACGTTCCCAACGCAATTCTGGGCCCACTAGTGAAGTCGGGGAAGCTGAAGGCGACGTCGGATTTCTCGGTAATTCGTGATCTGGATACGGTGAACATCTGCGTCCCGACACCGTTGCGCAAGACTAAAGATCCGGATATGAGCTTCATCGTTTCCGCATGCGGGGAAATTGCGAAGTTTTTCCACGCGGGGATGCTGGTAATTCTGGAATCCACCACATACCCGGGCACGACCGATGAGCTGGTGTTGCCCATGCTGGAGCAGGGCGGACTGAAGGCCGGCCAGGACTTCTTCCTGTGCTTTTCGCCGGAACGCGTGGATCCGGGCAATCCGAAATACAATACCTCGAACATTCCCAAGGTAGTGGGCGGCGTTACGGCGGCGTGCTCGGAGATGGGCCGCTTGTTCTATGCGCAGGCGCTGCAGCATGTGGTGGCGGTGAGCTCCACGCAGGTCGCCGAAATGGTGAAATTACTGGAAAATACGTTCCGGATGATCAACATTGGCCTGGCGAACGAGATGGCCCTGATGTGCGACCGGATGGGGATTAACGTGTGGGAAGTGATTGAAGCGGCTGCCACCAAGCCGTTCGGCTTTATGCCCTTCTTTCCGGGGCCGGGGCTGGGCGGGCACTGCATCCCGATCGATCCGTTTTATCTCTCCTGGAAGACCAAGCAGGCGGGCATCGAGGCGCGCTTTATCGAGCTGGCCGGTTATATCAACGGCCAGATGCCGCATTTTGTGGTGGATAAGATTCAGAATGCACTGAATGAGCACACCAAACCGGTAAAGGGTTCGCATATCCACATTCTGGGCGTGGCTTACAAGAAGAATATCGAGGACGTGCGCGAATCGCCGGCGCTGGATATCATGCTGCTGCTGAAGCGGCGCGGCGCGCGGCTGACATTCTCCGATCCGCACGTGCCGCGGCTCGAGCTGGAGGGAGAGCAACTGAAGTCGGGAGACACGAGCCTAGTGGCGTCGGCGGATTGCACCGTGATAGTGACCGATCATTCGGCTTTTGACTACCGGAAGATTGCCGATGAGGCCAAGCTGATCGTCGACACGCGGAACGCGTTCAAGGGAATTTCGTCTCCCAAGATAGTCCGGCTGTAGCAAAATCCTACGTAACCTTCGAGCCGCTTGAGACCGCCGACGCGGGTATGCGTTGGCGGTGTAATTTCTGTTTTCGCCGTCATGAAAAGCTGTTAATCTATTGGAGATCCTCTTAATCGCGCCGAAAATCATGCGATCTGACTGGCCCAAATACGCACTGTTGAAAACCAAAAATAAACGGCCGGCAAGCCGCGAAAGCGGAGTGAATTATGACGATAAGAGGTACGTTTTCGGACCGGAGCGGGACCGAGCGTGCCACCATTCTGGTGGTTGACGATGAAGAAGCCATTCGGCGGATGATCGAAAAGATGCTATGGAACAGTGGCTACACTGTCCTGAAGGCATCCAGCGCGGTTGAGGCGCTGTCCGTTTGTGAGGAAAGTAGCGCAGCTTTAGATCTAGTCGTGACCGATGTTGCCATGCCTGGCATGAACGGTTTCGATCTGGCGGAGCGGATTTCGGAGCGGTGGCCCACCATCCGAATTCTGTTCATGTCGGGGTGCGCCAATGACCTCAGCGTTCGCCGACAACTTTACGAGCGGCCGCTGCTGCCCAAGCCATTTACGCGCGACGAACTGGCCCACAAGGTTCGGGAACTTCTGACGCCGGCGCCGTCCAGCGGCTAGCTGCAAATAACTGCTTGAACGGGCAGAAGTTTACAAGTGTGGCCGTTCAGAAGCGTTAAGCCTGATGTATCCCATTGACACGTCTCTAATAGAGGAGCATTATCGAAAGTGAGGTAGCCCCATGAAATCGTTGGTGCGGTTGGCTTTGTGCGTCACGGCGTTGGCGGGCACAACCAGTTTCGTTGCTTCGGCGCAGACGGTCATTTCGGCGAAGTCTGGAATCATCCACTACGTGGAAGGCCGCGTTTTCCTGAACGATCAGTTGATCGAGAGCAAGTTCGGCGAGTTTCCGGACGTGAAGGAAAACCAGCAGGTACGCACCGAACAGGGGCGTGTGGAAATTCTGCTCACGCCGGGTGTGTTTCTGCGCCTGGGGGAGAATAGCGCCATCCGCATGATCACCAACCGGCTCATCGACACACGCGTGGATTTTTTGTCGGGAGAGGCGTTGGTGGAAGCCGACGAAATTCTAAAGGACAACGGGATCACGATCGTCTACAAGGACTACGCCGTGCAGCTTCAGAAGAAGGGTGTGTATCACTTTGCTTCTGAAGCGCCGAATCTGCGCGTGCATGAGGGCGACGCGCTCGTGCAGCTCGATGGCAAGATGCAGGAAGTGAAAGAAGGCCACGCACTGACGATGGACGGCGGGCTGCAGTTAGCGTCATTCGACAAGAAGAAAGACGTAGACGATTTATACCTGTGGGGGGCACGCCGCTCCGAATACATCTCCATGGCCAATGTGTCGGCGGCCAAGACGGTGGCGGATTCCGGCTCCTACTGGGGCGCGAGCAGCTGGTATTTTAATCCGTTCTACAACATGTACACGTTCCTGCCCGGGTTTGGATACGGCCTAGGGTCCGGCATGGGTGGTTACTACAATCCGTTCGGCTACACATTCTGGAGCCCGTACAACGTTTACGGCTTCATCAACACCTTGCCGTACTACGGTGGGTACTACCCCTACGGGCCCGTAACCGGGAGTACCGGTGGCACTGGCAGTCATGTGACACATCCGCCTGCCCGGATTCCGCACGGAATTACACCGGCGGTCGTGGCGATGCGGTCGGTGGCCGCAGCCAACCACGACGGACGTGTGGCTGTGGGGAGTGGTGGGAGTTTCGGCCACAGCGGTGGTGGTGGCGGCGGATTCAGCTCGGCGGCGTCGACGAGCTCGGCTTCGTCCACACACGGCTCCGGCATGAGCAGCATGGGCGGCGGTCACGCAGGCGGCGGTGGCGGCGGCCACAAGTAGAACCTCACCTCACATTCTTTTCGAAAAAATCCGTCAGGGTTTCGTAGAGGTGTTTGGTCAAGGGTGCCGACACGTGATGGGTCTTTTGTGTGTATAGCATCAGCTCAAAAGTCTTGCCAGCGCGCTGGAGCGCGTCCATCATCTGGATGGTGTTCTGAGAGTGCACGTTGTCGTCTTCCAGGTTGTGCACCAGCAGCAACTTGTCCTTTAGGCCGGCAGCGGTGGTGAGGGCTGAAGCGCGCTCGTAAGCTTCGGCATTTTCCGAAGGCAATCCCATATAGCGCTCGGTATAGATGGTGTCGTAGTTGCGCCAGTGCGTGACCGGGGCGCCGGCGATTCCGGCACGAAACAAGCCTGGGGCGTGGGTCAGCGTGTACAAGGTCATATAGCCGCCGTAGCTCCAACCAAAGAGTCCCATGTGAGAAGTGTCGGCGAAGCCGAGCGACTCCAGGTATCGAAAACCTTCTCTTTGGTCCTGCAATTCGTGCTCTCCCATGTCACGGAAGATCACCGACTCCCAGCGGTGGCCGCGGCCCTTGGAACCACGATTCTCGAGCTGCCAGATGACAAACCCGCGATGAGCCAGGACCTGATCCCATGGCATGCCCGGCCATGAATCCAGCACGATTTGAATGCCCGGACCGCCGTAGACCACGACGATGACCGGATATTTCTTCCCAGGCGCGAATCCAGCGGGCTTGATCAGACGTGCATAGAGCACGGTGCCATCGGCGGCTTTCACTTTGTGAATCTCGGTGGGCAGGATGTCGTACTCGTCCGTTTGTGAGCGGTCGGTATCACGGAACACGGCGGTTTCAGCTCCATCTTTGCGATGAATGGCGCGGCGGGGTGGCGAAGTGATGCTCGACGCGGTATCTAGATACAGGCTGCAGTCGGGGTTCAGTGAGACCTCGTGGATTCCGGATTCCCTGGTGACGCGGCGGCGATGCTTGCCATCCAGGTGGACCGAGTAGAGCTGGCGCTCCAGAGGGCTCTGTTCCGTGGAGGTGAAATATAGCTCGCCCGCGGCTTCGTCCACGCCCGCGACGTTCTCCACTTCCCAATCGCCTTCGGTCAACTGATGGAGGCGCTTGCCATCGGTGGAATACAGATAGAGATGATGAAAGCCATCTCGCTCGCTGCCCCACAGAAACCGCTTGCCGTCTTTGAAAAAGCGCAGATCGTCGTTGACATTAATCCAATACGGATCCTCCTCATGCAGCACGACGTGGGCGGCGCCAGTGGCGGCGTCGGCGATGAGCAGATCGAGCCGGTTCTGAATGCGATTGAGCTTTTCGACAGCCACGGCGCTGCTATCGGGCAGCCAGTCGAGGCGCGCCAACAGAGTGTCGCGCGGCTCCCCGAGATCCATCCAGCGTGTTTCGCCGCCGGCCGCGGGAACGATGCCCACGCGCACATCGGCATTGGGATCGCCCGCGTGAGGGTAACGCTCGGGCTCGAAGCGCGCGTGCACGGCCAGCGCATCCACCTGGAGAAACAGGGGCTCGCGGCTGACGTCGAGCTGCAGGAAAGCGATGAACTTTCCGTCGGGCGACCACCAGTATGCGGTGCCGATAGCCAATTCTTCGGGATACACCCAGTCCAGTTCGCCGTTGAGCAGAGTTGCCGAGCCGTCGCGGGTCAGGCGCACGACTTTGCCGGAGGCGATTTCGAGCGAGTAGAGATCGTGCTCGCGCCGGAAGGAAACGAAACGGCCGCCGGGTGAGAGCTTGGCATCGCGCTCCACTTCGGTAGTAGCCGTGAGCTGGTCCCACTTGCCGGACTCCACCTGCAGCAGAAATAGGTCACCCGCGGCGGTGATGAGCATTTCCTTGCCGGAATCAGACCACGAGAAAATCTGCTCAGTGACGTTGCTGTCCTGCCACTCGTGAGCATCCGGCGGCGCGGGCTTAACGGCTTTGGTTTCGAGCTCGGTAAGATTAACGAGGAGTTTTCTCTGGCCGGACGGGACGTCGTAGAGCCAAAGCTGCTTCTCCTCGAGCCAGGCAAACCGCCGGCTATCGGGCGCCCATTGAACCGCCTCGAAGCCGGTGATTTTTCGTTCGGCGGTGATAGCGTCGATGGTGACGGGCTTTTTCTGGGCTTGTGCGGCGAGAGCAAAAAGAGCGGCACAGGCGAGGACAAGGGTTCGGGGCACAAAGAGATTGTATCGGCCCGTATCGTTTCCTGCCACTAAAGTCTGAGCCGGGCTACCGATCAGGCAGGTCATTCACCGCAATCAAAGGTCAGCTTAGTACCGTTGACTTCGATGGTCATCCGTTTGGGATCCTTCTGGCAGGTGATCTTGTACTTCGTTCCACCCACAATGCCAAGCCCAGAGCCGCCTAGTGGACGGAAAGTAATGGTATCCCCACTGGCCTCATACGGCCCGGTGACGGTGACCGGTTGGCGGTCGGCAAAAGCCAAGCGCAGGGTGAATGTATCCTGGCCAATCAACGGACTGTCGAAGTGAAATTGCGCACTCGTCAGGCCGTGATCAAGAATCTGCACAATCACCGTCTCGAGTGTCGCATCGCTGCAGCCACATGGCGTGCAACCCGTCAGGCTCACAAGAACAGCTAGTGAAAGAAACAGAACGACCCGGTGCATGATGAACTTACCCGTCATGAGCATGTTCCTTTTCCACAGCTTGGTGATTCAGAATATCCGCGCGTTGCACTACCTGATCAGATGCAATCAGTTGCAATCACTATATTATATCTACCTGATTTGACGCAGCACTCACTCGTTATTGCTAGCATGGACGGGGGAAATTCAGAGACGGCCTGAGAAAGGAGTTCCCATGACCGCCAAGAAAAAACCAGAAACTGCAAAGCGAGCCACACGCGGCGGGGGAAAGCCCGGACTGCGGTTTTATCAGTTGGACATTGACTTCGATGATCGACGAATACGGTACTCCACTTGGGGGAGTGTGCAACTCCGGTTCGTGGGCCGTAAGGAGATCATTTATTTCAATCTGGCGGTCGAGGGGACGTGGGCGGTACGGAATGTCCCGGTCCTGAGCCGGGAGGGACCAGGGAAACGGCAGGAGACTTGGTTCTCGTTTCCGCTCGGAAACCGCGAAGGCGAACGAGTCCGAAAAGTGGAGTACGGATACTCGCTGACAGGACGCCCGACCGGCAAGATGCCGCCCATGACGGCGAATGCGGCAGTGACCCAGCGTCTTTACCGGCTCCGCCGAGGGACAGGTGGTCCTCGAGAGCGCCCACAGGGAATTACTCCCCAATCTCCAAAGCCGGTCGAGGGTGGTGAAGTGAAGGGTCCGAAGGCAACTCACGACGGCTTTCCGAACCAGCCGTGCGGTCCCAATGAGTGTGTCCCCACGGCGATCTCAAACAGTCTGAAGTTCCTGAACAAAAAGCATAAGCTTGACATCCCAGACGATGACATCTCGATCGACAAGCTCAAGAAGCCGACCGGCTGGCACAAGCAAGATGGTTGCCCGGACGGCTGGGAGGATGGAAAGAAAGACTACGTGGACAGTGAGAACAAGAAGACAGGCAAAAAGAAATGGCCTGTCGACACGACCGTTCCGAATCAACCAACGCAGTACGCACAAAAGATTTACGACGCCATACGCCGGGGTTGCGATGTCGAGATCATCGCCAATGGTCACTGCGTGGCGGTGACGGGCGCCCAAGAACTCAAGAACGGATGGTATACCCTCGACCTGACTCACGATTCCAAGCAGCAAAAGAAGAAAGGCGAAGGAATTACCGAGACTGTCACGTACAATCCAAAGACCAATACCGTGCTCGCTGGCTCATCTTGGATTACCAACCAGAAACTTCTGTTGGTGGTGATCGAGTGTCCTAAGAAAAAGCCTTGATCGGCGGCATGAAGAACTAAGCTCGAATTGAGCGGCTCGTCGCCGCAAAAGGAGATTTGAAATGCTGACACTTGGTCTGTTTGTCCGGCTGGAGGCGAAACCCGGCAAGGAACAGGAGCTAGCCGCGTTCCTGATGCAGGGCCTCCAGCTCGCCAATCAGGAGACAACGACCCCACTGTGGTTTGCGCTGCGAATTGGGCCGGCCACGTTTGCCATATTCGATGCATTTTCTGATGAAGCAGGACGGCAGAATCATCTCAACGGGCCCATTGCCAAGGCTCTCATGGCGCAGGCTCCGAACCTATTGGCCGCGGCTCCGGTGATCGAGCGGGTAGACGTATTGGGCGCTAAACTTCCTAAATAGAGCGACGCGGCCGTGCCGCAGGGCGGAAGGAGGATTCGAGTTTGCCCATTGCAGTGGTGAGGCTCGGATCTCCGAGGAAGCCAAATGAGGGCTTGCGGCTTGGCACGGTCCGCAGGCCGCCCCGCGGAGTGCCGAAAGCGCAATTCGCGAGGCTGGATTATTACGATGTCTGGCTGCCGAATCTGGCTCCGAGCCAGGAGTTGGTGGCGTTTGCTTTGCGATCGAGGGATGACAAGTCGTGGAAGGCATTCGAGCGCAAATTCAGGGCGGAGATGAAGAAGCCTGATACGGCCAGGGTGCTTGACGTGTTGGCGGCGCTGTCCCATCAGACTAATTTCTCACTAGGGTGCTACTGCGAGAATGAGGAACGGTGTCACCGCTCGATTCTGCGGAAGTTACTTGCTGAGCGCGGGGCTGAGTTTTCCTGAGGCGCTCGATTGGGTCATGGAACGCGCCGGCCCTTCGGCGCCTGGCCAGGGAGCAGGAAAGTCTTGATCAACCCACCTTCGCCGCAGACCGTCATGCCGGAGAATCGCTTGTACCACGGACCCTCGGGCACATCGGGCTCTCCGTCGAGCCACTTCGCCAATAGTTCCAACTGAGATGCTGGAATTTTCCTGCTCTGGACGCGGTCGAGCAGATGCTGAAATAATGCGGGCGGAACGTTTTGGCGGCGGACGCGAGGCAAAACCTTGACTCCTGGCGTCCCGCGTTAGATCCCGTAGAAGCCACGGGTGAGACGCTCTTTAATCCGCGCGGCCTCGGCTGGATTCGACGCCGCTGCGAGCTGCTTCGCCAGCAGGCCCAACTCCTCGGGGCTGAGCCGAATGCCCTTGCCCTCCAGGACTGCGAGTTCTGCTGTTTCGATGGCGACCTCTTCTCCGGTTGGCTTACGCGCCACAACCCGGCTGCCAGTGAGAGCCTGCCGGACGAACCAGTGATAGACCGCCAGCGCGCTCTTGATCACGTCAGTTCGCTTTGATCCCGTCAATTCCGCCATTTGGTCAACCAGCGCAAGCTCGGCCGGCGTCAACACGGGTTGGATTCTAGCCATATACTCTTAATTGCTCGTTTTCTGTGTCTATTTTACTCTTTTCCGATCAGTCTGTCGAGCACCAGCCCGTCTTCACGGCGCCCACTGCGGTGCGACATAGGCGTAGAACATCACGATTAAGCCGGTGATCGAAGCCAGCAGGATGCTATGGCGCAGGGTGAAGCGGAACAGGCGTCCTTCGTCTTCGGTCTTCATGGCGGTGGCGGCGGACGCGACGGCGATGCTTTGCAGGCTGATCATTTTGCCCATTACACCGCCGGCGGAATTCGAGGCCGCCATGAGCACGGCATTCATACCTAGCTTTCCGGCGGTGATGACTTGCAGATTTCCGAACAACGCGTTCGAAGCAGTGTCACTGCCGGTGAGGAACACCCCCAGCCATCCGAGCATTGCGCTAAAAAACGGGAACATCACGCCCGTAGCGGCGAAAGCCAAGCCGAGAGTGGCGGTGGCGCCAGAATAATTCATCAGAAATGCCAGAGCGAGAACCGCGGCGATGGTCAGTTCGGCGAACAGAAGTTGCTTCATGGTGCTTAGCAGCACGCGAAGGAACTGCGCGGGCGGCATGCCCAGCAGGATCGCGGATAATATTGCCGCGAACAGACAGGCTGTCCCCGGAGCCGAGAGAGAATTGAACGTATAGACTGCCGCGTAGGGCGCGGGTTTGTTAACCACGGGCGGCATGCGCAGGATGACGTTGTGCAATCCTGGCCATGGAAAACTGAATGAAGCCGTGTTCAGCGTGGCTTGCAGTGGTTTGAAGCCCCAGGCGAGGACGAAAATCACAAGCAGAATATATGGCCCCCAGGCATGCAGCAGATCGCGGCCTGAATGGCGTGGGGGAGCGACGTGCGCGGTGCTGTGCTCGTCGAAGTCGAACTTGTCGCGAGGCTTCCAGAATCTTAAGAACAGCACCAGCGCACCGATGGCGGCGAGCGAGCTGAGAATATCGGTGACTTGCGGGCCGATGAGGTTTGACACAAGCAACTGAACGCCGGCGAAAGCGAATCCACAAACCACCGCAGCCGGCAGCACACCGCGAAGGGCACGCCAGCCACCCATCACGAGGACCAGGTAGCCGGGCACGATCAGGGAAACCGGCGCGCAGATGCGGCCGACACCGGCGCTCAAACGATCGAGCGGAAGACCAGTGATGCCGGCGAGCGCGAGGATGGGTGTGGCGATGGAGCCGAACGCTACAGGCGCGGTATTGGCGAGCAGGCAGATACCGCCGGCAAAGAACGGAGAGAATCCGAGTCCGGTGAGCATGGCGGCGGCCACGGCAACGGGCGTACCGAATCCGGCCGCACCTTCAATGAATGCGCCAAACGCGAAAGCGATCAGCAGCGCTTGCAAGCGGCGATCTTCGGTGAGGCTGCCGACGGAGTCCTTGACGATCTGAAATCTGCCGGTGCTAACGGTGATGTTGTAGAGCAGGATGGCGGTGAATACGACCCAGCCGATGGGAAACAGTCCGAATGCGGCGCCGTAGCCGATGGCGCTGGCGAGTTTGCCGGCATGCATGCCGTAGACGCCCAAGGCGACCACGGCGGCGGCGCCCAATCCATAGAGCGATGCCTGCCACGCCGGCTTACGCAACACGCCCAGAAGGACCAGGAGTACGAAAACCGGAACCGCCGCTACGAGTGCGGAGAGCCAGAGGCTGCCGCCTACCGGCGTATAGTTCTGCGGCCACATAGGGGACTATTATGCACCGGCGCGCAAGCGCAGCACAGCATCGGCGATGTTTTTTCTGACGCTTTCTGCTTCTTCTTCTGTTTTGTAAGGCTGGCGGGGCCAGAAGAATCCGCGCAGGCCATCCTTCTTGCGGCGCGGGACGACGTGAACGTGCAAGTGAGGAACGCTCTGGCTGACCTTATTGTTGATTGCAACAAAGGTGCCGTCTGCTGCGAGCGCGGACTCAATGGATTGGGCCAGGAGCTGTGCGGCGGCGAAGAACGGCTGGATCAGCGAGGCGGGCAGATCGGCCAACGTTTCGCAGTGCTGTCTGGGGATGAGCAAGGTATGGCCGGGGAAAACAGGGCGATGATCGAGGAAGGCTAGCGACGTTTCGTCTTCGAAGACCACCGGCACCGGCACGGTTCGGGCGGCAATCTTGCAGAATAAGCAGGACGCGGAGGGGTCAGCCATGGCCGGTCACGCGCTCGGCGAGTTCTTCCGGATGGTGGATGAGAAAATCGGGCGGACACTCGGCGAATGTTTCCGGTTGAAAGCCCCAGGTGACGCCGCAGACCTTAACGTTTGCGTTGCGCGCCGTCTGCACGTCAACGGAGCTGTCGCCCACCATCAGAGTCTCGTCGCGGGTGGCGCCGCACTCGGTCATCAAGGTTTCAATGCCGATGGGATGCGGCTTTTTCTGGTCAAAGCTATTGCCGCCATAGACGCGGCGGAAGTGCGCGTGCAAGCCAAGGCCATCGATGATTGCCTGGCTGAAGCGCACGGGCTTGTTAGTGAGCACGGCCATGCGGACGCCGGAGTCGCGGAGGCGGTCGAGGACCTCGCGCACCCCTGGATAGAGCACGGTGTGGTCGAGCATGTGGTCGCGATAGTAGCCGAGGAAATAGAGCAAAGCGTTCTGTACTTCGTCGTCCGTATAGTCCGGACCGAGCGCCCTCCGGATCAGGACGGGGGCGCCGTTGCCGACATAGGAGTAGACAGTTTCGTTTTCCAGCGGCGGCAGATGAAGATGCGCGCGCGTAGCGTTGACGGAGTTCGCCAGATCGCGGCTGGAGTCGATGAGCGTGCCGTCCAGGTCGAAGATCACTAGATCCATTGCGGTGGAGACGGCGGGACTCAGCCCACCTTGACACGACGGCGCGGAGCTTGCGCGCGGCGCATGGGCTTCCGGCGCGGCTCACCGATTTTGTACTCCAACATTTTGCGTTGCAGCGTGTTGCGATGGATGCCGAGAAGTTTACTGGCGGCGCAGCGGTTGCCGCCGGTGCGCTCAACGGCGCGCGCGATGAGCGTCTTCTCGAGAATCTCGACGGCCTCCTCCATAAAAAATCCATTGTTTAGCAGATGGTCGACGAGCTTTTCGAATGTTTCCTTCATTTCAGGTTGTGTTTACGCGTCGGAATCGGGGAGGCGGTGGACACCGTTCTTGAGAGTGTCCTGCCAGATACTTTTCACCTGGCCATAGTGCTTGCGAAAGCTATCTTTGAGTTCGCGGGGCGCGACCGAGGCAAACAAGTGCGCGGTGTCGATCACGTAGGGGGCCAATCGCGAGTGGACCACGGCATTAGGAGCGGCGTCGCCCGTGGAAGGGGTGAACGCCACGATGGCCACGATCAGCGCGACCGACATGAGCAGGCCACGCACGGCGCCGAAACCCGCGCCGAGAACGCGGTCGAAGAATGTGAGCCCGGCAACCTTGACGAGACGGCTGAACAGCATGCCGACGATGGCCCCGGCAAGCAGCACGCCGATGAAAACGATCAGGAATCCGCAGAAGTGCGCGACGCCTGGCGACTTCACATACGGTTCGAGAAACGCGCCCGCGGCGCCGTAGAACCAGAGCCCGCAGAATAGCGCGACGAACATAGAGATGAGCTCGATCAGTTCCCGTGAAAAGCCTTTGCGGAAACTGGTGATAATCGAGAAGGCGAGCAGCAGTATCAGAACCCAATCCAGCCAGTTCATAGCTCTCTGCCGGTCAGCAGCCGGTAGGCTTCCCGGTACTTCTCACTGGTCCTCTGCGCGACCTCGGGGGGCAGAACCGGGGCAGGCGGCTGCTTGTTCCAGCGAATCTCCTCTAAATAATCACGTACGTATTGTTTGTCGTAAGAGTTCTGCGCTTGTCCGGCTTTGTATGAATCCAGCGGCCAAAAACGTGAAGAATCCGGGGTCAGCACTTCGTCTCCGAGCACCAGTTTTCCGCCGATGAAGCCGAACTCGAATTTAGTATCGGCGATGATGATACCGCGAGTTTCCGCGTACGACGCGGCGCGCGTGTAAATGGCGAGCGTCAGATCACGCAGTTGCCGCGCGGTATCTTGTCCCACAACCCCTGCCATGCGCTCGAACGAAATGTTCTCGTCGTGGCCGGTCTGCGCTTTGGTGGAGGGCGTGAAAATCGGCTCGGGGAGTTTACTGCTCTCCTGCAATCCTTTGGGAAGCGGAATTCCGCAAACGGTTCCGCTGGCGCGATATTCCTTCCAGCCGGAGCCCGCGAGATACCCGCGCGCCACGCACTCCATGGGCACCATGTCCGCGCGCTTCACCAGCATGGAGCGGCCCTCGAGCTGCGCCCGGAATGGCCGCAGCACGGCCGGATAGGCGTCCAAATTAGCGGTGAGGAAGTGGGTTTCCGTCACGTCGCGCAGCAGCTCGAACCAGAAAATTGACATCTGTGTGAGCACGCGTCCCTTGTCGGGAATGCCAGTGGGCAGCACGACGTCGAAAGCCGAAAGACGATCGGTGGCGACGATCAGGAGCTGGTCGCCGAGCTGGTACACGTCGCGAACTTTACCACGGGAGAAGCGCTCGATGCCGTCGAGGCTGGTTTCTAGAATGATCGGTTCTTGGATGGATTCCACGCTGCCTTCAAATTTTACTCGGGGGCACCCAAAATCATACTGGGAAAAATCGGCAAAGGCAAACGGTTCAGCGGTGGAGATCTTCGGTGGCGTGGGTGATCGCACGGTACGCGTCAGGACGGCGGTCGCGGAACAGCGGGAAGCGGCGGCGCGCGTCGATGACCTGTTCACGGCTGAACTCCGCGCACACGATTTCCTCGTTCGCGTCACCGGCTTTGGCGATGATTTTGCCCAGAGGATCGATCACCATGCTCTTGCCGGACATCTGCCAATCGCCTTCGCGGCCCACGTGATTGCAGGCGGCAAGGAAGACGCCATTTTCGAGCGAGCGCGTGGTGAGGAAGTTTTCCCAGGGATCGCCGATTGGCGTGGCATACGGCGCAATGATCAATTCGGCGCCGTGCAGAGCGAGGCAGCGGCACGATTCGGGAAACAGGTTGTCATAGCAGATGGAGAAGCCGACGGTCCACTCGCCGATGTGAAAGACAGGAAACGTGGAGCCGCCGCGGAAGTAGATTTTCTCCAGGCTCAACAGCGCCGCCGGATGCACCTTGCGATACTTGCCGGTGATTTCGCCATCCGGATTGATGAGCATTGCGGTGTCGTAGTAGAGGCCCGGGCGGGCCATTTCGAAGATTGTCGACACTACGTGGATTCCGTGCCGGCGTGCCTCCGCCTTCATGCGCGTCTGCGTGTAGCCATCGTCAGGCTCGGCGTAATCCATGTAATGATGGTCGCGGTATTGCGGGAAGTATTCGTTGTTGAAGAATTCCGGCAGCACGATGACGTCGGGCTTCGAGCGCGCGGCCTCAGCGATGAATTCGCAAGCGCGGCCGACGTTTTCGTCGCGGGCCACTGCGCGGCTGTTCATCTGGATCAGTGCGATTCGCATAACGCTCACAGGCAGACGCGAATTGCCTGCGCCTCTATTTCCTTTCCGGCGGCGGCCAGCAGTTCCGCCGGAAGCCGCTGCTGCGCATCCTGAAACAGCTCGTTTTCTTCGCGCCGAATGTGACGGCGCAGTAGGTCGCAAAAGCGATCGAGCAGCTCAGCGGAAGGCGCGGTGCGCATCTCGTCGATCATGCGTTCGAGCGCGCGATGGTCGTCGATCAGCTCCGCAAGAATCGTCATCTTGCCGAGTTCGCGCTCGATCAGCGGAAACAGAACCTGCTCCTCGATGTCAAAATGATTTGTGAGCTCGATTTCATAGCGGTCAACGGCTCGCTTGGCGAGATGGCGAATGGTCGCCTCGGAGCGGTCCTCGTGCAAAGCGCGTTCGGTCAGAACGCAGAGGGCCAAGCCGTTGTGGTGCTGCTGGGAAAGCGGAATCAGCGCCGGGTCGCGAAGCATGTTTTCATTTTGCGATAGTTTTGCGTTTCGCGTCTGACTCTCTATACTCTTCTCTATGCCATTTTGTGTAAAGTGCGGCGCCCAACTGGGCGATCAGGCGAGATTTTGCGCGAGCTGCGGAAGTCCGGCGGCGGGTGCGGGTGACGCGCCGGCGGCGCAGGTGGTGGTCGAGCCGCTGGAGTACGAGATCCAGGGAGACAACCTGCAAGTTGCACGCATTTACCTCAAGCCGGATCAGGAGATCTACGCCGAAGCCGGCAAGATGGTCTATAAGACCGCCAACGTCAGCTGGGAAACGCGCATGAGCGGCGAGACGCTAGGCGAGAAACTGCTCGGAGCTCTGCGCCGGACGATTACGGGCGAGTCGCTGTTCCTCACGTACTTCCGTTCAGACGGGCCGGGAGAGCTAGGCTTCGCCGGCAGCTATCCGGGCAAGATTCAGTTGTTCGATCTGGCGGAGGGACAAAGCATCATGGCACAGCGCGATGCGTTTTTGTTCGCTCAAACCAGCGTGCAGTTCAATATCGCGTTCGTGAAGAAGCTCGGCGCGGGATTTTTCGGCGGCGAGGGTTTTATTCTCGAGAAGTTGACGGGGCCGGGAGCTGTGTTCATCCATGCGGGCGGCGACTTCGTAGAATTCCAACTGGCGGAGGGTGAGGTGCTACATGTGGACGCCGGTAATATCGTGGCGTTCGATGAATCGGTGGACTACGATATCGAGTTCGTGGGCGGAATCAAGACGGCGCTCTTCGGCGGCGAAGGTTTATTCCTCGCCAAAATGACCGGCCCCGGCCGCTTGATTGTGCAAAGCATGACCATCAACAAGCTGCGCCGCGAACTCGCGCCGGGCAAAACCAGCGCCGACGAACACAGCCCGCTGACCGCGCTCTCCGACATTTTCGCGAGCGAAGATTGAGGCTAACGGTTGGTCGTCCGGCTTCTGTCTACCTGACGCGGTAAACATACGCCTGTTCGACAAACATTCCGTCGATAACGTTGCCCCCAAGCCGCATTTCGTGAACGTTGGCTGTCGTTCCAAAGGTTCGTCGTAAGGCGCGCATGAGAGGATCTTTCGGGCTGACGAGCGTGATTGTAATTGCCGTTGTGAGATCGGGGTCAGAGGCTCGTATGGCGGACAACAATCGGACATATGCCTCCTTTGGGCCCTCGGTGTCGACAACGGGTGAAGCGATGTAGAGGCGCCACGCTTCGAACTCCGAGGAGTAGAGCCACAAGGCAACACTGACCTTGAAACCAGCCCGATCGAGTATCTGAAGCACTCGTTCGCCGGCCGCAATGTCGACGTCTACCAATGTTGCTTTATCCATCTCAGCACCCCGTGTTTTCGGTCAGAAATTGCGGAGAGAATCGCTTCCGCCGCCTCGCGTGAATGTTTTCGGTAGCGGCTCTGCTTTACTTGAGCGGGACGGCTGAAGCCATGTACGTCAGCGAATCGGCGAAAACGGCGCCGACTTGAACAGCGAGATCTGAATCACCGCCGAAACCTGCCCATACTTGTCGACAGACTCCTTGCGCACCTTGATCCACTCGGGGTCGGCGCCAAATGCATCCCAGGCCTTCTCACGCGCGGCCAGGCTCTCGAACGGAATCAGGTATGTGAGGTTGGGCATGTTCGGACCGAACATGGTTGAGCTGTAAAGAATGGGATGCACTCCGACACGATGGAAGATCTGGATTTCCGGCCCGGCGAAGCGCTCATGCAGCGCTTTGAGCTGGCGCCAGGTGGGTGAATGATAGACGCGCAGCTCGAAGATGCGCGAAGTTTTTGGCGGATCGGCCGGTGTGACAATCTCGGGACTGTAGTCGGCGGCCTGGAGAATAGTGCTCGATTGCTGATCGAACGCGGGCTCGCCTGAATCCCACTGTTCGAAGTTCTTCATCAGCTCCGCATCCTGGTGGATGCGCGTGTGCACGCCCCACATCTCGTCAAGCGATTGAAAGCCGTAGAGGGCGACCATCTGCGGCATGTGCGGGGCGATCAATGACTCCAGAAAAATCACCGGACCGTTGTGCCGCACCTTCTGCATCGCCGGGAGCGCGAGCTTGCTGAAATAATCGCGCATGCGCTCCACCTGGGCGCCCTGTTGCAAGTAAAACGTCTCCAGCACGTAAAATCCCGTGCGCTTCTCACCGGTAGCCCCGGCGGGGCGGGCCGCTGCCAGCATTCCCATTCCTCCCATCACTCCGAAAAACGATCTCCGATTCACCGATTGACCTTCGATCTAATATAACGCCGGCAATCCATGCGCTAAAATCCGTCTATGTCGTCACACTCCGCGACGGCCGCACAGGCATGAGAATCGCCGCACTCATTTTGATCGCCCTTGCGCTTTGTGGATGCTCGAAGCACACGCCCGAGGCGGCCGCAAGCGATGAGCGGGCGCCGGATTCCTACAAGGTCCAGTTCGATACCAGCAAGGGCCAGTTTGTCGTTGCTGTGACCCGCGGCTGGGCGCCTCTAGGCGCGGATCGCTTCTACACGCTGGTCAAGAGCGGATTCTACGACGGCGCCCGCTTTTTCCGTGTGAGGCCGGGTTTTGTCGTACAGTTTGGCATCGCCGGCGACCCGGCAGTCAACGCCAAGTGGCGCAACGCGAATTTGCAAGATGATCCTGTGGCCCAGAGTAATCGGCCCGGTACCATTACCTATGCGGCGGAAAGATCTCCCAATACGCGCAGCACGCAGGTCTTTATCAATTTGGCAGATAATGTCCGTTTGGATGCTACTCGCTTTGCTCCTTTCGGCGCGGTGACGCAGGGGATGGATGTGGTGTCGCAATTCTACAGCGATTACGGTGAAATTCGGCCTATGGGCACTGGTCCGGACGAAGGACGCGCCGAAGCCGAGGGCAACGCGTACTTCGTGCGTGAATTCCCTAGGCTCGACTACATCAAGAACGCGACGATCGAAAAATGAAGTACCGCCTGATGCTTTGTGTGATTCTGACGTGTGCCGCGGCAACTGCCGCGGATGTCGCCGCCCTGCGGTTGCAACTCCGTACGCGTGTCGAAGCGTTCAAGGGTAGTGGCGAATGGCACGAGGTGCAGATTGATCAAACCTTGCCTGTTTCCCGCACGGCAATCCTGATTTGCGACATGTGGGATAAGCACTGGTGCTCCGGTGCGAGCCGGCGCGTTGACGGGCTTGCCGCGAGCATGAATCCCGTGCTGGAAAAAGCGCGTGCGGCCGGCGTGCAGATTATTCACGCGCCATCGGAAACTATGGACTTCTATAAGGACGCGCCGCAGCGCCTGCGAATCCTGGCGTTCGCCAAGACAAGCCCACCGCCGAGCCTGGGCCTCGCCGATCCACCGCTGCCCATCGACGACTCCGATGGCGGCTGCGACACCCCGGACAAGTTCTACACGGCGTGGACCCGTGAGAACGCTACGCTACGTATCGCGCCCGAGGACGTGATCTCCGACAATGGCGCCGAGATCTACACTTTCCTGAAGAGTCGAGGAATCGATAACCTCCTCATTATGGGCGTGCACACCAACATGTGCGTGCTAAACCGTTCGTTCGCGATCAAGCAGATGACCAACTGGGGCGAGCGATGCATTCTGGTCCGCGACTTGACGGATTCGATGTACAACCCTAAGTCCCGTCCATACATCTCGCATGACCAGGGCACCGAGCTGGTGATCGAGCACATCGAGAAGTACTGGGCGCCGACCATGCTGAGCGAGCAGTTGATGCAGGCGCTTCGTGACGCCAGATAAACGCTCGGCCTACTCCGAAATGAGTGCCTGGTACACCAGCGTGCGCGTTTGTCTAAAATACGGGCCGATGGCGGCCTGCGGTATTTGCACCATTAGTACGGTAACCAGCTTTTCCTTTGGATCAACCCAGAAGTAAGTGCCCGCAATGCCGGCCCAGGAGAAATCTCCGACCGATCCGGGAACAGGATTGCGGCCTGGGTCCGTGCGGACGGCGAAGCCCAGGCCGAAGCTGGTGCCCATCTCAGGTGTGGGACCGAATGCGCCGAGAGCGATCGCGAGAGGGGAATGCCGATCCGTCGAAGGTGGGAGTTCATCGGAGGTCATCAAAGCGACGGTCTTTGGCGCGAGGATGCGGACACCCTCGAGCTCGCCGCCGTTGAGCAGCATCTGGCAGAAGCGCGCGTAGTCGCCGGCGGTCGAGAGCATGCCGCCGCCTCCCGATAAGACCGCGGGTTTCAAGGTCAGATCGATGGGCCCCATGGCGATTGCGGAATCCGGGCGGGCCAGGCGCGCGGCTTGCAATGCGCTCAGATAGAAACCGGTATCATGCATTCCGAGTGGACGGGTGATGTGTTCGGCGATGAAAGCGTCCAGTTCCTGTCCGCTCACGACCTCGACGATACGGCCCAGAACATCGGTCGACATGCTGTACTCCCAGACTTCGCCCGGCTGGTGCAAGAGCGGCAGGTGCGCAATGGCCGAAACCATTTCGGCGAGTGATTTGCTGGCGAAGAGATTGCTCTTCCGGTAGATCTCGTCCACCGGCGAGGTGCCGAAGAACCCGTAGGTGAGTCCGGAAGTGTGGCGCAGCAGATCCTGCACCGTCATGGCTCGCTTCGGCGCGGCCTTCTCGACGCCCACCGTGACGTCCTTGAACTCGGGAAGGTACTGCGCCACAGGAGCGCCGATATCGAGCTTGCCCTCTTCGGCGAGGATCATGATGGCGACCGAGGTAACGGGCTTCGACATGGAGGCGATGCGGAAGATGGAATCGCTCTTCATCGGCGTCTCGGTGTGCCGTTCCTGAAATCCGAGCGTCATGAAAGAGGCGATTTTGCCCTGCCGTGCAATCAGCAGCACGGCGCCCGGAATGCGGCGGCTTTCCACATCCGCCTTCATTTGGCCGCGCACCCGTTCGAGGCGTGGGGACGAGAAACCCACTTCTTCGGGCCCCTTGGCGACGGGCAGTGGTTGGCAGAGCGCCCCAATCGGCAGCAGGGCGGCCAGCAGGGCGAGAGAGCTTCTCCGTGTGATGAGCATCGGGATCAGCTTACCGCAGCGGGTGAGGTAAGTGAGGACACTCGTCGAGTGACTACACGAATCGCGTGATGTTCTCTACCGGAATCCGATGCGGATCGAGGCCTGGTTCGTCGGGGTAGCCTAGAGCGACCAGCGCTGCCACCTCCGCGTGAGCCGGCAGTTGGAACTGCGCTTTCACCTTGGCGGGATCGAAGCCCAGCATGGGCGATGACCCGATCCCAAACGACTCGGCGGCGAGCAATAGATATCCAAGGGCGGTGTACGTGATGGCCCGTCCCCATTGATGCCGCTGCTCAGGCGTCAGATTGGCGAAATACGCAAGAATCCCGTCCCGCGTTTTCGTGCGCCGCTCCGGCGGCCATACCGGATGCTGAACCTCGTCGACGCGTGCAAGCGCTTCGTCCATGTCGCTGTATAGCACAATCACGGCGGACGCTGCCTCGACTTGCGGCTGCCCAAACGCCGCCTCGCGCAACTGCTTTTTCGCTTCGGCGCTGCGCACTACGACAAAACGCCAGGGCTGCAAATTCCAAGGCGAGGGAGCACGCGATGCAATCCGTAGCAGATCCAGCAGATTCTGCTCGGAAATGGCATCCGGCCGGTACCGGCGGATCGATCGGCGATGCCCGGCGACCTGCTCAAGTGTGTCCCGTGCACTCAAAATCTCAGCAGTTGACATAGGTGTTGGATTCGGTGAGAGTGCCATCAGTTGCAACAATACACGCAACGGTGCGTCGAACGGTGAAAGTGGGGTTCGTGCCGCCCATGTGTTGCTGGCGCCACTCGCCGCTATAATGGCCGTAGCGCGCCCGTAGCTCAGTTGGATAGAGCGGCTGGCTTCGAACCAGTAGGTCGGGAGTTCGAGTCTCTCCGGGCGCGCCAGTAGTTCCAGGCGCTTACCGAACGATGCGTTTACTGAACAGGTCGGTTGACTGCCTTCTTGACTGCCACCGGATTCAACGCCTCGTCCATTTTGAGCGCGGTCTCCCTCTTCGTCTCTTCCAACAGGTGGCCATACACCTGGAGCGTGAACGCCACGGAACTGTGGCCAAGAAGTTCGCTAATTGCCTTGATGTGCACTCCTTGAGCAATCAGAATTGCGACCGCACTGTGACGAAGATCGTGGAGGCGCATCTTGGGCAACCCTGCCAGAGCGAGAATCCTCTGAAACCGCCGCAGGACGCTCCTCTCGTCTAATGGAGTCCCGACCTTCGTCGTGAAGACGAGGTTCCAATTGTTCCCGCGCCATGCACTTCCAGCCAACTGGCGTTCTTGCTCTTGGAATGCCAGATGGTGGCGGAGTGCAGAGACCGCAACCGCTGGCAGCGTCACAACGCGAGCCGAATAGCCGCCCTTGGGTTCCACAAGTCGTAGCCCGCCCTTTTCAGGGTAGAGCTTCTTGTCGATTCTCTGGAGTGCTTGGCGGATGTTGAACCGGCCCGTATCGAGATCAAGGTCGGGCCACGCCACGCCCAGACCTTCACCCAAACGCAAGCCAAGGGACAGGACCGTGGCCAAGAGCGCATACAACCGATCGGTCTTGGCGGTTTCCAAGAATGTTCGGGCCTGCTCGACATTGAAATACCGGATGTTCGGTTTCGGAGCAACAGGAGGGTCAACGAGGGTAGCCACGTTTCGCGGGACATTGCCGTACTTCACGGCGGAGTTTAAAGCGGTGCAGAGTGTTCGATGGAGGTGTCGCACCGACCGCGGAGACAGCGGCCGGCCAGTGCGCTCGGATGCGGTCTGGCTTGCCTGGTTAAGGAAGGCTTGAACCCGCTGCGGCGAAAGCTTCTGCAAAGGTATCTGGCCTAAGGTCGGCAATAGATGCTGTCTCATCGCGAAATCGTAGAACTTCAACGTCTTGGGCCGAACCGTTTGCCTTGCGACATGCTCGAACCACCACTGCAGAAATTGACCGGTTGTCTGCTTTTCCGACGCAATGGGCAACCCGAGCTGCTGATCCCGGAGCGCTGCTGTTAATTTTTCCCGGACTTCTTTCCTAGTCTTGGCATAGAAGAACTTTCGTCGTCTCCTTCCGTTCTTCCAGTCGATGCTGACTATGGCTGACCACCGGCCATCAGTTCGTTTGTAAATTGACCCTTCATTTTGTCCGCGCTTTGCCATGTCGTCGACCCTTTCCCGTTTCCTCTCTGCGCTGTTCGCGCCACTCCCTCCCGTGATGCTGCCACCATGCCTGTTTTGCCTGCCGCTGGAACACACCAGCGCATAATTCCGTGCAGTATCGCTGGCTCTTCCTCACAGCTATGAAGAAAGCAGCCGGACAGTCCGGATTGCCACACACCTTGGTTCGTTCTCTCAAGTCGTCCAGTCGGTCGAGTGCGGCCTCGAACGGCGTTTCCGGCAACGACCGCAACATCCTGCTGTATTCCGGCTTCCACTCACCTGCTCGCTTCCACTCGTGGCCCTCGCGCCGAATTGTTTGCGGAACTGTGTCCCGCGCCGCTGCCTCCAAGGCCCGGTAGAGCCTGCTTCTAAGCTTCCAGCCGAAGTACCGGCGCTCGGCATTCGTTGGGGCCGCCCAAACCGCTTGCACTAGTTCCTGGTACGCGTGTAGGTTTGCCGCGGGCAGTCCGTCAGGGTTTTTGGGGAACACCGGACTGAAATCGTGCGCCGAATGAAGACTCGGTGGCAGTAGATCTGAGAATTTTCGCAGGAGGTGATCCGCCTGTTGCATATTGGCGAACTCCAGGAGAAATTTGTCTAGGTTGCCTGCTAGAGCACGAGTCGAAGGCTTCTTGCTAGAGTTCAATGTCAAATTGTATTCCTGCAAGCAATAGCGTACAAAAGAAGCATGAACAATGCAAGAGAAAACACTACGGACAGAACAAAGCTTCTCCTGCGGGCTGAGGAAGTCGCTGCCAAGCTTAGCGTCGGGCGAGCGACCGCCTACGAGATGATGGCGGGCCGGATCTTGCCGACAGTTCGAATTGGACGTAGCGTTCGTGTACCGTTGCGAGCGCTGGAAGCTTGGGTGGAAGAGCAGGCGAAGGCTGAATAGCGCTGATCGGAAGGCTAGAAGCTTTGCCTTTGACGCACCTGGACTGCGTGATCACAACGGCGGTGGTGCAGCGAATCCCGGAGCACGCCCGTTGGTTGCTGAGATTGCGACGGCTCGCGGACAGGGGCCAAGCCGCGGCGCCGCTCGCTTTTTTGGGGGGGAGAACGTCAGATGCCGGTAACACCACAATCGAACGATCCTTCCTCGGTGGACGCCGCAGTTGATCTCGCTATTCGCCTCCTAACACGTGGAACAAGCAAAGCGTGCTACCTCTTCACGACCGGCGACTGGCAGAAGGCAGGCTTCGAAGACCCGACACAGGCTGATCTTGTCTTATGCGTGCGGATCGCCATTGGCGGGCGAAATCCCGAAGTAATCGACAAAGTGTACCGGGCCAGCAAGCTTTTCCTCCTCGACCCCACGCGGTGGGATGGGGACGAGGGCAGGTATCGCAAGGAAATAACTCAGGCCGCGATCACGAAAGCCGAGGAGCTGATAAAACAGGCCTGCCCTCCGCCGGGAAAGAAGCATAAGCAAAAGAAGCAAGAGCAGGCTTCCGGCGACAACGCCGCGGCTGGGCCCGTTCAGATCTATTCCTTCGGGGACGGCAAGACTTATCAGCGCGGTGGCGAAGACGGTAGTGGCCTGATTCTTGCACACTTCGCGGCCAAGATCGTCGAGACCGTCGTTGTAGACGATGGCGCCGAGCAGAAACTACATTTCCGAATGCACGTGGAACTCCCATCCGGCGAACTGAAGACGTTTCAGTTGAGCGCCGAAGAGTTTGATCGCATGAACTGGGTTCTGCCGAAACTGGGCCATGAGGGGATCACCTCCAACGAACGGAACACCAGTGCGACGCTCAAACACGCAATTTTGTCACTTTCGAAAGACGCCCGGACACGCACGGTCTACGGCCATACCGGTTGGCGCGACATTGACGGCGATTTGGTTTTCCTGCATCAGGGCGGCGCGGTTGGTGGCACCGACATCGAGACCGACCTTCGAGATGAGGCATTGGATCGTTATGATCTCTCCCGCGGCCGCGGCGATTTGAAGGACGCCGCACGGCACTCGGTCAGTCTGCTCTCGGTGGCCGACCCGGCAGTCACGTATTCCCTGTTTGGCGCAATCTTCCGGGCACCTCTCTGTCATTTCTTGCCGTGCACCGTCATGCTGCACTTCGAGGGAGACTCCGGGAGCCTCAAGTCGAGCGTCGTGGCGGCCGCACTCGCGCATTATGGCCTGTTTCGGACCAAGACGGACCTACCAGCGCGGTGGGAGCATACCGAGAACATTCTGGAGAAAACCTCGTTCTATGCGAAGGACGTTGTTCTCGCGATCGATGACCTGTACCCAGCGAAGGGCTACGCCAGGGAAAAGATTGAGGGGGCTTTTGCACGAGTTCTAGGCGCGGTTGGTGACTCGATGGGTCGGAGGCGGATGACCAACGACCTACGCACAAAGCGCGAATACCACCCGCGCGGCGTTGTTATTTCGACCGGTGAGTACACGCCGGACTTGGCTACCTCGCGGGAAGCGAGACTGCTCAGAATTCCGGTGGACAAAGCCATCTCAAAGGAACTGTTGGCCGACTTTCAGGACGAACAGGGTCTCTCGTCGCTGCCGGTTGCCCTTGTCGAGTATCTGAACTATATCCGGTCCGACCCTAGCGCGATTGGCCGCCACGTGAACGAGCGGTTTGCCGCGCTTCGCAAGAAGCTAAACTCTTCCGAGCAGGCACTCCCGCATCTGCGAATGGCAGAGAACCTGGCGCACATTCTACTCGGCGTCGAGTTCGGGATGGAGTTCATGGTCCGTGCCGGCGTACTCACGGAGAGCCAAGCTCAAGAAAAGTGCGACGAAGGTCTCACGGTGCTTACAGATCTGATTCGCGGGCATGCCAGTGCGCTCGTGGAGCATCGGCCGGTTACGCTCTTCTTCAATACTCTTCGACAGGGCCTGGATGCTGGTACCTGTTACATTGTCGAGAAGGAGAGTGGCGCAATGGTCATTGGCGGCAACCCGAACAATTCAGCAACCGCGATGATCGGATGGTACGAGCGCAAGGCCGGCGGGGGCGGAAGTCTGTATCTCATACCTGACGCCAGCTTTAACTTCGTCTCGAAGCAGCTCCGCGCTAGTGGAGGCTTCCCGGTCACGAAGTCCGCGTTGACGCAGGCGTTAGACCACGATGGGTTGTTGGATGTTAACCCGAGCGCTCGGCGAGAGAATCGGCGAACAAAGTCGGTGGTGTGCTGTGGTGGCACCCGATCGGTCCTGGCACTTCCCTGGGACACTGTCCTGGAAGGGCTTATGGAGACTGAATATCAGGTTGACGCCGCAACATACCGATGACCCACGAGGCAAATTGTGATCACCAGAATCTCCAGCGATCACCACTCCTGGTGATCAGGTTAAGCCCAAGGAAACATTGAACTTACTACTTACTATCACCATATCACCACTCTCTTTGAAAAAAACTGCTACTACTACAGAAAGCCCATGCTCTATGCACTAACGCGCGCGCATCGAGTGTGCGTACACGTGTGTTGTATGTTCCGAAAAAACTGGTGATTTGGTGATTTCGTTGCTAGCTCACTGAATTACATGCCACTTACTTGATCACCAGCGCCGGTGATCAACTGTGAAGTGGTGATTTTCGGATTTTCGAACGATCTGCGACGCCAGGTAGTCCGCGAGTGCAGACGGCCGCAAGTTAGAACATGCAAGCCCACGCCGCCGGTCTGTCGTACTGGCTTCGGTAGACCAGTCTGTGACAGGCTCGGCACGCTAAATCGGTCGCGGGCAGCAACACGTAAAGCTTCAGGCAGCCGCGTGCGCACCGCGGGCAGACCATGCGCCAGCCTCTGGGGCCATAGACCGCCGTCACCGTTGCGAACCACAGCTGGCCCCAGGGTAACCTGCAGGAGATGTTGATCTCAGTTCGTTTCTTCCCGTCCCAGGCAAGCGGAAGCCGGAGATCGTCCATCGCTAGCACGGCGCACGATTCGACTCGCATGCGGGTGGAGGTCTCTGGCCTGCCTCTGCGCCCGCCCGAGGGTTCCGTCCCCCCGCCGCTTTTTCGAAAAGAGTCTTTCGCTAATCATCGCGATTCTGCCTGTTCAGAGGGAAATTGTTGAGCTGGAAGAGCAGTCTGTGTAACATGGCCATCCAGCCGGTCGACCTCTTCGTTGAACCAATCCGCCGGTTTGAAGATTTCGGGAGCGATAGGGAACAGCCATCCTTGGCACTCGGTGATCCGCCCCTCCGAGAGCAAGCTGTCGAGCACGTAATTGAAGAATGGGGCACGAAGACGCCAGAACGACTTTTGGAGCTGCCGACGCGTCATGCAGTAGCTTGGAGCCCTGTTGAGCGTCCTGGCCAGTCGAATTTGAAGCTCGAAGAAGGGTTGAAATTCACGGGCCCAACGGCTCGGCCGACGTTCGTTCACCGAAAGATCCGGCCGGTCGGACAGGTGACGGAGCAACGGATTGTGCTCCACCAACCGGTCCGGCAGTGGGGGGCAGAGCCATGTGCCGCCCGCGCGGGCGAAAAATCCGCACCGCCGAATGCACCAGGCTTCCTGATCGTCTGGCACTGTGCGGCGCGCGGCGTCGGGAATCCGGTCGAGGTGAATCAGGACCCACACCAAGCTCCTGTAGTCGGGCCCGGTGAGCGTGCGCCCTTGACCTAGATCTGCGGGGACGCGCCAGAGGTGCAGTAGATCCAAGGGCCTTTCCATTCAAGGTAGCCTTTCAGGGCAAGCGATTTGAGGACGTGGTTGAGAAAGCTGGCCGGGTAGCGCCAGAGCCGTTGCTGGAGCGCACGCTTAGCAAGCCGGCCAAGGCGGGTTCGGCCGAGCAGGTTTAGGATTCTCGTTTCGATCGTGGTCAGCGTGGGTGGCTGATATCGATGGAGCGGTTGGGCGCGTTTTGGATTCCACTTGCGAGACCGGTAGAACTGATCGTATCCGGCCGCCAGATGTCCGAGCATGGGATTATCCAGCACAAGTTCGTCCGGGAGCAGCGGGCAGCGCCAGATGCAGCCTGCCCGAGCCTGGAAGCCGCAAGCGCGAATCTTCCTGGCCTCGGTTCGCGATAGTACTGTCTCGCCGACGTGATCGAGCGGACGGCGGAGGTAAGTGAGAACCCAGATCAGGCTGTCGTAATCCGGGCAGCTATCAACGCGAGGACGTGTCGATCTCGACCTCATCGACTCCAGTGTGGGGCCGCTACTCCCGGAGAGTCAACCATGGGGCTTCACCTTGATGGCGTCGATGGCGTCGGCCGAAGCCACGGCTCAACTCCTCTTCATCCCGTCGCATTTGGCTGCATTCACGAAGGGCGCCCAATTCGCGTGTACAGTTTGGCGCGGCGAAAAGAGCCTCCGACAAAAACCTATACATCCCGATGGATAAAGATAGATCCCTATGGACGAATGTATACAAACAGGTTTATCCTTAGGATCGGTGGCTAAACCCCTTAAACCAAAGGATTGGTATACTGCAAGAGAAGCTGCAGAATTTCTTGGTGGAGAAGTCACTGAGGCCACGGTCAAGGAGTACTGCAAGCGCCAGGAAGTCGACGCTAAGAAGGTCGGGCCGAAGCAACGCTGGAAAATCCGGGGCGCTTCGCTTATCGAATTGCGCCGGAAATGGGGAATGGACTAGGAGCCGGCGCTAATGGCATTTGTCCTCACCCCTGTGGCATCATGGACGTTCCAAACTCTGGAACCTAAAAAAAGGGAAGCCCAATGGCAAGACGGAAGAACTCGATCAGGAGCGATCGTGTCGTCGGCGCCGCTGCTGCGGCGGTGGAACAAGCCGACCGTAAAGTCCAAGAGCGTCTTAACAGGGCGCTCACCCGCTGGGAAAGTAGGACGAAGCCACTCGTCGAAGCTGTGCGCTCGTCAGAGCACCTGACCGAAAGGGACTTCGCGATCCGAATCAACACAAAAGGTTGAGCGGCGTGTCGTAATTCGGATTGTCCCCACAGCAAAAAGTCACTTTCTTCGCTTTTGGGAAGAGCCCATTGGCGGATGCGTTAAGCTTATCTCTCCCGGCGTTTACAGGCAAGCAAGAAGCACATCGTCAACTACACTACGTCGAGGGCTACGTTCGAGACCTCGGATGCCAGTCATTGGTGATCGAGGAACATTATATCGACCGCGACCATATGGAGGACCATAGCGTCTTCTATTCAAAAAGTCTTCAGCTTTATCCTAATGCCTGTCGGCGGGTACATTTTTTCTCTTGTACGGCGCACCTTTTGCGACGCGAATTGAAGAGGCTGCGAAGCTCGCTCACGACCGAGCAGTTTCGTCGAAGTAGCGCGGATTTCTCAGAAAAGTACTACCTCGGATTCAGTGTAATCAAGCCCCTTCCGGGTTGTCCGGTCGGGCGGACGATTCTGCGGTGCTTCCCGCCTGACGCCGATAAGGGTTATGTCCGGAACTTTGGCTGCACATGCGACTGCAGAGCACATTTGCTCGGTGTCCCATTGTCGGTAAGAGGCTTGGCATTTCAGCAACAGGATCTAGGCGTGAGTGCATGTGCAACAACAGCCCTTTGGTCAGCCCTGCACAAGGCACGCGAGCTGGAAGAAGGTGCAGCCGCAACTCCAGCTCAAATCACGATGCGCGCGTCCCAGTTCACGATGCCTTTCGGCCGACCGATGCCTTCTGAAGGACTATCGTTGGACCAGATGTGCCAAGCCATTCACTCGTTAGGGTACGCGCCGAATCTTTATCGATCCGACACATTTGGCGTGTCGCGGGCTTTGCTCTATTCGGCCGTGCGGTCCGGTATTTCACCAGTTCTGATCCTTGAGCAAACTGATCGAGCTCACGCGGTGGCAGTTGCGGGCATGAAGGTCAGAAGCCCCCACATCAGGAATCTAGTCGATCCTCTGATTGACGACCTCGCTGGCGATTTGGCCGCGCTTTACGTGCATGATGACAGGTATGGTCCTTACCTCAAGGCGGATGTTCGACGGAGGCGCAATCGCCTCGTTCTACAAATTAAACTCCGAGATTCCAGCGTCGTGGAAACTTGGGCGCTTAGCCACATCCTCATTCCGCTACATTCCAAAATCCGCCTGTCCTTCGGCGAGCTTCAAAGAGCAGCGATTAGACTAGTGCGAGAAATACACGCGCATCGGCAATCACTGCTGGCCGGGCCTCCCACAGTCACGGCATGGGAATGTTGGATCGCCAAATCGCATTCTTATCTAGAATCGTTGATTCTAGGCGCTAATAAGGTCTCGGAAAGGATTGTTGCGGACCTATGTTCGTCGGTCCCATTCTCCCGCTATCTCGGTGTAGTCAGAATTGAGGCTGAGGATCTAGACCCGATCGACTTTCTTTTGGACACCACCAGTACCGAAAGAAATCTGCATTGTCTAGCAATTCTTCGGCCGGCGGCGGCGCGTATGCGAACGGCAGATCTCGCACAACTGCTAGCGACCCGGTACAGTTGTTCAGTGATTTCCTAAAGCATCACGTAGTCTCGGCACGTGATCGATGTCAGTCTCGACAGGTTCCCCTCGAAGGCGCTTTTGCTTTCGATAAGCATCGATGGCCTCGGTATCAGCCGTGGACTCACGAATTGCTCTACCACGACCCATCCGTTCGAAGTCCGGATTGTCGAGCGATTCTTCAAACAGGTACGTGAAATCCAACCGGTAATTCCGAATAGCCGTTGGTCGTTCGATATTTGGATCGAAGTATTCCGAAGGAAGCGTATAGTCCGTGTGATACCAGCCCTGATATTCGCAGTAGTCTTTGTCCCGGAACGATGGCGGCAACGTGACTGGGCATTTCGGGAGGGTGACGGTGCGCGGACGCGGCAGCAGGCTCGTTGCCTTTCCAGAGGGTCCATTTGATGCCAAATCGATCGTTCGCATAGCCAGTTCTAGTGCCTTGTCGAGAGAATCGACAGCGGGATTCGCGAAGTCACCTTGGGCAGTCTCCATGATCTCCTCAAGGTCGCGCAACGCACGGACGAGCTTTCCGGACTTAACCATGTGTCCGACAGAATTCACCGAGAACGCCATGCCGGCAGGAATGCGATGATCCTGCCACCAGCGCCTGTCGCCCTGTGAAGAAAAGTAATTCACGCCCGTGACCCATTCCCATGTCGCGCGTCGGTTAGTGGGTTGCTCTAGATAGATACGATCCAGAAAGATCCGATCTGTTGACACATCTTCCTGAAGATATAGCGAGCACACCCGCTGAGCAATACTTTTCACAGTGCTATTCGGGAGGGCAGTCGATAGCGCGCGTGAGCGTAGGACGATGATGAAACCACTCGCGCTGCCCAAGAACCCTAGCCGAGTCCAGTCGCGACGAGCATTTTGGATCTTCCGTCCAATAATCTCATCTGTTGCGGCAAGTTCGTCTTCGGTGAGAAGACAATAGCTAAGGAGTCCCTTTTTTGCCGCGATGCGCCCAAATAGACACGGTTGGTACTTCGATAGCCACTCGCCGAGCACTTGAATGACGGCCGCATCTGGCGTGGACGGGTCGATAACACGTTCGAGCGCGGAATGCAGGTAAGGACTGAAACCGACCCTGGCCCTCCACGGGTCATCCGTGAGCTGCTGAATCAATGTCGAAATCGTAGATGACACGCTTCTGCTACGCCACCATTCTCAAACAAGATTTTATCAACTTATGCTTCAATCGTAATGGACGATAAAGCCCCGGTTGCACGACGAGTCCACTGTATCGCACCGCAAAAGGCAGCGCGCGGTCTGCGTTTGTTCAGCTTGCAATTCGTTGCCGGTGCAGTCAGTAAAGCAGGCGGATCGTCGGGACTAAAGGTGGTCGGTCCGGATTGCTCGTCGGTTGTGATATGGCGGAGAATCGTGTTTGATGCGCTCGGCCGAGTCGTTTTCGCCATTTCAAGATACCTTTCTCATCGCCGCGACGCGACAAATCACGGAACAGCTCAAAGAGCAGGTCGACAGGGCAGACCTCTCCTACATTGCGAGCGTAAATCCTACGGAGTACGCCGAAAGCCTTGCGGTGCAGTTCGCGATCTCGCCGCTCATTGTCGATGTCGAGCATGCGGCCATGAGTCCGCGCGAGGAGACGGTGCGGGCGGAATGGTTCGATATCTATTCCGGCCGACAGGCCGGTGATCTCCACACGCGACAGATCGTAACAGTTCATGTGCCTTTCACCGGTGATGCTGCGGTGTTTCGGTATCAGGCCAGCACTCGCAGGATTTGTCCGCGTCCGATATGGGTAGCCGGAGATGAGGTGTGCTTCGATGTGATTGTGCCCACGCACCCGTCGGCGGATATCAAAGGAGAGGTGAAGCGCATGTTGGCATGCCTCAGCGAGAACGCAAGATATCTCAACCAGGAGATTGCCCGCTTCAACCAGTCGTTGCCCGAGCTGGCGAAGAGCTTCGTTGATCGTCGTCGAGGGGAACTACAGGAGCGCCTCGGCATCCTCGAAACGCTGGACCTCCCACTGAAAGAGGCGGATGCCGTACCCGCGAGCTTGTCAGTTCCTGTTGTACGAAAAACGTTACCTGCACCCAAGCCAGCGCCGGGCTCGACGCCATATCGACACGCGTGGACGCTCGACGAGAACACCTATGAAGAAATACTCCAGGCAATCCAAAACAGAGGACGATCCTGGGAACGATTGCCTCGCGCTTACGCGGGCAAGGGGGAGGATGCGCTTCGAGATGAGCTGATCGTCCAGCTCGCGTCACAGTTTGGCTGGGCGTCAACCACCGGCGAAACATTCAACAAGGCAGGAAAGACCGACATTTTGATGCGGTATTACCAGGAAAACCTGTTTGTCGCAGAGTGCAAATTCTGGCGCGGACGCCAGCAACACCTTGCAACGATTGACCAGCTGATCAAGTACCTCACGTGGCGAGACACCAAGACAGCGATCATCTACTTTCTGGACACTCGCGACGTGACCGCACCCCTTCGCGCAATTCAGGAGTGTACAGCAGAGCATTCGTGCTTTGTGGCACCCGATAGCACACGCGGCGAATCACGATTCGACTTTACTTTCCGCCTTCCCGACGACCCGGAACAAACATTCCACATTGCAATGCTCTGCTTCCACCTCCCCAAACCCAAACAGGACGAATCGCACACTAGCGGATCCAACTAAAAGAGCGGCCCAAAAAGATTGGAACGACGTTGTAGCGCACGCTCTCGACTGATGTTGACGGGCCGCCCCGCGCATCCCGAGAATCGACGGGGTTTTCGGGACCCGTTCACTGGCTGGCTCGGCTCTAGAATGAAGCACATGACGATACCGCTTCGCGTGTACGTTCACTTCCAACAGAACTTCGGCCAAATTCTGATCCAGGATACTGAGGGCAATTTCTCGCCGCTCGGGCAAGATTCACTGTTCTTGAATGTCGTGTATCTTTCCGACCACGATGTCTCCGATGAAGGACTCCGCCTGGCGTCTCATCGGCTGGACGGTCGAGAAATGCTCCTGCAAATGGTGCCTTGTCCTGACGGGCCACCGCATCGTGCTGGCATTCTGTTCTATCGAGAGCGTAGATTCGATCCCCCACCAGCAGAGTGCTTTTTGGCCGCGACCGCTCGGAGCCATGATTTCAGCTGGATATCGGACTTGCGCAGGGGCCAGCCAGGCAACTTCGTCGGAGGTTCACTCAACGCCCCTGAATTGTGGCGCATCGCCAGAAACCCTGATACGGATTCTGCGAACCGACTCGTCTTCACGCTGACGCCGAGGCGCCTGGCAAGCGGTCTCCCACAACCAAAATTTGAGGCGATTTCGAATCCAATCTTGCGCGAGGAAGCCAAGCGAAACTGGGCAGCCCTCGAAGTCAATCTGGTACAGTCGCAGCATCATGCCGCGGTGACTAGTGCCAAGAACGTCGCGGAGGCCATTCTTGCTGACCGGTTGCCGAAGCCCGTAGGCTCAACGAAGAAGCGAACCTTGGACGACCTGCTCGGGGAGGTCAAGACAACGCTTGAACGAAAGAATAGTCCAGGCTCAGGCGCCGAACGGCCACCAGTTCCTCTCCTCAGCTCGCTCGACTACCATTTGTTCAGCATATTGCGTGAACTCCACGCCCGCAGTCACCCGGAACGAGCGGAGAAGGAAGGCGGCCAAGTCAGTCTGGATCTCGCTATGACGGCGGTTCCGAATCTGGTCCACGTTCTCAAATCTTTGAAGCTGGCTGAGTGAGTCCTGGCAAACGGACCAACATCGAGTCTGCGCGGTCACTAGAAACTCCAGTCTGGGCCGAGAACAGAGCCTCAGTCGCGATCTACTCAGCTCGTAAGGCCTCAACAGGATTTACGACAGATGCTCGGTGCGCTGGAATATAGCTCGCGACCGCTGCAGCAACGAGCAGGCCGACCGATACCATCGCATAGGTAAGCGGATCGACCGGCCGGATCTTGAACAGCATCGAAGACATAATCCGCGTCACTGCCGCAGCCGCGACCAGGCCCATGGCCACGCCGATCGCGGTGAGCAGGAGGCCATGGCGAACGACCATTGCTGTTAACGCGTTTTGCTCGGCGCCGAGAGCGATGCGAATGCCCATCTCCCGCGTCCGCTGCGATACCGAGTACGAGATCACGCCGTAGATCCCTACGACACCGAGTAGCAGCGCCATACCTCCTGCGATGGCGAGCATGACGAGCGTAAACGAACTCCGTGCCATCGAATCGCGATAGACCTCCTCCAGGGTGTGGATACTGGCCAGCGGGACATCAGGATTGATCGACCACACGGCTTGGCGGACCTCTTTGAGAAAACTTTCAGAGCCGGCGCGAGTGCTGCGAATGGCGAAAACCGCGCGACGCTGTATGAAGACCTCATTGCCCCAAAAGTTCTTCATCATGACCGGCCAGTACACGGTCGTTGGCGCCTTCTGATCGGCGCCATCGCTGCGGATGTCTCCCACGACGCCGACAATCTCGCGCCAAGGATCTTTCATACCCTCGCGAATGCGTTTACCGATGGCCGCCCGAGGTTGTTGCCAAAGCTCACGCGCCATATTCTCCGAGATCATGACGACCGGCCGTTGGTCATAGATGTCGGTCCACGTGAGATCTCGTCCGGCTATCAGCCGGGTGCCCATGGTCTGAAAAAAGCCAGGCCCAACGAACTTGAACCGGCGCAGCGGCGGCATTTGTCCCTCGGCGTACGTCCGGTCCTCGGCGTATAGTAAATCGGTGCTGTTGTTTCCGTCGGTGGGAACGGAGTTTGCAAAGGCGGCTGAGGAAACACCTGGGATGGCCGAGATCCTTCTCAGCATCTCCTGCTGCATGCGCACCACGCGCTCCGGCTCCTTCACCTGACTCTCAGGAACGAAAACAGCGAGGGTCTGCAACTCGCGTGGGCTCGTGAATCCGGGCTGGACATGCCGCAGCGCGAGAAACGTCCGGATCATCAGGCCGGAGCCAATTAACAGGACCATCGCTAGCGCCACCTGTACCACCACCAGCGTATTCCGCGTGCGATGTGTTTCTTTGCTCTGACTTAATGTTCGCCCGCCAGCGCGAAGCGCAGCCGTCACGCTAGGCGCTGCGAATTTGACCACGGGCATCAGGCCGAAAAGGACTCCGGCGACTAGTGAGACGGCAAGCGTGAACAGCAGGACCACAGGATCGATGGTGATGTTTTCGAGACGAGGAAGGAAGGCCGGTGCAAGCGTGACTAGAAGGCGCAGCGCTGCATACGCAAGCCCCAGTCCGATGATTCCACCGAGCATCGCCAGAAACACGCTCTCAACCAGGAACTCCCTGGCGATCTGGGCCGAACCGGCACCCAGAGCAGTCCGAATGGCAAGTTCTTGCTGGCGTCCTTCGGCGCGGACCAGAAGCAAGTTGGCAACATTCGCGCACGCGATCAGCAGCACCACGCCGATACTTGCCATCAGTACCCACAGCACTTTTCCCAAATCGCCGATCACGTCCTGCTTCAGCGACCGCAACGTGGCCTGGATGTGAGCGTCCTCGAATATCTTAGGGCTGAAACCAGGTGGCGGCGGGAATTTCATGCCCACCATCGGGATCATTCGCGCGACATCGGCGTTCGCCTGCGTCAGGGTAACACCTGGCTTGAGCCTGGCAACACCGTAGTAGCTGAAGTTTCCGAGAAATACTTTGGCGCGTTCGAACTGAAAGGGGAAGATCAGATCCGGTTTCTCCTCAAAGAACCGGAAGCTTGAGGGCATAACGCCGATGATCTCTCTGGCCGTTCCATCCGCCATAATGCGGCGGCCGAGCACTGACGCATCGCCGCCGAATTTGCGCTGCCAATAGGCGTGGGTCAGGATCACTGTTTCCGGATTGCCGTGGGCCTCATCCTTCAACGTGAACCACCTGCCGAGAATCGGCTGAACACCCAGGGCCGCAAGTGTGCCGGAAGTAACGTCAACAGCCGAGACCCGCTCGGGTGCTCCTAGGCCGGTAACGCTGACGCCGTCTCCGGTCCAAATCCCGAAGTGTTGAAAGGTCCGATTCTCCTCCAGAAACGTGAAGTAGTCGGAAGGCGAGCACTGGACATCCTTGATGCCGATGCCTGGCGCCGTTTGCCAAACGCTCACCAGTCTCTCGGGATCCGGATACGGAAGAGGTTTGAGCAGAATGCCGTTGACGACGCTGAAGATCGCGCTATTGGCGCCGACTGCGACCGCGATCGTGAACAGCGTCACCACCGTGAACATGGGCGAGCGCATCAGCCTGCGCAAGACGTGTTTGAGCTGAGTTCCAAAGCCGCTCACGATATATGGCCCTCCAACGCAGGGCGAAGCCGAGCGTGCTATAAGCCTGATACGCTCCGCCAGAGGTAAAGTTCGCAATTTGTTTTGGAAGAGTGCCGCGTAATACGCTCAGAGCCCAAGTCTGCGGGGCCGGGAGCTGTGCATTGTCGTCCGGGCAGCTTCTGATAATAGCGACTGCACAACGGCAACGAAGCCGCGCAGATGGCGTAGTTCCACACCGGTTGGATGACGGATGACCGGCGATGCGGTGGTCGTCGTGAGGCAGTGGAGCCGGCGGAGGAAGCCCGTCCGGGTTTGAAATCGGCTGGGCATGTCCGCGCACAGGCGTGACCGCAGACACCCAACATCAGCGACTGTTAAAATGTGTCTATGGAAGCTCGTGATCTATTCGCGCGCGGGAAGCTTCTTAACCTGAATCAGTTGCGCCTGGACCGACCAGATTGGTCTGACCGGCTCCCGATCATGTATAGGCGCCCCACGCCAGCATCAAAAGAGCTTGTTCGCTGGCACTGGTCCTACCTCGTGCCGGTGAACTTCCGGGAGAGCTACGACCTGTGGCGGATGAAGCGCCGTCACCGCCGCAACCTCGAACAAATTGAGATCGACGAGCTGAACGAGGTCTGCGAACAGGCAATGATTGACGATTCGCCGGCGAAGATCGGAGCGATCTACGAGAAGCACGCCTTGCGCCGGGTCCAATCTCGTTTCCTCGTCGCGACGAAGGAGCGCCCACGGCTCGAATGCCTTGCCGAACGTTGGGACGTGGACTGCTCAAAGCTGATCGATCAAGGCGAAGCCAACGAGCAGAGCATTACGAACGTGCGCCGCGCCATCCACAACGCACGTTGGACATTCGCGGAGCGCATCGCGCGCACGCTGATCCCCGTACTCAGTCTGCTCGTCGCCTTGGTTGCGCTTCTAATGCGCTGACCCTCTTGTCACCCGACAACCACTCCATCCGATCAGGTTTCTCGGAGGGTCGGGAGGGCACCTCTTCAGGCATTCTCTTCACCTAATGCACCCGCCCCTGCCGTCGGCGACTCGTACGGAGGCCGACGAATGCACACCATTCTCCGGTTACCGCGTAAACGGGACAGAGCATGTGTGCGCATTGGCCGCCAGCAAGGGTCGGCGGACGCTGCAGCTGAACGAGCTAGCGCGTGCCCTTCGGCAGTCGCACGACGGCTGTTGCGAGCGTGCCTCTTAGCGGATCTGGGTATCCAGTCCCGCGATTTCGCGTTCGATCCGGCGCGCCCTGCTCCGCGCCAACGGAATCACCACCGCGAAAGGCGAAGCCAGATAGGCCGAGGTCAGCGCCACCGAAGGAACAACTCCCAACTGCGGAATGAGAAAGCCCAACAAGATCACCGCTGGACCGGGAACAAACGGCAGCAGGAACCTCTTCCAAATGCTCAGGACCAGCTCGCGCTGCCGCACCAGTTGCGAGCGGTACGCCACTGCGGTCGACCCGGCCTGCTCCTTTGCGCCGCGGCGCAATGAACGCCACTGGTAAAGAAAGACTACCTCGCCGATGAACGTCAGGACCAAGCCAATGCGCGGCAGCGTGTACGGCAGCCGGTAGAAGAACCAGGCGCACAGCGCCGCGGAAAGGATGGACAGCGAAGCGCCGGCCCAGAACGCCCTCCGCTTGTTGCCTTCACACAGCACGCTTCTGCGCCTCAGTTCGTCGGCCGGTATTCGGACCGGGTCCGCTGGCTGGCTGTGCCAGACATCCTGCATGTCGTCCGGTTTGAGTTCATTCGCCATGGATACCTCCGCGCCGCGAGCGCCGGGCGAGAATCTGCTTGATGCGGTGAATTTTCTGCGCCACGTTGGCCGACTTGAGCCCGGTGATCTCGCCGATCGATGTGGCGTCCATACCTTCGAGATAGGACAGGATGACCTGCCGGTCCACCGGGTCGAGCCGTTGAATCAGACGCAGAAGATCCTCGACCGCAGTGCGGCGGTCCACGGCAAACCGGTCCTCCTCGCGGAGCGGCATGGCCTCGATTTCTTCTAGGCTCACCAGGCCCGCACGGCTGCGGCGCTGCCTGATGATGTGCGACGCCGCCGTATTGTGCGCCACTTGGTAGACCCAAGTGCGCAGCGAACAGCGGTGGTCGAAACTCGCGAAGCTCCGCCACAGGGCCAGGTGAATTTCCTGCAGCAGGTCGCGACGGGCTTCCGGGTCCGCCTCGTAAGCCCGTGCGAGCCGCTCGAGCGGAGCGCTATAGTTGGCGGCCGCCTCCTCATACAACTCGTCCGGACCGCAACCACCGACCGATTCGGTCACGTCTTGCCTCACACCCAAGGTAGTCGATCCCGGAAGGGTGGTTCTGACAGATCTATTTCGGCTGTTAACGGTGGGCAGAACTCGACATGATCGCGAGCGCCTTAACTCGGCGGTTCAGCACGCTGCCAGTACCGATCCGGCCCGGTCAAGATCCCGACGCAGCGGTTGCGCGCACCGCGGCACGATAGAGGATGTGATATCCCCAAGACGCTGGTGATCGCACAAGTCAAACGGCAGTTGTACGGAACGCCCTGTCAGTGAAGTGCCCTGCCGTTCTGGGCGGTCGACCACTTGGAGAATGCCTCCGAGAAGATCTTCTTCGTGATCGGTCCTGTGAAGTCGCGCTCCATGCAGAAGCAGGTCGCTCTCTGACAGCTCTCGATCTGTAAGCGAGCTTGGCAACCTCCGGCCTCGTGGCGCCGCAAATTGTGGCCTAGCTGGAAGGCGTGGGTGGCCGCCTCTCCGCCCGCTTCGTTAAGCTCTTCCGTAAACCTTCAGCCCGCTTCTCAACCGTCTTAAACAAATCCGAGAGCGTAATTCCCAGCGCCTTGGACATCTTCTGCAGATTGCCGAGGCTCACGTTTGCCTCACCCCGCTCCAGCGTGCCCATGTATGTGCGATGAACGCCAGCGGCATCCGCAAAGCCCTCCTGGGAATATCCGGCTTTCTTACGCAGCTCTCGAATCCGCTCTCCCAGGGCCCTTTGCAATGCTATCTCTGGTTGATCTTGCACGCTCCTGAGTTTCGGGTTAGGATACTGGCGCGGTCTACATGCGTTAAATAGACATGTTTTACGTAGATACTAAAGCGCCCAGAACGGCGTCACTGGCGTTGATCGCGCTCCTCGCCTCCCTTGGCTTTCCGGCCCTCGCCAGCGATCAGCAGGCAGCGACGCTGACCATTCGCGCCGTGGCTTACCGGCTCATCCCTCACGAACGCACGACCTCTTACACCACACCGGGGTACAGCAATTCCAGCTGTTACGGGAGCGGGAATGGCACGGCCACTGACTGGGGCTACATGACCACCATCAATGTCAACACTCACACGAACTGCCAGACGGTCACCACGCCTCCGCACGAATACTCCCATACCCGCCGAACTATGGAGGTGTACAACCTCGTGGAAGCGAACGGCATGGGCTACACGATTCGGTGTACCGCAAGCTGGGTCGGAAGTGCGTGTAGCGGGCTGATCCCCGGCGATACCTTCTCGGCCGAAGTGAAGGACACGACCATGTGGATCATTGGCCGGAAGGGCGGCAACATGGGTAAAGAGGCTCGTGCGAAATTCCGCATCATGGACATTCGGCCTTTGCCGTCGGTGGCGTCGACTCAGACTGCCGCGCCAGCAATCACCCCAGTACCGGCGCCTGTGCAATCCGCGACTAACTTGCCTCCAGCAGTTGTGCCCGCTTCCGCCAACGTAGCCCCCACACCGAGGAGGCCTGCGGCGCTGACGACACCGCCGTCGCAGCCGGCGCCTGTTCCGGTGCCCGCGGCAGCTGAAACGCAGCCGATGGACCCCGAGGCCAAGCCTCTACTCACCGTCACCTCAGATCCGAGCGGCGCGTCCGTGGAAATCAACGGCGTATCGGTTGGGACAACGCCGGTAACCGTGCCCCTCGTGAAGGGAACGAAGTTTGAACTAGCGGTTAGGGAAGATGGCTACGTGCCGTGGGTCACGCACTCGGTGGCGAACTATGGCAAGTTCACGATGAACGCGAACCTGACGCGAGAAGTATTTCGCTGAACGTCGTTTAGCAGCTGTGTTGGAGGTCAGTTGGAAGCACCCTACTCAAAACGGATTTCGCTAACTGTTGCGCCACTGTTGCTGGGTGCGGCTTTCTTAGCTGGCTGCAATGATGGCAGGAACCTCGTCAATCATTTCGCGAATTCCGACCTGCCGCCGTGTGAGGTCCCCGCAATTTGGCGCGAGATCAACATGGGGCCGTCCTTTGACAATGCTCACGCCTTCCTTTGGCTCAAATGGCACGATAGGAAGCTGTATTACAAGTTCTCCATAAGCGCGACGCGTGTGGTTAAGGGTGCCGTGGATCATCCGGTCCGTCAAATGGTATCTGGAAACATGACACGGTTTGTCACGGGTGAATTCGATATTCTGCTGCTGGACGCCGAATCCTTCAAACTCGTCCAAATCAAGCTACCCGTTACGGAGCTGGTTCAGGAGCTTGCCGGCGATGAAACAGAGGGAAGATACCTCGTCGCGGGTGACTCTATAGCCTGCTCACACGAACTATACTGCAGCATCCGAGACTGGAATTTGGAATGGCGGTTAGTAGGAGCGCGGTTATAAACCTCTGCGCTAAATAGCATGACAATGATCCGGATGCTGTACGGTGTTAGGTAGTAAGGTAGCATTGCCAGGGCAGTTCAAAAGACGAAAGGCCATGGCCACTCCTTGGAGGCATACTTAGAGGCGCGTCGGCAGGAACGCCGCAGCCATCGAGTCCCGTGGATGTTTCCGAAAATACTCGCGTCACTCACGCAGGAGCGCGAGCAGATCGAGGAAGGGGTCATGTCACTGGAACGTCTCGCACGGGGCAGGGGTAGGCGTCGCGAGCGCTTGCCCGCCGGAAGACTCAAGAAGAAACCGGGCGAGCCTGATGAGGGATCAGGCAGCACGCCGGGCGAAGGATCCGCAGGCGTGCCATATGCGTACTTGGCCCGTCAGCCGCGTCGGCCGCCGCCGAGCAACTGGCGCTCTCGGAAATGAATGCGCTCCCGAAATTGTCGCCGCCTCTTCTTTAGCTGCTGGCACCCTCTTCCTTGTAAAGCCATGCTCCCATCAGCGCTGCGACGATCATTTCGATCAACCCCGCCGCAATTCCAATCGCCATCAAATGCCGCGGAAGTATATGGAGCACCATTGGCGCGACGCTTGCCAACAGGTAGCCCAGCGCCCATACCGCCGCCCCGGCGCAGACTGCTGTTTTGGGACCGACTCCGTAGCGTGGCCGAATTGCGGCGTAAAGCCAAACCGTGAACATGCCAACTAGCAGGCCCCAGATGTTGAAAGCAGCGATTTGAGCGCCACTCATCATCTCAGGCTTGCCAAGTCCTTTCATCACGGCGGCCCACCGCGCCTGGAGAATCACCCCATTCACCAGATACTCTGCCGCGTCGATAATCAGGCCGGCCACCAAACCGCCGAGAACCACACGATTCCAGTTGATCTTGGGCATTGGAGAACCTCCCGCAAAATGTTAGTTCAGGTTGGGACGCGGCGCAAGGCAGTCCGGCGCGCAGGTCCAGGTGGCGCCCGGTCGTGACCGAGATCGCGCGCATGTTCGGCCGGCAAGGCGGCAAAGCGTCTGCGAGGCACATGACGCCGGAGGAACGCTCCGCGCGCGCGAAGAAAGCATCCCTGGCAGCGGCGGAGGTTCGGACCGCGAAGAGGCTCTCGCGGGAGGGCGTGAAGCGGGACAGGCAGGCTGCGAGGCGGAAGCGGGCCGGACGGGCGACGTAGCCGAAGCAGCGTCCGACCACCAACCAATATCTTCTTCATTCAATCAGCGGTTTGCCGACTTTACGCTCATGTGGATTGTTTCCGAGTGGCCGAACCGCTAACAGACCAGCGGACCCGTAAAATAGTGAGCCTTTACTCAGCATCTATCCCGAAGGTCCCACGCCCCCCAAAAAGGCTTCTGGTTTTGTGTGCTATCGTGCGGACCATGAAAAGAGCCTTCGTATTGTTTCTTGCATTGTGCATCGCCTTGCCCTTTGCCGCTCCGCAAACGGCCTCACCAAAGCCTGAAGGGCGCGAGCAGATGAGCGCCGACGAGGCGGCCATCCGGCAGGTCTCGGAAGACTGGATCAGGTTCTATAACGCTGGGGGCGCGGCGAAGGTCGCGGCTTTGTACACCGACGACGGCTATTATCTCTCGGCACACATCCTGGCACATGGGAGGCAGGCGATCGAGGCTTATTGGGAACGCGGTATCAAGGCGGGCGGGCACATCGATTTCATCAAGCCGCTGACGCTCTACTACACCGGCGACCTCGCCTATTGTGCGGGCACCTACCAGGCGACCAACGGCGGTGTGACGGTCGATGGGCGCATCCTAATAGTGCTGAGGAAAGGGAACGGCAAGTGGCTGATGGCCGCGCATGAAACGGTAGTGCGCGACCAACCGCTATGAGTTGGGATTTCTAGTCTCCACTTACGGAGAAAAACCAATGAAGAAAAGAAAGAAGATGGATATTTCGATTCAAGATTGGCGCGCGGTCCCAGCCGTCTTCGCACGCTCATTTGTCGGATAGTTATTCGATCTTTTCGCGAAGCGAGACTATGGAAGAGATTCTGCGCGCCGAGCGATACCGAGCAACTGCTTACGCTCCATGATGAAATGCGCCGGTCGAGCAAGTAGTAGGGCGATCCATTGTGGCAGACCGTAGGGATGATAGTCAGGGGCTACGTGCCCGCGCACAATCAGGCGAGTACAGTTCGGCTGCAGCCGTTCAAGTATGAACGCCCAGGTCGTCAAATACCTGCCGCTAGGCGAGCGCCATGAGAGAACGAGGCTATGCTCGGGCTCATCCTGCACGACCGTAAATACGTCGGTTACCCCCGGGAGCGCGGGGAACACACTGCCCGCCTCGATGTTTTGAAACTCAGGCAGGATGCGATCCGCACTGCGGTGGCCGCCATTATCGATGAAGTCGTAAGCGTACCACCCAGCTCGGCCAGATCCCATCTGGACAAGCCAGGGCCAGACGTCATGAGGAGGGCGACGAATGGTGACCGCGTGATTGACCGAGCCGATGGGCTGGGGAATCAGGCCGTCTCCGGGAAGAGTCCGGGCCTGCTCGCTAGGAGTCGCGCGGACCTGCATGCTGCCGTAAGTCGCAAGCGCCGCGAGGACTAACAGTGTTCCGGAGAACACAACCAGTAATTTCCTTTTCATGGCCACGCCAACCGCAAGGGTGGCTTAGTGGAGCTTAGTCCACGCGATTGCGGGTGGGCGGGAGTGTTCGGCGAGAACGCTGAAGCCGATTTGGCGGGCCAGACCGCAGGAGTCTTGGGTGTCATCGTCCTAAGTGCGAATGCATCGAGGCGCTGTGCTCCACCGTTCTGCCGGCCGGTTCCGACACGCAGCTCACGAAAGAACAGCCATTCAGAAGGCGAGGCGTGAATCGCGCGCTCCACGATCTCAATCAACGCCGATTCATTTGGGTGTGGCGCGGGCAAGGACGCTTGTTGAACAGCCGTTCCCATTCCGGGATTGATTATGGCACAACCATAAAACAGTGATGCCCATGCGCGTTTTAATGCCGTAAACTACGACGGTGCCCGTCCAGAGGATCAAAGCGACATTCATGGAGCCGATGCTACTCCTGCCCGCCCCCACCTGCCCGAGGGCGGGAACTGGCCATACGAGCCGAAGCTGGACGGCTACCGCGCTGGCCATCACGACGGACGATCGGGTGACCCTCCAGCCGCGGAACAAGTTAGTCGACTACCGTACCCGCTGCGAGTGGTGATTGAGTCAATCGCAACGGGAGAGACCCATGAACCCTTCAAAGCTGATTTTAGCCATGGGGCTTGTGGCGCCCTTGGGCATGGCCCAGAGCAAGTACGTGAATGATGTGCTGGCGCTCAACCCGCTGGGCTACTGGCGGTTGGACGGCAACGCTAATGACGCAACCGGCCAAGGCAACATTGGCACGCTCACAAACGGCGTGACCTTCACCGGTCCAGGCGGTGGACCACCGATCGAAGATCCCACTGAACAGGCTGCTGTGTTCAACATCGCTGAGGATCAGTACATCAGCATGCCAACGACGGCCTCAAATCAACTCTTTGCTCTGGATTGGTATCACCCATTGACAATGATGATCTGGGCGAAGACCGGCTACACCACCAACAACATGATCTTATTCGCCAAAGAAGCAAACAGCGGCAACTACAGCGGACCGTATCTCGCCATCGACAACGGCCCTGGTGGAGTGGCTCCCCAAGGGTCTGGGCGTTTGGC
>DATGZN010000067.1:0-15409 GCA_035297145.1 Bryobacteraceae bacterium
CCCCCTGTTTTCCCCCTGTTTTCCCCCTGTTTTCCCCCTGTTTTCCCTCCCCGACGAAACGCCGTAACACCGGCGAGCCGTTAGCGCGGAACACTATATTGGTTTTTTCTGATGGGAGAACGAACGGTGTTTCGCATGCGCGACTAGTCGTATGGTAGGCTGATTTTCGCCTGGAGGCCTTTGCCGATTTCGTATAACCCAACCTCACCCACGGCGCTCTCTGCGACGTAGAAATGCCCGAACGCGTCCAGTCCGGGAAAGTCGCTGATAATCACCTTGCCCGTCACGAGGTTCATGGCCGCTGCGCGCTCCGGTTCGTGTCCGAAAACCGGAAACAGGACGAATTCAGGGTCGGCCGCCGTGTAAAATGGGCCGGGAGGAATCTTGGCTTTTGACAGTACCTTCCCAGAAGGAAACTCGACGATACCCCCTCTCACAAGGCCGTGCCTTGCCGACCAGGACTGTTGCAGCAGGATGCGGTCTGCGGCGATGAAGGCCCAGTTGTGGTTGCGCGACCGTCTCAGGATGCCTGGTACTGGCAACTCTCGATTCTGGCGGAAATCCCATGCCCAGGAGCGCGACCAATTCTGTACGAGGACGAAGCGGGCATCAGGCGAGAGGAAGATACCAGCCGACCCGATGGTGCCCAATGGGAAAGTGTATGTGCTGTTCCCGAAGAATCCATAATACTGTCGCCCGAAGTTCCTCCGCTCGAACATCGTTTCGCGGGATGCAACGTCGGTTAGTCGAAGCGTACCATCCGGGCTGACGCAGATCAGCACACGGCCGTCCGGTGACAGATCCGCACTCTCACAATCGAACATCGGAACTTTGAAGAATCCGACACGGGACCCATCCTTGAGCCGCCAGCGCTCGACATGACTGTCATCGCTCTGGCCGGGTGGACTGACAAACACAAGCTCTTGCGAATCCGGTGTGAAACGGGCAAAGCGGGCATCTTCAACGGGAACGCGGAACAGGATGGAGAAAGGCTGCACACCCAGCACGGTGATTCCGAGGTGGTCCTGTGCAAACAGGAAGCGCCCGTCGGAACTGATGCGGATCGACCGAAAGCGGCCTCGCGCCGGTACAGGTACTGTCCGGTAAACGAAGGTGCCATTCGGGTCCCTCTCAATTTGGAAACCGAGCGTCGTCAACTTTCCGGCTGCCGGAGCCGTGAGGGCGTTACGCAATTCCGCAGAGCGGGCGCATATGGGCATGAAACATAGCGCCACGAAAACCGCCGCAGTCCTCATTCAAGCCCCAGATGCCAGCTTAACGCGCTGGCTCCGCACCCTGCCGCGGGAACTCGTTGAATAGCGAGCGCGAGCCTATCGCGATACTGCAGCCGGAATCCTCCCTCGAAATGCGTTACTTCGCAAGGACGCGGGTACACGCCCGCCCAGACGATCGAGATCGTCACGACATCATCGGCCACTGCTTCGTCGCGGACGCATTTCCTTGGCTCTCATGGCCACGCTATTCGCATATGAATAACACACAGTGGCGAGCCGCAGTCGATGGGGCACCTGGCTGCGCCGGGACTGGCGGCCGGGCACCTATCACTATTGGCTCACCAAAACTCCTCCCGACTTTAGGCATATTCGATGAAAGCCCATTGGGCACGCAAGTCCAGCCGGCACTGTTACTGTACACCGCATGGGAACCTGTTTGGCATGTAGGTGGAGTGCCGACGCTGGGAGTGGGCGCGAAGGGCTGCGTTAGCGTTCCGAAAGCGGTCGTCACCACTCCATTGATCCAGATAGTCCACCCCGCTCGCCCGCAAGCGTACGCCCCAACCGTGCCGGCGGCAGCGCAGAATCCGCTTGTCGAATGATATGATGAACCGCAATAAGGAGATGGACATGCTGACTCGCCGCGGACTCGCACGGTTTGGTTTGGCTGCTTTCGCAGGGCGCATGTTGCCCGAGGCAGCCTACGCCCAGCGGGCGGCCATCAAAGGCAAGCTGCCCCCGGACACGGTCTTTTTGAACGCCAATGAAAACCCCGAAGGTCCTCCACGTTCCTCCATCGAGGCCATGGCAAAGGTTTTGCCCGAAGGCGGTCGTTACCACTACCAGGAATTCGGCGATTTCTACGCGGCTCTGGCTCGCAGCGAGGATCTTGCGCCCGAGCAGATCCAGGTCGGGTCGGGATCGAGCGAAGTGCTGCACGCCGCCATCGACGCCTTCACCTCGCCCACGCGCCCGTTGATTACCGTTTCGCCAACCTATGAGGGGCCGGTCGAATTGACCGCGCGAGGACTGGGCCGCCAGGTGATTCAAGTCCCGCTCGCACCGCCCTACGCAGCCGACGTAAAGAAGCTTGTCGAAGCCGCCGGCTCCGCTGGGGGAGGATTGATTTACCTCTGTAATCCGAACAATCCGACTTCCTCTGTAACGCCCAAGAAAGATATGGCTTGGCTGGTGGAGAATCTTCCGGCCAACACCATCGTCCTCGTCGACGAAGCCTACGCACACTTTGCCGAGACACCGGATTTCGAAAGCGCGCTCGGCTACGTCCGGCTAGGGCGGAACGTTGTGGTCACGCGGACATTTTCGAAAATCTATGGCATGGCGGGATTGCGGGCCGGGTTTGCGGCCGCAGCGCCAGAGCTGATTGCAAAAATGGCGCCGTTTCGCAACAACGTGATCTCGATCGTCACCGTTCGCGCCGTCCTGGCAGCGCTTGAGGAATCCAAGACTCTCATCCCGGAGCGGCGCGCCAGGTACATCCGGATTCGCCGGGAGCTGTGCGCGTGGCTCCGCGACCGCGGCATTTCATACATCGATCCGCAAGCCAACTTTGTGATGATCGACGTGGGCCGCGACGCGCGCGACTTCATTTATGGCATGCCGCCCAAAGGTGTCGCGGTGGGCAGGCCGTTCCCGCCGATGACGAATTTCCTGCGCGTCACCATCGGCACTGACACTGAGATGGCAAAATTCCGCGACGTATTCTGGAGTGTCTACAAAGCATGAGATTGCGCTGGTTGCTGTTGCTGATGCTGGCTGTGAGCGCAGCCGGCGCCGAGAGACGTGTGATTTTCCCGCCCGGCACCAAGGTGGTAGGGCCGTATAGCCCGGGTATCATGGCCGGCGATTTTCTTTATGTATCTGGCCAGGGCGCTCGGCGAGCTGACGGCCAGATGCCTGCCAGCTTCGACGAGCAGGCAACACAGTGCCTGGAAAACGTGAAAACCATTGTCGAAGCGGCCGGCCTGACCATGGAGCACGTCGTCTACACGCACGTCTATCTCGATAACATGGCAAACTTCGATGCCATGAATCGAGTCTACGCGCATTACTTTGCGAAGGACCCGCCTGCGCGGGCGACCCTCGGCGTCCATCACCTGCCGACGGATACGCCCATCGAGATCAACGCCGTTGCCGTGCGCGACCTGGCACAAAAGAAACCCATCGTGCCCTCGGGCTACAAAAGCACGGCTCCGTTGTCACCCGGCGTTCAGGCTGGCGACCAGCTGTACATCTCGGGCCAGCAGGGGCGTGATCCCGATAGCGGGAAGATCCCGGATGATCCCGCCGATCAGGTTCGCCTCGCTTTCGATCGTTTTCACCAGGTGCTCGCAGCGGCCGGCATGGACTACGCCAACGTGGTGTTCGTCAATCCCTACTTGACCGGAAAGATGCCGGCCAAGATCATGAACGACATCTACGCCAGTCACTTCGAATTCGGCAACACACCTGCCCGCGCTACCATTCACGTTTCGTCTCTGCCCCATGACGCCAACATCGAGTTCACCGGCGTCGCCGTCGCCGACCTATCCAAGCGCCGCGCCGTCCGGCCCAAAAACATGCAGCCCAGCCCGACCGCCAGCCCTTGCGTTTTCGCCGGAGACACATACTACTGTTCCGCGAAATCCGCGTTCATTCCCGGACCAAATCTGGGAATCTATGCCGAAGATGTGGAAAATCAGGTGCGGATGACTATGCGGAATCTGCTCGATGGACTCGAAGAAGCCGGCCTCAATTTCTCGAATGTAGTCGCGAGCAACGTCTACCTGGATAATCTGGATGAGTTCGGCAAGATGAACGGGGTGTACGCGAAGTATTTCGACGCGCAGCCGCCCACGCACACCACCGTAGCCCCGCTCCCGCCAGTCGAGCGCAAGCGCAACGCCAACGACCGCTGGCCTATGATCGAGCAAATATCGATCATCGCCGTCGCACCATGATGCGCGTCTTTCTCTTTTGTCTTTCTGTCTCTCTTTACGCGCAGTCTGCGGATCTCATCCTGCATCACGGCAAAATCGTAACGGTTGACCCGCAATTTCATATCGCCGATGCGATTGCAATTCGCGGCGATCGCATCGTCGCCGTCGGCGATTATGCGGACTTGGCAAAGCTCGCTGGCCCGAACACCCTCAAGATCGATGCAAAAGGCAAAACCGTCCTGCCGGGCCTCATGGACTCGCATTCGCACGCCTTCGAGGCCTCGATCTACGAGTTCGACCATGAGATCCCCACCATGGAGACCATCGCCGACGTACTGAACTATGTTCGGTCTCGCGCCGCCGTGGCCAAGCCGGGCGACTGGATCGTGCTCACCCAGGTTTTCGTCACCCGCCTGCGCGATCAGCGCTTCCCCACGCGCGTTGAGCTGGACGCCGCCGCGCCGCAAAATCCGGTGTACTTCGGCACCGGCCCCGATGCTTCGGTGAACTCGCTGGCGCTCAAGGCGAGCGGCATCGACAAGAACTTCCAGATCACCGACGGAAAACCCGGCCGTATCGAGCGCGATGCCAGCGGTGAACCGACTGGAATCCTGCGCAGTTGCTCCCGGTTGATCAAAACTCACTCCAGTGAAAGGCAGCCGACCGAGGAAGATCGCCGCAACCGATTGAAAATGATGCTCGCGGATTACAATTCCGTCGGCATAACCAGCATCTCGGAGCGCGACCTGGGCGACGAGGGCGTCGAAGCCTATAGCCATCTGCGGGATGCGGGCGAGCTGACCTGCCGGACTTACGTGATGTACAGCGTCGATGCGCAGATGCCGCTCGATCAGATCGAGGCCCGCATGTTGAAGGCCGCGCGAAGCCCTCTGCACGCGTACAACAACATGCTGTGGGTGCGCGGCACCAAGTCTTATATGGATGGCGGCATGCTCACCGGCAGCGCGTACATGCTCAAACCCTGGGGGATCAGCAAGGTCTATTCGATCGACGATCCGACCTACCGCGGCATGCGCTATATCGAAGCCGGCAAGCTGTATCAAATGGCTAAGTTCGCGCTACAACACGATTTGCAATTCACCGCGCATTCGGTGGGCGATGGCGCCGTCCAGGGCATGATCGACGCCTACTCAGAAGTAAACAATGACTTTTCGGTGCGCCCCGGGCGGCCGTGCATCACTCACGCCAATTTCCAAAGCGCCGAAATGATTCGGAAGATGAAGAACTTGGGAATTGTCGTGGATCTGCAACCCGATTGGTTATGGTTGGATGGCGCCACACTCCGGAAACAGTTTGGGAATGAGCGGACCACGTATTTTCAACCATATAAGAGCCTGTTCGAGGCCGGAGTTCCCGTGGGCGGAGGGTCGGATCACATGCAGAAGATCGGCAGTTTCCGGTCGATCAATCCCTACAACCCGTTTCTGGGCATGTGGATCACGCTAACCAGGCAGCCGCGCTGGACCGATCAGCCGCTGCATCCGGAGCAGCGCATCTCGCGGGAGCAGGCGATTCGCTTATACACGACAAACAACGCATACCTGACATTCGGAGAAAAAGAGAAAGGCTCGCTCGAAGCCGGTAAGCTGGCTGATCTGATTGTTTTGGATAAAGACATCCTCCGGTGTCCGGTAGACGAGGTCAAAAACATCCAGGTCGAGCGGACATACCTTGGAGGAAAGCTAGTTTACGAGCGCGGCCATCAAGTCGCCGGTTCGGTGCAGTAAGTCCCAAGCGGCTTTCTCGGTGGCGTACTGCGCATCGTAGAAGGCAATCCATTTTTCGTCTTCATTGAATCGCGCCTGTTCCACCTGTTGCAGAGTCGCGCGGCCCTCGTTCATCTGGTCGAGCAAAATGGAAACCTGATCGCGGGCAACGTCGAGATCGAGACGCGCCACATCGCGCTCGGTCTCCGCCTTGTGCAGCATTTGAAAATTCTGCCGGGTTTCGAGTGAAATCCGATTTCGCGCGGCGTTCATCTCGATGTGCAGGCGAGCGGCGTCCGCTTCGGCTTGCGCCGTGGCCGCACTCACGCTCGGCCCTTGCCAAAGGGGAATTGTGATAGAGGCGCCAATCTCGCCGTTGTTCCTCGAAAAAGCACGGAAGTAATTCGTGTAGTTGTTGTACTTGGCGAAAAGCCCGTACTGGGCGATCAGATCCACCGTAGGGAGGCGCGCCGCCTTCTGCGCGCGAACTTCCAACTCTTTCGCCGCCAGTGCGGATTGCAGTTTGCGCAGTTCTTTGCTCGATTCCGTAGCGCTCTGGATGGCGGCTACTTCGTTAGCGGGCAGCGCCGGCGCCTTCAATTCATCCGCGGCGGCTCGTACCTGATCATCCGCACTGAAGCCCAGGACCACGGCAAGGGACCGCTCGGTCGAATCCTGATCGTCAACCAACTGCTCGACGCGTTGGCGGCCGCGCGCCAGGTTCAAGGCAGCGCGTTTGGATTCGATGGACAGCTCGCGGCCTTCGGAAACTCGCGCTTGCATCGCCTCGGCGATCTTTTGCAGACTGTCGACCTGCTTGCGTGCCAGGTCTGCAAGCCGCGCCGAACGCTGGGCGTCCAGGAACAACGACGCGGTGCGAAAGGCGATCTCGTTACGCTTCGCCTCGGTGCTGATTGCGGCTCCGCGCTCGTTTTCGCGTGCGGCGGCGGCAGTCAGGCTCTGCTGCCGATTGAAAAGGGATTCGCGAGCCCGGGCCTGCACGATGGAAGGTGCGGCGCCGTCGATGCTCATGGGAAACCCGTTGGTATATGCTATTCCGCTGCCCGCCGCGAGTGTCGGGCTGAATGGGGCTTTGGCCAAGCGCACGGATTGGGCCGCCTTCTGCTCGTCGAGACGCGCCAGGGCAATATCGGGATTCTGCTGGAGCGCACGCTCGACTGCCTGGCGGAGGGTCAGGGTGTGGACCTCGGCGTGGGCGGTGGCGGCGAATGAGGCCACTAAGAAGTATTGAAGAAGCTTCTGCATGAAACCATTGTAGAATTCATGAGATAAAAGCCGCGGGTATTCCGCCAAAACCGCGGTATCCCCGCGCTACCAGGAAATCAAAATCAACGATGCAGTGCGCGGTCCGCTGCTTGCACGCCGCGGTATTGAGCCTCTTCAAAGATCGAGAAGCCGCTCAGGTCGGAGTTTGCGAACAGGAGATTGCCGGAAGACGCCCGCAGACGATGGCGCTCTTCTGATTCAAGGAAGCCGGGGACTGGACGCGCCATGGCGTGACCCAGGCGCAGGATATCGATTCGGGAAACGCAGTGGCGAATGTCGGGATGGGCGCGCTCCAGGTCGTGCAGAATCGCTTCTTGCCAGAAATTCCAATCCTTATCGAGCAGCATGCGACGGTTGGCGGATGGAGAACCCTCGGCCAGCGACCAGTAAAATGTCCAGACGGTGCGATCGATGTGGGTTCGGAGGGACTGGTGCGTGGCTACCACGTAGCCTAGCGTTGGTGAATCGTAGATGACGTTGTCCCAGGCGGTTTCGAGATCATGCTCCTTTGGAAGCCGGTCGAGCGTGAGGTTGGCGGTCAGCCAGGGAGAGTACACGAAACTGCGCACGGCTGGCGCGTCCTCGCACAAGTACGGAGCCAGGAAGGTGGGCGCGGCAAAGATGACGCGCTCGGCGAGGTAGTCTGTATCGCCAGCCGAAACACAAAGCCGGCGGCCTTCCCGAGTAATGCGATGCACCATGGCATTTGTGCGGATGTATCGGCCGAGCTTCTCGATCAAGCGGCGTGCAATCCAGCCGTTGCCCTCGGGCCAGGTGAGCGGGCCCTTTTCGTCCGGCTCCCGCGATGCAAAATAATGGACACCAGCCCACGCCGATGTGTCCTTGGCCAGCGCACCGTAATCATCGCGGCAGGCGTAGTTCACATACCAGCGCAGGTAGAGAGACGCGAAGCGTTCCTGATCGAGCCAGTCACCCATGGAAAGGTGATCGAGCGGCGATGGTTTGGCCCCAAGTTCCATGGGGATGGTGAACTGGCCGGTGGCGCGAAATTCATTCATGCGGGCGGCGAAGCGTGTGAAATCCTCGCGGTCTCTCGCCGTGGCTGCGGTGACTGGCTCGATACCTTCCTGCCAGCGTCCATGCAGGTAGAGACGCTCCTGCGGAGAAAAGCATAAATACCGTTCCTCCCAGACACCCTCGCGCAGCACACCCAACTCTTCGAAAAGCTCGCGAACCAGCGCGGCCTTCTTTCCTGGCACAGGAACATAGTGTGCCGCCCACGGGTAGGCGCTTACTTCGTTCTCTCCCCAGCGCGCATTTCCGCCGCCTTGCTTGAGCATTTCGAGCAAGACGAAATCCCGGAAGCCGCGCTTATCCAGACGCCAGGCAGCGGAAAGCCCAGCGATGCCACCGCCGACGATGACGATCGGCATTTTGACGGTCTGCTTCGCGGTTGGAAACGGCGCGGGATCGCGTAACAGGTGGCCGATCTGGTGCCCGTCGTCGATGAATCCGCCGGCAACAGGGCGGCCCGTCTTCGGTGAGAGTCCTATCAGCGCGGCGCTGAGAAATTGCCGGCGCGTGCCGCTCAATGCGTGATCTCGCGCCAATCGTGTTCGTAGTAACGCACGAGCACCTGATCGTTCAACCGGTTGGGCTCGGCGTCGACGGGCAGCATATCATTGGGGAACTGGAACATCTGTGGCACGGTGGATGTGGAGAGATAGCGCAGACCGGCCGGCAAACTCAGCGGTGGCTCAAACGGATGCAATCCCGCCAGAACGAAACCCCATTCGCCGAATGATGGCACGTAAAGGTGATACGGATAGGTCTTTAATCCAGCCTGTTTCAACGTCTCGACGATGCACCAATACGACTGTCGCGCGAACAGCGGCGAGGTACTCTGCACCACCGCCAGCCCTTGCGCACTGAGATGCTTGGCCATCAGACGGTAGAAAGCCGTGGTGTAGAGCTTTCCGAGCGAGTAGTTGGTGGGGTCGGGAAAATCAACCACGATGAAATCGTAAGAATCGCTCGACCGGTCGAGCCAGACGAACGCGTCGGCATTGACGACGTGCACGCGCGGATTGGTGAGTGAATGCTGGTTGAGGGTAGCGAGGTATGGGTGGGTTGAAAACAGGCGCGTCATCTCGGGATCGAGATCGACCAGCGTGATGGATGCCACGTCCGGATACTTGAGGATTTCTCGCAAAGCCAGCCCGTCGCCGCCGCCTAACACCAGAACCCGGCGCGCCCCGGGAAGCGACGCGAGGCCAGGATGGACCAGCGCTTCGTGGTAGCGATATTCGTCACGAGAGCTGAACTGGAGATGCGAGCTAAGGAACAAACGCACATCGTCTTTCCACTTGGTGAGAACGATGCGCTGGTAGCGCGTGTCGCGCGCGAAGATCACCTCGTCGGCATAGAGACTGTTATCCGCCACCTGCGTGATTTTCTCGGCGCTTATCATTCCAGCGCCCAACGCGGCCAGAACTACAACGCAAGCCGTCCTGAGCAACGTTCGCGCGCCCAGCTCCTCGCGAAACAGGTACGTCGACCAGAGTGCCACGCCGGCATTTATCAGACCGAAAAGCAGGGCCGATCGCACCATCCCCAGCTTTGGCACCAGGAGAATCGGAAAAAGAAGCGATGCGGCCAGTGCGCCCAGATAGTCAAACGTCAGGACGTGCGCCACCATCTCGCGAAACTCCAGGCGGTTTTTCAGAATGCGCATGAGCAGTGGGATTTCGAGCCCGACCAGCACGCCAATCGCGATGACCACCGCGTAGAGAATGAGCTGAAAGCCTTGCGTATATGCGAATGCGAGAAACAGCGCCGCGGAGGAGAAACCGCCCACCAGGCCGACCATCAGCTCGATCGAAACGAACCGGGCCACCAGGCCACGGGAGACAAATCGCGAGAGATAGCTGCCCACTCCCATGGCAAACAGGTAGCTGCCGATGACCGTGGAGAATTGGAACACGCTGTCACCTAGCAAGTAACTGGCGAGCGTGCCCGCCACCAGCTCATAGATCAGCCCGCAGGCGGCAATCAACGCAACCGAGAGGAAAAGGACGACAGGCAATTTCTTAGTGCACCTTGCTTAGTGAGCCTTGCTTAATGTACGGCGGCGGCGATGATGATACACATGCCGATCGACATCGCGCCCACCAGAATGGCCAGCGCGGTGTTGTGCTCGTGCACAATCTCGTTCCACAGATGATAGGGCGTCATCTTGTCCACAATGACGAACGCCACGACGAAAATGAGCAAACCAACGCCGGCGAAAATCACGGCGTTCAAAATGTAAGCGGGGTGGAAATCGTTCATCTCACTTGCCTCCATAGTAGCGGTAGTAACCCGCGTAAACCGACCGGTATGCGCCCGGATTGTCTCGCACGGTTTTCGGAATGTTCCTCACTTCGTTCACGTGCGTCAGGCTCCAGCCCTGGTATTGAGCAAAGGCTACCGACGCCAGCACCAGAAAACCGTAAATTGCGTAGATCGGATGTCTCATTCGTGCTCCGTGAAATCGCTCTGCGTCCAACGTCTGCCTTCAAACGAGGCCACTCGCCAAGTAGCAAAAATCGGGGGGATGAGCAAGATCCCGGCGGCGAGTAAGAAAAGGCCCAGGGACGGAACATTGCGCTTGACCTCCAGCGTGTACAGCATGGAGCTTGCATTCTTGTCCATTTCCGGTTCCACGCGCAAATAATACTTACCGGGAGCTACCGGAACGATGACGCTATCGTTTCGGCTGCCTTCGGTCCAAGCGCCGTCGCTGTCGCGTCCCGAATAGTAGCTGACTTCCCGGCCGAAATCGTAACCTTGCCCCGTGGCTTCGTTGATGAGCGCGAGGTTGAAATATGCCCAGTTATTTTGCAAGTCGGTCTGAATCGAGACTTCAACGTTAGAGGGATGACCGGTCACCTCGAAGGTGTCGGTGACGAACGAGGCTTCGGCGGCCGTCTGCGGCGAAAAACCGTATTGGTGCCGCACTACGGTCTGCTGCCCGGCTACCAAGTACACGACGATGGCAAACAAAATGGTGATGGAGAACAGATTCAGGCAGACGCTCCACATGGAACGGGCCTGGCCTGCATAGGGTGATGGCTGATTGGCGAAAATGCCGCGCGCGGCCGGCGCTTGGCCGGGAAGATGAAAGGCCTGCCACACCTGCGCGCCGGTCATGTACTGGCCGAGCGACCACACGGTCTCGTCTTGCGAAATCTCGCCGGAAAGAATGCGCGGCACGGCGATGAAGTCTTTGATGCCGTTCTTCTCGCCAACATGGGCCTGCCAGGGAAACTCGCCCAGCACGTAAGTTGTAGTGGCCAGTTCCGTGTCGAACAGGACGTAGGTGTGGCCCATGAACTTTGCGCCACCCTTCTTGCCGACCTGAATGCGCTCGGGAACCGCCGGAATCGTTTTCACATCGTTCCAGTGCCCGTTGTATTCGGTGAGATACCGGAAGCCTTTGTACCGATTGAAAAGGAGGTACTCGGCCCAACTATCCGGCAGATCTTCGACATCCGTTGTGCGAATCTGGAATCCGATTACTTCGTAGTCGTCGCCATCGAGCTTGCCGCGCGTTCCGAGTGGAATCCCCGGTTTGATCATCTGCTTGGCTTCAAATTTCTCCAACACCTGTAAATTCGGGTCGCTCGCGTCGAGAATGGACCTGCAATTGGCGCACACCACGGACAGCGTATGTCCTGGAGCGCTTATGGTAAGCGGCGCACCGCAGCCGGGACACGCCAGCGCGCTGGCCGCCACGTGGCCCTCAAGTTCCGGCGTATCCATCCGACGGAGGTTCGTGAACTTCAGGTCATCGAACCCCACCGCTTCGCCGAGAAACAGGAGCGGCGCCTGACCGCTGTAGTCAATGGTGCCGAAGCGGGCGTCGGAGGTCCGGAGGTCGGCGAACAGCACGTCGCTCTTGTCCCAATATTCGAACGGCAGCTCTCCTTGCACGCCGCGATAGTGCGCGCGGGTGATGGAAGTGACTTCGTAGCGTGCGCCGCCCCACAAGAATTGGCGGGCGCGCGCGATCTGATCGCCTGGCGGCAGCGCTTCGGGCGGCGCTGTCAGGAAGGAGATGTCGTACTCCAGTTGCGCGTCGGCGAGCCAGCCGCTGGTGCCATCGTTGAAGACGATATGCCACTCGTTCCAGCCGCCGCCCTCGTACTCATAGAGGATGCGGCCCACCACCTGGAACGGTTTGCCGCGATAGACGCCTTCGGCTCCGATCTGAATGGGTGATGCGTCACGCGGCAGTTCCGCTACCTCGCCGACCTTCTCCAAATTCAGATCGCGCCGGACGAGGATGGAGTGGCAATACTCGCAAGTGGTCTGGACTGCGCCCGCCCAGCGGAATGGCACTAGCGCTCCGCAGTTGGGACAGTTAGCCGCTGGCTGACTCATCGGAGAAGTAAGGCCGGTCGATGCGGCGCACACGGACGGCTCGCGCGGAAAACTCGCGCCTCAAGCATGCGTCGAAATCCCATTCGGCGCGTGGACGGCAGCAGAAGACGTTGAGGCAAAGAGAATGATACTCGGGAAAGGTATGGCAGGCAAGATGCGATTCCGCGAGCAGCCAGAGCCCGGTGATGCCGCCCGTTCCGGGAAACTGGTGCCAGTTCGCCTCACCCACGGGATGCAACTCCAGCGCACCGGTCAATTCAGCGAAAAGCGCGCGTAATTTATGCAGATCGGCCAGCGCAGCCGGGTCACACCCGTGCGCCTCGATCACCCACTCGCAGCCGCACATGGGGCTACTGTTGAGCGCCTCCGCATTCGGGGCAAAATTTGGCGGCGCGCGGGATCGGCTTACCACAGTTCAGGCAGAACTTGGTGGCGGCTTCGCTTCCCGAGGGCGCAACCGGCCCTGGCGCTGAGGCTGCAGGAGCACCCGGCGCTCCGCCAGGGCCCGGCTTCACCGCGTTCATCATGCTTTGCGCCATGGTCAGCCCAGCGCCCAACCCAACACCGATGCCCGCTGCGCCGCCGCCTTCATTCCCCGCGGCGATCGGCATCGACTGCGCCACTTGAAACTGCGTGTACCGTCCCATGTCGCCAACCATGTTCATGCCAATGCGCTCGTCGAGCCGCTTCTGCAACTCGTCGGGCAAGGAAAGGTTTTCCACGACGAACGAATCGAGCGTCAGGCCGAGATCGGTGAACACTGGCTTGAGTGACTCTGCGATTTTCTGGCCCAGTTCGATCTGGTTCGCCGCCATATCGAGGAACGGCACATTGCTCTCCGCGAACGTGTCCGACATGCGCCCGATGATGGTGTTGCGTAGCTGCCCTTCCAAGTCCGCAACACCGTACACGTCGCGGGTGCCGCTGACCTTCACGTAGAACGTGCGCGGATCGGTAATGTGGTAGGAGTAAATGCCGAAGCCGCGCAGCCGGACCGCGCCGAATTCCTTGTCGCGAATGGTGACAGGGTTGGGCGTGCCCCAGTGCTGGTTCACTTGCAGGCGTGTGGAGAAGAAGTAGACGTCGGATTTGAACGGCGACTCGAACTTCTTGTCCCAGTTCATCAGGTCGGTCAACAGCGGCAGATTCTGCGTGTTCAGCGTGTACAGGCCCGGCCCGAAAATGTCCGCAATGCGGCCCAGATTCACGAAAGCGGCCATTTGCGAATCGCGCACTGTCAGCTTGCCGCCGTTTTGAATCTCCATGTCCTGCATGGGATAGCGGTAGGCGAGCACGCCGTCTTCGGATTCGGTCCATTGGAGGACGTCGATGAACTGCTTGGAGAGAAACGATCGAATGCTCATGGTTGCCGTTGCGACTCCTGAGCAAGTATACGTCAAAGGGCGCAGGCGAGTTCGCCGACTGGCGATAAGCGCCAAAACAAAGGAGATGCGGCTTCCCGGCGCTGCCTTAACCTATGGCAACTGGAATTTCGGAGACTCTGCTATATTGAAAACGCTGGCGGCAGTGCGGGAGTAACTCAATGGTAGAGTCACAGCCTTCCAAGCTGTTGGTTGCGGGTTCGATTCCCGTCTCCCGCTCCAGTTTTCAACAACTTGCAGCCACTGCATTTTTCAGCTCTACGCCAACATTTTCAACCGTTCCTCCGTTTACTCCATTAAGCTCACGCTGACGCCTTCCGGTAACCAGTTACCATCGACTCCAGCTTATTGACCGCTTCGCGTTTCTGCTGGCGATCGGACATCGTGTAGACGTCCATGCTAACTCCCAAGCCATGCCCCCGCTGATCGGCAGACACCTTCGCATCGACACCGGCCTTCTGCGAGACCGACGCATTCGTCTTACTCGCCGCGATCATCAACAGTCAACCGGACATGCTGTTGGGGCAAAGCGAATCCCCAGGGCTCGGCGTTTTTTAATACCACTTTCGTGGTATCGGCTTCACAATTGGATGATTCCGCGCCGGACGGCTATCGCTACAGCTAGCGTGCGATCGTTGGCGCCGAGCTTTTCCATGATGTGCTTGACGTGAACCTTGACGGTTTCTTCTGAAATGAAGAGCTGTTCTGCTATATCCCGATTTCGGTTCCCGCCCGCGACGTGCCAGAGCACATCCACCTCACGCTCAGTCAGGGCTTCGTCGCTCAGGTGCTCGGCGAGTTGGGTCGCGAGTTCCGCGGGGACACGCTTCTTCCCCGCGTAGACCTGGCGGATCACTTCAACGAGATCCTTGGGAGGCGTACTTTTGAGCATATAGCCGCGAGCCCCCGCCTCCAAGGCAAGCTGGACTTCGACGTCGCCTTCAAACGTTGTCAGCATGACGATGCGCGCGTCCGCTACAGTCGTTACTCTGGTGTGTGATGTGTTCGAAACAGCACCAATGAATGCCTAGGAGAATCGAGCTGTAACGGTTGTTTTCCACTTTTCCGGGCGGCTGGCCCGGCGCAGGTCTTCTGCTGCTGAGAGCGGCGATCGGTATTACGACGATCATTCAAGGGGGACTCTATTTGGCGGACCCCGGCAACCTGACTCTGCGAACCGGAGCGGTCGGCTTGGCGGCGGTCGGCAGTGGTGCTTTGCTCTCGATCGGGTTGCAGTGATTATGAGTGCCGCTATCGTTTTCCTGGGTCCCGGAGCATTTTCGATCGATGCCCGACTGTTGGGACGTCGTGAGACGGTGCGTGTCAATGAAAATGAGACACACAGCGTGAAAGTTTAAGGAGCTTTCTCCTGGTCCGGAGGCTTGTTGATCCAGACGGCAGTAGGGAGAGAAGGCGGCTTGGGAGGGCGGCGGACGAAGCGTTCCGGGTGAGTC
>DATGZN010000068.1:0-8552 GCA_035297145.1 Bryobacteraceae bacterium
AAACTTCTCCGTCCACTCGTGGCTCATGTTATCGAAGAACCCTCGAATGTCGGCGTCCAGAATCCAGCTCACACGCTTCCGGCAGATGCCCACATTCAGCGCATCCAGCGCTTGGTGCGGACTGCGTCCAGGCCGGAACCCGTAAGAGAATGCTTTGAAGTTCACCTCGTAAATCGCGTTGAGGATGGTCACCACTGCTTGTTGAACGATCTTGTCCTCCAGGCTAGCGATGCCTAATTGCCGTTGCCGGCCATCAGTCTTCGGTATGTAGACTCTCCGCGAGGGTTGCGCCCGGTACGCTCCCCGGTGCACCCGATTGTGCAGATCAATCAGCCGATCCTCCAATCCGGTCTCATACTCTCGCCACCTCACACCATCCACTCCCGGTGCTGCTTGCCGCTTCAGAGCGTAGAAGCTTTCCCGGAGCAGATTGATGTTTAGATGATGGAGCAGAGCGGTGAACCGTTCTCGCTTCCTTTCCCTTGCCGCTTGTCGCACACCCCGCAATCCCTGGGACACGCCGGCCTCGCGCTGTGTCGAGAGCGTGTGTGATGGCGAAGTGTTCTCCTTGGTCCGCCCTCTTCCTCCCCAACCTCCGCTGCCGATGACTCGGCTTTGTTCGGCTGGCTCACAGGTACTACAGAGCGTTCCGACTCCTCGACATCGTTCACGCGGGACGTTCGGCTTCCGCCTGCTCCCGCCGGACGGTCCGCTCGTCGCGGCCCGTCGGTGTCGAGGTCTCCCGGTTCTCGTGCATGCAGTTTCTCAGCGTGCTCGGGGTCTACGACTACGCCGGGCCGACCAACTGCTCGCGCTTCCGCCGCTGGCCGTGTTGCCTTCCCCTTCTGTCCACAGGGTCGGCACCCCGAATTAGTTTTACGAAGCTCAATACCCGGCCCGCCGATGCCTCTGTCTACGCTTCGCCCACCGCCTCGCAACGGTGCACGCAAAGACTCAAGGCCAGGATGGTTCGCTACTCCTTTCCTCTAGGACTCTTGCATTCCCTGCTACATGCCGGTTTATCCCGGCGCACGGACAGAAGACTAGGGTGTAACGAGGAAAGCGTCCACCCAGACCCAACTTCCGCCGGACACCGCGTTGTGTGTTCCGGTAACCTCAATCGCCAGCGTATGGGTTCCCTCAGTCAAACCGCTGGCCGTATAGACCGCCGCTTGCGTTTGCGCTGAAGTGGCGTACGTGTCGATGGTGCCCTGTATCACGCCGTCCACGTATACCTGCGCAATACCCGACCACTGGTCACGATACCCAATCCAGCTCACGGCCGTGCCGGTAAAAGTCAGAGTGGCGCGGGCGTTCGTATCCATGCACATTACGATCGTCCCGCCGCTGGCCCAAGCATAGGTCTTGGGGAACCACGTGCCACCGGTATACACCACGGCAGAGCTATTTTGCTCGATCCGAGTGGGTGTCGCCGATGACGACGGAGGCGTAGGCGGTGAAGAAGTGGACGTTGAAGAGACGGTCGTCACGTCAAAGGCGTCGACCCAGACCCACGCTCCACTGGACTTACTGTCGTGTTGCCCGGTCACCTCAATCGTCAGACTGTGAGCGGCATTGCTGAGGCCGCTTGCTGAATACTCCGCGGCCTGAGCCTGCGCGTTTGCCGAATACGTGTCGATCGTCGCCTTCAGGACGCCGTCCAGATAAACCTGTGCTATGCCCGACCACTGATCGCGATAGCCAATCCACTTGACGCCCGTTCCGGTAAAGGTAAACTTCGCTTGGCTGCCTTCATCCATCGCCAGTGTCGCAGACCCGCCGCTGTTGAACGCCCCGCTATTCGGATCCCAGGTTCCGGTGTATACAACCGCCGGATTGTTTTGCTCGTAGCGAACCACTGTAGTCGGGGGCGGCGGAGGAGGCGGTGGTGGTTGAGTCGTACTGCCTAGCACGATCAGGTAGGTGTCGGAATAATCGGTAGTGTACTTGTCGATCGCTTGCAAGTCGAAATCGCTGGCGTAGAGCAGTCGAGTGCCATCGCGACTGACGGTAAGCTTCGGCTGCCAGTTATAGCTGTTCAGCGGCCGGCTGCGATGATGCGCCCAGCGAATTACTCCCGAGCCGTCAAGCTTGACCTGCAAGATCTCGTTGGTATAAGCGACCCAGCCGCTGCCGCCGGATTCGGGATTGCTGGGGGCCTCCGTATCGACAAAGGCCGACCCGTTACCGTCCGGAGCCGTAATGTGGACCGCGAGGCTCCAGTCCAGTTGGGCCAGGCAACTTTGTGTGCCACTGGCCAGGAGGATCTTCACGATTCCGTTGTTGCAGTTTGGAATCGGCTGCGGATCATTCGAGTTCGTCCAAACCAGCACTTCATTCCCATTGGTATCGCGCGTGAGGTGCTTGTGGCCGTCGGCGTGCCCAACCTGCCTCAAGAAGTTCATGTTGATATCAAACAGCTCCTGGCCGGTGTAGCGGACGGTCCCGCCCTGTATCCAGCTAATGATCACGTTGTTGTTGGGCGTGATGTACTCGCTGTCGAAGCTGCGCCCAGCGGTGTCGAACACCGTGAACTTTTTGTCGGTGCTGATCTGGTAGACGAAAATGTACCGGCCGTCGCCGCAATACACGAAGTGATCCCCGTCCAAGGAAATATCCATTTCGCCGTTGCCGCTAATGGCCGAGTACTCGCTAAAGGTGTGTACCACGGCAATGGAGCCGGTGGAAGTGTTGTAGCTCTTGAGCATATTGCCGGAATGGTAATAGAGCGTTACGTTGTCTTTCCGTGACCATCTCGGCTCACTGGAGGCGTTGATTTCAAGTGGAAGGTCGTGGATGTAGAACCCGGAACCATCGTACAGAGCAAAGTAACTCTGGTGCACCAGTATGAACTTCGAATTGTCGCTGTTGAACGCGCTCATGGTCGAGTATTCATTCTCAATCCACGTCAGATTGCCGCCGCCATCCGCGTTGGCTGTCCCCAGGGCATTCGATACGCGCTTGATCGTCGAGCCGAATGTGGGATCGACGTACGTTAGGCCAACCTGGGGCGGCACTAAAGTGTCGTACTCAGGCGCAAGTTCAATGCCTGTGGTAGTAAGCTGGGCAACTGCGGTTTCTTTCGAACCGATCAGCAACAGGGACCCCGAAAACAGAATTGCCCGAACAAGCTTTTTCACTAATTTCTCCTTTTTGGTTCCATTTTTTGGCTTCGTTCTTTCCCTCGGCCCGAATGGAGGGCCTTTCAATTCCCGGAAGCATTTGGCCTTGAACGCTCCGATAGTGCCCAAGCCGTTTCTAAAAGCCGCCGGACCACCTTCTCCTGCTCGAGGCAGGCATCGGCTCCGCACCTACGAGCACCCGCCATGAAGTCTCTTGCCGGACAGATGAGGATCAGCTTCGAGAAGGGGCTAAACCGCTTGATGGAAGCGACGACCCGGCAGACTGGGGTCCTCAGTGGTTTCACATTCGCCACGATCAGTTCGGGACAGAGCCGTCCTGCTTGCTGTCCCACGCTTCTCAACCCGCTCAAACTGCCCACAACTTCGAACTCAGGCCGGTCGCGAAAGAGATATTCAATAAGCTGAGACAAAGCTGGGGGGCTAACGACTAGGATTCTGACCTTACGCACGCAGCTTCTCCCTTGCCGGCGCAAGGTTTCTCCTCACCAGAGCGGTCGCCGAAAAGCCCAGTGAGCTCTTTTTCACCTATCACGTATCAACTGTGCGGTCGGAAGGTTTGCGGCTCAATTAGGCGGGCACCTTAGGGTAGTGGGATTCGCACCCTAAGGTGGGGGGCCGAAGGCGTAACCGGCTCAGGTTCTTCTGTGGACGCGTATTTGATCAACTGCAGGCAAACGCAAGACTTCAACGTCCGCGTCAGGATGAAGCGCGTGGGTCGGCGTGTGTTTTCTTAGGGTTGTTATCAGACTTTGGGTCGCATCGGAAGGTGCCGGGATCTCTGCGGATTTGCTTATTCCGCTGGCGCCAGGAATTGAAGAACTCTTCCATACAGCCGGCGTGGGCCAGCCATGGAATCTCTGGCGGTGGAAACGAATGCCCGCCACCGCGCCTACGACTGTCTCTTGCTCCCAGCAGGTCTTACGCACTCCAGTCGGAACCCGTACGGCTGGCACCCCGCATCAGAATGGAGTAAGTAATGATTGAAGAGCCTGGTCGCATATATATTGCCGAAATCCGTATAGCCCATCCGATAACACGATTTCAGCGAAGCGAAATTATTCCACTCCACGAAGGACACAACACCCTTGTAGCCTCGTGCCAGGTATGCCTCGAGAGCCCTGGTCATCCCGATCGCGTGCAGACGTTGCCCCCGATAGTTCACATGGGTGAAACCCTTGTACATGTAAATGAACTGATCGTTAAAATGCAGAACCAGGTCTGGCGGATCAATCTTGGTCGGTTTATTGGAGTACCACCCGTAGGCGGCGAGCACGTCGCCGTTGAGGAAGCCGTAGCATTCGTCTCCTTTCCCGAGAGCCTGTCCTAGAAAATTCTTGGATAGTTCATACTCGGGCCGCTCGGCAAACTCGGTGAGCATACTCTCGGTCAGGAACAGGCCGCGGAACTTTTCGTCGCACTTCAGAAAATCTGGATGGACTGCATCGATTTTGATACCCTTCAGAATCTTCAAAAAAACGCCGCGATTCAACGTCCGCAGGGCGACATCCTCAAGCGCGTGAAAGGCACCGAACTGCTTGATATTGCGCTTGAACTCGATTAGGTCCATCGCTCAATGCTCGGACAGCTCCCGGGTTGAAGTCCAAAGCGGCGAATGCAATAGCTCCGACCGTCGCCTTCACGGATGGTCCGCCCAGGGAGTTGGCTTTCATTGTACAACCTATTCCGAAATGTTCGGTTTACGGGGCTGGGCACGTGTCGGCGTATCTTGCCGATGCCGGATTGCCACGGTCGCAGTTTGAACGGTCCGCTATTGAAACTGGTATTGAAACCGGCGAACACCGGGATTCTATGCTTGCTCGCGTTTTTCCATAAGGCTTCCGGTTAGCGCTCGCTCGCGCCACTTTCGCGAGTCGCGCGGCAAAGACCTGGCCGCATTCACTGTGAACCTGTTGACTCTCGCATAGTCCTTCGGACACACATTCGGTAACTCTCGCTGTTTCCGGTAAACTCAGACGTATTCGACCGGATTGAGCGCCGGCGTATAAGCCAGCAAGTACTCCCACTCGATCCAGGCCCAGAGAAAAGCGCGAACCAGCAAAGGTTCGTCTTCGTGAAGAACCGGATCATCGTCGTAATCATTGTGCTGATCATCGTTTTCTTGGTGCCTTCGTCCCGCAGTGTACGAAGGTGAATCGTCCGTAGCGAGGCAGGAGAATGCCCTGGGGCAACTCCGCGATTTGGCAGGTCTAACTTTCGTTGAGGACAACCAGAAAAATTATGAACTCGTGGCTGGAACGAGCAAACAGCTTTCAGCGGTACGCGCGAAGGGCCTAATCGGGCGCCGGCTGCAAGCGGACGGAAAAGCCTTGGAAGACCTCTTGGCTTCTCAAGATAGGATCACCGCAGAGTTGGCGAAGTGAGACCCGGCAGCTTTAGGTGATCTCCAGGTATTGTTTGACAAGACCCGTCAAGCCGCCAGTGCCATCGACCGCTGGGCTTGGCGTTAAGCGTTCCCAGCTTTCGGCGATTGGACGCTTCGCATTCGATGCCCGCGTGTTCCTCTTGGCTCAAGAGGGAATCTCCTAGTGGGCAGGGTTTCCTGGCACTTCACGCACTCTTGAAACGGCACCACGTGATGTTCCCATCGTCGACGGTTCGCCAATCTATTTCTCGAAACCGGTGCGGAATCGCCCAATCCACTCCATACTTTTGCTCGCCATACTGAGCCTCGTGAACCTCGGACTGGCGAGCCAACGGGATAAGATGATCGGCTATTTGGCCCGCTTCACTGCGGCTACCAGGCCAGGATAGGGGTTAATGGCCTTCCCCCTCCACCACAGCCTTTCCGGCCCCAACTCGAAGATCGCAAAATGTAAGTGAGGTGCGCCGGGATTCGCATTTCCGGTCGATCCCACAAAACCGATGACGTCCCCGCGCTCGACCTGCATTCCCTCCCGCAGCCATTCCGCGTACCTGTCCAAGTGCGCGTAATAGTAGCAATACACTCCCATTTCGTCGAATTGGTATATCGTGTTACCGCCCGGTATGCTGAGGAAGAGTTTGCGGACGGTTCCGGATACCACCGCAATGACGGGCGTCCCTCTCGGTTCCAGAATGTCGATCGCCTCATGCCGATGTCCGTTGTGAACCTCTTCGAACATGTCGCGCAGGTTCGCGAGAGCGAGTCCGCCGATGGGCGGAGTCATCTCGAGAATTGAAGACGTCGCGCTCACAGCGAGAAACACTGGGAAAAGCCCGGCGATGCAAGCGCAGAGCCGCAAAGCTATTCCTCCAGGACGACTGGTGTGCCCCGTCGAACCATGTGCGATAGATTAACCACGTCCCAGTTCGTCATCCGGATGCACCCGGCCGATTCACCGTGCCGGACATGCCCCGGATCCGGCGTCCCATGGATTCCATAATGTTCCTTCGAGAGACCGATCCATGCTGCGCCTGCGGGGTTTCTCGGGCCGGGCGGGAGTATCGCTGTCGCTTTCTTTGGATCCGCGTTCCAGAAGAGTTCCGGGGCATAGTTGAACCACGGATAGTGCACAACGCTCGTGATGGTCCAATGACCAATCGGCAGCGGATCGTGCGTGCCGCCGATGGTGGCAGGAAACTGCGCCAGTTCCTGGCCGCCGGCGCCGTAGGCGATTACCGTGCGTTTTGACTTCGACACCACCACGCGTAACGCCAGGCGCACAGCGGCGTGCTGCACATTCGGTATCGTGATCTGCTCCCCCGCGGTGTCCAGTTTTTCGTCGGGATTCAATTCGGCCAACAGCTTCGGCGAGCAATGGAACCTCTCGCCCAGTTCCTCTCCCGGCGTTTCGAAGCCAAGCCACTTCATCTTCGCCTTTTCCTTGATGGCGGCCGGCTCTGGTTGGAACGGGCCTTTCTCATCGGCTTTGGTAATCGTGTAGGTCAACAGAAGAGGGCCGGCGTCGCTATCGAGCAGGCGCCACATCTCCGCGTCAATTGTGCCGGTCGGCCTCAGACCATGGCTTTCCTGGTATCCTTTGACCGCAATCTCGAAATCGTCGCCGTAGACGCCGTCAATTTGGCCTGGCGAGAACCTGGCACGATCCAGGAGAATCTGTGCCCGCACCACCCTTGGTCCGGTCGCCCCCGGCCCAACCGCGCGAGTCGCCGTTGAGTCATCGATCTCGCTCGTAGCAAGACTCCCGGCGGCCGTCGCACCAGCACGTGTTTTCGCCAGTCGGGCTGTGCCAGCGCCGGCCACCACAAGAATCGAAGCAGTCGCCGCTAGTAGATAAGTAAGACGCATACCAAACACGGGGGCACTTTGTGGGCCGTTCCCAGGGACAGCGTGGTGCTACTTGAGGGCTAAAGGCTTCCGAGCCAGAGCGCCGGGAACAGAACATTCACCAAAACCGAGGTGCAAAGCCTGCATCTGCGACGCGAAATTTGCCGATCCGGTTCACGTGTGAACGAGGTTCTTGCGAACCAGAGCGCGTATTCGTTAGTCACCGTAACCACAGGTGTCAGAAAAAGCTTGGCACGACAAGTGCCTTACAGCTGGATAGGAGAATAATCATGTCACGTTTCTGGAATACGGCCTTACTCAGCGCTGCCCTTATGGTCCCCATAGCGATGGCGCCGACAATGTTGCGCGCTGAAGATCACAAGGCCGCTCGCACTTACCACGACAAACAACACAATGATGATCATGAATGGAATAGTCATGAAGATCAGGCGTATCGTGTTTGGGTGAAGGAGAATCATCGCAAGTCCAGGGATTTTGCCAAGCTTAACGAAAACGATCAACAAGCATACTGGGGCTGGCGTCACGAACATTCTGACGCCTTGCTCAAGATTGATATTCGGTAGCCTCGACCCCACTCGTTCGCCCTGCTAGCAAGTAGCGACTCTCCCTAGGGAGAGCAGAAAGCAAAGCTTCCTTCGCAAGAAACAGTGAGGGTCGCTACTTAAGAAACCATATTGAATTGAAAGGCAGGGAGACGTTCTTGCCCTGCTGACTACGGAAGTTGATGGGTTGGATGGCACTGACTCTTGCAGTCTCGGAGCCCTTATTGTGATTGTCGCAATCTTTGGATCACCTGCAGCGTGTGAACCCGCGATGTGTCCACACGTTCTCACAGAGCCTTGCTGAATTGGTTCGTAGATGTGATTTTCACCACATTGGAGGCCACGGTGCTCCCTATTGACGCTGAAGAGGAGAATTATCGAATGCGTAAGACACTTGTGGCCGTTTTGGCTATTGCTGGTTCCATGAGTACCGCCGCTTTCGCGGCGGACAGAGAAATCAAGGTCGACGACAGGCTAGACGCTTCGGCCGACACGCTGACCGATATGATGCGGGCTTCCGACAAAGGTATCCCCCAAGATCTGCTCGACAAAGCGCACTGCGTCGTTGTCGTGCCAGGCATGAAAAAGGCCGGATTCATCTTCGGCGCGAAGTATGGC
>DATGZN010000069.1:0-112693 GCA_035297145.1 Bryobacteraceae bacterium
ACCGGGCGACCCAAACAGCCGTTGCTATTGACCGAGGAAGAGCGGGAGCGGCTGGAGTCGCTGGCGCACCGTGCGCGGAGCCAGCCTCTTTTGGCGAGACGGGCTCGGGTTGTGCTGGCGTGTGCCGAGGGACTGGACAATCAGACAGTGGCTCGCAAGCTGCGCTGCTCGTTGGTATGGTGGGTAAGTGGCGCGGGGGATTTTTGAAAGCTCGTCTGGAAGGACTCTACGACGAACCCCGGGCTGGAGCGCCACGCAAAGTTAGCGATGCCGCAATTCGAGCAAGTCGTCATTCAGACCTTGGAAAGCACGCCGCGCGGGGAGACGCATTGGTCCACGCGTGGTCTGGCGAAAGCCACCGGACTGAGCCGGATGACCATCAGCCGGATTTGGCACGCTTTCGGATTACAACCTCATCGCACTGATACCTTCAAGCTGTCACCCGACCCGTTGCTGATCGAAAAGGTGCGCGACATTGTCGGCCTCTACATGAATCCGCCCGATCACGCCGTGGCGTGTTTGGCAGTGTGAAGGAACTGGAATCCGCCATTCGTGAATCCATCGACGTCCACAACCAAGATCCCACACCGTTCGTTTGGACCAAGACCGCCGACCAGATCCTGGCCGGCATTGCTCGCTACGCTCAACGCACAACCACCGCCCACTCCAACTAAACTTATGTCACGAACCATTGGGACAGGAGACTAGTCTCCTGAGTTAGAAATACGCTTAATAAGTGAGCTCCCGGTATGGGGCACCCGGCTGTGGCGCGAGTTTCAGCTTGCAGCATCGGCTTCAGCCGATGATCGGCCGGATTGGACAAAAAGCGAAGATGCCGGCTGAAGCCGACGCGGCAGACTAAAGTCCGCGCCACAAAAACCACCTGAATTCATCTCGTGAATTAACGCTGGCGTCCCCTGGAGGATCCGGCGGGCGAAGACTAATTCAATGAACTTATAACTCAGGACACTAGTTCTTCAAGGGTGGCTACGAATTGGCAAGCGAAATGCTTGGCGTCCGTCATCGGTGTGCTTGCGCTGGCAAATTGAATGGAAATAGGCTGCCGTAGTATTTCTGCTAAGATATTTCGGACGAGGTACCGGTTTGATCGGTCCACTTTCGCTGCGTTTTTCGGTTGAAGCTGCGTGTCGGTTGGCGATGCCAGCCGCGATTTTGAAGTGGTTTGAGAAGATGATCGCCTCAGTCACGATCAGCCCAACAGGCGGGCACGATCGTTACATGTACGAATTCCTCGATTGACATGAGGTTTCGGCGTTCTTTTTGGTACGCTTGCATAGTAGCTGCCCTTCTGCTTGCAATTGAACTTGTGCTTCTCCCGTTGCCCGGAATTCAACAGGATGAAGCATTATTCCTAAAACCCCTCCTTAAGGGGCACTCGGTTCTCTACAGTGTTAGCGCCGGAGACCTGCGAGTGCCGATTATGTTGATGGACTACGTTGGAACTCTGAAAACGTGGCTCCTTTGGCCCGTCTTCCTGATTTGGCATCCAGGAGTCTGGTCTATGCGTCTGCCAGTGTGTCTCGTTAGCGTCGTGACACTCCTCCTTTTTGCTTGGCTTGTCGGTAGGATCGCGGATTCCGAGGTTGCGATCAGCGCGGCTCTATTGCTCGCCGCCGATGCATCTTTCGTATTCACGAACGTTTTCGATTGGGGCCCTGTTGCATTGCTCCTGGTTGGGGCCCTGGGGTTTCTAGCGCTGATCATTCACTTTGCGAGATCAAAATCGAAAATTGCTGTCGCCGCGGCATTTTTTCTCGCAGGACTCATGCTGTGGTACAAGGCTATTTTCGCGTATCCGCTCGCTGGTATCCTGATCGCGAGCATCGCCGTCTTTCTACACCATGTGCGAGGTCTGATAACCACGAGAAATATCTTGGTGGTGGCAGGTTCGCTGTTAGTTGGTATGAGCCCGCTCATCGCGTTTAATTTTCGAACTAGCGGCGCGACGCTCGGGGCGTCCTCTTACTTGGTTCGCACATCTGCCGGGGAGAAATTTATGATGATGTACCTGACGCTCAACGGGAAGGCTCTTGAGCACTACATGGTGCGAAGTCGGCTCGAGGAGATTCTGCCATTACATGGTGCTCCACTAGGTGAACTGGTGGAGTCCTGGTATCGGCGTTCGACGTTGGGTCCAGGTAGTTTTCTGTCCGTTGCGCTGTTAGTCAGTGCTGTTGCGTTGCCGTTTATCAGATCTTCAAGCCTGTTTAGAGCAATCGCATTTGCATGGGTGGCCGTGCTTTCGACCTTTGGACTCTTTCTGGCATCTGGAACAGCAGGGGCAGGACCACACCACACCGTACTCATCTACCCCGCTCCCCAGTTCATAGTTGCAGCCACATTTGCGGCGCTGTCGGAACGGATGCGAACCTCGCACCGACGCATACTCCTGTTTGGAGTGGTGACGCTGGTCACGGCTTCCAACCTGTTCTTGCTCGCAAAGTACCATCGCGCTAGTCTGCACAACGGATTCAGTGTCTACTGGACAGACGCTACTCAGCAATTGGCCGTAGCCATTCGGACGGAAACGAGGCCGGTAGCCTTCATGGATTGGGGGATTGAAGATCCCACCAGGATTCAATGCGGTGATGTTATTCAGATTGCCCAGCCGTTTCCCGCACGGCGGGGCGTATTGTACGTTACTCACACCGACGACTATCGAATCGTCGAGTCCGAGACGCGCCGAGTCTTGGAAGATGCGGCATCGCGTGGATTGGCCGCTTCGGTCGTCAGGATTATCCCCGATGCCCAGGGTCACGAGATACTGTCTCTCTTTTCTTTTCGGCCACTGGCGACGGGCACAAAGTGACGCGATGCCCAATGCTCCATCTCGAAAATCCCTTGCCGCCAGTCTAGCTATTGCGATCTACTTCCTCCTGCTGACGCACCCTGGGCGCGCGGCCTATTTTGATAAAGATTCGCTTATGAACATCGCGTTTCTCCACGGCTATGGGCGGGTTCCACTTGGGATTATACTGACGCAGGCATTGACGGTCTTTACCCCCGAATATCGGCCGGTTGGGGGCCTCTACTATCGGACGCTGTTTGCCCTGTTCGGCTTCAACCCGGTGCCGTTCCGAGTAGCCACATTCGTTCTCTTAGGACTTAATCTCGTGTTGGCCGCGCGCTGGTGTCGTGAGTTGACGGATTCGCGATTCACCGCGGCCGCTACAACTGTCTTGTTCTCGTTTCATCCAGCGATGGTGGCACTGTATTATGCGGACGGTACCAGCTACGACGTGCTTTGTCTTTTCTTCATATTACTCACGCTTGGTCAGTACGTACGGATTAGACACGCGCATCGATTTCTCCCACGCCACAATCTGCTAATTGTAATGGCGTTTTACGGAGCAGCTCTGGGAAGCAAGGAGATGGCGATCACGCTTCCCGGCGTCTTAATACTCTACGAGTGCGTGTACCACCCACATGTGCGCAATTGGCGCCAGCGCCTCGGGCCGATTGTGCTGTTGACGCTGATGACGGTGCTATGCATGATTTGGAAAACCATGGTTCCGAATGCAATGACCAGCAACATCAACCAGGGCTATGCTCCACACTGGCAACCCGCCTACATCGCGCACCAGTACCTTCGCTACTATCAATTGCTCTTGCACAACGATTACTTGACAGCGACCGTTTTGGGTGCGTCCCTTCTTTTGGCACTCGTATTAGCTCTTGCAGTGCGCAATCGCGCGATGCTATTCGGTTATTTATTCGCAAATCTCACTCTTTTTCCGGTTTGCGTTATTCCGGGGCGTCTGGGTTTCGTTTGGTACATGCCGGTGTTAGGTTGGGCGCTTTACGGGGGAAGCGCAACTGCGCTCTTCAGCTCCCGACTAACTTTCCTGCTCATGTTACGCGTCCGCGGTGAACGGCCATGTCCGCGTATAACCACCACAGCGCAGATGGCCGTCCTAGGATCGTTGGTCGTCGTTTTGTATATGCTCCAAGCGCGGATGGCAGCAGATCTGAGCCTGTCCTTCATTCCAGAGCAAAGGGCCCTTCGGACCTTACTGTCTGCGGCGCGATCGGCCTCTCCTACTCTTCCTCTCGGCAGCCGTATCCTACTCCAAAGCGATTGGGCCGAGGAAGATCCATGGATACCACTATTCCTTCTGCGATTGGCTTACCGGGATCCGAGCATCTGGGTAGAGCACGCTCCAAATTCTGAAACCGATTCTGATCACGGGGGTGTCGGCTTGTACACGATGAATATCCGCTGGGATGGCTCTGTTTACCGCACAACGACACAAGCGCAACCGCGGGAGACGCCGGTGCTGCTCTCGGCTGCTCCCCGGTTCGTGCACCGAAGACAAAACATCAAAGTGCAGTTTCCGGCGAAGTTTGCGGGTTGTACAGTCGATGTAGCTTATCGGATGCCCGAAGACGAGCTAATGCGAGCCGGAGTCTGGCAATCGTGGATGACCCTTAGCGCCACAAGCAGTGGCGCGGCTGGAATAGGTCGCGACGCAGAGCGAGGAATGGTTGTGATTGATCACATCCGAGCCTGCGGCGGGGACTGGATACCCGCGCAGGGGTCGTTCGTAATCATCCCCTGACTACTGCTGCTGGGCCCCTTGTTACTTCCTCTTCTCGATATTAGGAAGCAGAACCCAAAACCCCATTTACTGCTTCCGCGCCGTGAATTCCACCGTTCCGTCATCGACTGTCCCAAATCGCAGGGCCATCAGATCGAGTGCATAATTTTGATTCAGCCGCCACGGTTTTTTGGAACCCTGCTTGGGAAGAGATGTCAGCGCCCTCTGCACCTAACCCGAAATGAAACTCAACGCCGGCTCCTCTGCGACGGATGGGTCGCGCTTGCGCGGTGTGCCATAGGCGTAGCCGTGCTCATCCATAAAATTCAATAGCCGGCAGACATAATCGGACGTGAGATCGCACTTCAACGTCCAGGATGCATTGGTGTATCCTAGCGCCATTGCCATATTCGGAACGTCGCTGCTCATCATCCCTTTGTACGTCATTGTCTTCGCAAGGTCTGTCGCGACACCATCCACCACTAGCTCGATTCCGCCCATCAACCTCATTTTCAGACCTGTGGCGGTAACGATCACGTCGGCTTCCAGTTCGCTGCCGGAGCGCAGCCGGATGCCTTTCTGGGTGAAGGTTTCGATCTCATCCGTCACAACCGACGCCTTGCCGGAGCGGATTGCAGCAAACAGGTCGCCGTCCGGAACCAGGCAGAGGCGCTGGTCCCAAGGGTTGTAGCGCGGACTGAAGTGCTTGCTCACATCGAAGTCCCGCCCAAGTTGCATCTGTGCGAACTTCAGAATCGTCCTTCGCGTGGCATCGGGTTTGCGCTGCGCAAGATTGTAGAAATACATCTGCAGAAGAATGTTCTTCCAGCGGGCCAGACCATAGGCCAGCCGGCTAGGAAGCGTCCGATGTAGCCAGTTGGCAATCGCATCCTTGGAGGGTCGAGTGACGATGTAGGTCGGCGAGCGTTGCAGCATGGTCACATGCGCGGCCTTTTCGGCCATTGCCGGCACCAGCGTGACAGCGGTAGCGCCGCTGCCGATCACGATGACTCGCTTGCCCGCATAGTCTAGGTCTTCAGGCCACTGCTGGGGATGCACGATCTGGCCGGTAAAGCGATCCATCCCAGGCCAGCCCGGCATGTGGCCTTCGGCATATTCGTAATATCCGCTGCACATATAAAGGAAGTTGCAGCTCAGCCGCACCGCTTGATCGTCCGGACCAGTTGCCTCAACCGTCCACCGGGCATCGGGCGAGGACCACGACGCGCGCACCACCCGGTGGTTGAACCGAATGTTCCGATCGATTCCATATTCTTCCGCCGTTTCGCGGATGTATCGGAGGATCGATTGACCAGCGGCAATGGACTTTGCCTCGCGCCAGGGCCGGAAACGATAACCCATCGTGTGCATGTCGGAATCGGAACGTACCCCCCCGGATATCGAAACAGGTCCCAGGTTCCGCCACTCGCGCTTCTCCCCTCGAGAATGGCGAAGGTCTTACCTGGACATTTATCTTGCAGGTGATACGCAGCGCCGATACCGGACAGGCCGGCGCCGACGATCAGGACATCAAAATTACTCACGGGACTCACACCCGATCGGGTTCCGGATGCACCCACGGTGCGCGGTACGGCCGCCGCAGGAGTCGGTTGGCTTCTTCGTCGCCCACGACACGTTGTTGGGCGGCGTCCCAAGTGAGCGTGCGGCCGAGTTTCATAGATAAGTTCGCCATGATGCAGCTCGCCGTCGAGATGTAACCCTGCTCGATGTCCGCCACGGGCTTGCTGCGTTTGTCGATCGCTGCGAGGAAATCCATCATGTGGTGGCGGATGGCTGGCGCGCAGTGCGTTTCGAGATCCTTCTCGGTCTTGTCTTCGGGATATTGCTCGAACTCGTAGGTCACGTCACGGTGGACGCCCTTGCCGCCGCCTTCGGGAATGAAATCGTAGCTGTAGACGCTGGCCTTGAGCGTTCCTTTGTCGCCGTAGAAAATAGCTGACCAGGGGTAATCGGGGTCGGGAGAAGTACCCCATGTGCGATGCTGCCAGACGATGCGCAGGTCGGGATATTCAAAGGTCGCGGTCTGGGTGTCGGTGATGTTTGCCTTGCTCTTCTTGTCCTCGAAGATGCCGCCGGTGGAGGAGATGCGCGTGGGCCAGCCGAGGTCCAGCATCCAGCGCGTCATATCGAACATGTGGATGCACATGTCGCCGACGATACCGTTGCCATATTCCATGAAGGCGCGCCAGCCGCGCGGATGGTCGAGTGCGTTGTAGGGGCGCATGGGCGCGGGGCCGGTCCACATTTCGTAGTCTAGGTTTGGCGGCGGATCGGTGTCGGGCGGATTTTCAGTGGCGCGCATGTGCCAGTAGCAGCAGATATCGACTTGCGAAATCTTGCCGAGCTTGCCGGGCCGGATGAACTCGTTCATAGCTTCGACCAGGTGCGGCGTGCTGCGGCGCTGCGTGCCAACCTGCACGACGCGATTGTATTTGCGCGCGGCGGCCAGCATGGCCTGGCCTTCGATGACGTCGACACTGATGGGTTTCTGAACGTAGACATCGATGCCACTTTCGACGGCGGCGATCATGGGCAGGGCGTGCCAGTGGTCGGGCGTGGCAACCTCGACGATATCGAGATCTCTCTCCTTGAGCATGTCACGATAGTCATGGAACAGACGTGGCTTCTTCTTGGACGTTTGGCGGGACGCGACGATCTCGGCGGCCTCGGCAAGCATCTGCTTGTCGACGTCGCACAACGAAACCACTTCGACCGGAGCCACCTGGATAAGCCGCAGCAGGTCGCTCTTTCCGTACCAGCCGGTACCGATCAGCCCGACGCGGCGGGGTTTCTGGTCGGCGAATGGGGCGGCAAAAGCCCGCCGATGCGAAAGGGCCAAGCCGGCGGCGGCCGTGGTGAGGAACTGGCGGCGGTTCATGCGATATCTCCAAGTGTTGAAAAACGCTACGGAGAGTATACCGGGATTTCGCCTGCCTTAGTGAGTTGACGCTGCCGGAATCCGAGCCACCTTGCGCGCTTTCGCCCCACAAATCTGTGGGTTTGGACACAGCGCTAAAGTCTCACCCCTGGGGCGCAATCGCGGGATCTTTGATTTCATGGGTGCGCAATTCGAGAACAGCTATTCGGTCCTGCGATTGCGGGAATCCGGGCAAAGTCAAATCCTGGCCTGAGCGGGGTTGTTCGCCCGATCAGCAAAAGGTGCGGCCTGAGTCGAGGCCGAACAACACCGCTCAGGCCGCGGGGACAGGAGGTGACGCAATGCACCTGATACCCACGGAAGAAGAGGTTCTGGCCCTCATCCGCCGGACGGGCGCTCTCCGCAACGGCCATTTTGCCTACGCAAACGGCCTGCACGCCAACCAACACCTGGAAGCGGCACTCGCGCTGCGCTATCACGGGCTAGCCAAAACGCTTACCGTCGGCCTGAGCCGGTTGCTGCGGTCCAACCCGGACGTGCGGCAGATGATCCCACAGCTCTCGGTGGTGGCGGCGACGGTGGGGGGGCTGCCGGTGGCGTATGGCCTGTGCGAAGCGCTGCACGCGCGCCAAGTCTATTGGGCGGAGAAAGAAAGCCCCGGCGATATGCGCTTCCCGCAGTACCTGGAGCAGGCGCTGGGCGAGCAGGTATTGCTGGTCGATGACATTCTGCGATCGGGCAAGCTGCTCCGGGAAGCTCGCGCACTGCTGGAATCGAAAGGCTGCCGAGTGGCCGGGATTGCGGTTCTGTTTCATCAGCCGACGCCGCGGACCATGACTTTCGGTTCATTGCCACTGTTTTCCTTGGCCAGGCTGGAAGCCGCCTACTACGCCGATGCCGCCGACTGCCAGCTCTGCAAGCGGGGCATTCCGGTGGAACGCGTTGAGGCGGACCAAAAGGTGGAGGAAGCACGCGAGATGTTGCTTTGTGCAGGATCTTCAGGTTCTTAAGAAGGAGGAAATGTGAGCACAGCAGTCCTTACAAAGGAAACATTAAATCCGTTTGAAATCGCGCAAGCGCAGTTTGATACTGCCGCAGATTACCTGATGCTGGATGATGGCTTGAGAACCATTCTCAAGACCCCGAAGCGTCAACTGATCGTCTCCATTCCGGTTCGGATGGACGATGGGCGCATCAAGGTGTTCGAGGGCTATCGCGTACAGCACAATCTCTCACGCGGGCCGGCAAAAGGCGGGATCCGTTACCACCCCGACGTGACGCTGGACGAGGTGAAAGCCCTGGCGTCATGGATGACGTGGAAGTGTGCGACGGTGAATATCCCCTATGGCGGCGGCAAGGGCGGCGTGCGGGTGGATCCGAAACAGCTTTCCCTGGGCGAACTCGAGAGGCTGACGCGCCGTTACGCTACCGAGATCGCGCCGATCATCGGCCCGGACCGCGACATTCCGGCGCCGGATGTCAACACTAATCCGCAAACCATGGCCTGGTTCATGGATACCATCAGCATGTTCCACGGACATACGGAGCTGGGCGTGGTGACCGGCAAGCCGCTGAGCCTGGGAGGGTCTAAGGGCCGTCATGAAGCTACTGCGCGTGGTTGCCAATATACGACCCGCGCGGCATGTGCGGTGAAACGACTCACGCTCAAGGGCGCAAAAGTTGCGGTGCAGGGGTTCGGGAACGCGGGAAGCATCGCCGCGCGACTGCTGCATGAGGACGGCGCCACGTTGATCGCCGCCAGCGATTCCAAAGGCGGCATTTACAACGAACACGGTATCGATCCCGAGGCCGCGCTCCGGCACAAGGAGGAAACCGGCAGCCTGGTGGGATTCAAGGGCTGCGATCACATCACCAACCATGAGCTTCTCGAGCTTCGCTGCGACGTGCTGGTCCCGGCGGCGCTGGAGAACGCCATCACGCTCGAGAACGCCGAGCATGTTCGCGCCAAGATCGTCGCGGAAGCGGCGAATGGGCCGACCACCCCCGGTGCGGACCAGATCCTGCGCGAGAAGGGAATCTTCGTCATCCCCGATATTCTGTGCAATGCGGGCGGCGTGACAGTTTCCTACTTCGAATGGGTGCAGGATCTATACGGCTTCTTCTGGACCGAGCACGAAGTCAACAACTACCTGGAACGCACTATGAACGCGGCGTTCAAAGATGTACATGCGGCGGCGGAGAAATACCGCGTTGATATGCGTATAGGGGCTTACATCACGGCTGTTGCGCGAGTCGCTGAGGCAACGAGGGTACGGGGCATCTTCCCGTAGACCCCAGCGACAGGTTGCCGGAGCCGGGCGGCGCGAAACGCCCGGCTCCGGCACCGACCGCTTCGCAAGAACACTGCAGCTCATGGATGACGTTCCGGACTCCACGTGCGGATCGCCCTCGCCTTCATACTCGATTGAGTTCCACGTCGGGGAGCCACGCTATTCTAGACAAATATGTCCGCACCACATCCGGCTGAAGTCTTTATCCGTCCAATCGACGCCGGCGACCGCGAACTGTGGGAGCCGCTGTGGAAGGGCTATCTGGACTTTTACCAAGAAACCATTCCGCCAGAAGCGACCGAACTCACCTGGAAGCGCCTCACAACCACTCGCGAAGTGGAAGGTTTCCTGGCATTCAACGCGGGCGGCGAAGCGCTGGGGCTGGTTCATTTTCTCTATCATCCTTCCACCTTCAAAACTGGCGACAGTTGCTATCTCGAAGACTTATTCGTGATACCCACGGCTCGCGGCAGACGAGTGGGACGCCGTCTCATCGCAGCCGTTGTGGAGGCAGCGAAGGCAAAGGCAGCGCAGGCGGTTTATTGGCAGACAGAGGAGTTCAACGGTACAGCGCGCCGCCTCTATGAACGAGTCGCCAAACGGTCGCCGTTCATTCGATATCAGATCGAAATTTAACCTCGCGTGTCCACGAAAGGACGCACCCGCGCGACTAATACCGAGCCCATGAACGACTGGTTGCCCACATAGGATTGAACCACCTGCTCCATTCGAGCAATATCCTGAGCGAGGCAGGGGATGGCAAACAGAGCAAAAACAAAAAGACGGGAGAGCATGATTGGGTATATCGTTTTCCCAGATTGAAAACAAGTGATGAGAGTGATGAGAGAGTTACTTTGCGCGCACCGGCAGAGTGTAGTAGCTGTAAGTACTATTCCACGTGAATTCCTTCGCGGGTTCAATCTCCACTGAGACGAATGGCTCCATTGCCATCACAGCGCGGATTGACCAGAGTGATTCGCTGGATAGTGGACGATCGCCAGTGATTCTCACGCCCGCTCCGAGCCTCTCGTTCTCGATGCGAATGTCGTTGTCTTTCGGGCTGTCACTAAATCCCTGAAGTGAGGTTGCGGCGATGTCTTCGTTTTCCAGCATCCTCAGATAAACAATCTGGTTTCCTCGAATCTCGGCCAGTTTCTTGTCGGGCGGCCGCCCCGCCTGAATCTGGAACGGAACCGTGATCACCAGTCCCGGCCCGGGTGGCTGCCCGTCCAGTACGAGAAAATTGTGATTGTAGACCCTGGTCCGGATCGCACGGGCGCCGGTGTTTTTCAGGCTGTGTTCCAGCACCATCTCCGGTTTGCCGCTGACCAGCCGCACGGTCTTGTGGTAGCTGTACCCGTACCCCGAAGATGAATCGGTCACCTCCTGGGTGAATTCGACGGAAGCAGGGCTTTGTTTGGCGGTCCATTTGCCAGAGTCGACAATGTCGTACAGTTTGAAGTTGTCATACTTGCCATCGTCCGTCTTGCGAAGAACCCCCACCCCAATTTTGATAAACGCACCACCGGGCTTGGCCTCACCCCATCCCAGCGGGGCGAACTCATCCACTGGACCAGTGATTGAGGTGCATGGACTGGCGACGATGTCCGAACCTCTATATACAAAGTCGTGAACTGATGGATCGGTTGCCTGGAACCACCGCCCGTAATATTCGTGTCCGTGGTACTGCAAGCTGTAGACGACTCCCGACCAATCGAACCGGGTTGCGCGATAGAACCCATTCTTCGTATCCGGTAGGTACACCTGCGCACGGATCTCGCCATTTGAAATCTCAGCCGTCGGGAAATCCGCGGCCCACAACCATGCGTCGGCCCCCCACAGCACCGCCAGAACGAAGAGTTTCTTCATAGTTGCCTCGATCTACTCTCGCAGATCCGGCTTCGAAACCCAACACTCCGGCAGTATACGGATGATCGCAGCCACGGTAGTTATGGGCCATTTTCGCTATAATCCAGACGGATGGATATTTACGACGAGATCGTGCGATTGCGGCGTCTGGGGCAAAAAGCGGCCATCGCAACGATCGTACAGGTGCGCGGGTCGATCCCGAGCTACGAGAGTGCCAAGCTGCTGGTGCGCGAGGATGGGTCGATGATGGGCACCATCGGCGGCGGCTGTGTGGAAGCTGAGGTCTGGAACGCGGCTCGCGAGGTGATCGAGACGGAGAAGCCGCGGCACCTCAGTTTCAACCTTGGCCAGGACGCCGCTTACGATAACGGTCTGATTTGCGGAGGTCAGCTCGATATCTTTGTGGAACCGGTGATTCCGCCGCCGCACGCTTTCATTTTCGGGGCGGGGCACATTTCGAAGAGTCTATCGAAAGTTGCCGCGCTCGCAGGTTTTTCGACCACCATCATCGACAACCGTGACACCTTCGCCAATCGCGAGCGGTTTCCAGAGGCGGACGAGGTCTTCGCCGGGGAGTACGAAGAGGTTTTCCCGAAGCTGCCCATCAACGAATTGAGCTACCTGATCATCGTGACGCGCGGGCATCGCGACGATATGCGCGTGTTGCGGCTCGCGGTGGCGACCGAGGCGCGCTACATCGCCATGATCGGCAGCAAGCGCAAGGTGATTAGTGTAGTGAAGGAACTGGAACAGGAAGGCATCGCGCGCGAACGCATCCAGCGCATCCACGCGCCCATGGGCCTGGAAATTGGCGCGATATCGCCGGAGGAGATCGCTGTTTCGGTGGCGGCGGAGATGATCGCCGTGCGGCGCAATGCCGAGTCCGACTGGCGCGCGCTTTCCAAATCTCTGTTCGCCGGCGAATCGCGGAAACTCTTGCAGTGAGCTATGCCGGAATCATTCTGGCGGCGGGGGAATCGAGCCGCATGGGCTCGCCCAAGGCGCTTCTGGAATTCCGGGGCGAGACGTTTCTCGACCGGCTGATCCGCTGTTTCGAGGAACGGTGCTCTCCGGTGATTGTGGTGCTCGGCCACGAGCCGGAGGTGATTCGCGCGGGCGTGCGCTCGCCCGGTGCGGCGAAATTTGTGCTGAACGCGGAGTACCATCTCGGGCAGTTCAGCTCTTTGCAGTGCGGGTTGCGCGCTGTGACATCCGATGCGGAAGGCGTGATCTTCACACCGGTGGACCATCCGAACATTGAACCGGCAACGCTGGCGACGCTGATCGATTCCGGCGCGCCGATCGCCATTCCACAGTACCTGGGGCGGCATGGGCATCCAGTTTTGTTCTCGCGTGCTCTACTGCAGGAGTTTCTGGCGCTCACACCGGACGGCCAGGCGCGCACAGTATTGCAACGCCACGCGAGCGACATCCGGTACATCGACGTTCCCGACGCCGGAATCCTGGATGACATCGACGATCCGGATGCCTACCACCGGCTGCTGGCGTCCGCATGAGAGCCTGGTCCACACGCGCCGCGAAAATTTTGGGCGCCGGATGCACGTTCCTGTTAGTCGTTGGTATCATCGTGCCGTTTCTGGGAGCGAACCGGTACGCGGAACAGATTCGCTCGGGCCTCGAAGCCGCGCTGGGGCGGCGGGTTGAATTCGGCGATGTGCACTTCAACCTGCTCACCGGACCGGGCTTCACGGTAGGCAATGTCGTAATTCATGAAGATCCGGCATACGGCGCAGAGCCCATTGCTTACGTCGAATCTCTAGAGGCGCGGGCGCGATTATGGCCTCTGATTCTGGGCCGGCTGGAATTTACGTCACTGCGTCTCGATGACGCCATCGTCAATCTGACGCGGGTGGATGCCGGTCCGGGCGCTGCATGGGACTTCGCGAAGCTGCTTCACAGCACTAGATTTGAGGCGCTGCCCGCCGTGCACGTGCGCTCCGGACGCATCAATTTCAAGTTCGGCGATATCAAGTCGGTGTTTTACATCATGAACGCCGATCTGGACATCTCGCCGCCCGGTAATGCGAAAGGCGCCTGGCAGTTGCAGTTCTCGGGTGAGCCCGCGCGAACCGACCGCCCCGCACGCGGCTTTGGCAGCCTTACGGCGTACGGCACATGGCGTCCCGCTGGCAAGCTCGATCTCAATGTGCAGCTCGAGCGGAGCGCCGTCAGCGAAATGATCAGCCTGGTTTATGGCCGCGACATCGGCGTGCACGGTGTGGTGACGGCGCGGGCTCGCCTGGCCGGACCTCTGGCAAACCTGCATATCAATGGCGCGATGAACATCGAAGATGTTCACCGGTGGGACCTGCTGCCGCAGCACGGAACAGCCTGGCCGTTCGAGTTCGAAGGCCGGCTCGATCTGCCGGCCGAGCGGCTGGAACTCGATTCGCATTCGGCCGCGAAGGAAGCGCCGCCGCTCGCTATTCGTTTTCGAGCGGCGGATTATCTTTCGCATCCGCACTGGGGCGTGGCGTTTAATTGGAATCGGTTTCAGATCGAACCGCTTCTGCAATTGGCCCGGCACCTGGGGGCGCAGTTGCCGGATGGTCTCCGGATGGAAGGGACACTGGACGGCGCTATCGGCTACTCGGAGCAGGGAAGTTGGCAAGGCCAGTTGGCGTTTCGCGATGCCGCGGTCACCATACCCGACTCTGCGCCCATCCGGTTCGAGGAGGCTGCGCTGCTATTTGACGGCGCTCATGTGCGTCTTCCGGCGGCGGTGGCGCGCACGAGCGGTGATGATCTGGCGCGAATCGCGGCTGCGTACGAGCTCGCGAGCGGCGGCTTTGACCTGAGCATCGCCACCGAGTCGATGAAGGTCGAGGGGCTGCAAACGCAGGCATCGCTTGCCGCCGTGCCGATTTTGGAGCAGGTGCAGGCGGGCGTGTGGAAGGGAGCATTGCGATACCAGTATCAGCCCGGTAGTGCCGGCGAATGGTCCGGATCTCTTCAATTGCAAAATGTGACCCTTCCGCTCCCGGGCCTGGCTGTGCCGCTTCGCATACAATCCGCGCATGCCCGGCTGGAAGGGGCGCGCGTGACGCTGGAGAAGGCGCGCATCACCGTCGGCCATCTCACAGCGTTGGCCGACTATCAGTACGAACCTGGCGCCATCCGGCCGCATCGCGTGCGCATCTCGGCTACGAATGTGGACGGGGCGGATCTGGAAATGCTGCTGTTGCCGACGCTCCAGCGCAATCGCGGGCTGATCGCCCGTGCGCTCGGGCTCGGTCGCGTGCCGGCCCCTGAGTGGCTTCGTGATGAGCGTGTGGACGGTTCCGTAGCGGTGGACACATTACAACTTGGCGGCATCGCTCTGCACCAGGCTCGGGCGCGGCTCATCTGGAACGGAACCAGCGCAACTCTTGCAGATATCACAGGCGCCATCGAAAAAGGCACCGTTACCGGACGTCTCAACATCGATCTTCGTGGCAACGATCCGGCCTATCATCTGGCCGGGCAGCTCAAATCGGTCGTATGGAACGGCGGCACTTACGATGCGGAAGCGTCGTTGGATACGAGCGGGACCGGTCCGGCGCTGGTTGCGAATCTGCGGTCTGAAGGTTCGTTCACCGGCCAGTCGTTCGAGGATGCGCCGCTCAGCCAGTTCGATTCGGTCTCCGGCTGCTATGCGTTCGCATGGGGCAATGCCACGCCCCATCTTCGCTTCACCGAACTACGCATTTCGGCTGGTGACGAGCTTTATCTGGGCCGCGGCGGGATGGACGATGACGGCCGCTTGCTGATTCAGGTCTCGAACGGCTCCAAGCAGTTGAGCATGAGCGGCACACTCGCGCGCTTGCGGCTCGACGAAACCGCGAGCCAATAGCCCAGCATCTTAACGATTCCTTAACCACGAAACTGCTAGGCTGGCAGTATTCTCATGCGAAGACTACTGATGCTTTCCGGTCTGGCCGCGGCGGCCGTTCTCATCGGTGAGGAGGGCGGATTATTTTCCATCCTTCAAAGCAATGCCCGTATCGGCCTGCAGGGCGAAGGATTTTACCTGCTGCCCACCAACCAACTGCTGCGCCCATGGGGAGAGCAGGCGGTCATCAAAGGCCGTCCTGTGGACCTGGCATTTGACTCGCACAAAAGACTGCTCGCGGTGCTGAACTGGCGCAGCGTGCTGCTGCGCGATGGCACAAGCGGAGCGCCGCTGGCCGACATCCGCTCCCGCGCCACTTCCTATGCAGGAATCGCGTTCCGGCCAGGGGACCGCGAGCTTTGGGCGAGCGAGACGACCCGCAGCGGCCCCGATAGCCTGCTGATCGCGGAATTGTCTGAGACAGGCGCGGTGACGAACAGCGTGAGACTTTCGCTACCCGGGCATCCGGTTCCAGCGGGCATGGCTTTTTCCGCTGGCGGCAAAACCGCGTACGTTGCGTTAAGCCGGAGCAATACATTGGCTGTCGTTGACGCCACATCGCGCCTGGTGCAACGGGAGATTCCGGTTGGAATCGCGCCGTTCGGTGTCGCGGTCACGGCCGGTCGCGTGTTCGTGAGCAATCGCGGCGGCCGGCGGCCCGTTGCGTCCGACACGACCGCGCCCAGCAGCGGCTCCATGGTGGTCTCCGACGCCGTCACCGGCTCGTCGGCTTCGGGAACGGTGACCGTTGTGAGTACGAACGACTCTTCAACCCGCGAGATCTCCGTAGGCCTTGCGCCATCCGGACTGGCACTGAGTCCCGATGGAAAGCTGCTGGCCGTGGCCAACGGCCACTCGGATTCCATCTCGTTGATTGATACCGATTCTTTGCAGTCTACGGAAGTGAAAATTCCCTCGTGGCCGGAAGGGACGCTGGGCAGTCAACCCATCTCCGTCGCATTTTCGCCGGATGGCCATACGATCTACGCGGCATGCGGCGGCAACAACGCAATCGCCGTCGTTAGCACGGCTGCCGGGCAATGGAAGCTGGTGGGCGCACTGCCCACCGCATGGTTTCCCTCCGGCGTTGCCGTGGATGACAACGGCGCGTTGCGCGTAATCACCATCAAGGGTGTGGCCAACACCGCGGTGGGCGACGGCACGTTCAATTCGCGGCAGTATGAAGGCGCGTTGGTGAGGATTCCCGCGCCGGCGGAAGCCCAGCTCGCCGCTGGTATGCGCGAGGTGCGCGCGGCGAACAGCCCGCGTTTTGAATCCGCCGGCGGTGTGGCGAATCTCTCCTCGCTCGGTATCCGCCATGTCTTTTTCGTTATCAAGGAGAATCGCACCTACGATCAGGTGCTCGGCGATATCGGCAAAGGCAACAGCGATCCCAAGCTTTGCGTCTACGGCCGCGAGGTCACGCCCAATCAGCACGCGTTGGCCGAGCGCTATGTGCTGCTCGACAACTTTCACACCGGCGGCGCCATCAGCTTCGATGGCCATCAGTGGCTGATGCAGGCTTTTGTGAGCGATTACGTGGAGCGTGCGTTCGCATCCTCGCCCCGAGGTTATGCCTGGAACATGGCTGACGCGCTCACTGTGTCGCCCGCGGGCTTCTTCTGGCAATCGGCAAAGCGGCCGCTGGATGTCCGCGTCTATGGGGAATTCGGCCTGCCCGTGCGGTGGGATCCCGCCACGCAAAACATGATCGATATGAACGAGCGCGACCTGCTGAGTTGGAGCGACTACTGGAAGCTCTACAAGGAAGGGAAGTGGCAGAGCGCTGTCGGTACACGGAGTGGGGTACCGGCGCTCGCCAAGATCATCAGTTCGCGATACCCATTCAGCACCACCAGCATTCCCGATCAGATTCGCGCCGACGAGTTTCTGCGGGAATTCGCCGAGCGGGAAAAAAGCGGAACGCTGGCGAATCTCTCGGTGATTCATTTGAATGAGGACCACACCAATGGCACCCGGCCCGGGTCGCCCACGCCGCGCGCCATGGTGGCCGATAACGATCTCGCCCTCGGCCGCATTGTGGAAGCAATCTCCAAGAGCCGCTTCTGGGCCCAGAGCCTGATTCTCGTGGTCGAGGATGACGCGCAGGATGGATTCGATCACGTGGACGGTTATCGTACCGTTGCGCTGGCCATCGGCCCGCACGTCCGGAGCGGCGCCGTCGATTCCAACTTCTACACGCACACGTCTATGGTGCGCACCATCCAGGACATCTTCGAAATCCCGCCGCGCACGCGCTACGCTTCCGCCGCCCGTGCCATGACCAGCATCTTCACACCCGAATCTGACACCGCGCCGTATCAGAGCCTGCCCGCACGCATCGCTCTGGATGAAATGAATCCACCGCTCGCCTCACTCGACGGTAAGCGGCTTTGGGCGGCGCGGCAATCGCTCGCAATGAACTGGTCGCATCCCGATGATGTCCGCTCCGACGTGCTGAATCGCATTCTGTGGTGGGACGCGAAGGGATATCAAACACCCTATCCAGCGAGATAAAAGGACCGCGAGCGGTTTGCTTCCACCCGCGGCCCTCGCCGCGCCGGGTTATTTGACGGGACTGATGTGCGTTACATGGATGGTTGAACTGGAAGAGTCCACCGATCCGGTAACCATTACCTTTTTTCCTTCGTATTTCTTCGCGCTATCCTGGTCGTCCAGTTGGTACGTCGTACCCGATGATTCAGCCAGGACGTACTTCCCGTCATTCGACTTCACGATCTTCCCGGTGACCTGTTGATCCGATTGCGATTGCTGTTGCGCCGCCGGTTCCGGCTGTTGCGGCTGCTGGTCTTGTGCGAGCATTAGTCCACTGGAAAATGCCATGGGAAGTGCTAAAGTACACCACAGTTTCTTCACGCTTCTCGACCTCCCTTCCTTGTCGTGCGCGTTTGAGCGCGCGCCTGGAGACAGTGCAATCGCTGATCCACCGTACTCCTTCGGCCCGTTCAGCGATCCGTATGGTATTGGTTTACACGGAGAGCGACAGAGTGCCGCGTAGATTCTACTCGCGACGATTCCGGCAGGGTGTTGTTTCTGAGCGAGCTCAGACGTCGGCGCTCTTGGTAGCCGCTGTGTCCAGCACCTCGCGTAGCTTAGCCCCCAGTTCGTCGGGCGCAAAAGGCTTGGGCAAAAGATACACATTGGGCTCCAGAACACCGTGGTGAGCGAGCATATCGTCGGTATAACCGGACATATAGAGGACCTTGAGCGTCGGTTGCACGATCCGGAGGCGCGCGGCCAGGTCACGGCCGCTCATGTGTGGCATGATCACATCGGTCAGCAGCAGATCAATCACACCACGATGCTGGTCAAAAATTCGTAACGCCTCGGCGCCGCCACCCGCCTCCAGGATGGTATAGCCCAACCGGTGCAGCATCTCACGTACGAGTTGCCGCACTCCCGGCTCATCCTCCACCAGCAGGATCGTCTCCGTACCGGCGCGAACGGTAGGCTGTATTCCGGCCGGATGCGCTGTATCCAGGACGCCAACGATCCTTGGCAGATAGATGTGGAACGTTGCCCCGCTGCCAGGCTCGCTCTCCACCACGATTTCCCCACCGCTCTGCTTGACGATGCCGTACACCGTCGAGAGCCCGAGGCCGGTTCCCTTGCCGGTCGCCTTCGACGTGTAAAACGGCTCAAACAGGTGGATCATGATCTCCGCATCCATCCCCTTGCCCGTATCGGCGACGGTCAGCCGCACGTAGCATCCCGGCCGGACGTCCGCGTGCAGCCGCGACGAGTGCGGAACGTCCACGTTTCCCGTGCGGATGAACAGCCTGCCACCCTCCGGCATCGCATCGCGCGCGTTCACCGCCAGATTCATGATGACCTGCTCGAGTTGGCCGGCATCCGCCTTCACGCTGCCCAGGCTGGGCGTAAGCACGGTTTCCAGCTCGATGTGCTCGCCAATCACGCGCCGCAGCATGCGGTCCATGTTCGCCACCAGAATGTTCAAGTCCAGAATTCTCGGCTGAATCACCTGGCGGCGGCTGAACGCCAGCAACTGATTCGTCAGGCTCGTGGCGCGGCTGGAGGCCTTCAGCACTTCTTCGATACAGCCGTGCAGCGGATCATCCGGCGCCAGGCCGCGCATGATCATGTCGCCGTATCCGGAGATCACGGTGAGCAGATTGTTGAAGTCGTGGGCCACGCCGCCCGCAAGCCGCCCCACGGCTTCCATCTTCTGCGATTGCCGAAGTTGGTCTTCGAGCTGCCGCCGCTCGGTAATGTCGATGCCCATACCGCCGATGAACTGCACCTCGTCGTTCTCATCGACGATAGGAAATTTGTAAAGCAACCAATGGTGTACGCCTTGTCGGTGTGGAATCGCCTCCACCGCTTCCACCAGCGACTTGGTGCGGAGTACCTCGTCGTCGTTCGCCACAAGATGGTCGGCGTATTCGGCGGGCCATACTTCGTGGTCCGTCTTCCCGAGGAAATCGGCGGGATCCAAATGAAACAGTCCTTGTGCCGCTTCGTTATAGAAGACGTAGCGTCCGTCGCGGTTCTTCATGAAGGCCACACCAGGCATGTGGCGCATGAATGCGGCGAAGCGCTGGCGGCTTAAACGCAGCTCCTCGCGGGACCGCTTGCGTTCCGTGATGTCAAACGTCGTACCGACTATCGTGAGCTCGCCTGGTTCATCGGATTCCACCAGGTTCATGTTGGTCAGAATCCAGACCGGTCCGCCCTCCTTTCGCCGGAAACAGACCTCTTGCTGCGTGATGACCTTCTGGTCCCGCAGGCGGTCGATGAGCTCGGGGCGATCTGCAGGCTGTTGGTACAACGCCTGCACATTCACCGACAGCAATTCGGCGCTCGAATCGTAGCCCAGCATCCGGGCGAACGCTTCGTTGCATTCGAGAATGCGGCCATCCAGCGTGGTGCGAACGATGCCCGCGAGATTCTTTTCAAACAGCAGCCGGTAGCGCTTTTCCGACGCGCGCAACGCCTGCTCGGCATGCTTGCGCCGCGTGAGATCGCGATAGATGGAGACCGCACCGGTCGTGCGGCCTTGTTCGTCCACAAACGGCCGCGCCGTCACACTGACCCATTTCCCTTCGGGTGCCTGCGCATGGCGCACAAACAGTTCGGCGCCATCCACCGATTCAGCTCGCAGCGCGCGTGCCGTCGGCAACTGATCCTCCGGATACGGAGTGATGCCATCGGGCAGCCGCACACCACACGCACGGCACCACTCACCGAGCGAATGGCGTTCCGCGGTGACGCCGGCTAGCCGTTCCGCCGCGACGTTCCGCAACACGAAATTGCCGTGCTCGTCTACGATCGTGACGCCGTCGCCCATGTTGTCCAAAATGAACTGCAAAACGTGAGTGGGGCTTCCGGCTGAAAGGAAATCGGGCGGCAGCGCAGCGCTCATGCTTCTCCCGCCGCCCGCGGCAGCGTGTGCGATCTCGAATTTCGTCCATCGGCCAAATTCGACATCGGTCGTCCCTGGGGAATTTGATCGTACCAGCGGCAGCCCTCGTTTTCAAGGCTAGGGCTTTATGTTATGTTGCACTCGATGCCCAACCTTCGCATCGTATATTGGCCCCTGTTGTTCGCCGCAAGTACCTCCGGCTTATGGCCGCAATCCGGCAACGTGATCGTTCGTCCCCGCGAGATTCACGACGTCCTGGTGAATCCCGGCACGGGCATCACCACCTTCCAGCGCTTCAACGGCGATGCCATCAACCCGGGACGCAATTGGTCGGAAGTAGGACCCGAAGCTAAACTGCCGGCTCCTGCGGGCCAACCCGATTTTCCCGATACCTCCATCGCGTACATCCGCTGGTTCTGGTCGCAGATCGAGCCCGAGCGCGGCAAATACCGCTGGGATATTATCGACCTCGCTCTCGACCAGGCGCGCCAGCATCACCAGACTCTCGCCATCCGCCTCATGCCGTATGACGAGCACCACGCGCTCCCGGCTTGGTATCAAACCTCCGGCGCGCGCCGCGCCAACAAGCCTGCCGACAAAGATGGCGCCATCTGGTCGCCGGACTCCAGCGACCCTCTCTATGTAAAGGATTGGGGAGAACTGGTCGCCGCCGCCGGCCTGCGTTACGACGGCCATCCCTATCTCGATTCCGTCGACGTCTCAACTTTTGGTTACTGGGGCGAGGGCTGGGGACCTTATCCGCCGGACTGGACTGTACAGCAGCAGCTCATCGATCAATACTTCGACACATTCCCGCGCACGCCGCTGCTGATGAACTTCGACGAATTGAAGGCGCTCGACTACGCTGTGCACCGCGGCGCGGGCTGGCGCCTCGACTGCTGGGGTGATATGGGCCGTCCTGGCCACCAAGGTTTCGCGCACATGCTCGACCTCTATCCGCAGCAAGTGGTAAAGGCTCACGCACAGGACATCTGGCAGCGCAGCCCGGTGTCGCTCGAAACCTGCGGCACGCCACTCTCCTGGAAAGAGTCGAGCTTCACCCTGCCTTACATCTTCGACCAGGCGCTGCGCTGGCACGCGACGTCCATCAACATCAAATCCACCGCTATCCCCGCCGAATGGAAATCCGATTTCGACGAATTTCAGAAGAAGATCGGCTATCGCTTCGTGCTGCGGCGCCTGGAATACCCGCGTGCCGTCCATGCCGGGCAAATGGCGATGTTCCGCATGTGGTGGTTCAACGCCGGTGTGGCGCCGGTGTATCGTGATTACATCCTCGCGCTCGAACTCCACTCCGCCGCACGAAGCGGCGTGATCCGGACCGCTGCCGATGTCCGCCGCTGGCTTCCGGGGGACGCCGTCTTCGAAGACACGGTTTACGTGCCCGGAGATTTGCCGCCGGGTGCCTACCAGTTGCGCATAGCGTTGCTCGACCCGCGCACTCTAACCCCGGCCATCCGCCTGGCCATCGAAGGCCGGCAGGAAGACGGCTGGTACGATGTTGGCGGCATTTCCATCGAATGATTACGTCTTGTCTCGCGGAACTCCCGCCGCTCACCGTCGAAATTCAACGCAGCCTCGACGGCCTCTGGACCATGCACCTGTTCGACAATCGCGCCGCCTGCAAAGTGATCATGCCTCCCAGCGAATTCAGCTTGGATGCCGCCAAGCAGAAGGCCCTTGTCAATGCCCAGTTCTACATGCGAAAGTACGGTGGCGATCCATCGTGGACTCCACCGGCACCGGTCGAGTGGCGTGAGTTCGCCCCACGCGAAGTCATCTGGGAAACGTGATTCATGAAAGTCTTCCGTAACGCCAACATCATCACCGACAGCGGAGTAATCGCCGACGGCATGGTCGTCGTGCACGGTGATCGCATCGACTACGCCGGCCCGAGACGTGAGATTCCACCAGCCGCCGAAATCGTCGATGTCGCTGGCCAGTTTCTCGCTCCCGGGTTTGTCGATATCCATATTCACGGCGGTGCTGGAAGCGACTTCATGGATGCGACCGATGCCGACATCGAAACCGTATTCCGTTATCACGCGGCGCACGGCACCACGAGCCTTTGCCCCACCACGGCAACCGCGCCGCTCGCGGAAATCCTATCCGCCCTTGAGGCGCTCGAGCGCTATCGCAATGGCCCACAGCGGTTCGGGCGCGCACTCGGTGCCCACATTGAAGGTCCCTATCTCGCTATGACCAAGCGCGGCTGCCACCTGCCGCAGTTCGTACGCAATCCCGAAGAACGCGAGTGGCGGCAGATTCTGGAACGCGGACCGATCGCTTCGGTGACCTTGGCGCCGGAACTCCCCGGTGCGCGAATGCTGGTGGAGGAGCTGCACCACCGCGGCGCCAACGCCAATGCGGGCCATAGCGAAGCGCTTTACCAGGAAGTCGAAGACGCGGCAGACTGGGGCGTGCGCCACGTCACGCATCTCTACTGCGCCATGACCGATGCTATGAACAACCGCTGGCGCGGTACACCGAACCCGCGCAGCGGCGGCATTGTCGAGGCGGTCTACCTCGACGACCGCCTATCCTCCGAGTTAATCACCGACGGCAAGCATCTCTCGCGCGAAATGCTGCGCCTCGCCCTGCGCCACAAGGGCTACGAGAAGCTGGCAATAGTAACCGACGCCATGCGCGGCGCCGGCATGCCCGACGGTGAGTACACCTTTGGCCCGCGGCACGGCCTGATAGCCGTGGTGAAGAACGGCGAAGCACGCATTCCCGACGGCACCGCGCTCGCCTCCTCGGTTTGTCCCATGAACCAAATGGTCCGCGTCTTCCGCGACCTCACCCGATGCCCGCTCTGGCAAGCCGTGCGCATGGCGTCTCTCACTCCCGCCGAGATCGTGCACCGCGCCGCTGATATCGGCAGCATCACCCCAGGTAAGCTAGCCGATCTGATCATCATCGATGACCAGCTAAAAGTGGACGCGACCTATGTTGGCGGAACGCTCGCTGCCAAATCCTAAATCCCAAATCCCAAATCCGGTCTTAAGTCCCTAGCACCTGCCGCAGCAGCACCAACTGCCCCAAATGATACGCATTGTGATCCGCCACCAGCAGCGCCTCGCGCAGCACCGTTTGCCCGTCGCCATGCGGGATGCGAGCAAACAGATCTGTCGATGGCGCCGAAACCAGCGCGACCATCGCTTGCAGGTCTCGACGGAATGCACCCAAGCTCTGGTTCCACGCGCGCGCTGTCAGCGGTGTCTCGGACTCCGGCCAATATCCGTCGGGAAACTCGGGAGAGACGTGCTTGGCGTTCCGGCTGAACTCGAGAATGTCCCACTGCGCGAGGCGCATGTGCTCCACCAATTGCCAAGCCGTGTGAGGCGCACCTGCCGGCTTGATCCCACGCAGCGTAAGCGGAAAGCGCTTGACTGCCTCGTCGAAACTGAGATGCGCTCCGCCACCCTTCAGCAAATATAGGAGATGCTTCCGAAGCGAGCTATCTTTCTCATTTCCTGAACGCTTCATCGCAACGGAGTGTATCAGAATTCCGGGTGTCATTGCCAAATCCCAAATCCCAAATCCCAAATCCCTGGAACCTGGCACCTAGCACCTGTTCTTTCGGGTGTTTTCCCGATTCAAGCGGGCCAATGCTGCAAGTTACCCTTGGTCATAGAGGCCCCATGGGTTGGGACGATTTACCTCAGTTTAGTCTCAGTCGAACCAACGTCTCTCGCCATGCGCCTGAGGAGTCAGGAGTCTACGGCCTCTCGACTCCCGGCAAGTGGATCTACATCGGCCACAGCTTCAACATCCGAAAGGCTCTGCTGGAGTACCTGAGCGGTCAGATGCCCTATGTTCTCCAGTGGCAGCCCAAGCACTTCACCTTCGAGCTGCTGCCCTATAGAGACCGCATCGTACGCCAAAAGGAGCTAGTCGCGCGCTATCAGCCTGTCTGCAATCGCAAGACCCAGCCCCTGGTTCGCTCTTAACGAAGCACGGTCGGGACTTTTCCCGATTTTCGCCACCCGCTGTAGCTGGTATCTTCCTTCTATCTGCCACTGTTCTCTCGGCCCGGCGACACGCAGCCGGGCCATTTTTTTGTCAACCGTCCGAACCAAATCCCAACCCCAAAACCCGAGCGTCGATATACTGAGTACGAATGACCCGTCGCAAATATCTGGCCCTTCTCGCGGCTTCCGCCCTGCGTGTCGAAGGTCAAGGAGTGTCCTCGCGTGGCGTGAAGGCCATGCCTCGCGGCAAGCCTTCGGGGCTGCCGTTCAACGCCCATTTCATCGATGTGGCGGAGCAGGCCGGGTTGCGGCAGCCCATCATCTATGGCGGCATCGACCACAAGCAATACATCGTGGAAACCGTCGGCTGCGGCGCGGCGTTCATCGACTACGATAACGACGGTTGGCTCGATATATTCCTTCCCTCCGGCACTCGCATCGAAGGTCCGCCGGATGGATGCACCAATCGCCTGTACAAGAACAATCGCGACGGCACATTCACCGACGTGACCGAGAAGGCCGGCCTGCACCGCACCGGATGGGTCTCGGCCGTGTGCATCGGCGACTACAACAACGACGGCTTCGACGATCTCTTCCTCACCTATTGGGGGCAGAACGTCCTTTACCGCAACAACGGCGACGGCACCTTCACCGACGTCACCGAGAAGTCCGGCTTGATCAATAAGCAAACCCGCTGGGGATCGGGCTGCACCTTCCTCGATTACGATCGTGACGGTAACCTCGATCTGTTCGTGGCCAATTATCTCGACTTCGATTTCAAAACCACCCCCACCCCCGGCCAGAACAGCAATTGCAACTGGAAAGGCGTGCCCGTCAACTGCGGCCCCCGCGGGCTGCCTCCCGGAGTCCCTGCCCTTTACCACAACAACGGCGACGGCACTTTCACCGACGTCAGCGACAAATCAGGCATCAGCAAAGCCAAAGGCAGTTACCCCATGACGGCGGTCGCTGCCGATTTCGATAACGACGGCTGGCCCGATATCTACGTGGCTTGCGATTCCACACCCAGCTTCCTGTTTCGCAACAACCACAAAGGCACCTTCACCGACGTCGGTCTCGAGTCCGGCGTCGCGCTTAATGAAGATGGCATGGAACAGGCCGGCATGGGACTTGGCATCGGCGATTACAATCTCGACGGCTACCTCGATATTTTCAAGACGCATTTCGCCGACGACACCAACATCCTGTATCGCAACGACGGCAAAGGGAACTTCGACGACGTCACCATCCCCGCCGGTCTCGGCGTCGAGACTCGCTACATCTGCTGGGGCGCGGGCATCGTGGATCTTGATAATGACGGCCTGCCCGACCTGTTCGCGGTGACCGGCAACGTGTATCCGGAAATCGAGCCGAAGCTCCCCAGCTACCCGCTCCGGACGCCGCGCATGGTGTTCCGCGCATTGCCCGGTGGCAAGTTCGAGGAGTTACTCGATCAAGCCGGTCCCGGCGTGGCCGCTCCGCACGCCAGCCGCGGCTGCGCATTCGGCGATTTCGATAACGACGGCGACATCGACATGCTCATCGTGAATCTGAACGAGCCCCCGTCGCTGTTACGCAACGACATTACCGGCAACAACCACTGGCTCAAGGTGAAGCTGATCGGCGTAAAGTCCAACCGCAGCGCCATCGGCGCCCGCGTCACCGCGCACTACGGTGGCAAGGTCCAGGCGCAGGAGGTGTTAAGCCAAGCCAGCTTCTATTCCGCCAACGACCTTCGTCTGCACTTCGGACTAGGCCCAGTCACCACCGCCGATCTCGACGTCCGCTGGCCCAACGGCAACAAAGAGACGGTAGCGAAGGTTCCCGCCGATCATCTGATCGTCATCAAAGAAGGTGAAGGCGTAATCAAAACGGAAGCGTTCAAGAAACTGTAGCGCAGGGACACGCGCCTTTTGCGGGTACCTGCGGGAGTTCTATTCCTGCCGAAGTGCCTCCACCGGGTCTGTGCGACTCGCACGCCGTGCCGGAAACCACACCGCGAACAAAGCAACGGCGCTCAGCAGCAAAGGCACAGTCATGAAAACCACCGGGTCCGTAGTTTCAACTCCCCACAAAAAGCTTGCCATCAGACGCCCTAGGCTAAATGCCGCGGCCATAACTCCCGGCAACGCGCGAATACGTGCAATGCTGTCCCGCACAAGCATGGTAACGATGTTTTCGATGCCGTTTTCCGCCCTTCATCCCTCATGCATTCCTTTGCGTCTCTGCGCCTCCGCGGTGCATTTGCTTCTCTCTTTCGCGCGACACTGTAAGAAGCCCCTATGCCCGCTCCTGCGATTCCTTCCACTGTTCTCGACCTGATCGGCAACACGCCCATCGTGGAGCTCCAAGGCTTCGATGCCGGCCCGTGCCGCGTGTTTCTCAAACTGGAAAGCCAAAATCCTGGCGGTTCCATCAAAGACCGGATGGCGCTCGCCATGGTCGCCGCGGCCGAACGCTCCGGCGAATTGCAGCCCGGCAACACCATCGTCGAAGCCACCGCGGGAAATACCGGGATTGGCCTGGCGCTCGTCGCCGCGGTGAAAGGCTACCGCCTCATTCTCGTGATCCCCGACAAGATGTCCACCGAGAAGATCGCTCATCTGCGTGCCCTCGGCGTGGATATCCGGATCACGCGATCCGATGTCAGCCCAGGCCACCCCGATTACTACCAGGACATGGCCGCTCGCATCACCGCCCGCACGCCTGGCGCGTTTTACGTGAACCAGTTTGCCAACGCCGCCAATCCGCGCGCACACGAACAGACCACCGGGCCCGAGATCTGGGAGCAGATGGGTCATGAAGTGGATGCCGTGGTGTGCGGCGTGGGATCCGGCGGAACGATTACAGGTCTGAGCCGTTTCTTCGCGCGCGTTGCGCCGCAAACGGAAATGGTTCTCGCCGATCCCCAGGGTTCCGCGCTCGCCGGATACGTGGAAACCGGCAAGCCGGGGCCGTCCGGCTCTTACGCCGTGGAAGGCATTGGCGGAAGCTGCGTGCCCCAAATCGCCGACCTTTCGCGCGTGCGCCAGGCCTTCACCATCGCCGACAAAGAGAGCTTTTTCATCGCCCGTGAGCTGTTGCGCAAATCGGGCATCCTGGCAGGTTCGACCACCGGAACGCTTGTCGCTGCCGCGCTCCGGTACTGCCGCCAGCAGACCAGCCCCAGACGCGTCGTGACTTTCGTCTGCGATAACGGCAACAAGTACCTGTCGAAGCTGTTCAACGATTATTGGATGATCGACCAGGGTTACATCGAGCGCCCCGTGACCGGCACATTGCGCGATCTGCTGACGCGCCGCTACGAAGAGGGCGCAGTGATCACTGTGACTCCCGAAGATACGCTCCTCACCGCGTTCCAGCGCATGCGCATCGCCGACGTCTCCCAGGTGCCCGTGGTCGATGAGGGCCGCGCCGTCGGCATTCTGGATGAATCCGATCTGCTGTTGGCCGTGCACGACGATGAATCTCACTTCCGTCGGCCGGTCCGCGATGCCATGACCAGCCGTCTCGAAACCGTGCCGCCAACAGCTTCACTGGAAGAGGTGCGGCGCATCCTCGACCAAGGCCTGGTGGCGTTGGTCGTCGAGAATGATCATTTTCTCGGCCTCATCACGCGCTCTGATCTGCTCAGCCATTTGCGGCGCCGCCTGAAATAATCAACTTATGAGCCATCGCTTCTCCACTCGCGCCATTCACGCGGGCCAGGAACCGGATCCGACCACCGGCGCCATCATGACGCCCATCTATGCGACTTCCACCTACGTGCAGCAGAGCCCCGGCGTGCACAAAGGCTACGAGTACGCGCGCACGCAAAATCCCACGCGCATGGCCTACGAACGCTGTGTCGCGAGCCTCGAGAGTGGTACGCGCGGATTCGCGTTCGCCTCGGGTGTGGCCGCTACCGCGACAATCCTGGACCTGCTCGATACCGGAGATCACGTGCTGGCATCCGATGATCTCTACGGCGGCACCTACCGCCTGTTCGAGCGCGTGCGCCGCCGGTCCGCTGGTCTCGATTTCAGCTTCGCCGATTTGTCGGACCCCGCGGCGCTCGCGTCGGCCGTGAAACCGCGGACGCGGATGATCTGGATCGAGACGCCGTCGAATCCGCTATTGAAGCTGATCGACCTCAAAGCCGTGGCTGAAGTCGCTAAAGCTCGCGGCATTCTCACCGTCGCCGACAATACGTTTGCCAGTCCTTATCTCCAGCGGCCGCTGGAGCTTGGTTTCGATCTGGTGCTGCACTCGGCCACCAAGTATCTCAACGGCCACTCGGATATGGTCGGCGGCGTGGTCGTGGTGGGCGAGAGTCGCGATCTCGCGGATCGACTGGGCTTCTTACAGAACGCCGTGGGCGCGATTGGCGGACCCTTCGATTCGTTCCTGGCGCTCCGCGGCCTCAAGACCTTGCATCTGCGCATCGAACGCCACTGTGAAAACGCTGGCGCCATTGCGCGTTGGCTGGAACAACATCCCGGCGTTTCGCGTGTCATCTATCCCGGCCTCGAATCCCATCCGCAGCACGCCCTGGCCGCATCGCAGATGAGCGGCTTCGGCGGCATGGTCACCGCGATTCTGCGCGGCGACCTCGCCTCCACCCGCCGTTTTCTCGAAAATTGCCGCCTGTTCGCGCTGGCTGAAAGTCTGGGCGGCGTCGAAAGCCTCATCGAGCACCCCGCCATCATGACCCACGCGTCCCTCCCCGCCGAGCGCCGCCAGGCGATCGGAATTGCCGACACCCTGGTTCGCCTTTCGGTCGGCGTCGAAGATGTCGAAGACCTGAAGGAAGATCTTGCCACGGCGTTTTCGGCGGCGGGACTGGGATAAGTAACCGATCTCCGCCATTTCGTATCTGCTATACAGCGAGTGCCTTACGCCCCGTGGATGGTCCGGCCGTTTGTCGCAAGGTGCTTTAATAGCGGTTGGAAGCGGCAAGCCGTGGGCCGGTGTACAATGTCCCCAATTCGGAAGAGCCATGGCAACCGCCGTCATCCATTCGCGGAAGCGCCAAACCGACAACGTCTTCTTTCCCGGGATGGCGGTCCTGATTCTGGCGATTGTCTTCCTCGGGTTCGCGCGCAGCTATTACCTGGCCGGGGTGTTCCAGGCTCCGCTGCCGAACCTGCTGGTCCATCTCCACGGCGCGGCTTTTTCCAGTTGGGTGCTTTTGTTTATTGCGCAAGTCTCGCTGGTCGCCGCCGGCCGCGTGGATCTGCATCGCCGTCTTGGACTGCTGGGCTTTGGGCTGGCGTGCCTGATGGTCATCCTGGGATTAATGGCGGGCACCGATTCGTTGGCGAGACACTTCGCGCCCGGTGCACCCGGAACTGCGGAACGGGCCTTTTATGCGGTGCCCATCGCCGACATGCTGGCCTTCGCGACGCTGGTTTATTTTGGATTCCGCACGCGATCCGATCCCAAAGCGCACAAGCGTCTAATGCTGATCGCAACCATCACTCTTCTGGACGCGGCTTTCGTCCGTTGGCCGGTACACGTGGCGTGGTGGAATCTCCAGGTAGCGCAGACGTGCGCGTACCCGCTGCTGTTAGCGATCATCGGGTACGATTTCTGGTCGAGCGGGAAAGTTCACCGCGTCACGTTGTGGGCCAGCGCTCTCCTGGTCGTGGAGCAGCAGGCGCGGACGATTGTCGGGCACACTGCGATCTGGCTGAGCTTCGCCGCGTGGGTGCAGAACGCTGTTCGTCACGCGGCGTAGAAAGACTTGCCCGACGCGGCCAGGCGCTCCAACAGCGGTGCGGGATGCCAATGATCTCCGAGTTGATCGTGGTAGCGGCGGATGCAGTCGAGAACCGTGGGGAGTCCGACGGTATCGGCGTAAAACATGGGGCCGCCGCGGTGGCGGGGGAAGCCGAAACCGTAAACATAGATCACATCGATGTCGCCGGGGCGGGCGGCGAAACCTTCCTCCAGAATGTTGGCGCCTTCGTTGGCGAGCGCGGTCATGATCCGGGCGATGATCTCGTCTTCGGAAATCGCGCGGCGCTCGATGCCGCGTTCGGCTGCGGCTTTTTGGGCCAACTCATCGATCAGCGGATCGGGTATGGGCGTACGGCTGCCGGGTTCATAGCGATACCAGCCTGATCCGGTTTTCTGGCCGTAGCGGCCCATATCGTAGAGCCAGTCGGGGACGGGGGATTGCGGGCCTTCGGCGCGATGTTTGCCGATGGACCGCAGATACTGGCGGATGCGGGCGCCCACGTCGATGCCGGCGATGTCCTGCATGGCGAACGGGCCAACGGGCATGCCGAACCCGGCCAGCGCGTGGTCAATCTGCGAGACGCTGGCTCCTTCCTCCAGCAGCAAATAGGCTTCCCGCATGTAGTACGCGATCATGCGATTGGCGACAAAGCCGAAGCAATTCCCTACCAGCACACCCAGTTTGTTCAACCTTTTTGCGACCTTCATCGCCGTGGCGATAGTCTCTTTGGACGACTCGCGGCCACGCACGATTTCCAACAGTTTCATGACATTGGCGGGGCTGAAATAGTGCGTGCCAATCACTTGAGCGGGACGGCCGCTAGCCCGGGCGAATTCATCGATATCAAGAGTCGAGGTGTTGCTGGCGAGGATGCAATCCGGACGGGTTACTCGGCCCAGTTCGGCGAAGGTGGCCTTCTTGAGATCCATGTTTTCGAAGACCGCTTCGGTGACGATGTCGACCTGGTCGAAACCGTCGTAGGTGAGGGTGGGAGTGAACAGCGCCAGTGTGCGATCGAGTCGCTCGCGGGTGATCTTGCCCTTCTCGAGGGACGACTCGTAGTTGCGGCGGATAGTGGCGAGGCCGCGGTCAAGCGCCTCTTGCGTCACTTCCTTCAACAGAACGGGAATGCCAGCATTGGCGTAGTTCATGGCGATACCGCCGCCCATGGTTCCGGCGCCAACGACCGCAGCGGAGCGAATCTCGCGCGTTGGCGTGTCTTTGGGAACGTCGGGAATTTTGGCCACTTCACGCTCGGCGAAAAAAAGCTTGACCATGGCACGCGATTGGGTGGAGAGCACGCAGCCGGCGAATATTTCGGTTTCGCGTTGGGAGCCGGCGTCGAAGCCGATCTCGATGCCGGCTTGTATGGCGTCTACCGCGGCGTAGGGGGCGTGAGCGCCGCGGGCCGTCTTCTTGAGATTGTGGCGGGCTTGTGCACAGGCTGCGATGGCCGCGGGGAGATCGGTGAGTTTCGCGTTTTGATCGCGTGATTTGCGGATTCCACCGGATTGCGCCTTCTCGAGAGCAAAGGCGATAGCGCCGGTGAGCAGATCGCCTTCGATGATGCGATCCACAATTCCCGCGGTGGCGGCGCGCCCGGCGGGGATGTGCTGGCCGAGGGTGCACATCTCGATGGCCAGCTCGGCACCGGCCAGGCGCGGCAGGCGCTGAGTACCGGCCGCGCCGGGGATGATGCCGAGCAGCACTTCCGGTTGGCCGACTTTTGCTGAAGGAACCGCGACGCGGTAATGGCAAGCCATCGCGAATTCGAGACCCCCACCGAGCGCGGTGCCGTGGATCGCCGCGACCAGGGGCTTGGGGCAGTCCTCAATGTGGCGCAGGCGGGCGTGAACGGTGCGGGAACGATCGAGAGAAGCAGCGCGAGTGGTGATGGTTTCGAAGAAGCGGATGTCCGCGCCCGCGATGAAGGTACTGCCGGCGCCGATCAGGACGGCGGCGCGGGCACCGGGGTCCTCGGCGGCGCGTGCAACGGCGGCTTCGATGGCTTCCGGGACGCCGGGGCTCAGGGCATTTACGGGCGGATTATCCACGGTGATGACGGCGACGTGATCGCGCAGTTCGTAGCGAACGAGATCGGGCATGGCAGTAGGACATCTTACAACGGAGGTAAATATTGTGCGGATGGCATTCGCGATGGCGCTCGTTGCGCTGATAGCGGTGGCGCCGGCTGCGGCGCAGGTTGCGCAGAACGGAACGGGTGATTCATGCAAGACGGGCGCGTGCCCGCAGCTCAACGGCGAAGAGTTCCACGCAATTGTTGGGTTTCAGCAGAGTGGGGCCAGCGGCTCGGACAGCGCACGGAAATTCTTTCTGGACTTTTTCGTGAGCCGTCCAGTTCCGGGGCTTTTCCGCGTCACGAATCAAGATGGCGAGCCGTGGTTCCGATGGTGGGGCGACGTGCGCATCGACAGCGCGCCGCGTTCGATCGGGTCGGCGATTTCGGCGGCGGCATTAGCGTCCAATGTAACGAGTTTGAAATTCAACGAAGTGGCCCAAGCGGCGGAGTTTCTGACGGGGCTCGATATGCGGCTGGGTTACATCTGCTGCGCGTTGTGGGGGCAAACGGCGGAGTCGCGGCAGCGATTTCTGCTGTCCTTTATTACCGCGTTTGGGGCGACTGGCTCAATGACGGCGAATCCGCCGGTGTCGAACGCCGTAGTATTCGATAACCCGGTGAACTCGCCGATCTATCCGGATTTCGTGAAGGCGTATCCGGCCGCGGCGAATCCGGCTTACAAATACGTTACGTTCCTGCCGCCGTTTCCTGACCGGTACTCCAAAGAGTATTTTGGCGGATTCCGGCTGACGACGCGCTACGCGGACCAAAACGGCAACGCGCTACGAACGGCTTCGGCGATGGTGTCCGCGACCATTGGCCAGAATGAACTGCTTACAGCGGGAAGACTTCGCGGCGTGGTGAGCCGGGTCGAGGCGTTCTATCCGCTGTCGACCGGCAAGCCTGGAATCTGGTCGGCCGTCTACCTCTTCGCGACGGCGCAACTGCGATGGGGCGGTGCGCATGCCACGGTCTTCCCGCTGACGCAGGCGTCACCGGGTGCGGAATTCGATAACACCAACACGTTGTATGTCATTGACCGAAGCAGCCGTGACTACTACTCGATTGGAGTTGGTGTGGACCTGATTCAGTTTCTCAACAGCACGAAGATTGTGTGGAAGTGAGCGGCGAGGGCTGCGAAGGGCAATTCGGGTACAGGCAACGAAATTCCGAAATTTCCAAGTCTGCATCGAGGAGAAGTACTGTTTGCCATGGTGGCGAAAACACCCCAGGGCGCCCATTATGACGCTCTGCCGACGCGGATTCCAGTTGGTCATGCTAGAAGCGCGCCGTGGCGCAATGGGTCTGCTAACACCGTGGTTAGGGGGCTTTTGTTTTTCCAACGTCGTTCGGTTAGTGTGGCGGCCCGCTCCCGGGCTGCTAAAGTTGCAGGACGGTTCGCAACCCTTCATCGACGGAGCGCTGCAGGCGCGGCGGTAGCGTGCCAGCATGTTCGGTCAGGAAGCTGCGGTCGAGGGTTAGAAGTTGGGAGACGTTGACGACCGAGTCGCGGTGGAGCCCCGCCGAGCGCGCCGGCAACAGGACATTCCCTGGAGCTTCCGCGAGTTCCACATTTGTGGTGATCGCGGCCACAATTGCAGTTTGAATTCTGCTCAGGTTGAAGGAGTCCGCCTGTACCACAAGCACCGGCCGCCTGTATCCGGGCTCGGAGCGGCGAGGCTCGGGAAGGTCAGCCCACCAGATCTCCCCTCGCTTGATACCGCCCATCGCTACCAGGCGTCCTTTTCGAGAGACTTTAGTTGGGCACGGTGCAACCCGGTATCCACTTTCGCCGGGTCTCGCGAATATACATCGTTCAGCCGTTCTGTAATCGCATGTCGATCCTGCTGTTTCAGAAACTCTTCAATGGCTTTGGCGTAAAGCTTACTTCTAGAGACGCGAAGGCGACGGGCGGCGGCTTCCGCGCGTCGAAAAAGGTCGTCAGGCACGGAGACGGCGGTCTTCATACTCGTAGTATAACTCGGGTTATACCGGGGCGGCGTGAGGGAATCCGCTTGGACGAAGCCGTCAGCGGCGGATAGACGCCTAAGGCCCGAAGAACGTCGCGATGTTTCGACTGCCGCGCAGCACACGGAGAATCGACGCATCGTGGTCGTCGATGTGGTAAATGATGACGTACTCGCCCACCGGAAAGCTGCGCAGGCCGGGACGCAGATCCTCGTCGCGTGTGCGCCCTATATTAGGGATGCGTGGCAAGTAGGTAGAAGCGTTCGGTGATGGAATCCACCAGGCGGTCGGCAATCTCCACGCTGCCGCTCTTGACGGCGTAGTACCAGATATCGTCGAGGGCGGAATCAAGCTGAGGTGCGCAGCGGTGCCCCATTCAGCGGGGTGTGTTCTGCTCGTTGGCCAGCCGGGCGCGCCCACGCTGCTTTACGCTCTCGGCCAGCTCGCGCATGGATTCCCGGGTAATGATGCGTCCGTCGCCGCGGGCCAGGGAGGCTTCCGCGTCATCGACTGCCGCAAGGACTTCCGCGCGCGTGCGCTCGCGCTCTTCCCAGAGCGAAAGTGCCTCCTTCAGCGCGTCTTCCTCGCGGCGAAGCCGTCCGCTCTCAATCGCCTGACGGACGAAAGCTTTCTGGTCCGGGAGTGAGTTGCACTTCCATACGTTTTCAGCGTAGGGGGCGGGGTGAGTGAGTGTCAAGCGTGGAGATGATTGTAGCCGCCCTCACTAGTTATCCCAACCATGATTCAGTCCGACGTACAGGATTTCAAAGCCAGTCCGCGAATTGGCGAACCGGTGGCGGCGGCGACTTCGGCCGCTACGTGCTAGCATAGGTGATTGCTAGGTTCCGGGCTCCGTGCAATAGGCGGCTGCAAACCCCGCCAGGTCTGGAAAGAAGCAACGGTAGCGGCTTAACCTGTGTGCCGCGGATCACCCGGGGCCTGGCGCTTCCCTCCGCATGTATCAAGTCATCGCACGCAAGTACCGGCCGCAAACATTCGCCGACGTGGTCAACCAGGAGCACGTCAAGACCACGCTGGAGAATGCCATCGCGCAGCAGCGCATCGCGCACGGGTACATTTTCTCGGGCCAGCGCGGGACCGGCAAGACAACTGTGGCGCGCATTCTGGCGCGGTGCGTGAACTGCATCCCGAAAGGTCCCACCAATGAGCCCTGCGGCGAGTGCGCGAGCTGCCGGGAGATCGCCGAAGGCAACGCGCCGGACGTGATCGAAATCGACGCGGCGTCGAATCGCGGCATCAACGAGATGCGCGAGTTGCGCGAGAACGTGCGCTATCGTCCGGTGCGCGACCGCTACAAGGTATTCATCATCGACGAGGCGCACCAGATCACCAGCGAAGCTTTCAACGCGCTGCTGAAGACGATTGAAGAGCCGCCGGCTTGGGTGATTTTCATTCTGTGCACGACGGAGGCGCACAAGATCCCGGCGACGATTGCGTCGCGCTGCCAGCATTTCAGTTTCCGGTCGGTGGAGTTTGATGAAGTAGTGGCGCGCATGGAGTGGATCTGCCGCCAGGAAGGGATCGAAGCCGATACGGAAACGCTGGCCGTGCTGGCGCAGGCGGGTGAGGGCAGCATTCGCGATTCGCTTTCCGCGCTGGACCAGGCGATTGCGTGCTGCGGAACCAAACTTGACGCGAAAGAAGTGCGGGCGCTGTTGGGCACGTTCTCGCTGGACGCACTGGCTGGAGTGACCGAGGCGCTGGCGGCGGCGGACAGCGGACGCATGCTCGAGCTGGTGGACGAGTTGGAGCGCAATGGGCACAACCTGCAACATTTCAGCCGCGAGCTAGCGCGATATTTCCGGAACCTGCTGGTGGCGAAGATCGCGGGGAGCGATACGCGTCTGATTGCGGGTTCGCCGGGCGAGCGGGCGCGGTTGGGAGAACTGGCGGCGTCATTTTCGGAAGAGGACTTGACGCGATACTTGCAGTTGTCGCTGGATCTGTATACGGATTTGCAATCGTCGTTGCAGCCGCGGTTTCATCTGGAGATTGGCTTACTGAAGCTGGTGCAGGCGGGGCGGCTGACGTCGATTGAGGAGGCGCTGGCGGGAATTGGGAAAGGTTCAAGCGAAGCTTCAACGCCGAGGCGCCGAGACGCCGAGGTAAAAACTGCTAAGCCTCCGGTGCGCACCGGGCCATCGCCGTTTGAGTTGGATCGGGCGAAAAAGGCGGCGGCGCGGACGGAACCCCAGTCGATTGGGGCTACGGCCCTGGCGCCGGAGCCTGCGCCGGCGATTGTGAGCGTAATCAATTGGCGGGAGCAACTGCACTCCGTGTTGATGGAACTGGGTATGGCGTTTACCGCGGACGCGGTGGAACATTCCGAGATCACGGAAGCGGGGAACGTGTTACAGTTTGTGACACCGAAGGAACTGCTGCTGTCGATGAAGGCAGTGGATCTGGCGGAGGCGGTGCGGCGGGTAAGCGGGCGGATGTTCCAGATCAAAGTGACGCCGGGCGAGGTGCAGGTTGAACCGGTGGCGCCGGCGCGGCAACAGGATGAAGTTTCGCAACGCGCGCTGGAAAATCCGGAGGTGCAAAAATACCGCGAGTTGTTCGGCGGAGAGGTTCGCGCGGTGCGGGATTTGAAAGGATAGAGTTAGCGGAGCCAGTGATAGGAGACCGTAGACCATGAAGCTGCCGGGGAACATGCAGTCGATGATGAAGCAGGCGCAGCAGATGCAGGACAAGATGGCGCAGGAGATCGCGCAAATCCGCGTGGAAGCGACGGCGGGCGGGGGCATGGTGTCGGTGAAGATGGACGGCAACAAAAACCTGCTGAGTGTGAAGATCGATCCGGAAGTGGCGGGCGATGTCGAGATGCTGCAGGATATGGTGGTGGCGGCCTGCAATGAAGCGGTGAAAAAAGTAGAGGACGAAGCCAAGCAGAAGATGGGCGGGCTGCTAGGCGGGCTGGGGTTGCCGCCAGGCATGTTCTGAGCTGCTAATGCCGGATTTTGCAGAGCCGCTGGCGCGGCTGATTAACGAATTCAAGCATCTGCCGGGTGTGGGACAGAAATCGGCGCAGCGGCTGGCGTTTCATCTGATGCGCGCGAGCCGTGAGGATGCCGAGCGCCTTTCGCAGGCGATCCTCGACGTGAAAGACAAGCTGGGGCTGTGCCCCGTGTGCAACAACATCAGCGAGGGCGAGCTGTGCCAGTTTTGCCGCGACACGACGCGCGATATGAAGGTGCTGTGCGTAGTCGAGGAGCCCCACAACATTGTGGGGATCGAGACTACGCGGCAGTTCAACGGGCTGTATCATGTCCTGCATGGGGCGCTATCGCCCTTGCGCGGCATAGGGCCGGAGCAGCTCAAGATCAAAAATCTGATTGAGCGGATCGGCGCGGGGCAGATCGAAGAGGTGATCATCGCGACGAATCCGACTGCCGAGGGCGAGGCGACGGCGGTCTATCTATCGAAGCTCATCAAGCCGCTGGGGCTGCGCGTGACGCGGATTGCGATGGGTATTCCGGTAGGGAGCGACATCGAGTTCGCGGATGAGGTAACGATTTGGAAAGCGATGGAGGGGCGGCGGGAGATGTGAAGGCGCCGCCCGGAGGGCCGCTAGGTAGTTTTCTTGAAGAAGTGAACGACTTTGTGGCCGGCTTCTTCGGTGTAGTAGACAGTCACTTTGGCTGATTTTTCAGCTCCCTCGGCGATATCTTTGCCGGCGTCGGCGGTGGCGTGGGCCGCAAGGTGGTACGTTTCTTCGGCGCCGTCGGCGGTTTTCACCGTAACAGTTTTGGCGCCGCGGTCGATGTGAGAAACCGTACCCTCGGTGACCTTCATACCGTCCTTGCCAATCTTGTCGAGCTCCTCGGCGGTCTCCACGGTACCTTTGGTCGTGTAGTGCACGACAACGTGACCACCTTCGTCCAGGCCGTGGAGGGCGTCCTTGGTCGCGTTGGCGGTTTCGGCGGCGCCGTGAACGGTGGTGCGCTTGACGAAATGGATGGTGTGCTCGGTGCCGTCCTCGGTCTGGATGACGGCGGTTTTGGCGCCCGCGTCAACTTTTTTGACGGTGCCTTCGACCGCGGTTACGACGTCTTCAGCGGCGTAGACTGCCAAGCAAAATAAGGGCAGCGCCAAAACGAAAGGAAGAGTTCGGCTCAAAATGCGCATTCGTCACCTCAGGTGGTCTAGTGAATTTTAAGTCAGGACGTGGCCGATTACAACAGGGTTACTGGATCATTCAAATTCTCGCACAGCCGTGGGTTGATCGGGTCCGACGCGGCCCGCTGCGATGTGGGCGCGGTTGTAGTTTTCGCCTTTGACGGGTGAGCCCGCCAGGCGGCGGAGCATGGCAAGCTGGCCGGTGTGGGTGAGGGCGTCGGCAATGGCGCCTTGAAACAGCTTTTCGGCGGGAGCGGCCAAGGGCGCGTCTGAAGCCAGATAGGCATCCAGCGCTCCGAGGGCGGAGTAGAAGCGCGCGACTTCTTCGTTCCAAGGCAGGCGTTTCGCGCCGTGCCACTCTTCCTTTCCTTTGGCCTGGGACAAGACCCAATCGAGGAGATCGCCGATATGGGCGAGGATCTGAATCGGAGTGCGGGTCTTTTCCGCCACGCAGAAAGCCGCAAAGTTCTCCGGGGCGCCGCGCAGTGTTTTGCCGCAGCGGTAGGCGAGGGTGGCGACAGTGTGGCGGAGGAGTTCACGTTTGGGATCGGCGGGCATTCTGGGCTCAAGTAATGATAGTTAGGGGCGCGGCTTCCTGGAGTGCCGTTTCCGACGCGCCGCCAATCTGCAAATCGATCAATTGCTGTGAGGGACGCGGTTCGCGCATGAGTACCTTCAAGTAATTGTCACTCAGGGCGGTGCCCGGTTCTTCGAGCGTCACGACGGATAGCTTTTTCCCGATCATGCGGCGCCGGAATTCCAGGTTCTTTTTCGCGGCCAATTCGCGCAGCGCACGGCTGCGATGTTTGCGCACGTGCATGGGAACCTGATCAGTAGCTTCGGCCGCCGGGGTGCCGGGGCGCTCGGAATACGTGAAGACGTGCAGGTAGGTGAAGGGCAGCGATTCGATAAAAGCGCGGCTCTCGTCGAATTCCGCATCGGTTTCGCCAGGGAAACCGGCCATCACATCGGCGCCGATGGCGGCGTCGGGCATGAGGCGGCGAGCTTTCAGAATGCGGTCGGCGTAGTGGCGCGGGCGGTACTTGCGGTGCATGCGGCGCAACACGGTGTCGCAGCCGGATTGCAACGGCGCGTGCACGTGTTTGGCGATGCGCGGCGATTCGGCGATCAGGCTGAGAAGGTCGTCGGAGAGATCCATGGGTTCAACTGAGCTGAGACGCAGGCGCGCGATTTCGGTTTCCGCCAGTAGGCGGCGCAAAAGTCCGGCGAGGCGCATGCCACTGCCCGGTTCGCGGCCCCAGCGGCCCAAATTGATCCCACTCAGCACGACTTCGCGATATCGTGCGGCGAGATTGCGCACCTGTTCGACGATCAAGTCGGCCGAGGAACTGCGCGAGCGGCCTCGCACGAACGGGATGATGCAGAACGAGCAGCGATTATTGCAGCCGTCCTGGATTTTGAGATTGGGGCGGGAGCGGTCGATGGCGGCGTCCATCACGGGCGCGGTGAGAATATCCTGGCAGGCGAAGATGTCGCCAACTAAGATCTGTCCGTGGTAGTGGGCATCGTCCGTAAGAATATCCGCGATTTCGGTTTTGTGTGAGTTGCCGACCACCCATTCGACGCCGGGGAGCAGGGCCAGTTCTTCGGGAGCGCGCTGCGCGTAGCAGCCGGTGACGAGAATGCGGGTGTCTGGATTCTCGCGATGTACCCGGCGCACGGTCTGGCGCAGATCTTCGTCAGCGAACGCCGTGACCGTGCAGGTGTTGAGAACGACAAAGTCGGCGGCGCAGCGATCACTGGCGTGTTCGAGGCCGCGCGAACAGAGCTGCGCTTCGAGAGCGGCGCCATCGGCCTGGCTGGCGCGGCAACCGAAGCTTTGGATGAAGAAGCGGGGCATCGTTCATCTACAGTTTACAAGCAAGTGCGACCGCTTCCTTTGGGCTTTACCGCGCCGCGACCACAGGGAGCGGTCATGGCTGGCACGCGTGCCGTGCTTACGACTTGTTCTCGCGCCGGTACGGCGTCGAAATATAGCCTTTCGATTCCTTCGCCGCGTCGGCTTCCGGGGCGAAGGCGATGGCATGCTTGTAGGCGTCGATGGCTTCGTTGCGGCGATGCTTCATGTCATAGATCTGGCCTACGCGCATCCAGGCCAGGACGCCGGTGTTGAGATCGACTTCGTTGTGTGAGGCCGTCACCTTCTTCAGATTGTCGAGCGCGGGCTCGAGGTCGTTGTACCAGAACTGGATGGTGCCGAGTTGGAAATAAATCTTCTCCCACGGCACGCGGGCGAAGCCGGCGAGGCCTGCTTTTTTCATATCGACAATTTTTTGGATAGCGGCGATGGCCTTGGTCTTGTCACCAAGCTGGCTGTACATCTGCGCTTGCTCAAACAGGATCAGGTGATTGCGCGGGAAGCGCTTTTGTAGGTCCTCCAGCAGCGGCAAGGCCTTCCTGGACTCGCCTTCGCGGCGATAGAGAGCGCAGAGCAGAACCTCGGCATCCACCTTGTTGAGATTGCCTTTTTTCGAAACCTCTTCGATGGTTTCGAGCCCGCGTTCTTTGTCGCCATGGAATCCGACCAGGAATCCAAGCATCCGCCAGGACCAGGGCAGACTGCCGACCACGTAATCGTGGACGCCCTGAATCAAATGCGCGTCGTAATTGGTGGGATCGAGCTCAGAGACGCGGTTGCAATCCTTGCGGGCTTCCGTGGCGTCGTGGAGGGCGTCGCGCCAGGCTTTGCGCACCAGGAAGTTGTAATTGGCGCGCAGGCCGTAGGCGACACCGCGTCCAAGTAGGGCGCTCGCATCGTTGGGATTTTTCAAGAGCCGTGCGTCCGCCAGGCTGATGGCTTTTTCGATGGCCTCGGCGAACTCTTTCTGCACTTCAGGGGGCGGGTTCATCTTCTCGCGGCGCAGGAAAGGATTGTTGCCCGACACCAATTCGGTTTCGAGGGCGCCGTTGCGATACATCTCGCGATAGAGGAGCGTCTGCGCTATGTGATCGTAGGGAGTAATGGCCTGCGGATCCTGCTTTTGGGCGGCTTCGAATTCCGCCAGGGCCTGGTCGTACTCGAGATTGTAGAAATGATCGAAACCGCGAGCGGTGGGGGTGTCCTGGGCGAGTAGTGGAGTAAACAGCACCAACGCCGAGACGCCGAGACGCCGAGAAAGCATGCCTATTTTGATTCTAACTGGGCGAGTGCCCAACGCGCGTGTTCGGCGACCAACTGGTCCGGAGAATTTGACATTTGTTCCAACGGCTGGCGGAAACGCTCGGAACGCTGATTGCCCATGGCGACGGCGACGTTGCGGAGGAAGCCGGAATAACGGGCGCGCTTGACGGGGCTGGTGCGGAAGATCTCGGCGAACTCGGTTTCCGAGATTTGCGCGAGCTTGGCAAGATCCGGGGCGAAGTGGGTGGGTGCAAAAGCCTGGTCAGCGGTGACGGGCGCGCGCGAGTTCCAGGGGCAGACATCCTGGCAGATGTCGCAGCCGAAGACATGGTGGCCCAGGCTGTTCCGAGCTTCGGCGGGAATCGAACCGCGTAGCTCGATGGTGAAGTAAGCAATACACAGGCGCGAGTCGATGGTCCATTCGGGACCGCTCGAAGAGCCGGTTGGCACGATAGCAGCGGTGGGACAAGCGTCGATACAGCGCGTGCAGGTGCCGCAACTATCGGGCGGCGGCGTGCCGGATTCGAGGTCGAGCGATGTGAGCAACTCGCCCAGAAAAAACCACGAGCCCATCTGCTGGTTGATGAGGCAGGTATTCTTGGCGATCCAGCCGAGACCCGCGAGGCGCGCGTAGGCTCGCTCGAGCAGAGGGGCCGTATCGACGCAGATTTTCCAGTCGAAAGAATGGCCCACGTGCTGGCGGAGTTTCTCGGCGAGGCGTTCGAGGCCCGAGCGCAGCACGTCGTGATAATCGTCGCCCCAGGCATACCGCGAAATCCAGGCGAGCTCGTTGCCGTTCAGGCGGGTGGAGTAGGGTTCGGGGCCGTTATACAGCTTGCCCACGCAGATGATGGACTTGGCGGAGGGCAACAGGTTGCGCGGATCATCGCGCACGGCCGCGCGGCGGTCGGTGAGGTAGCCCATTTCGCCCGCATACCCGGCGGCGACCCATCGATGGTAGTAGGCTGCCTCGCCGAGCGGAACGGCGGGAGCCACGCCGGCCAGCTCGAAACCGCATTCGAGAGCAAGTTCACGGAGCATGAAGAAGGGTCCAGGTGCCAGGTGTTAGGTGCTAGCGAACAGCTGTCTACTAGGATGGCACGGCCGTGCGCCTTCGATAGTGCGCTAAATTCTGCGTTGGTCGATGGCGCGGAATTTCGATCGACCGATGTAGCGCAGGGACACGCGCCGTTTGCGGGTACCTGCGGCCTTTCGGGTTGTCACGCCGAAAAACCCGCGGGTTTCCGCGAATAACACGTTGGCCCCGCGCTACAGGAAGTGGGATCGTTCAACCGGAACGATGTCGCCAGTGACAAGACCGCCACCAAAATCAACACATTTTTGGCGCAGTACCGTCTTGTTTGTGTCGCTTGCGATTCGCTTCTAAAATGGAGGTGGCCGTCTAGTTCCGGCCTCATGAACCGGAACGAAAGCGGGAACCTTGACCTGTTGGCGGCCAATTCCATCTCAAGGGATCGCTGCAAGGAGCGATACATTGCCGAAGAGAAATCCTATCGCCATCATAGTAGGCGGTGCAATATTGGCTGCGTGGACTCCATTCTGGACGTTTGTCTCCGGGCTAAGCACGATTGATTTCATGAGGACATCAAGCGGGCGTCCAAGCATAGGCACTTTCTACTTGTCCCCCACCCTCTCCTCGGGTCTGAATGTCGCTGGCTTGGGCGTGATCGTTTATGCCTTTATTTTGCTTTCGCGGCAGGTCTCTCGGGGCAACTCTGCTCGAAGCGAATCAAACTCGCAGAAGCCGGCTGCTGTGCCGCCAGCGGAGGGTCCTCCACCTACTATTCCTATTTCCACGTCCCAAGACTTCGGCGTACAGACTGTGCTGCCAGACGGACGCGCAATCATCAGTTGCAGCCTAGAAGATCTTCAAGCCGCTTTCCATAAAAACACACTAGACCAGTTTAATAGGCTACTCGCTGGTAGGTGGGTAAAGATATCCGGGAAGATCCACGAGAATCATGGCAACGGACAAATCTGGCTATCGAACAATGGCCTGTACTTCGTGTTGCAGTTCGCAAAAGGATGGAATGAGCAATTATCGGTACTAGGACGTGGGGTTGCGGTGACGGTTCGCGGTAAGATCGTCCAGGCTCAGATTAGCGCGATATACCTCGACAACTGTGAATTGTTATGACGTGACTGGCTCAAGTTTGGCCAACAAACGCCCTCAACGCACCTTTAGGACACTACCTGCGCCTTCGGTCCCAAACCAATTCAACGCTACAATAATATCGTGCACCGCTTCGTTGTACCCGCGGCGGTTCTGATGGCCGCGGTGGTTTCGGGTCAAACCGCGTATTTTCCGCTCAAAGACATCCGGCCGGGAATGCACGCCACCGGCAGGACCGTCTTCTCGGGCGCCCGCATCGAGGAATTCCAGGTGGAGATTCTCGGTGTGCTGGAGAACATCGGGCCGAAAGAGTCGTTAATTCTCGCGCGGCTATCCGGCGGTCCGCTGGCGGAAACCGGCGTTTTACAGGGAATGAGCGGAAGCCCGGTTTACCTGGACGGCAAACTGGTAGGCGCGGTGGCCATGGCATTCCCGTTTGCCAAGGAACCAATCGCGGGCATCCGGCCCATCGAAGACATGCTGCGCGTTTCGAGCGCGAGTTCGGAACCCATGCACCAGGCCCGTGCTTCGCTGGACAATGCCGACTTGACCGCGGCGCTGTCAAGGCCCCAAGAGGCGCTGGCCGGCGATATGCGGATGGTGGACATCGCGACGCCGGTCTCCTTTGGGGGGTTTACCAAAGCGGCGATCGAGCACTTCGCCCCGCAGCTCCGCGCACTCGGACTTGAGCCGCGTCAAGGCGTATCCGGCGGGGGACGCGTGGCGGCACGGATGGGAGACCCGGCGGCGCTCGAGCCCGGAGCCATGATCAGCGTGCAGTTGATGACCGGTGACATGAGCATCGGGGCCGATGGCACGGTTACGCACATCGATCACGGGAAGATCTACGCGTTCGGGCACCGGTTTCTGTCGGTAGGACCGACCGAGCTGCCGTTCGCGCGCAGCGAGGTGCTGACGCTGCTGCCGAACCTCTCCAGTTCGTTCAAGATTTCGGCGCCCAAGGAATGGATGGGTACGATTTCCCAGGACCGTAATACGGCCATCGCTGGGGAGATGGGCCGCCGCGCCCGCATGGCGCCGATTTCGATAGCGCTGGCCCACGGCGGGCACAAGATTGAAGGGTACGAGATGCAGATGGTGAACGACCGCTTTCTGGCGCCGTTCCTCATGCAGATCGCGGTGTTCTCCGCCATCGATTCCACGCAACGCACGCTTGGCGCGGCAACGTACAGCGTGCGCGGGCAGATTGAGTTTCAGGGTAACGAGCCTCCGCTCAAGCTGAACAATATGTATGCGGGCGACGCCAACACCGCGCTGCTGGTATCGCTCTCGTCCGCGATTCCCCTGGCCTACGTGTTGCAGAGCGGATTCTCGTCACTCGAAGTGAAGAAGGTCGCGCTCGAAATCGAGTGCTTCGATGAGAAGAAGCAATTGCAGATTGATCAGGTGGTGGCGGCTCCGCATGAAGTGCGGCCGGGCGAGAAGGTGCGGCTAACGACCGTGCTGTTGGGAGACAACGGCGCGGAAGTTACGCGGGCCGTGGAATATCTGGTGCCGGTGGGTGCGCCTCCCGGTCCGCTGTGCTTTACGGTGGCGGACGGCAACGTGACCAACATTGCCGAGTACCGCCAGATCGTTGGCGAGATGCCGCGATCGGCCGAGCGGCTGGTAGCCAACGTCAACAAGCTGCGCGCGAACACCAAGGCTTATGTGCGCGTGTGGCGGCCGGAACCGAATTTCCAGCTCGAGGGCGAGGATTTTCCCAATCCGCCGCCTTCGCTGGCGCTGATCCTGGCGGGCGCGGACACGGCCGCCATACAGGCGCGGAATTCAAAAATCGAGGAATTGGAGATCAGCGCCGGGGATGCGGTCATCTCCGGAGGCAAGACGGTCCAGGTGGAAATAAAAGAATGAGGTTCCTTTTTGCACCGCAGAGGCGCAGAGGCGCGAAGAAAAACAACGCATCGCTGCGTTTTCTGGTGCTGGCTACGATGGCCACAGCCGTCCTTTATGGCTCGAGCACAACCACCTGGGAGATGAATTCATATCAGGATTTCATTCGCGGGCGGTTTCAAGGCATCTCGCTCAGCCGTTACGGAAGGCTGATGCTGGCGCCGAAAATGAACGCGGTGTTTTCTTCCGATCAGCCAGTGATCTGGGCGGTAACGCCGGCGCCGGATGGATCGCTCTATGCCGGCACGGGCCATCGCGGCCGGCTGTTCCGCATCGACCCGGCGGGAAAGAGCACACTGGTGTGGACGGCCGAGCAGCCGGAGATTTTCGCCGTAGCGGTGGATGCGAAAGGTGCGGTGTACGCAGCCACGTCGCCGGACGGCAAGATTTACCGGATCGAAGGCGGGAAGGCCTCGGAGTATTTCGCGCCGCAGTCGAAGTACATCTGGTCTCTTGTAGTGGGCCCTGATGGTGTGTTGTACGCCGGCACCGGAGATCGGGGGAAGATCTTTCGCGTAACCGCGGCAGGCAAGGGCGAAGTGTACTACTCGACCGAGCAGGCCCACGTGATGGGGCTGGCGTTGGATCGAGAGGGAAGAGTGCTGGCGGGGACGGAGCCGAATGGCATTCTCTACCGTATTTCCGCCAAAGACAAAGCCTTCGTTTTATACAATGCCGCACTGCCGGAGATGCGCGCCATTTCCACGACCGCCGATGGATCGGTCTACGCCGTGGCCATGGGTGGGTCGCTGGCCAAACGAACCCAAGGTATTCCGCAAACGGCTCCGGGGAGTGCCAACAGCCCGGTGGTGACCTCTACGGGAACCAGCATTAGTGTCACGGCGGAGAGCGCCCAGGCTGGCCCCGAGATCAAACCGCAACCAGAGCAGGCCAGGCCGCCGGCAGCCGCTCCGCCCGCGGTGACAGCCACCTTCGCGCCTGTGGTCGACGTTATGGGCGTGGAGAAATCCGCGGTGTACAAAATCAATCCCGACAACACCGTCGAAACGCTGTGGAGTTCGAAAGAGGAAAATGTCTACGACCTGCTGCCGTGGAAAGGCCAGCTTCTGTTCGCCACGGACGCGAACGGACGCGTATACCGCCTTTCGGCGGACCGGAAGCTCTCGCTGATCGCACAAACCAATGACGCGGAAGCCACGCGGCTGGTGAGAGCCGGAGACGCCGTATTAACGGCGACCGGAAACATGGGCCGCATCTACAAGCTGGAGGATACCCTGGAATCGTCCGGCGTGTACGAAGCGCCGGTGCACGATGCGGGAGGCGTGGCGCTCTGGGGCCGCATCGCGTGGCAAGTGGACGAGCCCGCCGCGGGCAGCATCTCGTTTCGCACGCGAACCGGAAACTCGCTGCGTCCCGACAAGACCTGGAGCGACTGGTCGGTTCCCTTGACGGATCCTTCGGGAACGAGAATTCCAAACCCCAACGCGCGATATATTCAGTGGAAAGCCGAGTTCACGGGCGCCGATGGGAAGACCCCGGCGGTCAGCAATGTGAGCGTCGCCTACCTTCCGCAGAATACGCCGCCGGTCATCAAGAGCATTACCATCGGCACGCAAATGGCCGCGGTGGTGGGCGCGAAAGCTGCACAGGCGGCGCAGAATTCCGCGTACAGCATCACCGTGACGGATACCGGGGACGCGGCGCCGCCCACGTCCGCGGGCACTCCAACTCAGACAGCTTCCCGCGCCGCATCGCAGCAGATCAACATCAGCTGGCAAGCGGAGGACCCGGATGGCGACCGGCTGGTCTACTCGTTATGGTTCCGCGGTGAAGGCGAGCGGGAATGGAAGCTTCTTCACACCAACATTCATGAGAATGCGTACGCCGTTGATGGCGACGCATTCGCAGACGGCAAGTATTTCTTCCGCATTGTGGCGTCCGACCGTGAAGCCAACCCTCCCGGTCTCGCTCGGGAAGCCGAGCTGGTGAGTTCGCCGGTTCTGATCGATAACACGCCGCCGGTGGTGACGGCGAGAGCGCCGCGCAAGACAGCGAACGGTGTCGAAGTGGAATTCGAAGCCGTGGATGCGACGTCTCCATTGCGGCGGTGTGAGTACTCGGTAGATGCCGGCATCTGGATACCGCTCGAAGCCGCGGACGGTGTGATCGATTCTCCGCGCGAAAAATTCGTTGTACGGCTCGATCAGCTAAGCCCAGGGGAGCACGTCCTGATGCTCCGGGCAGTGGATAGCGCCAACAACGCCGGCTTGGCGAAAGTAGTGCTGCGCTAGGAGCGCCCAGGTTGCCTATGCAGCCGCCCTATGGCCTGGGGACCTCGCCATCGATCAACACCTCGAGATCCCGGACGACGGCCCGCATGGACTCGGCTTGTGCCGACAGTTCCTCACTGGCCGCGGCGCTTTGCTCGCTGTTCGCAGCTACTTGCTGGGTCATCTGTTCCATATCGCTGAGCGTCTTCGATATCTGTTCGATGCCGCGGGCCTGTTCTTGACTGCCGGCCTGGACCTGGTCAACCAGGCTCTTCACCTGCGCGGCGCTACCCGTGATGTTGCTGATCGATTCAACCACGCCGGCCAGTTTATCGCCGCCCTCTTTGGATCGGCTGATCGATTCTTCGATCAGCGCGGCCGTGTCCTTAGCCGCTTGCGAGCTTCGCTGCGCCAGATTGCGGACTTCATCCGCTACCACGGCGAAGCCCATGCCGGCTTCACCTGCGCGCGCCGCCTCTACTGCCGCGTTCAGCGCGAGGATGTTGGTTTGAAAGGCGATTTCGTCAATGACCCGGATGATCTTGGAGATTTTGCCACTGGAGGCATTGATCTCATCCATTGACGTTTTCATTTCCGCGAGCTTCCGATTGGCATCCGCCACCAAGTGCGATGTTTCGGTCATGTGACCGGCAGAGGCCTGGCTGTTTTGCGCGTTGTTCTGGGTCATGGAGCGAATCTCGTTGCTTGACGCAGCGGTCTGTTGGAGAGATGCGGCCTGAGCGGAGGCGCCACGGGCGAGTTCTTGCGCGGCCGATGAGACCTGGCTCGCCGCGCCTGTGACCTGGTGTGATCCTTCCCTGAGTTCTTCCACGATCCTGCGGACCTTCTTAGCAATGGAGCGTGCGAGCATGTAAGTAAAGGCCAGGGACAAGGCACCAGCCAGGCCGGCGATGCCGAAAAATACCAAGGTCAGCGTGTGCAGGTGCAGATCGGCTTCCACATCATCCACATAGAGGCCCGTGCCGACAATCCAGCCCCAAGGCTTGTAAAGCTTTACGTAAGAAATCTTGCCGATGGGAGCAGCAGAGCCAGGTTTGGCCCACAGGTATTCGATCCGGCCCTCGCCTTTTTCCCGGCAGATTCCGGACATGTTCACGAAGATCGGTACGCCGTTGGCATCCTTGAGGCCGGAAAGATCTTTTCCGTCGAGCGCGGGATTGGTCGGGTGCATGATCATTGCAGGTTGCAGATCGTTAATCCAAAAGTAGTTGTCAGCGCCAAACCGCAGGCTTTTGATGACCTGCTTGGCCGCATCTTGCGCCTGCTGCGTAGTGATCGCTCCGGTGTCAGCCTGCTTTCCGTAGTGATTGACCACCGACCAAGCAGTCTGTACTAAGTTCTGGATTTTCTGGTCGTGGATTTCAAAGGCCGATGCGCGGATTCTCGAGTGGAGCCAGATCAGCGCACCTGAAAAGCAAAGTGTAGTGAGAAGGCCAATCGAGGACATTCTCAACGAAAGCGGCGGATGTTTGAGCATAGAGTACCTTCAGCCCGCCTCTGTATGCCTGAACATCCGAAAGGCGGACACAACCGGTTAATCGGTGGTTCGAGGTAAAGTCTTTGCAGTACGCCTCTTTTTTCCCGGCGGGGCGTTGAGAGACCGAATTCGAGAGATTTCGCCAGGTAGCCCGTCGTTCGAGTTCAAGCAGGACGGCGAAAACCTGACCGGCACCTACTCCGGCAAATTTGGGAAAGCGACTCTGTCGGGAACAGTCAAAGGCGACGAGGTCGAGTTCAGCAAAGAAATGAGTGGGCGCTTGAACGCCCGCTCCAAGCTCTGCACTTCGGAAAAGCCGCGGCAGTTAGTCCTTGTGAGGCTGCCCCAAGGGCATGCCAAACTGGAACCAAAGCGAGTTCCCCACCGGCCTGTTTTCCGTCAGGAAGTCTTTCTCCCACTTCAGAATCAAGGCATAGCGGTCGAAGTGGTAGCGGATCTCGGGGCCGAACGCAAAATTGCGCGCCCGGTTTCCGATACTCAGTCCGCCCTGCTGGTCGTCGGTCATCTGCTTGTAGTAATAACCGTTCCCGCCGATCGCCAACCTCTTCGTGACATTCCGCATGCCGTCATACTCGCACAGGAATTCGCTACCGGAACGGTAGTTGGTGGCGCTGTCGTTATAGTTGGTAATGTATTGGATTTTGGAGCTGAGTTCCGTACGGCCGTGATCCGGCATGTACGTGATGGCTCCCGACGGCGCCGTAGCGATGTTGTGCTGTCCAATGTTGACCAGATCGCCCTTACGATACGCGAACCCCGGAGGATAGAGCTCAAAACCGTACCACGCGCTCACAGCACCCTTCCGGTACAAGACCGCCGTTTCCACATCGCCGTTGCCAAACCCCTGCTTATTCATTCCCCCGAATGGCGCATTCAGATGCACATCCAGCCAGGGAAGCGCCCCCGCGCTGACCAGGGTACCGCCCAGCACATGGACACCCCAGTTGTGCACAACTTTGCCCGCTACGGCCCCGACCCGGAGATGAAATCCGGGTACCAGTGCCCGGCCAGTGGGACCGGCCAGTTCGTTCGCATCGAAGAAATCCGTGAACTCGAGCAATAAGGTCCCGCCCGGACCGGGATACTTGCCCGGCATAATGGTCTCCGCGCCTTCCGGGTACACGCTCGCGCCACCTTCTGTCGCAAATGCCACGCCAGTGATGCCCGTTGCCACTACAACACACGCCGCCATTCGTCTCCACGACGCTCGCCTCTTGATTGCTGATTCTCCACCGTTCGATTTAGACATGTAATAGACTCCTGAGGAAATCGCGAAGCCAGTCGAGCCCTTGTGGAGCGCCACCAGCGTTCCCAAACCTTATCGAACGTTTCGGGCGGAATGTTTAGCGTTTTGGGTGACGGCAGTCACCCTTAATGACGGCAGTCACCCTTAATAGGGCTAAATTCTGCGAGGCTCTCCGCCGATACTTCTCGCAGGCGGACATCGCGCTTCGCCCCGGGAGAGATCGACCGATGATGCAGAATACGAGTATCCGTACCAAGTTGTTTGTGTGTTTTGGGTTTGTGGCGATCGCCGCAACGGCATCCGCCGTCTATTGCTTGTCGACCATCCGGCACCTTCGGACGCAGATGCATGAGGAAATCGTGGGGAGCGCGGCACGCTTGGATCAGGCGCGGCAGATCAGCATCGGCATCGCCAACATGCGAAGCGCCATGCGCGGGGTTTCCCTTTTCTCGATGATGCACAATACCGAACCTATGAAAAAGGCCCACACGGTTTTCGATGCGACCGCGGCAGAGATGCGGAAGACCATTCAGCGGATGGAAAGTGGTGCCATAAGTGCGGAAGATCGAACGAGTGTCAACGCGATCCGGTCGTCGTTGGAACAGTGGGTCACAGACTTCCAGGAGTTTGCGGATCTTTCCGCGGCGGGCCATGCGGAGGAAGCCAGTGAGAGCGCTCTGAAGAAGATTACCCCGCTATTGGACGTTCTGCAGAAAGGCACGGCGGACTTCGGCCAGGCCAACAGCTCCCGGCGCGATGCAGCCATCAGCAACGCAGAAGCCGCTATCCAGCGAAACGAGCTGATTACGTATCTGTTCACGGCCCTGGTGCTGCTGGCGGGCGCGGGAGGGTTCTATGTCGTGACCAGCATGGCGAAGACGCTACGAGAGATTTCCGAGTCGGTGGCCGTTGGCGCTCAGCAGGTGTCGCAGGCCGCCGCGCAGGTTTCCACTTCCAGCCAGTCGCTGGCACAGGGCTCGTCGGAAAGTGCCGCATCTCTCGAAGAAACCTCGGCCTCGGTCGAAGAGATCCAATCGATGGCCCGGCGGAACACCGAAAACGCCCAGAATGCCACGGATATTGTGGCGCACTCCGAAGAGAAGTTCCGCGAGACAAACCAAGCGCTGGATGAAATGGTCGTAGCCATGGGTGAGATCACCGGGTCCAGCCAGAAGATCTCCAAAATCATCAAGGTCATTGACGAGATCGCCTTCCAAACCAACATCCTGGCCTTGAACGCAGCGGTGGAAGCGGCCCGTGCCGGTGAAGCCGGAATGGGGTTCGCGGTGGTCGCCGACGAGGTGCGTAACCTGGCGCAGCGCTGCGCCCAAGCTGCTAAGGACACCTCCGGTCTTATTGAGGAGTCCATTGCCAAGTCGGATGGCGGAAAATCCAAGGTGGACCGTGTGGCGGCGGCCCTTCGCGGTGTAACAAAGGAAGCCACGCAGATCAAGACGCTGGTCGACGAAGTCAGTGTGGGCAGCCGCGAGCAGGCTAGTGGGCTCGCTCAAATCAGCAAGGCCGTCATGCAGATGGAGCAATCGGGCCAGAGTATCGCGGCCACTGCGGAGGAGAGCGCTGCCGCAGCCGAAGAGCTGAATGCACAGTCGGCTACCCTCATGGACGTCGGGCAGCAGTTGCGCACCCTGGTGGATGGGGCAGCAACATCCGTCCAATCTGGCAGGCCGGATCGGAAGACGCGGCTAAGTGCCCCTCGTGCGGGGAATCGGCCACCGGCGAGACTGCAGAATGCCGCCCCGGTGCGTCACGCCAAGGCTCCGGTGACGGCCGGTGTGCGACCGGAGAAGAGCGATTTTCCCCTGGAAGGCGACTTCAACGAGTTTTGAGCCGGGGCACTGAAGGACAAGCGACTAAAGTAATTGGCCGCAACCTCCGATTACAGTAACGTCATTTCTGATTTCGTGCTGCGGCCCGCGCAGTACTTTGGGCCGCAGCTTTTTTCCTCCCCCTACCTCTCCCGGACAACTTTCGCCTGAAAACTGCCAACCGGCGGGCGAGCGCCCACGCGCCATGCCACAATTTACGGTAAGGAGGATGACTTTGCGCGGCGAAACGCGTCTAATGGGGGCAGGCCGTGATTCCGATCCTCTCCGGACCTAGAGAACACCACCAGGCCATGACAGGAACCGCAAAAATCAGGACGCTCATCGTGGACGATGAGACGCCGGCGCGGCGAAGGATCCGCCGGTTGCTGGCTGCCGAAAGCGACATGGAGGTTGTTGGCGAATGCGGCGACCCGAGGAAGGCTGTCGAGTTCATTCAACAGCGCAACCCCGACTTGGTTTTCCTCGACGTGCAGATGCCCGGTCTTGATGGGTTTGGCGTGCTGGAATCGCTGCCACCCAAGAATGTGCCCGAGGTCATTTTCGTCACCGCGCTCGATCAGTATGCCTTACGTGCATTCGAGGTCCGCGCGCTCGACTACCTCTTGAAGCCCTTCGACCGCGCGCGCTTCCGGCAGGCGCTCGATCGCGCGCGCACGCAGATTCGCCAGCAGGGAGGGCACACGCTCGATCCCCGCTTGAGCCAACTGCTCGAGACTCTGGGCAGCAAACCGAAGCAAGCGGATCGCGTGATCATCAAGTCCGCCGGCCGCATCGTGCTGTTGCGGACCGATGAGATCGACTGGGTGGAAGCGGCGGACAACTACGTGCGTGTGCACGTAGGCACGGAATCGCATCTGCTGCGGGAAACACTGGGCGCACTCGAATTGCGGCTCAATCCCGCGCAGTTCATGCGCATCCATCGTTCGACGCTGGTCAACATCGATCGCATGAAGGAGCTGCAGCCGTGGTTTCATGGCGACTATATCGTCATCTTGCAAGATGGCAGCCGCCTCAATCTCAGCCGCACCTACCGTGACCGCGTCATCGGACTGCTGGGGGAGATCTTCTAACCTTCGCGTGGCCGGCGTACGAGTTTGCTGCACGGCCGGATTGACACCGGGCTAGAGCCTGGCAACTTCCCACTGGAAGTCATGGAACTCGGCAAGGCGGGCGAAATCAGACCCGTTCAGCGTCACTAGGGTGGCTCTGCCGTCTTTGTCGCCAGGCTTTCTCGGCGTCTCGGCGTTGAAAAGTAGTTCTTCCGTCCAGCGTCACTCCAGCCGCACTAATTGCTTTCCCGTGTTTTCGCCGCGCAGCATGCCTATAAACGCTCGTGGAGTGTTTTCAATGCCGTCGACGAATTGCTCATGGTGCTTCAGCTTCCCCGCATTGAGCCACATGGCTAACTGCCGGAGTCCTTCCGCGTAACGGTGCGCGAAGTCAAAGACGAGGAACCCTTCCGCGCGCGCCCGCTTCACGATGAGGTGCCACAAAAGGCGCGGGCCAATCTCCGGTTTCTCCGCGTTATACTGCGCGATCTGCCCACACACCACCACGCGAGCGCCCCTGTTGAGCGTTGAGAACACGGCGTCGGTGATCGTGCCGCCTACGTTGTCGAAATAGATGTCCACTCCGTCGGGGCAAAGCTCGTTGATCTTTGCGCTGTAGCCGGAAGTGGTCTTGTAGTTAAACGCCGCATCGAAGCCGAGCTCGCCCGCCAGCCATGCCACCTTGGCGTCGCTGCCGGCGATTCCGATCACGCGGCAGCCGCTGATCTTGGCGATTTGTCCCACCAGCGAGCCCACCGCGCCCGCGGCTCCCGAAACCACCACCGTCTCACCCGAGCGCGGTTTGCCGATTTCGAGAAAACCGAAATAAGCCGTCAGCCCCGGCATGCCGAGCACGCTGAGTGCCGTGGAAACGGGCGCCAGTAAGGGGTCGAGTTTGCGGACGCCCTCGCCGTCGGAAATCGCGAATTGCTGCCAGCCGAAAAATCCCTCCACGACGTCGCCGACCTGGAATCGCACATTCTTCGAGGCACTCACTTCACCCACCGCGCCCGCGCCCATCACCTCGCCGATCTGCACCGGCGGAGAATACGACTTCGCGTCGTTCATTCGGCCGCGCATATACGGATCCACGGAAATGTAGAGCATGCGCACCAGAATCTGGCCGGGCTCGGGTTCGGGAACGGGCGACTCGATCAGCTTGAAGTCCGACTCCTTCGGCATCCCCTTGGGCCGGGCGGCGAGCGTGATCTGCTTATTTGCTTGCGGCATACTTTCTCAACTCCAGCTTGGCCACATCGGCGCGATGCACTTCATCCGGGCCGTCGGCAAGGCGTAGCGTGCGGCTGTTGGCCCAGGCAGAGGCCAGGAAGAAATCCTCCGTCACGCCGGCCCCGCCGTGCGCCTGAATGGCGCGGTCCAGCACCCGCAGCGCCATGTTGGGTGCGATTACTTTGATCATGGCGATTTCCGCCCGCGCGGCTTTGTTGCCCACGGTGTCCATCATCCATGCGGCCTTTAAGGTGAGCAGGCGCGCCTGTTCGATTTCCATGCGCGAATCGGCGATATCGGCGCGGATCGTGCCCTGCTCGGAGATCTTGCGGCCGAAGGCGACCCGCGACTCCACACGCTTGCACATCGCTTCGAGCGCGCGTTCGGCTACACCGATCAGCCGCATGCAGTGATGAATGCGGCCCGGCCCGAGACGGCCTTGCGCAATTTCGAATCCGCGGCCTTCGCCCAGCAGAATATTGGACGCCGGCACGCGCACATTCTCGAATGTGAGTTCGCCGTGGCCGTGTGGCGCGCCATCGTAGCCGAAAACCGGGAGCATGCGCTTAATTGTGATGCCAGGGGTTTCGAGCGGCACGAGGATCATGGACTGTTGCTGGTGGCGCGCGGCCGTGGGGTCGGTCTTGCCCATGAAGATGGCGATCTTGCAGCGCGGGTCGCCCGCGCCCGATGACCACCACTTGCGCCCGTTAATCACATACTCGTCACCCTGGCGCACGATGCTCGCCTGGATATTGGTGGCGTCGGAAGAGGCGACGTCGGGCTCGGTCATGCAGAAACACGAGCGGATTTCACCGGCGAGCAGCGGCTTCAGCCAGCGCTCTTTCTGCGCCGGAGTACCGTAGCGGGCCAGCACCTCCATGTTGCCGGTGTCGGGCGCGGAGCAGTTGAATACCTCGGGTGCCATGGCTGAGCGGCCCATGATCTCGCACAAAGGCGCGTATTCGAAGTTGCTCAACCCGGCGCCGTGCTCCTTGTCCGGCATGAACAGGTTCCAGAGCCCGGCGGCGCGAGCCTTTGGCTTCAGCTCTTCGACGATGGGGACGGGCTTCCAGCGATTTCCCTCGGCGATCTGGCCGGCGTGGAGCGCTTCGTTTGGATAGATGTGCTGATCCATGAACGCGCGCAGGCGCGCTTCGAGCTCGCGGACTCGGTCGGAAAACTGAAACAGCATAATGGCGCTCGCTATTGGATCGTGCTCTGGCCTTCCACGGCCAGATCGTCCGGGATCACGTTGCGATTGATGTGGCGGTCCAGATCGATGACGTATGTTTCCTTCGCTTCGATCAACACCGGCGAATGCGTAGCCGCGATGATGCGGAAGTTTTTCCGGTCTACCAGCTCCATCAGCATTTTCAAAACGCGCCGCTGGTTGGAAACCGAGAGCGCCATTTCCGGTTCGTCGAGCAGCAGCGTGGTTCCGTCGGGAAAGCCCGGAAACGTCTGACTGAACATGGACAGCATCACCTGGCCGTGGCTGGCCATCTGGATGAACTCTTTCATCGCCGGATCCTCGAACAGCTCGGGATGCGCCCGCGGGTTGTGCTGCTCGGCATCAAACAGCATGAGCTTGCCTGGATTGCTTTTGCCGCCGTCCAGCTTGTAGATGTAGCTGTCCTTCTTTTCGCCGCGCAGCGCGTAGTAGATGGCATGGAGCAGCGTAGACTTTCCGCAGCCGTTTTCGCCCGTGAGCAGGACCAGCGGATGTGACAGATCCACGATCATGGGCATGTGAAAGTTCAGGTTGGCGAAGACCGGATGGGCCAGGATTTTGAGGTACATAGGACTAATCAGCATAGCTCAGGCTTCAGTCGTCCGCTGCTTCAACCGCGCGCGCATCACCTTCTTGTCAAACTTGCCAACGCTGGTTTTTGGAATGGCGTCGACAAACAGCACGTCATCCGGAAGCCACCACTTGGCGAATCGCGGCGCAAGATGCGCCAGAATTTCGTCTTTGGTAACGCGATCGAGAAATTGCGGCTTGGGAACGACCAAGGCCATCGGCCGCTCCTGCCACTGAGGATGCTCCACGGCGACCACCGCCGCCTCCAGAACTTTCGGATGCCCCATGATGGCGTTCTCCAGATCGACGCTCGAGATCCACTCGCCGCCGCTCTTGATCACGTCCTTGGCCCGGTCAACCAACTGCACGTAACCCTCGGCATCGATGGTGGCCACGTCGCCCGTGCGGAACCAGCCGTCCATGAAAGCCGAAGCGGAGCGTGTGTCGTTGTAGTAACCGCTGGTCACCCAGGGGCCGCGCACCTGCACCTCACCTATCGTGGCGCCATCGCTGGGGACCACTCGGCCCTCGGCATCCACAACGCGGAGATCCACACCCACCACCGGTAGCCCCTGTTTCGCGCGCGTGGCGAAGCATTCGTCTTTCGGGCGTTCCGCAAGATGGCGTTTGAGCGTGCTGACGGTGCCCAACGGGGCCGTTTCGGTCATCCCCCAAAGCTGCCGCAATTCGATGCTGTGCGTTCTCTCGTACGTCTCGATCAGTGTTCGCGGTACGGCCGACCCGGCGCCCGCGGCGAGCCGCATGCTTGATACGTCGAACTTCTCCTGCTGGAGCACGGCATCGAGCCCGATCCAGATGGTGGGCACGCCCCCGGCAAACGTGACGCGCTCGTCCTGAATCAATTGCGCCAGGTCGCGTGACTGCGGATGCTCGCCGGGAAGCACAATCTTCGCACCCACCATAACGGCTGCAAATGGCGTTCCCCAGCCGTTGGCATGAAACATCGGTACGATTTGGAGCAAAACGTCGCGCTCGCTCAGGGCAAACGTATCTGCCATAGTGAACGCCACGCTATGCAAGAACAAAGCTCGGTGGCTATAGACCACACCCTTGGGATTCCCCGTGGTGCCCGACGTGTAACACATGCCGGCCGCGCAGTTTTCGTCCAGGCGGGGCCAGGCGTACGGCTCAACCGGAGCGCCTGCCAGCAGCGATTCATACTCATCCGAAGTGCCGCCGATGACCACCACCCGCTCGACGCATGAGACGCGGTCATGTATCTGATCGAGCAACGGGACGAGCGACTGGTCCACGAAGATGACGCGATCCTCGGCGTGGTTGATGATGTAAGCGAGGTCGTCGCAGGACAGCCGCATGTTTAGCGTATGAATCACGGCGCCGTAGCAGGTGATGCCGAAGTAAAGCTCCAGATGCTGATAGGTATTCCAGCAAAGCGTGCCGACGCGATCACCCGGCTGCACACCGAGCTGTTGGAGCACGTGCGCCAACCGATGCGTTCGCGCGTAGTAATCACGATACCGGTAGCGGTGCGCGCCATCAGCCGTACGGGTCACAATCTCTTGGTTCGGAAAGAGTCGGCCCGCTCGCTCCAGAAAGTGCAGCAGGGTCAGTGGGTAGTCCATCATCAGCCCATTCACGACTCACCTCCGCGCGCGGAGATAGAGAACCTTCGCGCCACTCCATGTTATAAGCGAATTATGACGCGTGTGATGGCCGCTTTCGTCGCGGCGGCCGCGCTGGCCCTGGGAGCGGTGGACGATCCGCTCAAAACGCTCCGTCCGGAACACCCGCGTCTCATCCTTCTCGATAGTGAACTCGACCACCTGCGTCTGGTCATGCAGCAGAATCCACTGGCGCGAAAGATCCACGCCGATCTGGTTAAAGAAGCAGAAAGGCTCGTTACCACGCCGCCGGTGGAGTACAAACTCGTGGGCCCGCGCTTGCTGGCGCAGAGCCGCGCTTGCCTGGATCGCGTGTACACATTAGCGTTGCTGTACCGTCTCGATGGCCGGAAGCCCTTTCTGGATCGCGCGGTCCAGGAACTGCGCGCGGCGGCCGATTTCAAAGACTGGAATCCGTCCTATTTTCTGGATACCGCCGAAATGACCCACGCATTTGCGATTGGGTACGATTGGCTCTATCCCGCACTGAGCTCCGAACAACGCGCCTGGATACGAGCGGCGATCGTGGAGAAAGGGCTGACTCCCGCGCTCGCTGCATATCAGAGCCAGGCAACCTGGGTCACCGCCCGCAATAACTGGAACGAAGTCTGCAATGGTGGAATCGCCATTGGCGCACTCGCTGTGGCTGAAGACGAGCCCGACAAAAGCCGCCCGCTGTTGCAGGACGCGCTCGACTCCCTTCCGCACTCGCTTGCTGCCTACGCGCCGGACGGGGGTTGGGCGGAGGGCTCGGGTTACTGGCACTACGGCACGAGTTACGCCGTGGCTCAACTTGCCGCGCTCGACTCGGCGCTGGGCACGGATTTCGGATTGTCCACCGCCCGGGGTTTCGATCGCACAGGCCATTTCAGAATCTACTTCAGCGGCCCGTCGGGAAAATCGTTCAACTATGCCGATGCTCACGATCATACGGAGCCTGCTCCCGAGATGTTTTGGCTGGCTCGCCGTTTTGGCGAGCCGGTGTACGCGTGGCACGAGCAGCATCTGCTTCAAGCGGGGCCGCCGCCGGAGGCGCTGGACCTGGTATGGTTCCAACCGGAGGCGCACAGCCCGAAACAGGAAAACTGGCCGCTCAACGCGATCTTTCACGACGTGCAAGTGGCGTTTCTGCGCAGCGCATGGGACGATCCCAACGCGCTCTTCGTCGGGGTGAAGGGTGGGGACAACAAAGCGCATCACGGGCATCTGGACTTAGGCGAATTCGTACTCGATGGCGGCGGCGTGCGCTGGGCGCTTGACCTGGGCCCGGATGATTACAATTTCGCGAGTTCCTTCGGGCGGCAACGCTGGGCCTCTTACCGGATGCTGACGGAATCTCACAACACCGTCATGATTGATGACGAGAGCCAGGATCCGCACGCGGAAGCTGCCCTGGGAGCGCACTTTTTTTCGCCCGATTTCTCCTGGGTGGAACTGGATCTCAGCCATGCGTATCATCGGCTGAAAGCCTACAAGCGCCGGATTGGGATCGCGCAAGGGCAGCAGGTGTTTGTGCAGGACCTGCTGGAGAGCGACCATCCCGTGGAAGCCCTCTGGGGCATGCTGACCGATGCCGAGGTTGCATTGAGCGGCCAGACCGCCGAGCTGCAAAAGAGCGGATGGACGCTGTCCGCCGAGATTCTGTCGCCGCGGCACGCGGTGTTCGACCTGTCGCCGGCATTGGCGCCCGCAGCTCAGCCGCAGAATCCGGTAGTCAAGAAATTGGTTGTGCGCTTGGGCGAGAAAGTGACGGAGATGGACCTGAAAGTGACACTCACGCTGCATCGAAGCGGGCAGCCGAAGCCAAAGATCGCACCTAAGTTCGGATCGTGATGCGCACTTAGCGCGATTGCGGTGAAGGTGTAGCGCGAGCCGAGAGCGTTTTCAGCTCGCCTTGAATCACGCTCTCTAAAGCGGCAACCTCCGCCGGTCCGTTGTAGTGCTTGCCGTTGACGAACAGTGTAGGCGTACCCAGTACGCCGGCCTGCTCGCCCTGATCGAGTTCCTTCGCTACGACGGGCTTGTACTTCGCCGATTTCAAGTCCGCATTGAACCGGACCATATCCAGCCCCAGTTCTTGCGCCCACTCCGTGATTTTCTCCGGCGAGAGCGAGCGGAAGTTCGCGTACAACTTATCGTGCATGGGCCAGAATTTCCCTTGCGCATGAGCCGCGAGCGCCGCCTCCGCCGCAAACTCGGCCTGGGAATGGATGTCGAGTGGAAACTGCTTGAACACCAGACGGACATCATCCGGATGCTTAGCCAGGAGGTTGTTCAGGTTGACGACCGCAACAGCGCAATAGGGACACTGAAAGTCCGAAAACTCGACGACCGTGATCTTGGCGTTGGCCGGTCCTCTAACAGGGTCGCCGTTGATGGGAATGGAGACGGCCTCATCTAAAACAGGGGGAGCCTCGTTCATCCGGCGCTTCAACTCCGCGCGAATGACATCGGGAGATTTGCCTTCTTGCAGCTCGCGAGCGACCATCGTTGCCAGGCTCCGGCTGCGGCCGCACTTGGGGTCCTTCATGCGGCATTCCGCGATCTTGAAAGTACAACCGCAGTTGCAGCCCTCACCCCGCAGCAGCGTGAGCAGAACGTGCTTCTGTTGCGCGGAAAGACCGCTTTGATCCAAGCCGGCGAATTCCGTGGCGCTCTGCCACTGGTCAGGAGCCTGGGCGAGAGATGCCGCCAGGCACAAAGCTCCGGCCGCCAGAATTCGAGTCACTAGCTTGGTTGAATGGGCCACCACTTACTAGTTTAGTCGAAGCTCTTGCGAAATGCCGAAGTTTGACAGCGTCCGGCGCAGGCCGCTATTCTCGTCCAGTGAATCTTCGGGTTGCCTTCCTCGTCGCCTGCGGCGCTGCTTACGCTCAGACAACGGATAACCCACTGGCCCACGAACCTCAGGTTGTGACGGCAGGCTACTCTGTGTTCCGGATCTATTGCTCGCCGTGTCATGGCATTCACGCGCAGGGTGGGCGTGGGCCGGATTTGACGCGTGGCATCTACCATTCGGGTGAGAAGGATTCCGATTTGTTCCGCACCATATCCGACGGCCTTTCCGCAACGGAGATGGTGGGGTTTGGTTTGGACATGTCGGACACTGACATTTGGCGCATTGTCGCCTACATCCGCTCCGTCGCGAATCACGAAGCGCCCGCTGTTCCGGGGAATCGTGCCGATGGTGAGAAGCTCTTTCGGGCGAATGGTGGCTGCGGCGCTTGTCACGTGGTGCGAGGCCGCGGCGGAAGGATGGGGCCGGAGCTGACGCGGATCGGACGGCAGCGCAGCCTGGAGTATCTGCGTGACGCCGTGCTCGATCCCAACAAGGAGATTCTGCCCGGGTGGACAGCCATCACCGTGACCAGGCTCGACGGCACGAAGCTGACTGGCGTCGAGCGCGGGTTGGACAATTTCTCCGTTCAGTTTATGGACATGGAAGGCAACTACTACTCGTTCTTTCGAGCCGATGTGGCTTCCATCAAGCGCGAGGATCGGTCACTCATGCCGGCGGATTACGGCCAGCGTCTGAAGGCCGCCGAGATCGATGATCTCGTCGCATATCTGGTTAGCCTGCGCGGTACGGAGACATTGCATTGAGAATCGCAGTCGCGTTCTTCCTTGCTCTCGCGGGGTTCGCCGCCACGACCGTGACCGAGCAGCAACTGCGCGACGCGCAAACTGATCCCGCCACGTGGCTGACCTACGGCAAGAATTACGCGGGCTGGCGATATAGCGAACTGGGCGAGATCAACACCTCAAACGTTTCACGCCTCGCACCGCGCTGGATTTATCAGACGGGGCAAAGCGGCTCGCATGAAACCACGCCCCTGGTTTTTGGCGGCATGATGTTGGTCACCGGGCCGTCGAACCACGCCGATGCCCTCGACCTGCTGACCGGGAAACAAATCTGGCACTATCACAAAGCTCCGCCAAGCGGCTTGGGCCTGTGCTGCGGAGAGCCGAACCGTGGCTTCGCCGCGCTGGGTGAGAAGCTTTTCAAAGTGAACATCGAAGCCACTCTGGTAGCGCTCGACGCGCGTTCGGGATCAGTGCTCTGGGAGAAGCCGATCGACGATTACAAGAAGGGATTCACCGCGACCGGGGCGCCGATCATCGTCAAGAACAGAGTCGTCGTGGGGATGGCCGGCGCCGAGTTCGGCACGCGCGGCTTCATCGACGCCTATGACGCCTCGACTGGCGAGCGGGCGTGGCGGTTCTACACCGTCGCCGCAAAAGGCGAACCTGGCGGCGACACGTGGGATGGCGATTCCTGGCAGCGCGGTGGTGGTTCCACCTGGATCACCGGAACGTACGATCCCGAGCTGAACCTCATCTACTGGGGCACAGGCAATCCCGGACCGGGCATGGATGGCAGTGTGCGCGGCGGAGACAATCTCTACACGTGCAGCCTGGTCGCGATCGACGCCGATACGGGAAAGCTGAAGTGGTATTTCCAGTTCACTCCCCACGACACACACGATTGGGACGCGGTGGCCGATCCGGTCCTGCTCGACATGACAGTGAAAGGCGAGAAAGTGAAGGCAGTGGTGCAGGCGGATCGCAACGGTTACTTCTATGCGCTCAATCGCACCAATGGAAAGTTGCTCGCCGCCGCGCCATACACGAAGATCACATGGTCCACCGGGATCGACGCGAAGGGCCGGCCGCAGCTTGTGCCTGGAATGGACCCGAGCGAAGAGGGAACCAAGGTGTGCCCGAGTCTGGGCGGCGGGCACAACTGGTCGGCGACGGCGTACAGTCCACAGACGAAGCTCTACTATTTCGGCTCGACCGACCGCTGCCACCTCTTTTACCTCCACAAGCAGGAATACCGAACCGGGCAGTGGTATCAGGCCAGCACCGAGGCCGAGATTCCGAATGAGCCTGGCGCGGGCGCAGTGGTGGCGGTTGATCCCGCGACGGGCGAGACGCGCTGGCGATTCGAAATGGTCTCCCCAACATCTGCGGGCATGCTGGCCACCGCCGGCGGCTTGGTATTCACCGGTGATGGCCACGGTTACGTTGTCGCGCTGGATGCGCGCACGGGCAAACCGCTGTGGCATTTTCAGACCGGAGGCAACATCATCGCGCCACCCATTACGTATTCGTTGAACGGGAAACAGCAGATTGCGATTGCTGCTGGAACGTCTATCATCACCTTCGCGCTGGTGAACTGAAGTGGACGAACTGCTCGGCTGGCGTAAAGAGTTTCCCACGCTCGAAACCACCGTCCACATGATCAGCCACTCACTGGGTGCGATGCCGCGCGGCGCGTGCGAGCGCATGAAGGAGTATGCGGAGACGTGGGCGACGCGTGGAATTCGCGCTTGGGAAGAAGGCTGGTGGGAGATGCCGGTTGCGGTCGGCGATCTGATTGGCCGCATTATCGGCGCGGGACCGGGTGAAGTGGTGATACAGCAGAACGTCTCGACCTGCGTGGCCACCGTTCTTTCGTGCTTCGACTGGTCCGCAGCAAGGAACAAGATCGTCTCGGAAGCTTTGAACTTTCCCTCGAACCTGTACCAGTGCCATGCTCTCGTGAAGCTGGGTGCGCGGGTTGCGATCGTCGAGTCGGCGGATGGCATCGGTGTGCCTCTCGATCGCATGCTGGCGGCGATCGACGAACAGACGCTGCTGGTTTTCGTTTCGCACGTGCTGTTTCGCAGCTCGTTCATTCAGGATCTCGCGGCTATAACGCGGCGCGCGCATGAGATGGGCGCAATGGTGCTGGCGGACATCTACCAGTCGGCTGGAACAGTTCCGCTGGACGTGCGCGCACTCGCCGTCGATTTCGCAACCGGCGGCTCCGTCAAATGGCTATGCGGCGGTCCCGGCGCGGGTTACCTCTACGTGCGCCGCGATCTTTGGGAAAAGCTGGAGCCGCGCTTTACAGGCTGGATGGCGCACCAGCGGCCCTTCGCCTTCGAAACCGGCGAGATCGACTACGCCGGCGACGCTTTCCGATTTCTCAACGGCACTCCGGCGATTCCCGCGATGTACGCCGCCCGTTCGGGGTACGAGATCATCGGCGAAATCGGCGTGGAGAAAATCCGCGCAAAGTCCATTCGCCAGACCACGCGGCTGATCGAGCTGGCCGAAGCAGCCGGCTTCCGCGTCAACTCGCCTAAGAGCGCGGCCGAGCGCGGCGGGACGGCAGTGATCGATGTTCCCGATGGCGCCGCGGTGACGAAAGAGTTACTGCGACGCAATTTCCTAGTGGATTTCCGGCCGGGCGCGGGGATTCGCGTTGCGCCCCATTTCTACTCGACGGATGAGGAATTGGAAATGACCATTCGCGAGATACAGGCGATCGTCCGGACCTAAACCACGGCCGGTATACCGAGGCTCTTGGTCTTGATCGGCGACATTGCTGCCTCCGGGCAATAGCGAGCGATGATCTCCTGCGCCATTTCCGCGCGCCGCACGCGCTCGCGCGACAATGCGATCACCGTGTTCTCCAGGTGGGTGCCGCTCGGATAGACATCCGGTGCGTTGCGCAGCCCGAACTTGAGATAAATCGGTGAAGCCACGCGGATCAGGTCGGGAATCTCGTAATAGCGCACGAAGCCGCCGATATTGTCCGGCGCTTCCACGTAGAAATCGATCGGCGCGTCGATGGCGGTGCGGATGGCGGCGATCTGGGGAATGGTCAGGTCGGAGGGGATGTTGATGGTATTTGCGCCCAGCAGCTCCAGAATGCGCGCTGACGCGGGATTGGCCGGCGCCATCATGACCGAAGTCTTGATGACGAGATCGATGGGAAGGTCGCCGGTGGCGCGCATGTTGCCGATGATTTGCAGGATGCCGATGTCGGAGACGAGCACGCTGCGCAGGCCCAGGCGCACGGCGCGTTTCACATCTTCCATGGCAAAAACGAGCTGATCTGCGCCGCGCAACGAGAGTCCCAACGATTTGCCTGCGGCGGAGAAAACCTGTGCTCCCACATCAAAAGTAGCCCGCGGCCCGATGAACAGGTTGACTTCGATGCCCGCCCGGCGGCCGATTTCGAGCATCTCCGAGATTTCGGCGTCGGTCATGAGCATGATGCCGCTACCCTGGCTCACGCGGTGCACCGGCACACGGCGCTTTTCAGCTTCATTCAACACGGCGGCCAGCACGCGCGGCCCTTCGGTGGAGGGAATCTCGATGCGATACTGGCCGCCATCGGGGAACCGCTTGATCGAGCTGGGACATTCGACCAGGTCGCGGCCCGGCAAGCCGCGGTGTTCCAAAAACGCGCGCGAGTTTTTCATGCGTCGGTTCCTTCCTGCAATTGAAAGCCGCACTCGGCGATGGGTGCGTGCAACACCTCGGACTGGCGGCCGTGGAGTGCGAACACCTGCCGCACCAGATCGCAGACCTGCTGATAGCCGCGCTCATAGAAGATCAGGATCGATGGGCCGGCGCCGCTCAACGCGCAGCCCAATAGGCCAGGCGCACGCAGCTTCAGAATTTCCTCGAGGCCGGGCACGAGCGGCGCTCGATACGGTTGATGGAACTTGTCTTCGAGGGCGGCGGGAAAAGCGCTAGCCGTTCCCGTGGCCAGCGCCGCAATCAGCAGCGCTGCCCGCTGCACGTTGAAGATGGCTTCGGCGCGGGGATAACAATCGGGCAGCACGGCGCGCGCGTGCGAGGTCGGCAGCATAAAATCGGGGACCACGACACCGACACCGAACTGATTGGGCATGTTCAACCGCACGGCGCGGGCCACACCTCCGGAATCAATGGCGCTAGCGACGATGGAACCCAATACGCAAGCAGCGACATTATCCGGGTGACCTTCCAGTCGCGCGGCTTCATCCAAAATGCGCAACGGCTTCCAGCGGAGATCCAAGAGTTTGTCGGCGATGACGACGCCCGCTGTTAATGCAGCCGCGCTCGAACCCAGCCCCTTGCCAATCGGGATGTCGTTGATGATGCGCAGCTCGATGGGCGGCATGGTCATGTGGACGTCCCGCGCTACGGCCAGAGCCGTTTGCCAGATCAGGTTGTCCTCACCAGTGGAGATCGTCCCGGCGTCGCGGCCCTCCACTTGGATAGATAGTGTGGCGCTCGGGCGAAAGCGGCACTCGAGGTATACGCCGAGCGCCAGTCCAAGCGCATCGAAGCCAGGCCCGAGGTTGGCGCTGGAGGCCGGCACTCGGAGCGAAGTCCAGGGCATAAGGGGCCATTATAGCGGGTGAAACGGGATGGACCGCTTGAGCATAGGGACCGGGAGTTGGCCGAGCGTGAAAACGGGATGGCGGCCATCATGGGAGGGCCGGTGAGGGCAATTCGGGTACAGGCAACGAAATTCCGAATCGGAGCAGGCGGCTGTTTCCGTGATTGTGAACGTCGGAATTTCGAAGCCAGTCCCCGAATAGCGGCGGGTTCGGGAGCAGGGTTGGGCGTCCGGTTTTGGGAATGGGTTTGATTTGCGAAATCACTTTCTGGTGGCGGTGGGTCTTGCGGGAGGGGAAGGTCCGGAGGGGGTAACGCGGTGCGGAGGCGGTGGAGTTCATGCAGGGCGCGGTAGAATGCGCGCTCGATGCGGGTTTCGTAGCGCGAGAGAGTCTCGATGGCGCGGGAACCGGAAGTGTCATAGGCGAAGGCGCGCGAGGAAGGATCGAGGGCGGGCGCGTTCTCGTCGCGAGGCAGTTGCGAGATACGGACATTGAACAGACCGGTTTCGAGGGCGCGCATGCGACGCAGGCGCCAGGCGGCCATGGCCATTTGTTCGACGAGCAGGGTTTCGGTGGGTCCGGCGGCCTGGTGTTCGGCGAGAAAGGCGTCGAGCAGTTCCTGGAACTCGTCCGGATTTTCGTTGGGGAGAACGGCGGTTTGAGCGGAGAGTCCGTGGCGAAGCGCGTTGAGGCCGACGGTGGCGCGTCCTTCGGGAGTGCGCGGGCCGGTCGAGAACTGGGCGTTGCGACGATTGGCGTCGATTTGGCGTTGGGAGAGCATAAGGTTGACTGTTGCGGCAGAAGCCGCGTCTAGGATAGTGCGGGGGATTGCGGTGACAGGCGGTGGGAGCGCGGATTTGGTTGACGAGGCTGGGGAAAGAGGCGGAGGGGGGAAGTGAACGGGTGTCGGGAAGTCGGACGTCATGCGGCCAAAGTGCCGGTCGTATGCTATTTGCGAACCTAAACCGGTCGACTTCCCGGGGGAGTAATTAAAACGCCGAATACGAGTTTGAGAATTCGGCAGCAGTACCGTGGAAGGCACTGCTGCCGATGACTGTGTGCGGGGCTGGAGGAAGGTGCTCTACGCTAGACCAGTTTCTTTCGAAGCTTCCAACTAATCAGACAAATTGCGCCACCCAGAAGAAGAATGCTGGACGGTTCGGGCACGGTCGGCGGAGGACCAACTGTCTGTGCAAAGTTAAACGACATACCTTCTATCACTGGAGGATCGCCACCTGGGGCACCGGTGAGGGAAACCGTACCCATCTGTACGCCACTCATGCTCCACTCCGTGATCGACCCGTTGAAGATGTTCGACGTCCAGAAGTTGGAACCGTCCCAAGCCACACCCGTGCTAGCACTGGACGTGCTGGTGAACAAATCGGCTGTTACCAGAGTGCCGTTGGTGTCGTACACGTCGTAGGCGTTGGGCCCACCAAAGCCTCCATCGAATCGATTCGAAAGGAGGTAGCCGACACCGCCCTGCTTGAAAAATGTCAGGCCGTCGCAGTTGCCAGCGCAATTCGCAAGGGTTATGGTCTTGAGCAGAGTTCCGCCGGGCGAGTACTCATAGGCTTTGTTCGTCCCGCTGTAATCCCCGATCCAAAAATTCGTCCCGTCATAAGTCATGGACGAGAGGCCAGACGCTCCAGCAACATTGAAAGCAACTCCTAACTGCGTTTGCGTGGTGAGGTCATACTTGTATATGTTTCCGTCGCTCGCATCGGAGTAATACAGGATGTTGTTCACATCAATCACTCCACGCCCGTTGAAACCTTGGAGGTTGGTGAAGGTGTTCGTAATCGCACCAGTGGTCGCGTTGATCTGGTAGATATACGGGGCTCCACCAGTCGCGTTGTCCGCGTAAAGAGTTGTCACAGGGCTTGCAAAACTCGACACTCCCAGTGGCGCCATCACACAGCAGAGTACAAGCAGTTTCTTCATGTTTGGAAGCTCCCTTAGCCCATTCCAGGCTTCGAAGTTGTCAAAAGAACTCGTGCGGTAGCGAGCGTCGCTCTCAGCGCGATCCCGTTACAGTCGTTCCTTCGTGCACTAAACGGGCCCCTATTAGCACGTTTTGGACCAAACAGGGGCGAAGCGCTAAGTAATACATGTTACATGGAGAATTCATTTCTCTGCTTCCTTCGGCAGTGGTTGAGGTTTCCGAATTCTGGTTAACAATCCAAAAAATTTCGAACGCACAAGCGCCGCACCACCAGCCGGGCAACAGAAGATCTTCCCTGGTCTTCGGCAGCCGGATGGGCCGCTAGACGGTGCCGGATGTCGAACCTCAGCCGGTGGGCGAGCGAATATGGGGTAATAGCCGAACACGATTCTGATCCGCGATAATGGTCCGGGGGGATGTGACATGAAGGGATTTCTGACGGCAGGTGTCATCATGGCGGCGTTGGCGTTGGGCGCGGCGGCGCAGGATCGGGACTGGTATCACGATCGGGAGGAGCGGTTCCGCGGGGAGGAGTGGCGGCACCATCTCTTCATGCACGTGAGGACCGATCTGGAGCACGTTTGGAGCGGGCGGGCGAGCGACAAAGAACGCAGGCGTCTGGCGAAAACGGAGCAAGAGCTCACGAAAATGCAGGAGGACCTAGAGCATGGCCGGTTTGATAACGGCATCCTGAACGATGTGATCGATTCCATTCGGAAGTCATCGAACGACGTACGTCTACCGGAACGCGATCGCGCAGTGTTGGCCGATGATCTGGTGCGACTCAAGGATTACCAGGACCATCACGATCACTGGCGATAGGCGGATATCTGAGGACGCGACCGGCGATTTTGGAACGACGAGGGCGAGGCGTGCCTCGCCCCTACGGCGGGAGCTTGAGCGCTACCGAATACCGCTCCCTGTGGTCGCGGCTCAGCAAAGCAAGGGGAGCGGTTGCTTGCTGCTAACGAACCCATCACCTCATTTACAATCACTCCCATGCGTGCGCCACCGAAGGAATTGATCCGGTTCCTCAAACGCTTCGATCCTGCGATCCGCGAGTTGGCACTGGATGCGCGCGAGTTGGTGCTGAGCGTTCTGGAGCCGTCGAATGAAAGCGTCCTGGACGTCTACGCGCTCGTGATGAACTACGGATTCTCCGAGCGGATGAAGGATCAAGCCGTGTACGTCGGTGTGTACACGAAGCACATCAATCTTGGATTCCATTGGGGCGCGCGGATGGACGATCCGGAAGGCGTGCTCGAAGGCAGCGGCAAACAGATGCGGCACATCCAGATCAAGTCGCGGGCGGATCTGGGGACGCCGGTCGTTCGCGATTACCTGCGGCGGGCGGCTCCCGAGGGTGCGGTGCGATCCAAGACAGTCAAGACAAAGATTTATCCAAGCAGGCGGACTCCGGCGGCGTGCCGGAGTAAGGGTGCTACGCGATGACGCCGGCTTCTTCGATGATGAGCTCGCCTTTCGTCGCGTCGAGCTGGGCCATTAGGCCGAGGGGCAGCGTGAGCTGATCATCCGTGTGGCCGATCGTGAGGCCCGAGAGTACGGGAATGCGAAGGCGGCCCAGGATTTCATCCACCACTTCGCCGACCGAAAGCGTCGATTCGTAAGACGGGTGAAACTCGCGCGGACGGCAGTCCTGGCATTCGCCGAAGATCACGCCCGCGGCGGTATCCAGTTTGCCAGCCAGGCGCAGTTGAGTGAGCATGCGGTCGATACTGTACGGTTCCTCATCCACGTCTTCCAGGAAGAGGATGCGCCCGGCGGTTTCGATCTCGTAGGGCGTGCCCATGGTGGTTGAGATCAATGTGAGATTGCCGCCGGCGAGTGGACCACGGGCGCTACCGGGGCGTACCGTGCGCAGGATATGCGCGGGCCGCAACGGGTCGGTGTCGGGAGGATTGGTCACGCGCCCCATCGGCTCGGTCTCGAACAGCGCCTTGCGAAAGTAAGTCTGCGTGAACGGCGTAAAGCGCGACAGCACGATCGGCCCATGAAATGTGACCAACCCCGCGCGTTTCTGAATGGCGAGATGCAGCGCCGTGATGTCGCTATAGCCCAGGAAGATTTTTGGATTCGCGCGGATCAGATCGTAGTCGATCCGATCGAGCAGTTGCGATGCACCATAACCACCGCGGATGGCGAAAACCGCTTTCACCTCCGGATCGCGAAACATGGCGTGAAGGTCTTCCACACGATCCTCAACCGTCCCACCGAGATAGCCTTCGCGCTTGCGGACGCTCTTCCCGAATTTCGGGGCCAATTCGAAATATCGTGCGGTACGCTCGGCCAGCGCGAGGCGGTCGGGATCGGAGACGTGGCTCGAAGGCGTGATGAGACCGACGGTGTCGCCGGCGCGGAGGGCTTTCGGGCGCAACAGTTTCCGCTCCGGAGCTGCGCCCAACGCGGAAAGTGCGGCTGCACCTGCGAGAACGCGGCGTCGGGTCATATCTGATAGATTAACGTGACGGTCAGTTGCGGGGGCGATTTGCCTCCAATTCCATCTGGCGGACGATCGCTGGTGTGAGGCTGGCCAGACCTCGCGGAAGCCGCACCGACAACAGGAGAAGGTCCGGTGTATCTCCCACGAGGATGGCCACGCCGTCTATCGGAGTCTCTCCTTTCTTCAGCCATGCGTCTGTGCCTAACCCATCTGCATGGGCGGGGGTTCGGAACTCGACTACTCGTGGGCTTCGGTAGAGGAGCTTGTCTGCTGGGTGGGGGCCCGACGGAAACCTGTCTGCGGGTAATTCAAACATTTCCCGCACACTCGCTACGAACGCTTTGTACTTTGGGAAAACCCGCGCGATAACTCTAGCAACCTGATCTCGGCCCGATGTGCCGCCGTAGGTGTGTTCGATCACAACCACTGGTCCTGCGAGTTCGCCGCCGTGAATTGAGAACGCTCTGGAAGCATCGATTGGTTCGGGGGTAATAAAGAGGGAATCGCCGCTAGAGCCATAGACACCAAAACAGTGCCAGCCGCGCGGGGCGAGCGCCCCGTAATCCGGCCAGAACTTGTAGTAGGCGAGCTGCTCGGCAGCCTCACGAGATGTCGTCACCATAACAGGCGTGCCCTTTGGAGCTTCTGCCGGCCCGGCTTGGCCATCCGACGGGCATCCGACAAAGGGAACGGGTTGGCGTGATGATGTGAAAGCAGACTGCGACAGAAGGGAGCACGGCGCCGACAGTACCAAGGCGGCTACTTGCGCCAGGACGCGATGGCGAGCCATATCTGATACATTATCGTCACGCGGAGAGTGAGTATGCGTGCATTCGTGTTGTTGTGTTGCGCGAGCCTTGCGGCCCTGGCGCAGTCCGGTAGCGATGCCTGGCGCTCCGAGGGAGTGATCAACGTCGATCACTCGCCCCACGTAAAGCTGCACTCGGTTCCGATTCGCGCCGTGCGCATGGACGAAGGGTTCTGGTCCGCGCGGATGCGCATCAACGTGGAGCGCAGCATTCCGAGCATGCTGGATGAGCTGGAACAGCACGGCATCATGGACAACTTCCGGCGGTTGACGGGCGCGAAACAGGCGACGCGGAAGGGACCGGTGTATACCGACTCCGATATCTACAAATGGATCGAGGCCGCCGCGTTCGTTCTCCAATCCGGCGACCGGCCGGAACTGCGGGCTACGATTGACCGGCTGACGGACGAAATCCTGGCGGCGCAGGAACCGAGCGGCTATCTCAATACCTATTACGTGGACGACAAGAAAGAAAAGCGCTTTACGGAGATGTACCGCTCGCACGAACTGTATTGTCTCGGTCATTTGCTGCAAGGAGCGATCGCGTATTACCGGGCCACCGGCAACCGGAAGCTGCTCGACGGTGGGATTCGCTATGCCGATTACATGGTGGAGAACTTCGGCCCTACCAAGCGGCCTGCGCTCACGGGGCACCCGGAATTTGAAATGGCGTTGGTTGAGCTGTATCGCACCACGGGCGAGCGCAAGTATCTGGATTTTGCCGGCTACCTGTTGAGCGGTGTGGAGCGGAGCCGGCTGCATTTGACAGACGAGCAAGTCGTGTATCTGTTCAGCGGAATTCCGTTCACGTCGCGCACGCAGTTCGAGGGGCACGCGGTTCGCGCCATGTACGCTTCTTCGGGAGCCACGGACTATTACGCCGAAACAGGTGACCCGGCCTACTGGTACACGCTGGAGAAGCTATGGAAGGACCTGGTCAATCATAAGATGTACATTACCGGCGGCGTGGGGTCGCGCGAAGCCGGAGAGGCATTTGGGCTGGACTACGAGCTTCCCAACGCGCAGGCGTACGGGGAAAGCTGCGCGGCCATCGGCAACATGATGTGGAACTGGCGCATGCTGGCGGTGTCGGGTGAGGCGCGATTTGCCGATGTGATGGAGCGCGCGCTTTATAACGGCATCAACTCGGGAATGTCGCTATCGGGCACGCTTTACTGCTATCGAAATCCGCTCGAGTCCGCGGGCGAGAAGATACGCAATGAGTGGTACGACACAACCTGCTGCCCGCCGAACCTGGAACGCATTCTCGCCTCGCTGCCGGGGTATTTTTACAGCACCAGCGCGAAAGGTGTGTACGTCAATCTCTACGACAATGCGCATCTCGATTGGCATCTGGAAAACGGAACAGGTTTGAAGATCGATCAGAAGACGCGATACCCCTGGGAGGGATCAGTGGAGATTGCGGTGACGCCGGCGACCGTCACTGAGTTCAGCGTTTTCCTTCGCGTGCCTGAGTGGTCGAAGACCGCGCAGATCGCCGTCAACGGCAGTCCCACCAAGGGTGCACGGCCGGGCGAGTATTTCGAGATTCATCGGCAATGGAAGCCTGGCGACCGGATCAACTTGAAGTTCGACATGACGCCGCGGCTGATCCGCGCGAATCCGCTGGTACGTGAAGATGCGGGGCGCGTGGCACTGCAGCGGGGGCCGGTGGTGTATTGCCTGGAGTCGGCGGACCAGCCTGGGCCGGAGTCGCTGTTCGATGCGGAGCTGGTTGCGGGCAGGCAGCCTTTTCAAGAGAAGTTTGAAGGCGATTTGCTGGGCGGTTTGGTGGCCCTGCGGCACGCGGGTGCGGTTGCGGAGAAGCCGTTTGCAGAAGATCCGCTTTATCTGGGCGAGGGCGGGCCTACGGTGCGCCCGTTCAAATCCGTTGACCTGACGTTCATCCCGTACTACGCGTGGGCCAATCGCGGGATGACTTCGATGGAAGTCTGGGTACCCCTCGATCAAACCGGCAGCGGCAGGCGATAGACCTCACCGGTCTCGGCCACTGAAAACCAGATCTCGCGATTCCAGACGGTCATGCCATGTGGCTGCAGGACGACGCCGTCCCGTATCGGCTCTTCCACGGGCAGCATGAGTTGCATCAAAATCCTGCCGTTTGCCGGGTCCATTTTAAAAAACGAGCGGTAGATGCTCTCGGTGACCCAGAGCGATCCGTCGGGGTCCCAGCCGATTCCGTGCGGGCGCACGCCAGGGGCAGGGAAGGAGCGGCGCTCGCGGCCGTCGCCGGGATCGAGCAGAAACACACGAACGGCCGGAGGCACGGCCACCCAGAGTTCGCCGCGTCTCCATTCCAGGCCGTGGGCGCCGGTAGGTTCCGCATGACTCGATCGCGGTCCCCATTTCACCAGTCCCGAACCTGGGCTGGGCATTTTCTTGAGCGTGCGGCCGTTCTGGGCGTCCACGCGAACCAGGAGGCGGTTGTAGGTTGACGCGATCCAAACCGCTTCACCGTCGAAGGTGATGCCGCTGCCGCGATCGGTTTCCGTGTCGAACTGCCGGATGACGCGACCGTCGTCGTAATGCACGAGCGCCGCGCGATTGGTTGCCTGGTCCAGGATCCAGAGGCCCTCCGCGGTGGCTTGCAGGCCGTTGGGCGCGGGGCCCGGCGTGGAGAAAGCGCGTGTGACTCGCGTCACTACCTGTGTCGGGAAAGTAGACGCGGGAGAACCTGCGCACACCTGGAGATACGGTAGCAGCCCGAGCTTCAAGAAGTCGCGGCGTTCCACCAAGGTCCTGCTTTGCTTATCGCGTTTCGAGCTGCACGAGCTCTGGCGCTTCGGTCCGCGGTGGAGGACCCGTAATGGTCTGCGGGTCGCGCCACGCGTCCATGTAGGAGGTGTAGTGAGCGCAAGCCACCGTGCAACGCGGCGCGCAGCTCTTCACGGTAAGATATTCGCGGCGGATGTCTTCGACCGTGTATAGTTCGAGCGGTTTGGCGGGATAGCCGCGCTGCTGCGAGCAATAGTGCACCAAGCCGTCTTCGCACACGTAGAGATAGCGCGCGCCAGCTCGGCACTTCCAATCGTTAGGCCGCCCATTCGCGATGTTGTCCTGGAAAAAATTCAGTTGCGCGTAGCTTCGCTTAGCCATGCGCTTCATGCGGAGATAGACTTCGCGCTCCTCGGGCTTGAGCGGCTGCAACTGGCCGTCACCATCGTGAATGATGCCGATGGTGGAAGTGAATCCCAGCTCCACCGCGCGCCGCCCTACTTCGAGCGCATCCTTGGGATTGTGGATTCCGCCACCCACCACCGAATTGATGTTGACGTGAAACTCCGCATTCTCCGCGAGCAGTTGCAGCTTCTTGTCGAGAACTTTGAGGCTCTTCTTCGAAACATCGTCCGGGTTCACGTTGTCGATGGAGATCTGCATGTGCTCGAGGCCTGCCTGATTGAGCCTCTTGATGCGGTCCGCGGTGAGCAGATATCCGTTGGTGATCATGCCCGCCATCACGCCATGACGGCGAATGCGCGCGACGATCTCGTCGAGTTCCGGATGGAGCAGCGGCTCACCTCCGCTCAACGTGATGATGGTGGTACCGAGTTCGGCCAGACGGTCGAGGCGCCGGTGCATGACATCTAGCGCGACGGGTTTCGAAAAATCGTCGTACTCGTTGCAATACGCGCAAGCCAGATTGCAGCGCCGGATCGGGATGATATGGGCCAGCACCGGATGATCCGTGGATAGCACACCCTTCACGATCATCATCAGCTCTCGCGAGCGCCGATGCATGGCTTTGCAACTGCGCCGGAACCGGAAACGCAAATCTGCCATAGTGGGAGAGATTCTTTAAGATTAAACCACAAGGGGCGGCTGCCCTGGCCACCAATATAAATTGAGTGGTGGAAATTTGCACGTAGAATGTTGATTTTCCCCATCGAATGAGGAAGATAGGCAAAGACGAAGGCGCCTCGGTTTCGCTCCTGCTTGACGCGTCACCGCTCCTTTTGCGCAGCGCCGGCGTCAAAAATTACGTCTATTACTGGGTCCGCAGCCTGGCGGAACATGCGGGTGCGAACCGGCTGGAGCTGTTTCCATTCCTGCGCGGCCTGGGTACGTTTGCGCACGAAAAATCTGTACTGAGCCATGCGGCGACTCTTCCGCGGCTGGGGTTGCTGTACGCGGCCAACATCTGCCCCTTCCCGTTTCTGAACTGGCTGACGCCGGCTTCCGACATCTTTCATGCCTCGCACCAAGTGCTACACCCGCCGCGGAAAGCGCGCATGACGTCCACCATTTACGACATGACCTGCTGGCTGATGCCCGAAGTGCACGCAGCCGCCAACGTCAAGGCGGCCGATCGCATCGCGAATGGCGTATTTCGTCCCGCCCAGGGCTTGATTGCCATTTCGGAATGCACGCGCGCGGATGCCGTGCGTGTTCTGAATTTGCCGCCGGAGAAGATAGAGGTGATCTATCCGGGGATTGCGCCGGCATTCTTCGACGTGGATGCCGATGCGGCGCGCGAGACCGCCCGGCGTTACAGCCTGGTGAAGCCCTACGCTCTTTATGTGGGCAGCATTGAGCCGCGGAAGAATGTGGCAACCATGCTGGATGCGTGGCTTGACCTCCCTGGCGACGTCCGCGAGGAGTTTGACTTGGTCGTCATAGGCCCGTGGGGATGGGGCGACCGCACGGTATACGACCGTCTGCAGGCCGGCATCGCAGGCGTGCGCTACCTGGGTTACGTACCCGAGCCGGATCTTCCCGCTCTCACGGCAGCGGCGACGATCTTCGTGTACCTGTCGCTATACGAAGGATTCGGGCTGCCCGTCGGTCAGGCGATGGCGGCAGGTGTTCCGGTAGTGGCTTCGCTGGCGTCGGCTCTCCCCGAGGTGGTGGGTGATGCGGGACTGCTTGCCGATCCACGCAGCCGTGCGGAGATCCGCGGAGGAATGGAGCGCTTGCTGCTCTCGCCCTCGTTACGGGCGCAATTGACCGAACGCGGGAAAAAGCGCGCGGCAGCATTCACGTGGGATGAGTGCGCGCGGAAATCATGGAAGTTCTTCGAGCGAGTGGCAGGACACGATTGAAGCCTGTCACTCTGCGCATAAGTACCTCTGTCCCAAATTCGAACGCTGTTACTAATCGGGACAGCGCGCGATTTTGGATCTGACTTATCCCGCAACCGAACAGCTAACTCATCGCGACCCTGTGCGTCATACTGGGCAAGCATCACTTAATCCCGGGAACATTTTGTGGATTGGTGGCGTAACACTTGCATTGTTGCTGAGTATTAGCTCGTAAGAAGTCAGTAAGCAGTTCGTCGTCGGGGACACATAACGGTGCGAAGAGCGCCAGGAGAAGGTTCAATGGGTCACCGGCTACGTTGGTTTTACTGCTTCGTTATTGCTACGCTGAGCATCCACGCGGATGAGGCATCCTGGAAACTCCACGTCGATCAGTTCGAGGTCTATCGCCGGAAGGGCTTGTTCGCCGAAGCGGAGAAGGCCGCGCTGGCCGCAATCGCCGAAGCCGAAAAATCCGGGCTTGAAAGCGAAATCGCAGCAAGCTGCAATCACTTGGGCGCACTGTATTACGACACTGGCCGCTACGCCGGCGCGGAGAAACTATTCCAGCGTGCACTAAACCAATGGCACAGTCAGTCTCCCGACCGTGACCCCGGAATCGCGCGGGACATGAATAACCTTGGCGCGGTTTATTTAAAAACCGGACATCTCAAAGAGGCCGAGACCCTTTTATCGCAAGTGCTGGAAAGCCGCGAAAGGACATTTCCGGCGGATAGCGCGGAAATCGCTGAGAGCTTGAATAGCCTGGCTGAGCTGTACACCGAGCAAGGCAAGTACTCCGATGCTGAGTCGCATCAGCGGCGCGCACTGGCCATTTGGGAAAAAGTGATCGGGCCGGACGACCCCAAGATTGCCGTCGGCCTGAGTAACTTGGGAACGCTGCTGACCACGGAGGGCCGCTATACGGAGGCCGAGCCGCTGCTCCGTAAAGCGCTCGCGATCGATGAGAAAACGCTCGGACCGCAGCATCCGGCAACTGCGTCCACCCTCACTAACCTGGCGGAATGGAACCGCCACCTGGGACGTTTAGACGAGGCCGAATCTTTGGGCAGGCGCGCATTGGCCATCAAAGAGCAGACTTTTGGCCCTGACCATCCGGATGTGGCGACCAGTCTGAACAATGTGGCGATGGTGCTGCGGGCGCGACGTCTCTACGTCGAAGAGGAGCCGCTACTGACTCGCGCTCTACAGATCCGGGAAAAGACTTTGGGTCCGAATCACACAAACACGGCATTGAGCCTGAACAATCTCGCGGACGTATACCGGCTGGAGGGGCGATATCAAGAGGCTGAGCCGCTCTATCGTGACTCATTGAAAATCTGGCAGGCCGCGCTGGGTCCCGAGCACTCAACTGTCGCCGCCGTTCTCAACAACCTGGCCGATCTACTGCGCCGTGAGGAGCGTCACGAGGAAGTTCTGGCCCTGCTTCAGAAGGCCACCGCGATCTGGGAGAAAACCGAGGGACCGGAAAGCCCCGTGCTGGCGGTAGGGTTGAACAATCTGGCGCAAGAATATGTAAGTCAGCACCAGCTTGCGGCGGCAGAGCTTGTGGCCGAGCGCGCGGTCGCCATCGACGAGAAAGCACGGGGCCCGTACAATCCCGAACTGGCAGTGACGCTCATCAACTTAGCGACCATCTATCATTTGGAACAAAGGTACCGAGCGGCCGAGCCCCTCTACCGGCGCGGACTGGACATTCTGGCCAAAGGTCCGGAACCGGACAGCCCCGCGGTGGCCACGTCGATGACGAACCTGGCCGAGCTATACCGTGTGCAGCGGCGCAACAGCGAGGCCGAGGCCCTATATGAAGCTTTGATCCCCATCGAAGAGAAGTCGCTGGGGCCGGAGCACCCGAAACTGGGCCAGACCGTCTACAGTCTTGCGGAACTCTACCGGCAAGAGGACCGGTTTGAAAGAGCTGAGCCGCTGTATCGCCGCGCTGTTTCCATCATGAAGCGGCAGCAGCCAGTGGAAAACCCGGCGTTGGCGCGCACTCTTAGAACCTTCGCCTCCATGCTGAGGCGAATGAAACGCAAGGCTGAGGCGGTCGCCCTGGAGGCGCAGGCCAAGGCCATTTCGCAAGGACAAGCCTTGGCAGCCAGTCCGAACCATTGACTGTCGCCGACCTGTTAGAATGCAAAATCTGTGCCGAAGTTCGCGGCAATCCGGCACGCGTAACTAACATGGACAAGAAAAGGCGACCTATGATCTGGATCATCTTCGCTCTGGGCGCGGTGCTCGCCTGGGGCATGTACGGGCCGGCACTACATAAAGGCCAAGTGATGCTTGGCAATCCGTATCGCGCCCTGCTGTGCGTGGGCGTGGCGTATTTTCTCATCGGCGTATTAATCCCGGTGGCGAGCCTCTCCACCGCTGCGGGCGGCTTGGGAGGCTTTTCCCTATCCGGCTCCGTTTGGGCGGGGATCGGCGGCGGCTTAGGGGCGCTCGGGGCGGTCTGCATCATCTGGGCGTTCAAGGCCGGTGGCCTGCCTGCGTACGTGATGCCGATCGTATTCGGCGGTGCGCCACTGGTGAACGTTCTGGTCTCGATGGTGACGCATCCGCCAAAAACCGCGCCGCACCCGCTGCTCTACGTTGGATTCGTGGTCACCGCCATCGGCGCCGGCATGGTGTTGTTCTACAAACCGTCGTAGCCGATCATCTCAGGCCACGAGCAGTGCCTGCTTGGCCAGCCGCGCCAGGTGCGCCTCCAGCGATTCCGCCGTAACCGGCTCCACGCCCCGTGTCGCACGCGATCGGACAAATAGGCGCAGAGCATTCGCCACTGCGGAACGGTCGCGCGTGCCGTCGAGCAGCCACACGAGGCACCGGTCAACCTCGTCCGCCAGCTCGGCGGTCGTGTGCCGCAAGGTCGTCACCATGCTTCCTTCTCTGGCCTGCAGCCTCGCCAGCGGGCTGGCAACCGGCCGTTCGCCCGCCTGGTCCGTGAACTGACTCGGAAGGATGCTCACTTCCAACAATCCCGCGCTGTATGCCTGCAAGAGCGCTTCCGCCAACGGCTCGGCTTCGCCACCAGCTTCCGCCAGCAAATCTGCAAATTGCATGGATTGCGGCCAAGTGCCGTTCAACCGCGCCAGAGCTGTCTTCACTTGCCGGTCGTCGGTCCGCATCGCAGCGCCACGCGGCCCGCGAAACTCTTCCCACACGCCCGCGCGAAGGTCGGGCGCTGCGGAAACCGGACTTGCGCTTGAGGCAAAGTACAGCGCTGTGAGTTGCTCTGGCCGCGGCGAACGCTCCGGGCCAGCTTCCCCCCGGCAAAGTAGCGTCTGGCGAAAGGGCCGGCCCTTGATGAAATCGAGGTATTGCTCCTTTCGAACCACATCTCCCTGCGCGAACCGCCGCAACGTCTCCACTGTCGAGTCCGCGTAGATGGCGCTTTGCATTTCCAGGAAGTCTGCGTCCCCCAGATACTCGAGCCCGTGCTCACGCGCTCGCGCCACAAACTCGTGGAAGTACTCAGCATGATTCGTCTGCGCCAAATCGTCGTGATAGACGTACCACCAGTCGTTCTCCGTAAGGTGGTGCAGTTCCTCGGCCAGCAATGCGCGCGTGAGTTGGCTCTCGGGCCGGCATTTATTGAGCCATTCGATGAACTCGATCGCTCGCCGCACGCGATCCCCGGGGTCCTCCACCCCATGCACGTTGTAAAGCATCATTTCGCGAAACATTTCGCGCCGGTGAAAACCGGGGTATGCGTTGTAGCTGACATAGGCCACGCCTCGCGGCGCCAGGTTGGCGCGGCAAATGTGCAGCAGCCGTTCCCGAACATTTTCCGGAACCCACGAGTACACTCCGTGCGCGATGATGTAATCGAACTCGCCTAACTCCGGGCCTGCGTCCATCAGATCGAGTGCCAGGAGGGTGATGTTCTGCAATCCGAGCGCATTCACAATCGCGTGGCCCTGCTCAACTGCCTGCGCGGCCAGATCGATGCCCGTGAAGCTACTCCCGGAAAGACCAAGCGCCATGGGAATCAGGTTTCCACCGTCGCCGCACCCCATCTCTAATACACGGCACTCGGCGGGTGGCGCAACCGCGATTCCAAAAAGCGTGGCGATCGTGGCAAGGCGGTCCGGATGCGTTTGGGCCAGGGGCAGACTCTTGTAACGGACCCGATCGTAGGAATCGCTCACTAGCAAGATGTCCCGGCGATCTTGTAAGTGTTAGGCCGGACATGTCCGGCCCCTACATCGCAGCCATCGTGGGGGCGAGGCATGCCTCGCCTTCGTTCGCGTCGGTTTCGAAATCGCCGGGACATCTTGCTAGCGTGTGGGTGGGTTGCCGATACAGTAAAGCGCCTGCTCCGTGCGGAGGAAAATCTGTCCGCCGGAAATCGCTACGGAGCTGAGGGTGTATTCGTCCAAGTTATTTTCGGCGAGCAACTCGAACTTCGGACCCGCGCGAAAAACCGTGGTGACGCCATCCTCATTGGTGATGTAGATCTTTCCGTCCGCCATAACCGGCGAGGCGCTGTAAATGCCGTGCTGGATGCGCTGCGGCCCCCAGATTTCCTTGCCCGTCTTGGCGTCCAGGCACCAGACGATCCCGCGATCGTTGACGACGTAGAACAGGGTTCCGTCCGTGACTGGGGTCGGAACGTCCGGCCCGTTCTGAAATGCCCACAAACGATGTGTCTCCGTGATGTCGCCGCGCCCGCCCGCGCGAAACGCTTGCAGCGGGCGCACGCGCGTTGGCGTGTAAACCACATCGTCGTACACGACGGGCGACGCGATCACGCGATACGCCCCATCCTTCTGCGGGTTGAAACCATTTCCGCGCCAGAGCTCCTTGCCGGTTGCCGGATCGTGGCCCGTCACGCAGTCGCCGCCGCTCACCACGATCTCGGTCTTGCCGTCATATCGCAAGAGCGCCGGTGTCGTGTAAGCGTCGGGCGATTCGCGTACAGCCTCGGTGGGCCGTTCCACGCGCCAGACTGTCTTTCCGGTTTTCTTATCGATGCGCAGCAGGTAGGATGGGTCACGCGTCTTCATGCCGTGCAGCACTTCCACATAGAGCGCGTCCTCGAACAGCAGCGGCGATGACGCGTAGCCCCAGTTCAATCCGAACCGGCCGTAATCCTTCTGAATGTCGCGCGTCCAGTTATCGTTTCCGGCAAAGTCGAAAGCTTTCAGAATGCCGTTGCCGGTCATGATGTAGACATGTGTCCCGTCGGTCACGGGCGACGGCGACGACATGTTCTGCTTGTTGATTTTGTAGTTGCCGCTGGTGAGGAACTTCTTCCAAATCACTGTGCCGCGCGTGCGATCGACGCACCACAGGAAGATGTCATCTTTGTCCGCGACATTGAGAAAAATGCGATCTCCCCAAATGACGGGTGTCGCCCCGCTCCGGCTCGGCAGCGCCAGTTTCCAGGCGATGTTTTCCTCACGGCCCCACTTCACCGGAAGGTTCTTCTCATGGCTGATCCCATTCAGGTCGGGCCCGCGCCACTGCGGCCAGTTTTCTGCAAGCGCAGGAGTAGCCAGTATTGCAATGAGCCCGGTCATGCGGATGATTCGATACATTAGGTTTCGCTCCCGGCCATGCTGCGCCAAAACAGCAGCATACTTTCGTTTGGGAGCGAAGACAACTGTCGGGCATTATTGCCCGTCCATCAGTTTTTTAGCGCGGGTATGTGGGGGCTCGGGGCGTCCTTCACCTGTTCGTGCCGGTCAGGCGCGCTGCGCTCTGCGCAGGCGGGCAAAAACGATGCACAGACAGAGACCGAGTAGTCCGATCGTTCCAGGCTCAGGCACTTGCGAGATCTGGAAACTAGCTTCAGACAGTTGCGAGATCTGGAAAGCGCCGCTGTTATCCCAGTAGTTGATGTCCGACACGCGTAACTCGAGAACCGTTCCGTTGGTCAACCCCGACGTAAAACCAATGTCTGCGAGGGTTCGACCTGTCAGTGTAAGGGTGGTGGGTGCAGTGAGGTTACCCAAACCAAACTCCGTTGAAGACGGGAACAATTGAAAGAATCCAAGCGTGTGATTACCAATTAAAAGTGCCGCGTAGTTAAGAAGGAGGTTATTATCGTTTTGGTCGACCTCACCGGGATGGTTTCCTGTGTTGGTAGTCGATGGGCCGATGATAATACCGCCCGCGTTAGCGGTGAAATCCCCGCTCGCCAGATCGACTGTGCCGGTTACTGTCAATGACACCGTATCCGTACCCAAGAAATTGCCGGGAACGGTAAAGTCGGGGCCTCCGTTGTCGAAACCTTTTCCGTCTGCGGAGTTGGTACCTAGAACCGTCACGCTCGGGATCGATAGCGAGTTTCCAGACAGAAGGGCCGCGGACGCGAGAAAGGAAATCAGGTAACGTTTCAGCTTGTCCTCCGTAGGCCACTCAGGGCAGCCCAATTCACGAACGTTTAACTACTGCACGTCACCTGCCAAACCTGCAAGAGGCGGAATCGCAATGTGATCGGGGGCTAATCTTTAAGCTCTCGGATAGGCTTTTCTGGCAAAATCCAACGATGTGGGACTTTTTCCTAAGGTGGGGAGAGCCGATAGGTATTGCGTTACAGCTTTCGAAGCGAGTCTTGAACGGGGCGCACGGGTTGCGGAAGCCCTTCCCGGCTGCTATTTTGACGCCATGGTGCACTTCTGAATGAGGCTCAACCGCGTGGCATTCCCATTGGAGCGCGATTGGGAACCGGCGCCCGCGCAATAGATACCGTGACCTTGCCCGATCGCTTATGCGAGGTCCGCGAACGCATCGAGCGCGCCTGTGCACGCAGCCGCCGCGATACTTCCTCCGTCACCCTGATCGCCGTCACCAAGGTTTTTCCGGCGTCCATCATTCGCGAAGCCTATGACGCCGGCCTCCGCGACTTTGGCGAAAACTACGTCCAGGAACTGGAATCCAAAGCCCCCGAAGTGCGCGACCTCACCGGCGCGCGGTTTCATCTCATCGGCCATCTGCAATCCAACAAAGCCAGAAAGGCCGCGGAATTGTTTTCCGTCATTCAAACGGTAGACTCACCCAAACTGGCGCGCCGCCTGGACGAGGCCGGCCGCCCTCTCGAGGTCATGCTCGAAGTGAAGCTCTCCTCCGAAGAAGCCAAGAGCGGCGCTGATCCCGCCGAGCTTCCCGTCCTCATCGATGCGGTCCGCGCCACCAAGAACCTGCGCCTGCTCGGTCTCATGACTATGCCGCCCTGGTCGGATGATCCCGAGCCATCGCGCCCTTACTTCCGGCGACTGCACGAGTTGGCCCTGCATTTCGACCTGCCGAATGTTTCCATGGGCATGTCGCACGATTTCGAAGTGGCCATCGAGGAAGGCGCGACCCACATCCGCGTGGGCACGGCGCTGTTCGGTAAACGGAAGAAGCCGTGACCGTCGGATTCGAATCTCCGCTGCCACCGGCACGCACGGGCGTCGCGGATTATGCCGCCGCGCTCCTGGGGGCGCTGCGACAGCGCGGAACAGTCGAGGTTGCGCCCAAGCGCGCGGATGTCCGGCTCTACCACCTCGGCAACAATCAACTCCACCGCAAGATCTATCAGCAAGCGCTGGAGCGTCCTGGAATCGTGGTCCTGCACGATGCCGTGCTCCAGCACTTCTTTCTTGGGTCCCTCAATGAACACGAATACGCAGAAGAGTTCGTTTACAACTATGGCGAATGGCGCCGCCAGCTGGCGCAGGACCTTTGGCGGAATCGTGCCAGCTCCGGGTCACACCAGGGCTACTATGCGTATCCCATGCTGCGGCGGATCGCCGAAGTGGCGCAAGCCATCATCGTGCATAATCCCGCGGCAGCGCGCATGGTGCGCGAGCATGCGCCGCATGCGCGAGTTGTTGAGATCCGGCATCTGTTCGCTCCGCCGCCCGCGCCGAACGCGGCCGAAGCAATCCGCTTCCGTTCCACGCTGGGGTTAGCGCCGCGCGACTGTTTGTTCGGCGTTTTTGGCTACCTGCGCGAATCCAAGCGCATCATGAGTATTCTCCGGGCGTTCAAAGCGGTCCACCGCGAGTTTCCGCGGACCGCGCTTTTATTGGCAGGTGAATTCGCCTCGCGCGATCTCGCTCGCGCCGTGGAGCCGCTGCTCCGGGAACAGCCGGGCATCCTGCGCCTCGGCCATTTGCCGGAGCGTGAGTTCTGGCTAGCGGCTTCGGCTTGCGATGTCTGCATCAACCTGCGGTATCCCGCGGCGGGCGAAACGTCCGGCATCGCGGTGCGGCTGATGGGCATCGGCAAAGCCGTGATGGTGACCGAGGGCGAGGAGTCGTCGCGCTATCCCGATACTGCCTGCTTCCGCATCGCCCGCGGTGTTGCCGAAACCGCCAGTTTGACGGAACATAGTAAATTAGCTGCGTCACTTCCGCAGACCACCCGTGAGATCGGCCGCCGGGCATCCGGCCACATACAGTCCTTCCATTCACTGGATCGCGTCGCGGACAAGTATTGGGAAACTTTGTGCGCTTACAGCCAATCATCGCGCTAATCGGGATTGGCATAGCCGCGTCCGCAACCACCCTGGAAATTGTCAAACGTCTGAACGTGCAAGTTCCCATGCAGGATGGCGTTCGCCTGGCCGCCAATATTTTCCTTCCGGCGGAGACGGGCCGCTTTCCCACCATCCTCGTTCGCACCCCTTACAACAAAGGCTCGGACCTACTGCCGAATTTCCGTTTATTCCTTGAGCACGGTTACGCTATGGTGGTGGAAGATGCGCGGGGCCGATACGAATCCGAAGGCATCTTCGATCCCTTCGGCCAGGAGCCGAAAGACGGCAACGACACTCTGAACTGGATTGCGCACCAGCCCTGGTCGGATGGCAAGATCGGCATGCTGGGCGGATCGTATCTCGGGATCGTGCAATGGAAGGCGGCGCTGCTCAACAACCCGCACCTCAAAGCCATCGCCCCGGTGGTCTCCGGGTCGGACGATTATCGCGACCGCTACTATTCAACCGGTGGCGCGATGCAGCTCGGCCATCGCCTGCTCTGGATCTCCGAGAACCTCCGTGCACCCGGATTCGTGCCACTCGATTTCAGTAGCTATGTCCGCACCCTCCCTTTGCGCCGTGCGGATCTCGCGGCCACGGGACAGCGCTCCGACATTTTCCAGAAGGCACTGGACCATCCCGCCTACGATGCTTTCTGGCGCGCCATGAGCGCGCGTGAGCATATCGATCAGATTCACGTCCCGGTGTTCTCCGTGGGCGGCTGGTACGACTGTTTCGTCGAGAGCGATCTCGCCGCGTTCAGCGCCTTGCGGCGCAGTTCGAGTGTGCACCGCATCGTCATCGGGCCTTGGCCGCACAACATGTCCGTGAAATTCGCTAACGCCGACTTCGGTAAAGACTCGGGCGCTCCCATCCGCCGCATGCAGATCGAGTGGTTCGACCAGTGGCTGAAGTCGAAAGACACGCCCATCATGTCCAGTCCGCCCGCGCACATTTTTGTTATGGGCGCGAACCGCTGGCGCGACGAGCAGGAGTGGCCACCCACGCGCGCCAAAATGACTTCGTTCTACTTCGCGAGCCGTGGCGCGGCAAATACGCTCGAAGGCAGTGGATCTCTCGGTGACCGCCCCTCGCGCCGTTCTCAGGCGGAGCGCTTTGAGTTCGATCCGGCAAATCCCGTGCCCACATCTGGCGGCGCGACGTGTTGCAATCCCAAACTATTCGCTTGGGGACCCATGGATCAGCGCCCCGTCGAGCGCCGTCCTGATGTACTGGTGTTCTCCACTCCTCCTGTGCGCGAGGATCTGGAAGTGATCGGACCGGTGCGGGTAGTGCTATACGCCGCGACCTCCGCCCCCGATACCGACTTCACCGCCAAGCTGGTGGATGTATTCCCCGATGGCGAAGCTCGCAACCTGACCGACGGCATCTTGCGCCTCCGTTATCGCGACTCACTCGAAAAACCGCAACTCGCGGTTCCCGGCCAGATCTACGAACTGAATATCGACGCCGGAGTCACCAGCAACGTTTTCCTGAAAGGCCACCGCGTGCGCCTGGAAATCTCCAGCAGCAACTTCCCCCGCTTCGACCGCAATCCCAACACCGGTCGGCCCATCGCCGATGAGACCGTCCTGCGCAAAGCCGACCAGATCATATATCACGACCGGCAACATCCCTCGCGGATGATTCTGCCGGTGATTCCGAACTAGTCCCGATCCCGACTCGACAGAATCAGATTGTGGGTCCAGCGGACGCCGCCAGCGAATGGTACTGTGAAAGCGTGGTATTTGAGCCGGACATCGTTGCGTTGGACAAAGAGATTCAAGAATTCGTGTTGGTAGTTGAGGTGAAGACGACCAGCACGGAGTTCGAATTCATCGAGTGCCAACTGAAAAGGTACATGGCTGATATGCACTGCCCCGTTGGCCTCTTTGTCACACCTGAGCGCCTCCGGATATACCGTAACCGGTACCTAGGGCCGAAAGAAGAATCGATAGTTCTAATGGGTCAGTTCGATGTAACCGGGGTATTTAAATTCAAGCCTTCTGAAGCACCTCAAAACGTCGAACCCGCGTTTCAGAATTTTGTACAAGAGTGGTTGGAAAACCTGGGTACCGAAGCTGGGATAAGCGCCTTGCCGGATGATCTCCGGCGTGCTGCGCAGTTATACATCTTGCCGGCAATTGCCCATGGGACAATCAGGGCGGGCCACGCACGAACCGCCTAGCAAGCGGAATGCATCACGTCTTCGTCGAAACCAATTGGGTAGTAGCCTACACAGCTCCTGCTTACTTGCGGATGCCTGCAGCGCTAGCGCTGTCGGAGAAGGCCGCGGCCGGCGAAATATCCCTGCACCTTCCCGCGATCTGTCTCAGCGAGGCGAGGGGTCCAGTTCGAACGAACTCTCATCCGCGGAAGCCGGCCGACCACGTGCGGAAGTATCTGGCCTGGGCCACGGCAGAGGAGAAGTTATCCACTGACGATGATGCTACTGTTCGGCGCGTACTTGACCAATATGAAAGTCAGTTTGCAGCGGAGTTGCAAGATCTGGACGAGAGGCTGGCTCGATTGCGGCAGCTGCAGCCTTGGGATAAAAAGGGCCTTAGAAAAGAGCCGTTGTCGGCTTTATACAACTCCGCGCATGTCTCGGTGTACGACAACTTTTCTATGGAGGACAAAACCCCGGGGTGGCCAGACCGCTCGCTTCCGCACACTCCGCAATCGTGAAGGCGAGCAACTCTCGTGGGGACGTGGTAAACGAGCCCGATCCCGCTTGGTGAGACTGGTTAACCGCGCACATCCAAGGGTGCGTAATCCCAACACCGGCCGCCCCATCGCCGATGAGACCGTCCTGCGGAAACCGGAGCAGATCATATATCACGACCGCCAGCATCCGTCACGGGTGATCCTGCCGGTGATGCCGAACTGAGGAGGCGACGGAAGGCAGCTTCCGGGTTTCCCCACGCGTTCTCCCCGTTTCTTTGCTCCCATGAACCGAAGAGTTGGATTCAGTCCTAAAGATTTTCTTACGGTGATGGTTTGAAACTGCGCTAGCAGCTGATCTTATTGGCCGAACCATTGGCACTAAAATTGCACGGGACAACAGGTGCAAAACCTCTAACTGGGGAGGCATGTCCCAATGCGTGTAACAATATCAGCGGCGGCTCTGCTATTTGTAGGCTTGGTCCAATATTCATTCGCAAGCACGATTACGCATGGTGTCTTCGATATTAGCGGCACCGTGTTCTTCACTGCCCCCAAAGCAGGGGCCGTAGTTACGCCCGCCGGTACTTGCCCCGCCGGCACAGCTTGCATCTTTTGGGAGAACAGCGCCGGCACTTTGGTAGACAAGGTCGATATCTCAACCGTTGGGTTGCCAAGCGGGGACATTCCGCTGGCCATTTCCGGCAATGCTGCTGCCAACATCAGCAATTTGACGAATCCTCCTGAAGTCGTGGGTGGTGCTGGCTTTGCCCCCACCACGTTCATGACCTTCAATAACGGGGGTGTCACCACGCAGTTGTTGCTTGACTTCATCGATCCCGGAGTCTTTCCCAGTACCGACTGCGCATTGGCGCCTGCAGTCGGTCAGATATGCAGCCCGCCTGGATCGGCCGTCAATTTTGTGAACAACCCTCCCAGGCCGGGCCAAGCTAGCGCCTCTTGGGTCCTTGAGGGTGTGACGGACACCCCCGGGATATCTTGGACAGGGAATTTCGGCTCACAGTTCACAACCCCTTATCAGACGGTCTTGGCAAACCTGGCGAGCAAGGGGTCTGTGGAGGAGACGTTCTCGGCCACGATAAGTTTGACCGGGACTACGACTACGGTTCCGGAACCCGGATCGATGGGCCTCACCATGATCGGTATGGCGTTGATCGCCACTTTTGTGGGCCGTCGCTCGGCGAAATAGTTCGAGAGCCAGTCGCCCTTTGTGTAGGTCGTCGTAGGGGCCGAGCATGCTCGGCCCGATGATGTCCCAAGCGTCCCGCCGGCTCGATTTTTTCCAACCTTCCAGATCGCCGGGCGCCTCCGGATATACCGTAACCGGTACCTAGTGCCGCAAGAAGAATCAATAGTTCTGATGGGCGAGTTCGATGTAACTGGGGTATTCAAATTCACGCCTTCCGAAGCGCCTCAGAACGCCGAGCCCGCGTTTCAGAATCTTGTACAGGAGTGGCTTGAAAACCTGGGTACGGAAGCAGGGATACGCGCCTTGCCGGATGATCTTCGGCGTGCGGCGCAGTTGTACATTTTGCCGGCAATTGCCCATGGGACAATCAGGGTGGGCCACGCACGAACCGCCTAGTAAGCGGCAATGCATCACGTCTTCGTCGAAACTAACTGGGTCGTCGCCTACGCAGCTCCTGCTTACTTGCGGATGCCTGCAGCACTAGCGCTGTCGCAAAAAGCCGCAGCCGGCGAGATATCCGTGCACCTCCCCGCGATCTGTCTCAGCGAGGCGAAGCGTCCAATTCGATCCAAAGCCCAGCCGCGGATGCCGGCGGACTACGTGCGGAGCTATCTGGCGGGACAGCGAGCCCGTATTTCCACTAGGCGCTCGCCGATCGATTTAAGATCTGGCTCAAGAGTCTTTGCTTTTTGGAGAGCGTCCAGCGCTTGCGTGCAGTTCTCCCGTGTCGCAGCAATGGTCAGTTCCTCCGCGAGGAGACGATCTACATTCTTATCCGCGGGTTTCAATTCATGCGCATGCGCCAGAACGGACAGCGCCAGATTATCTTCCCCACCCATATAGAGGATAGTGCCGTACAGGACATTGGCCTCCGCGAAATCCGGACGCAGCTTCACCGCAGCGGCAGCGTAGTCGCGCGCATGCCGCAAGTCTTTCAAATGAAAACAGGTCAGTCCAAGGTTGTATTGCACTTCGGATGAATCCGCATCCAACGCAACCGCCTTCTCCCACGCCTCACGTGCGTGCGCGTAATCTTCAAACTTCCCAAACAGCATCCCGATGGCGACAACCTTGTCTACGTCATCGGTATCCAGCAGCGGCCGGCACAGCTTCCATCCCTCTGCGACATTCTGCAGAACAAGTTGTGCGCGGCAGCGCCCTATGGCCGTAGAAACGTCTTGATAGTAGTCATGCAGCCGCCGGGTCTCGGCGAATTCCCGTTCGGCTTCGCCATTGCGGCCTGTCTTTAGAAAGGCGCGCGCCAGAAGCTGGTGTATGCGGGCATCCCGAGAGTTTTGAGGCATGGCCTGCCGCAAGATCTGAACGCATTCCTGATAGCGCGCCTCCTTGTAGTACGCGGAGGCCAGGTAGTACCACTCGTCGTGAACCGGATGATCGTGCGGAATCGAGCGCAGCCGGCGGATGGCGGATTGCAGATTGCCTTCGGCCAGATCCATCCTGCCCAGATAGTAGGCCGCAATGCCGGCGGCGCCTCGATTGGATGACAGCTGGTCGAACAATGGCCGCGCACGATCGTAATCTCGCAACTCGAAATAGCAAATGGCGAGCCGGTCACGAGCTTCGGTCAAAGTGGCATCGCCCTCTAATGCCTGCCGGAATTCTTCGGCCGCGTCCGCAAAGCCCTCGGCTTGCAAAAGTTGATTGCCCGATGCCAGGTGCTCCCGAGCCTGTGACGAATTCGCATTCGGGCTCTGCGCTGCCAATAGCACCAGCAGGAGAAGCATTGCCCCAAGTGTAGCAACGGCAGTTGACAGGCACCGCGCGCAAGGCCGACCATTGTGGTTCGGCGTGCGGCGACTGAAGTTTCTCCTGGTTATGATTGTGGCGCTTCGGGGCGGCGCGCAAACCACATCCGAGGACCAGCAGTATCTGTTCTCGGTGATGCCCGTGATCGAACGCGCAGACTGGCCCGCGGCCGAACTGCAGCTTCTTCGCGGGCTCGCCGAGTTTCCCCGGTCCGCCATCTTATATAACGCGCTCGGGATTGTTTATCGCAAAGAAGACAAAATCGAGCCGGCGGCTGCCGTGTTTCGCAAAGCGCTCGATCTTCTTCCATCTTTCACCGCTGCGCAATTGCAACTGGCATCGCTCGAGCGGCAGCAGGGCCGTAAAAAGGAAGCGGCCGATCTGTTCCGTGCTGCCGCGGATTCCACCACCAACTTCGACGCGCTGGTGGCCGCTGGTCTCGGTTTGGCCGATTGTGAAGACTACGCCGGCGCCATCCGCGTTCTATCCAAAGCAAAGGCCCTGAAGCCAGACGCTGCGTCTGTGATTTACAATCTCGCTCTGGCGCAGTTCAAGGCAGGCGATTCCGCCGCCGCACTGTTGAGCTTGCAAAACGCGGGCTCGTCCGAAGCGGACGTTGTCTACCTGCGCGGGAAGATTATGGAGAGCGCCGGTAACAGCCAAGGCGCAAACGAAATCACAACTGCCTGCCGCCTCGAAGCAGCTAATGAAACCTACTGCGCGGATGCGGCCGTGGCATCGATCCGGCAGGACAACTTCACTGAAGCGTTGAAACTGACGGAGCCGGCGCTTCAGAGGTCGCCCGATTCTGTCGCGCTGCTCCCGATTGTTGCTCTGGCGCAATTCCGATTAGGCCGATATAGTGAAGCGATTCAGAGCTATCGCAGAGCTCTGGAGCAGGCGCCTAACCTGGATGCGGCGCGCGAGGGACTGGGCTTTCTGTACTACATGACCGGCGACCTCGAGGCAGCGCGGACGGTCGTAGAAGCGGGTCTTCAGAATCCCAGCGCGGACTTTTACCTTGCGTATGTCGACGGTCTGATTCTCTATCGGCTCTCAGCGCAACGGAAGGACCAGGCCGCGGCCAGAGTGGATCAAGCCATCCGCGCCAACTCAAAGTTCGCACCGGCGTACTTCCTGCGCGGCAAGATTCGGATGGACCAGGGCAATTCCGCCGCAGCCCTTGCCGATTTCGAACAAGCGGCGAAGATCGATCCGAAGTATCCGCTTCCCTACTACAAAATGGCGCAGATCTATTCACGCCTTGGGCGAACCGGCGAGGCGGAGAGTGCCCGGAGAAAGTTCGCGGAATTGGGAAGTCTCCGGGAAGAAGAGATGCTCGCTCGCCAGGCACAAGACCAGTTGTTGCCGCCCCGCCATTGATATGCGCCTGACGGGTTTGCTTGCCGGTGTTGCCGCGATCCTCTACGCGGCGGTAGTGAAAGCTCCGTGGAGCGTCCGGTTTACCGATATGGCGGCTAAAGCCGGGCTCCGCGACGTCAACGTGTCAGGTGCTGAGGACAAAAAGAAGTACATCCTCGAGATGAACGGCAGCGGCCTGGCTTTTCTTGATTACAACGGCGATGGCAACGTCGATCTATTTGTTGTGAACGGCACCACGCTGGACGCCGGCGCCGGCGCAAAGCCCGTCAGCCACCTCTATCGAAACAACGGCGACGGCACGTTTACCGATGTGACGGAGCAGGCCGGCGTGGCATATTCCGGATGGGGCCAGGGCGCCTGCGCCGGCGACTTCGATAATGACGGTCGCGAGGACCTGTTCGTCACCTATTACGGCAAAAACCGCCTGTACCACAACAATGGCGATGGCACATTCACCGAAATGGCCGCGCAGGCGGGTGTGGCGGGAGCAGACGGACGCTGGAATTCCGGCTGCGCGTTTATCGACTATGATCGCGACGGCAAGCTTGACTTATTTGTCGCCAACTATGTCGACTTGGGGCCGAACTTCTCCAACGTTCCCAACCCTGGCTCCGGCGAGTTCTGCCAGTACAAGGGCATTCCCATCGCCTGCGGCCCGCGAGGTCTGCCGAAAGCAGTGAACTACCTGTATCACAGCAACGGCGACGGCACGTTCACTGACGTGAGCGAGAAGGCGGGCATTCGCGCGACCGATGGCCACTACGCTCTCGGCGTGTTGACGTTCGACTACGATCAGGACGGCTGGCCGGATATCTACGTGGCATGCGATTCTGCCGCCAGTATCCTCTACCACAACCGCAGGAACGGAACCTTCGAAGACGCGGGGATAGCTTCCGGCCTCGCGTACAACGAAGACGGCGAAGCTCAGGCCGGCATGGGCGTCGCGGCAATCGATTACGACCACGGCGGGCACCTTGACGTCGTCAAAACTAACTTCTCCGACGACAGCCCGAACCTCTATCACAACAACGGCGACGGTACGTTTTCCGATCGTGTGTTTCAAGCCGGCCTCGGCAGGCTGCGAAATTATCTTGGATGGGGGATCGTTGCGGCGGATTTTGACAATGACGGCTGGGCAGACGTGATGATCGTCAATGGCCATCTGACTCCCGAGATTGACGCCGCGCGAAGCGACTCCACCTATCGCCAGCGCAAGCTGCTTTACCGCAACTTGGGCGACGGACATTTTGCAAACGTTACGGCCGATGCCGGCGGCGACCTGGCTCGCCTTCACTCCAGCCGCGGTGCAGCCGCAGCGGATCTTTTCAATGACGGCCGCATGGCTGTCGCAGTGAATGAGTTGCATGAACCCCCTTCCCTGCTGGTACCGGACGCGCCGGCTCGAAACCATTGGATCGGAATTCGCCTCGTTGGGACGAAGTCAAATCGCGACGCCATTGGTGCGCGTGTGGAAGTCGAGGCTGGCGGGATGCGTCAGATCGATGAAGCGCGCAGCGGCGGGAGCTACCTGTCGCAAAACGACCTGAGGCTGCATTTCGGGCTCGGAGGAGCAACTCGCGTCGAGCGGATTACGGTAAACTGGCCCAGCGGAACCACCGACCGCATCACCGGCATTCCGACGGACCGTCACATCGTCATTCAGGAAGGAACGCAAAACTGGAGGAGCGTGAAATGATTAGCCAGAAATCTGTTCTGGTGACAGGAGCGGCGATGGGCATCGGCGCAGGAATTGCCGAGCGATTTTCCGAAGCAGGCTACGCCCTCGCCGCCTTCGATATCGACGGAGACGGCGCCACTCGCGCCACAGCCGAGTGCCCCATACCCGGGGCTCACTTTTATTAAGCGTATGTCCAACTCAGGACACTAGAGGGTTGCGATTGTGTTACCGAATGTGTTAGCTTCAACGCACTCAGGGAGCTTTCGATGCGGCAGGGGCCGGTGTCTACCTCGATCAGTCGCGTTTGGCTAACGCCAGATCTGACGCTGGGTTTTCATCACTTCGATTACTCCCAAACCCAATACGACGGCCTGGCCCATACGCACGCCGAATACTGCATCGTCATTTGCCTCTCGGGCTCCATGGAGGTTCTTCGAGAACGGCGGCGCGATGTTTTGCACGCGGGCGAAATCCTGATCGTGAATCCCGGCGAGGTGCACCGCTGCCGCTTCGGAGTGGATGTCCCGCACGCCAGCGGCTTCACCCTGATCGTGCGGCCCGGTGTCCTGCGCCCACTGCTCGAAGCCATGTCCATGCCATACTGCGCCTTTCCGCGCGCCTCCCGTTTCATCGGCCAGTTCCGCAACGCAGAGGTGCTCGAATTGGTCACCAAGCTGATTCGCGAGTATCGCGAACAGCAGCGCGGATACGCCACCATGGCCGAGACCCTGGTTCGCCAGATTCTTGTTCATGTCCTGCGATCGTGGCCCACGGAAGCCGTGCTCCCCATGGACGGCCAGTTGACTCCCCAGTTGCCTTGGCTGCACATGCACCGCGCTACCGAATATATGAACAGCCACGGCAAAGGCGCCTTCCGCTTGGCGGACCTTTGCTCGCAGGTCGGATTGAGCCCGTCGCGGTTTATTCCGCTTTTCAAGAACTCCTCTGGCGTTAGTCCGCATAATTACTACAATGCCTTGCTGATTCTGAAAGCCCGCCGGCTCATACATTTGGAGGGTTCCACCACCAAGGAAGTCGCGTACGCTCTCGGCTTCAAGAACGTGAGCCACTTTTGCACGTTATTTCATCAACTTGCAGGCTCCACGCCCAGCATGGATCACGGGTCAATCGACGATCTGATCAAGGCCGAAGCATTACACGCTTTTACCTATTTCCCCGAAAGATAGTGAAAAACCACTAGTTCGGCTGCCGGAGAATAGATATCAGTCCGCTCCGGAATATAAGTGAAGATTACCGACATCCAGGCCATCCACCTCCGCGTGGACGACCCAAACATCGGGTTGTTCGACGGCTCATACGACGATTGCGTGATCCGTGTCGAAACCGATGAAGGTATTACGGGAATCGGTGAAGTAGAGACGCTGGCGGATGCGGTACAGGCTATTGTGTACGCCCGCCCCGCGCACAGCAAAGCTTGGGGCTTGCGGGAACTTCTGATCGGCAGGGATCCCTCGCATCCCGAAGAGCTGTGGGATCTCATGTACGACTCCACCTGCTACGTGGGCAGGCGCGGATTGATGATGCACGCCATCGGCGGCGTGGACATCGCGCTATGGGACATCGCCGGGCAGCTTCGGGGTGTTCCGGTCCACGAGCTGCTTGGGGGTGCTCGGCGGGAGCGCATCGAGGCCTACGGCACGATCTACCCGATGGCGACCACCCCGGATGGCGTGAAGCGCCAGGTGGAAGACGCCATGCAACGGCTGCGGCTGCGCAATATCAAATTCGCCGCGGACCCCTGGTGGATAGACGACCTCGACCACACTCACCGGCTGTTGCAAGCGGCGCGCGAGGTGCTTGGCGGCGGTGTGCTCATTGTGGATGCGGCACTCTCCTATAAGACCGCGGACGAAGGCCTCAAGCTGGTGCCGATTTTGAAGGATGTCGGCGTGCTGTTTCTGGAGGCTCCGCTACCCCTGGACGATGTCGCCGGGCACGCGCGCATGGCCCAGTCCGGTATACCGCTCGGCGTGGGTGACCTCGGCCTAACGCACGTGGATGAATTCATCGAGGCGATGGACCGCGGCGGCGCTTCTATCTGTCAACCCGACATCACGAGCGTCGGGGGCTTCACGGGCATCCGCAAGGTCGCCGAAGCCGCACGCCGGCGCGGTAAGCGCGTGATCACCCACGGATACAAAACCAACATCGAGATTGCAGCCAACCTGCATTTCCTTGCGAACCATTACGACGCGGAACTGCTCGAGTACTCGACGAGCAAATCGCCGTTACGCTGGGAGACGACCCAAGAGAGCATCCTGGTGGACACGGACGGGATGGTCGCGGTTCCGAAAGCGCCAGGCCTCGGCGTGCATTTGAATCCGGCGGCGATCGAACGCTACAGCGTCAGGCGCGGAGAACACGCGTGCGTCTGACCATCGCACTGGTCATGCTCGCCGGTTCGTGCGCATATGCCGCCGATTACCTCGACCTTGGGCCTTTCGGGAGGCTCACCACGTGGAACAACGGCGCACCTCGACGGCTGGCGCGGGCCGCCGGCGCCGCCGCGAGTAACAACCTCGGCATCGAGTGGGATGAAGAGCGCGACATACGCGAAATCCGGGTGCAATACGCCGGCGAGCCCGTGCCCAGCGCGCGCGTGGAATATTGGTTTCGCAACTGGCCGTACGATCCGCCGCGCATGCCGTCTTTTGAGGACCCGATGGACGATCCGTGGCAAGGCCAGTGGCTGAGGGCCGAGGTCTCGGAGAATTGCCAGAAATCGGAATGCCGGTACGATTTCCTGCCGCTCGGCGAAAACGAGAATGCACGAGCGAAAAATCTGCCGGGCGTGCAGTATCGAAGAACACTGAAGGTGCGGATGGTTTTCTCTGGTGACTCGCCCGCCATCTCTACGATTTCCGCATATTCCGATTCCGTGGAGCAGCCGCTGCGATTGCGCATGGAAGGGCAGTTCGGCGCCGCACCCACCGTTTCCATCTACAACGGGCGCCTGCGCTCTACAGCGCCTTCTTCCAACGGTGTGACTCTCGACTTGTTCCAGGCGAAGCCGTCGCTTCCGGGATCGCACGATCTGACTGTGGTGACGGTCAAAACTTCGGCGCGGACGTTCTCGTTTTGCACCGATGATCTCCAGCACGGGCCGATAGTCATTCCCGATTTCGGCGTAACCGTGACCGATCTCGACCACCCGGCCCTCACGCCCCAGACCGGCAAGCTGCGCGTGCGGCAACGCATTCCGAAAGAACCCGAGCAGACGTATGAACGGGCCGCCCGTGAAATCCCTCCGCTCGATCCCTGGGAGCGCGAATGGGGCGGGCGCGTGTATTTGCCCCTGGCGCCGGATTCCGACTGGCAGAAATTCGCCTTCGAATATGGCGGCAATGTATTCATCAGCAAGTCAGGTATCAAGGCCAAGGGCCGTGAATTGGCACGTCTGCATTGGCCCGGTGACCGGATCACATGGTCGATCGCCACGGGCGAAGGTCGCTACTTGCGTGAGGACCACAAGGTCGCCGTCAGCAAGCTGGATGGCTACCTGCCAATCGTGACGCAAACGTGGAAAAACGAGGGCCTCGACTACCAGGAAGAAGCTTTCGCGACCTTGCTGCGTGGACCGCTCTCGCCCGAAGACGCCGCACGCGACGAAGAGACACCCGCGATCCTGATGGTCCGGCTGACCGCACGTAACCAAGGGGGCGCTGCGCGTGACGCTCATGTTTGGCTCGCGGTCGATCCAGCGGCGCCGCTCTCGCTTGACGGCAAATCCGTTATCGGTAACGGAGACGTGCTCGCGCAGCTCGATGGCCCGGCGGATGCCGCCATGGCCGCTGAAGCTCACGGCATCCACATACGGTTCCCGGTGCCGGCCGGCGGAGAAAGTTCCGTCGTCCTCAAGTTTCCCTCTGTGTCGGATCTCTCGACCGCGGACCGTAACGATCTCGAAGCGCTCCGCTATTCCTCCGAGCGCGATCGCATCATCGCTTATTGGAAACGCATCATAGAGCCGGCCGCCCGCTTCACCGTCCCCGAGCCGAAGTTCAACGATCTGGCCCGCACCGTAGTCGCGCAAATCCATATCAGCACGACGAAAGATCCCAAAACCGGGCTGTACATGGTTCCCGCGGCGAGCTTCGTTTACGATGTGTTCGAGAACGAAGCCTGCTATCAGGTGTTACTGCTCGACACGCTGGGGCAGTTCCAGACGGCAACCAGCTATCTGGAAACCATGCTGCGATTGCAGGGCAGCAAGAATTTCCCAGGCGCTCATGAAGGCCCGACGGATGCGATCTTTCACGGCGCGAAGATTGACGACGTTTACGACTACACCGCGCACGGCTACGGTCTCGACCACCCGACGGTCCTCTGGACCTTGGCCCAGCACTATTTCTATACCCGAGACCGTCAGTGGCTCGATCACGCCTGGCCGCACATGCGCAAGGCGATTGAATGGATCGAGACACAGCGCGCCGCCACCATGCAGCACGACGCTCAGGGGGAAAAGGTGCGGGAATATGGCCTGCTGCCGGCGTCTCAACTCGAAGACAATGTCGATTGGGCGAACTGGTTCTCGATAAACGCGCTCGCGTGGGCGGGAATGCGTCAGACTGCTGCCGCTCTGGAGGAGGCCGGAAACCCGGAGGCCGCCCGCGTCCGCAAAGAAGCAGATGCATTTCGCAGCGATTTGCGGGCGGCAATTTCGCGGGCGGTCGAAGCTTCCCCGGTGGTCCGGATGCAAGACGGCACGTACGAGCCATACGCGCCCGTCCTGCCTACCCGCCGGTTCCGCATATTTGGTCCCATGCGCGCGAATTATTACGACCGCTACGGGCACCCGGACGAGAAGCCTCTGATGCGCCTGGGAGCCGACCGCGATACGTTCTGCGGACCCGTGGTTTGGCTGCTGCTCGGCCTGTTCTCGCCCGACGAGCCGATCGCCAATTGGATTCTGGACGATTGGGAAGACAACGAGACGCTTTCAAGCGGCATGGGTCTAAACATTCACGGCATCACCGACGACAAGTATTGGTTCAGCCAGGGAGGCATGGTTTTCCAGGCGAATCTGGTGAATCCCATTCCGGTGTATCTGCGCAGGCACGAAGTCCCCGCCGCGATTCGCAACCTGTATAACGATTTCACAGCTTGCCTGTATCCCGAGGTCAACATGTTTACCGAAGAGTTCCACCAATGGCGGCACGGCAGCGGCCCGTTTTACAAAATCTCGGATGAGTCGCGTTTCGTGAATCGTGTGCGCGACTCGTTGGTTTTGGAGGACGGAGATACGCTTTGGCTCGCGCCGGGTACGCCGCGGCGCTGGTTGGAATCGGCCGAGGGTATTCGCGTGGATCGGTTGCAGACTTTGTTCGGCACGGTGAGTTATGAAATGCATGCCGGTCCCAGGCCGGGACTTGTGCAGGCGGCCGTGCGCCTGCCCGCGGATCATGCCGCGAAAAAGAACTGGCTGGTGGCGCGCGTGCCTACGGGTCATATCGAGCATGTGACGCTCGACGGCAAGCCGTGGACCAGGATCGACCCCGTGTTGGAGGCCATCGAGCTTCCCGCCGAGGCTGGTGTCATGCACCTGGAGATTGAGTACCGCTGATGAAACCCTCCATGGAACTAACGGAACGTAAACACCCCGGATCTCTCGTGGCTCCATGGATGCTGCTGTCGCTTTTAACCGTCGTCCTTTGGGGCGGTTGGGGATTGCAATCGAAGATCATCGTCGACCGCATCTCGCCCTGGGCCAATCAAGTCCTGTTCTCCATCGGATTGGCTCCCCTGGTCGTATGGATGGCTCTTTCGAAGAACCTGCGGCGCACGGCAGGCAGCAAGAAGAAAGGCTTGGTCTATGGCCTGCTCACGGGTGCCCTCGGCGGAACCGGGAACGTCGCGTTGTATCTTTCGCTCGCCGGAGGGGGAAAAGCCTCGGTGGTGATCCCGTTCGTCGGTTTGGCGCCGTTGGTGACGGTAGTCTTGGCGCTGATCCTTTTGGGCGAGTCACTGAATCGGCTGCAGATCGTCGGCGTGATTCTCGCGCTGGTCTCGATTTACTTGTTGAGCTTATAGACATGCAAGGCTGGTTCTTGTTCGGATCGGTCGCGCTGGTATTTTTCGGCATCAGCGGAATCACGCAGAAGCTGAGCACGAATCATGTTTCATTCGAGATGTCGTTCCTGTGGTTTTGCGTCGCCATGGCGGCTATTTCCGCCGTGGTGGCAATGGCGGTTCCCATCGAGTGGCGGCTGAGCCCGTCGCTCGTGGCGTTGGCGGCGTTCGGAGGCTTGTTGAACGGCTTGGGAGCGCTTACCAGTTTTGCGGCCTTGGAAAAGGGTGGTAAAGCTTCCGTCGTCATCCCGATCATCAATTTGTATCCGCTGGTGACGATCGCGGGGGCCTGGATGTTTCTGGGCGAGAAGTTAACGGCCACGCAAGTGGCGGGTATCGTGTGCGCTCTGGTAGCGGTGGTGTGTCTCTCGCAGGAGACACCGTCCCCGGGCGCAGCACAGTCAGGTGGCGATTAGTGGTTTGGCAACAGAGGAGGTGGAGCATGCAACGGTATATTCGTTTGTACGGATGGGCGCTGGTGGCTTTGCTGGCAATCACCATGGCGCAAGCTGCGCTCGATCGTGGAGCCATTCAAGGTACCGTAACGGATCCTCAGGGAGCCGCGGTCCCGAGTGTCGATGTCACGGTGACGAACACAGCAACCAACGTCTCGGCTAAGGTGGTCACCAATACAGCGGGGTTCTATCTGGTTCCGGAGCTTGTTCCCGGCACTTACGTGGTGCAATTCCGGTCAAAAGGATTCAGCTCGCTGGACATTCAAAATATCGAGGTCACTGCCGGCAGCAAGGTGACGGTGGACGGCGCCATGCGCGTGGGCGAGCTGGCACAGACGGTCGACGTTTCGGCGCAAGCGTCGCTGATTGAAACCACTGCCTCGAATTTCAGTACGGGCATCCAGCCGCAGATGCTGGAGAAGGTGCCGATTCTTGGGCGCGATATCCAGAATCTGGTGCAACTGCTGCCTGGTGTGACACAGTCGAACGGACCGTCGGGCTCCACGTTCGGATTCGACAGCCAGTTCGGCGGGTTTCCCGATCCCACGCATATCGTCGGCTCCGGCATCAGCGTCAATGGCAGCCAGGGTGGTGCGAACGCCTGGTATCTGGATGGCAGCCTCAACGCCGCATTGGGCCCGGAGTCAGTTGTGGTGAACCCGTCGCCGGATGCTGTTTCGGAATTCAACCTGGTGGATAACGGGCTGGCTGCGGAATGGAGCCGCACCAGCGGGGCTGTGGTCAATGTAGTGCTGAAGTCCGGCACGAACCAGTTCCACGGCAGCGGCTATGGCGCCAACCGGAATTCGTACTTCAATGCCAACAATCCATTCGACCGCCGGTCACCAACGGGCGAGGAGTTTCTATCGCCGCGGGTCAACTACAACGATGTCGGTACGACTTTCGGAGGGCCGATTCTCAAGAACCGTACGTTCTTCTTCTTCTCGTGGGACACTTCGTTCCTGCACGAAAACAAGAACCAGATCTACACCGTTCCCACGGCTCTGGAGGCGGCGGGGAATTTCAGCCAAACACCAGGGATTGGCACGTGCCCGACCTGCCTGATCTACGATCCCTACTCCACTACGGGGCCGGATGCCAACGGCGAGTTTCACCGGACCGCATTTCCGGGCAATATCATTCCGAGGAACCGGCTCGATCCGCTCTCCGCATACTACGCAGCCAGCTTCCCAGCGCCGAATTTTATTGACCCTCTGCAGCAGGGGCCGAGCGGGTGCGGAGTATTCTGCAACAACTTTCTGGGCAACATCGGCAGCAGTCTGACGACGAACAACATGTCCGTCAAGGTGGATCATCGGTTCAACGACAAGAGCGCGCTCTTTATTGAGTACCTGCTCAATCCAAGCTATTACGCGAATTACCGCCTGCCATGGAGCGGCGCGACGGCGGTGACACAGGGGATCTCGGGCGCGCAGCCGTATACCACTGCCAACCAGATCTTCACCATCGGTCATACACAGACGTTCGGATCAACTCTCATCAACGAGTTCCGCGCCAGCTACAGCCGGCAGAACCAGATCCCCAAGCAAAACCCGAGTTCGCTAGTCGACAACTCCGGCATCGAACAGCGCATCCAGGGATTGAATTTCATTCTGGATCGTTTTGGCCCGGTACCGACGATCAGCGTTGGCGGCTTAGCGGGCTTCGGCCCGCAGCAATGGCAGAACGGGCTTCAGGGCGTGGATGCGTACACGCTGCAGGACAATGTCACGAAAATCATCGGCAGTCACACGCTGAAGGGCGGCCTGATGTGGCGGCGCGATGACAACTGGTACAACGCAAGCTGGGGTTACGGCCTGGGTTTTGGGGGCGGCCTCACGACCGACCCTGTGACGGGTCAGGGCGGCAACGGCTTGGCGCAATTCCTCCTGGGAGCCGTGGACCCAGGCAGCGGTACGGGCACTTTCCACTATCCGTATCAAACCAACGATTACTGGGGCTTCTACTTCCAGGATGATTACCGGGTGAATTCGCACCTCACGCTCAACCTTGGCCTGCGATACGACCTGTACGGCTGGTTCCGTGAGCGCAGCAATTACCTGGCGAACATCGATTTCAGCGCGCAGAATCCCGATGTGCCGTATAAGGGCCGCATCGATTACTTCGGAACGCCGGCGCACCCGAGTTCGGATGTTTTTCCGGCAAACAAGGGTTCGCTCGGCCCGCGCGTCAACTTCGCATGGACGCCGACCAACGACAGGAAATGGGTGGTCCGTGGCGGTTACGACATTATCTACAGCAACGGCATCAGCGCCGCTTTCGGCGACCAGAACGGGGGCATCAGCGGTCCCGCCTATGCCAATTACTTCGCTTACAATGGAGACTTCTCGGGTAAACGACCGGCGTTTCAGTTCAGCGAGGGCGCGCCTCCGCTCAATCTTCCAGCCCTGAGCTCCGTGAAGCAGACCGACAACCAGTTCCTGGGAACCGGGCCCCAAGGCTTCCTGCAAGGCTCAAAAGATCCCTACGTCGAGCAGTGGAGTCTGTACGTGCAGCGTGAGCTTCCCAAGAATATGGGTTTGAGCGTCGGATATGTCGGCACGCATGGCCTTCACTTGTACGGTGACGAGTTCCGCAGTTACGACTATGTTCCCACGTCAGTTCGCCAGCAACTGCGAAACGGAATTAACGATACCGTTGCCACTCCGGCGGCTCTGGTCCCGATCTACGGCTCAACGATTTCGCTGGCGAATCTTGACCGGCCGTACCCGCAATACACAAATCTGAGCATCAATTCCAATCCCGACGGATTCAACCGCTACGAGTCTTTGCAGGTGAAATTCGAAAAGCGCTACTCGGTCGGATTGAACTTCATGGTGGCGTACACGCACCAGAAGAACATCGGCACGCCCAACACCGGCAGCATCATCGGCAACACGGCAACGCCTACGACCATTGGTCGAACGGTCGGCCGGGCGTCTCTGGTTCCGGGCGGTCTGTCCGGAGGCACCGGAAATACGGCGGGCGGCTCCGGACCGCAGAACATCGACAATCGATTCGGAGATGTCGGCCTGACCGCGGATGACATTCCGAACGTGCTCAATGTCGCAGGATCTTACGAATTGCCGTTCGGCAAAGGGAAGCCATTCCTTTCGGGCAGCCGGCTGGGGAATGCCGTGTTAGGCGGTTGGACGCTCACGCAGAACTGGAACGTCCAAAATGGTGTTCCGCTAGTGATCACCGGGCCATGCAACGCAGTTACTTGCCGCCCGAACTTCATCGGCGATCCGAACGCGGGAGCTCACACGCAGAACCAGTGGTTTAATCCGAATGCGTTTGAGGCTGTGTTCCAGACCAACCCGGCCGTGCTGACCGCGCCGGATCCAACCATCTACAGCGCATGGTGGCAGTTCGGCACCATGGGCCTGCGCAATAATGGAGTCCGCTCACCCGGCTTCTGGAATACAGATATGTCACTGAGTAAAGACTTCCACGTCACGGAGCAGAAGTTTTTCAGCTTCCGATGGGAGGTTTACAACGCGCTAAACCACCAGAATCTCGGCATCCCGAATACCCAATGGTGTCTGCCACCCAACCCCGACGGATCGACCGACCTGGTCCATCAGGCTGGCTGCCAGTTCGGTAAGATCACCAATGTGCAAACCGATCCGCGCGCCATGCAGTTCATGCTGAAGTTCACATTTTAGAAAGGATACTTGCGGGTTGGTTGGCCTGTGGGGTGGTGGTTGCAATCTCGCGTTCTATTCATTTCACCGCCCAAACCACAGCCTGGCCTATGATGTCCTCGAACGCGTTTCCGGACAGTTACACATGGTGTTGCGTCCCCCGGCAAATTGCGTAGAAGCACGAGGACTCAACTCTGCTGTCCCTCTTGCTTGTCGGGACGGGAATGTTATTGCAACCGCCTAGCGGAAGCCACCGACAACATAGATGTCGCTGCCGGCGGCGTCGAGTTGCGACCACACGATCCAGCTTTCATCCGGCGACACGCTCATCCCGCTATCGAACTGCACCGGCATTTTCCGAAGCGGCACAACGTCACGGACCTTATGTGTGGTTAAGTCGAGGCGGCGAATGGCGCTGCCGGTTCCTGCGGGCGGGTACACCGCGTAATAAAGCGCACTCGACGAGACGGCCCATTGTCCCCAGAGATTCGGCGATAACTCGCTGGTGAGCTTTTCTTCCGCGCCGCCCCCGACCGGCATGCGCCAGACGCCGGCTTCGCCGCCCACACGCGTGTAGAACAGCCACTTCCCGTCGGGAGATTCCGCGGCGCGCGAACGCTCCCTCGCCGGCCACACGGGTCTGTTCTTTGCCGTCCAAATCCATGCGCCAGACTTCCCAAATGCCGTGCCGGTCGGTGCAGAAATAGATCCGGCGGCCATCCCGGGAAAATGACGGCAGCACTTCGTTGGAGGTTTCGTGGGTGAGGCGCGAGGGACGCCGCCGGAAGCCGGCACCAGGAAGATGTCACCATTGCCGTTAGGCCGCGAGTCGAAGACGATCCACTTGCCGTCGGGCGACCAGTGCCCGCTGCCCGTGGTAGGGCCGTTCACCGTTCCACTTGGCTGCATTGCCAAACCGTGGATGTGGATTCTGGCTGGGCCGCATGTCGCAGTCGGTTTACGGCGTACTCGAAGTTGGGACGTAAGCCCTCGTTTGTACCAGCCAAGGCCCGATTAGGACCGATCCACAGCAACGTGTGGTCCACGTCGGCGATCTTCATGGAGGAAGACGACGCGCAGAACGGCGTCGACCACGTCGACGGTCATCGCAGCCCAGGCTATATCATTAGCCCATACGCCGTGCAGAACGGACCCACCGACCACACCTTCTACACGCAGGTCAACATGACTCGGACGATCGAGCAAATCCTCGGTCTGACGCCCATGAACCAGTTCGACCTCGTGGCGTCGCCGATGAGGACGGCTTTCGTCACCGGCACGCCGCCCGCGGAGAACTTCCAGCCGTGGACGCACGTGCCGAACCAGATCCTGCTGGATAAGGGCGTTACAGCGAGCACAGCCAAGACAAAGAGAAACCCTCCGATTAAGGCCCTGAGGGCTGCTTGGCTCCAGAAGAAGGCGCAGATCTTCGCCGGCAAACTGACCAAGCCGGACGCCGAAGACCCGGATACCGTCAACCACCTGAACTGGTATCTGACCACCGGGTTTAAGATCCCCTATCCCGGCGAGAAAACGGTTCGCCCCCCGAGCGACTTCAACAACGCGGCACCCACGCCTGACGAGGACGACAAGTAAAACACGTTCCGACAGCAACGGCCCTCTCCCCGGTGACCGGGGAGAGGGTTTTTAAAACACCGACATGAACCTGCGTGTGAAGATTCTCCTCCTGTTTTTCCTGGGTTCGGTGGGCATCAGCGCCCAGGTCGCGCGAACTTCATTGAACGGAATCGTCACCGACGAGCAAGGCAAGCGAATTCCTTCGGCCAAAGTGTATGCAACCAACAGGGCGATTGGCGTCCGGCGTGAAACCGAGACCAACGCCTTGGGTGCCTACGTGCTGCCCGACATGGCGACGGGCACATTCAGCATCGAGATCTCGAAAGACGGCTTCGCGCCCCTGCGTTTTCCGAGCGTCAAGCTGGAAGTCGGGCGACCAAGAACCCTCGACGTCACTTTGAATCTCGCCGGGCACCGGGAGGAGATGAGCGTCACAGAGGCTACGTTCCAATTGGACCGCGTTGATGCCACGGTGGGCGCGCCCATCGAGCAGAAGCAGATCGACGAGTTGCCGATCAACGGTAGAAACTGGTCGACCCTCACCGCGCTGGTTCCCGGAGCGGTTGACACCGGCGCCGGCGATCAGCGGACGATCCGATTCGCCGGGCACGGGCTGGACGACAACAACCTGACGCTAGATGGCGTCGATGCGACGGCGGTCTTTAACCAGATGCAGCGCGAGTACGTGCGGCTCACGATTCCGCTGGAATCGATCGACCAGTTCGACGTCAAAGACCAGACGTTCGGAGCCGACGTGGAAGGCGGCACGTCGGGCGCGCAGGTCGCGGTGGTTTCGCCTTCGGGAACGAACTCGCTCCACGGGAACGTGTTCGACTACTTCCGCAATGAGGCGATCGAAGCCCGAACGCCCTTCAGCGGGGCCTCTCCCAATCCTTTCCTTCTGAACCAATTCGGCGGCGCAGCCGGCGGGCCGATTGTGCGGAACAGACTGTTTTTCTATGCGGCGTACGAAGGCCTGCGACAGCGGCTGGATGGGTCGCAAATCGGACTCGTGCCGAGCCCGAGTTTCATTGCACAGTCAACCCTAACCTCTCCAGCTTTGTTACCGATCCGGACGGCATACCCCGCGGGAACATCGCCGGCCAGATCGCCGAACGTGTGGAATTACAACGCTCTTGGGCGCCAGATCGACAACGAAGACTCCGGCATGATCCGGCTGGACTACCATCTCTCGAGCAAGACCACTTCGTTCGTACGCTTCAACTCGGACGAAGCGGTTCAAACCATTCCGACCGGTCAACTGATCGCCAAGACGCAGTACGACACGAAGTTCAACAACGGCGTCTTCGAGGTTCTGCATGTCTTCTCGCCGAGTTTGGTGAACGAATTCAAATTGGGCGTCAACCAGGACATCTACGTCGCCTCGACGCTCTCCCCGGTGCCGTACACCATCAGCGTTTCGGGATTCAGTTCGCTCGCGGGAAGAACCGCGAATCAGGATCCGTCGAAGACCATCAGCCTGCTGGATGACGTATCGTGGTCGAAAGACAGCCACACCCTGAAGTTCGGCTTCGAATTCAAACGCCTGTTCCTGAACCAGGGAACGGCGAGCAGCGGCACCTTGACTTACACGTCCACGACTAACTTTCTGAACAACCAGATGGGCACAGCTTCCTATACGTCCATCCTCCCGCTGGTGCGTCAGCGCAAGAACATGTATTGGGCATACGTGGAAGACGAGTGGAAGGTCACACCGACGCTGACCATCAATGCGGGCCTCCGCTACAACGTGTTCAACGCCCTCTCCGCGCTGAATCACCAGGCCATTCCGTTCGACTTTGCGACTTGTGGCGGATTCTGCCCGACTAGCTATTCCTACTTCAACCCCCGTTACAACGACGTCGACCCCAGAATCGGCATCGCGTGGTCGCATCGCAACACCGTGGTACGCATCGGCGCCGGCATCTATCACACCGACGGACAGGAGGACGATCAGAACCTTCCTATCTCGAACACTGTCAGCCGTTACTCGTTCAACAACGTCTCGTTCCCGGGCCTTTCCTATCCTCTCGATCCGTTTCTCGCCTACGCGCAGAACGGCGGGTTGGGCGTGGTCTCGCCACGCGATCTGGATCGCAACCGCAAGGACAACTATGTTGCCTCCTGGACGTTATCGCTGCAGCAGGCCATGCCCGGCGGGTTCGTGGCCACACTCAATTACCTTGGCAATAAGGGAACAGATGTTCTGACCACCACTTATACCAATCTTGCCATCCCTCCGGGCAATGTCGTTCCGCATCCGGCCTTCGGCGTGGTGTCATGGCGCGGCGACGTCGGCAACAGCACCTTCGAGGCGCTGCAGTTCAACCTTCGCCGGACCTTCCACAACGGCTTCCTGCTATCGTCGAACTACATGTGGTCGCATTCCATCAATGACGGCAGCATTGGCGGCGGAGACTCCGACACACCGCAAAACTCGTTCTGCCGTTCCTGCGACAAGGCGAGCAGCGACTTCGACGTGCGGCACTTGTTCAATCTTTCCGCCGTCTACACGCTGCCTTTTGGGGCGGGCAAGCAGTACGCAAACTCGCCGGGGGTCCTGCGAACGCTGCTGGGAAACTGGGAAATGAGTGCGATCGGAATGACGCAAACCGGATTGCCAGTGAACATCACGGTCGACCGTACCAACGCGTCGGTTCCCGGTCTGTACGCCGTCAGCGGTTCGGAACGTCCCGACTACGTTTTCGGCCAGTCACTCACCCCTGCCCGGGGCTCGACCGCCAACCACTGGATCAACCCCGCGGCCTTCGCTGTGCCGGCTAATGGCACGTTCGGCAATCTGGGGAGAAACGCATTTCGCGCGCCCGGGATCACGCAACTCGACCTGGCCGTTTCGAAGTTCGTGTTGCTCACGGAACACTTCAGCATCCGCTTCCGGGCCGATATGTTCAACTTGACGAACCGTGCTCAGTACGGAGTTCCCAACGCCGATATTTCCGCGTCGAATTTCGGTGTCATCACGGCCACGCTCAGCAACTACGCAACTGGACGTGGAACCCCGCGCGAATTGCAGTTGTCAATTAAGACCTTATTTTGAGGTTCAGGAAGCGCCCGGATTCCGGTCGGATGACGCGCTAACTGGAAGCTAGAAGTTTCCGGACTGGGTTAGTTACGAGAAACGTTGTAACCTTCTGTTGCCTTGCACACAGACCTAACATGGCGAACGTGATTCGTCGCGGACTCAGGAATTGGCTACTCATCCCCTGGCCGTTCGCGCGTGCCAGTCCGGCATCCGGGATGCGCAACGGGGAAGCGCCGCTGAGAAACACTCGCCACAGGCTCCGCGCCTGGCCTTGACGCTCGAGTGACGCGATCAGTTCCGGCTCGCCGGCATTCCAGGCCAGACCTTCCACTGCACGGTTTTCGGTGGTCAGACGCCGAGGGTTACCACCGTTGACGGAGACTGTATACACGTCTTGGACGGAAGCCTCCGCCGACCGGACAAACGCTAAGGAGCTGCCGTCCGGGCTGAGGCGGGGCTGACTATCGCCCAGCGTACCCTTGGCGGGCGAGGTGACTTGGTGCTTGCGGCCGTCGGCCACGTCGATGGTGAAGAGGGCGAACGGAGAAGCAGCGTCATCGCGGTCCGCCGCCACTATGGCGCGGCCGTTTTGCATCCAGTCGATCGGGCTCCGCAGCGCGACCTCGGCGACACGGCGTTCTCCGGTTGCGTCTGGCGCCACCAGGCGAACCATGACGGCAAAGCGGTTCCGCTCGATTTGGCGAAGAAAGGCACGGATCGGCCGTCCGGAGACCAAACCGGCTCATAGTCAAAGTTTTCTCCGCTGGTGAGCGGGCGAGGCTCTCCGCCCGCGGACGGCTGGAGAAACAGGTTGGCTCCGTGGGCATCGACGTCGCGCGTGTAGGCGACCCACACGCCATCCGGAGAGAACGCGGGTGAGCGTGTAACCCATTGACTTCCAGTCAGTAAGCGAGGAGCGGCAGATGTGCTGGAGCCCGGACGCATTCTGATTCCGGCCAACCACGTCCCGAGCAAGAGCGCCATGCCTAATCCCCCAAACAACGCGCCTATCAGCCAAGGCTTTCGGGGTCCGACACTGTGAGCCGGGGCCGCGGGAGGCAGAACCCGCTCAAATTGCGGCTGGTATCTGCCCTTCGGAAGCAGGATCGGGACCGGGTCGGTCAAACCGGTGCCGGCGTAGTATTCATGCAGTTTTAGGCGCAATCGACGCGCCTCCACGCGAATGATCGGATCGGCCTTGGGGTCATACGCGGGAGGGCGTCCAAATACCTCCACGCCGATGACTGTTTCCTTGAGTTCCCCACCACCGCCAGCCAGGGTCCGCTCCACCACGAAACGCAGAAACTGGCCCATTCGCGCGCTCTGCGCCCACTCCTTGCTGGCCTGAACACGGTATAGGGCCGTCCTGATCTCGTCCGGGGATAACGCGTTCGCCATATAGGGGTTACATAGGGTAGCATACCCCAGTATTACCGCCTGTTACTTCCTCGGCGCGGGCCGCATTCGCAAGACTGGTCGGACATGCGACTCATGACGCGAACGATTTCGATGCTGGTTGGGGCGGCGCTTGTTCTCGCACTCACGGCAGATGCCTCGCCAATCTACAACTTTGCAACTTTCAATGGCCCCGGCGACAACGCGGGAGGCACTACGGTCAACGGGGTAAGTAACACCGGCGCGATCGTCGGGTTCAGCTCCAATGCGAATATGAATGTGTTTACGAATTTTGTCCGCCAGCCGAATGGCACATTCACCACGCTGAACATCAACGGGGACCCGCTGGCGAATGCCAATGGCATTAATTCCGCCGGCGTCGTCGTGGGCGCCACCGGAGGGCAAGCGTTCGTTCAGGATCACGGGCTTATTAGTTTCTTGCCAGCCGCGGACCTGGCGGGCGCATGATCAACCCGTGGCGGTGGAGGCCACGGGTCATGAAACAAATACAGAGACGCAAAGCCAAAGGAAGAGTGGCCAAGTCGGTCCTGCGGTTGCCTGATCTTGAAGTCGCGAAGTCCGCGGTTCTCAACAGTCTGTCGTGCCCGGATGCGCAGCGGGGCTATCGCCACGCCATCGACGAATTCGTGGATTGGTACTGCTCCGAACCGCGGCTTTCCTTCAGCAGGACAGTGGTCGTTCGGTATCGGATGCACCTGGAGTCACGACATCTCGCCCCTGGGACTATCAACCTCCGGCTGGGGGCGGTTCGCCGTTTGTCGTACGAGGCCGCCGACTGCGGCCTCCTCAGCGCCGACCTGGCGGCCGGGATCAGGCGCGTCAAGGGCGTGAAGAAACTGGGCGTCAGGCTGGGCAACTGGTTGACGGCCGAACAGGGCATCACGCTCTGGCAGGCTCCGGACCGGGAGCGCCTCAAAGGCAAACGGGACCGAGCTCTTCTATCGGTCCTGCTTGCGTGTGGGCTCCGGCGGCACGAGGTAGCCGAGTTGGCCGTTGATCACCTCCAGTAGCGCGAGGGACATTGGGCGATCGTTAACCTGAGCGGCAAGGGCGGTCACGTCCGGACGGTGCCGGTTCCAGACTGGGTCTATTGCGAGCTCAGCACGTGGATGGAAGCTGCGGGAATCAAGGGTGGGAGAGCGTTCCGTCGCGTAAGTAGCGCTGGCAAATCCTGGGGAGACGGGGTCACCGAGAAGCTTGCCTGGCATGTTGTTAAGGAGTTCGCCACAAAGACGGGAGTGGCGAGCCTCGCACCCCACGACCTGCGTCGGACGTGCGCGCGTTTATGTCGGGCGGCCGGAGGTGAACTGGAGCAGATTCAGTTTCTCCTCGGCCATGTGTCGGTCCAAACGACTGAGCGCTACCTCGGCTGCACGCAACGTATCGCCGCAGCCGTAAATGACAAGATCGGAATCGAGCCGCCTTCGTGAGCTAATCGGACCTTTGGCCGAGTCCCGGATGACTCGCTCGGGGACTATGAGAATGCTCTTTGCGGGCCGAGCGTCAGCCGTACGTGAGGTCGGTGCTCTGTCCGACCTCGATAATATATCCGTCAGGATCGCGGATGTAGCAGCGCGTCTCGCCGTATTTGGGGATCGGCTCCGTGATGAACTTGGCTCCTCGACTTTTCCATAATTCATAGCACGCTTGAATATCCGCAACGCGGAAATTCATAAAGCTGTTGATGTGATTCGGATCGGGGACGCTGAGCGTTACCGTCGGCTTATCCGGGGTCGGCCCGCCTCCAACGTTAAGAATCATCCAGATATTCGCAAGCTGAAGGTATCCAGGCGCGTTGCCGTCACCCAAGCTCAGAATGCGAGCGCCGAAGACCTTCTCGTAGTAGCGAGCCGATCGCTCGATGTCGGCGACGGTGAGAAAATGTGCGATGCTGATCCCCTCTCTCGGGGGCATCTCATAGCTCTTCTGCTCGATTTGTACGCTGCCCATTTGACGACTCCAATTCCAATATCGTACATCTGGCACGCCAGCACAGGGGCAGCCCGGCATGGATGACGCGCAACTCATAGACAGCCCCCGGGAACGGTCCGCTCTCACCTTTGTCCAGTTCTCTGACCATACAGACGAAGGTTCCGGTAGCGATTCTCAGAAGCCCGTTGTGAATGACAATGCTTAGGATTCTATCCGCTGTGCTCCGGGCCGAAGTGCTGAGGGCGAGATAACATTGCTGCCGGAGCATGGCGGATAGAATGCGTTGAACTGAGCCGGACCGTGCTCTATGGGGATTGAATGGATTTCGCTCCCCGAT
>DATGZN010000070.1:0-28934 GCA_035297145.1 Bryobacteraceae bacterium
TGCGTTTCTCATTGGGAGCGTATCGCATCCCGCCGAGGGACCGGCCTTCTCATTCCATCTAATTCTGCGTTGATCGACGGCGCGGAACATCGATCGATAGATGTAGCGCAGGGACACGCGCCGTTTGCGGGTACCTGCGGCTGTGAGGCAGGCACGTGAGAAAAGCCGCGGGTATCCCGCCAACCCCGCGGTATCCCCACGCTACAGGAATGGGTGGTTAACGCGGACACGACCGCTGCCAGAATCAACGCACTCTTGGCGCACTACCCACTGATCGAACCGATAGGCGGCAAACTGTAAACGCAGTGGGCAGTCGGCCGAACTTCACCGGATCGCGGATGCGCCCTACAAGCCTGGTCAAGGTATAGCGAGTGCACGCTGGCGATGTGTTGGTGGCAAAGGGTGCTTTTTGGTGGGGCAATGGAATAGCCTGATGAGATAGTTGATTATATTCTTAAAATCGAATATTCTTGATAGTGGATGCAAAATCTTCTCCGGTCGTACAAAGCTGGCGTATTCCAGGCACTCGGCCACCCGACCCGGATTGCCATTGTGGAATTGTTGCGCGATGGCGAGCTTTCGGCCGGGGTCATCCAAGAGCGCCTTGGCATTGAACAAGCCAATGTTTCCCAACATCTGGCAATCCTGCGAAACAGGCAGATTCTAACCAACCGAAAGGAAGGCAATCAGGTCTTCTACTCTCTCCGCAACCCCGTCCTTGTGGAGGTGCTGGATATCATGCGGCGTTATTTCCAGACCAATCTGAAGGAAGCCGTGCAAATGCTGGGTGAAATCAAAGTAGAGCGGAGGGGGCGATGAACCGCCACGCCGGCAGATCGGGCGAAGTCGCAGCGCGAATGGGAGCTCGACCGGATGGGAGGTTTCAGAAGGAAGCTATGGCGGAACGTGAACGGATGCACCCCCAACGGCATGAGGCGTTACCGGTTTGATCAACGGTGATCATTCGCTGCGATCGCGACCGGACAAATTGCGCCGGGCGGTCGAACACGCCGCGCACATGCTTCCGATCCAGGGTCCCATCGGTGTGTTCGTCCACCACAATACGCTGCACGCCTTCGAGGAGCGGCCTTTCGAACAGGCTGTGATCGAGGCCTCAAATCTGTTCGGCGCCGAACCGTACATGGCTGAAGCGGCATACCGGTCCGAGTTGGCGCGCGGGCGCATCCGCGTAGAGGACATCGACGCAGTGCTCGACAGCGAGCCGGATGCTATAGTCTTCCCACGGCTGACCCGGCGTTCACTTCGCCGTGCGATGATCACACCGGGCGTTCGTGAGTTTGATGCCGCCACGGTCCTCTGGCGCACCGAGCAGGGCGACTTGGCTCGAGACTTCCGCCAGGCTGCGCTACGCGCGTTGTTCGACGCGTGTCTTGCCCGAACCGTCGCTCACGAGGAAGAACCTGCGGATACGCGTCCAGTGGACGAGGTGATTCATCCGTGGCTGATCCGGTTGTGCTCGGTATTTCTGGACCAAGGCATGGCTTATTGGCCCATGCCGCACCGCGAGAGGGGATTCTACGCGAGCGTCCGCGCGGTACTTGCGCGCCCTGGCGGCATTTTTCCGCAGTACCTGGGGGGATTGGACGACGAGTTCGCACGGCAAGAGTACTTTTCGTTCTCATCTACGGACGCCGTGCTCGACTACCTCGATACCCAACATTTTCGTGAAACCGACTGGGAAAGCGTCCTTCAGTCCGAGTTGCTCGCGCTGCCCGGCTGGGCAGGGTTGATGCGTAAGCTTGAGGAAGACCCCAGCTTGGCTCCACACGAAAGCGTGCCCTGTTCTGTGATGGACTTCCTGGCCGTGCGGCTCACCATGGCCCGCGTGGCCTCGCGTATGGGAGCCGCCGAGACCGTCCCGCAGGAGAGCCCGCTCAAGACCCAGCAAAAACGGCGTCTCAGCCGTGCCGCCCGCGCCTATGACGCAGCGCGAGTCGTCTCGCTCTCAGCCGACGAGGTCACCCGGCTTTCCGACTCTCAGTGGGCGTCATTCGCAAGCGAAGTAAAGAGCTGTAATGGACTCGAGCGCCGCCGCATCCTCCATCTGGCCTATGAACGCTGGCACGAACGCGAGATTCTGCGAGGGTTGGCGAGCCATCGGCAGAACCGGGGCTTGCATGAACTCGAGACCAGGCCTGCCGCCCAGGTGTTCTTCTGCATCGACGAGCGAGAGGAATCGTTGCGCCGCGCGCTCGAGGAAACGGACCCGGAAGTCGAGACGTTCAGTGCGGCTGGTTACTTTGGCGTGGCCGTCGACTATAAGGGAATCGACGATTCGCACGGCGCTGCTTTCTGTCCGGTGGTGGTCAAGCCCCAGCACGCGGTATTCGAACAACCCAGGGCTGGGGACCGCGAACTGCTGGACCGACGACGTTTCCGCCGGCGATTTCTGGGACTAATGACTCGGAGTTCGTTCCTATCGTCGCGCACGCTGGTGCGCGGTTGGATCTCGACCAGTGCTCTGGGATTGCTCTCGGCTGTTCCCCTGATTGGCCATCTGCTCGCGCCCAGGCGCTACGCGCAACTGCGCGAATGGCTGAATTGGGCGTTCCTGCCCGAGCCGCGCACGGAGCTCACGTTGATGCGCGACACTGCCCAATCGCACGGCGCCATTACTGGTTTATTGACGGGATTCGCGACCTTGGAGAAGGCCGAAAGAGTGGCAAGCGTTCTTGGTCCAGCGGGCTTGACAGGTCGCTTCGCGCGCCTTGTGGTAGTCCTCGGGCACGGATCGAGCAGTTTGAACAACCCGCACGAATCGGCGCATGACTGCGGAGCTTGCGGAGGCCGTCGCGGCGGGCCCAACGCGCGGCTTTTTGCCGGCATGGCGAACCGTGTCGAGGTACGCGACCTGCTGCGCGAGCGCGGCATCGACATTCCCCCGCACACCTGGTTCATCGGCGGCTATCATGACACGTGCAGCGATGACGTGGAACTCTACGACCTCGATGATGTTCCGACTACCCACCGGGCCGACCTGGAGCGCACGCGCGAGTCGCTCGAAAAGGCCAGGGCGCGGAATGCTCATGAGCGCTCGCGACGATTCGAATCTTGCCCGCCTAACTTGTCGACGGATGCCGCGCTTCGCCATGCAGAGGAGCGTAGTGAGCACCTGGCGCAGCCGCGCCCCGAATATGGGCATTGCACCAATGCCGTCTGCATCGTGGGGCGGCGCGCTCTGACGCGGGGATTGTTCCTCGACCGCCGGGCGTTTCTGGCTTCTTATGACGCTGGCCAAGATCCGGCCGACGAGAGCCTTGCAAAAGTAATGGCCGCTGTGGTTCCCGTTTGCGCGGGAATTAGCCTCGAATATTACTTCTCCTTTGTTGACAATGATCGCTACGGGTGTGGCACCAAACTCCCACACAACGTCGCGGGCCTCGTCGGCGTGATGGATGGTCATGCCAGCGACCTGCGAACCGGCTTGCCATGGCAGATGGTGGAGATCCACGAGCCGATGCGGATGCTGTTCGTGATCGAGACGACTCCGGAACGACTCATGAAGGTCGTAGATGCGAGTCCTTCGCTGAAGAACTTAGTTACCAATCGCTGGATACGCTTGGCGACGATCGACCCCGAAACGGGGCGTGCATACGCTCGCAGGGATCGCGATTTTGAGGAGATCGATGGACCGATGGAACGTCTGCCGGTGGCCCTCTCCTCCGCCGAATGGTATAGGGGCAAACACCAGCATCTCCCGATGGCCTGGATTCAGGCGGAATCAGGAGGCCGATAACAGTGGACTCTTGGCAAGCTCTGCTGGTGTTCGTGGTGCTGGCGCCGGGCGTGGTCTTCGGCGTGTTGGCACTACTGTGGCTGGCGGGCTACGTACCGGCCGAGCGCATTATTTCCAGAATCACTGGGGTGACGTTTTCCGCCTCCATGATGGCGCTGGCCGCGATTGTCTGGAGGCTCGCACTGCCGGGCGCTCCGGCAGTGGCGGTTACCTTCGGCAACTGGTTCACGGTGCAGGACTATCACTTTCCGCTCGTCCTCCTCGCCGACCGGCTCTCCCTTCCGTTCTTGGGCATGACCGTGGTGTTGTCGGGATTGATTGGACAATTCTCGGCGACCTACCTGCATCGGGAGCGCGGATTCCTCCGGTTCTTCCTGCTGCTGCATCTGTTTGCATTCGGATCTTTGCTCGCGTTCAGTGCCGGTTCGTTCGATCTGCTGGTGGCGGGATGGGAGATTGTGGGTATCACCTCCGTACTGCTGATTGCTTTTTTCCAGCAGCGCACGCCTCCGGTCGAAAACGGGCTCCGCGTCTTCGCGGTGTATCGCGCCTGCGATATCGGCTTACTGGTGGGCGTGTTCGTCATGCATCATTGGGCTGGAACCGCTTCGTTTGATCATGGTCTTTCCGTGTTGACCGGTGCGCAGTCGACCATCGTCTGCCTGCTTCTGCTGCTTGCAGCCGCCGGAAAGGCGGCGCAGGTCCCATTCTCCGGATGGCTGCCGCGCGCCATGGAAGGTCCGACGCCATCCAGCGCCATCTTTTACGGAGCAATCTCGATTCACGCGGGCGCGTATCTCCTGCTTCGGGTGCAGCCCATGCTCGCGCATTCTGTATTGGCTTCGACTCTGGTGGTGGCGATCGGTCTGGCGACGGCCATTCACGGCACCATGGTTGGCCGAGCCACCGCCGATGCCAAAACGTCGCTCGCCTACGCCTCATTGACGCAGGTGGGTGTAGTTTTTGTGGAGATCGGAATGGGCTGGAAAGCGGTCGCAGTGGCGCACATCCTGGGGCACGCTACCGTCCGGACGCTGCAGTTTCTGCGTGCGCCGTCGATGCTCCACGACTATCACCAGATGCACTCCGCCATCGGCGGCACACTCTCGCCGACTGGCCAGCATTTCGAGGACCTGTTTTCGGAGAGCGTGCGGTTGTGGCTGTACCGGTGGTCGCTCGATCGCGGCCATTTGGACACAATCCTCGATCGTTGGGTGATTCATCCGCTGATACAGCTGTCCAGGCTCTTCGCAAAACTTGACAACCTGGGCATTGACCGGCAGCAGGAGCCGCGGGAAGAAGCGCCGGTCTCCATTCACACTGCTGCCAGTCCAGGGAACATCGGATGACCGGCCTACCCTGGATTCTTACTACCGTCGCGGTGGGAATTCCCTGGCTGGCCGGAATGCTCACGGCGGTGGCCCGGCGGCACGCCCGCGTCATCGGTTTTGTCGCAGCGCTGGTGTCGGTGGTGGCGAGCGCATTTCTGCTACAGGCCGTGCCGGCTAGAGAATCGCTGAACGAAGCACTAATGCTCCTGTTCTCGTGCCTCACGCTGGGAGCAACGCTGGTGATTCCGCAGCGCGACTGCAACGCCGCCACGATTGGCGGAATTCTCTTCCTTCTGGGCTCCACGCTACTGGCCTACTCAACCAACGACCTGCGGATTCTGCTCGCCGCATGGGTATTGTCCACCGTTCCCTTCTTTGCGAAGCACTGGTTCAGCGCGCGCTCATGGCGCCCCCGCCTCGGCCTGCTGCTTTCAAGCATCGCTTTGGCACTTGCGATAGCGCTTATTGCGGCACAGGGGCACGCCATGTCGATTGCCCGCTTGCGGGGCCGAAGCCCCGGAGGGATCGCCGTTTTCGGACTCCTGGTCGTGGCCGTAATGTTCCGGAAAGGCATCTTGCCGGCTCATGCCTGGGTGGCGGATGCCGCCGAAAGCGGTGCTCCGATTCCCACTGCACTTCTGCTGAACGGCCACTTCGGCGCAATGCTTGTGGCCAAACTGATTATGCCGCTGTTTCCGTATAAGTCGCGGGATTTGTTCCCGGTGCTCTCGTATCTCGCGCTCGCCACCGCGCTCTACGTGGCCATCCGGGCCATCACGGAGAATTCACCTCGCCGGCTGCTGGCTTTCATCGCGCTCAGCCAGTCGGCGTCCATTTTGGCGGGGCTAGAGAGCCGGACTGCGGAAGGAATCACCGGAGCTCTTGTGCACTGGTTTGTCGTAACCACATCCACCATGGGGCTCTTCGGGATCCTGCGTCTGCTCGAGGTTCGCTTCGGTGAGAACCTGACAGCCAGCCGGCATCTTGGTTTGGGGGAGCACGCACCTAGGCTGGCTGTTTTCTTCATCGTGTTTGGCCTCGCACTGGTGGGTTTGCCTGGCACGCTGAGCTTCTGTTCGCAAGATCTTCTGATATATGGAACATTAGCCTCGCACCCGCAAACCGGACTATTGCTACCGATCGCTACTGCGATAAATGCGGTAAGCATTTTCAGGTTGTTTTCGCGGCTGTTCCTGGGCAAACGCAGGACGGGTTTCACCGTGATGGCGGATGCCCTGCCGAGGGAGCGGTGGATTCTAACCGCGGGCGTCTTGTTCGTGGTTTTAGGAGGATTGTTCCCCAGCGCCATTGTAGCCCTGCGGTCGGCGGAGGCGAAGGCGGTCGAGCATGCGATTTACTCGCCCGATGGAGCCCGATCGGGCGTGTAGCCGCAAATCGCGCGTCGAGTCCACCACCGGCTTCGTCCCGTCGGGCCACGGATCGTAAGCCGACACGGTCTCAAATGACTTACGGCCGATGACTATGGTATCCACAGGGGCGATGAACGCGTCGTATCCGTCGCTCGCCGTGGCCGGGAGGTAGCCAATCGAGAGCGCCGTTCTCGCGAGCAATGAAACCATCGAGGCTGGTCGCGATGAAGACGGATGATTTCGTATCGCGCTCCGCGTGGAACGAGATATCAAGAAGACCAAACATTTTGGGGCCGCGAATGAACGCGAATGCGCGCGAATTTCTGACACAATGTCAGGCATGCGAATATCAGCTCTCTGCGCGATGCTTTGTGTTGCGGCCGGATTGTCCGCCGCGACGCTGGACGGCGTCTGGGAATTCACCATCACGCGGTTCGGCGAGCCTGACTACGGCCGGGCAACCTTCAAAACGAGCGGGGACAAGCTCACGGGGCAGTCCGACGAATTGACGGTCGATGGAACGGTCGCGGGTGACACGGTCACGTTCGCGGCGCGAGAGAAGGACGGTAAGGTGTTCGGGGAGTTCAAGGGCACACTGCTCGAAGGCGTGCTGGTGGGCACTGCCAAGTTCGGCGACGAAGCCGCCAGTTGGACAGCGCAACGTCCGGCGGAGCGGCCGGCGGGCGCGCTCAAGGCACACCGCTTCTTCACGCGCACTTATCACCGGCAGTTTTCGAGCGCCATTCCGCCGGTGCTGCATATTTTCCCTGGGGACAGCGTGAGCACCTCGACGGTGGATGCCGGCGGTGTGGATGCGCACGGAACACGAAGATCGGCGGGAGGGAATCCACTGACTGGGCCGTTCTATGTGGAAGATGCCTGGCCGGGCGACACGCTGGTAGTGCGATTCACGCGCATCCGCCTGAATCGTGATTCGGCCATACACAGCGAAGGTATCGTCGGCAGCGCTTTCGACCCTTACTACTTGCGGGACCTGAAGCGGGTGGAAGGATTCGATAGCAACTGGAAACTGGATCGTGAGCGTGGCGTGGCGATGCTGAAGAATCCCACCGAGAAGCTGAAGAACCTTGCGGTGCCGGTGGCGCCGATGCTGGGGTGCGTGGGGGTGGCGCCGCCGGGCGATCAATCGTTCCAGTCAGGACATCTCGGCAGCTTCGGCGGCAACATGGATTACAACCAGATCCGCGAGGGTGTCACGCTTTATCTGCCTGTCTACCATCCGGGCGCGCTGCTGTTCGTGGGGGACGGCCACGCCGTTCAAGGCGACGGCGAACTGACCGGCAACGCGCTGGAAACGTCGATGGACGTGGAGTTCACGGTGGATGTGGTGCCGGGGCAATCGCTGGACATGCCGCGGGCGGAGAACGGAGAGTACCTCATGGCGCTGGGAATTGGCGGCTCGCTGATGGAGGCGCTGCAGGCCGCCACGACAAACCTGGCGCAGTGGCTGGAGCGCGACTACAAATTGAATGGCCCCGAAGTGGCGATGGTGCTGGGGACGTCGATGCGTTACGACATCGCGGAGATCGTGGACGGGCAGTTAAATATGGCGGCCAAGGTGCCGAAGAGTGTTCTTTCCCAACTCCGGCAATAAGGAAAGCCCTTGGCCGGCGGCGATCCCGCGCGCCGTGGGGCGGCCGGTTCACATAGAATTCCGGCGAACGGTGGTGGACGAGGCCGGCGATCCAGCGCACGCCGCGACGTTTCTTCGCCAGCGGCGAATGGTGCTTGAAGAGGCGCTCATGGCGGACGCGGACGACTTCGCGCGGATCTTCATTCACGAGTTGTTTCACTTCGTGTGGCTGCGGTTGGGGAACCCAAAGCGAAAATCGTACGAGCGTGTGATTGCGGGTGAGTTGCACGGCGGAGTTCGTGGAGAGCTGGGGTGGTCGGCGGAGTGGCGAAAGAACAAGCTGGAGCGGCGCGATTGGAAGGAGCGCACGCGGCGGTGGCGGGAATACTGTTGTGAGAGCTTCTGCGACACGGCGGCGTGGCGATATGGGGGGGTGAGAAAACATGTGGAATTTACACTTGATTCGCGCGCGCGGACGGTGCGGAGGGAGTGGTTTGCGCGGGCCGGGGTGGATGAGGGGATTGCGATTTAGGGGATTTCCCGGTTCGCTAACGAACACCTTGCCCAGTGCGTCAATTACATGAAAGCCTCTGGAGTACAGCGGGTCGACTGGAAACGCGTCGTTTACGATCCTCAGATTCGCGTCCAATCGCGGCCAGTCTATAATATTCATAAAGGAGAACTCGTGTACGTTGCTCGCGTGAGTCTGGCTGTCGCCGCAATATTGTTGGTGTCCGCCGGCTGCTCTTCGCCTCGAACCGTTCGAGCGGCATCGTTGAGGCCCGCCAAAGAGCGCAAGAAGGCTCCGGATTTCGAGCTGAAAGACGCCAACGGCCAGATGGTGCATCTGTCAGACTATCGAGGAAAAGTGGTGCTCCTGGATTTTTGGGCCACGTGGTGCGGGCCGTGCAAGGTGGAGATCCCGTGGTTTGAAGAATTCGAGCGGCAGAACAAAGACAAGGGTTTCGCGGTGATCGGCGTGGCCATGGATGACGACGGCTGGGATGCGGTGAAGCCGTTCGCCAAGGATCGGGCCATCAATTACCGGCTGGTGCTGGGCAATGACCACGTTGCGGATTTGTATGGCGGTCTCGAAGCGCTGCCGACCACGCTGCTGATCGATCGCGGCGGCAACATTGCCGCGGTGCACATCGGACTGTCAGGCAAAAATGAATTTGAAAATGGCATACAAGAGCTCCTTGGCGCTCCCGGCGGTATTTCTGTTCCTGCCGTGCTTATGCGCGCAGAGTAACCCGATCCTAACGGTGGCGCCTCCGCAGAAAGTGGTGGCGAAGCGAAATTCCGAGGTCACGGCGAAGGTGGCGGTGGCGCTCGGCGCGGGTTACCACGTGAACAGCAATGCGCCGCACGAAGCGTACCTGATTCCGCTGAAGCTCACCTGGGCGGCGGCTCCGCTCGAAGTGGCGGCCGTGACTTATCCGAAGCCAACCGACGAGAAGTATCCGTTTTCGCCCGAGCAGCCGCTTTCCGTATACACCGGGAATTTCGATATCGCGACGAAATTCAAGGTTCCGGCCGATGCCACGAGCGGGCTGATGGTGCTCGACGGGAAGCTGCGTTACCAAGCCTGCAACAACACCATGTGTTTCCCGCCGAAGACGGTGGAGATCAAACTCCCGGTAGAGGTTCGATAATCACGGCAGGCTCTTGAGCCAGCTGATGATCTGCCAGCGCTGCGGCTCAGGCAGCTTGGACCATGCGGGCATGCCGCGGCGCACCACTCCGTTGGTCACAATCCAGAAAATTTCACCCGGCTTCGCCTGTTGCAGCGCGTTTGCACGAAGACTGGGACCTCTTTTCGCGCCATCGGCTCCCTGGCCGTGGCACTCGGCGCAATGCTGCTCGAAAAGCTTCCCGCCGGCTGCGGGCGCTTCGGGATCATTTGCAAATGGGTTGCATTTTGATCGAGCCTTGACGGGAACTTTCGCGAGAATCATCTCGGCTGGTTCGTCATGCCTCGAAGCTCGCTGCTGGGCGGAAGCGAGTGCAACCAGCGCGGCGAAGCAGATGACCGCGGAAGTTGTTTTCATGGGCGGCCTCCGAACAAGCCGTGGAGCATCTCTGAGAAGCCGGAGAATTCCCGCGATAGGCCCCATCGCAACAGAAGGCGGTGGCTGTTGTCGTTCAAACCAAATCCAGGCGACAGCCGGAGCGTCCAGCCGGAGGGAAGATTCCAGGCCAGCGCCGGCGCGAGGTAGTGAGAAGTTTGGTGCAGGCCGAAGCTCTGCGCATCGCCGAGACCCCCATAGAGCTCCACTCCAGCGATGAAATTCTCAGGGCAGAAGGCGCAGCGTTGAGCCGACGCCCTCAGCGCTAGCGGGCGGCTGATTCCCATCGCGTAGCCGAATTCCCAGGGGTCGCTGGGCGACAAGTTCTTGGTAGCCAAGGGATTCACAGCGAAATTCCAGCCTCTGAAATCCTTCGACAGGATGACCTTGAACTCGAGCTCGTGGTTGTGGCCCTTCCTGAGGGCGGCGTTTAAGTCACCGTGGTCGGCTGCGATATCGTGACCCTCCACTTCCTTGATGATTTTGTCGGCCTCGGTGATGTTCTCGTACTCGATGTAAAGCACGGGATTGATAAAGTGCTCGGCCCGGAGCGGGCGGAGCCGGTTCTCCCAGCGGAAGCCGGTGAAGAGCGAGCTGTCGTGCAAGGTCGTCTGCCCGTCCAGGTAGAACTCCGTTGTCCACCACGCGGTGGCGCCATATTCAAACTCCATCCAATACGCGTGGAAGTCATTACCGGCGCGCTGCGTCCCGACCGTGGAGAAGTACTCGACTTCGAGGTTTCCGGGCTCCTCCAGGTGGTGATCGTAGGTCACGATATACGGGCTTTCCTGGGCGAACAAGGGAGAAGACAGGCACAGGAGCACGAGGGGCATCAATAGAATTTGCAAATGAGTTGCCATTGGGTAAGTCCACGGACAAGACAGGAAAGGGCCATAGTACGGCACGTTCCTGATTTTTGCAAGTGATTTGCAGTAATAATGTGAAATGAAGCTGCCGGGAGCCCCAGGCCAGTGGGGCGGAGTCCCGTTGCCCGTACCTACTTACAAATCATTTGCAATCACGATGAAATTACTTGCCGGCCAGCACGGGCTTGCGCGCCAGGAACTGCTTGATGGAGCGGGTGGCCTGGCGCGTCCGGTGGTCATTTTCGATCAGGGCGAAGCGCACGAAACCCTCACCCAGCGGGCCGAACCCAATGCCAGGCGAGACGGCCACCAGCGCTTCTTTCATGAGCAGCTTGGCGAACTCGAGAGAGCCGTCGGTGCGATAGGGCTCGGGGATGGGCGCCCAGACGAACATGGTGCCGCGCGGCGGTTCAACCTCCCATCCGGCGCGGTGCAAACCTTCGACCAGCACATTGCGGCGGCGCTGATACACCGCGCAGATCTTGGCGGTCTCTTCCTCGCACTCGCGCAGCGCGATGATGGAGGCGATCTGAATCGGCTGGAAGACTCCATAGTCGAGGTAACTCTTGATGCGCGCCAGGGCACCGATGACTTTCGCGTTGCCGAGACAATACCCCACGCGCCAGCCCGCCATGTTGTAGCTCTTGGACATGGAGAAGATCTCGACCGCGACGTCTTTGGCGCCTTCGACCTGAAGAATGCTGGGCGGGTGGTAGCCGTCAAAACCGAGGTCGGCGTAGGCGAAATCGTGCACGATGTAGGAGCCGTGATGATGCGCCAGGCGCACGATTTCGCGCAAGAAATCGAGATCGACGCAGGTGGTGGTCGGATTGTGCGGGAACGAGATCAGAATCACCTTGGGCCGTGAACCTGAGCGATAGACGTCTTCGAGGCCGTTCAAAAACGTGGCGGCGTCGGGCATCGGTAACATGCAGGCATGTCCCTCGGCCATGATCACGCCGTATTGGTGGATGGGATAGGCCGGGTTGGGGGAGACCACCACATCACCCGGGCCGATGATGGCGAACAACAGATGCGCGAGCGCGTCTTTGGCGCCGATGGTGACGATGGCTTCCGATTCCGGGTCGAGCCTTACTCCGTATTTTCTTTGATAGCGCTTGACGATTTCCTCCCGCAATCGGGGAATGCCACGCGACATGGAGTAGCGATGATTCTTGGCATTACGCGAAGCTTCGACGAGCTTGTTGACGATGGCGCGCGGCGTGGCGCCATCGGGATTGCCCATGCCGAGATCGATGACATCCTGCTGTGCCGCCCGTGCCTTTGCCCTCATCTCGTTGATGACGGCAAACACGTAAGGCGGCAACTTCTGGATGCGATAGAAATCTTCAGATGGTTTGGGCATTACTGCTATTTTATGCAGCTTAGTTGGTTTCCCGCTAGGCCCAAGCGGCTTGCGTTACAGTGAGTACGAAACCTGTGAATAAGGCGTTGCGGGTGGCAATCCGGCTGGTGGCATCGGTGGCGCTGGTGGCCGCCATCATTTTCGTTTATCTCCGGATTGCGCCGGCCAACAGCGTTACCGTCGCCTTGACGCTGGTTCTGGCCATCCTGGGGATTGCGGCGCGGTGGGGCTTTGCCGAGTCCATTGCCGCCTCAATCGCCGGGGTGCTGGGATTGGATTACTTCTTTATCCCGCCAATCGGCGAATTCACCGTATCCGACCCGGAGAATTGGGTGGCGCTGGCGGTTTTTCTGATCACGGCGGTGACGGCGAGCGAACTTTCCGTGCGGGCCCGCCGGCGTGCGGCTGAGACCATCGCGCGCAGGCAGGAAGTGGAGCGGCTGTACACGTTGGGCCAGGCGTTGCTCCTCAGCGGCAGTGTGCGTACGGCCGCCCGGGACGTCGTGAACAGCATCATCCGGACTTTCGAGATTCCGGGAGCGGTTTTCTTCAACCAGTTGACCGATGAGTTCTTCCGGTCGGACATGCGTGGGGCTATTTCCGATGAGCACTTGCGGCAGGTCGCGGAAACTGGTGAGCCGCTGATCGACGCTAACCTGCAGATCGCCATTGTCCCCATCAGGCTAGGGGGCCAAAGCACCGGCAGCCTGGGATTCGTGGGATGCACCCTATCCACGGCCGCTCTCAATGCGCTGGCGTATCTGGTGGCCATCGGGATCGAGCGGGCGAAAACCATCGAAGAGACCAATCGGGCGGAGGCGGCAAGGCAAAGCGAAGTCCTGAAGGCGACTCTGCTCGATGCGCTGGCACACGATTTGAAGACACCACTCACCTCGATTAAAGGCGCGGTGACGCACTTGCTGGCGAAGCCGCGTGATGCGGAGGAGCTGGAGCTGCTCACCATCGCCAACGAAGAAGCCGACCGGTTGAACCGCCTGGTGGTGGAAGTTCTGGAGATGGCGCGCATTGAGGCCTCGAAGCTGCACCCGGATCGGGCGCCGCACAACATCATGGACATCGTGCAGGCGACGCTGAAAGCGCAAGAGGAGTCGTTGAAGGGGCGCAGGATCGAGCTGCGCGTGCCGGCGTCGCTCCCCGCCGCCGACGTGGATTTCGAATTTATCGAGCAGGTGCTCAAGCAACTGCTGGACAATGCGATAAACTATTCGCCGCCCGGAGCGCCGCTCATCATTTCCGCGGAAACGGAGGGCGAGAGAATCGTGGTGAGCGTCGCGGACGAGGGCAAAGGAATTCCGGTGGATGAGCAGTCCAGAATCTTCGACAAGTTCTACCGCGGCCGCGCGTGGCGCGAGAAGGTGCTGGGCACGGGTTTGGGATTGTCGATCGCGAAAGGCATCGTGGAAGCACACGGCGGCAAAATCTGGGTGACGAGCACACCCGGCAAGGGCTCCGTGTTCAGCTTTGCGGTGCCCAAATTCAAGGGCGAGCTGGTGTCGTGAGCGCAAAAATTCTTGTGGTCGATGACGAGCCGCAGATCCGCCGCATGATGCGCGCGACTTTGACCTCGAGCGGGTACCAGGTCGACGAGGCTAAGACCGGAGAAGAAGCACTGGAGAAGTTGCGCTCCTATCAGCCCGACCTGATTCTGCTGGATCTGAATATGCCCGGCATGGGTGGGTTGGAGGCATGCCGCACCATGCGCGAGGGGTCGGATGTACCCATTGTCATTCTCACCGTCCGTAACGCAGAGAAAGAGAAGGTGGAAGCGCTGGACGCCGGCGCCGACGACTACGTCTCGAAACCGTTCGGCATGCAGGAGCTGTTGGCGCGGATTCGCGCTGCCCTGCGGCGAGCCCCCGGCGCGGCGGAAGGCGGACCACACAGTTTTGCCTCCGACGATCTGGAGATCGATTTCGAGGGCCGGCGGGTGCGCGTGAAGGACAAAAGCGTACGGCTCACGCCGAAGGAGTTCGATCTTCTGCGCCATCTGGTGGCGCATGGCGGAAAGCCGGTTCCCCACCGCGAACTGCTGCAAGCCGTGTGGGGGCCGGACTACGGCGACGAAACCGACTACCTGCGAGTCTTTATCAATCACCTGCGCAAGAAGATCGAGCCCGATCCGTCGCGTCCCAAGTACGTGCTCACCGAGCCTTGGGTGGGATATCGCTTCGCCATGCCGGAAGGTTCGTAAGGTTAGCGAATTTAGCCCAAACACCGTACAGGGAATGTAAACTACTACTGATAGCTCGTTGGAAAATGCCCGGCAGTCAGGCGTCTTGACCCATCCGCATGCCCGATCAACGTCCCACCCCCGAAGAGATCCTTCGCCGCGTTGAGGCCGAGGAACAGCAGGCCGGTCGCGGCCGCCTCAAGATTTTCCTGGGATACGCGTCGCGCGTAGGCAAATCATTCCGCATGCTGGATGAGGGCCGGCGGCGCAAACAACGCGGCCAGGACGTCGTAGTCGGACTGATTCAATCCAATGTTGGCGCTGAGGTTCAGTGCCTGCTGGACACGCTCGAAGTGATCCCCGGCTTGCAGGGCCGCAGTGGCGAAAAAGAGTGGCTGGTGCTCGACGTGGTGGCCATCCTGAAGCGCCATCCGCACGTCTGCCTGGTGGATGAACTGGCCCAGGACAATCCACCCGGAAGCCGCAATCCCCAGCGCTGGCAGGACGTCAAGGAACTGCTCGATAGCGGGATAACCGTGGTCACGGCCATCAATGTGCAGCATATCGCTGAGCTGCAGGATGCCATCGAAAAGATTACCGGCAAGCGGGCGAAGCAGGCGGTGCCGCAGGCATTCATCCGCTCCGCGGACGAGATCGTGATCGTGGATGCGCCGCCCGAAGACCTGCAACTGCGCGAGCCGGTAAGCGCCGGTGACACACGCCGCCTCTCTGAACTGCGTGAACTGGCGCTGCTGTTGGCCGCCGAGGTGGTGGATGAGCAATTGCACAACTGCCTCCAGCTTCAAGGCGTGGAGTTGTTTCTGGGAAGCCAGGAGCGCATTCTCGTTTGCATCACGCCGCGGAGCAACGCCAAGCGCATGCTGGAGAGCGGGCGGCGCAACGCGGACCGGTTCCATTGCGGCTTTTTGGCGGTGTATGTACGGCAGGCAGCACTCGATCCGGCAGACGCCCAGTTGCTTGAGAAGCACCTCGGTCTGGCGCGCGAGTTGGGCGCCGAGGTGCATGTGCTGGAAGCAGCGGATTCGGCGCAAGCGATTCTGGATTTCGCACGCGCGCAGGCGGTGACACAATTGTTCGTAGGCCACAGCCTGGGCAACCGGTGGCGCGAGGTCCTTTTCGGCAATCCTCTGGACCGCATGATCCGCGCGGCCGACACCATGGATGTGCGCATCTTTCCCCATCCTTCGTCGTCATGACACCGCCACCAGCCCGAAAACGGGGAAGGTTCAAGATTTTCCTGGGCTACGCCGCGGGTGTCGGCAAGACCTACCAGATGCTCGACGAGGGGCAGGTTCTTCACCGCAAAGGCGTGGATGTGGTGGTGGGCTATTTCGAACCGCACGGCCGCAAGGACACGATCTCCAGGACCGAGGGCCTGGAGGTGGTACCACGCCGCAAGCTCGAATACCGCGGCACGATTTTCGAAGACCTGGACACGGATGCCATCGTCCGGCGGCAGCCTGAGGTTTGCCTGGTGGACGAGCTCGCGCACACCAACGTGCCCGGATCCGAGCGCGTGAAGCGCTGGCAGGATGTGCACGTGCTGCTCGATGCCGGCATCAGCGTGCTCACCTCTCTGAACATCCAGCATCTGGAAAGCCTGAACGATCTGATCTGGCAAATGACCGGCGTGCGCGTGCGCGAGACGATCCCGGACTGGGTGGTGGATCAGGCGGACGAGATCGTGGTGGTCGACGTCACGCCGCGCGCCCTCCGGCATCGTTTGGAGCGTGGCGTGATTTATTCGCGCGAGAAGGCCGACAAGGCGCTGGAGAACTTTTTCACCGAGCAGAATCTGAGCGCGCTGCGCGAGATCGCCATGCGGCACGCCGCCCACGAGATTGAGGAGAAGTTATCCGCGGAAGAATCGGCGCCGGCTGATGGCGCGCTGCCTCCTGCTCCGGGGGATGCCTCCAGACGCAAGGAGTGCATCCTGATCTGCGTCGATGAGCGGCCCGTAACGATTGTTCTCATCCGCCGCGGCCGGCGGGTGGCCGACTATCTGCGTGCCGAGTGCCTGGCGGTTTACGTAAGCCCGGATGCCTCGCTGGCCCGCCTTTCTCCGGAAGACCGCGAGGCCGTCGAGAGGCATTTGGGGTTCGCCCGCAACCTTCGCATCCACACTGAAGTCGTGCCCGGCGACGATGTGGCCGCCGGTATCGTGCAATTCGCGCGCGATCACGGCGTGACCCAGATCTTCATGGGCCGGAGCGTCTCCCGGAACTGGAAAGAGCGGCTACAGGGTAGCCGCCTGCAACGCGTCGTGCGGTTGGCGCGTGACACGGAGATTACCATCGTCGCCGAGCGCCGCAGAGGGCGCAGCGGCTCGATGGGAAGCGCGTGAGCCGAACGTATCACGAACGCTTCACTTTGTCTGAATCGCTATCTGCATTAATCTCATCTCAAGAATCTCGCCATGGATTCGTTTCCTGCCTCTTCTGTCGAATCGGCCCGCGTCGTCTCGGTCAACGTGGCAACGCCGCGAATTGTCCGGGTTGGCGATACCGAAGTGCCGACAAGCATTTTCAAGTCCCCTGTAGAAGGCCGCATCGCAGTGAAGGGGAACAACCTCGTGGGCGATCGGCAGGCCGATTTGACGGTTCACGGCGGGCCACACAAAGCAATCTACCTCTACCCGGCGGAACACTACGCCTACTGGACCGCTCAACTGGGCGGCGCGGTCCTTCCGCCCGGCGTTTTCGGCGAGAACCTTACCACGTTGGGGATCGATGAAAACTCGGTGCGCATTGGCGACCGGTTTCGTATCGGCTCCGTCGTACTCCAAGTCACACAGCCGCGCATGCCGTGCTACAAACTCGCCGTGCGCTTCGGCAGGGCGGATATGGTGAAACGGTTCTGGCTGGCTCGCCGCCCGGGTATCTACTTCGCCGTGGTCGAAGAAGGTGATCTCGCCGCCGGAGATCTCATCACCAAGGTTTGCGAAGGACCGGAGCCAATTACCGTGGGCGATGTTGTGCGCCTCTATGTCGGCGAGGATCGCGAACCTGACCATCTGCAACGCGCTTTGCGTGCTCCGCTTCCTGGCGGCTGGAAAGACCAATTGCGCGAGCGCGCGAGCGAACTGGCCAGGAGCTAAGTGTCTGATCGCTCACATCTGTGGCAATATCCGCCTTCTTATTTGTCTGAAACCGTATCCGAGTTTGTCTCACCTCAAATGCTGACTCGTCAGAAGAAATCGTGGGTGGATTCCGGCTACGACTACGGGACCGTAGCTACAGAAAACCGATTGAGCAAGTGCAGTGGAAGGCCCTTAGGGCTTTGCGGACGCCGGCTGCCAGAGCTCAATCTTATTCCCATCCAGGTCATAGATCCAGGCAAAGCGACCGTAGGATTCATTCATTCGTTTGGCGTCAATCTTTACTCCCTCTTGTTTTAAGCGGTCGAGCAAAGCATCCAGATCGTCCACGATGTAGTTGACCATGAACGGTTGCGTGGCTGCGATATAGTCGGTGGAGGCGGGAAAAATAGTCCAAACCGTAACGTGTTCCTTTTGCGGGTCATCGTGTTCGCGCCAGGGAAGCATCGCGCCTCCGCCTTTGTCAGCGAGTCCAAGATGCTTCGAATACCATTCGCGCATCTGATCACGATTAGCGGATTTGAAGAAGACACCGCCGATACCAAGGATGCGCCCGCGCTGCTCCATTTTGACAGGCGGCTTCGACTTTTCAGGTTGCGGAGATTGCACTTCCTGTCCTCCTATTGAGCAGGCCGAGATGAGCAACAGCGAGCCGAGCGCAATTGTGCTCCCGGGTATTCCTTGCATGTGTGGATCATAACATCGCGCTCGATCCCGGCGCAGAGACGGCAGCAAAATTAACAAGTTTCGATTCGAATGGAGAAAACGGTTCGCTCAAAGTTCGCCTCGATTCACCCTTTCTAAATCGCGCATGAGGTCTCGAACTGGCTTGGCATCGCCCGTAGAGAACCAGGCTTACGGGATCGTAAAGTATCCCAGATTGGGTGTTCATCGGCACGAAGCGCGGATGACTCCTGCAAAAACGGCGTAGCGTTTACCAGGGAGGCAAGGTGGTTCCAGAGCCAACTGGCCACGAACACAAAAAGCTGAGACCCCAGAAATTTCACGGGAGCCGGTTACCGATTCTGAGAAGGCGTCTCAGTCAGCTTAAAAGGGGCCGGACGTCTCCGGCTCCCACTGACTGACTCAATCACCGGGCAAAGACCATCAGAGTGAACGTCTTCGAAATGACCGTCGGCCACGGATGAGGGTTCTCCGCAGTCGCCTTGGGTGGCGGCCCAAATTCGGCGGTCACGGTATAGACATTGTGATTGCCTGTGTCGAGAGCCATGGTGCGTGCGCCACGCTGCGTCGCAATTGTTTGCACTACGGAGTATTTGTCGGATGAATCCTGATGCGCCACCGTGATCGTGCCGTCACCGCACGAAGCGAACGCCAGACCAGTCGCCGGATCGAAGCGGTTTGCATCCACGCCTTTTCCAATGGGGATCGTCGCCACAACCTTGCCGTTCGTGTAATCCATGACGGCCATCAATCCGTTGTGGCAGCCGGCGAACAGGCGCTGGTGCGCAACGTCAATGGCCATTCCTGACGGCTCCTTGCACGGCGCGAGGGGCCATGTGTGCAGCGCCTTCAGCGTCTTGGCATCGAATGCAATGATCTGGTTCTTGTCCTCTACGTTGACATATATGTGTCCCGCGCCATCTGCCTGCGCAAATTCCGGCTTGCCTCCGAGCGGGATGCTGCCCACCATGTTCCCCGTCTCGGCGTCGAGGGCCGTCGCGTCGTTGCCGCCCTCGCCGTTGAAAGTGAATACGCGCTTGGTCGCCGTATCGTAGAGAATGGCATCCGGGTCCCGCCCGCTCGGCAGCTTCGCCTCGCGGACAACCTGCAGCTTATCCGTATCCAGGATCGTCACCGAGTTGTCGGTGCTCAGGAACGCGCGCTTCAGTTCGGGCGCGAAGGCAATCGCGTGCGCCCCGTTTATTTTGGGGATGTCGGCAAGCTGCTTGCCCTCCGCGTCCACTACCAGGATGTGCGACCCGCGCGGAATGAAAACGTGCCTGGACGCCGTGTCCACCTCAAAGTAATCCCACCCACCCTCTCCGCCCAGGGTGATTTTCTTCACAAGCTGGTATTCGCTCGCAGCCGCTATTGCGGCGAACAATTGTGCCGCGAATATGGCGGCTACCACAGCATGGTTGCGCATTGTTCCCTACTTTTGCCTTTTGAATTTTGCCTTTTGCCTTCACAAGTGTATCGCGATGTGGAAGGCTTGCACTCGGCAACCGCCGGGACTATGATTCAGCAACAAGAAAGGGGACCCTAATGGCAAACTATCTGCTCCAGGTGGCCTACACGCCGGAAGCGTGGACCTCCATGATCGCTAATCCGCACGACCGCATCGGTGAAGTTCGGCCGGTGGTCGAAAAGCTCGGCGGGAAAATTCAACACGCCTGGTTCGCTTTCGGCGACTACGATCTGGTGGCGATCGTCGAGATGCCCACCAACGTCGAGGCCGCCGCGTTCTCACTCGCTGCCGCCGCTGGCGGTGCCTGCCGTACCGTCAAGACCACTCCGCTCATGACCACGACGGAGGGAATCGAAGCCATGAAGAAAGCCGCCACGTCGGGGTACAAAGCGCCGGCTCGTGCGGCGCACGCGTGAAGCATACGACGCATACTTGTCTGTAGTGCGCTTTAGGGATTCCGAGCCGCGACCAAAGGAAGCGGTTTTCGGGCCCCATTTGGTGACGGCCATCGATTATGTGAGGCAGATCGTGTTCATCAAATGGGTCGGCTCTCACCACGACTACGACAAGATCGACGCCAGGACTGTGCAATATGGAGATTAAACCCATCCGCACCAAAGCCGATCACATGGCTTCTCTGCGCGAAATTGAACGTCTGTGGGGCGCCCCGCGACGCACGCTGGATGGTGACCGCTTAGAAATTCTGGTGACCCTGGTGGAGGCATACGAGCGCCAGCATTTCCCAATCGGCAAGCCTGATCCGCGCGATGCGATCCGTTTCCGCCTGGAACAGATGGGATCCGACCTCCGGGCCCTCATAGGGGTGATTGGAAACCGAACGCGCGTTTACGAAGTGATGCGAGGCGACCGCTCCCTCTCGCTCAATATGATTCGCCGTCTCCACGCGAAATTCGGAATTCCGGCAGATCTGCTGATCCAGCCCTTCGGCAAGAAGAAGCGGGCGGCGTAAGGCCACCTCTGTTGGCTTTTCTTTACCCCGCGCCGCGGTCGGTGGTAATGGTGATCACCGGTCCCTGGCCCACCTTAACTTTTTGCTCCACCTTCGCCTTAGGCCCTTGTCCTTCCGGGGACGAAGATGTGAAACCACTCGACCTTTGGGTGTAGTTTGGCTTCATGCCCGTTGTCACGTTTTTGCCGCACTTTCCGGGTCAGCCGATTGACACCTGGTACGGCACCTTCCATCTTTGGAGATGGCACCAACACAAGGCAAAGTACATCCCCGAGGCCGCACATAGGCATTATCTTGACCAGCTGTTCTCCATTTATAAACGCCCGAACGGTGCCTGGGAGGACCGCATCACCATCCTGTCGACTTCCGACAGTCTCTATCCTGATTGCGACGATGTTCTTGGCCGGTTCACTTCCGCATGCATGTTTTGCCACTTGATCATGCTGCCGGACGAGGCCCATGCGCATTGGAGGATCGCTTCCTCCGACAATTTCCTGGCGTTTTCATGGCCGATCGACTTTGAAAGAGCTGATCTCTCGATTGCGTTTGGCAGCTACTTTCGCTGCTACTACGAAGGCACAGCGGAGGAGCTGTCAGTCGTGACGCCCCAGTATGTTCCGATGCCCACCGAGAGCCCTTGTGAGAGATCGTTATTGCGGGACTTGGCTCGCCTCGCGGCTTCGACGGACGTCGAATGTCTGCGCCTATTTCGATCCTTTGACTGGATACGATTGGCCTTTGGCAATTCTACCGGCTTTCCGTTTGAATCGCGGATCGTGGCGCTAGCCACGGCATTCGAAATTCTCCTGGACCTCCCCGAACGAGGAAAGGGATCGAGCCTTTCTCAGCGCGTGAATCAGCTGGTGCCAGGCAACAGAATGCCTCTCTCACAGAAGGTGCTCCGGCCCAAGAAACAACCTGTTGAAGATAACGAACTCGGCTGGTGGTGCCGAAACTTCTATGATCTTCGCAGCAAGATCGTTCACGGAGATCAACTCCAGGGAGACTGGTTCTTGGTGAACAACACCGACCAGCTGAAGATCGGACTGAGCGTCTTCGAGGAGTGCGTTATCGGGCTCCTCGTGAGGCGTGGTGACTTCGATGACTCAAAGAGACCAAACCGACGTCTGGGCCTTCGCTGGGCTATTGCCCTAGGCGTGCAAGATTACATCTCGTGATAGCCGCAGCGGCACTGCAGTCACGACGCGTAAGGCTCTCTCAGCTCTTCTTCACCGTCACCGCGCCGCGATCGGTCGTGATCGTGATCACCGGTCCCTGACCCACCTTACCCTTCACCGTCCCACCCTCGCCCTCGGTCCTGGCATCGAGCGGTGAGCCGTATTCGTTCTGCGCTTCGCCGCGCGAGGTGGTGGCCCGGATCTCGAACCCGGCCGCGTCCGGCAGTTCCAACTCGATGTTGCCCGAGTGGCTCCGCGCATCGATCCTCGCCAGCGGCCCTTTGCCCGGTTTCAGCTCGATGTCGCCGCGCTCGGTCTCCAGATCGATCGATTGCGTGAAGTCTTCCACGTGAATGTCGTGCGATTTCGTTACCACGTGCAAAGGCCCTACCACGTTACTGGCGGTGAGTGCGCCCAGGTCCATGGTGATCGTTCCCGGCACTCTTTCCACTCGCAGGTCCGTGTTGCGCGATTCCAGATGCAGCGGCTTGGCCAGGTTCTTGAATTGCATCGTACCCGAGTAGGACCCGTTGACTGTCACCTGCCCGCCCACGTTCTCCAGCTCCACATCCGCTCCGTGTCCCTCGATCGCCACATCGCCTTTGACGTCCACCGCGTGGACGATATCGCTGTGCTGCAAGTCGACCTTGACGCTGCCGCCGATGGTGGTCAGCCGCACTCCGGCGTTGCCGCTGGCGATGTCCACGCTGCCCGCGAGATCGGTGATATCGTAATCGCCCTTGTTTCCGCGGCCCTCGATATCCGCGTGGCGCGGCAATGTCACCTCCAGGTCGCAGGCCATGCGCTGAACGTGTGACACTTTCTCCTCATTGGTCCGCACAACGATCCGGTCGCCGTCCTGCACAATCTCGAGCGGCGTCTGTCCATCGGCCTTGTCGGCGTCGCCTTTGTTGTACGCCCGGATCATCTTGTGCTCATCCACTTTGACTTCCGCATCGTCGGTGCCATTGATCCGCACATTGCCGCGCAAATTTTCGAATACCACGTGCACCGCGCCCTTCACAGGCCTCTGCAAACTGGTGTGATAGTCGAACTCTTCGCCGAACATTTCCAGACCCGTGGTGCCGAACGGGGCCAGATGCACACCGTGCCGGTCCGCGGCATACATACCACTGCCGATGACGCACAACAGGATAATCAGCGCCACTTCCCCACCTGAAAGGCCGCCGGAAGGCAGCGGGCCCTCGCGCATGGCTTCGATCATCACTTCAAACAGGCGCAGGACGCCCCACGCGATCAGAATGAACGGCCAGTACTGCGCGATCAGTTGAAACAGCGGCAGATCCTGCCACACGTTGTGCAACAGAAACGCCAGGCCGATCAGGATCAGGATCAGCGGCCCGGTAACGGATCGGCGCGGCCTCATGAGGCACCTCCCGGGGTTGGCCCACTCCGCGTGGCTCGTCCTACCAAAACGAGCAGGCCGATTACGATCAGAATCACCGGCCAGGTCTGCTGGAAACCATAGGGCGTGAAGTGGTCAAAGGCAAACAGGGTTCCAATCGTAATCAGCAGAATGGGGCCGCGTACGGCGCGGGCCAGATCATTACCGGTGATCATGATGCACCTCCTGGCCTGGATTAACAGGCGAGGCGCTGCCGGCGTGCGCGCTCATTCCCGCCACTCTGCCGTAAAGCAGGTACACACCCAGCAGGATCAGCAGGATCGGCCAATAGCGCAGGAAGCGTTCGAGCGGGATGATGTCGGTGGTGTCGAGCAGCAGCAGCGCGCCAACCACAATCAGCAATACCGCCCCCATGGGAAACCGCGAACCGCCCGTGTGCAGGTCAATCAGGCTCGAGAATTCGTCCATGGGCTGACCGGAGCGCCGTTTGAGCGCGGTCTGGTACGCTTCGATCGCCATGTAAAAGACCCACGCCGCGATCAGGACTCCGAAGAGCGGCTCGAGACCATGCGCCGATCCGGAGCTGAGCACGCTTACCAGCAGTCCGAAGATAATGGCGTGCACCAGCCCCTTGGCGTACTGGCCATTGTAGATGGCGCCGACACCCGGCACGATCAGGCCGAGTGTAAACGCCAACCCGGGAGATACGTTGGGATCGGCCACAGGCGTCGGCGGGACGTAGCTCGGAGGCGGCGTGCTCGCGGTCACGGGCGGCGCGTGCTCTTCGCAAAACACGGTGCCCTGCACCTGGCGTTTGCACGCGTCACAAAGTGGTTTGCCGCAGGTGCGGCAGAACGCCGTTGCCGGCGTTTCGGGATGATTGAGACAGTTCATACGAATCCCCTATTTCGCCCCCGTTTTTGCGGGCGATGTTCCTTTGTCCGGCTGACCGGGTTCTTGTTGGACCGGCGCGCTGTGCACGGGCAGGCGCCGATCGTCGGTGGTTTCCGCCGGCGCGACCGCGGCATCCTGCTCCTGCTGGTCGCGCCACTCCCGCAGCCGCGACTGAATCTGGTATACGAAGCGCAGATTCTCGTAAAACTTTACCGAGCGTTCCCAGCCGCGCTGCACCCGGTCTTCCAGGCCCGCCCAAACGTGCGCCGGATCGAGATCCGCCGGGCTCAAACGTTTTCCGGGAATGCCGGCGCAACGGGCCATCATGCCAAAGAACAAAATCGTCAGCGACAATCCCATCACCATGCGGGGCTGCAGCATGGGCTGAAAAAGCCGCTGGAACCAGCCGCGAATCCCGCTGCGTACCCGGGTTTTTGCCTCCGGCATCTGCGCGATGGCGAATAGCCGGTTCACCAGCTCCGGCGGCGGTTCCACGTCCGCCACCCGTTCCAGGAAACTCAGCGCCGCACCCGCGTCGCCAGCCAGTTCCGCACAGGCAGGGCACCCGGCCAGATGCCGCTCGAATTCGGCCTTGCCGGCCGCCGTCAGCGTCCCATCCAGGTAATCGCACAGAGCGATTTCAAAATTCGCGCACGTCATAACGCCGCTCTTTGCCTGCGCAGCAGCCGCGCCAGTTCCGCCCGGCCGCGGTTCAGCCGTGATTTTACCGTGCCTTCAGGAATCTTCAGCACGTCGGCAATCTCACGGTATTCCAATTCCTGCAAATCCCGGAGCACTACGGTTTCCCGCAGCTCGGGCGATAACTTTGCCAGCGCCGCCTGCAACACCTCGCTCGCTTCACGGCCCGCTAACACGCGATCCGGTTGCACCGAGGCCTGCCCCGCATATTTGCTCTGCTCCAGCGTCGGCAGCTGATCCTCGATGGGCTCGGTCACGCGGTCCTGCTTCGTTCGGCGGTAATGATCGATCAGAAGGTTTCGGCCTAGCCGCGTTAACCATGTAACAAATGAACCCTCCGCCGACCGGTAGCTTCCCAGCGTCCGAAACACGCGCAAGAACACTTCCTGCGTCAGATCTTGCGCCTCGGCGTCGCGGCCCGTAAACCGGTAGCACAGAGCATACACCCGCCGCGTGTGAAGCCGCACCAGTTCCTCCCAACCGGTGGCATCACCGCTCAGGCATCGTTGAACGAGAGTGAAGTCCTGATCCAAGGCGCGGGAGGCCGGCCTCCAGCCGCCGCCAGCCGAAAACGTGCTCCGCCCCGCCTTCCCCGGCCAAATTGCGCCGGGCGCCGGGAACGCAGCAGTCATGGCAGCGGTAGCCATAGTTTACCTCGTTTACTCTCGTGACCGGCCAACTGCCGGTCAGTTGGGGTCCGGATTTCTGCCCGATTTCGGGTTTCCCGGCTTCCAGTAGAAGTAACGAGGTTTTATGATGTTAGGTTCATTTTTACATTCCGGGGCAAGACCTTCCGGGACCCCGGGAAAGGTGGCTTCATCAAAACAAACAGGTGGAAATGGGTCGCGCTCGGGGCCATCCTGGTCCTTGTCGCGGTCGTGCTGTTGCGCTCCGAGTTGCGCAAACAGGGCTTTCACTGGTCCATCTTCATGGGCACATTGGCCAGGCTCAACTGGGCTTGGCTCGCGGCGGCGGTTGTGCTGGCCCTCGCGACCTACTATGGGCGAGTGCTCCGCTGGGCCGTGCTCCTGAAACCCCTCCGGCCGCACCCCGACATGTGGAAACTGTTCTCGGCTACTTTGATCGGCTTCACGGCGGTGACCCTGCTGGGGCGTCCCGGCGAGTTTGTCCGGCCATACCTGATTTCGGTCCGGGAGCGCGTGCCCTTCTCTTCTCAGGTCGCCGCTTGGGTGCTGGAGCGCATCTACGATCTTCTGAGCGCTCTGGCTCTTTTCGGCTTTGCCCTGAGCCGTGTGCAAAACCTGAGCAGCCTCGGCCCTATGCTTTCCTGGGTCCTGGACATCGGGGGTTGGGCCGTATGTGGATTGAGCGCTGCCTGCCTGATTGCGCTGGCTATGATCCGGTTCTACTCGGAAGCTATGACCCGCCGATTGATGGACGCGCTGGGCTTCCTCTCCGAGCACCACCTCGATCGCGCCGGCCGATTCTTAAAGGCGCTGGTACAGGGGGCTGAATCGTTGCAGAGCACCAGGTCGATTTTGCTGCTGGTGCTCTATACCGTACTGGAGTGGGTGCTGATAGCCGTCTGCTATTATTGCGTTGCCGGGGCTTACGGCACGGCGGTTCATTTCACATTTACCGATATTCTGGTTTTTCTTGGGTTTGCGTCGTTCGGAGCCGTGGTGCAGATTCCCGGGATTGGCGGTGGTATACAAGTGGTTTCGGTTCTGGTGCTTACGAAGATTTTCGGGCTGTCCGTAGAACTCGCAACGAGCATGGCCGTACTGCTCTGGTTGGTTTCGTTCGTATCGGTCGTGCCGTTCGGACTGGCGCTGGCGCTGCACGAAGGCTTAAGCTGGCGCAAATTGAGTGAACTGAAGCCGGAGGCTGGGAATTGAACTGCCCATTTTGTGGTCATTTACACGACAGGGTAGTGGATTCGCGGGAAAGCAAGGAAGGCGACGCCATCCGCCGGCGCCGGCAGTGTCTCGCATGTGAAAGAAGATTCACTACTTACGAGCGAATCGACGAAGTCCCATACATGGTGATCAAAAAAGACGGCCGGCGCGAGAAGTTCGACCGTCAAAAGGTATTGGCGGGGCTTCTAAAAGCTTGCGAAAAACGTCCGATAAGCATGTCACGGCTCTCCGAGCTGGTTAATCAAGTGGAATCAAAGGTGATCGACTCGCCGGATCGCGAGATTCCGACCACGGAAATTGGGGAGATCCTGATGGAGGGACTGCGCGATTTGGACAAGATCGCCTACGTTCGGTTTGCGTCGGTGTATCGCGATTTTCAGGACGAAGAGGCGTTTTTCAATGAACTCAAGAACCTAATGCGGCAAAAAGGGCCATAACACCTCACAATTGTGGTGTTTGTACTTCCTGTAACCAAAACCGTTCTGAAACATCATTAACTATGGGACTTAACATCTGAACCAATACGTGTTATCATCATCTGACCAGTTAAGCTCTGGTTGGCTCCGCGCGGTTGTCGTTAGGTTGGTTAGGCAGTTTTCAAACTTGTACCCCACAGAAAAACACGTTTGTGACACTGGTTTGCTGCGGGGGAGGTGAGTCCGAGTGGACCATTTTGACGATCATTTTCTAAACGAGAGCCCGCTGGGCATCAATTTCGACGAAGAAGCGAAGTTCTTCGATCCGGAAGCGGCCCAGGAGGACTTTCTACACCCACAGCCGGTTGTCGAAGAGTCGATTTACACCGACGATCCTGTACGCGTGTACCTGCGCGAAATGGGCGCGGTACCGCTGCTGACGCGCGAAGGCGAAGTGGATCTGGCGCGGCGGATGGAGCGCGGCAAGTTACGGATGCAGAAGGCAATCAGCCGGTCCGCGTTGGTGCAATTGGTGGTAGTTGAGTCGGCCGAGCAGTTGAAAAAAGGGACCGAGGAGCTGGACAACCTGGTGGACCTCGGCGATTTGGAAGAAGGCACGCTGGCCGACACACAGCGTCGCAATCAATTGAAGCAGCAGTTCGCCGATGTGATTGTGCTGCACAAGAAACTTCTGCAAGTAGACGAAAAACTGGAGGCGACGGCGCTGAGCAACAAGCGTGTGCGCCGGCGGCTGTGCTCGAAATTGAACCGGGCTAAGGTGGAAACGTCGCTGGCGATTCGCCGGGTTCCGTTTCTGCTGAGCAAGTGGAAGGAATTCTCCAAAGAGATCGAGCGTGCTGTCGAAGAGCTGACGCACCTGGAGCGGGAACTGCAAAAGCTGGAAACCCGCGCGGGTGTTACGGCGCAAAATCGCGCGCGCGAGCTGAAGCGGGAGATTCGCAAGCGGGAAGCCGTGGCTGGCGCACCATTGGCCGACCTCAAGCACACGCTGAACGTGATCCGTCACGGCGAGCAGGAAGCCGAGCGGGCCAAGAAAGACCTGGTGGAGGCTAACCTGCGCCTGGTGGTTTCGGTGGCGAAGAAGTACGTCAACCGCGGGCTGCACCTGCTGGATCTGATTCAGGAAGGCAACATCGGCCTGATGCGCGCGGCCGACAAGTTCGAGTACCGCCGGGGGTACAAGTTTTCGACCTACGCCACATGGTGGATTCGCCAGGCGATCACGCGCGCGATTGCCGACCAGTCGCGGACCATTCGGATCCCGGTGCACATGAACGAGAGCATGAACAAGTTTCTGCGTGCCTCTCGCGAGTTGGAAAAAGAACTCGGCCGCACGCCGACCAACGATGAGATTGGGCGCCGTATGGACATTCCCGTGGAAAAAGTGCAAAAGCTCAAGACGATTTCGCGCGATCCGGTTTCGCTCGAAACTCCGGTGGGCCGCGACGGCGAATCGGCGTTGGGCGACCTGATCGAAGACCGCTGGGTGGGATCGCCGGTGGACGCAGTGATCGAAGGTAACGTGCGCGACGAAACCGCGGGCATTCTGAAGACACTCTCGCCGAAAGAAGAGAAGGTGATCCGCCTGCGGTTCGGCATCGGCTGCGAACGCGAGCACACCCTCGAAGAGATCGGGCAAGAGTTCGATGTCACGCGCGAACGCATCCGCCAGATCGAAGCCAAAGCGTTGCGTCAA
>DATGZN010000071.1:0-23599 GCA_035297145.1 Bryobacteraceae bacterium
GCGCAGATCGTTACCGCTCGCCATCTTCCGCTACAACCCGGAAGACATCGAGGCGCGAGTGGCAGAGCTGGAACGAATCTCACCGTTCTGGTGCATGTTAGGCGGGAGTCTTGGGGAAAAAAGATGGCATCCCGACCGGCCGTCGGGTGAACCTCCGGCCGCGCGGAACAATTTAGTCGACTACCGTACCCGCTGCGAGTGGTGATAGGTGCAACCTGCCGTCACCGAGGACGGCAAAAAGTCACCGGGCCTGAAGTTCGGACAACCGCGCGTGATGGCACTGTTTCTGGCGCTCACGCTGTTCCACCATCTGATCGACGGCTTTCGCAATCACGATCTGCGCCAACACGTGGCCGACCTGCTGGGCGTGAGTGTGGCTGAGTACACATCCAACCAGATGACCTACGACTTGCGGCGGCTTCGGCTCAAAGGCCTGATCTACCGACCCCCCAGAACCAACCGTTACTTTGTCACGCCTTACGGCTGGAAGGTCGCACGGCTCTTCTCCCGCCTGGATGCCCGTGTATTCCGGCCCGCCATGGCGATGTTCACCGGCAACGACGCTGTTCTACCGTTTCCGCTGCGGAGCGCTCTCGACCGCGCCGACGCCCAACTGGACGTGCTCATTTACCAAGCTTTTCCCCTTCCAAAGGCCGTCTGAAAAACTTGACACTTTCAGAAAGAAATCACTTACATCAGACAGCTAGAGTACAATTACGGCTTTCACAAGGAGGAACGGTGCGAAGATTTCAATTTGAAAAGGTGTGCGTCATCGCTGCGGCCGCTGGATATGCAATCTTCGCTTTGTGCCCAAGCGTAGCTGCGGCGGAAGGTCCTTCGATCTTCCCCACGCCTCGCGAAATCACACCCGATAGCGATTTCGTTTTGGACGAGCAGGCGGTCGTAGCGGTCCCGGCTTACCCCTCAGAGCAAGATTTATTCCTGGCTCGGTCCTTGGCCGACGATCTGGGCGATCGATTCGCAGTCCATCTGAAAACCGAGCGGTTGGCCCGGCTGGATCCGGACCGCCGCATGATCGTGATCGGATCGATCGACAATCCCCTGGTGCGGACGTATTGCGGAAGTCACAGCCTGTCCGTGAGCCTGCGCGATCCGGGTCCGGAAGGCTACATTCTCCAGACCAGCGGGAACATCGTTCTGGTGGCCGGCAGCGATGCCCCCGGCGCCTTTTACGGCTTGCAGTCGCTGCGTCAACTCGCATTCCGCGAGCAGGGTCAGCTCCGCTTCAAAGGAGTGCGCGTCCGGGATTGGCCGGCCAAACCGTTTCGCGGCATCAAACTTTATATTCCAGGGCGCAACAACATCCCGTTCTTTAAGCGCTTCATCCGGGATTTCATGGCTTTGTACAAATACAACACGCTCATCATGGAAATGAACGCGTCCATGCGTTTTGAGCGGCATCCGGAGTTAAACACTGGCTGGGTCAAATTCGCGCAGGACACCAATTATTCGCGCCGTCATTCTCCTCCCGGCACGCCGCACAATTGGGAGACTGATTCCACGCATCAGGACACCGCCGATGGCGGTTATCTGGAGAAAGAAGAGGTGGCCGATCTCGCGCGGTTCGTAAAAAGATATCACATCGAGCTGATTCCAGAACTGCCATCGTTTACGCATTGCTACTACCTCATGACGGAGCATCCGGATCTGACGGAGACACCCGGCGCGAAATGGCCGGGCGTGTACTGCCCCTCGAATCCCAACAGCTATAGACTTCTCTTCGATGTATACGACGAGTACATCGACTTGCTGAAACCGAAATGGGTCCATGCCGGCCACGATGAGTTGTTCCAGCCGGTCGGGCTGTGCCCAAGGTGCAAGGACAAGGACATCGGCGAGCGGTTCGGCGAAGACGTCCGAACCATTTATGATTACCTGGCTAGCAGGGGTGTCGCGATGATCATCTGGGGCGACATGCTTCTGGAAGGTGTCCGCGGTAAGGGCCTGCAAACCAGGAAGGCTCCGGACGGGTTTACTTACAAGGTGGCTGGTGGGATGAGTCCGGAACAGGTGAGCCGTCTCATACCAAAGGATGTCCTGATCTTCAACTGGTTCTGGTCAACCTTCGATACGGGAGACGGCACATCGCCCACGGGGCAGAGCGAAGCGGAGGTCGAGAGTTTTGAAGCCCAACTCGACCAGATGGGATTCCACCAGGTTTTCGGCAACCTGCATCCCAATGCGGAGAATTGGCAGGCCCGCATGAAGCGCTCCTCGATCGTCGGCGGAGCGCCATCGGTCTGGTTCGCGACGAATGAAATTGGCTTCGGGAAAGATCAGCTGTCCGATTTTTTGGGCGGCGCCAACATGCTCTGGCGCGGCGACGCACTGTACGGCCGGAACCTTTCCGGCGTTATCCAGTCCATGATGCCGGAAATTCGAACCCGATTTCGGGGCGAAGAACCTCCTAGCCGCACGGAAACGTCAATCGTTCCGGCCCATATTTCCGCCAGTTTCAACATGGCGCCGGTTGAATCAGGCTTGGACGTCAACCTCGCCGGCATGGAGAGTGCAACAGCCACGCTCGGGAAGGTTCCCTTCGATTTATCCGAGCGCGCTGGAAAGGTCGCGGTTATCGTAGGAACCGATGGCGCTGAAAAGGCAGGACTACCCAAGGATTCCGGTCCGATTACGATCGGCGAAGACGCCACAAGCCTGATCTTTTTGCATGCTTCCGCGCGTGCGGCCACGACCAGGCCGGGGTGGGCATTGCTTTGGGACCAGGACGACACCGCCGATCTCCTGGGCTGGTACGAAGTCGTTTACGAAGATGGCTTCGTCACTACGATCCCCATTCGCTATGGCGTCAACATCCAGGAATGGAGTTGGGCGAAGCGGCCTTCAGAGTGGGATTACTGCTACGGCGCCGACGCAGTACCGCTGGGAGGACAACAGGACAACCCCATCACATTCTTCGCGTACGAATGGAAGAACCCCCGGCTCGGGAAAAAGATTACCGAGATAGGCCTGAAGGGGACTACCAGCTTTCGGGGTGCTGCACAAGGCTTCAGCAGCAGCTACGGACCGCCTATTCCAAAAAATGCGATTATCCTCAAGGCGGTCAGCTTGGTAAAAAAGAGAGATTAAGGGGAGGCGATATCTCTGGTCTGCCCTGAAATATAGGAGACATGATCGGCCTAGCGTCGGCGGATGACCTAGGCCGATCGAACGCCCAAACCGCGCTTGTGCCGGTGATATATCTGAAGCCTAACCCCAGAGGTTGTAACTGTCCGTCCGGTCGTCGGTGCGCCTTCAAATCACCAGCTTGTAGCTCGCGCTTTGCGTCGTGCCGCGCCGGCGTATACTTCAACTGTTCCGGCGAATGATCGCGAACCAGACCTTCGGCCCGCCAGCGGAGAATGAAAGACCCTCCAAGTCGGGCCGGACATCCGCGTGCCCCGCTCGGATCTCTTCAACCGTCCAAGCATCATCAAAAGCGGCCCGAATCTCCCGCTGCGAGACCCGCCGGGGGCCCTGCGTGCCAGGCTCCTCGTCGCTGAAACATAGTAGCAACAGCCGTCCGCCTGGCTCGGTGACATGGGTAAGCCCGGCGACGTACCGAACGCGGCCCTCGTCGGAGAAAACGTGGAATAGACCGCTGTCGATTACGGTGGCGAATCGCTTGTCCCAATCCCTAAGCGTCATCACATCTTTCACCTGGAATTCCACGGTCAAGCCACGCTCCTCCGCCTTGCGGCGAGCCATGCGGATCGCTTCGTCGACGAAATCGATGCCGGTGACTTGGTGTCCGCTGGCTGCCAGGAAGAGCGCGTTCTCGCCCGTGCCGCAGCCGGCATCGAGAACCGGGCTGGTGACCAGATCGACCGACTCGGCGATGGCCCCCTGCGGCTTGCCGATGTCCCAGGGCGCCTTGCCGGCATAGGCGGTTTCGAAATGGCCGCGATCTCGCAAATTGCTCATGCAAGGCATTCCCTCTCTCATTTTAACCGGCCGTGCCGCCGTTGCTGACGAAGGCGGTGTACCGGCTGGAGGATTTGTGGCTGTGTTGTCCGGACTGCAAACAGCATCGCGTATTGTGCGGCAATGCGGATGGCGCCAGCGGCGTCCTCGAACGCCGTTTCGGAAGCTTCAGTGTCTCGTAGTGTGAGCGTCTGTGCCACCTAGGGGGCCGGGAGTGAGATTTCGACGCGCAATCCGCCCAGCGGAGACTCCTCGAGCGAGATGGATCCGCCGTAGAGTTCCACCAAGTCGCGGACGATAGCCAAGCCGAGTCCAGAACCAGGAGACGCCTCGTCAAGCCGCACCCCTCGCTCTAACACCACGGTTCGCTGAGCAGGTGGCAGCCCAGGTCCGTCGTCGTCGAGCCTCAGCAGGAGCATGGCGCCACTTCGGGACGCGTCCAGCACGATCCTCGATTTTGCCCATTTGCAGGCATTGTCCAGCAGGTTTCCGAGTATCTCGTCGAGATCCTCCCTTTGCACTCGCGCACGAAGCTCTGGAGCGATGCCGCACGAGATATTCAGTCCGCGGCCCGCATAAAGGGTCCAAACAGTGTGCACTAGAGCACTGGCGCAGGCCGCCACTGGGCAGGGGGGTGCACCGGCGGCTCCCGAGGCGGCCGCGCGAACCCGCGCGAGATGATAGTTCACCTGGCGGGACATGCGTTCTACCTGCCGGCTGATGTTCTCCGCCAGTTCGGCATGGCCCTCAGCTCCCGCCTGATCCGCCACTTGCGCCAGCAATGAGAGCGGAGTCTTGAGTCCGTGTGCCAGGTCTCCCGCGGTGGTAACCGCGCGTTTCACGGCCGTTTCGCGATCTTCCAGCAACGCGTTCATCTCATCGATGAGGGGTTGGACTTCAGTGGGATACTCTCCCGCTACTCGCCGGTCCTCACCGGCGCGCACCGCCGACAATTTTTCCCGCAATCGCCGAAACGGCATCAGGCCCTGGCGTACTCCGACGATGCCTCCCGCCATCAGAGCGCCGCCGACGAGGACCGCAATGGCGCTATGCGTTCCCCGGATGGCTGGAAAAACGTGCATCACCGCCAGCACGAACATGTGCATCAGCATCAGCATCCCAGCGGTCCACAGAACCGAGGCGAGGATCCATCGGGACCGAAGAGATCGCAACATGACTAACGCATCGTTCCGCGGGGCGGTTCCGCCATGCGGTAGCCGAGTCCGCGTACCGTCTCGATGAACGGCGCGCCGAGTTTGCGCCGAAGCCGTGCGACGAAGACCTCGACTGTGTTGGAGTCCCGATCAAAATCTTGCGCGTATATGTGCTCGGTAAGCTCGGCGCGCGACACGACCCTTCCGTGGTGATGCATCAGGTACGAAAGCACGCGGAATTCATGGCTGGTCAACTTGACGGGATGCCCACCCACCGAGACGCGTGCGTTGCGTATATCAACAGCGAGCGCGCCGCACCGCAGTTCGGACTGGGCGAGGCCACTGGCGCGGCGGATGAGCGCTCGAATGCGGGCCAGGAGCTCTTCCATGCGGAACGGCTTTGCGACGTAGTCGTCCGCGCCGCCGTCGATTCCCTGGACTTTCTCGTGCCAACTGCCGCGAGCGGTCAGAACGAGAACGGGCACCAGGATACCCCCGTCTCGCCAGCGCCGAAGCAAAGTAAGCCCATCCACTTTTGGTATTCCAAGATCGAGCACAACCGCGTCGTATTGCTCGGTATGCGCCAGAAAGTCGGCGCGTTCCCCGTTACCGGCTTGATCCACGGCGTATCCGGCTGCCATCAGCGCCTTCGCCAACTGCCGCGACAGAAGTATCTCGTCCTCTACAACCAGAACCCGCAATCACACCTTTATAGCGCAGCTGAGATGAACGGCAGCTGAACGAGGCGTTCAGGAACGGTTCAGCAACGCTAGCGCACACTTAGGTTCATGATCACAAGCGCTCATCTCGATTTTGGTTATCCCTGGTGGCTCAGCTATGGCCACCTGCCACTGGTAGCCGGCTCTGGCTTAGCATTGCTTGTTGGATATTGGCGTCAGTGGCCCAAATGGACCTTAATCCTTCTGAGTCCGCTCTTCCTGTGGTCAAGCACTGCCTTCCTGGCGGCGCGCTTCGTTCTCAACATCAATGGCGAGGCGGCATTGCCCACGCAGAGTTTTCTTCGCTCCGGTGTGGGACGAGTCCTCGACATCGGCGCTGGTACCGGCCGGTCATCGATCATGGTGCTGAAAGCTCGTCCTCACGCAACTCTGGACGCACTCGATCTCTTCGGTGAATCTTTTGAGCAGCATTTCGGGCCGAGCCAAAGTCCGCAACAGAGATTGCTAGCTAATTTTAAGGCCGCTGGCGTGGACCAGAGGGCAGCCATTGTGACCGCCGATATGCGCAAGCTTCCCTTCGCGCCTGCGACATTCGACGCCATCGTCAGCGCGTATGTCTTCGAGCACCTGAATCGCGAAGGGATCGAACAGTCGCTGGCCGAAGCCGCCAGGGTCGTGAAGCCCGATGGGGATTTCCTCATCATTCTCGTAGCCAAAGAACCCTGGTTCCAATACACATTTGGACCGATGCTGATGCACCAGGGCTTTCACGGCGCAAATTGGTGGACGGCGCGCATCGAGGAAGCGGGCTTTCAAGTTCTGGAAGAGGGAACGCGCCCGGCGACTCTTTATCTGCTCGCGCGGCGAGCACAACGGCCCGTCACGACACTCCACTGACCAAGGTTTCCAAAAAGATCACAACATTCTCGATACAGCACCTGTCGTGTTCGATATGTTGAAACGTCAGGCTGCTGGAAAGTCGGCCGAGCGTGACGTTTCGAAAACATGCCGGACCACCACCAGAGAACGCCCGCCAACTCAAGTTGACACGTAATGCCAGACCCACCGATCTTAGGCCCAGGGACTCGGAAGTCCGGTTCTATTCGTTTGAGCCCTGAATCAGTCGCTGTCGCGGATGGCCTCCTCGAATGCCGTTGCTTGATGACACAGCCATTTCAGACATGCGTCCACGGCATGGGATAATCACGTTAGCCAACAGGGCCAAGGCGGTGCCCGATGTTCTGGAAATCAGCATACGCAAAGTGTCTGGTCGCCGTGCTGTTAGGCTCGGCAACTATTGCCAAGGCGGACGACCAGCAACTGGTCGAGGACTATCTTAAAAGTCGCGGAGCCAACGGTGCTGCCGTGAGGCCGATCGTCGATGGTTACGTAGGCCGAGCCTTTCCGAATTTCAGTTTCTTCGGCGTAGTCTTCCGTCAGTACCCCGTCGCCATGCTGTGCCCCCAGACGCAGGACCTCCAATGCTCGAATGTCTTCTTTGTCAAAAACGGCCAAGTTGATTTCGTATCCACCATTGAGGACCTGAAATTTTTCTTTGCCACAGAACTGCAACCGGCGCCTTCCAAGGAGGCGGCAACCGATGCAGCCAGTACGTGGCTGCGCTTCTCCGAAGAGTTGAAACAAGATTTGTTCTATACCTTCTCCACGCCCGAGATCTCCTATATGCCTCGGGAGGATACAACCAGCGTGCGAGGGCATGCGGCGGTGACTGCTGGAGGCCAGGGTCATATCGAGATGTTGATGACGCTCGGTACCGCCGGTGGGCTTATCAACATTCACGAAAAAGCTGCGTTACAGCCGGGAGTTCGACCGATCTGCCAGGCGACCAAATTGCTCGACCGCGATCCGATCGTGCGGCGTATGGCGGAACAGGACCTCCTGGTCATGGGCCGCGGAGCCAAGCCGTACTTGGACCAAGTTCGAGGCACAGCTCGACCCGAACTCCAGGAGGCTATCGACCGCATCTGGCAACGGATTGTGCGCGAGGGCCGCTAAGTCTGGGTCGCTGGTGGCATCACTCGTTTCCCCGCCCGGCAAGACGGCCGACCTGCTCGTGCAATGTGCGAGAACGCCGTATCCAGGGACTTGTGTAACCGTCCGGTCTTGGCCGTCTAGATTTGTGGTGGGCTAACGGATCATCCTTGATGTGGGGAAGCCACGGAGAGGATGATGAGCAGTTCGGCCCAAGTCACGATCGAGCCAGGGTTGCGGGAAACTCCAGCAGCGCCTAAGCGGCGGCGATATTCGATCGCTGAGAAACGGCGGATGGTCGAAGAGAGTTTTCAGCCGGGAGCTTCGGTGGCGCGAGTGGCACGTGCGCACGGGGTCAATGCCAACCAGGTTTTCGGTTGGCGGCGGTTGTATCAGCGCGGTCGGTTGGGCGCACACACCCGCGCGGCACAAGCCGTTGAACTGCTGCCGGTAACAGTTTCTGATACGCCTGCTGCTCCGGTTCAGCCTCCGGCCGCAACTTCATCCTCCGTCTCGCCGGGGACGATCCAACTGCAACTGCCGCGAGGCCGGCTGCGCATCGAAGGCGCTGTGGATGCGGACTGCTTGCGCGTCGTGCTGAACTGCCTACTGGCGTGATTACCGTCCCTACGGGCGCCCAGATCTGGATCGCAGCCGGTGTGACCGATCTGCGGCGTGGATTCACCGGGCTCAGCGCAGCAGTCCAGACGAAGCTGGAACAGGACCCGTTCTGTGGGCACGTGTTCGTGTTTCGCGGCCGGCGCGGTGACCTGATCAAGATTCTGTGGTGGGGTGTGTCACGAATGCAAGTGAAGACTTGCAGAGCTGTACTGAAGATGGGAGAAGGTCTCCCGGGGTCGGCTTTCAGGAGTCGGCTTCAAACCGCCCGGAGCTGCTGCGCTCAAAAGGCGTGGTAGTGAACGTCCGAGGAAAAGGCGTCCGAGAGGACGTCAGGTGAGCGTTGAGAAGATGAGCGAAAGCAAACCGTCCGATGACGCATCGTCAAGAATTTAAGAAACTGTCGAAACTGGAGCCGCCCACTAGCTCCAGGATGAGCCGGGAAGAAACCTGCGTACTGGCCCGGCGACAGTCGGTGTATAGGCGGCATGAGCTCAGCGCAGGCTTTGGTGCGGAACGTGAGAACCTCGTTCTGGATGAAAAGGGAAATGACAAGTGGCTGACACCATGAGGAAGAATACCGATGCCAGGGCGAGGGGCGGAGCTGCCCATAGTAGCGAAGAATCTCTTGTAATGAGGGAGGAGCGAAGGGGCAGCGTTGTCCAGTTGAGCGAAGACGCCAACCCGAGAGCGGGGAGGAGCGACGGAACCTCAACAAAGCCTTATGTCATTGCGAAACGCGCAGTGTGGGAGGCATACCAGCAAGTAAAGGCCAATCGGGGTGCTGCCGGCATCGACGAGGAAACTATCGCGATGTTCGAGCAAAACCTGTCGAAGAATTTGTACAAGCTGCGGAACCGGATGTCATCGGGTTCGTATTTCCCGCCGCCGGTGAAGCAGGTAGAAATTCCGAAGGCAAAGGGCGGCACGAGAAAGCTGGGGATCCCCACTGTGTCGGATCGGATTGCGCAGACCGTGGTCAAGCAGATCATCGAGCCGAAGCTGGACCCGATGTTCCATACGGACTCGTATGGATATCGGCCCGGAAGGTCGGCCAAGCAGGCGATAGCCGTCACTAGAAAACGGTGCTGGCGATTCGACTGGGTGGTTGAGTTTGACATCAAGGGGGCATTTGATCAAATCGATCATAGCCTCTTGATGAAAGCGGTACGCAGCCACATCAAGGAAGACTGGATCCTGCTGTATATCGAGCGGTGGCTGACGGCGCCGTTCGAGACGACGGAAGGCACTCAAGTGCCACGGGGGCGTGGCACGCCGCAAGGCGGAGTGGTCAGTCCGATCTTGATGAACCTGTTCATGCACTATGCGTTCGACGTCTGGATGAAGCGCACTAATCCATCTTGTCCGTTTGCCCGTTATGCGGATGACGCAGTTGTCCACTGCAGTAGTAGACAGCAGGCGGAGCATGTCATGCGGTCCATCGCGGAACGGCTGGCGGAATGTGGATTGACGATGCATCCCGAGAAGTCGAAGATCGTGTATTGCCAGGACAGCAATCGCACTGAGCCCTTTCCGAACGTGCAGTTCACTTTTCTTGGCTTTACTTTCCGGCCAAGGAAGGCGATGAGCAAGCAGCACCGGCTATTTACGAGTTTCCTGCCGGCTGTGAGCTCTGATGCGGTGAAACGCATGCGGAAGGTCGTGCGAGGTTGGCGCATTCCTCGCCAGACGCCGGCGACGTTGGCCGAACTGGCGGAGCAATACAACTCGGTGCTACGAGGGTGGTGGAATTACTACGGAGCGTTCTATCAAACTGCGATGCGAGGGCTAGCGCGACACATTGACCGCAAGCTCGAGCAGTGGGCCAGACGCAAGTACAAGACGCTGTCGCGGCACAAGCGGCGCAGCGCGGAATGGCTCGCCAGGCTGAAGGAAGGTTCTCCGGGGTTATTTCTCCACTGGTGTGCTTTCGAGAAAGAGGTTGGATAACAAGAGCCGTGTAAATCGAGAGATTTACGCACGGTTCTGTGAGGGGTTCAGGGTGAGATTCCCTGGACCTACTCGACATGGCGACGGGCTGTGTCTGTTTGCCAAGCGGTTGGAGCGGGGCCGGTTCGTCTGGCCGAAAGCGGAAAGCGGCACCGTGGCGCTCACCCGCGCGCAGTTATCCATGCTGCTGGAAGGCATCGACTGGCGCAGCCCGGTGCGCACCGCAACGCCCGAGATGGCAGTGTAGAAAAAACAAAAATCACAGCGATTGTTTGCAGCTTGTCATGAGGCTGCAATATCCATATGGCAAAGTGAAGCCATGGCTGCCACGCCCCCGACACTGCCGGATCTGAATGCTCTGGATCCGGATGCGTTGAAGGCGCTGGTTCTCGCGCAACACGAAACGCTGGTCTCGCGCGAGACCGAGATCGAGAATCTGAAACTGCTCATCCTGAAGCTGCGGCGGATGCAGTTCGGACGCAAGAGCGAGAAGCTGGACCGCCACATTGAGCAACTGGAACTGCGGCTGGAGGATCTGGAATCGACGCAAACGGCAAGCGCTCCTCCACCGAACGACGTGCAGCCGCAGACGACCGCAGCCTGCATGCCAGGGAGAAGACCTGCGCGGCGCCCGCTGCCGGATCATCTGCCGCGTGAGACGCAAACCCACCAACCAGAGCAGACGAAATGCCCGGAGTGCGGCGGTACTCTGCGCCAGTTCGCAGAAGACGTATCGGAACTGCTCGAGTTTGTGCCGGCGCGGTTCAAAGTGATCCGCATCGTCCGGCCGAAGCTGAGCTGTGGCGACTGTGCCCACATCGTACAGGCTCCGGCACCGAGCCGCCCCATCGATCGCGGTCTGGCCGGACCTGGCCTGCTGGCACACGTGCTCGTCTCAAAATATTCGGATCATCTGCCGCTCTATCGCCAGGCTGAGATCTACGAGCGCTCGGGCCTCGATCTCGACCGTTCCACGCTGGCGGACTGGGTGGGGGAAGCGAGTGGTCTGCTGGCGCCACTGGTGGATGCGTTGCGCCGCTACGTGCTGGCTGCAAGCAAACTCCACGCGGACGACACACCGGTGCCGGTGTTGGCTCCGGGAACAGGCAAGACCAAAACTGGGCGCTTATGGACCTACGTTCGTGATGATCGCCCCTGCGGCGATTCGTCTCCTCCTGCGGTGTGGTTTGCCTACTCGCCGGATCGCAAGGGGGAACACCCGCAGCGCCACTTACGAGACTTTCACGGCACCTTGCAGGCCGACGCATTCGCCGGTTTCAACGCACTGTATGAAGATGCCGACCGCCGTATCTGCGAAGCGGCGTGCATGGCCCATGTGCGTCGCAAATTTTACGATCTCGAGCAGGCACACGCTTCGCCGATCGCCGCCGAAGCCCTGCGACGCATCGCCGAACTCTACATGATCGAGAACGAGATTCGTGGTCGTCCACCGGATGAGCGCAAACAAACACGTCAGACTCGCGCCCGGCCGCTGCTTGACTCGATGCATCAGTGGCTGAACTCCATGCTCGGCAAGCTGTCGAAGAAGTCGGCAGTTGCCGCCGCCATCTACTATGCGCTCGGGCGTTGGCCCGCGCTGCTGCGCTACTGCGACGACGGCCATCTGGAAATCGACAACAACGCGGCCGAACGCGCTCTGCGCGTGGTCGTTCTCGGTCGTAAGAACTACCTGTTTGCCGGCTCTGATTCCGGCGGTGAGCGCGCCGCATCGATTTACAGTCTGATCGGAACGGCCAAGCAGAACGGTCTCGACCCGGAAGCCTATCTGCGCGATGTCCTCACGCGCATCTCCGATCATCCCATCAACCGCATTGGTGAGTTGCTGCCATGGAACACTGCGATAACTCACTCTTAATAGTAAGTGTCCACGTATTTTCTAAGTGGACACTTAAACCGACGGACTGGCAACCGCTCGACTCCAAGATGCTGGCCGCGGTGGCCTACGAGCCAGAACCAAGAACTCTATACCTGCGCTTCCGCAGCGGCGAGGTCTATGGCTACTTCGAGGTTCCCGAAGATCTGTATCAGGAGTTCCTCCGCGCCGAATCTCGAGGCCGCTACTTCCTGAGCCACATCCGCGGCCGATTCCGCTATCAGCGTATCACCCAGTCACAAGCCACCTAAGCGATCAAGACGACCGCCTTCGGACGCTTACGGACTTGTTGCCTGCCCGGGTTCTCGTCTGCTTGATTTGCACTACTCGCCGATATTCGAAACCACCACGACGCTTGTGATCATCCACGTGCTTAGTTAGGGCGCTCTGCGAAGAAGTTTGCGGTCTGCAGGAATCAGCGGTGACACGGTGAGACTTTGCACTCTGCCAGCGGCTGGCCGCCCTGCACAAGGGAATGGGAATCCATCTTCGCCGGCCCTCGCGCTACGGGTGGTGGGTCGCTCGGCGGTCTTTGGAACCATCCGGTAAAATAGAACGAGCTGCCAGTGCCGAGCCGGCTGTCTACCCAAATGCGCCCACCCATCAAGTCCACCAGCCGCGCGGAAATCGTCAATCCAAGTCCCGTGCCTCCGTGCTTTCTACTCGTGGAACTATTCGCCTGGCAGAACGCTCTGAAAATGCTCTCTTGTTTGTCTGGCGGAATTCCGGGGCCCGTGTCACTTACCGCGAATCTCAGCAAAACCGCACTGTCATTTTCACCTTCCACGTCCACCGCAACCTGGACAAATCCGCGATCTGTGAACTTGATCGCATTGCCGAGCAGGTTTAACAAAACCTGCCGAAGCCGCAACGGATCGGCTAGAAGTCGGGTTGGGACGTTCGCCGAGGAGTTCCAACTAAGAGCCAGACCTTTCTGTGTAGCAGCCGTTCTCAGGAAGCGGGTGGTTTCCTCAAGTAAATGATCGATCGACACCGGAATCGGGTCCAGCTCCATCCGGCCCGCCTCGATTTTCGAGAAATCCAGAATATCGTTCAGTAGAGAGAGAAGGGATTCCGCGGAATCGGAGGCGTCGCGCAAATATTCCTGCTGCTCCTCGGGGGACGTGGTTTCCATAGCTAGCGCCGTCATCCCAAGGATCCCATTCATCGGCGTGCGGATCTCGTGACTCATGTTGGCGAGGAACTCACTCTTAGCACGGTTTGCAGCCTCAGCGGCTTCCTTGGCAAGCCGAAGTTCCGCTTCAGCGCGTATGCGTTCGGTTATGTCTCGAAAACTCCAAACGCGGATGATGCACCGTGAGAGAGCGCTTGAAGCGAGCGGCCTGGAATACCGCTCAAAAACTCTTCCTTCCAGAAATTCGAGCCGATCATAGCTCGATTGTTGGCCAGTGGCGTACAGTTCTTGGACTCTAGTCAGAAATGCGTCCGGATCCTTCAGCTGACCAACAACAAATTCTAGTGTTCGCTTGTCATCGTTCAACATCATAATGTCGCGAGGGATTTTCCACATCTCTGCAAAATTTCTGTTGTAGGTAATGATCTTTCCGTGGGCATCCGCGACCAGAATGCCATTCTCCGTGGATTCCAGTGTCTCCCTGAGCATCTCGGTTTGTTGCTGGACGCGCCGCCGTAACAACCAGACCCACACTGCAGTCGCCAGAACGAACACGGCCAGGAGACCCACGAGCGCCAATAACCGGCCCAGAGACCACCAAGAAGGCCGTGCCAAGATCACGATATCAGCGGGGGAGGACAGCAGAAGACGGAAGCCGTGGGCGACATGTGCTTCGTCGGCTTCTGCCACACAGACTCCGGTCAATTGAATTCGCCCACCCTCTTCAAGGAAGTCCAGTGCACGATGCCCAACCTCCAAACTGGCTTCGACCGTTACGGATCCAGATTGGACTGTAAGTACCTCTTCCCGCTGTTCGCGTGATCGTCCGAGAAGAAGACCATCAATCCTCACAAGACTAGCGTTGCATTCACCATTTAGCGCTCGTTGAGCGGTCATAGACACCGGAGAGGGCACTGGGCCATGACCGAGATTCCTAAAAACACCGTGATCTAATACATGGGTATATTGCCCGACAGCCGGGAAGCCCACAACCGTCACGCGGTCACCTGGTTGGAGCTGCGTGGTCTGTCGCGTCAAGACATTGATATTGCCAGTGGCATCCTGAACAAACAGTTCCTTGCCTGACCTCTGCAATGTAACAATACCCTCGATCCTAACAAGGTGACCGGATGAATTCTTCAAGTTGAAGCGCAGGACGCTGGAAATCGGTTGTAAGGGAATTGCGAAGGTATCGGCTGGCGGAGGCTCAAGGATTTCGAGTTGCCGCCGGTCAGGAACGAACAGCCGCACACCTACCCATTCATTTCTTTGATTGTAGATCGCGCCAGCAACCCCACGGAGCTGTACACGGGAGTTCACCAATCTCTCGACTTCGCTTTCGGACATCCAGGGAACTCGCGCCAGCAACGAGCCACCGCTGACTGCCACAACCATAGCCTGGCTTACATCGACCGCAGGTGGAATCGGAATCTCGTCCCTCACCACTGCTTGTACGATGCCCTCGACTTCAGCCCATTGGCTGTCCTCCTCTGTCGATGCTAATTGTTCGAAGGATAGGCGCTTTGGCACGGGCATCCGACCCTGTCCGATAACCCGAAGCTGCACGTTATTGATTTGAGGAGCAAAGTCGGGACACTCCGTGATGCCGTTCAAGTCGACCAGATCGCCAGCATGCACACTGTGCGATACACCGGGGGCCAGAGCCGCAATCCCGGCACTCGTATCCTGCAAGAACAAGGCAAAGTCATCAACGTATGTGACCACTCCGCGTAAGCGGACAGTATAGCCAAGGTTCGCCTGTTCCGTCGTCAATACTCTTACTTTCTGTGCTTGTGTAAGGACTGGAAGGGGGGGCGCTGACTTCGCGTCTTGTCCAGGTAAGACTGGTGGGTTACCAAGAGAAACGATAACTGCGAGGATCCAAGCTCGCCTACTAGGGGCCAGCGGGATGAGCGATATGCACACCGGTCGAAACGACTTCATGGCGGTCTCGGACCTTAACACCGAGCTTTTGCGAGTCGCCAAACGCGCGTCGTTCCTCGCAATGTTCTACAACCAGTCTGCTCGCGCGACCAGGGGCCAAGCAATATTCCAGAAGTTAACGCGGCCAAGTTATCCGAGGTTAGTTATGAGCGTGGCGGAACGGGTTGTGCCGACCGAAATGGGCGATCAAGGGATCACGCCTTCAAGTCCGGTTCTAATCGTTTGAGCCCTGAACCGGTCGCCGACGCTTATGATCTCTTCGATCCCCGTATCTGGCCCGCGAGCAAAAGGCTGAGCATCGGAACGAAGTTGGCGGGGAGGTCGTAACCTCTATGATCTCAAACAGATCGGGATTTGTGAGATACACAAGTGACGTCACTCAGCCTAACACTTGTGCTTCCTCACGATGCTTCGGCCGCCAGAGCGACTTTACATTTAAAGCGTTCCTTCCGCGCTGGGAGCCGCACTGGCCCACCCCAAGCTCGCCACGCTCCACTGACAACTCGCATGACTTCAGTCCTGTCATAAGGCTTTGCCAGCACATCGTAGGCACCCAGGTTCAGGGCTTCGGCCCACAGGCGTTCGTCTGCAAGCTGCGACGTCACAATGAGAGATGGCGGATCGGCCAGGATGGTCACCTGTTCGAGCACGTCCTTCCACGAACCCGGCGGCAAATCCCGCTCACAGACGACAACTTCGAATTGACGCTGCCGCAGAGCAGTAAGCCCGGAGGCAAGCGTGGCGCAGGACTTTACTGTGAAGGTACCGCTCGGCTTTAGCGTTCCTTGCAAGCGATTGAGAATGTTTTGCAGAAAGAAGTGATCCTCGTCCATCGGGCTTATCGACAGAACTGGAACAATTCCGTTCGTCGTGATCTCGGGGGTGTTTTTCATGACGGCATCCTTCCCATCACGCATCTCCTCTTCCCCGGAGCCGGAGAAGAACGAGGGAAATAGGTGGCAGCTATGCTGTTCGGGTTTGTTCGTTTAACAGGTCTTGTGCGGATCCGATGGGACCACCTCTCCCGACTGTTTTCGCTCATTGAAGTGCTCTCCCTACTCGTCCACACGAGTGCGGTTGCCCTCGTTCGGTCTGGCACTTCACTGTCTGGTTTGCAGTTCTCGTTCTGCACGCAACCAGTCCTCTTCAAGTGATCCGTGCGGTCCTCCTCGGTCCAACCAGAGTTGGTAGGCGAGTGTGGCAATTTGCTCTGTCTCTTTTTGTCCGTTGCCGTCGATCCGCGCGCATGCATTTAGTGTTTTCGTGCTTGGATCGATTGTTGGGTCGGGCTTGTTCCGTTGTTTGACCATGACGTGTTCCCTTCTTTCGCTAGCGCTGCGGTGCTTTTCCGCTGGCTACGATAGGCGATCCCGAGCGTGTCTAGAATCTGGGAGGCGTTCGTAGCCGCCGCAAGTCATGGTGCGCCCATTTTGATCGCATAATTAACACTTCGTAACAAGATATTCTCAGGCGCCCAAAGACGCAGACATTGCGTTACCGTGGGATCCCTTTTCTACGGTATCCAGTACCTCCCGGATCTTACCGAGTAAGCGTTCTGGTGTGAATGGTTTGGTTATTAGCGAGACGTTCGGGGGTAGTGGTTCCTGATTCCAAATTGCGTCCCCCTGGTAACCGGACATAAACTGCACCGCGGTATCCGAACGCGACGACCTCAGCTGCTCGGCGAGAACGTAACCATTCATCCCGGGCATTACTATGTCGGTCAACATCAGTTGGATCGGACCGGGATGTCGCTCAGCTATCAGGAGTGCTTCAGCGCCGCTGTCGGCCTCCAACACGGTATAACCCTGGCCTCGGAGGATCTGGGAAGTCAGATGCCGTAATTGATCATCGTCCTCGACAAGGAGAACGGTTTCCATACCACGAGTTCCCTTGACCTCAGCCAGCGGTTCGGCGCACGCCTTAACGGCTCCCTCGACCCTTGGCAGGTAAATCTTGACGGTACTTCCCATTCCCTGTTTACTGTCCACCGAGATATGTCCATTGTGTAGTTTGACTATCCCGTAGACAGTCGACAATCCCAAGCCCGTACCCTTACCCTGCTCCTTAGTGGTGAAGAAGGGCTCGAACATCCGAGCTTTAGTCTGCGCGTCCATTCCGCATCCCGTATCGCTAACGCTCAACATCACGTAAGGGCCTGACTGAACTCCTACATGGCTGCGGGCGTACTCGTCATCCAAGCTGACATTGGTCGCTTGAACGCTGATAGTGCCGCCCTTGGGCATGGCGTCGCGAGCGTTGACTGCCAGGTTCATGATGACCTGCCCAATCTGCCCCCCGTCGACCTTGACAAGCCCGAGCCCAGTTTCAACACTCGTGATCAGCCGAATATCCTCACCGATCAAACGATGCAGAAGCTCCTTAATGTCTGCCACTACCGTGTTCAAATCAGTCACCTTTAGCTGCACAACCTGGCGGCGGCTGAAGGCAAGCAACCGCGCGGTTAACGTGGCGGCCCTCTCTCCGGCCGTCTTGATTTCGTTGATCTCGCGGCGCATAGGATCGTGGTCTCCAAGTCCGTTCAGTAGGATCTCACAGTAACCGAATATGACGGTTAATAGATTATTGAAGTCGTGAGCCACACCGCCTGCCAGACTGCCGACTGCTTCCATCTTTTGAGCCTGAAGGAACTGTTCTTCCAAATGCTTTCGCTCGGTGATATCTTGAACGACTGAGATGAAATACTTAGGATCGCCCGAAGAGTGGCGCACGAGCGCATCCGTAAGATTGATCCAGACCAGAGAACCATCCTTCCGGACATAGCGCTTCTCCATCAAGTACGACTGTATTTCTCCGGTGAGCATCCGGTGCACATGCGCCTGGTCCGCCTCCAGATCGCCGGGATAAGTGATGTTCTGAAACTTCCCCGCTAGCAACTCCTCGGGCGAGTAGCCAACAATTTCGCAGAACTTGTGGTTGATACGCAGCAACTGTCCATCGGGGGATACATGAGCGATACCGACCGCAGCTTGATCAAATGTTAGTCGGAATCGTTCTTCGCTCTCACGCAACGCTTGGGCTCCTCGCTTGCGCTCGGTGATGTCGCGAACGTTGCACTGGATTACTTTCTTGCCGTTAACCTCGTAGACATTGCTGACAAACTCCACTTCAATGCGTTCTCCAGATTTGTGTCGCAGCGGTAGGTTCTCATAACGCACATACCATTCCTGCTGGAGTCTCTCAAAAGTGCGCCTGCACAGTTCGACATCTTCAAATAGGCCGATGTCCCAGAGCTTCTGGTTCAAAAACTCCTCGCGAGAGCACCCCAAGATCTCTTCGAGGAATGGATTCACGTCCGTAATCTTTCCGGTGTCCGCATCGAGAAGCAGTATTCCATCTCTTGCAGCTTCAAACAGGCGCCGGAATCGCGTTTCGGAGGCGACCAGCAACCTGCGTTCCATTTCGTCGCGCGATACGGTTTCCTCAGAAACCGGGGAATGCGAACTCTTCAATGGTGGGGAGGTTTGAGGCTCCGTGTCCAGAACATCCTTCACACCTTTTTCAAGCATGGAAGTGCGCTCCTAACTACGCGATGGTCCCTTTGAAGAAAATAGATGGGCAACACCACCGTTTCCGCTGTATCTGCTGATCCGAACATTTGCCAGTATGGCGTTCGCACGCAGCCGAACCCGGCTGATGGCACGGTTCTTGCGCAGCCGGAACTGTGTTTCGGTCAGGTGCATCTCGAACTGGATCTGCTCCGGCGTTTGCTCCTTGAAAAAGAACCGCAGGAGTATTTCCTGGTCAAACGCCGGGAGGGTTCGGATAGCCAGCAGCGCGCCCGTGCAGCGATCCCTTTCAATCAGACGACGCTCCGGATGCCACGGAACGAACGGCACCACGCCAGGCAGGCAGCAACGCTCTCGGATGTAATCCGTAACGCGCTGCGCCCGCACCCGCAACCCGATCGTGAAACATGCCCCGTAGAGCGCACCTGGATTGCGGATCTTGTACGCGAATTCGAGCGTCCGAATGAAGGTCTCTTCGACGGCGTCCTGTTGGTCCCATGGCCGCAGTCCGCCGAACAGCTTAAAACGCATGTGGTTTAGCCATTCGTGCAGCTCCAGCATGGCGACATTATCGAGAGCTTGAACTTGCTCGCGACGAGTCGGCCTGCGAAGTGCTCTGATACTGGATCGGCAATGGAAGCAACTAGCATGCTATCCAAGAAAACCCTTAGATTTGGTCTAGGATATATCTGGTTCGAGATGTTGTATGTACAATATTGAACACGACTGGCACTTTTTGTTTTATGTTATTTTTCCGGAAATTCCCGGCTTTTATTAGGTAACGACGGAGGGAATGGACGGCAGGAGCCTAGCTTCCCCACCACTCAAAGGCCTGAAGAAGCCTATTTCTCTGGCGTGGCGGAAGCCGCGTTCGCCAGCAGTGACGTTCTGCCGGGCCCGGCGGGCTCCTGATCGAGCAGAATTACATTGAGAAGCGAACTGTGAACATGCAACCCATCGTTGTAGTCGATAAAGCCCATTTTGCGGAACTTGTTCATAAAAAAGCTGACTCTCGAACGGGTGGTACCAATCATGTCTGCCAGCGTTTGCTGGCTGATATTCGGGATCATGAGCTCGGGCTTCTCTTTCCCGAAATTTGCCAGTAGCAGAAGAACTCGCGCCAGACGCTTCTCGCTAGAGTTGAAGAGCTGATCCACTAAGTCCTCTTCCGTTCGAATGGTGCGGGCCAGCAAATGCGTTATGAAGAGTTCTGAAACCTCGTGCCTTTCATGCAGCACCCGGATCATAGCTCGCCTCTCCACTCTCACGATTGTTGAATCGCTGATCGCTGTCGCGGTTGACACGCGGAGAGGTTGAGCGAGGCAGGTTTCCCCGAAAAAGTCGCCAGTCCCCAGTATTGCGAGGATTGCTTCGCGTCCTGCCTTCGATACCACCGTGACCTTGACCTTGCCCTTCTGGAGGTAAAACACTGCGTCCGCAGGCTGACCTTGCGAGAAGACAATCCGCCCCGCCGCGTAATCAGCAATTGTCTTTCCTTGGCCGACCTTTTCCAAGAATCTCTTGGGGTCAAAGGGCAGGTCTGTGTTCGGTTTGTTTGCAGCTGTCCGGGCCGACAGCCGCTCGGGTCTTTGAGTTATCAAAACGCACCTCAATGACCGGAACCGTACCCCACGGGTGCGCCCGAGTGTCGGTGGGGATTAAGCTCCTGAGGTTAATAATTGTAATTTAGCTCATTGCTTTGCGAAATTCAAGGCCGTTTAATGATCAATTTTTCGGCTCTGCGCGAGAATTCGATGGGACGGCCATGTTAGGCGGCTTTCGTGAAAACGACAAACTCGGTCTTGGTCACCGCCATAGCCGTATATTCAGTAACATTATTCGGTCGATCCCAAGTCCTACCTGCAACACAGGAATTTCTTAATTGTCTCCGCCTTTCCTTGTCGCCCAGAATGTGAATGTGGATCAAGGCGCGATTGAACGAGTTCTTGCTCGCACTCAAGATCCTGACTTCTAGTTACGATCCGAATGCAGAGAACAGTGTTACGCAGGAAGAATTGACGAGTTAAAGTCATACCTCGGGGATGGAGCTGCGGGCCGTTCCCTCGATGAGATTGCCTGCATCGTCTTGAAGTTGACCGATCCTCGATTTTGGATCGACCCCATCGCCACCTGCGATTTCGGCGCAAACTCCAAGTAACTTTCGTTGTTCAAAAAAATGATTTAGCGTCGGGGCGAAGCACGGAACCGACTATCCCAAACTCTGTTGTAATTCCTTTGAACGCAACTTCCCCCCATCAGAAGATCGCGTCAAGTCTGAGCCATGTGGAACATTCGAAAGGACTGGTTTGGGTCCAGCGGTTTGAAACGGCAATAATTCTACAAAAAAATGTTCATTTTTAAGATCTTAGGAGTAATTGAGGATTCCGCCGAAGGCGAACACTGATTCCGAAGGGAACGCGAACGGCATTCCGGGCCGAAGGCGAACAGTTCTCGGAGCGCAGCGACGCTGGCACTTCGATTGTGCAGGAAGTGTTCGGCTTCGTCAAGAAAAACCTGTCCTGAGCGTAGCGGAGGAACAGCGCCGCTAGCGGAGAAAGGGGTGTGGGGAAAGGGGCAGCAGTCCCTGTCCCCACCCAGCGCTGGAGAGACCCGGAGCGCGATCAGCGCTTCGGTTAGCCGAGCTTCCCCGTGGCGTTCCGCTGAAGCCCTCCACAATTTGCAGGACCAACAGGTTCAGGTCAGCCTGGGCGAGGCGGTATTATTAGCCGGAAGGAGCTTTTGTGACTCACGGACACCTATCGAAACAGAAAGCGAGTGCCTGGGAGAAGAGTGAGAGTTTCCTCCTGAGAGGAGAAATGTTTCTTGCGTCGATCTCACGCGCCTGCGCACCCGTAGGTATAATCGTCCTCGCGATGTCGACATGTTTAGCTTCAGACACAGTGTATGAACCATCCGCGAGCGATCCGCGCGTGGTGGCTGCGCTCGTAGCGCAAAAACGTCTTGGCGAAATAATGCAGGCGCTGGATGTTGCGGGAATCGAGAATTTGATGGCACCCGATCTGTTGGTGAACGCACCGATCAACAAAGTCGCCAACCGGGAGAATGTGATCGCTCGCCTCAAAGCGAGCCAAATCAGCTACGTGCCGGGTACCGAGCGCACAATCGATTTTGCCGGCGTGCGTGGCGATGTCGTCGTGATCATGGGCGAAGAGGTCACGCGTCCCAATAAGAATGCGCCTTTCGCGGGGAAAATCGAGCATCGCCGATTCACGGATGTGTGGAAGCAGTTTAATGGCGTCTGGAAGCTCTGGATTCGCCAAGCAACGATCACAAAAGTCGAATAACGCGCTAGCGGAAACTACCCTGACCGAGCGGTCGTCCTCTGGGCATGGCGAGAGCGCTAAGCATTCGGCTTCCTCCGATTCTTGCGCATGGAATCGCCACGCATCTCGATGCGGTGAGCGTTGTGAACCAGGCGATCGAGGATGCCGTCGGCTGCGGTAGGGTCTCCGATCTGCTCGTGCCAGCGTGCGACTGGAAGCTGCGAAGTGAGAATCGTCGATCGAGTCTGATAACGGTCTTCGCAGATCTCCCAGAAGTCGCGCCGCTCGGTTTCGGCGAGTGGAGCCATGGCCCAATCGTCGATCACCAGCACGTCGATTCGACTCAGTCGCACAAGCAGATTGCGCAGACTGCCGTCCGCGCGTGCGATCGCCAGATCGCGGAACAGTGCGGCGGCGCGAGTGTAGAACGCCGAGTAACCATCGCGACACGCCTTTTGCGCCAGTGCGCACGCGACGAAGCTCTTGCCGACACCGGTGGGTCCGAGCACGAAGATATTCTCGTGATTGTGAGCCCAGACCGACTTCTGCGCCAGCGCCCGGATCACGCTCTTGTCCAGTCCGCGAGAAGCCCGATAGTCGATTTCTTCGACGCAGGCTCCTTTGAGTTTGGCGGCATGCAGTCGCCGCGCCAGCGCTTGATTCTCGCGCCACGTCCACTGCTGATCCACCAGCAGGCCGAGTCTTTCCAGGAAACTTAATTCGCGCGAAGCCGGGTCTTGTTCCTGCGTCTTGAGCGCATCCACCATGCCGAGCAGCCGCATAGCCACGAGTTTTTCCATCATGGGTTCCTGTAGCATGATGTCCTCACTCGAAGTATTCCGACCCGCGGATGTTGTCATGGGGTGGCGGTGTAGCCGCGGGCGGTGGCGGCGACGGCGGCACTTGGTCCAGAGAGTTCTTCAGAATCGATTCGACGCTTTTGTAGCGACACGCGCCGGTTGCAAGTGCGCGCTCGGCTGCCGCTTCCACGCGTTGCGCCGAGTACCTTGCCGCCAGCCGGATGATGCCCAGACAGCCGCGATAACCCATCTCCGGATGCGGCTTGTCGTTCATAATCCGCTCAAACAGCCGCGCGGTGTTGGGCCCGATGGTTTCCGCCCAATGCACCATCCGCGAAGGAGTCCATTCCAGATGGGCACGATGACTCTTGGGTCGATGCTCATCCTGGGTGAGGGCCTGTCCGCGTCCACGGCTGCGCAGGTGGGACGCCACGCGTGTGCCTTTGTGCAGAATCTCGACCGTGGTGGGCGTGGAGCGAATCTCCATCAACTCGTGCACCAGGTTGTAGGGCACGCTGTAGAGATTGGAATCGAAGGATGTGTCGCAAACGCGTTGAGTACGGGTCTGGTAGGGTGAACGAGTGGAGAACAAGCGGCCAGCACTGTTTCGCGGGCGGCACTTTCAAGACGAGATCATCGTCCTCTGCCTTCGTTGGTACCTGCGCTATTCGCTTAG
>DATGZN010000072.1:0-4749 GCA_035297145.1 Bryobacteraceae bacterium
CAACAGTTTCCTCAACGCCTTCTGGTCCTTGCTTGTGACTTCGATACGCAGGGCTGGACGGGCCATACCCTAAGTATGCGCCAAAACATTTCTGATTGGAATTGTTTTATTAGAATCTTTTCAGGCGGTCAAAGACCTAGATCGGGAAACCAGTGCCGTCGATGAAGATGATGCTCCGGATCTTCCTCGAACGCCGGTTACCCTCGCCGGCGACCTTTGGGTGCTTGGAAGCCATCATATATTGTGCGGCGATTGCACTGTGATGGACAACCTCGAAAAAGTACTGGCGGGCGCACAAGCCGATTTAGTCTTCACTGACCCCCCGTATAATTGTTCGTTCCTGAGCAAACAAGGGCGCCCGCGCCCGATTGTCAACGACAATTTAGGAAAGGATTTTGAAAAGTTTCTGCATCGTGCGTGTGTCAACATCCTGGCGGTAGCGAAGGGCGCGATCTATATTTGCATGTCCTCCTCCGAACTTCATACGCTGCAAAAAGTCTTCACCGATGCCGGCGGGCATTGGTCCACCTTCCTAATCTGGAGTAAAAATACGTTCACGCTCGGCCGATCGGACTACCAAAGGCAATACGAGGTAATGCTCTATGGATGGCGGCAAGGCGGTGGTCACTATTGGTGTGGCGCGCGCGACCAGGGCGACGTATGGTACGTAAACAAACCGCAAGCCAACGACTTGCATCCCACCATGAAACCCGTCGAGTTGGTCGAGCGGGCGGTTCGCAACAGCAGCCGCCGGAGGGATGTAGTACTGGACCCGTTCGGAGGGGCTGCCTCGACATTGATCGCTTGCGAAAAGACTGGACGGCAAGCGCGATTGATTGAAATCGAGCCGGAGTACATCGATGTCAGCGTGCAACGCTGGCAGAACTTCACCGGCAGGCAAGCGACACTGGTCGACGACGGCCGGACCTTCGCCGAGATCGCGCGAGCGCGTATCCAGCCCAGTGGAGAGCCTCTGATCAGCTGTGACGCCGCTGATGGAAGGACAGTCCAATGAAAAAGACACCTGGCAGCCCGTTTCAGCCCGGCAATACATTCGGCCGCGGTCGGCCGCAAGGGAGCCGGAACAAGGCGACCATCGCCCTGCAGGAAATGCTCGACGGCAACGGCGAATCCATCACGCGAAAGTGCGCGCTCATGGCGATGCAGGGTGATCCTACAGCCATGCGTCTGTGCATGGAGCGCTTGATTCCTCCCCGAAAAGAGCAACCGGTAAAGTTCAAGCTTCCAGCCGTGAGAACTGCCGCGGAGGTTGCGGAAGCGGTGAGTATAGTTTTGCAGGCGGTTTCCCGTGGGCAGATTACGCCAGCCGAAGGCCAAATGATTGCCGCCATTCTCGAAGGTCGGCGACGGATCATCGACACCGAGGAACACGAGGCGCGAATCGAGGCTTTGGAGTCGGCTTCAGGTAGAGACTCAAGCGCCCACTGATTTTCCTGGAGGGCTCGAAGCAACCAAGTTCAAATTCATGGGTCATGTGTGTGAGTTCAGATGAAGAAAGCCCGAGAGAGGCGAATCCGCAAACTGGAATCGGCTTTGCAGTCCCGTGCTCGTCCGCTGGCGATTTTTCGCTATGGCCCTATCCGGTATCTTCTCCAGGGGACCGGCGGCGAGCGACACATTGCAATCGCCAAGAGCGAACCTACGGCGCTCGCCAACGTCGAGCACTGCGAGTTCGAAGAGCGGATGGGTCCGGTACCTGAGGCACACCACGGTCTCAGCTTCACCGTGTATCTGAGCGCGGAGGAGCAAAATGGCAACTCACGCTAGTGCTCACTCCCCGGATGCCGTGAATGCCGGAGTGAGAGCGGGAGATTACAAGAATAGACCAAAACAACAATGATCATATCCCTGAAACCCCCGCAATCGTCAGTGTTCCTATCTGAAAGCCGATTTCGTGTTCTGGCCGCAGGTCGACGCTTCGGAAAGACTTTCTTGGCTTGCACCGAATTGTGTCGCGCAGCTTTCGGGCCGGGCCGTGTGGCGTGGTATGTGGCGCCCACTTATAGACAAGCCAAGCGGATCGCCTGGAAGCCGCTCAAGCAGCTCACCCGACCCTTTTGGGCTTCGCAACCTAATGAAACCGATTTGCGGATTGAGCTGATCACCGGCGGAACCATTGCGCTCCGCGGCGCCGATAATTATGACAGTCTCCGAGGCGAAGGCCTGGATTTCGTGGTTCTGGACGAATTCGCTTCCATGGCTCTGGAGGCCTGGACGGAAGTCTTGCGACCAGCACTATCGGACCGCTTGGGAGGAGCCCTGTTCATCGGGACACCCAAGGGGCGCAACCATTTCTATGAACTGTTCCGAGCCGCTCCAGGACAGGACGGCTGGGCCGCATTCCAGTACACCACCGAGCAAGGCGGTATTGTACCGCTCGCAGAGCTGGAAGCGGCCCGGCGCGAGCTCGACGAGCGGACCTACCGGCAGGAATACCAGGCCAGCTTTGAAAGGTCGGGTGTCGGCATCGCCTACTACGCTTTCGACCGCACGCGCAACGTTCGGCCGCTCCGCTATGATCCCAAACTGCCGCTTTCTTGGTCGCTCGACTTCAACATGAATCCGTTATGTTCGATCGTGGCGCAAACGGTCAATGGCAGGGTCCACATTTTAGACGAGTTGGTTCTGCCAGATTCCCATACGTTGGCGGCCTGTGAAGAATTCCTCGGCCGGACCAAGCAGTGGATCATCGCGCCAGAGCCTTTCGACCTCTCCGAGCGCGAGGATCTGGGCGAGGCCTTTGAGGAAATGCTGCAGCAATATCAACCGGCGCTCCTGAACGTTTACATATATGGTGACGCCACCGGTGAGCAGCGTAAGACCTCGGCTTCGCGGACCGACTGGCAGATCGCGAGGGACTTCTTTGGCCGTTATCCGGATCGTTTCAAGGTCCAATTCCGTGTGCCACGCTCCAATCCGCCGGTCAAAGACCGCACCAACTGCGTGAATGCCATGCTGCGAAACCATGCCGGCCAGCACCGTCTGCTGATCGATCCCAAGTGTAAGGGACTGATCAAGGACTTCGAACAGGTGTCTTGGAAGGTCGATCCGCATGGCAACCAGCTGGCAGACCTGGATAAATCGGATCCCATGCGAACGCACCTTAGTGATGCCGCCGGGTACTTTTTGGCGCGTGAGTTTCCGATGCGTGCGCCCAGGGGTGAGCTAGGTGGCCCGGCGATCATCTGAGAGGTGCCCCCGCGTCGCTTTTGGATTCCGGATGGCACGAAGAAAGGCCGAGCCCTTGGCGGCCCGGCCAGAAGAAATCGAGGTTCAACCTTTCAATGAATAAACACGCTCTCCGTCGCGTTTGAATGAGCGCACGCTCAAGCCCATCTTCTTTCCCAAGTGTCCGCTAATGAATCCCCGGACACTGTGAGCCTGCCAGCCGGTCGCTCGCATGATCTCTTTCAGGGTGGCTCCGCCAGACCGTTTCAGCAGGTCCACAACTTTGGCCGTCTTGCTCCCTTGGCGTGCGCCAACGGGCTTCTGGCGGGCCTTGGCCCGCTTCTTTGCTGGGGTGGCCTTGTTAGCCGACTTCGCCTTAGTGGGCGGAACACGGGGCAGTCGCGCCCCAGTTTGGGCCTTCTTCGGCGTTTCCAGCTTTTCTGCGGCGGCTGTGGCGTGGTTTGCTGGCTGGTGTTCTGTAATCGACGATGTAGTCATTTCGCATTCTCCTTAGGCGGTGATAACCGCCGTCATCACATCCATTGCTCTTGTCGAGCACAAAAGCAAGCAAGTTCTGCCGAAGTTTGAGCAAGACGAACGAATCGCGATAAAGGCATGAGCCATCGTGCCCGTCTGAAAACAATTAATGCGCGCACTCACAATGTGAATCGGGCACTCGTGCCAAGGCCACGTAATACCGAGTGCCAGCACCTCCGTGCCTTCCACGTGAGCGTCGGTTTTCGCTTTCCAGATTCCTGTCTGTGAAATACGGCGCCAGGGCCACAGGCTCACCCCATTCGCTGATCCTCGGCCTCTAGTTTCATCGGCTCCATCTGGGCGATAGCGAGCGAGCGACGCCTGACTAGAGGTACAGTCGTGTCCGAATGCCTACCAAACCCACATTTTTTCTCCACTCGAACCGCCAGGAGCCAGAACCGCTAGCGACCACGCATGCGCGAGTAATTTTCTGCATCGGTGATGACCGGTTCGCTATCGACTTCACCAGCACGGTAACTGAGCTCAAACCACGACTCGCCGAGGTGATCCCAATTCAAAAGAAACGCTAGACGACAAGGGACCACTTGGCTCAATCGGCACGACCGAACATCTTCTCTGCGGCGCCACGCTGTTAACTAGGATGCCCGGTTCATTCATTTGGGCACCCGAATGACGCTCTTTCCACCGGATAGTTAACAAGCCCCGGACCACTATTGCACGCGCTGATTGGCCGCACAAAAGCGTCCACGCGGCGACGCTGCGGGCTCCAAACACCTTCAAATGAGAAGACTCCAAGATCGGCACGATGATTGGGAGACAGGAATTTGCGCGTTTCCAAGTGCTTCCCGTTGTGACCTGGGCCGTTAACTAGCCGGGGGCTTTTCCAGATCGTTCGGGGACCCAAATAATTCTGCCCACCCGGTAGTTAACAAGCTTTGGAGACGACGTCATGGCTGGCTTTGCGCAGATCGTTACCGCTCGCCATCTTCCGCTACAACCCGGAAGACATCGAGGCGCGAGTGGCAGAGCTGGAACGAATCTCACCGTTCTGGTGCATGTTAG
>DATGZN010000073.1:0-114036 GCA_035297145.1 Bryobacteraceae bacterium
AAGCGAGGTGGCGTAAATGAGTTTTCTGAGGCATCGGGAAATCTATCCATCCGATGGGGGCTCAACCCTTGCAGGCCCAGCCCCCGCTCATCGTTTGGATGAGTTTCCGACTGGCTATTCCTTGGCGGGTTGCTCTCCAGCCGAGCCCACCTCCGCTTCGCCAGCCAGCCTCATTCTGTTACGATTACATCCGTTCGTCTACGAGGTATCAGCGAACGGCAATCCGTCCCTGATTTCCGTGTCTCACCCGAGGGGCGCGGCGCAAGACCTGGATGAGATTTTGTGGGCGAATTGGAACGACCGTGATCCTCGCCATTGGCGTATTAACCACTACCTTATTGGCGCAAGACAGTGGTTCGGCGCAGCAGGCCAGAGCAGCAATCGAACTGTTACATCAGCAGGATGTGAAAGCAACGCTATCTGGCAAGGCTGATGATTTCGCCATGCTGTGGGATAGGGAAGCCGTTCGCATACAGCCCGGCAGTCCAGTCGAGATTGGTAAGGCAGCAATTTATGCTACCGACAAGCACGAGGAAGCCAATACCAATGGAGGCCGGACGCTTTGTTACGCGGCAGAAATGAAGGATCTGCAAATTGCTGGAGACTGGGCGTTTGAGTGGGGCTATTTCTCATATAAGGAGTCCGCAAACAGTAAGCCTGGACGCGGTAAGGTGTTGAGAGTTATCAAACGGCAGCCAGACGGTTCTTGGAAGTTCGCGGGCGTTATAGGCTTCCCAGAGACACTCGAATCCGCGGCGCCGATGTCTCATCCGTGCGAGTGAGCCGGGGACAATTCGTTGGCTCTCAAATTTAAGCTCCGCTCCGCGAACAGGGCAGTGCGTGCTAACGGGTTCTGTTCTCCTGCTGCCTGACTTCCACGACCTTCGCGCCGCATCCCGTGCACCACGCGCCAGGAAACGGGTGAATGAGATTGCCGCACAGGCACGGCACTTCGAGTGCACTGGCAAAAGCATATGGCTTGCCGTCCTGGCGTTGCTTGGTCGCCTGATCCTCAAAGACCACAATGATATTCATGGGAGAGTTTTCTACAACTAAAAGTTATAGTCTCGACTCTCAGAAGAGGTCAGTCGGCGGGATTGTCTGGCTATCCGGCCTCTGAGGGGGATTAACGACTTTCAATTTGTGGTTTGATTTTACCACTTCCGGGGGACATTTCGAAGATTTATAAAGCGCGATTCAGGACTGGAACGCGGCGGAGTGCGGCGGCAAGGCTGAAGGTGATCACGGTTGCGGCTGCGCTTACGATGGCGAACTTGGCTACGGGCGGCGCTTGAAAGCCGCGCAAAGCCAGCGAGGCTGCGATGACCACCGGCGGATGAAAGACGTAAACCGCGAACGCGTTGTCAGAAAGAAATTGAACCAGGCGCCCCTGCGCGTTGAAACGGTCGCGAAAGAGCACGATCAGCCCGAGACAGAGGCCCACGCAGAAGAACGATTCCCAACCGCACAGCACGGCACTCTGCCAGTGGAGGCCGCCATCGAACGAGTGCGTTTGCCAGTGCATGCGCGTGGCGATGACGAGGATGGCGAACCACGTCACGGCTCCGCCGCCGAGCGAGAGAGCGAGCCAGCGCATCCCGAAGCGGTGTGGAATCCGCTGAAGCCAGCCATGCCGGTATGCGTGGAGGCCCGCGATGAACAGCAGAACGTACTGCGCGAAGAAGCAGAGCTGCATGTTCCAGATGGCTGTCCCGATAGGCTGAACCACGCGGACCAGGAACGTGGCCGTGGCGAGGGTGAGGATGAACAGAACCACGTGCCGGTTGGCGGGCAGCCAGTCTTCCCTTCCCGCGGCGCGGCGGATGATTACACGAATGCACGCGTAGATCGCGCAGAAGATCAGCAGCGCCACGCAAAACCACATGGGCCCGGTTTCGCCCCAGAAATCCATGAAGGAACGCCCTCGATTCCTCGCGCCTAGAAGGAAATAAATGTTGGACGGTCCTATCAGGAACATGTACAGCAGCGACGGGATTCCCAGTCGCACAGCGCGGTCACGCAGGAAGCGGAGCGGACCTTTGCGGTCGAATGCCGGCGGCACGAAATAGCCGGCGATGAAGAAGAGGAAGCCCATGAAGAAGGCCTGCAACCAAAACTGGTACGTCGTAAAGAAGAGGCGCGAGGCAAGGCTGAGTGGCGCTTTCTCGTTGTAATACCAGCGGCCGATGTTGCTGTAAGTCACGGCGGCGTGCATCGTAATCACGAGCACGATCATGACCCAGCGCAGGTTGTCGATGAATACGAGGCGTGCCGGCGCTGCGGCGTGAGCAGGCGAAATGACAGAGGCCTGGGCCATAACAGCTAGAAAAAGAGTACCACATCCTGAATTTATTGGCGGCTGCGAGTGCTCCCGGGCGGCTTCCGGACACAATCGGAACGGCCGGGGCACGCCGAGCCGCACAGAATTCATCGAAAATTTGCGCATTCGTAACATAACGGCAACAACCAGTTGATAGATTCTCGCGAAGCGCGACCGCACGCCGTGCGTGACGGTTGTCCAATTTCTTTGAAGGAAAGGTGTCTACAGGATGAACATGAGAAACCAGCTAGTTTTCTGCCTTCTGGCCGCTTCGACCGCAATCACGGCGGGCGCCGTGGAGGGCCCGGTGCCGGAGGGCATGCCGCACCTTGACCACGTTTTTGTGGTGATGATGGAAAACCACGGTTACAGCCAGGTTGTGAACAATCCGAATCTGCCGTTTATCAATGACCTCGCGGGCCTGGCGAATACTGCAACGAACTATTTCGCCATCGGCCATCCAAGCTCCACCAACTATCTGGAAGTCGTAGGCGGTTCGAACTTCGGCGTCCGGACCGACAATTATCCGGACTGGCACAACTCCGCCTGTACGACCAATCTCGCGTCCAGTACCGTGGCAACCGACAATCCAGCGAGCCCCAACATTTGTCCTATCGCAGGCACCGGCACCGACGCCGAGACGCCGGCGATAGACACCACCAACGAAACCAGCGGACCTCCCGGTTTGATTGATATTGACGGCACGACGTCCATCCCGGCCGCCGCCAATACAACCGGCAAGACCATCGCCGACCAGCTCGCGGCCGCGGGATTGACTTGGAAAAGTTACCAGGAGAGCCTGCCACCGGAGGGCGCCGACAACCTGAACTACAGCGACGGTGTGTTCACCAACAACACCAATTTCAGCAAAATCACGCCCGCTCTGACGCCTGCCCTGACGTCGAGCGACATCGTGCTTCTTTATGCGGCCAAGCACAACCCGTTCGTCTATTTTCGTAGCATCCAGGAGGGCGATCAGCCCGGCAGCGATCTCAGCAATGTGGTGCCGTTTGATGGCGCGGGCGGGCTTTATGCGGATCTCAGCTCGGGTTCGGTTCCCATCTTCTCTTTCATCGTGCCCAACCAATGCAATGATCAACACGGGCGTGGCAACGCCGGTCCTTTCTGCGCCTTTGACCCGAGTGACAACGGCACTCAGGCGGGTCTCAACCCGGCCCTGATGCAGGCTGGCGACGTTGCCGTGCGGCGCATTGTAACCGCGATCAAATGGTCTCCGGTATGGAAACAGGGCCAGAACGCGATTGTGATCCTGTGGGATGAAAACGACTACAGCACTGTACCGAACAAGAACACTGTGCTCGTGATCGTGGACACGAACTACGGGAGTCATGGCGTGCAAAGCGCGACGCTCTACAATCACTTCTCTTTGCTCAAATCGATCGAGGGAAGCCTGGGACTTCCGTGCTTGAACCATGCTTGCGATAGTGGCGTCCAAGTAATGTCCGACCTGTTCAGCAACATCTATCCGAGCCCAAGTTCCGGCAGCGGAACCATGTCCCAACCGGCAGCAACGCACCACACTGCTGCCGCCGTCCATTAGAGAGTACACGCAAAGCCTGGCCCGGCGGCTGGCAAACCCGCCCACCGCCGCGGACAGACCAGGAAGATGTCCGGGCGATTTCGCAACGGGCGCGAACGGAGGAGAGGCATGCCTCGCCGCTACGATGGCGGCGATGTAACCGGCGCCGGCGGATTGCGGATGATCCGAAGGGGTGGTGAAGTGTGGTCCCAATGGAGCAGGATGGCCGCACCTGTCCGCACAAGATCGCGAGCTCCCGGCGCATCAATCCACAACACAACTTGGCCCTGTCTTCGGTATGCGCAACCGATTGCTCCACTGACGCCCCAGGAATGAAAACCCTCCGGAAGTCCATCGTAGACGAAGGTCGACGCAGGTTCTCCTGCTGAGAATGCCGGAGAGGCACGAAGTTCCACGGCGCCCACAGAATCAGGAACACTGTGGATGTCGCGAACGCTCGCCTACTTGCGCGCGGTCGGAAACTTTTCGGCGCTCATGATTCCCGCGCCTTCTTTGATAGTCACCAATTGACCGGCGGCCACCTTGGTGAAGTTTTCACGCGTGCCGCTAGGCCAGCGGATGTCCAAATCGGCGGTTTCGTTCGTCCCAAGCCCGAAATGCAAGCGGCGATCGTTCACCGATAAGTAACTCGATTGCCCTGAGATTTCGCGCGCCTGTTGCTTGCCGCCATACTTCGCGGTGACGCGCGCGCCGATAGCGCTGCGGTTCGACTGAGTGCCGATGAGCTTGACTTTGAGCCAATGGTTGTTGCCCGTAACATCGTTGCGCAGCAAGGAAGGCGGTTCGTTCTGGTTCATCACCAGAATGTCCACATCGCCGTCGTTATCGAAGTCGCCGAAGGCTACACCGCGGCTGGCGTGCGGAGCTGTGATGCCGGGCCCGGCTTCTTCAATGAGTTCTTCGAACTTGCCGTCGCCGAGATTGCGAAATATGAACCGGGGCGTCCTATGCGGAAACTGGGGAAGCTGGCGCTGCGCCTCCGGGTATACACTCCCTGTCGCGATGAAGATATCGGGATAGCCGTCGTTATCGAGATCCTCCAGCCCTGTGCCCCAGCAGACAAATCGTGTTTCCACGCCCAGCCCGGCGCGCATGGTGACGTCGTTGAACCTGCCTTTGCCCTCGTTGCGGTAGAGCACCGGCGTGTCTTCGGCGAAATGCGTTTTGAAAACGTCGAGCCGGCCGTTCAGATTGTAATCGCCGATGGCCACTCCCATACCGGCCTGCTCGGCGCCATCTTCACTCAAAGCGAGGCCCGACTCCAGGCCTTCCTCAGCGAAAGTGCCGTCGTGTTGGTTGGTGAACAGCAGGGCAGGCGTGGAGTCACATGCCACGTAGATGTCCGGCCACCCGTCATCGTCCAAGTCGGCTGCAACAGCGGTCAGACCGTAGCTTCCCTTCCCTTTTGCGATGCCGGAGGCGACGGTAACATCGCGGAAGGTCCCGTCACCATTGTTGTGGAATAGCTGTGGCGTCTCCGTCGGCAGGCCCCGCGGCCCGCAATTCACCGGCACGCCCTTCCAGTTACAGAGCGCATTCTGACCGGTCTTGGGAACGCGCTTGGGATCGAACTTGAGATAGTTGGAGACAAACAGATCCAGGTGGCCGTCGCGGTCGTAGTCGACCCAAGTACAGCCGGAACCCCAGCGCGGGGGCGCCAGCAGGCCGGCCTCCTTGGTCACGTCGGTGAAGGTGCCATCTCCGTTGTTACGGTAGAGGACGTTCTGGCCCCAGTAGGTGATGAAAATATCCTCAAATCCGTCGTTGTTGTAATCTCCCACAGTCACTCCGAAGGCCCAGCCGAGGCGATGCAGACCGGCCTTCTCGGTGACATCGGTGAAGGTGCCATCACGATTGTTCTTGTAAAGCCGGTTAGTTGCGCCCGGCGGCGGCGCGTCCATGTGCGTGCCCGACAGGACGAAAATATCCAGCCAGCCGTCGTTGTCGAAGTCCAAGAAGGCGATGCCCGCGCCCATAGTTTCAAGGATGTAGTCGCAGTGATCCGCATAACCGTAGACGATGGGATCGCGCAGGCCTGCCTGGTCGGCAACGTCAGTGAAATGTGCGTGGAACGGACGCCCGGAGGGCTTGCCACGGGGAACCGGCGTGATTCCGCGCGATGCCATGCCTTCGGAGCGCTGGGCTCGCAGGGCGCCTGGAACCGCGAGCATCGCCAGCATCGAGCGCCGTGTCATGGACGTTTTCATGATAGTCAGTTTCGATGTGTTCCGCCTCAAGTAACAGATTTCCACTAAGTCCTGGAACTCAGGGGCAACGGGGCATACGGTTTTTAGCCTATTTAATATTAAAAGATCTTGAAATCTTGTAATCGTAGCAGTATAGTGGATTCCGAACAAAGCACTATTGCTGCTTGAGGGTCTGAATCAGCTCGCGCCGCGGTTACAAGATGGGATTTTAGAAGATCCCTGCGTGGGTCGCTTCTGCAGCTTTCCTTGACTGCCACAGCCAGCGGGCTCTTTCAGGCAGGTAACTGAGGAGTCTAGCTCATGGAGGATTTAATGCAACGCATTTTTCGCTGGACGTTTCTTGCGCTGCTGATCCTGTCCGCGTCCATGTTGTATGCGCAAGGCACGGGCACGATCACGGGCACAGTCCAAGATAGTACGGGGGCAGTGATTCCGAATGCGGATGTCACGCTGACGAACACTGCCACTAAGACCGCATCGCACACAACGACGAACACGAACGGCGACTATCTGTTCGCGGCCGTTCCCCCGGGAACACTGGATCTCAGGGTCGCCTCTGTCGGGTTCACAACGTTTGAAGCAAAAAATATCGTTCTGCGCGTGTCAGAGCGCGCCCGCGTGGATGCCACGCTGACTGTCGGCGACGTCAAGACTGCCGTTACAGTGGAAGCCGCCGGCATCACGCAGGTGGAAACAGAGTCGTCCGATCTTTCCGGCGTGGTAACCGGCAAGGAGATGACGCAGATCGTCCTGAACGGCCGCAACTACACCCAATTGATCGCACTGACTCCTGGCGTGGTCAGCCGGACCAACCAGGAAGAGGGCACAGTTGGAGTGAACGGCCGGATCGATAATGCCGTGAATGGCGGCCGCGCCGTGTACAACAACTGGGAAGTCGATGGCGGTGACATGATGGACAACGGCAGCAACGGCACCATCAACGTCTATCCGAGTCTGGACGCTATCGCGGAAGTGAAGGTCATGACCTCGGACTACAGCGCCGCGTACGGCCGTAACGGATCGGCCACCGTCGAAGCCGTGATCAAGTCGGGCACCAGCGGCCTGCACGGCGACGCCTACGAGTTTGTGCGCAACAACGATTTCAATGCGCGCAATTTCTTCTCGCCCAACGTCCCATCGTACAAGAAGAACGACTACGGATATACGCTTGGCGGCCCAGTGTTCATTCCCAAAATCTACACCAAGAAAGACAAGACTTTCTTCTTCTGGAGTGAAGAATGGCGCAAGGAGGTGGTACCGAATACCTACAACCAACAGGTGCCGTCGACGGCGCAGCGGCAGGGTATCTTCAATGATGTTTGCCCGGCTGCGGGAAGCGCGGTAAACAAGACCGGTTTCCCCAATTGCCCGGTAAATCCTGTCACCGGCGCATATTACCCCAACAACACGGTTCCGATCGATGTGAACGCCCAGGACATCATGCCTATGATTCCGGCAGCGACCTCGGGCAGCGGAGCCGAGTCGTTCTATAACGCCTCGGTATCGACGCCCACCAACTGGCGCCAGGAATTGGTGAAGATTGACCAGAACTTCACGGACAAAGACCGTTTCTTCTTCCACTTCATCCATGACTCCTGGAACACCATCACGCCCACTTCGCTTTGGAGCGGCGACAGCTTTCCGACAGTGGGCACGAACTTCATCGGGCCCGGAGTCAGCTGGGTGGCGCACCAGGTGGACAACATCACGCCCACGCTGCTGAATGAGTTCACATTCAGCTACACCACGGACCACATTTTCCTCACGCCCGAGGGGGTTTGGCAGCGGCCGTCCAGCATGACCATGACTGGCCTGTTCAACAACGGGTTTGGCGGCAAACTGCCCGGGATGAGCATCAACAACGGTTCACCTTACGGCGGCGGCTTCACGGCCGACGCGGCAGGCTGGCCGTGGAACAATGCCAACCCGACTTACACGTATCGCGATCAGATCGCCAAAATCTGGGGAGCGCACAACATCTATGCCGGCTTCTACTTTGCAGCCGCGCAGAAGAATGAAAATAACGGCGCCGAAACTCAGGGCTTCCTGAACTTCAGCAACTCGTCGCCGATCAGCACCGGCAACGCCTGGGCGGACTTCCTGGCGGGCAGGATCGCCAATTTCAACCAGACCAACGCTCAGACCAAATACTACTACCGCTCCAAAATTTTCGAGCCATACGTCCAGGACGACTGGCATGTGTCCAAGAGGCTGACCGTAAACCTCGGCGTGCGCATGAGCGGGTACGGGTCGTATTATGAGAAGTATAAAAACTTCTACAACTTCTTCCCATCGCTGTATAACACTGCGAACGCACCCCAGATCGACGTCACCGGAAAGATCACTGGTGTTGCGGGCGACCTGGTACCGGGCGTCGGCAATGCGTATGACGGAATGGCGGCCTGCGGCACGAATGGAACTCCAAACACGTGCTATAAGGGTCACTTCTGGAATTGGGCGCCACGTGTCGGTTTTGCATACGATCCATTTGGAACCGGCAAGTGGGCCATCCGCGGCGGCTATGGAGTGTTCTACGAGCACCTGAATGGCAACGAAGCCATTTCGGGGCTGGAGGGCAACCCGCCGGGGATCCTGGCGCCTACTCTGTACAACATCAACGGCTACACCAATATCGGCGGAAACGGCTTGGTAGGCACGACTGGTACCACGACCTACCCGGATCAGATGCGGTGGCCGTACATCCAGCAATGGCACTTTGACGTGCAGCATACGCTATTCGAGAACACTATCGGCACCATTTCCTACGTCGGTAGCAAGGGTACGCATCTAACGTGGCAACGGGATCTCAATCAGCTCTTCCCCGTGAGCCAGAATCCGTTCCAGCCCGGCCAAGCGCTCAATAAGGCTGCTGTGTGCGGCACGTTGAGTGGCGTAGGAACTCAGGGGGTTTCGGGTGTCGTCAACGGCCAGACGGTGACCGGACTGACGGCGCAGGATCTCTCAGTCGCCTGCGGTAACTCGGCCGATCCGTACCGCCCATATATCGGCTACAACAACATCAATCTGGTTGAGCCGCAAGCCAACTCGATCTACAACGCGTTACAGATGACGTTGCGCCGCTCGGTAGGCAGCTCGATGTTCTCGGTCGCCTACACTTACAGCCACGCGCTCGACGACTCGTCGGACCGCTACGACGGCAGCTTCCTGGATTCCTATAACATGGCGCGGAGCCGGGCAAGCTCGCAGTACGACATGCGCCATCTGTTGACGATCGGCTACGACTACCAGATTCCGTTCCTCAAGAACACCAAGAATCTGTTGGGCAAGACGCTGGGTGGCTGGCAGGTTTCCGGGATTACGCTGGTCTCTACGGGGCTTCCGTTCAGCGTAACCGCCAACAACGGCAATGGTCTTATTGCCGGCGCCGGTGTCGGAAACGGCACGGGCACCAACGCCTATCCTGATGTGATCGGCGATCCGCATAGCGCCCTGCCAATCACCAACGCTGCCAACATCAAGGGCCCGCTGCTCTTCAATCCGGCGGCCTTTGCTGCTCCGACGGCACTTACGTTCGGCAACGCCGGACGCGACATCCTGTATATTCCAGGACGGTGGAACTTCGATACAGGGCTGTTCAAGAGCTTCTACGCAACCGAAAACGCCAGTATTCAGTTCCGCGCGGAAGCGTTCAACCTGTTCAACCACACGCAATGGAGTGGTGTGAACAGCGGCATCAGTTGCTACGGCGGTTCTAACAACTCCGCGGGCGACACAAGCTGTCTGGACCAGAGCTTCCTCCACCCCAGCAGCGCGTTTAACCCGCGCATCCTGCAACTGGGGATGAAGTTCGTCTTCTGACCTCGACCGTTTCTGACCACTACACGGCGGGAGGCTCTTCGGAGCGCTCCCGCCTTTTTTTATGGCTACACTGAAGCTGGTGAGAGCGAGCGCGATCGCGTTTCTGGCGGTGGCAGTCCTGCGACTTCCAGCCGCCGCGCAACCAGCCAGTGCGCAGCAGCTTTTCGAGCAGGGCCAGCAGGCGCTAAACCACGGCGATCTTGCGGCCGCTGAGAAGGCTTTCCGGCGCGTGCTCGATGCGGAGCCGAACAACGTAGGCGCGCATGGCAATCTAGCGGTGGTCTACATGCGCCGCCGCGAGTGGAAGCCCGCGCTCGTCCAACTGCAGGCCGCAGAGCGGCTGGCACCCACGATGCCCGGCATTCGGCTGAATATCGGACTGGTCTACTACCGCCAATCCGACTATCCGCGCGCCATCCCGCCTTTCGCGTCTGTGCTGCGCGATCAGCCCGATTCCACGCAGGCGCGCTATCTCCTCGGCCTCTGTTACTTTTTCACGGAGCGTTACGAGGACGCGATCCAAATCCTTCAGCCCATGTGGACGCAGGAATCCCGGAATCTGAATTACCTCTACGTGCTATCCATGGCCGCGGGCAAAGCCGGGCGCAAGGGTCTGGATGATCAGGCCACGAATCAGCTCATGGAAGTGGGCAAGAATTCGGCCGAGCTGCATGTTTTTATCGGCAAGGCTCATCTGACTCACTACATGTATGATCGGGCGCTGGCGGAATTCGAGCAGGCCGCGCAGATCGATCCGAAGCAGCCATTCGTGCACTACTTTCTTGGCACGGCACACCAGCGGCGCAACGAGTTCGACTTAGCCAAGCAGGAATTTCTGAAAGATATCGCTCTCGAACCGGATGTGGCTTACAACTACGACCAACTCGGGGCGGTTTGCTACTCCCTCGACCAGATCCCCGAAGCGGAGCGTTATTTCAAAGAGGCTCTACGCCTGGACGCGGATCTCGTGACCTCCCAGTTCGGCCTCGCGAAAATTTATAAGGACCAGCGCAAGTACGCCGAGGCGCTCCAGGCTCTAGACGCTGTGGTGGGGATCGATGCGCGAAGCTCCAGCGTTCACTACCTGCGCGGCCAGGTCCTTTCTGAGATGGGCCGCCGCAGCGAAGCCAAACAGGCATTCGACGAGGCGCTGCGCCTTAAGCAGGCCACGCGCGATGAGCTCGAACGAAAAATCAGCGGCCAACAGGTGGCTGACCCCCAACTGACTCGCGAGTAGGCAGCTTGTTTCGAATGGAACACACGCTGCCAGCGGCCTTTGGAGGGGGAGGGGTGGACCGCTGGCAGTAATGCGTTTCAGCTTCACAGGTGAACAGATTGAAATCATCATAACCAGACGCCAGTTTCCAGACGATACCGCCAGCAGGGTACTCGGCAGTCTTTTTCGCAGTAGACATCCGCGCGAGTGCACGCCGCTACTGCCTCGTTCTCCTCGAAATACCCCGATCCGGGTATATAAGGCTGGCCTTTGCTTTCTCTAAGATTGTGTTTAGTTTCCCCACGGTCACACAAACGTATGCTCGGCCCCAACCATCCCGGAGATCCTTATTGATGTTCGATTTCAGGCGATTGGTTCATATGGGGAAACCGGAGCGACAGGCCGCTCGCGAGCGGGCAGTTGGGACGGCGCTTGCGGCGGAACCGGTCAAGCTGGTAGCCATCACCGAGAGATCGGACGATTCTGCGGCCCTCCGGCAGATCGCCAGCGATTACCGATGGAGAATCTCGATTGTTGGCTCTTCCGATGCCGCTGTCGCTTCGTTGAACGAGCAACCCACTCCGCTGGTAATCTGCGATCGCGATCTGGCAAGTGAGGATTGGCGGGAGGTGCTGGCCAAGATCGCCGCCCTGCCCCAGGCGGTTTGCGTACTTCTGGCCTCGCGCGTGGTGGATGATTATCTCTGGCGCCAGGTGATCCGGAACCATGGCTACGACGTAGTCAGCAAGCCTTTCCAGCCCGAAGAGCTGCGCCGTGCTGTGACATTCGCCTGGTCCTGGCGCGGCTGGGCGCACCGTCATTATAGTGAGGTTCTGGGCAAACCCACGGCCTGACCCAATACCGCATGATTCAAACAAAACCTTTATCTACAAATGACTTCGAGGGCATTCGCCGTCTGGACACATGTACGGTTTCGAACGTGATCGAGCGCTTTGATGTCCGGCCCAGGAATGAAGGTTTCGTCTATGATGACATCCAGTGCCGGTTTCCGCACTTCCCGCCGATGCTGGGCTATGCCGTCACCGCGCGCATACGCTCATCCACTCCCCCGGCCACTTCGCCGCCAATTACACGTGGCTGTTACTACGACCGCATGGACTTCTGGCGGTACCTGGTAACGCTGCCGGAGCCACGGGTGATGGTTCTGCAGGACCTCGATCGCTTGCCAGGATTCGGAGCTTTCGTGGGAGAGATCCACGCGCAAATCGCGCTCAGCCTGAAGTGCGTGGGCTGCGTCACTAACGGCGCGGTGCGCGACTTGCCGGCGGTGGAAGCGACTGGTTTTCACTTGTTTTCCCGCAGGGTCTCGGTTTCTCATGCGTACGCACACATCGTGGATTTTGGCGAGGCTGTGGAAATCGGGGGACTCAAGGTTCATCCCGGCGACCTGATTCACGGCGATTGCCACGGCGTGCTAGCGATCCCGCTTTCGATCGCCGCGAAGATTCCCCAAGCGGCCGCCACCTGCGTCGCGGAAGAACGCTCACTCATCGAGTTGTGCCAATCCCAGGCGCTGACGCTGGACACGCTGGGGGTGAAGATGAGGCAGACCAGTCAAATGTGTATCGACTTGGAAAAAGGTGACGGCAAAGACTGTGGTTAGAATGCTTTGTATGAATCGTTTTCGGAAACGAGAGACCGGGGGGCCGCTCACGACGTACGCCTCGCTCTCATTTGTGGCGCTATTGGTGTATGGCCTGACGGCCTGCGGCAAACACGAAAACGTGCGCGCCGAAAGCCAGGCCGCCTCCAGTGTCGGGGTCACGAAAGTTATCCGCAAAACTCTGCGGCGCCAGTTGTCCATGTCATCGGAGCTGGTTCCGTTCCAGGAGATCGATGTGTACGCGAAGGAATCGGGCTACGTACACGATCTTCTGGTGGATTACGGCACGCGCGTGAAAAAAGGCCAATTGATGGCCGTTCTGGAAATTCCGGAATTGGAAGCCCAGATTCAACAGGACGAGGCCGCCGTCAAGAACGCCACTGAGATGATCACTCATGCAGAACATGAGTTGAACCGGGTCGAGGCCGCTCACCAGCCCCTGCATACGGCGTTTGAGCGCCTCAACACTGTCGCGAAATCGAGACCAGGCCTGGTGGCCCAGCAGGAAGTGGATGACGCCCAGGGCCGGGACCTGGCGGCGGAAGCTCAGATCGAAGCTTCAAAGTCCACTCTGCAAGGCGCGCAGAGCCAACTGCAGGCGGCTCAAGCCAAGAAGGAACACGACAGCGTACTCTTTGCTTATGCCAGGATCACCGCGCCATTCGAAGGCGTGGTGACGCAGCGTTTCGCGAATCAAGGGACGCTGATGCAGGCCGGCACCAGTTCCAGCACGCAGGTCATTCCCCTGGTCCGGTTGTCAGAAGATGACAAATTCCGTCTGGTAATCCCGGTGCCCGAGACTTACGTGAGGTACATCAAGATCGGCGAGCAAGTGAACGTGAATGTGACTTCGTTGAACCGCACCTTTCCCGGCAAGGTCACGCGTTTCTCCGTGGATGTGAAAGAGGATACGCGCACCATGCACACGGAAGTCGATGTGGAAAACCGCGACCGCGTTCTCGTGCCCGGCATGTATGCCGAGGCCACCTTGGTGCTGGAGGAAAAGGACAACGCGGTGGCGGTCCCGCTACAGGCGATTGAGCGCACGGGCGAAGCGACCAGCGTCGACGTGGTCACACCGGAAAACAAGGTCGACATGCGGACGGTAAAACTGGGGATAGAAACATCCACCGACGCCGAGGTGCTCGGCGGGCTCGCCGAGGGCGAGATGGTGGTGGTTGGGGATCGCAGTGGTCTGAAGCCCGGCCAACCGGTACGCCCGCAAGAAGTACAGGTGGTCAGTTACCAGGGCCAAAAGGAAGAATAGCACCGCCGAGCGCGATTTCAATCCATGCCACGTTTTTCGATTCGCAACCCCTATTTCATCATCGTGATCTGCCTGGCGTTGATGGTGATTGGCGTCAATAGCCTGCTGCGCATGCCGGTGGACCTGTTTCCCGCCATCAATATTCCGGAAGTGGTGGTCGCCACCTTCTACTCGGGCATGCCGCCCGAGGACATCGAGGTGGACATCACCAATCCGCTCGAGCGTTTCTTTACGCTGGCCAGCGGCGTAGAACATAGCGAGTCGCGATCGCTGCTGGGGGTCAGCATCATCAAGGTGATGTTCCAGCCCGGAACCAGCGCCGACGCCGACGTGACTCAGCTTTCCAACCTCGCGCTGGCCGATTTGAAGCGCTTGCCGCCTGGGACCTTGCCGCCCGTAGTTTTGAAATTCGACGCTTCCAGCCTCCCGGTGTGCCTGGTCACGGTCAAGGGAGAAGGCCTGAACGAAACCCAGCTTCACGATGAAGCGCAGTTCAATATCCGGAACCAGATCGGCGTGATCAAAGGCGCGGAGATCCCTCCGCCGTTCGGCGGGAAATACCGGCAGGCCATGGTTTATATCGATCCGTACAAGTTGCTCTCGCGACAAATGAGCGTCATGGACGTGGTGAACGCCGTGAACAACGGCAATGTCATCCTGCCCGCGGGCGACGTCAAGATCGGCCCCACCGACTACTACGTATACTCCAACAGCCTGGTGAAGCAAGTGGAGGAGTTGAACAATCTGCCGATCAAAACCGTCGGCACGAGTTGGGTCAGGATTTCGGATATCGGCGAGGCCAAAGACGCGGCTCAATTGCAGTACAACATCGTGCGCGTGGACGGCCAGAAGTCGGCCTACATCCCCATCATGAAGCAAGGCGGGGACACCAACACCATCGAGGTGGTGAACGCCGTCCATGATCTGCTGGGCCACCTGCTGGACATTCCCAAGACGCTCAAAACCGACATCGTGTTCGACCAGTCGGTATTCGTCAAGGAAGCTATCAAGACCGTGCTCCATGAAGGCTTCATCGGGTTGGTTCTCACCAGCCTCATGATCCTGATCTTTCTCGGTAGCATGCGCGCCACGGTCGCGGTTCTGCTTTCCATTCCGCTCTCGGCCGTCGCTACTTTCGTGTGCCTGTACATGTTGGGCAGCACGGTCAACACGATGATTCTCGGAGGCCTGGCGCTGGCCTTTTCGCGCGTCATCGACAACTCCGTGATTTCACTCGAGAACATCTACCGGCACCTGGAAATGGGATCCTCCCCCGCGGTGGCGGCTGAGCAGGGCGGCGCCGAAGTGAACCTGGCCGTGCTCGCCGCCACTTTAGTGGATGTGGTCGACTTCTTCCCCGTGACTTTTCTTTACGGCGTCAGCAAGTTTCTGTTCTCCGCGCTCGCGCTCGCGTTCTGCCTATCGCTGATGGCTTCGTTTGTTGTGGCCATGACCGTAATTCCGCTGTTTTGCTCGAAGTATCTCAAGGGAGTGCATCACGAGATTCCGCGGCAGGATTCCGAGGAAGGCTCGGTCGGGCACGAAAAGCTATCGTGGGGCGGACATTTCAATGAGTGGTTCAATCGCAATTTCAACAAGCTGCTCGACCACTATGAGCGTTGGGTCCGCGCGGCGCTAAAGTTCCCCGCACTGACCGTGGTTGCGCTCATGGGCCTGTTCGTTGCCAGTTTCGCGATCTATCCGTTCCTCGGCCTGGCCTTTTTCCCTCAGACCGACGCCGGCCAGTTCACCATCAACATGAAAGCGCCGACTGGCACGCGCCTTGAAGCGACCGATCAGTATGTGGACAAGATCGAGCATCTCATCCGGAAGGATGTGGATGCGCGCGATTTCCGCATGATCGTTTCCAACATTGGCGTGGTGAACGATTTCTCTTCGCTGTACACCACGAATGCCGGACAGTACACCGCCACCATTCAGACACAGCTCGCTGACGATCACAGAATCGATAGCCAGACGTACATGGACCGCGTGCGGAACGACATCGCCGCCCGGTTTCCGGACGTGCGCACGTTCTTTTCCAGCGGCTCCATGGTGGACGCCATTCTGAACAGCGGCATGCCAGCGCCCATCGACGTGCAGGTTTCGAGCCGCGACTTGCGGCAAGCGTATCGTATTGCGCAGGATCTCGCCGGCCGGTTCCGCGAGCTGGGTGGCGTGGGGAATGTCTACATTCCGCAAGACATGAACTATCCCGCGCTGCGCATGAATGTGGACCGTGTACACGCTGGCGAGCTGGGTCTCAGCCAGAAGGACGTGGTCGATAACGTGATCACGGCGCTCAACTCCAACATCATGATCGCGCCCAACTATTGGGTGGATTACAAGAGCGGGAACGACTACTTTCTCACGGTGCAGTACTACGAGCACGGCCGGCCGTCCGTCCACAACTTCGTCGATCTCCGCCAAATCCCGCTGCGCGCTCCCAATCTCACCCATCCCACGACGCTCGATTCCGTGGTCAAGCTGGAGAGCACACAGTCGCCCACCGAGGTGGATCATTACCAGATCCAGCGGGAGATCGACGTCTACGTCACGCCCACGGGAGAAGATCTGGGCAAAATTACCGGCGCCATCCGGAAGATTGTGGCCGACGCGAAACTCCCGGGCAATGTGCGCATCGAACTGCGGGGCATGGTGAACGGCATGGAGGAATCCTTCACGAGTTTCGGCATCGGCTTCACGCTTTCCTTTATTCTTCTATTTCTCATTCTCATTGCGCAATTCAAGTCCTTTATTGATCCATTCCTCATCATGCTGGCCATTCCCATGGGCTTCATCGGCGTGCTGATCATTCTGCCGCTGACTCACACCACGCTGAACGTCATGTCTTTGATGGGCGTGTTGATGCTGATCGGCATCGCCGACTCAAACAGCATCCTGATCGTGGATTTCGCGCATCGGCTGGAGCAACAAGGACTGCCCGTGATGGACGCGGCCGTTACCGCCTGCCGGGTCCGGCTGCGCCCGATTCTGATGACCTCGCTCGCCACCATCATCGGCATGATCCCCATGGCCATGAAGCTCGGCACAGGCGGCGAGCAGTACACGCCCATGGCGCGGGCCATCATCGGCGGCCTCACGTCATCAGTGCTTCTCACGGTATTCATCGTCCCGGCCGCTTACGTGCTGGTTTATGGAAGGAGGAGTCGCAATGCGTAAATCCGCCATCATCATTGGTCTTGCCGCGCAGATCGCGCTCGGCCAGACGCCGCAGAAACTCACGCTTAAAGACGCTGAAGCGCTGGCGCTCAAGAATCATCCGCAGATTCTGGCCGCCGAGAACGAAGTCGGGTTCGCCAACCAGCAGATCGTCGAAAACCGCTCGGCTTACTATCCCACGGCCGATCTGGATTTCACGGGTTCTGTCGCCAACCATGGCTCACGGATCGGCGCCGGCTATCTTACCGACTCGCGTTTGTTCAACCGCTATGGCAATGGCATCACCGTCTCGCAGCTCATTACCGATTCAGGCCGCACTCCAAACCTGGTGGCCAGCGCCCGTCTTGGCGCTCAAGCCAGCAGCCAGACATACCAGGCAACGCGCTACAACGTGTTGCTGCAGGTAGACCGCGCATACTACGATGCACTGCACGCGCAGGCCGTGGTGAAAGTCGCGGAGGAAACGGTGGCCGCGCGCCAGCTTCTGTATGACCAGGTAAGCGCACTGGCTAAAAACAAGCTCAAGTCGGATCTGGATGCCAGCTTCGCTGACGTGAATGTCGCGGAGGCGAAGCTGCTTCTGTTGCGCGCCCAGGACGCCTTGCAGGGAGCCGATGCGGAACTCTCGCGCGCCATTGGTTCCGATCAGGCGTTCAACTATCAGCTCATAGATGAGCCTCTGCCGCCCAGCCCCGCGGCTAAGGCTGACGACCTGGTAGCCCAAGCCGTGAGCAACCGCCCGGAACTGGCCAGCCTGCGGTTATCCCGCGATTCGGCGAACAAGTTTGCGGATGCGGAGAAAGATCTCTCGCGGCCGACCGTCAGCCTTGTGGGCGTAGGCGGTGAAATCCCCTATATCGCTCAACTCACCAGCCAAGAGATCCCTAGCGTGTACGGCGCCGCGGCCGTGAATGTGCAGATTCCCGTGTTCAACGGACATCTGTTTTCCGCGCGGCGCGAAGCGGCGCGCTACCGCGCCCTCGAGGCGGATCAGAACCTGCGCAACGAACAGGAGCGCATTGCGCGGGATGTGCGGGTGGCCTGGGCCAGCGCCACTACCGCATTTCAGCGGATCGATGTTACCGCGCAGTTTCTGCGCCAGGCGAGTCTCGGGATGGAGCTGGCGCAGGGGCGGTACCAGCTCGGCCTCTCGTCCATCGTCGAGCTGACACAAGCCCAGTTGAGCCTCACACAGGCGGAAATCGAAAATCTGAGCGCGAAGTACGACTATCAGAGCGAGTATTCCGTGCTCCAGTACGCGCTCGGATTGCTCCGGTGAGCGGCTCCGCGGCCATCTTTCGTGAGGAGCAGAAGTTTCGCCTGATGCGGCAGCGCATGTTGCTCGCCATTCCACCCGTTGGGATGACGCTTCTCGTCATCTGGCAAGTGATTCTGGGCCATCCCTGGGGGAGACAGCCGATGTCGAACAAGAGCGTGATCGGCTGGACGATTTTTCTTTGGCTGGTTTACCTGCGGCTGGTAACCGTCCGTTTGGTGACGGAAGTCCGGGCGGGCGAACTGGCGGTTGCCATGCGGGGCCTCTGGCGCGCGCGCCGCATTCCGCTCAGCGAGATCAAGTCCGCCAAAACCGTTAACTACGATCCCGCACGCGACTACGGCGGCTCTGGGATCCGCACCACGCGGAGTGGCACAGCCTATATCGCTGGCGGCGACCGCGGCGTGCGCCTGGAACTGTCCAAGGGCGGCACCGTGCTGATCGGCTCGGAACGCCCGGAGGAATTGGTATCGGCAATCAAGGGCTATGCAACGAGAGTCTCATCGGCTTAGCGCGCGCGCGCTACCATGGCATCAGGCACCTTCGCCCATGCGATCCGGCAGGAACGACTCCGCGCAGCAGCCCGGCAAACCAGGCCGAGCCATCGCACTCTCCGGCCGCCTGGTCCTGCTGGTGGGATTCGGGGGACTGCTGCTCCTCATGAGTTTCGCCGGATTCGACAGCATCCAGACGCTCGGCCAGATCCAGAAAAGTAGTAACAGTATTCGCGAGGAGTTCCTCGCACGAGCGCGGGTGCTGGAGCAGATCCGGTCGGATTTTCACGTTTCGGGCACCTACGTCCGGGACTACTTACTCGAGCCCGATAACCAGAAGGCGGAAGGCTACCGGCTAAGTCTTTTGCAAACCCGAAGCGACATGGACTCCGAGTTAGCCCGGTACAGAAGTCTGGTCAGCAAGCCGGAGCTGGGCCCGTTTCATAGCTTGACGCAAGAACTCGCCGATTATTGGAAAGTGCTGGATCCCGTGCTGCATTGGACCGCCACCGAGAGGCGCAACGGTGGCTACGCATTCTTGCGCGACGAAGTCTCCCCTCGCCGTACGGCGATGCTTCACATTGCCGATCAGATCACCGGCATCAACGAGTCCCAGTTGAATTCCGGAAGAGAAAAAGTTGTCGAAACCTTTTCACGCTTCCGCCAGCGGCTGGTGATCACCATCGGATTGACCGTAGGCGTGGGCCTTCTGCTGGCCGCTTTCAGTATGGGCAAGATCCTGAACCTCGAAGCGGAGAGCGCGGCGCGCTATCAGGAGATTGCCACGGCCCGCGCGGAGCTGAAACAGCTTTCCGCTCGCCTGGTTGAGGCACAGGAAAATGAGCGCCGCTCGATTTCGCGCGAATTGCACGATGCCGTCGGCCAGACGCTCACGGGCATTCGCGTGGAGCTGGCCAATCTCTCACGAAAGATCCGCAATCAACAAATGGAAGGCCTGGAGACTCAGGTAGACGAAATCAAAGAGATGCTCGACGACTCAGTTGGCGTTGTACGCAACATGGCGCTGCTCCTGCGACCCTCGATGCTGGATGACCTGGGCCTCGTGCCCGCGCTCCAGTGGCAGGCGCGCGAAGTATCGAAAAGGGCGGGGGTGCGGGTGAAAGTGGCCGCGGAAGGAGTTTCCGAGGATCTGCCGGAGGAGCACAAGACCTGCATCTTCCGGGTAGTGCAAGAGGCCTTGCATAACTGTGTGCAGCACTCCGAAGCCAGGATGGTCCGGGTGACGGTGCGGCAGGACCCGGACCGCCTCTGGCTCGCCATCCAAGACGACGGCAAAGGGTTCGACACTCAACTGGAGCGTGGAATGGGGCTGCTGGGCATCCAGGAACGAGTCAGCCATCTAGGAGGCACATTCTCGGTTGAGTCGCAGCCAGGAAACGGCGCGATCATTGGCATCGTTCTGCCACTGGCGAAACCGGTTGAGAACCAGCACTCACATGAACGTCATCCGAATTCTGTTAGCTGATGACCATACGGTCGTTCGCAAAGGCCTTCGCCTGCTCCTGGAGAGCCATCCGGGATTCAAGGTGATCGCCGAGGCCGCCAACGGGCGGGAAGCCGTTGCTCTAGCGGAGGCGCACACGCCCGATGTTGTGGTCTTGGATGTGGCCATGCCCCTGCTCAACGGAATTGAAGCTGCGCGCCAAGTGTCCGCCAAGCTCCCGCAAACTGCCATCGTTTTCCTCAGCATGCATTCCGACGAAGGGTACGTGCTGAAAGCCTTGAAGTCAGGCGCGAAGGCGTATCTGTTGAAGGACTCGGCCGAGGACGATCTCATCAACGCCATCAAAGCCGTCACCGAAGGAAAAGCGTTCTTCAGTCCCGCCATCAGCAAGATGCTGGTAGAAGATTACATGCGGCAGATGCGTGAGCGCGAAGTTGAGGATAGCTACGAACTCCTGACCACGCGTGAACGCGAAATCCTGCAGTTGTTCGCCGAAGGAAAGTCAGTCAAAGAGGTGGCAACTCTTTTGGACTTGAGCCTCTACACAGTGGAGACTCACCGCAGCAACATTTTTCAAAAACTCGATCTTCACAGCGTGGCGGAATTGATCCTCTACGCCGTGCGCAAGGGAGTCATTTCCTGACCGTGTAGGCGACTCGGATACCATAGTATCCGGGCATGGCCGCCTTCCACTTGTCCAAATGGTATCTGGACTGTGTCACTGACTCGGGTGACACTTCCATCGTCTATACCGGGACGGCCGATTGGGGGCCAAGCCGCCTTCACTACTCAAGCCTTCTCGAGAACACAGCCGGGTCAGTGAGCTCCAGGCACTCACTGCGCGCGCAAACCGAACCCATCATCGATCAGTGTTCCCTTCGCTGGCACTCTAAGGCGCTCAAGATCGACAGTGAGTGGAAGGCAGACTCCGGGGAGATCCGTGAAACGATTTTCGCTTCCGATGCTGGTTCCGTAGAATGGCACTGCCTCATGCCGCGGGCCAAAGCTCACATTCGCAACCGCTGCGGACTCGGTTACGCGGAACATATCAGTATGAGCATCGCTCCGTGGAAGCTGCCGATTCGAACTCTGCGCTGGGGCCGGTTTGCGGCAGATTCCGACTCGATCGTTTGGATCGACTGGCTGGGCGATTTCACGCGCCGCCTGGTCTATTGGAATGGCCAAACCGCTGCAACTGCACTGCTCGAGGACGGCGTAATCGAATTTCGCGATGGGGCACGCCTTCTGATGGACCGCTCGCTCGTCCTGCGTGAGGGCCCCCTCGGCTCCACCGTGCTATCTGCGGTCCCAGGATTTCACGACACCTTTCCAGCGCGCTTGCTTCGCGTGAACGAATGCAAGTGGCGAAGCCGCGCGCGGCTCGATCGCCCGGGAGCTTCACCGGTTGAAGCATGGGCCATCCACGAGAGAGTGGATTGGCCCGCATGACCCTTGGGAAAATCCTCTACGGCGCCCTGTTTGTCGTGGTGCTGCCGGTTCTGCTGATCCTGTGGGCCGCGGGCGCCGGGCCTAACGTCTCGTTACCAGCCCACAGCAATTCCGTTCTTGGATCTGCATTCGTGGCTTTTGGCCTCGTGCTGATGTATGCCGCCGTACGAGACCTACGTATCCTCGGCGGCGGCCTTCCCATGAACCTCTACCCTCCCCCGAAACTCGTTTCCGGCGGGACCTTTCGTTGGATTCCCCATCCTATATATACGGGCTTCGTAGCCCTATGCCTGGGTGTGTCGGCCATCGCAGGATCTGCCGCCGGCCTCTGGCTGGTTACTCCCACCATGGCTCTGGCGTGCGCTGCCATGGTGCTCGGCTATGAACATCTGGATTTGAAACAGCGCTTCGCGGATACGCTGCACGTGCTGCCTGCCGACGAGGCAACGCCCCCGTCGGTGACCGAGCGCGTTCGATTCTACTTCGTCGTTCTCATCCCCTGGCTGGCGCTCTACACATTCACCGCCCAAATGGGTCTCCACGGCACAGCGTTTCGCCTTGGATTCGAAGACCGTTTGCGCATCTATCCGTGGACAACGTTCATTTATGAGAGCTCGTACATCACTGCCTGTCTGGCGTCGTGGAGCGTTCGGTCGCGACGTGACCTGCGCCAGCTCACGATCTCATCCTGGGTGGCAATGGCGGTCATCTTCCCTTTTTACTGGATCGTCCCGTCGAGTGCTCCCCGCCCCGCGATGCCAAACGATAGCTGGATTGCCCGCGTGCTCGATCTGGAGCGCCATACTTATCCGCCGGCGGCCGCGTTTCCTTCCTTTCACACTCTCTGGGCGATCTTCGTCGGGCGTGTCTACCGGCCGCGCTGGCTGGGGGTCGCCTACGCCGCCGCCATCGCTGTAAGCTGCATCACAACGGGCATGCACTACATTCCTGACGTAATCGCCGCCTTCGCAATTGCGCCGCTCCTTCTCTATCCGCAGGCCGCTTGGAAATGGTTGCTCAGGCAGACAGAACGCATGGCGAACTCCTGGCGAGAGTGGCGCTTTGGATCCGTCCGCATTGTGAACCACGGCCTCTACGCCGCCGCTGCGGCCTTCATTCAGGTCGCGATCGTCACCGCCGCCCTCGGTCCCGGACATGAATGGAAGGCGCTCATCACGTCGATGGCAGGCCTTCTCGGCGCCGGGCTGTGGGCACAGTGGATTGAAGGCTCCTCAGTTCTACGCCGTCCCTTCGGCTTCTACGGCGGCCTGATTGGCGTCGGTCTGGCCTGTCTTTTTTTTGAAGAACGATGGATCCTGCTTGGTGCGCACTGTTTCGGCGCACCTTGGATGCAGGCGATCGGGCGCCTGCGTTGCCTGGTAAACGGCTGCTGCCATGGCGCGTCCGCTCCGCTCGCGACCGGCATCCGTGTGACGCATGAACGCTCTCGTGTCACGCGTCTCGCGAAACTTGCCGGCGTCGCAGTTTATCCAACGCAACTTTATTCGATCTTGAGCAATATTTTCCTCGGCCTTGTGCTCTTGCGTCTCTGGTCGTCGGGCTGCGCTTTGTCGCTTGTCTGCGGTGTGTATGCAATCGGGAACGGACTCGCGCGCTTCGTCGAGGAAGCATATCGAGGCGAACCGCAAACCTCGACCGTTTGGGGCCTGCACCTCTATCAGTGGCTTGCGGTTGGAACCGTGATCACCGGAGCACTACTCACCACGATGCGTTCCCACGGAGCGCCGGCCCTGATGCCTTCCGCCCAAGGTGCGCTTTGCGCGTTGGCGTTCGCCGTCGTCTCCGGAGCCGCTTTGGGTATCGACTTTCCCGAAACCAACCGGCCTCTGGCACGCCTGACGTAGCCGCCGGTATTGTTATCCTGGCAGAGCATGACGGAGAAGAGACTATACATGGTTGTGGAACATTTCAAGAACCACGATCCCGTGCCCGCGTATCGCCGGTTTCGCGAGAGCGGCCGCATGCAGCTTGATGGGCTTGTGTACGTATCGAGCTGGATCGATGACAAGTTCGAGCGTTGCTATTAGTTGATGGAAACGCACGACCGCGCGCTGATCGATCAATGGATGGCGAAATGGAATGACCTCATGGATTTCGAGGTATACCCGGTAATCACTTCAAAAGAGGCCGTGGAAAAGATCGCCCCGCGATTGTAAGCGCCCCCCGCCCGGCCGATGCGTTCACATCGAGTGGAACTGGATTTCGATTTGCACCCTCACTGCAACGGGCTTGCCGTTTTTCTTGCCCGGCTGGAAAAGCCACTGATTCACCGCGTCAACCGCCGCGGCGTCGATTTCCTTATCCAGACTGCGGACCACGTGAGTCTTTTTCGGGTCGCCGCGTGAGCTTACGATCGTCTCGATCAGCACGGAACCGTGAATCCGGACGCCCCGCGAGCCGGGAGAATACTGCGGGTTGACCTGCTTGGTTACGCGTGGCGGCGTAACGTCATCCGTCAGCGTATACACCGGTTCATCATCCCCACCTTTATCGCCCTTGGAATCATCCGGGCGCCCGGCGGCGAAAACAACCACAGAGGTGGCCAGCAGCAATCCAAGCCACATACCTTTGCAACGGGCGCGGATGCCGGTTCCTCCTGGGATACGGTAAGACGTGAACCTTCCCGCAATGGTTACTTGAATTTCGAGGTCGCGGCCCGCCGGAATCACCGCGAAAGTCAACCGAGCGGCGCCCGGAGGAAGCGGTATCACTGCCCTTCCACCCGGGCATAACCCGGATCAAAACGGCGTCCAACGTTAGCTCCCGCGCCACCCCTTTTCCACCGGGGCCGGTCGCAGATCGCCCGCGTATTCGCTACCATCGTTTGGAGGTTCCCCAGGGTAATTCCAGCCATCCCCCGTCCGGATGGAGAAGAGTACAGGTGCAAGCGCAAAACATCTCACGGACCACAAAAGTAGTCGTCGCCTCGACAGTCATGCTCTCCTTCATCACCTATTGGAGAGCGGCGGCCATCGTTCTGTGCGATCTCGCGTCATCCGCCTTCTACGCCGGCGGCATCGCCGAAGGGTTCGTGGGCAAGTCCGCGCCCTGGTTCATCCTGGCGATCATGCTCTCCTCGTACGCAGTGCGCGCCATCTACATCGAAAGCTGCAGCATGTTCGTGCGCGGCGGGGTCTATCGCGTGGTGCACGAGGCCCTGGGCGGCCTGCTGGCCAAGTTCTCGGTCTCCGCCCTGATGTTCGACTACGTGCTCACCGGCCCCATCAGCGGCGCCACCGCGGGGCTCTATCTGGCCGGCCTGATCAACGACACCGCAAAGCTTTCCGGCTATCCTCGCCTGCAAATCGAACCACAATCTTTCTCCGCCGTCTTCGCCATCCTGGTGACCATCTACTTCTGGCGGAAAAACGTGATCGGAATGCACGAGTCCAGCCAGAAAGCGCTGCGCATCATGCAGCTCACAAGCGTGATGGTCGTGCTCCTCATCGGCTGGTGCCTCGTGACCATCGCCCTGCGCGGCTGGTCGCCGGTCCCGCTGCCCACGCTTGCCAACATCCATTTCGGCTCCGGTGAGAGCGACGCCCTTGGCTGGATGCGCGGGACCTTCTGGACGACCGTTCCCGCCGTCGCGATCCTCATCGGCCTGGGCCATTCCCTGCTGGCCATGAGCGGCGAAGAAAGCCTGGCCCAGGTCAACCGCGAGATCGCGTCACCCAAGCTCAAGAATCTGGAAAAAGCCGGCTTCGTGATCTTCATCTACAGCATGCTGTTCACGTCGCTGGTTTCGTTTTTCGCCGTGATGATCATTCCCGATCACGAGCGCGTCAACCACTACCTCGGCAACCTGATCAGCGGCCTGGCCATGAACATGGTCGGGCCGATTACGGTGCGGCTGCTCTTCCAGGGCTTCGTGGTGGTGGTCGGCACAGTCATTCTGGCAGGCGCCGTGAACACGGCGATCGTCGGCTCCAACGGTGTGCTGAACCGCGTGGCCGAGGATGGCGTCCTGCCCGATTGGTTTCGCCAGCCGCATCGCAAGTTCGGCACCACGTCGCGCGTCATCGGCCTCATTGCATTACTGCAAATTGCCTGCCTGGTGCTCACCCGCGGAAACCTGCTGCTGCTGGGCGACGCCTACGCGTTCGGCGTGGTGTGGAGCTTTGCCATGAAAGCGCTGGCCGTTCTGGTGCTCCGCTATAAGCAGCCGGGCCCGCGCGGCTTCCGTGTGCCGCTGAACTTTCACATCGCCGGCGTCGAAATCCCGCTCGGCTTGGGACTCATTGCACTGTTTCTGTTCGTGCTCGCCATCGTCAACCTGTTCACCAAGGAAACCGCCACCATTTGGGGATTGGGTTTCAGCCTGGTGATTTTTACGGTCTTCGAATTCTCGGAAAAATACAACCATCGAAAGGCGCGGGAAATCCACCCGGAACTCGAAAAGTTCCGCCTCGATACTCCGCCCGAGGTGTCCACTACGTCCGTGAACGCGCGTCCCGGCAATGTTCTTGTGACGGTGCGCAACCCCAACCAGCTCGACCACGTCAGACAGATGCTCGACAAAACCAATACCAGCAAGATTGACATCGTCGTCCTCACCGTGAAGACGGTCACCGAAGCGGGATCGGGCGAGCATGAGCTGAGCTCAGACCAGGTGTTCACTGACGACATCGCCAAGCTCTTCAGCAACATCGTGGCCCTGGCCGAGAAAGCCGGCAAACATGTCGAGCTGATGGTGGTGCCCGGCGTCGATCCTGCCTGGGCCATCATGGAGACGGCGCAGCGACTGGAATCCTCGCTCATCGTCATGGGACTCTCGGGAAAGTTCACCATGGACGAGCAGGCCAGAACCTTCGGCAGTGCCTGGGAGCGATTGGATGAACCGCGCCCCCAGCTCTCCTTGCAGATCATCGACCCCGATTCGGGAACGCAGCGTTTCTTCAACCTGGGTCCGCACCCGCCGCGGCTCTGGCCTGAGGATGTGGAATTATTGCACCGCCTTTGGCTCGATTTGAGCGAGCGCGGTCCCGGCTGCAAGCTGCACCACCGCGACGTCGTCCGCGTTGCCCTCCAGCGTCTGAATGCGCAGTTGAATTCTCCGCAAGCCGATGAAGTGATCCGCGACGTCGTCGCCGAAAGCGCCGGCAACACCGGACCTCCCGGCGGCGTGCCACCCGAGGGCCAAGACGGAAGGGCGGACTAGCCAACCGCCGTCATCACGTGCCGTGCTGTATGCGTCATCAGAAACTCCGTCACCGCCTGCTGAAATTCCGTCGGCTGTTCGAGGAACGACCAGTGCCCCGCGCCGGGAAACGAGACGAGTTGTGCGTTCGTCAGCTCCGCCCAGAGCTGGCCGGAGCGGTGGTCGATGGCATCGCGCCCGCCCAGCAGCACCAGCGTCGGTACTGGGATCTGCCTGGCCACCGGCGCCAGGTCGTAACCCTCCGCGGTCGCGTCCGGACACGTGGCTTCCAGGTCCTCCCATAGCATCTCGGAAACATCGGAGTCGTGCTCCAGCGCGAACGGGTCGTCAGCGCCGCACAACAGGTCGCCGACGCCATCGCAGAAGGCGCTCGAGATCTCCAAAGGATGCGCAAGTATCAGACCGCGTACACGCTCGGGATGTTCCCGCGCGTAGATCGCAGCCAACGCCGCGCCCCAACTGTGCGCCAGCACGAACCAGCTTTCTTCGCCTACCTCGTTTCGCACGGCTTCCAACTGGTCGAGCACGTCGCTAACGGTCCATCCGGTGTGGTCAAAGCGGATAACGCGGAAGTTGTCCTGGAGCAGATCGGTGATCGGAGCCACACTCCGGCTCGACAATCCCGGCCCGCCCTGAAGTACGACCATCGCCGGTCCAGCGCCTTCAACATGGAGGATCACAGCCAGAGATTATACGCAGACTGGGGCCGCGACGCTATCGGGAGTTATCACCCTAAAGTTGTCTAACGAATATATCGATATAAATTGGGGCCCTTTATAATTGAAACATAAGGATTTGTTCGATGGATGCTCAGACGTGGGATCAGGTGTCAACAACTTATTTCGATCAGATCAGCAGCCCGTTCGAACAGGAAGTCGTTAATCCGCTGTTGACCTTTCTGGACGGCCTGCCGGGGCGGGAGAACTTCGCGGCGGCGGACCTGGGCTGCGGGATTGGCAACCTGCTGCCGTTCCTTGCCGATCGTTTCCGTAAAGTCGTGGCGGTGGATTTTTCCAGCGGCATGCTGCGGCAGGCGCGCACTCGTTGCGTGGCGGAAAACGTGGTTTTCTACCGGCGCAGCTTAGCGAATCTGTCCCACTTTCGTGGGCAATTCGATGTCGCCGTGGCCGTCAATTCCGTGCTCGCTCCCAAACTCAGCGAAGTGGACCAGATCCTTGGCGAGATTGCCGCAACCCTCAAACCAGGTGGCACCTTCGCCGGGATTTTTCCTTCCATGGAGTCAGTGCTTTATGAGGGCATGCTGATTCTTGATCAGGAACGGGAAAAAACGGAATCCGAAGAAGAAGCACGCAAGCGCGTCAGCAAGCTTATCGGGCCGCGCCACTACGATTTCATCTCGGGACTTTACACCGAGGGGGAAGACCAGCAGAAGTTCTATTATTCGTTTGAGTTGCGCAAACGGCTGCAATCCGCCGGCTTCAAAAATATCCAGCTCGGAAAAGTCCTATACCCCTGGGGCGACAAGCACTCCTGGTTCGATTTCTCCGGCCAGCCGCGCATGTGGGACTGGTTCGTCCGGGCTTCGGTGGGACGCAGACCGGATTAGGCACCGGTAGCCCGGCAGGAACGTGCACGCGACAACTGCGGCAGGTTACGTCTATACTCTCTGTAGGGAGGCGCCGGTAATTGGGGAGCCTGACGCAACCATTGTTCCCTCATCCCAACCTGAGCGATCAGGTGAATAACAACATCGTCCAATCGGAGATTGAGGGCGGCGTCTATCTTTGCGATCTGCCGCGCCAGAGCACGCTGGAAGTAGAGACTCAGAATCGTTCCTACACGATCGTGCTGTTTGAATCGGGCGCGGCGCTGATCTCCGGGCACCCGCGGTATTGCCCGGAACCGGTGCTGGTGAAGATCGAAGGCTCCAACTGGGGCGGCTCAATGCTGAAGCCGTCCTACGTGGGACGCGGCATGCACCTGGAATTCCGCCATCCGGAATACGAGCAGCCCATCATCACCTCGCGGATTCTGGAGATCCGACAGCGGGTGTCGCCGGCCGACTGACAGTCGACCCAACCGAGTGAGCCGGGAGCGGCGATTCTGTCGATGGTCACCCCTGAAACCGGACCGCCGCGGCTGCAGGACCGATCCGATTTGCAACCATGCTGATTTGCGGACGATGCTTTCTGAGGCGTGGTAATTGCCTCTGAGGCATTTTCCATGAGAACTCGACTCCCGCTAGTGACTCATGATTTGTGCCCCGTCGCCCTCGTGTCATCATCCCGGGCATTGCCCATCACATCACGCAACGCGGCAACAACCACCAGCAGGTATTCTACTCCGATAGCGATCGCAGACTCTATCTGGATCTGCTGTCCCGGCGCGCCCTGCAGTACGGCGCGCGGATCTTGAGCTACTGTCTCATGACCAACCATGTTCACGTGGTCGCCGTGCCGGAACGTAAGCATTCGCTGGCCCGTACTTTCGGACGGGCGCATGCCGAATATGCCGCCGCGCTTAACCAGGCTGAACGGCGCAGCGGCCATCTGTGGCAAAATCGCTTCTTCTCCTGCCCTCTGGATGGCGCGCACTTGGAAAACGCCATGCGGTATGTGGAGCTGAACCCGGTGCGCGCTGGACTCGTCGCCATGCCGTGGGCCTGGCCCTGGTCGAGTGCCCGCGCCCACTGCTCGAAGGGAGCCAGCGACGTCCTGCTGGACTGGCGCGATGGCGCTCTGGACGATTGGCACTATGCGAGCTGGAAAGAGGGCTTGCGGTCGGGACTGTCGGACGGCGAGCTGCATGAGGTCCGCCGTGCGACGCAGACCGGCGAGCCACTGGGATCGCAAGAGTTTCTGAAGCAACTCGAACGGCAAGCGGGAAGAAGACTGCGCGTTGGGGCGCGGGGACGTCCCGCAAAGCTGCCGGACCGATCCGATTTGCAAACATGCTTATTTGCGGACGATGCTTTCTAAGGCGTGGTAATTGCGTCTGTCCCCTTTTTTCTCGTCCCCTTTTTTCTCGTCCCCTTTTTTCTCCCGTCCCCTTTTTTCTCCCTTTTTTCTCCTACATTTGCTTCGCCACCAGATGTTAACGTTTTTGACAGCTCAGGGCCTGCCTGATTCCCAGATCCAACTGATCTCCGGCCATGCCAGTAAGAAGTCTTTGGAGCTTTATCAGCACTTGTCGCTGGCCCAAGTCGAACCTGGCTATCAGCGCGCAGTTAAGGAACTGCCGGTCTAACGGGGCTGTCGAGGGTGGAGTGTTTTCCCCCCAGCCGGTTTGCAGCCTGCCTGTGTGTGGACGACGGCCTCTGAGCAGCGGTAATTGCGTCCCCTTTTCCTTATGGCGTGTGCAGTGCACATTCGCTGATCGTTCGTAGCAAAGCCTCCATATCGTTGTCGTCGACAAAATATCTGAAACCCGTGCCTTCGGGTATTGCTGGAAGCAGAACAAATCTGATTTCACGCTTTACGCATTTATTGCCGACTTTATCGACAAACTGGGTCAGCAATTTGGGCTCGGTTGGAAGCTCGTCTACATTCGGATAGAAGCGCCGCCTATTCTGAAGTCCCTGATCGAGTGTCTCCTCGGGTTGTGACCAGTCGCCGGCGAACTCGAAGCGATAACCTATGACAGCATCAGAACGGGGGGCACCGTGCCACATGTGGTGCTCCAGGTCTACCCAAGAGCGTTTAGCGAGCAATGACTTGAGAGAGGACCGCGCGTTTGCCCCGAGTTCCTCTTCCATCCCGGTACGATTTCCCTGCATCCACGCCAAAATCACCGAGTCCAGCGAATATCGAGGCTCCACCTGGAGGCCAAAAAAGTGTTGGGCAACGCGCGAAACGGACACATACGAGGTGAGGAGAAGGGCGAGAGCCAGCGAATCATCTAGGGGGCCGCTGAGGAAACGGAGCTTCGGATCGTCAGCCATAGTGCGCAGCCGTTGGTAGGCCTTGGGTCCTCGAATCTTGGCGTACGCGTACAGCAGCCATCTCGAGTCCCAGGGACGGGGTGTCTCCTCGCCTTGTCGCGCGATCTGGTCGAGGGCTGAATCGAGGTCAGGAATGGCTGTTGAACCCAACGCCACAAGTGAATTAGCGAGGGCGCGATCCCGATCGGAGATCCTAGTGTGGGTCGTCTCGAGGAATTCCGGGTGTTCGTACGGATTGATCGGCTCGGTCAGGGCTTGAATCAGTTTAGCGGCAGATAAGTCTCTGGGCAGGTTTTGCCCGGTCTGTGCGGCGCTCAAGCGGGACGCTAGCAGGACGGCGATGATGAATGGCGCGTAATTTGGGAGATGACCACCCCTCATTTTGGAAATCCTGTGCCTCCGACGCCAGAACCGATGTTGTTTACGACGGTGATGTCCACAAACCAAGGCACAGACATTCCGCAGGACTGCTTTCCTGAATAGACAGTAACGTTTAGAGTAAGTAATATGATGGCGTTATACACCCCCGTCTTACTTATCATGAAATTATCCGCCAGTCCCGGCGCATCCTTGTATGTAACGCTATTGGGCAAGCTTGGGGGAGAGAAAAGTGGTGGATCTGATCCGAGTTCATTGTACCCGAGTGTACCGTTCGCCCACAATAAATTGTCCCAGTTTTGGGTTTCGGTCCAATTATAGGCGCCCACACCACCATAGGCCGAAAAATTGAACATCGAGTCCACGAACCACCCACCGGGGCCGTTTGCCGGGTTCGAGTTTGCGGGAGAAAAATGCGGTGCATAGAGTGTGCACGTCAGCGGTGGCAGCGGTGGTGGTGGCGGTCCGCCACCTGCTGGCGGGCAAGGAGCTGGGCCGGGGCCTCCCCCGCCGGGCGCGAAGGGGAGAGCTGTCGGGTCATTGCAGCCACCATTGCAACTTTCGTCGCCAGGATGCGTGATGCAGTAGGGCGACCCTGGGCCCTGACATTGTGCGTGGGTGGTGGCGTAGTAGGGGTCTAAGCATTGGGAATCTTGAAAACCGTCGAGGCCGGTTGGGTCGTTGGTATTTATCGGTTCGTTGCCTGCGTAGGTGTAGCGGTTGAAGCTGCCAGGGTTTGTCATATTCATGCTGGCGTTGGTCGGGTCCGGGGTGAGGAACCTGCCGGTGGTGTTGGAGTAATAACGATTTTTGGCGTAATCGTAGCCGGTGTTGACGTCGCGGTAGTAGGTGGCGAAGTTGTCGGCGTCGGTGACGGGAGCCCAGTTCGGGTAATCTTCGCCGTAGGGGTAGTAGGCGTCGGTGCCAGCCGAGCCGAGCTTGTCTCTTCCTCCCAGAACTATGCCCGCGAACCATTCAGGCTGCTGTTCCGGGGGAATCATCGTCCCTCCGCCGATGTAGTATTGTGCGCCGCTGGTTTTCGACACTTGGTAGACTGCCAACTTGCGGCCCGCCGGATCGTAGAAATACACATCCTGGCTGCCGTCCGACCGCACCTTCCAGATGCGGAGGTTATCCGGCCCATAGGAGTACACATCGAGGTCTTCCGTGGTGAGCCGGTTTTCATAGTCGAAGCTTCCCCCAGTGTTGCCGTTGGCATCGTAGCCTTGCGTAGTGATCTGATTGTTCAAGTTTACGTTCACGCTCAGAGTGGGCGCCGTGCCGGCGGGGGTTTTGGCCAGGAGATTGCCAAAGCCGTCGTAACTGTAGCTTTCCGACCAAGCGCCGCCCGTAGGCACACCAACGCCGTTACCGCTGGCGGCGGCCAGGCGGTTCAGGCTGTCGTAGGAAAAGTACAGCGTTTGGCCACGGCTATCAACCTCTGAACTGATGCGGCCGTTGTTGCCTGTGGCCGGGTAATTGTATTGTGCGCCGTTTACTTTGGTCGCCTGCAGCATACTGTTGTAGGTTCGCTGTTCGACAGGGACGCCGATATTGTTAAACGCCTGGAGAAATTCATCCGAAGGGCCATACGAAGCGCTGGCAGGCCACGAGGTGTTCGTCACACTGTTCAGCGCGCTATACTGCCGGCCCATACCGTCGTACGTGTACGTGTAGGTGAGCTGCGGCTGCTGGACTATTTGGCCGTTTTGGTACTTTGAATAAACGGGGTATGTCATCGATAACATGTGGCCTTCGTTGTCGTACGTGAAGGAGCCGGCAAAGTCGAGGTGTTGCCAGGTATAGCCGTAACCGCACCGATCGGTGTTACGGGTAATATCCAACGTCTTACCCGCCATCTCCCCCGCCGTTGTATAGCTGTACATGTAGTAGGAGGCCCCGGTTTCTGCGCCGCAGGCCCTGCCGGTCGGGTAGTTCCATTGCGCCGTTGTCAGCCTTCCCCAAGAGTTTTGAGAATACGTGCTGTTGAGGGGATTGGTGTCGTAGGTTAGCGTGAGGCGCTGAGTTGTATCCTCCGTGAGAACACCGTTGTACATGTACCAGTACGACTTCATGGTCAGCCGCTTGTAGGTGTCATACGTGTACTTCGTGGTAATTCCCTTAGCGTCTGTTCTCGAAGCCAACGTGCCGTCGGTATTGTATGTGTAAATTTTGGAGCCGCTCTCGGGATGCGTCTCGCTCAGCAACCGCTGGTTGGAATCGTAGGCGAAGGTGCGCGTCTGCGTGCCACTGGGTCGCGTCATGCTGACCTGCGTCAGGTGGCTCAGAAGGTCGTAGGTGTACTGGGTGACGTAGTTCGCTCCGCCCGCCGGGTTTGGTTCGGTCACCTGGATGAGGTCGCCCATGGCGTCCATGGTCTGCATCTTCCATTTTCCCGCAGGATCGGTGATCGTGGTGGTGTTGCCGGAGTAGGCATACGAGGTCGAACTGGCGCCGTCGGGCAGGAGCACGCTGAGGGTGCGGCCCATGCCGTCGTAGGTGTAGGTGGTGTAGACGGGCGTATTGCCGGGCACATAGGGCTGGGAAACCTTTTGCACCTTGCCTGTTGGCGAGCAGGCACAGGGGGCGTAGATGGTGTCGACTCTGGATACCGTAGTGCCGCCAGTGCCGCGCAAGACCGTGATGGCGCGGCCGAAGCCATCGAGCGTTGTCTGAGTCCAGTGGCTGGTGCCATTTGTGTTGTACGTTGTCGCCGTGATTACGTATGGTACGTCGTTGGAGTAGCTGTAGCTAGTGCCGGCGCCATAGATCGAGCTGCTCGTGTAGGGGCGGCCGTAGGTGTCGTAAACTGTGGATGCCGTCGTGCTGTTGGGGCCGGTGACGGTGCTCATGCTCAGCCACGAAGTGTACGAGGCGGTGGTCTGGAGATTGCTGTTGGAGTTGGGCGTAATGACACTCGGCGCGGCGTAGTTGGTGGTGGAACTCGTGGATACCGCGGTAGTAGTGGTGCCATCGGTCGCCGAGGTGGGGTTGCCACCGACGTCGTAGAACGTAGTGATCATCGGCGAGCCCGCGCGCGTCGATTGATAGACATTGCCGCGATATTGGAAGCTCGTGTTGTTGTAGAACGGGTCATGCTCGTACATCGTTCCCGGATTTGATGGGAACGGGTCGTAGGTATTGGTGACTAGCGTGATGGCCGGCGTCGATGAGTTTTGCACTGTGCTCGTCAGTACCCGGTTATTGATGTAGTATGACGTCCAGTGCGAATCGGTGATGTATGTGTTGGTGTACGTGCGCGCAGGCGTGGTTAGGCTGGGGTAATCGTAAATGTTGCTGGTCAGCACGTTGCCGTTCGTGTCCAGCGTCTGCGTGGTCTTCGATTGCATGTTGGCGCCGGTAGGGTTCAGCGCTGTCAGCACGGTCCCGATGTAGGGGTTCCCGAGAGAATCTTGGACCCATGTAAACGTCTTGCTCTGCAAGGGTGAGCTGGCCTGGGCGGACGAGGGGCGGTCTTGGTATTGCGTGACCGTCCCGAGTAGCGCTGCGGTGCCGGTGGTGGCGAAGGTCCAGGCCTTCTCGCCGATGCCGCTGGGGTCGTCGATGGTGAGGCCGGAATGCAGGCTGAGGCTCGAATCGCCGGTAGGCCGGGTGAAGACGTACGCGGCCGTCTCGGTGCCTCCGGAGGTTGTCGTCAGGTACCGGTTCCCCACCTCCCGAAGCGTGCGCGTCCCGCTGTAAGTGAAGGGAACATACGCCCATCGGATCTTGCCGCCGTAGGGCGTGGTCATCGACGTCAATTCACCCGAGTTGGTAGTGGTGTCGTAGGTGAACGATGTGCTGAGGCCGAGGTTGGTCACCGCAATGGATTGCAGCATCGTCGTGGTGCCAAACGACACCGGCGCACTGAATGGCGATGCCAGGGTCGCATTCTCGAAATAGCCGAGCGTGTAGTTCTCCGAGCCGTTGCCGAGGACGTTGTTGATTTGGGTGAGGTGTGGGATGGCATCGGTATTGTACGTGAACGTGTAGGTCTGGCGCGTTGTGGGGTTGGGTATCGCCCGCACGTCTTCGATGTAGTTGAAACGGGCACAGGAATTCGAGAAACTCACGCCGAGGCCGGCGTTGTAGTAGAGCAGGATTTGGTTGCCGTTCGAGTCCTCCATGACGGTGGGGTACATGGTGCCCGCATCCTGCTCGGTACCGGCGGAAGTGGCGCCCATGGTCCAGAAACTGCCGTCGCGGAAGTGCAGAACTCCCGGAGTGACGGTGGAATCGTACGAGACGTAGATGCCTTGCGTTGAGGTCCAGATGCCGCCGTTGTTCTGGTCGAGGCGATACTCGGCGCCGGTGGGATCGATGAACGTGTAGTGGTCAATGGTGAAGTAGCCGGAGTAGAACGGTACGATGGCACCGGCTTGCAAGCGCCAGCCGAGGCCGTAGCCGACGTCGTCATCCAGCTTCCAGGTACCGCCGGGGTCCTGCCGCCAGAGCTGGGAGTTGTAGCTTAAGTTGAGGCCGGCGCCCCAGCCGCCGCGGCCCATGGCTTTGAAAAGCTGCGTGGAATAGTTCAGATTTCCGGAGAGCGTGTCAATCTGCTCGCCCGCTCCGCCCCAGTAGGACCCGGTGGGGCGCACACCAACACGGCGTGGGTCGATGGCATTGGCGGGAGGCGTCTGAACGACGAGCTCGATAGCGCTTATGTTTTGGTCGTAGTCAACGGCCCAGACGTTGTATGTGTATTTTGTGCCGGGACTTACCGTTTCGTCCGAGAACTCTGGCTTTGTGACGTTCGCCAAAAGGGCGCCGCGGCGGATGGAATAATAGGCGATCCCTGAGCCGTTAGGATCGTCGGTAACCGGCTGCCACTGCAAATCGACCCGATTGGGGAACACAGATGTTCCGAATGTTTGTGCGTTGATTCTGTTCGGGGGAGTCGTGTCGATGGGGTAAAGACTGACCGAGCTGATGGTGTTTCCTGCGGGCGCGTTTCGTACGCCCACACCTGGCAGACCCGAAGTGATGGAGCTGTCGCTGATGATGGCATAAGGAGCGCCATCGATATACGCGCAGATCTCGCTGTGGCTCGTGCTTACGGCACGGACCACCGTCCCGTTATGACAGGGGACCGTGGTGGTCGACAGTGATGTGATCGTGTTAGATACTCGTTTGTACGCTGACAGAACCGCCGAGCAGGCGGAGCCACTGAATGTCGGAGCCAGCTCAAAGACGTAGTACGTGCCGCTCGCTGTTGCTGGTGAGGACAACGCATTAGTACTCGCGTCGAGGTACACGTCGAAGACACCGCCGGATGTGGTGAGGGTGAGCGTAATGTCAGCCTCGTATTGGGACTGTGAGGGTCCCGCCGGTGTGACCTTGGAAATCAGCGAGCCGCCATTGGCGTCCGCGGATGTTAAGCCGCTGCTGGTGGCGGTCAGCGAGCCGTTTTGGCCCCAGTCGGTCGTATTGATCGACGTCAGCGCATCCGGACCGTAGTAAGCAGTGAACGCAGCGAAAGCAGACGCCCCGAGGAAGAGTGGAGCAGCAATCAGGAGTTTTCTCATGGCACTATGGCTCCCAACTGGTCGAGGGTGAAATTCGCCTTATGCTTCAGGAACTCTGCGACGGCGTCGTCTATGCTGTCGCGACCTTTGAGAAACGCCTTCACCGTGGTGTCAGCCAACAGATCCTTGAACGCGCCGCGATCGGCCGCAACGAACTCGACCAGGGCCAATTTGCCGTCGTCGCTCGTCACGTAACTGAATGCGATGATCCCCTGACGCAGTGGGATGACGCCGTTGGATGTTGCGCCCGTCGGAATCGGGTTGGTGATCGCGGAAGCCGCGGGGAGCGGTGCGTAGGCGGGACGCACCGGGTCACTCAGCGTGCCCGACCCGACCATGGGTACGACCGCGAGTACCCGCTCGTAGAGGTTTCGGGAATCAACGCGATGCTGCGCGGGTGCAAGCGCGCACACAAATACCAGGGCCAACAGTAACCGGATCGTCACAATTTTCTCTTCGTCAACTGGAATTAAATTGGCCCAGGAAATGAATAATGGATTTTTGCCGATTGGACAAGGCTTAATTTCTGTAAATTTTGGGGCATGCCGAGTACTATAGTCTGCACCCGTGAGAGGGTATATCCCCCCTCAAATGTGGCAATAGCCTACGGTTCGTGACGGTACTATTTTACGAGACGCACGACTGGATACGTGGTTCGGAACGAATGGTCTGATCTTCTCCTTGAGTCTGGAGTGTTGGTTGTTGAACGCGGTCGTGCTCAGATGCGGTGCGTTGCTACCGTTTTTGGCGAGGACGGAAAAGTTGCTCTGGGTGTAGCCAGTGCCACTGGCCGAGGCCAGTCGATTCAGGCTGTCATAGGTGTTATATCATGCTGGCATATGACGCCTTCCCATTCGGTTTCTCGTAGAGCATTTCTGGCCGCGGCATCGGCTACGGCACTGGCGCGGGGCGCGCCGTCGAAGGACAAGTTAAAAGCTGGCCTGGTGGGCTGCGGCGGGCGCGGCACACAGGCGGTGGTGAATCTGCTCACGGGCAATGAGAACGTCGAGCTGGTCGCCATGGCGGATGTTTTCGAAGACCACCTGGAGAGCTCGCTCGACCGGCTGCGAAACAACGCGCGATACGTCTCGCGCGATGCCGGCATCACCGTGGAGCGCAATGGCAAGCCGGTTCAGATGAGCGCGGACGATTTGGCGGCGTCGATCCGGGCGGGCATTAAGGTCGATCCGGAACATCATTTTGTCGGATTCGATGCGTTTCAGAAACTGATCAACTCGGATGTTGACATCGTCATGCTGGCGACACCGCCCGGCTACCGGCCGCAACACTTTGAAGCAGCGGTCGACGCCGGCAAGCATGTGTTCACCGAGAAGCCGATCGCCACGGATCCCGTGGGCGTGCGGCGCTTCATGGCCGCGGCGAAGAAGGCGGAAGAGAAGCATCTGACGGTAATGTCCGGCGCGCAGCGCCACGCGCACCGCGAGTATGTCGAGACCCTCGACAAGATCCACAACGGCGCGGTCGGCGAAATTGTGGCGCTGAACTCCAACTATCTGAGTGGCCCGGTGTTCCACGCGGATGCACGTGATCCGAAATGGGGCGACATGGAATGGGAGCACCGCAATTGGTATTCCTTCATCTGGATTTGTGGCGACCAGATTGTCGAGCAGCATTTCCACAATATCGATTTCATGAATTGGGTGATGGGAGCGCACCCGGTCGAAGTGGTTGCCTCTGGCGGCGCTGCGTGGCGTCCACGCGAACCGCTATACGGGAATATCTACGACCACATGTCTTCCGACTTTGTGTACCCGGGCGGCATTCACCTTTCGAGTTATTGCAGGCAATACCCGAACGGACTGCATCGCGACGTGAGCGACATGATCGTGGGAACCAAGGGGCGCAGCAACGGGATGGATATGGGCGGCAAAGGCATCAATCCGTACGTGCAGGAACACATCGACATGATCAAGAGCATCACGGGTGCGGGCCCGTATATCAATCAGGGAATGCGAATCGCGGAGAGCACGATGACGGCGATCATGGGCCGTGAGTCGGCGTATTCGGGAATGAAGATTACCTGGGACATGATCATGGCGTCGAAACAGGACTTGCAGCCGAAGGACTTCGACTACAAAAAGGGGATGGAGCCGATGCCTCTGCCGGTTCCGGGCGTGTACAAGTTTGTTTGAATCGGGATTTGGGATTTAGGATTTGGGATTTGGTGAGTGAGGATCGACAAATGGTTGTGGGCTGCGCGATTTTTTAAGACGCGCGCACTCGCGTCCCGCGCTTGCGAACTCGGCAGGATTGAGTCCAACGGGCAAACAGCCAAGGCATCGCGGGAGGTGCGCGCCGGCGACGTGCTGCAGGTGAAGAACGACGGCGGCGAGTTTCAGTTGGAAGTTCTGCTTCTGAGTGAGACGCGCGGACCAGCGGCAGTTGCGCAGACCCTCTACCGCGAAACGGAAGAGAGCCGGGAGCAGCGGATGAAGCTGGCAGAGGAGCGGAAAGCGATGCCGCACTTCGAAGCGCCGCGGGAAGGAAAGCCATCGAAGCGCGACAGGCGGGCTTTGGAGCGGCTGCGGGGGCGAAGATAGGATTTGGGATTTGGGATTTGGGATTTGGAGGCGTGAGTGTCGCCGAATACAGGGACAGCTCTTCTCCGGAAATGGACGCATGCCGTGCCTGGCTGGATCAGGCCTGACCGCAGTCGAACCGCCGACTGCTAAGTCCCAAATCCCAAATCCTGTTCTACTGGCGGAGAACCGCAAAGCGGCTGATGGAATATCCTAGCGCGCCTCCCATGAACACGTCGGACAGAAAGTGGGCCGACAAGGATAGCCTCGAAAATCCGACCACTGCCGCCATGCCATAGGCGGCATATGGAACCCAGCGATGGTTTCCATAGCGCCGGGCAACCACCGCGGCGAGCGAGAAGGCCGCTATGGAGTGCCCGGACGGGAAGCTCCCACTCCCTCGGATGACTGAACCACCGCTCTCAAACCAGCTATCGGAAAAATTTCCCTTGGCCGGGATGGCGGCCGGCCGCACGCGGCCAGTGGCGTCCTTCAAAACCGTCGTCAGGATTTCGGCATCTGCTATAGCCTCACCCGCCAGCAGCGCGGTGTGTTGCATTTTCGAATCTTTCCGCACCAGTCCGACTGCGTAAAGCGAGACGGGAACCGCAATGGTCCCGACGACCGTGGCGTTGCCCGTAAAAGCATTGTTGAACGCGTGGAATCGCGATGTACCCCGGAAAAAGGAGGCTTCGGGTGGGTCGAGCGCGATCAGTCCGGCAGTGGCTCCCAGGACGGCCGCCGTGGGAAGCCAGTTTTTCCCCTGCGCGAGTCTGGCGGGAAACGTCCAGATGCGCTCCTGATCGCTGATCAGGTTGGGAAGTAGCAGCTTCCAGGAGACCGGGCGATCCACTGGCGCGGACGATGGAGGAGTCGTTGGGGAACCCGCGGGCGTCTGACCTGGTTCCGTGGTTTGGCCGGCCGCAGTGGCGGGGAACGCCAAACTCATACATACGAATAATAAAGTAACAGTGAGATTCATTACAGTCCTTCGATAAGCGCAGAACAGCAATAATCAGCATACGTGAGCACCGTGTGAATGGGTACATTAAGCGGGGCGCTGGACTTTGCGGGGGCGGAGCGAACTTACATTCTCATGGTCGCATCGGCGGCCTAATCCTTACGTACAGGCCCAGACGATGGACCGCTCTTGATCGTGATGGATCCAGTTCCCATGCGCAGGAAGACCCGCCGTGCCGGAGTCGAGCCAGCAAATGCGAAATGCGTACCTGCGACGTAGTGATGGCCTTTGCCCACAAAATCCGATGACACACTGCCCAGTCCGGTTCTCGCATCGATCGAGAAGGGACCAGGGTCGGGCAACATGACGATCATGTCGCCCGTGTGGCTGCGCACCTCGATGTCTCCGGTGACATCGCTCACCCAGACGTAGCCGTTGTCGTGGCGGACAACCAGTTGTGAGTTGCGGGGCACATGTATCCGGTAGTCCGGCGTTAAGCCGTGCCTGGGGCTCGGCAGGAGCGGCCGGGGAAAGAAAAAGACGGTTTTGCGGACTGGGGGGTTCGTCGAAATTTCGAGTTCTTTTTCAGAGCGGCGTTCTGTAACCACATGAACGCCCTCGAAGCGCTGCTCCTCCTGCTGCTTTTGATTGGGTTGGTAAAAACGGTTGGTGGATTTGATCACTGTGACCTCGACCTCGGGCTCATCCCAGCCTTCAACAGCCAGGTAGCCGTATGAGCCATTTACGTGGATGGTTCCGCCAGGCGCGAAGGGCGTGCGCTCGGTGTTGGTCACCTCAAATGATTGCTTGGGCCCGTTCTCCGCAGCTCCCTCCGCGCGGAGCAAAGGCGCTACCGTTCCCAGCAGGCTCAACCCGAAGACCATCAGTAAGTGGTTTGACATAGTGTTCACCCTTCATTCTTTTGCGCGCGGGCGGCTTTTATGATCTTGAGATATCTGCGCGCCAGTTCATTGATCTGTTCTTCCTTCATCATGGGGAGGCCTTCGGGGTTGATCAACTCCGAGCCAATGCCCAGAGCCACGGCGCCGGCCAGAATGAAATTGCCGGCAGTCTGTTGATTGACGCCACCGGTAGCAATCAACGGGACGTGGGGAAACGGGAATTTCAGAGCGCGGATGTAACTGGGGCCGCCCAGGGGACCACAAGGGAAGATCTTGACGAAGTCGACGCCCATCTTCCATGCAGCGATCACATCCGTTGGGGTCATAGCGCCCGGGAACACGACGACATCGTTTTTCAACGCGAACTCCACAACCTCTGGGACGAGCCCCGTGCTGGTCAAGAAGGTGGCGCCGGCATCCAGGCAGCGGCGGGCAGTCTCGATATCCAACACCGTTCCCGCACCGACGGCCATGTCGGGTAGACTTTTGGCCAGATGCGAAATCACATCGGCCCCGCCGGGCACCGTCATGGTGATCTCAGCGATGGGAATTCCGGCGCGATGGACCGCTTCCGCGGCGAACTTTGCGCGCCCGGCCTTAGTCACGCGAATGCCGGGAATGATGCCGATCTCTTCAATGCGCGCTCGAACTTGTGCCTTTTTCATCGATGTCACTTTCCGTTTTGGATTTCACTGCCGGTCCGTTGCCGCTGCAGTGCTGAGGACCACAGTATCAAAGCAATTCACGGGTCCCCACTGCCTGGCGCAGTTGCTCCATAGCGGTCAAGTAAGCCGCGACGGCCTGACGGTACGCGAGCTGCGTCGCGCGATAACTGCGTTCGGCGTCCAGAAAGTCCAAGAGCGCGATGGCGCCGCGGCGGTAGGCGTATTCGCTGATGTCGCGGCTTCTCTGCGCCACATCGAGATAGGTGGTTTTGTAGAGCTGGGCAATCTTCGCATTCTCCTGTAGCGCCTCGTATGCGTCTCTTACATCTGTCAGCACCTGGCCCTGGGCCGCCTTCTGCTGCTGCTCGGCTTGCCGGATGCCAATTCGCGTCTGCGCGATGTTGCCCTGGTTGCGATCGAAGACCGCAAGCGGAATGCTGAACGACCAGGTGGCGCCATTGATTCCGTTGACGTGTGAATAGTTGCCTGAGACAGTGAAATCCTGCTTGGCGTTCGCCTGGGCCAGCGTATATTGGCTGTTGGCCGCGGTTACACCCAAGACTGCGGCGCGCAGATCCGGCCGATTCTGAAGGGCTTTCGCCTGCAACTCTTCGATAGTGACGATCAGCGGCCGGTATTCGAACTCGCCCACGACATCGTAATTGGCAGGCACGGATTCGTAGCCTAATTGCTGCCTGAGATCCGAAAGTGACTGTGCCTTGTTGAGTAACGCCTGTTGAACGTCGCCTTCGAACTGCACGAGTTGAAGCTTGATCTTGAGGTAATCGTTCTCGCTCAGGCTGCCATCTTTGTGCTGGACTTCGCTGATGGTGACGGTTTGCTGAAAGCTCTTCAGATCGCGCTCGGCGAGTTCGAGGGTCGATTCCGCAAGCTGGGCATTGACGAACAGAGAGCCCACCTGGAACGCGATGCCGCGCGCATTGTCCGCCACCTGTGAGCGCGTAACGGCGGTTGTGTTTTTGGCCGCTTCCAAACGGCGCGCCCGCTTGTGGCCGCGTTCAAAGAGATAACTCAACCCAATGTCGCCTTCGGTTGACGCTTGAAGGTACTGCCCCACGGTCTGGCCCGGCGGACTGGAGAGCGGCAGGTATTCCCAGTCGGTGAAGAACGTCGGATTCGGGCGGAGGTTCGCGGTGATTTCCGCGGCTTGGTTCTGTTGAATGGTAGTATGGGCAGCTTGCAGGGTGTGGTTGTGCTGGAGCGCCAATTGGATGGCCTGGTCCAGTGTAATCCGCGTGGGCGCCTGGGCGAATGACGAAACCGGCGCCAACAAACAGGCGATTACGACCGCCACCAGACTAAACCGGATGTTTCTCATAGGCAGAATTGCGAACCTGGTTTTCATAACGCCTCGAAAGAACCTTCCGGCTCGGGAAGTTGATCGCCATCTTTCGCGATCCATGCGTAGAACGTGGGCAGCAGAACGATGCTGAGCAAGAGGTCGGAAATGAGGCCGCCTACGATCACGATGGCGAAGGGCCGCTGCGAATCGGATCCGATATCATGCGACAGCGCCGCGGGCAGGAGTCCAAGGGTTGCCACGAGCATGGTCATCATGATGGGACGAAGTCTCAGTACCGCGCCTTCCACCGCGGCGTCGACGATCGAGTGGCCCCGCGCGCGAAGCTGGTTGATGTATTCGAGCATGATGACGCCGGTTTGCACAGATACTCCAAAGAGCGCCAACATTCCGACGCCAGAGGATACGCTGAGGTAAGTTCCGGTAAGTACGAGAGCCAGCAAGCCTCCGATGCGAGCCATGCCCACGTTTAACAGAATGAGCAGCGCCCATTTGTAAGAGCGAAACATGGTGTAGAGAATGATGAAGATGACCAGGATGGTCAGCGGAACGATGACGGCCAGCCGTGCTTCGGCCCTCTTTTCGCTTTCGTACTCGCCCGACCAGCCGATGCCATAACCCGGCGGCATCTTCACTTTTTCACTGATCCTCTTGATCGCCTCTTCGACCGTGGTCCCCAGATCGCGGCCCCGAACGTTGAAGGTTACCGCCACGTAGCGGGTGTTGCCTTCCCGGTAGATGTCGTACGCTCCGTCTTTGACCTCAACATTAGTCAACTGCGCCAGGGACACGCGCTCTCCCGACGGGGAAAGCAGGCGAACTTTCGCGATGGCCTGCTGGGTATTCCGATAGGGCGCCTGGTAACGCACCACTACGTCGTAGCGCTGTTCGCCGATCAGCACTTGACTCACCGCGTTACCGCCCACAGCCGTCTGAACGCCGTCCTGTATATCTGCGACGTTGATTCCAAAACGAGCCGCCTGGCGGCGGTCGATGGATAAGTTGAGATTTGGCTGGCCGAAATCGCGCAAGAGCTTGACGTCATGCATGCCGGGGATGGCCGAGAGGACGGCAGTGACCTCTTCGCCCTTGTGCTCGAGAGTCTTGAGGTCGTCCCCGAAAATCTTGAGCGCCAGCGAGCCCTTGGTGCCAGTGAGCGTCTCTCCGACGTTGTCCTCGATGGGCTGCGAGAAGTTCCAGATCGCACCCGGGTACTTCTCCAGCGCGCGGTTCATGGCGGCGATCAAGTCCTCTTTCCTTTTATGAAACACAGGACGCCACTGGTCGTGCGGCTTCAAATCGACAAAATACTCGGTGTTGCTGAATCCCCCGGTGTCAGTACCGTCATCGGGCCGGCCGACCTGGGATACGACGGTTTTCACTTCCGGGAACGATGCAAAAACAACGCGGCAGTTGTTAGTGAATTTTTCGCCCTCGGAGAGACTTGTGCTATTGGCCAGAGTGCCGCGTGCCCAGATAGCGCCTTCATCCAGATGTGGCAGAAATTCGGCACCAATGACGCCGCCGAAGCCCAGATAGATCGTCCCCGCCACAGAAATCAGTGCCACGAAAGCCACGATCCAACGATGCCCAACGGCCCAGCGCAACCGCCGGCGATAGCGCTCCGTCAGATAATCCATCACCAGGTTGCGCCGTTCCCGAACGCCGTTACGGAAAAAAGTGGCGGCGAGCACCGGAGCGATGAGAATGGAAAACGTCATGGCGCCGAGAAGAGCCAGGGCAACCGTCCAGGCCATGGGCCTGAATAACCGGCCCTCCACGCGCTGCAGCGTGAAGATGGGCAGATAAGCGGTGATGATGATGGCGATGGCGTAAAACACCGGCCGTTGAACTTCATGGCAGGCCTCGCGGATGATCTCCGCGGTAGTTTTCGGGAGCCCAGCGCCGTTCTGGTGGCGAATTCGGCTCAGATGCCGGATGATGTTTTCCACCATGACTACCGTTCCATCCACAACCATTCCGAAATCCAGTGCGCCCAGTGAGAGAAGATTAGCCGGAATATGGCTCAAATCGAGCCAGATCGAGGCAAACAGCAGAGAGAACGGAATGGTAAGCGCGACAATGAGAGCCGCACGCACATTGAGAAGGAACAGGAAGAGGATGACGCTGACCAGAATCATGCCTTCGGCTAGGTTATGCATCACCGTATGCAGGGTGAAATGAAGGAGATCACTGCGATCTAGCATGGGCACAACCTTCACACCAGGAGGCAGGATGCCGTTGTTCAGCTCTTCGACTTTCTTGTGAATGGCTTCGAGTGTGGGTTCCTCCTCGGCGCCTTTGCGCAGCAACACGGCGCCCTGGATGACATCGGGCTCGTCGATGATGCGCCCGTCCTCCATGTGGTTGGCCCGGGCCATATGGCCCAACCGGATCTTGGGGCCCTGGATCACGTTCGCGATGTCTTTCACTCGAAGGGCCGTGCCGGTTTGGGTTTTTAGGACGGTCTGCTCGATGTCGTGCACGGTGCTGAAGAGCCCGAGCGCGCGAACGTTCATCTGCTGCATGCCGACTTCGACGAAGCTGCCACCGGCATTGATGTTGTTGTTGGCGAGTTGCTGCTCCACCTGGCCGATGCTCAATCCATATGAGACGAGTTTGTTAGGATCGACACGTACCTGATATTCGCGTACCGTGCCACCGAAGTCGGAAACGTCGACAACGTTGGGAACTGACTTGAACTGCTTGAGCAGGACCCAGTCTTCCAGGGACCTCAATTCCATCAGGTCATACCGCGGATTGGTACTCCTCAGCGTGTACCAATAAATCTGGCCCGTGGTGCTCCAGTCAGTGCCGATTTGAGGCTGCAGGTTTTGTCCATTCGGGAGATTGACCTGAGTGAGCCTTTCCAGCACCTTTTGCCGGTTCCAATCGTTGACGGAAGTGTCGTCAAAGATCATGATCACGAACGAGAGGCCGAAAATCGACTCGGAGCGCAGAAAAGTCATGTGCGGCATTCCGGCCATTTGAATTTCGATCGGAATGGTCACCTGCTGTTCCACCTCTTCGGCGGAACGTCCCGGCCATTGGGTAATGACGGTCACATAGTTGTCGGCGATATCGGGATAGGCCTCCACTGGCAGATTGTGAAACGAGATAGCCCCCCAGCCGGCCAACAGGATGGCAATGGACATCACCACAAACTTATTGTTAAGCGCAAAGTCTACAAGAGCCCGAATCATTCCCTGTTTCCTGTTTTGACGGCCGATGTGCTAATCGTGCGTAGCGGATAGAACACCGATATCGCTTCCTCCGGTCGCGGCTCAGCAAAACCCGTCTGAGACTGAGCCGTGACCAAAGGGAGCGGTTGTGTTATGCTCACGAACTCACTGCGACAGGCCACTGGCTTTCTCTCCAAATCCCCAAGGTCCGAATCACAATCACTGAGCGAGTACGTGGTCTAAGACCAGCGCGTTCGTAACCACTTGTTGGCCTGGTCCCAACCCGGACTTGATCTCTTGCAGGTTCACGTTGTCGGACACGAGGTCACCGCCGACCACTTCCAATCGGCGAAACTTCTTATCAGGCGCGGGTGTGAAGACGAAATCACGATCATGCATGTGCATAATGGCGGAAGCGGGAACGATGGTATGCATCTCGCTGGTTTGCCCATGGAAGGTGGCCCTCACGAACATGCCCAGCCGCATGATGCCCGGGTTCTGAACTTCCATGCGAACCTTGGCCGTGCGAATGTTGGGGTCGAGAATCGAGCCAATGTTGCTCACCTTTCCCTTGAACACGCGGCCAGGATAGGCATTCAAGGTGATGTCCGCGGAGTCACCGAGCCGGACATTGGCTAAGTCGTTCTCATACACATCACAGACAACCCAGGTGGATGACAGGTCGGAGATGGTAAATGGGTACGGCGTGTTGTACGCCTGCACCAGTGACCCGGTAGTTACTTGCTGATCGGTAAGCACTCCCGAGGTAGGTGCGAAGATATCTACCATAAAAGCCGGCTTGTCGGGGTCGTTGCCGAGCAAACGGAGATGCTCGGCAGCCGTGTCTACGGCTATCTTGGCCTTGTCTTCCGTGTCCTGCGCCACTTGCAGATCGTTCAGGGCTATGGCGCCGTGTTCATAGAGATCCTTCGCGCGTTCATACTGAGCCCGGGCGAGAATCTCATCCGCAACGGCCATGCGGTAGTTCGAATATCCACCCGAGACGTCGTCGCTACGAATGGTCATAAGCAACTGGCCCTTTTTCACTGTGTCCCCGAGCCGCGCGTGAATGGCGTTGACGCGCCCGGAGGCGAGCGAGACCACGGGGACATTGCGGGTCACGTCGGGGGTGACTGTGCCCGTGACAACCAACTCGGAGGTGGCAGGGCGCGCTGTTGCCGTGGCGAGCGGAAACTGTTCGGGATGATCCACAGTAAACAGGCTGGGATCTGCGGCGGGAACTACTTGCGCCGCCGGAGGAGCCCCCGCTGCCGCCGCGTCTGCTTGCGCGTGTACATTGCCGCAGCCCGCAAGACTCAGCAATGAGTAAGTTAACAGCAGCAGAGCCGCCGTAACGTGTAGCATGCTTTTCATAGGTAACTCCAAGTCACAAACTACGCCAAACTACTCAGACCGAAACGGAACGATAGCCAAGTGCAGGCAATCAGCCCCACGAGAGAGAGGCCGCCAGGCACCGCCAATGCGAGCTTTGCCTTCAGTCTATAAGGAAGACGTGAGACCCAGCCGATCCGCGTTATTGGTTGCCACCGAGATTCGCAAGTGTTCATTATCGGTCCCGATGATTTGGGCGGCCTCAATGTCAAAGCTCCAGCTTCCCCATAAACTCCATTTCATTCAGGTTGAACGTTTCTGTGAAAACAATACGTCCGATGTGTGCGTCGAATTGAATTCGCCCATCGTTCTTGGTGATTTCCGCGGACAAGGGAAACAGATAAACCACGACCACGTCGTCTTCCCGCTGGAATACCTCAACCCTAACTGGTCTCACATCCTTTTTCCCCTCGCGCTTCAGGGCGGCCAGATTTTTCAGAGGTTCGCCCAATTTTTCGGGGTCGCCTTTGAAGCCGGCTCTTGGGACGCCATAGACGGCAATGCGGTATCCGTCGCCCTCCAACGTAGGAGGCTCGGTCTCATGCGCTTTCATCTCCGCGATCTGTACAGGGAGAGCGCTCTCCCAGCGCAGTTTGAGTGTAATGAAACCGGGAAGAGAACGAGAGCTGCGGTCGTCACCTCCGGGGCCCGAGAAGACATTTGGTGATACCTTTGGCCCGCTGCCCTTCGGATCCACCCCCTCATTGCCGACGCCGCGGGGCTGTCCCATTTGTCCGGCTTCCCTGAGTTGGTCCTCAGTCAGCCGGCGCGTAACCCCGGCTTTGATCTCCCTGGCCCAAGGCGACTTGGTGAGGACTTGCTTGGCATCCTCTTCTGTCCACTGGGCAGCCGGCTTGCTCTTCCAGGCAGGATCCGCAGCGATGAGGTGATCCAAGGCTGCCGCCAGCAAGAGCGCTTGCACCAGCAGATTACGCATCTGTCACCCTAAGGAACGGCAGGGTTCTCCTCCGCGCTAGAACTTCACCATCACACCAACAGAAGCCTTCGTTTCACTGCGGCGAAGATCCGGGAACCAGACACTGCTAGCTCCGCCGCCGCAGGCCGTTTCCGCAGCGGCCAGGTTCGCCGTTCCCGATGTTGCACCCGACATGCATGTGTAGTATTGAGGAAAACCATTGGTTCCACCGAGAGGGAAGCCGGGAGGTGTTACGCCGCCTCGTCCAGCGAAGTACGGCACGTCGGAGTGGCGATAGCCAACCTCGGCCCACCAGGTGATGTACTGTCTAGGCATCCAATGGAAAGTCACCGTGCTGTCCCACATGTGGGCCCGCTGGCCGGGGCTTTCCGGAAAGTAAACTGAGCCGGTTACAGCGTCCGCACCGTCAATCGGCGGCAGCAAGGTCAGGTAGCGGCCCCAGTTGCTCATCTCTCCGCCGCCCAGCGTAATGGCGTACGTGTCCTTGTGGAACCATATCCGGTCGTAGAGCATCCAACCGACAAACGAGTCCTTGCCCTGGCTTGGTGCGCAGGTTCCGCAAAGTCCCCCGCCGTACTGGGCTCCCGCATCTGCCGTCAGGGAGAATGCCATCTTCGAGAGACCCATGTTCTCCGGCTTGTTGTAGTACCGGAGCTCGATGCTATCGTCCGTGTGAATACGTTCTGTGTGCGGAAGGCCCAGATTATCCTGTCCGTAGCCGTACTGGTTCGCAACGAGCTTGAACCATTCATGCGGCATCCATAGAAGCTGCCCCCCCAGACCCGGATGGCCGTTGTACTTGGCGTAGGATTGCCATCCGTTGATGAACCAGGGCTCTATTTTCAATTTGTTGGTGGGGAACCACTGAACGCGCACACCGTTGAAAAACCAAGGCGTGTTCGAGGACACATACGACGGCTGGTAAGTCCAATTGTCGAAATTGTAGTAACTGAACAGGCCGATGTACGATACGAAGATTCCTGCGTCAACATTGAGTCCGTGATTGACGTTGAAGTGGTACCCGCCATACGCTTCCGAAACATATTTGTAGGCGCCACGTAGGTCCCACTGGCCGGTCCCGAAGCTGGCGTCATTGCGTGGTGTTGTGGTGGCAAACAGCCCTTCCATAAAGTTGATTCGGCCACGTACGTTCTGCCAGTGGAAATCGCCGCCGACGCTGGCCTGCTCGATCTGAACTTCCCCGGAGCGGAACGATTCGGTCGCCCCGACGATGGTGTGATCTTTCGGCTGGTTGAAATCCTCCATGTAGTGCGTATCAAATCGAATTTCCGGGGTGAAGAATTTCGTATCCAGCACAGTGTCCTTATTGCGGGGTGTGCCATTGAGCCAAGTGAAGTCGCCGTACGCGAAAGGAGTGTCGTTGTCGACGGCAGGAGCCGGCGGGGGGGCTTGCATAGCTTCCGGAAGCGTCGGGTTGGGCGGCGCGACAGGCGTGGGTGGCGCGGGCACCGGGGCTTTGCCGGCTTGTTGTGCGGGATCGGGAGCCGGCGGCGGCACGACTGCCGTGGAGGCCAACAGTGTCCCTTCGTCCCGTTTCTTCAGCGTACCCGGCACGGTCGGAATCGCAGCGGGATCTTGCGCAATCGTGGCAAGAAGCGTGCGCGAGGGCTGCTCGACGGATCCGGCCGAAGCTTCTACAGTTGGTTGTTGCTTCTTGATCTGCGCTTCCAGTTCCTCGATGCGCCTCTTCATCGCCTCCAACTCCCTTACAAGCGCGAGCGTCGAAGCGTCAGACGCAGCAGGCGTGGCCTGGGCAGGCGGATCGGCGTGCACGGCTGCGAGCGAAAGATTGACCCGATAGGTTCCCAGAGAACCCACTTCGACAGTAGCCGAGGATTTCAGAAACCCCTGCTTTGTAGCTACTACTTCATAGCGGCCCGGCGCCAGATTCGCGATCGAAAATTCCCCGTCGGTCCCGCTAACCGCTGTACGATCCACACCTTTCTCCACATCATGCGCGGTGACTTGCACCTCCGCCATGGGATTGCCCGTGCTGGAGTCGCGAACCACCCCCTTAACGCCCGCCGACGACACCTGCCCGAAAGCGGAAAGGGCCAGAGCGAGTTGAAACATCAAGCTGGCTGGTAAAACAGTGCAAACCAATGAGCTTCGATTCATCAGGTTCCTTCCTGAAAGTAATGTTTGTTAATTAGATGACTCGGCCAGCATTTGCTGGCTGAGGGACTTTTTGGGCCAAGTGAAGCGTACGAGGCTTGTCCATAGAGCAAGGGAGCAACTTGTTCCAACACCCATCCTGCAAGTCTGGATCAACGGGGTTTAAAAAGTCATAAAGATTTCCTTAAGGTTTGATTGCACTTTTCGATGGCGTGGATAACAAACTTGAATGCGCGTGCGCCGGAATCTTCTTCGCGCGAAGCCACGTGCAGAAGCGATCGTGTTGATAAGCACTTGCTTTCCTTGAGACAATCGCCTTCAATGACGCGTGGAACGGCTGTTCTCGTTCTTCTGTTTGCAGCAGCTCTGGAGGCCGGCGGAGATGCTTTGGTGCGAAGTGCACTCCGCACCTCGCAGGCGCCGATTCGCTTTCTTCTATTCGCGGCGGGTGCTGGCGTGCTTTTCGCCTATGGATGCATGGTCAACGCACCTTCCTGGGATTTTGGGCGCCTTCTTGGACTCTATGTCGTGTTTTTCTTCGTTACGGCGCAGGTTATCGCGTGGCTGGCCTTCGGTGAGCTCCCAAGCCGCAGTTTGTTCGTGGGAGGAATACTGATTGTCAGTGGAGGGTTGGTGATCGCGTTAGCAGAAAGATAACTAATATCTTAGCAGTTAGCGGGGCGAGCTTACTTCGACGACTAAGATGGAAGGCGCTGAGACTTCCACTTTTTTCGCAAATTCCAGAGGGCGACGGCTCCGCAACCTGCCAGAACCGGCAGGAACGGGACTCCATTCGCAATCAAGATGATCCCGACCGACAGCGCCGCGGTAAGAAAGTATCGCCACTTCACTTCCACACCACCGCTAGAGAGAGCGCCACAGAAACTGCGGCCAAAAGCAGTCCCGGTGCAGCCAGAGACCGTGCCAACGATGGTCTCACGGTTCCCTCCCGCATGAGGCGCCGAATCTCCATAAGATGTTTTCGCGCAAGCGATACCTCGAAGCAATTAGTCGCCAGTTCGAGCGCGTGCAGCATCTCCTCCTCAGACTTGGGAAGCGCGCGCAGCCGGTAGTGCAGTTCGGCGTATTTGAAGCGGGCCCAGAAACTATGCGGGTTGATTTCACAAGCGGCCTCGAGCGCATCCATGGACTTGTATGCGTCATAGTTCATGGCATACGCCATGCCGAGACACGTGCGGATGTCGGCCGAATCCGGGCTATCGGCACAGGCTTGTTCCAGCGTGCGAATGTAAACCTTCAACCTCTCGGGGGAGACAGTATGCGGATCGCGCCAGGGAACGGGAGGGAGTAGGGACCGGGTTCCGGCGCCTGTCTGTAGATCAGTAACCATCGCTTATACTTCGACTCCCCGCGACGTCAGGTCGAATTCAGGATAAGCTAGCGCGCCCATCTCCGGCAGATCCAACCCTTCCAGCTCTGACTTTGCCGAAGCCCGCTGGCCGGCAAATACGTCGACCACCAAGTATAGAACCAGGCTGGCCGAGAATACCACTCCGATGAGCGTGGAAACACCGATCAGTTGCGCGACGAATTGCCCGGGATCTCCGTAGAACAGTCCCCTCACTGATCCGTTCACGCCGTTCCAGGCGCCGCCGAAGTTACTCCTGCCATCGGCCAGCAGCCCCACTGAGATCACACCCCAGATGCCGCAAACACCGTGCACCGAAACAGCACCAACAGGGTCGTCGATCTTCATGACTCGCTCGAAGAACGCGACCGCAACGCACACCAGGACCCCCGCGATCAAACCGATGATCACGGCACCCACCGGGTTCACGAAAGCGCAGGGCGCGGTAATCGCCACCAGGCCGGCAAGAAACCCATTGCCGGTCATGGATGCATCGGGTTTGCCGTACATCGTCCACATATAAAACATGGCGCTCATCATGCCCGCGGCGCTGGCCAGCATGGTGTTCACGGCAATCGCGCCAATGCGTAGATTGCCGTTAGTCGAGGCTCCCAGCGTGGATCCCGGGTTGAACCCAAACCATCCGAATGCGAGGATGAGGCATCCGGTGATCACCAACACGAGATCGTGGGCGAGGATCGCCTGCGGCTTCCCCTGCCGGTTGTACTTTCCAATGCGCGGTCCCAAAACCATTGCAATCGCCAAAGCTGAAAGCCCGCCAACCGCATGCACCACGCCCGACCCCGCAAAATCCACATAACCTTTGCCCAAGCCGAAGTTGGCTCCGAGATTGGACAGCCACCCGCCTCCCCAGGCCCAATTCGCGTATAGCGGATAGACGAACGCTGCAAAGACAAACGAGGAAATAGCGAAGGCGGAGAACTTCCAACGCTCCACCGCTGCGCCAGTAGGAATTGTGGCGGCTGTGTCCATGAATACCATCTGGAAGAGAAAAAGAACCATCACGGCGACATCGTTCGTGCCGTTATGCATGAGGAAAAAACCGTTCTGCCCAAAGACTCCAAACGGCTTCCCGAACAGATTGAACGTGTACTCGGCGCTCAGCGGCGGAGTTCCGCCCAGGTTTGCAATGGCCCCGACGCCTCCCATCTGTAACGAGAATCCAATCATCCAATAGGCCAGCATGCCGATGCCGTAGACCGCGATGTTCATCATCATGGTGTGATTCGCGTTCTTCGCACGGGCCAGGCCCGTCTCCAGAAGGGCGAATCCCAGTTGCATGAACATGACCAGATACCCTGTGACGAGGGTCCACACGAAATTGATGGCTATCTTGTTCTGTCCGGCCTGATTGACAAGGTCGGCTATGGTGAGCCCCCTCTTGGCATCGCTAACGGCTACGTCTGCCGCGGTTCCCGTAAGAGAGCCTTCCGGATCACCCTTCGCCCGCTCTTCGGGTTTTGGCGTGTCAACGCTCTTCAAATCCGTGTCCGTGATCGGTTTAGCCGGAACCGCCGCAGGTTGCGCCGTGGGTGTGGCCGGCGCCGACGTTTGCCCGAACACCCCGACGGTTAGAGCTAGCAGGACCGCTGCCTGTACCAGAGACTGCTTCATTCAGTCTTCACCTCTTCCAGATCGGATTTCTCAGGTAGGTACGGTTAATGAGGCCGATGATACCGAATAGACTCACAGCAAGGCCTGTCATCACCATCACCAGTCGCCCGTTGACACTGGCCGCCATACCGAGACTCAACAGACTGATCACAAAGCCCAGAACCGTCACGGCGATTCCAACCAGGATCACGTTCGTTTCCCCTTTCCTCGTGCATCTAATCTTCGGCGTTTTCCCACGGTTTGCATTTCAAACAAATCGCGACGGCGCCACCTAGTAGGACAACGGCGATAATCAACAACGCCGTGCTGCCTCCCAAGGCGAAGGCGGCTGCCAGCGCAACGAAAGCAAGGAAGAAAACAATAACTCCATAGGCTTGTGTGGGATTCGCACCCATATATTAAGGCGATTGAGAAAAGCAGCTCTAAGCAGGACGGGGCTTAAACTTCGGCAAGCTCAAACTTGGCTTGCGGACTATTCTATCTTGCAGCTTGATGACACACCAATAGAAAACCTGAATGGGGCCTATACAATTTTTTGACCTGCCAAAAGGTCGTCCAGCGTCATGTAGTGCTTATCGAACCAATCGAAAACTATAATCCAAGGTCTTGCGAGCAACCCTGTTACAATCAACCTTCGCTTCCCGTGTAGTACCGCCGCACCCAAGTCTGGCGAGGCAGCCGGTGAACCTCGTTAGTATCCTGCCGGCACGTTCTTAGAACCTGAATCTGCTTCTCCCGCAACATGAGCCCAACTTCCATCCGGATGCTCGCCACCTTTGTAATCTTCCTGGCGCTGGTGACGCTCGTTCTCGCGATGGTGGTTGGCGGCGATATCTTGATGATTGTATTCGGACTATGTTTGGCAGCAACTTCGATGGAATTGTTTCGCCGTGCTCAACCCAGGCACGATGACGAAGACTAGAGTCGCGCCAGTCTGGCTTGTCGAACTACTAGACCGGCTGCAAACTTCGCGCGATGGTGCGCGCCCGGGGGACGGGCTGCGGGGCCATGGCGATCACGTTCTGCCGAGGCACGGGGCGGGCCGCTGCGGATTCCATCAGGTCGCCCAAGGCGTCGCCAAGTGCAGAGAGTTCCAGCAGATCCAAGGCAGAGAAGGCGTCGGGCTTGGCACGGAACAAAGTGAGCACACCGGCGACGTCGTCTTCACCCTCGAGCGGGATGGCGAGAGCGGAACGGAGACCGATCAGGCTGGAGGAATCCACGGACGGGTTTCCGTTGAGAATAGAACGCCCGTTGGCCGCGACCCAGCCCGACAGGCCGTGTCCCATAGGGACCTTCAAGCGGGAGAGCGTCTCGATGTGCGTTCCCGCGGCGTATTCGGGAATCAGCGTGGAATCGTGGCGCGCATAGAAAGCCAGGCAGTCGCAAGGGAGGATTTCCTGAAGGCGGCCCGCAAGAATCGAGAGCACTTCATGCCGCGACAAAATTCCCGTCAGCCCCTGAATCAGCTCGACCAACGTGGCCCAGTCAGCGTTCGCGGAGGCGGAAGAGGGAGCCGCGTGAAGCGGGGCGTGATCAGCAGCCTCTTCGAAACCGGCGTCAGGGGCCGCTCCGCGCTCAACGTTGATATCCGTGGACAAGCTGAACGTTTCCATCTGCGAACTGCGCGCTAGTTGCTCCAACTCGACGTAGCGCTTTTGCAACAGCTCGACCACGGCCGGGTCGAACGCCTTGCCGGATTGCTCCACGACCATTTCCATGGCCTTGCCGAGCGGAAGCGCACGGCGGTATTGCCGATCGCTGGCGAGCGCATCGAGGCAATCCACGGCCGAGAGAATACGGGCGCCGATGGGGATCTCTTCACCCTTGAGCCCGTCAGGATACCCCGAACCATCCCACTTTTCGTGATGGCTGCGGACGATGGGGACCACAGGGTACGGGAACTGCGCGCGAGCCAAAATCTCCGCGCCGACCACGGGATGAATCTTCATTTTGCCGAATTCTTCCGGCGTGAGCTTGCCCGGCTTGCAAATGATGTGCTCGGGTACGGCGATTTTTCCGATATCGTGCAGCACCGAGGCCGCGCGGATGGCCTGCAATTCGGTGTCGCTCAACCGGAGATCCTTGCCGATTTCGACGGCATAGACCTGCACGCGCTGCAGGTGGTCGTGCGTGGTGTGGTCCTTGGCTTCGATGGCCAGGGCCAGGGATTCAATGGTGCGCAAATGGAGCGCCGCGGTCTCTTCCGCGTGCTTGCGCTTATCTTCCAGGCGATCGAGATAGAGGCGATAAGAGCGGTAGACGACATAGGTGGCGGGAATCACCAGCATGGAGGTCTGCCAGCCGAGACGACGCTGGGCGACTTCGAAGATGCCGGCGGTGGCGGCGCCCAGCAAGTAATATGGCAATGCCCAGAGATATGAAGTGCGCCACACGCCGCGGATTGATTTGCCTTCAGTAAAAGCAATCACCGCAGCCACCAGGATGGTGGTGGTAACGAAATAAGTGCACGCGAGTACGGCCAGCAGCACCGCTTGTTCCAGCGGCAGACTGCGCAGCCATACGGAATGGAAGACGTGATAGGAAGCGCTGATGGCAAACGCGGCGCTGCCGATGTTGAACAATCCTTGCACCAGCCGGAGTTTCTTCGAGGAATGCCAGAAGTACTGCACCAAAACCGCGGAACAGCCGGTAAGGAGCACCTGCGGCAGGTTCAGGGATACGATGCCAATCAGGACAAAAAGAAAACAGACGGAGATGGTTCCCGTGACTCCGGGCAGACGCAGTTTCAAACCGGAGAGCAGAATGGCGATAACGAAATAAACGAGGAAGCCGGTCAGATCATCGGCGCGCCACGCGAGAAGATTCCGGATCAGTTCGACCCATCCCACCGCAATGACTAGGCTGATGAAAAATTTAGTCTTATACGACATGGCCGGCCTTAAGCGGAGTTGTTCGCTCAGTTCTCCCCGTAGATAGCGGCGCTGGCGCTCTCGGCGGCCAGGTCACCGCTACCCCAAACGACGTTCCGGAAAGTACTGCTCGCCGAGACCGGATTGCCGCTGCCCCAAACCACATTGGCACGTGTGCCCGTGCTCGCTCCCCAAACGACATTGCCGCCCCAAACCACGTTGTTGGCGAAGGCGGAAAATGGGTCGAGCGTGAAAGTTGCGGTGCCCGAGGTCGGATCGTAGGTGGCCTCAGGAGAGCGCGCACTGCCCCACGCGATGGTGGAATCGTTGAGGGCGGCCCAGACATCGATGTACCCGGCTCCGACGGTAAACACATCGTAGTAGCTGGTGTAAGTAGCGCCGGTTGTCGGGTCCGTCGCTATGCTCGATGTGGGAAAGTTCTTCGTTGCGGTCTTCATCAAGCGCAGTTTGATCTCGTCCGGCGTCAGGCTGGGATTCTGCTGCAGCAGCAGGGCGGCGGCTCCACTGACCACTGGAGTTGCCATGCTCGTTCCGCTCAGGCGGTAGTAAGAAGTCGAGTTGCCAAAGACGTTGCCGGATTCGTAGTAAGCGTCGGGAACGTCGTTCTGCGGGTAGCTGGCCGAGAGCCAGGAATTCGGCGCGAGCAGCGAGACCATCAGATTGCCTGGAGCGACGATGTCCGGCTTCACGATGTTGTCATACGTGGTCGGTCCCTTCGAGCTGTAGCTGGCTATGAGATCGTCGGCGCGCGTTACCGTGAACATGGTCTTCATGGCGCCGACAGTAACGACGGCCGGATCATTGCCGGGTGAATTGATGGTGCCGTACCCGTTCTCTCCTTGTGAGTTGTCGCGGCCGTTGTTTCCCGCCGCCACCACTACCACGATTCCGGCTCTCCAGGCCGCTTCCACAGCGATGCAGAGCGGGTCAAGCAGGTAGCTCTCATAGACGGGGCGGCCCAACGACAGGTTCATCACGCGAATGTTGTACTGGGACTTCAACTGAATTGCGCGGAAGATAGCGCGGATGACGGCGCTATCACTGCCCTGCCCTTGCCCATTGAGTACCCGGAGATTTACGATCTCAGCCGCGGGAGCAATTCCCATGAATGTGCGGGTGTACCAACTGCCTGTAGAAGCAGCGCCGTCACCCGCCAGAATGCCGGCGACGTGCGTACCATGCCCAAACTGATCCGATGTGTTGCCTGAGCGATCGGCGAAATTCTCGCTATATACGAGCCGGCTGAGTCCCGTACCGTTGTAGGTCAGATCGGCAACCGGAGCGATGCCGCTGTCAATCACGGCGACGCCGATCCCTGAGCCAGTCCAGCCATACTGCATGGCGACGTTTGCATTGACCGCGGGCTCGGCGTAGTCCAGCGCTCCCGCTAGTGTGCGGTCGGGAGTGATGTAGGAGACGATCGGCAAAGCACTCAGCAGGCGAATTTCGATGCCGCTGACGGAGCACAAGAGACCGTTGACGAGTGGAAGCTGTGCCAGCACCTGCGTGCCGGTGAGCAGAATTTCATTGACCAAAGGGCTCGCGAGCGGGACGTTGAGCTGAACGATGACGTTAGTAGATGAGAATAGGCCGAGTTGCGGTAACTGTTGCTCTAAGTCGGGTGAAATGTTTCCGGCGAAACAAGCCGGCACAGACAAGGCGATGAAGAGCGCCGTTACTCGTGTCAAACGCATACGGTAGTCTGCTCCATTAAGGTAGCTTCCGGGTCGAAATAGGCAATCTGTCGTCCAAAGTTGAGGGATGCGCTGGCCCTCCATTCTTCAGGTATTTGCTCTAGATGGATAACGTTACGATGTGACACCGGATCTCCGAAGCGTGGGACAGAGCGCGTTCCTTCAGTGACAAAGTGGCACTTTTTATATAGGTAGGTGGGGTTCTAGTAATGCCTTTGCGTGTAAACGGATAGTATCCGGTTTACAAGGGCGATGGCCGGCGGATCAGGCTTCAGAAAAACCAATTCACCGCGGAGGCGCTGAGCCGCTGACAAAGGCATAAGAGATGTAAACCTGTGTCAGGCACGATGGATGCGCGTCCAACGCGGGGTTTTGAGGACGCGGAGAGAGGTTTTTCAACGCCGAGCCGCCGAGGTGAGCACCTTAGACCGCAGGCAGGCCCGCCAGCGCCATGGCGATTTCATCCGCGGGATAGTCGTAGTTCTGGAGCTTGCCGGCGTGATAGTCGATGTAGGCCTGCATGTCGAAGTGGCCGTGCCCGCAAAGGTTGAACAAAATGGCTCGGCTTACGCCTTCCCGTTTCGCGATCAGCGCTTCTTGAATGGCGCCGGCGACGGCGTGATTGGCCTCAGGCGCGGGAATGATGCCCTCGGCGCGCGCGAACTGAACGCCCGCAGCGAAGGCATCGAGTTGCTGGACTGAGGTAGCTTCGATGAGCCCAAGATCGAGTACGTGCGAAATCAACGGCGCCATGCCGTGATAGCGCAAGCCGCCGGCGTGGATGCCCGGCGGCACGAATACGCTTCCGAGCGTATACATTTTGACGAGCGGAGTCAAATGCGCCGTGTCGCCGAAATCGTAAGTGAACCGCCCGCGAGTGAGGCTGGGACAGGCAGCCGGTTCGACGGCGACGACGCGGGCTTTTGATTTGCCTTTCAATTTGCGCCCGAGGAACGGGAGTGCGAGACCGGCGAAATTCGAGCCGCCGCCGGTGCAGCCGACGATGACATCGGGATCGTCGCCGGCCAGTGCCATTTGCTCGATGGCCTCGAGACCGATCACGGTTTGATGCAGCAGAACATGATTCAACACGCTGCCGAGGGCATAACGCGAGTGCGGGTCCTGTGCGGCGACCTCCACGGCTTCGGAGATAGCGATGCCGAGTGATCCCGTGGAATCGGGATGCTGGGCCAGGATGGCGCGGCCGGAATGCGTTTCGCGGCTCGGGCTGGGCGCAACGGTCGCGCCGAAAGCTTCCATCAGGGCGCGGCGGTACGGCTTTTGGTCGTAACTGACGCGGACCATGAAGACCTTGCATTCGATGCCGAAGAACGCGCACGCCATGGCGAGCGACGATCCCCACTGCCCGGCGCCGGTTTCCGTGACCAGCCGTTTTGTGCCTTCCTGCTTGTTGTAATACGCCTGTGCCACCGCGGTGTTCGGCTTATGCGAGCCGGCCGGGCTGACGCCTTCGTACTTGTAGTAGATGCGCGCGGGCGTATCCAGCGCCTTCTCCAGACGCCGTGCACGGTAGAGCGGCGAGGGCCGCCACTGCGCATAGATCTGCCGGACTTCCTCCGGAATTTCGATTTCCCGATCCTGGCTCACTTCCTGGAGGATCACCGCCATGGGAAACAGAGGTGCGAGATCATCGGGACCGACCGGCTTATGAGTAGCTGGATGGAGCACCGGCGCGAGCGGCCGCGGGAGATCGGGCACGATGTTGTACCAGGCGCGCGGGATGCGGTCTTCGGCAAGCGGATATTTGATGCTTTCCATGACAGTACATTGTAGTCCGCCACGAGAGAAAAGCTAGTTTCACCACCGAGCAAGTACCCGGCGCTCGACCGCCATCTTGGCCCCATGCACTACAATAAAGTCGTGGCACAGGATGCGCGGCTGGAGCAGGCGGTTTCCCGGCTCAATCAAGTTCGTTCGGAAATCGGCAAAGTCATTGTGGGGCAGGACGACGTGGTCGAAGGGGTGCTCATTTGCCTGATCGCCGCGGGCCACGTGCTGCTTGAGGGAGTGCCAGGGCTCGGCAAGACCACTCTGCTGCGCACCATGGCGCGGGCACTGCAACTCAAGTATTCGCGCATCCAGTTCACGCCCGACTTGATGCCGGCGGACATCGTCGGCAGCATGATCATCGAGGCCGACGACAGGGGCTCGAAATCGCTGCGATTCCAGCCGGGCCCCATCTTCGCCAATCTCGTTCTGGCTGACGAGATTAACCGCGCTACGCCCAAGACGCAATCCGCGCTGTTGGAAGCCATGCAGGAGCGCACCGTTACCAGCGGCAACACGACGCATGAGCTGGAGGCGCCGTTTCTGGTGATGGCGACGCAGAACCCCATCGAGATGGAAGGGACCTATCCGCTGCCGGAAGCGCAGCTCGACCGGTTTCTGATGAAGGTTCTGGTTCGCTACCCCTCGCGCGATGAATTGAACCGCATTGTGGAGCGCACCATTCAGAACCAGCAGGAGCAAGTGAAGGCGGTGCTGGATCGCGATGAGATTCTGGAGGTGCGGTCTGTGTGTCGCGAAGTGCTGGTGGCGCCGCACGTGCAGGAGTTCGCCATTCGGCTGGTAATGGCCACGCAGCCGGAGCATGCGGAGGCGGATGAACTCGCAAAGAAATACATCCGTTACGGCAGCTCGCCGCGCGGTGCCCAGGCACTGGTGGAGTGCGGGCGCGTGCGTGCGTTGATGAAGGGCCGCTATCATTTAAGCGTCGAGGATATCGACGCGGTGGCCGCCGCGGTGCTGCGCCATCGCATCATTCTCAACTTCGACGCCCATGCCGATGGGCAAACCCCCGACACCATTCTGACCTCCATCATCAGCGGAGTCGCCGCGCACGCATCGGTGGCGTAGTTCCAATGCCAGACGGCCCCCTGCTCGACCGCCGGTTTCTGGAGAAACTGGAACGCCTGACCATACATTGGCAGAAGTCGTTCAACGGGCTCGTGGGCGGGCACAACAACTCGCGCTTCGCGGGCGGGGGCCAGGAATTTCTGGATCACCGGCATTTCCACCACGGCGACGATCTGCGCGCGGTGAACTGGCGTGCTTACCTGCGGCTAGAAAAAATGTTTTTGAAAATGTTCCAGGTGGAGCCGCGCGTGCCGGTGCGGATGCTGATTGACACGAGCGAGTCCATGAATTCCGAGGGCGGAGCCAAATTCGATTACGCGCGCAAACTCGCGGCGTCGCTCTGCTACGTCGGGCTGGTTAGGCTGGACACAATTGCGCTCCGCCCCTTCAGCACGCGATTGGGCGAAGGCATGACGTGCGGCGGGGGCCGTCACCGCTTCAGCCCGGTGATGGACTACCTCAGCACCCTCGAAACCGGCGGCCGAACCGATTACCTGGAAGTAGTGCGCCAGTTTATTTCCACACATCCGCAGCGGGGGCTGCTCATCATCCTGTCCGATTTTCTGGATGACGCCGGTTGCCAAAGGCCGCTCCAGTACCTGGCGGATTTCGGCCATGAACTGCTGCTGGTGCAGGTGTGGTCGGAAGAGGACCGGACGCCGCCATGGCTTGGAGATCTGGATTTAGTCGACGCCGAAACGGATGCCCGCTTGCAGTTGCAATTCGATGAGACGGCGCGCGAGTCTTATACGCGGAGCTTCGATAAATACGCGGACAGCTTACAGCAGCTTGCGCTCCGGAATGGGGGGCGGTATGTCGGCGTGTCGGCGGCGATGCCGATCGAGGACATCATCTTCGGTTCGCTGGTGCGCTCGCGAGTGATCGCCTGATGTACTTCCTGAATCTCTCGTTCATTCAGTTCCTGGCGCTGGCGGGCGCGGTTTCCGTCCCGACGGTGCTCCTTTATCTGCTGGGGCGCTCGCGCCGCAAACAGGTGGTGGCTACTTTGCGGTTCTGGGTGGCGTCCGATCAACCGCCGGTTGTGCAGCGCCGCAAGAGGATTCAGCAGCCGCTTTCGCTCATCCTGCAACTGGTCAGTATGCTGCTTCTGCTGCTGGCCATCGCGCAGTTGCGGCTGGGCACACCGCTCGCTACACCGCGAGATCATGTGCTCATCCTCGACACTTCCGCCTGGATGGCTGCCGGCGCGGGCCGCGGCGATGCGCGCCGAACCCTTATGGACGAAGCACGCGACAGGGCGCGCGCGTATGTGAGATCGTTGCCGGCTTCCGATCGCGTGATGCTGGTCCGGGCCGACGCCCTGGCTACACCCGCCACTTCTTTTGAATCGGACCGCGCCAAGTTGGAGAGGGCCCTGGTGCTATCCGCGCCCGCCGCAACCGCCTTGAACCTGGACCAGGCGCTGGCCTTCGCCCAACATGAGCAGGCGCTGAGCCCGTACCGCACGGGCGAGATCGCGTACATCGGCCCGGGCCGCGTTGCCGGAGAACCGCCGGCTTCGGTGGTCCCGAAAAATCTGAGGATACTGCCCATCGCGGATTCGGTCGAGAACTGCGGACTGCGCAAGATCGCGGTGCGAAGATCCGGGACCGATCCTGACGTGTGGGACATTTACGCGTCGGTGCGAAACTACGGCGCAGCACCAAAAGCCGTCACACTGGCGCTCACGTTCGGCGGCGGGCCTGCGGGCGCGCGCCGGATGACCGTGCCTGCCGGCTCCGAGCGCGAGGTCACGTTCGCATATCGCACACATGCCGCTGGATTGCTGGAGGCAACGCTTCTGCCGCACGATGCTTTCCCCGCGGATGATCACGCCGTGCTGGAACTTCCCGCCGAGCCGGCGCTCACGCTGACCGTGTACTCGAACGAGCCCGACCTTCTGCGCCCAATCGTAACCGCCGTTCCCCGCGTTCACGCGACATTCCGGCCGGTCAGCGAATATCGTCCCGACGGAAACGGCGGCTTGGTTATTCTCGATCGTTTCCGTCCGCCGCAGCGTCCTGTGGGAAACGCGATCTGGATTCAACCGCCGGCCGAAGCCTCGCCCATTCCCGTCCGTGAAACGCTCGAAAGCGTTCCGTTCGACCATTGGTGCTCTGGCAACGCGCTGTGCTCCGGTTTGCGGACTAAGGACCTTCGGCTCGCGTCGACTTATGTTTTCGAAAGCGCTCCCGACGACATAAAGATCGGACAGGTCGCAAGCGGTCCCGTGATCGTGGCGCGCGCCGGCCAGAACAAGACCGTCGTTTTTGGCTTCCAGCCCGCGCTCTCCGATTTGCGGTATGAGCTTGCAACACCGCTGCTTTTCGGAAATATTCTGCGATGGATGGCGCCGGAACTCTTTCGCCGTTCTAGCGCGGCAGCCAGCAGCGCCGGCATGGTGACAATGGTATTGGACGCAGATGTCCGTCCGGAAGACGTAACGGTTCTTCAACAGGACGGCACTCCTCTGCCATTTACCACGCGCGGCCAAACGCTGCGATTCTTCTCCGCAACCCCGGGAACCGTGCGCGTGCAGTCAGGAGACCGCGAAACCGTTTATTCGCTCACTCTGCCGGAACTGTGGGATGCGAAATGGGAAGCGCCGGCGAGCGTTAAGCGCGGCTTGCCGGGGTTCCGTTCCGCCGCGGGCCTTTCCAGAGACTTGTGGGAGTTGCTGGCGCTACTCGGCGGCCTGGGCCTGCTCACGGAGTGGTTGCTGTATGGGCGTTCCGAGGGTCGCATGCGGCGCCTGGGCGCACGTCTCGCCGTGCTTCGGCCTGGTGTCAGAAAGGCGTCATGACTTTCGATCACGCCTGGATCCTGATATTCGGTCTCGTGCCCGTCGCGTGGGCCGTGCGCGAGTGGAGGAGCACTCTGCGCCGAGGCGCACTCCTGCTCAAGGCGGCGTCGTTCCTGGCCATCATCACCGCGCTCGCCCAGCCACGCCTTTCCTTCTACGACAGCAAAGTTGCGGTGGCGATCCTGGCGGACACATCGCGCAGCCTGACCGCACAGGATCTGGAACGCGCTTCGTCGATCGCGACGCAGATCGAGCGGTCGCGCGGGCGGCACTGGACCCAGGTAATTCCATTCGCTCGTTCGGCGCGCAAACCCGCACCCCACGAGCGGGGGAAATCGTGGAATTTGCACTACACCGCGGGCGATGCCGGGCACGCCACCGACCTGGAAGCTGCGATTCGCGAGGCCATTGGCACGCTTCCGGCCGGCATGGTGGGCCGCGTGGCGCTGATCTCAGACGGCAACGAGAATCTGGGAAGCGTTGCCCGCGCCGCGTGGCAGGCGCAACAGCTCGGCATTCCAATCGACACGTTCTCACTCGCGGGCAGCCCGCCGCCGGATCTGCGCGTTGAATCTGTTGCCCTACCGTCACTCGTGTTTAGCGGAGAACATTTCCCCATCGATGTAACCGTCAACGCTCCCCGCGCTGCTTCCGCTCACGTCGAAGTGGCCGCGGACGGCAAGCGGCTTGGACTGAGCGACGTCAATCTGGAACCCGGGTTGAACCATTTGCGCGTTCGCGCCAGCGTTACCACCACCGGCGCTGTCGATCTGGCGGGCACCATCAGCGGCGCGGGCCTGGGCCAGGCGCGTTTTGATCAGGCCGTCACCATCCGGCGGCCGCGCGCGCTGCTGCTCACCAATGACCCGGCAGGAACCGAAGCGCACCTCCAGAAGACGCTCGAATCCAGCCAGTTCCAGGTACAGCTCTCGGCGCAGATCCCGGAGCGGTTTGACGACTACCAGCTCGTGGTTTTCAACAACTGGGATGCCGAGTCCGTGCCCGCGGCCCGCAAACAAGTGCTCGAAAAGTTTGTGCAGGAAGGCGGCGGGCTGCTGTGGATCGCCGGCGAGCGCAACATCTATGTGGAGAACAAGCGGCCGGGCGATCCGCTAGATCGCACGCTGCCCGCCAAACTCGCTCCGCCGCGCACGCCAGAAGGGACCTGCGTCGTCCTGATCATCGACAAATCGTCGTCGATGGAAGGCAAGAAGATGGAGCTGGCGCGCCTGGCGGCCATCGGCGTCGTCGAAAACTTGCGGCCCATCGATCAGGTCGGCGTGCTGATCTTTGACAATTCGTTTCAGTGGGCGGTACCCGTGCGCCGTGCCGAAGATCGTTCGCTGATCAAGCGTTTGATCGCGGGAATAACTCCGGACGGCGGAACACAGATTGCTCCGGCTCTCACCGAAGCGTACCGGAAAATCATCTACCAGAACGCGGTGTACAAACACATCGTGCTGCTCACTGACGGCATTTCGGAAGAAGGCGACAGCCTGACGCTCTCACGCGAGGCAGCCAACAACCGCATTACGATCTCGACTGTCGGGCTGGGTCAGGACGTCAATCGTGCGTACCTCGAAAAGATCGCGGCCATGGCCAAGGGCAAGTCCTACTTTCTGAACGAACCAGCCGGCCTCGAGCAGATCCTGCTCAAGGATGTGCAGGAGCACACTGGATCGACGGCCGTGGAGAAGCCGTCGCAGATCACGGCTACCAAACCAGCCGAGGTGCTGGATGGCGTGGGCATCGATTCCGCGCCGGCATTGCGCGGCTACATCCGCTACATCACCAAGCCGACGGCCGACACCATCCTCAGCATCGATGAGCACGACCCGCTGCTGGTGCGATGGCAATACGGGCTGGGGCGCGCCACGGTGTTCACCTCCGACGCCAAGAGCCGCTGGGCGGCGAGCTGGCTGACATGGAATGGTTTCGACCGGTTGTGGGCCAACATAGCTCGCGACTTGCTGCCGCGCGCGCAATCGAGCGAAGCCCAGGCCGAGTTCGATAGCTCCACCGAACGACTGGTGGTCAATTATCATCTCAGCCGCCGGGTGGACGAGCCGGCTGCCGTTCCCGCCATCTACGTTCTCGGGCCGAACGGATTTCGCGCTCCTCTTGAAGTTGCCAAGGTTGCCGCGGGAAGCTATCGCGGCGTCATCCAGATCGGGCGCAACCAGGGGCTATTCCGTGTGCGTCCGCTGGTGGAGTCGCGCGCATTCCCCGAGATCGGATTCTATCGCCCTGAAGACGAATTGACGGACCACGCATGCGACGAATTGCTGCTCCGTCAGATTGCAAAATCCACTGGCGGGCATTTCAATCCACCGGTTAAGGCCATTTTCGACGCCGGCGGGCACGCCGTGCCCTCTTCCATGGAACTGTGGCCGGGTTTGCTTGCGCTGGCGCTGCTGCTTAACCTCGCGGAGTTGGTGTCGCGGAAATGGAAAGGCCTCATCGAGTCGTTCCGGCGCGCTCCTTCCGCCAGCCCGGCGCATCCCTGAGCGATTGCTAGAATTGAATTCTGGTGAGGCATCCCAATCATTTCGACGCGGGCATGCGCCGGGCGAGGTGTGCCTCGCCCCTACATGGCATGCTGCGTAGGGGCCGGACATGTCCGGCCAGTCGCTGCGAAATGACGGGGCGGCCTCGATAGCCCCTATCCATGGAGAATCGAGAGATCGCGCGCGTACTCGGGGAGACTGCCGACCTGATGGAGATCGCGGGCGAGGATTCCTTCCGCATCCGCAGTTACAGGAACGGCGCCACCGCGATCGATGGGTACCCCGAACGCGTCATCGACATTCTACGCGACCCCAATCGCAAAATTACCGGGATTCCCGGCATCGGCAAGGGGCTGGCGGCGGTGCTCCAGGAGATTGTGGACCGTGGGTCCTGCGAACGCCGCGACAACCTGCTGAAGAAATTTCCCGTAGCGTCGCTCGAGTTCCTTAAGATACAGGGGCTCGGACCGAAGAGCATCGCGCTCATCTTCGAACACTACCGCATCTCCACCATGGATGAGCTGGAGCAGCTGGCCAAAGACCAGAAGCTGCGTGACCTGCCGCGCATGGGCGCGAAGCTCGAGGAAAAAGTGCTGCGCTCCATTGCGCAATACCGGATGCGCTCCGGGCGTTTCCTGCTCAGCTTTGCGCACGAAACGGCGGAAGAGCTGACTACGTATCTGCGGGAACTGGATGGCATCGAAGACATCACTGCCGCAGGCAGCCTCCGCCGGGGCAAGGACACGGTCGGCGATCTCGACTTGCTCGTCACCGGACCGAAGGCTACCGCGGCGCTGGATCGCTTCATCGCCTATCCCCGCGTGCATGAAGTACTCAGCCGCGGGGAAAACAAAGCCAGCGCCAAGGTAGGCCGCGAAGGCCTGCAAGTGGACGTGCGCGCTCTTCCGCGCGAGAGTTACGGCGCGGCCATGCAATATTTCACCGGCAGCAAGGAACACAACGTCTCAGTGCGCACGCGCGCGGTGAAAATGGGGCTGAAGCTGAGCGAGTACGGGCTGTTTCGCGCTGAAGACGATTCCCGTGTCGCCGGGGAAACCGAGGAGGATGTCTACAAAGCCCTCGGCCTCGCGTGGATTCCTCCCGAGCTGCGCGAAAATGCCGGCGAAATCGAAGCCGCCGCCGAAGGCCGCATTCCCGAGCTGATCGAGCTGCAGCATATCCGCGGCGACATCCACATGCACACTACCGAAACCGACGGCCGCGCGTCCCTGGAAGAGATGGCCGCGGCGGCGAAGAACCTGGGATACGAGTATGTCGCCATCACCGACCATTCGAAGGCCATCGCCATGGCGAATGGTTTGGATGAAACCCGCGCTGTCGCCTTCGCCCGCCGCGTGCGCGAGATGAATCAGAGTGAACTCGGCATTCGCGTGTTCTCCGGCCTCGAATGCGACATCATGAAAGATGGCACGCTCGATCTCGCATCAGATGCTCTTGCTGAACTGGATCTGGTGATCGGCAGCGTCCATAGCCACATGAATCTGGAAGCCGGCGAAATGACCGACCGTTTGTTGCGCGCGCTGGAGTGCCCGCAGTTGCGCATTCTCGGCCATCCCACGGGACGCCTGCTCATGCAGCGCGAGCCGTTTCCCTTCGATTTCGATCGCATCGTGGCGGAAGCCGTGAAGCGCAATGTCTGGCTGGAGATCAACGCCAGCCCCGAGCGGCTGGATTTGAGCGGGACCCTCGTGCGCACCGCAAAGTCGCGCGGCTCGAAGTTTACAATTTCCACAGACGCACACCATCCCAAGCACCTGCACAATATGTGGTATGGAGTCGTGACGGCACGGCGCGGCTGGCTGGGCCCGGGCGACGTGCTGAATACGCTCTCCGCCGAAAAATTCCAACAAGCTCTTCGCCGAAACTGACAAGTTATGAAATTCGCGTTTCTATTGCTGATTTTGTTCTGCGCCGTTATCCAAGCGGCACAACCGGTGATCCCAATTGAGAAATACGCGCTGAAGAACGGCATGCGTGTGATTCTCTCGCGCGATAACGCTGTGCCGGTGATCACGCTCTACATGATTTACGATGTCGGCGCGCGCGTTGAGGAAAAGGGCCGAACCGGCTTTGCTCATTTGTTCGAGCACATGATGTTCGAAGGCTCGGCCAACGTCCCCAAGGGCATGCATTTCAAAATCGTCGAGTCCAACGGCGGCACGCTCAACGGATCCACGCATCCCGATTACACCGACTACTTCGAAGTGCTGCCCTCCAACAAATTGGCGGTGGGCCTGTGGCTGGAAAGCGACCGCATGCGCAGCCTGGCCATCACTAGAGAGAACCTCGACAACCAGAAAGAGGCCGTCAAGCAGGAGCGGCGACTGAGCTTCGACAATCGTCCCTACGCCACCGCCATCGTCGATCGCTGGCCGCAACTGGCGTTCCAGAACTGGCAGAACTCACACTCGCTAATCGGATCGTTCGAGGATCTGAACGCTTCTTCCGTCGAGGACGTGGCCAAATTTTTCAAAACCTATTACGCGCCCGATAACGCCGTGATGGTCATCGTGGGCGACATCCAGATCCCCGAAACCAAGAAGCTGATCGAACAATACTTCGGCGACATCCCCTCCCAGCCCAAGCCGGCAAAGCCCGACCTCAGCGAGCCTTCAAGTTTCACGCCCCGCTCCGAGGTCTATCACGATGCTCACGCTCGCGTTCCCGGAATCATCATCGGCTATCCCGGTCCCATCCGGCGCTCACGCGACTACTACGCCCTCGCCATGCTCGACGTGCTCTTCACCGGCGGACCCAGTTCCCGCTTCCAGCTCAACCTGGTCAAAGGAAAAGAATCGCTGATTCAGTACCAAGCCGAGATGGGCTGGCCCTTTGCCTCCAGTTCGGATTACAAGGATCCCGGCGACTACGCCATGTTCCTGCTCTTCAAACCCAATTACACGCCGCAACAGATTATCGACCAGGCGCAGGAGGAGATTGCCAAGATCCAGAATGACGGCGTGGACGCAAAGGAGCTGGATCGCGGGCGTACGTTGCTTCGCTCGGAGCAAATCATTTCGCTCCAGAGTTCTCTGCATCGGGCGCAATTGCTCGGCCGCTACGAGATCTTCGACGGCAAACCCGAGCTGATCAACACCAACCTGGAAAACTTCCTGACAATCACACCGGCCGAGATTCAAGGGGTGGCGAAAAAATATTTGACGCCCGAACGCCGCACGGTTCTCCAGATCCTCCCGGCTCCCGCCCCGGCTGCCCAGGAGAACCACTGATGCGCTGCATGATTTTTTCATTTCTTATCGCAGGAACAACTTTGATGGCCCAAACGATCGATCGCACCAAGCCGCCTGAGACTCCGCCCGTTCCCTCTTTCAAGATGCCGCCCGTGCACGAGACCAAGCTGCCGAACGGCCTCTCGGTAGTGCTGGTGGAGGACGCGCGCTTCCCCCTGGTCAGTATGCGCCTGAGCTTTCAGGCCGGCAGCAAATTCGATCCGCAAGATTTGCCCGGTCTCGCCGGCATGGTGGCGGGCTTGGTTACACAGGGGACCACCACGCGTTCCTACCGTGACCTGGCCGAAGAGTTGACCTCCATTGGCGCCACACTCGATGGCCACGCGTCGCCGGACGTCTTCACTCTGGGCGGCAGCGTGCTATCCGAAAACACGGCAAAGCTGCTCGACCTGCTGGCGGATGTGGCTCTCAACGCCAATTTCCCCGAGAACGAAGTCCAATTGCGAAAGCAAAACGCTAAGCAGACTTTGGCCGCCCAGCGTTCGCAGCCGGCCTTTCTCGCTAATGAGAAGTTCGATGCGCTGGTGTTTGGCAGCCATCCATACGCATTCTTTTCCGCAACCATGGAGTCGCTGGACCGCATGGATCGGAAATCCATCGTCCAGTTTCGCGATACTTTTCTGCTTCCGAACAACGCCGTGCTGCTGCTAGTTGGGCAACTTCCGCCGCGCGCTGAAACGCTGAAGTTGGTGCGCGATCACTTCGCCGCATGGAGAGAGAAGCAGGTTCCCGCCGCGCCTGCGAAGAGCTTTCCCGAAAGCAAGCGGCAGCTCGTGCTTGTGGATCGCCCCGGTTCGGTGCAGGCCGATATCCACGTCGGCCGCCTTGCTGCCACACGCACGGACCCCGACTACTATCCGCTCGTCGTGGGCAACGCCATCCTCGGTGGCGGCGCCAGCTCGCGCCTGTTCCTCGACGTCCGCGAGAAAAAGGGGCTGGCCTATGACGCCCATAGCGAACTTGATCGCCGCAGAGACGCTGGCGTCTTCACCGCCGTCACGCAAGTGCGCAATGAAGAAGCCGGACCCGGTGTGGAAGCCATGCTGGATAATCTGACTCAGATGGCCAAGGCGCCGGTTACGGCCAGCGAGCTGACTGACGTCAAGAACTACATCAGCGGCGGGTTCCTGATCAGCCTGGAAACGCAGGCGTCGCTGACCGACCAGATCGACTTGGTAAATACCATGGGACTGCCCCGCGACTATCTCGAAATGTTCACTAGCCGGGTGCGCTCTGTCGAGCCGGATCAGATTCAAGCCGCCGCGCAGAAGTATATGGACCCCGGCCAAGCGACGATCGTCGTGGTTGGCGACGCGGCCCAAATCGAAAAATCGCTCGAAAAGTTTGGACCGCTGGAAGTGGAGAAGTCCAAATGATGAAGCTGATTTCCTCGAAGGAACTTTACCGCTGCAAGCTCTTTTGGGTCACCGAAGACGATGCCAGAGACCCCACAGGTTTCGAGATCAAGCGCTCGATCGTCCGCCACGCCGGCTCAGCCGTCATGATGGCCGTGGACGACAAACGCCGCATCCTGCTCGTCCACCAGTATCGCCTGCCGGCTCGGGCCAATCTGTGGGAACTGCCCGCGGGCAAGCTCGACGCCGGCGAGTCGGCGCTGACGGCCGCAAAGCGTGAGCTGATCGAAGAGACCGGTTATCGCGCACGCCGCTGGAAAAAGCTGATCTCGTTCTTTCCCAGCCCCGGCTACATCTCCGAAAAGATGACGATCTTCCTCGCGTCCGACCTCACTGCCGGTGAGGCGCAGCCCATGGACGACGAGCGTATCGAAACCCGCTGGTTCTCTGCCAAGCAGGTCGAGCAGATGATTCACACAAATAAGATCGAGGATGGAAAAACCATCGTCGGGTATTTTGTGTGGAAGAACGCAGCCAGACGCTGAGGACCTGTGAATACTCGCTTAACAGCCGATTTCCCAACCCCTACATCAATCTGTAACCAATAAATTCACCCAACAAGTTGAACCAAATGGCTCGCAGCGGCGTCAAACAATAGTAGGCTTCAACAAATTGGCTTCGGCCCAACGTAGCACGCGAATTTACCCGGAGAGTTGGTGTGACTGCCTTGTCAGAAATGTCCAAACTCGCCGAGCTTCGCGCCAAGACTGATCAGGACTTGGTGCATCTCATCGGCAATGCGTTGGAACTCGGCTTTCAGTGTGCTTCAGCGGCTATGAGCACGCCAGGGACTCTTCGCGCGAAAGCGGAAGACCTCTACGCAAACGCCTTAATGCTGCTGCCCAAAATTGAAAATGTGGGCGAGCGACGGAAACTGGGTGACAAAGCCGCCCGCATTCGAGAGCTGCTCGATCGTTCAACCGTGGCACAAGTGGCGTCGTGTTCGGCGTGTTGATCTGCCGCAGCGGATATTCCGGAATTTAGCTAACTATCGACAATCTACGACGGTCAATCGTTGACCGCCAACCGATCGTTTGCCTAGCATGGTTAGTGGCCCAAAACACACTTTCTAACTCGGTCGCGCTCGTTCGATGGTTCAAGTAGCAGGCTGGATCCTCGCTATCACAATCCGGTACGCGCTCTATCTGCTGGAGCTCTTCGCGCTCCTGATGCTGTGGCGCCGCTCCCTTTCTTCGCCGCTTTTGGGCCAGCGTTGGTTCCGTGCCGTGGGGCGGAGCTTTGGCAACCTCGCGCGCAGGCGCAGACTGGCCGTGGTGTGCACGGGCTTAGCTGCGCTGGCCGCGCGTGCGGCGCTATTTCCGATCCTTCCGGCCCGCGCACCCGTCATCACCGATGAGTTCAGTTATCTACTGGCCGCCGACACCTTCGCCTCTGGACGGCTGACGAATCCCACACATCCAATGTGGGTGCACTTCGAAACCATGCACGTACTCCAGCATCCCTCTTACGCGTCGATGTACCACCTCGCGCAGGGTATGATTCTGGCGGCTGGCAAAGTGGTGGCGGGCCACGAATGGGCCGGCGTCTATGCCAGCGTGGCTCTGATGTGCGCCCTGGTCTGCTGGATGCTGCAAGGGTGGCTGCCGCCGCAGTGGGCTTTGCTGGGTGGTGGGCTGGCAATCCTGCGGCTGGGACTGTTCGGTTACTGGATCAATAGCTATTGGGGCGGCGCCGCGGCCGCCATCGGCGGGCTGCTGGTCTTGGGCGCGCTGCCACGCATCATGCGGAGCCCGAGGGTGCGCGACTCGCTGCTGATGGCGGTCGGCATGGTGATTCTGGCAAACAGCCGGCCGTATGAAGGACTCGTGCTCGGAATTCCTGTGTGCGTCCTGCTGCTCGTCTGGATATTGAAGAAGCGCGGCCCCGCCTTGACAACCGCGCTCGTACGCACGGTGCTGCCAGCCATCGTGGTTCTCGCGCTCGGCGGCGCTGGCACGGGTTACTATTACTGGCGTATCACGGGCAATCCGTTCCGCATGCCGTATCAGATCGACCGCGACCAGTATGCATCGGCTGGCATTTTTCTCTGGGAGCGGCCGCGCGCCATACCGGCTTATCGAAACACGGAGATGCGCGACTTTTACGCCGGCTGGGAGCTAGGCAAGTTCATGGAAGCCAAAACGCCTCTTGGCCTCGCGAAGAACACGGCCGGCAAGGCAGGCGCCTTCTGGATGTTCTTCCTTGGGCCGGCGTTCACTCTTCCGCTGCTTTTCCTGCCTAGCATTTGGCGGGACCGGCGCGTGCGGCCGCTCGTGATCATCGGCGCCGTTTTCCTGATCGGCTTGGCCGCGAATACCTGGTTCTACGCACACTATGCGGCGCCCATTACCGGATTGATCTACGCCATCGTGCTGCAAGGTCTGCGGCACCTGCGCGTCTGGCGCTGGCATGGGAGCCCAAGTGGACGGCTGCTGGCGCGTGGCGTTCCAGTGCTTTGTCTCGGGATGGTGTTGCTCCGCGTCTGTGCCCAGCCGCTCGGTTTCTATATGCCGCCGGACTGGCCCATGACCTGGTTTTATACGCGGCCCGGAAACACGGAGCGCGCGCGCATCCAGGGTCGCTTAGAACAGGAGCCCGGCCCGCAGTTGGCTATTGTTCGATACAAGCCCGGCCATAATTTCTTCGAAGAGTGGGTTTACAACAAGGCCAATATCGACGCGGCAAAAGTAGTTTGGGCCCGCGAGCTAGATGACACCAGCAACCGCGCGCTCATTCGTTACTTTCACGATCGCCGCATCTGGCTGGTAGAGACTGGTTCCGAACCCGCCACCGTTGCACCTTACCCGCAGCAGTGACTCTGGTGCGCCGCGGTTTTGATAATCTCAAAGAGCCATGCAGGTGATTTCTCGAAGGACCGTCCTTTCCGCGACGTTGTGCGCGGGATGGATTTCCCGCCTGATTGCGGGAGACACACTTGAGCATGCCCCTAACTTCTGGGCGAAGACGCTCGACGGCGAGAGATACAACAATGAAAGCGTCAAGGGCAAAGTGGTTCTGCTGCAATTCTGGACAACCTGGTGCCCCAACTGCCGTCGCGATGAGCCCGCGGTTGAGAGCCTTAACGAGAATTCAAAGATAAAGGCTTAGTCGTTCTCAGTGTGGACGTCGGTGAGCCGAAGAAAAAGGTGATGAAGTACCTGGCGGATTCCCCGCGTTCCTGCAAGATGGTGCTCATGGACGATACCAACCTCGCCGCTATGTTCGCCGCGCGAGCCTTCCCGGTATACGTGCTGATCGATCGGGATGGCAATATCGCCGGCCGGCAGAATGGAGCGGCCGGTGAGGACTCGCTGCGACGGCTGCTGGCAAAAGCCGGCATCGCGGCCGAGTGACTTGAAGTCGCAAGACCGCTGATTACGCAGACCATTTCCCCCAACGTAGGTGTTGATTAAAACCCTACCAGTAACGCAGGCAAAGAACTACTATCATCACGGTATGTAATCAAACTGGTATTTGATGAATCATACATACGGCAGGTAGATTAATCATGAGCGCTCGGCGAAAATCCGACTTGGACCACCGCCTGGAGGCTTACTTCGCCACCCTTCGCTCATCGTCTCTCAGGGAGACGCTGAAACGCCGCGCCGCTAACTGGCAATTGTATGCAGCAGTTACAGGCTCAGCCATGGCGATGGCGACCACCACCTCGGCATCCCTGATCGGGACCGGCATTCGGCATATACCGGAGCCCACCGCGAGTGTTTTGCCATTCAAACAAAATTTCGCGAGCTCCCAGAATACGCCTGTGGCCAACGCCGTCCGATTAGCTATGGCCAGGCAGGGCGCCGGACAAATGCTTTTCCATGGCGCGGCACCGCAGCACGAGCCTGCAACGGCGTCGGCAGCTCCCTCCATCTTGCCCAATGGCATTGCTCCTCTGGACGGCACGGAAAACATCATCCAATCCGGCGAACTGGTGACAATTTTCGGGAAAAATCTCGCCAGTGGAACCTTTACCTGGAAGGGCAACTTCCCCACTTCGCTGGGTGGCACGAGCGTGGAAATCGATAACAAACCAGCCTATCTCATGTATGTCAGTCCTGGGCAGATCAATTTGCAAGCGCCAGACGACAAGTCGCTGGGCACTGTATCCGTCGTCGTGACCACTGCACATGGAAGGGCCAAATCATTCGTCACGCTGAGTAAATATGCACCAGCGTTCACGCTGCTGGAAGTGCCCAAGAACCAGGCCCGGTTCGTTTCCGGAATCATTATCAGGCAGGACGGACGGGGGGCCTTCGGCAAAGGGAAAGACAGCTACGATATCCTCGGCCCGAGCGGCATTTCATTTGGCTATCCGACGGTTCCCGCGCAAGAAGGCGACACCATTCAACTCTTCGGCGTCGGCTTCGGGCCGACCAATCCCAATGTCCCGGCTGGGAAGCCGTTCTCCGGTACCGCGCCTATCAAAAGCAGCTTCTATCTCTACATCAATAACATCTACGTCAAACCGACGTTCGTCGGACTGACAAGCGCTGGCCTCTTTCAGATCAACCTCACGGTTCCACCTGGCCTTGGCGAGGGAGAGGTTTCCATTCAGGCGATGGTCGGCGGTATGCAAACCCAGGCCGATGTGTTTTTTTCGTTGCAGGTACTTTCCACCTACCCGGGTACGGGCGGAACTGTGGGCGGCACTCCGGGAGTGCCTATTGGCGGAACTGGCGGCACTGGGATCCTACCGGTCGGTGGAACCGGCGGTGGAGGCGCAACGGGCGGCGGTGGAGGCGGAACGGGCGGCGGTGGTACCGGGGGTGGTGGTGGCAGTGGCGGAGGAAGTGGCGATGTTAAACACAAACCGTACTCGCCCAAGTTGCGTTTTCCGTCGCCCTCATCGGAGCCCGGCTCAAAAACGCCGCCTGCCGGCCATCAATGATCCCGCGGAAGGTCCTCCTGGTCGGGTGGGATGCCGCCGACTGGAAGGTCATCCGTCCGCTCATGGATGCCGGCAAAATGCCCAACGTCCGGCGCCTCGTCGAAAATGGCGCTCTGGGGCAGATCGCCACGCTCGATCCTCCGCTCTCGCCAATGTTGTGGACTTCGATCGCCACCGGAAAGCGGCCGTTCAAGCATGGCATCCTCGGCTTCTCCGAGCCGACCCCGGACGGACGCGACGTGCAGCCGGTCACGAACCTCTCACGAACATCCAAAGCGCTCTGGAACATTCTCAATCAGAACGATCTGCGCAGCGTCGTGATCGGCTGGTGGCCCAGCCATCCCGCAGAGCCCATCAACGGCGTGATGGTGTCGGACCGTTATCATCGTGCCAGCCGGCCGCTCGACGAGGGCTGGCCGCTCGTGGCGAATACCGTTCATCCACCGGAACTGGCGAAAACCCTGGCTGATCTGCGCATGCATCCCGACCAACTGGTACCCGAGATGGTGGAGCCGTTCATACCCCTGGCGAGGGAGATCGACCAGGATAAAGACCAGCGCCTGGCGTTGTGCATGCGGACGCTCGCGGAATGCATGAGCATGCAGGCCGCCGCGACGTGGCTGCTAGACCACCAGCCGTGGGATTTATTCGCCGTTTACTACGAGGCGATCGATCACTTCAGCCACGGGTTCATGAAGTACCATCCGCCGCGACAGTCCTGGGTCACGGAACGAGACTTCGAGCTATACCACAACGTGGTGACGATGGCGTACCGGTTCCATGATCAGATGCTGGGGCAACTGCTGGATAAAGCGGGTACCGACACGACCGTCGTGCTCATGTCCGATCATGGCTTTCATCCCGATCACCTGCGTCCGGCATCCATTCCCGAGATTCCCGCCGGTCCTGCAATTGAGCACCGCGATCTTGGCGTACTCGTCATCAGCGGACCTGGCATCAAGAAGGATGAATCCTTGCATGGACCATCGGTGCTCGACGTCGCGCCCACCATTCTGACGCTATTTGGGCTGCCTGTGGGCGAGGATATGGACGGCAAGGTGCTTTCACAAGCTTTCGTCGAAACGCCGGAGATCGCGTACATTCCGAGCTGGGAAGAAGTGCAGGGCAAGGATGGCTGCCATCCGCCTCATACGCGGCTCGATCCGGTTGCGGCGCACGAAGCACTGGAGCAGATGATTGCGCTGGGGTATATCGAACGGCCGGATGAGAATCGCCAAGTCGCAGTTGAGAAGACCATCCGCGAGCTGCGCTATAACCTCGGCGAAGCTTACCAGGACGACGACAGGCACTTCGAAGCACACGAGATTTTCGCCGAGCTCTGTGCAGAGGATCCCGATGAGCAGCGCTTCGCCGTGCGGCTGTTCGCTTCCTGTCAGGCGCTGGGATTGCACGACCAGATGCGGCACATTGTCGACGACCTTGATGGCCGCCGCCGGGCTCTCTATGAAGAGGCGAAGACGAAGATCCAGGCGTTCGGCGCCGTAGAACGCACTCGTGGGCGACAGAATGCCGAGGCGGATTGCGGTGTGACTGGACAAGCCGAGACGAAGGAGAGCGAGGCCGCGCCGCTGCTCAGCGAAGATGAGCGCCGCGAACTGGCACACTGGCGTGATCTGGCGCGCTACCAGCCGGCGGTAGTGGATTACCTGAAAGCGCAGGTATTGACGGTGGAAAAGCGGTACACCGAAGCGCTGGCCGCCCTCGATCGGGTGACGGCAGCGCACCTGGTGAGACCGGGCTTGCTCCTCGAGACCGCCGATCTGTATCTGCGCCTCGGCCACCAGAGCGACGCGACGCAGATCTACGAAAAGGCGCTAGCCATCAATCCCGATAACGCCCATGCACATATCGGCATGTGCCGGATGGCTCTGCGGCGAAGGAGATTCAACGCGGCTGCGCAGTCGGCCCTCGACGCATTGCAGCGCGCTTATCGCTATCCGCTGGCCCACTTCCTGCTTGGGCGCGCGTTAGAGGGACTGAAGCAGTATGAGCAGGCAGCCGACGCGTTCCGCGCAGCCGTTTCCTTCAATCCAAACTTCCCGGAAGCGCACGTTCGGCTCGCCGCTCTGCTCGAAAAGCACCTCGGAGACGCCGAATCCGCGCGCGAGCACCGTCGCCTTGCGCGCCAAATGAGGAGCTGCGGGAAAACCCGTCCGGCGCGGAGGCTGGTGGCTGAAAGTGTGGAAACCGCTGCAGCTTTTTCCACGCGGCCCGATACCCCTCTCTTTGCCGGAACGGGAGAGATGGCATCGCTTGAGGAGTCTCTCGTCGTTGTGACAGGTTTGCCGCGCTCGGGCACCTCCATGCTGATGCAAATGCTGGCCGCGGGCGGCATGCAAACGCTTTCCGATGGATTACGCGAAGCCGACGAGGACAATCCGCGCGGCTATCTCGAATTTGAGCCGGTGAAGAATCTGCTGAAAGATTCGAAGTGCCTGTTCGAGGCACGCGGCAAAGCCGTCAAGATTGTCGCGCCGCTCGTGGCCGCGTTGCCCCCGGGCCTCGCCTGCCGCGTGATCCTTAGCGAGCGCGAGCTCGAAGAGGTGCTCGCTTCGCAGGAGCGTATGTTGATCCGCCGCAATCAGCCTCTGGCCGCGACACCGGACCGGAGGCGGATGCTGAAAGAGGAATACTCGCGCACGCTGGGGCGCGTGAAAGCGATGCTGGAACAGCGCCCAAGCACGCAGGTGCTGGTGATTGAGCACCGCAATGCTATTTCCGATTCGCTCGTCACTGCCGAGAGAGTGAACAAATTTCTGGGCGGTGGGCTCGACGTAGCGAAGATGGCCGCCGCTATCGATCCCACCCTCCATCGGAACCGTGCGGGCAATTCCGGTTAGAGTTGAGCACAGCACAATTAAGTAGACAATCTACACTACATTTAGTAGAATGCCTACATAATGAGCCAAAAGCCACCATCGCGCGTGGAGCTTCTGCAAGGAACCCTCGACCTCCTCATCCTCCGCACTCTGCGTGCCGGACCCACTCACGGTCACGCTATAGCGAAACACATTCAGCGAACTTCTGAAGACCTGCTGCAAGTCGAGACCGGTTCTTTGTACCCTGCGCTCCACCGCCTGGAGGCCCAAGGTTGGATCGCGGCCTCCTGGGAGCTCTCCGACAAAGGCAAGCGCGCCAGATATTACCGCCTCACGCCCGCCGGCCGGAAACAGCTCGAGACCGAGCAATTAAAATGGCACGCGTTTTCCCGCGCCATGGGACTGGTCTTGAATCCCGCCGATCAGGAGGCCCAATGAACTCGTTCTTTCGTAAGCTGACTTGGTTGAGGCAACGCCGCCGGAAAGAAGATGATCTTCGCGACGAGCTCCAGTTCCACCTCGACGAGGAATCCGACCAACTCCGAGCACAGGGGTTGGCCGACGACGAAGCGCGACAGTCGGCTCGCCGCGACCTGGGTAACATCACGCTCGTGAAGGAAGACACTCGCGCCACCTGGTCCTGGACATCGCTCGAACAGCTCGTGCAGGACCTCCGCTATGCCGCCCGCACCATGCGAAACAACAAGGCGTTCACTGCGCTCGCCGCGCTGTCGCTCGCCCTCGGCATCGGAGCCAATACCACCATCTTCAGCTTTCTCGACGCGCTTCTGTTGCGCTCGCTGCCCGTCGCCGACCCTGCTTCGCTTGTCGTCCTGAGATGGCACAGCAAACTGGGAGCATGGCGTACTGACGATTTCGTGATGGAAGGCATGCACGGCGAGGTTTACGACGATGCATCAGGCTCCGTGAGCGACCTGTTTCCCTACCCCGCTTTCCAGTTCTTCCAAAAAGCCGGCGCCGGCGTCTTCTCGGACGTCTTTACCTATTGCCACACCCGAGATGTTCGCACTCTGAATCTGACAATCAAGGGCCAGGCCGACATCGCGAGCGGCGAGTTGGTCTCGGGCGACTACTTCCACGGCCTGCGCGTTGTTCCTGCTTCGGGCCGTCTCATCTTTGCCGATGACGACCGCTTCGGAGCGGCTCCGGTCGCGGTCGTTAGCCACGTGCTCGCGGACAAGCACCTGGGCGGCGCGAATAATGCTCCCGGCCAATCCATTCTCATCGATAATCTGCCCTTTACAGTCGTCGGTGTTGCGCCACCCGAATTCTTCGGAGCCGACGCCGCCCAGGTTCCGGATGTGTACCTCCCAATGCACACCAACGTATTGCTGGGCGCCGCCGACTCATATGGATCTACCGCGGGCGACTACCTCGAGCAGAACGACTATTGGATCCAGGTCATGGCCCGGCTGCGTCCCGGTGTTACTCTCGCCCAGGCCCAAGCTGCTATGGCGGGATCCTTTCAGCAATGGATCGCCACCACCGCCAAGAACGACAAGCAGCGGGCGAATCTTCCCACGCTGGCAGTCGAGGAAGGAGCAACCGGCTTGGATACGCTCCGCCGTCACTTCTCGAAGCCGTTGTTCGTCCTGATGACGCTAGTCGGATCGATTCTCGCCATCGCATGCTCAAACGTCGCAAATCTGTTCCTCGCGCGCGCCGCTTCTCGCAGATGCGAGATCGCTCTACGTCTGAGCCTCGGAGCGGGCCGCCTTCGTGTAATCCGCCAACTGCTGACCGAGAGCGTCCTACTTGCGGTGCTTGGCGGCATGTTCGGCGTCTTCTTCGCCATCTTGGGCATGCGCTTTCTCAGTGTGCTGCTGGAAAGCGGCTCACGGCAGATCACCATACACGCGGACTTGAACTGGCATGTGCTCGCCGTAGCCACTGCTCTCTCCCTGCTCACCGGCATGCTGTTCGGCCTCGCCCCGGCGATGCAGTCCACACGCCTCGATCTTGTTGCGGCACTGAAGGAGGCACGCGCGAGCGGAACTCGCGGACAGCATTCCTTCTGGCGCATCAGCATAAGCCAGACACTGCTGGTTGGCCAGATCGCCCTCGCGCTACTGATGCTGGTTGCGGCTGGACTCTTCGTCCGCACGCTGTCGAACCTCGAATCGGTCGAGCTCGGTTTCAACCGCGAAAACGTGTTGCTGTTCCAGGTGGACGCGCAAAAAGCCGGCCGCCGCGAACCCAATATCGCCCCTTTCTATAGCGATCTCCGTAAGCGGCTTGCCTCCATCCCCGGTGTGCGCCATGTCAGCCTCGCCGAAACTTCGCTGCTGGGCGCCGGCAGCAGCCATCCCATCACCGTGCCGGGTTCACCGCCCCACGATGCCACGCGTATTCTGTCCATCGGGCCCGACTTCCTCACCACCATGCAGATCCCGCTCCTGGCCGGACGCGACATCGAGGATCGCGACCACCCCGGCTCACCGGCCATCGCGATAATCAATCAGCGGTTCGCCAGAGACAATTTCGGCGATCAGAATCCCTTAGGCCGCCACCTCATTCTGTGGAAAGGCAAAGATCCCGCGCGCGACATGGAGATCGTCGGCGTGGCCAAGAACGCACGCTATGGCGGGCTAAAGGAACAAATCCCGCCCGTGGTGTATTTCCCATATGACCAAGGTTACCCGCCCCGAAACGAGATGGTCTTTGCGCTGCGCACCGCCGGTGATCCGCTCTCTTACGTCAGGTCCGTCCTCGAGACCGTTGGCCAAGCCGACCCGCGTATGCCGCTAACTGACGTGCAAACCCAGACCGAGGAAATCAACGAGGACATGAGCCAGGAGACCACACTCGCCAGCCTCTGCACCGCCTTCGCGCTGCTCGCGCTGACCATCGCGTGCGTCGGCCTCTACGGCACGATGTCGTACACTGTCGCGCGCCGCACCGGTGAGATCGGCATTCGCATGGCGCTCGGCGCTCAGCGCCGCGCCGTCGTCTGGATGGTTCTCCGTGAAGTCGCGATTCTGGCGCTCGTAGGACTCGCCATCAGTATCCCGGCAGCATTAATCACGGCGAAGTTCATCGAGTCTTTCCTGTTCGGAACGAAACCCAGTGACCCACTGTCAATGGCGATCGCCGTAACGATTCTCCTGAGCGCCGCCCTCCTCGCCGGTTACGTCCCGGCGCGAAGGGCAGCACGAATAGATCCGATGAACGCACTGCGTCACGAGTAACAAAGCTCCGCACGACACATCCGGCACAGGCTAATTGGAGGGCGACGCGGACCCCGGCATCCCCGTTCTCCGCCAAGCCAAGAGCGAATACGCGAAGCTGCCATAGCCGGCGCGTGTCAAGCGCGAAGCATCGAGTACATGCGACATCAGCTAGATGCTCGTCCGTTCCACGGTTGCGTCGGGCCGCGTGAGCACCGAGGGATCGAGCTCCACACCCAAGCCGGGACCCGGAGGCAGCGGCAGGGTGCCGTCTACCAAGGCGAGCGTGTTGGTGACGATGCCGCGGTATTCCTCGAGATAATGCCGGCGCACGGTTTCCAGAATATGCAGGTTGGTCAGGTTCGCCGCGAGATGCGCCGAGGCCGCGTGCAGCACGGGGCCGCCGCAATTGTGCGGTGCGACCGGCAGATAGTACGTTTCCGCCATCGCGGCAATCTTCTTGGCTTCGGAGATGCCGCCGCACCAACTGATGTCGGGCATGATAATGCGCGCCGCGCGGTTTTCGAGAATCTCTCGGAAGCCCCAACGTGTCATGAGACGCTCGCTCAAACACAGCGGCAGGCGCGTGGCGCGTGCCAGTTCCGCGTAGGCTGCCGGATTATCCTGCGGCAGCATCTCTTCGAGCCACATGGGAGAATACGGCTCGAGCGCGTGCGCGATCTCGATGGCGCATGGCAGGCTCCAGTAACCGTGAAATTCCATGGCTACGTCCATGGAATCGCCCAGTTCTTCGCGGATCAGGCGCAACGGCTCGATGCCCTGCCGCATTTGCGCCGCGGTGATGAACTGGCCGCGAGTTTCACGCGCCACCGGATCAAACGGCCAGATCTTCATGGCGTGAATGCCAGACCGCGCCAAATCTCGAGCCAGCTTCACCGGCTCGGTGAGGAAGTCGACGTGATCGTAGCAGGTGTTGTATGTGCGGATGGACGTGCGCGAGGCGCCACCAAGCAACTGATAAATGGGCGCTCCGGCAGCCTTGCCCGCCAGATCCCAAAGCGCGATATCGACCGCGCTAATGGCGCGCATCTCCGCTCCCGCCCAGCCGCTGTACGAGATGACTTGAAACATGTCCGCCCAGAGGCGATCAATCGCCAGCGGATCGCGGCCCAACAAGACCGGCGCCAGCGCGTGATGCACGATGGCTGATTCGGCATCGGGATGCGGATAAGTTTCGCCCAGGCCGACAAGGCCCGCGTCCGTGTGGATGCGCACCCATAACCATCGGATCGGACCAGCGTGCACGGTGACGCCGCGCGCCAGACGAATGGTTTCGATGGCGGTGATCTGCATACAATGACCTAGGGTAACGCAGGTGCAAGCCGCAGCCGCAGTCATCGTGCTCGCACTGCTCGTACTTTGGGCTCTAGTGATCCGGCGCCGTTGAAGAAACGGGCAACGTCACACCACCGTCTAGTGGACCGTCCCAGCCTGAACGATCGTGATCAGCAGTTTCATGTTATCAATGTGACGCGTTGGCGCTGTTGGTTGCGGCTATCTCTTTTTCACTGGGATCACGAACTTCAGCGCGGTGTGGGTCGCGGAGAAGCTGGCGACTTTGACATCGACCAGACCGGCGAGTTTGCCGGCGGCGAAGACACCAGCCTCGGTGATGTCTTTCTGACCTTTTGGATATACGACCCAGATGGCGCCATTCGGCTTAAGGGACCGGGATAGCTCGCACAGCTTTTCCAGGGCATCGGTTCGCTCTGCGCCGAAGAAGATCAAGTCTGAATCCCTTGCTGGCTTGCCATTCGTGATGTCGCTCGTGTGGCGGCTGAGGTCTCTGAGGAAGTTATCGTCGCGAATGGCGACTACGCTGATGCGCATTCCCGCTTTTACCCCGAGTTTGTCCAACAGACTCTTCGGATTTTTGATCTTGTCGGCCCACTTGGCGGCTTGAGTGCCCAGTTCGAACGCCGCGGGACCATCGGGAGACTCAACGCGCAGCCAGCCGTCCGCCGCTTCGATCGAGTTCATTTGGCGAAACGGAATCTTCAATCGTAGGTCGCTGCTTCGGAAAATGAGTTCCGTTGATTCCAGCAGCGCTTTGCCTTCGGCAACTGTTTTGCCAACACGCACCTTGCAATGGATCTCCTGTCCCATCAGTACGTGACCTTTCCTAGAACGACACCATGCCGGGCGCCGGTCGCTGATGGCAGGTTCGAAGGGCGCCTGTGGTAGGTTTCGTGAGCCAGCACGGCGAAGGCGACGGCTTCTTTCGCATCGGGGTCGATTCCGAACTCGCCGGTCTGCGCGATGCGAACGCCTGGTAGAAACGCCTGCAGGTAACCCATCAGCGCTCGATTATGTACACCGCCTCCGGCGGGGATGAGCTCGTCCACGCGCATGCGAGGCTTGATGAAGCGTTCGATACCGAGTGCAATTGTGGCCGCCGTCAGCGCGGTCGCTGTTGTGATGAGGTCGCGGAGCGGGAGGCGTTGCTTGATCTCGGCGATGAAGGCCGCGCCGTACTGCTCGCGGCCCGCTGTTTTTGGTGGTGGCTCGTGATAATACGGATCGGCTAACAACCGGTCGAGCAGGCGGCGATTCAGGCGCCCGGCGGCGGCGATTCGGCCATCACGATCGAAGTGCTCGTGGCCTTTCGTGAACTCGGCCGCTAAGGCATCGATCACCATGTTGCCGGGTCCCGTGTCGAAGGCAATCACGTCGATGGGGCGCCCGTTCGGAGGAATGGCTGTAACGTTTGCAATGCCGCCGATGTTCAATGCCACGCGGCCCTTTTTCGGGTGACGGAAGAGCAGATAGTCGAGATACGGGACCAGCGGCGCACCTTTGCCTCCGGCCGCCATATCGCGTGTACGGAAGTCGGAGACCACGGGAACACCGAGTGCTTCGGCGATCACACTGGCTTCGCCGATCTGCAAAGTTGCTGCTATTGGGCGACCGAGAAACGGCTTCTGCTCGCCCTGGTGATAAATTGTCTGGCCGTGGCATCCGGCCAGCTCAATTGACTTGATCGGAATGCGGCTGAGCCGGCACGTTTCCTGAACGCCTTTCGCATAGAGCTGCCCTAACAGAAAATGCAAGCGAGCGATTTCGGCGGTGGTTGTGGTTGCGTTCGAAACCCCCAGGATCGCTTGCCGGACACTCTCTTCGTAGGGTGCGCTTCGGAAGGCTACGGGCCGGATGCGGCGTCCGCGGATGTCCACGATTGCTACGTCAATTCCATCGAGCGACGTGCCGCTCATGATCCCGGCTACTCGCATAAGCGCTTCAACTCCTGCTGCAATTCATGCAGTAACTGCAAAGCTTCGATGGGTCGCAGCTCGTCGATCTTCAAATTGCGAATACGTTCGGCGATGCCGTGCCCTACGGGCTCGAACAGGCGGATCTGCACGGGCTGCTGCGGACGCGGGGCGAGTTCTTCGGTGACCTCGTGCTCGGTGCGCTCATGGAGCTTCAGGACCTCGAAGGCACGGTCGATGACGGCCATTGGCAAACCGGCCAAGCGTGCTACTTCGATGCCATAGCTGCGGTCTGCTTTGCCGGGTTCGACCTTGCGCAGAAAGATAATGCGATCACCGGCCTCTTTGACAGACACGCGGAGATTGCGCACGCCATCGAGTTGTTCGGCAAGCTCGGTCAGCTCGTGGTAGTGCGTGGCGAAAAGGGTTTTTGCGCGCGTGCGCTGGTGGATGTACTCGATCACCGCCCAGGCGAGGGCAAGGCCGTCGTAGGTCGCGGTACCGCGGCCGATCTCATCGAGCACGATGAAGCTACGCGACGTCGCGGTATTGAGGATCACGGCTGTCTCGGTCATCTCGACCATGAAAGTCGAGCGGCCGCGCGCCAGGTTGTCGGAGGCGCCGATGCGCGTGAAAATGCGGTCGATCAAGGGGAGGGTCGCAGAATCGGCGGGAACGTAGGAGCCCATCTGCGCGAGGATGGCAATCAGCGCGGCCTGGCGGAGATAGGTTGATTTGCCGCCCATATTCGGGCCGGTGATGATCGCGATCAGATCGGTCGTCGGGTTAAGGTATAGATCATTGGGAATGAAGCGGCCGGTCTCGCCCCCGGTTTCGTCTGCGAGCTTTTCGATCACCGCGTGGCGGCCGGCAACGATGCGCATGGAATCATCATCCGAGAACGTGGGCCGTGCGTAGCGATTCGCTGCAGCGACTTCCGCCAAAGCCGCCGTGACATCCAGTTCCGCGATGGCCGCTGCCGTAGCGCGGATGCGCTGCGCGTGATCAGCGGCGAACCGGCGGATTTCGCCGAACAGCTCTTTCTCCAGCACCAGAATCTTTTCCTCGGCATCGAGCACCTTGCGCTCGTAGTCTTTCAGCTCGGGGGTGGTGAAGCGCTCGGCATTGATAAGTGTCTGCTTGCGCTCATAGTCCGCCGGTGCGAGGTGCTGGTTCGCCTTGGAGATCTCGATGTAGTAACCAAAAACGTTGTTGAACCGGACTTTTAGTGACTGGATGCCGGTACGCGTGCGCTCGCGCGTTTCAATTTGGGCGATGTATTGGCGGCCGTTTTGCCGCAGATCGCGCAGCTCGTCGAGTTCGACATTGTAGCCCGCGCGGATTGCGCTGCCGTCGGCGATGTTGATTGGAGGGGCATCGGCGATGGCGTTGAGGATGCGGTCGCGGACTTCTGGTAGCTCATCGAGCTGGTCTTGTAGCTGGCAGAGTTTCGCCGCGCGGCGATCTCGGATGGTCTTCTTGAGCGAGGGAATCTTTTCCAGTGATTTCCCAAGTGCCAGCAGCTCACGTGGGCCGGCGGAGCCGATAGTCACCTTGGCGAGCAGCCGCTCGATATCGAGAACATCGCCCAGTTCCCCGCGTACCTGCGCGCGAACGATGGTGTCGCCAAGCAGATCGCCCACCGCATCCAACCGCGCTTCGATTTCGTCACGATCGAGCGATGGAGCCAGCAGACGGCGCCGCAATAAGCGGCCGCCCATACCGGTCTTCGTCTGATCGATGACGGATAGCAGCGTCGCGCCTTCACCGGCAAAGATTGGCTCGACGAGCTCCAGGTTGCGGACGCTAACGGCATCGAGCACCATGCCCTCGGCGCGGTCGTAATAGGAAGGGCGGTCCAGGTGATCGAGCGCCGCACGTTGCGTTTCCTGCAGGTAATGCAGAATGGCACCAGCAGCCGACACGGCCGCACTCCGATCGGCGAGGCCGCAACCGTCGAGTGAGAGCAGCCGGAAGTGTTCGCGGAGCGTGCGGTCGGCGTAGTCGTAGCTGAAGGTCCAGCTCTCGGCCTCGGTGCGCAGGAATTTCTGGCTCTTGTCATCGGGGACGATAAGGGGAGTTTCGGACGGCACCAAGACCTCGCGCGCGCCAAGTTGATCGAGAGCCGTCGAGACCTCGGCGGTTTCGAGTTCCGTCACGCGAAATTCGCCGGTTGAGACGTCCACATGTGCGAGACCGGCACGTGTGTCGTTCAGCGCCACCGCCGCCAGGTAGTTGTTCTCGTGCGAGCGGAGCAGATGTGCATCGGTGGCAGTGCCAGGCGTTACGATGCGAGTGAGCTCGCGCTTCACCAGCTTCTTGGCGAGGCGGGGATCTTCCATCTGATCGCAGATGGCGACGCGGTGCCCCTTCTGGATGAGGCGCGCGATATAGGCTTCCGCGGAATGATACGGCACACCGCACATGGGAATGCTTACGCCCTTTTCTTTGTTGCGGGAGGTGAGCGTGATCTCGAGCTCGCGGGCCGCCACCACGGCGTCCTCGTAGAACAGCTCGTAAAAGTCACCGAGGCGGAACATCAACAGGGCGTTCGGCACCTGCTGTTTGACGGAATTGTACTGCCGCATGAGCGGCGTGGTGGCGTCGGAGGCCATCTAGAACTGGCTACGCATAGATGCCCCGCAGCTTGATGCAGAAGGCCACGCGATCGAGCGCCAGCATGTACGCCGCGGTGCGGTTGTTCACGCCGTGCTTCTCAGCATAGCTGACCACCGCGTCGAAGCTCGCCACCATGATCTCTTGCAGGCGAGTGTTGATGAGATCCTCGTTCCAGAAGAAGCCCTGGCGGTCCTGTACCCACTCAAAATAGGAAACGGTCACACCGCCGGCGTTGGCGAGGATATCCGGGATGATGAAAATTTTCTTGTCGTGCAGAATGGGGTCGGCGAGTGGAGTGGTGGGCCCGTTCGCGCCTTCGCACAGGATCTTGCAGCGCAAGCGGGGTGCGGTAGCTGAAGTAATCACATTCTCGGTCGCGGCAGGCAGCAGCACGTCACATGGCAGAAACAACGCTTCATGACGGTCCACCTCTTCGCCGTGTGGATAATCGCGAATCGATCCGGTGTCTTTCTTGTGCTCCATTAGCGCAGCAATGTCCAAACCGTTGGGATTGTAGATGGCGGCATCGTACTCGATGATGCAGACAATCTTGAATCCGACGCGGGCCATGAGTTGCGCGGCCATGCCACCCACGTTGCCGAAACCCTGGATCACCACTCGCGTGTTCTCCGGCGCGAGGCCAAGTTTCTTGAGAGCGTTCAAAGTGACAATCATGCAGCCGCGTCCGGTGGCCTCAGTGCGTCCGCGCGATCCGCCCAAATCGATGGGTTTGCCGGTCACCACTGCCGTGGTCGTATGGCGGACGTGCATGGAGTACGTGTCCATGATCCACGCCATGACACGTTCGTTGGTGTTCACGTCGGGCGCCGGGACATCGCGCTCCGGGCCGAGGAATTCGATGATCTCCGCTGTGTACCGGCGCGTGACGCGCTCGAGCTCGCCATCCGAAAGCAAATGCGGATCGCAAATCACACCGCCCTTGGCGCCCCCGAACGGAATGTTCACGACCGCGCACTTCCAGGTCATCCAGGATGCCAGCGCGCGCACTTCATCCAGCGTCACATCGGGGCCGAAGCGGATTCCGCCTTTGCCAGGGCCGCGCGCGATGGAGTGTTGTACGCGGTAGCCTGTGAATACCTCAATGCGCCCGTCGTCGAGCTGCACCGGAATGTGCACGGTGATTTCCTTAGTCGGGCTGCGCAAGACCTTGCACATGCCATCATCAAGATTGAGCCGGTCCGCAGCCTCGTCAAACCGCGCTTCGGCCGCGAGCCACGGATTCGTCTCTTGCTCGGTGGATAGCAACGTGGCCATAGAGAAAACCTCCGGGTCTTATTATGACATCGGGATGAACGCGCTCAACCCGCCGCTGATCAGTTCCACGGCTCGCTGGATCTGCGGATCGCGCTGCGCCTCGACCTCATCGCCCTTCTCCACACCGAGCGACTGGTTGAAGATCTCGGTCTTGAGCCGGTTGCGAATGAAACCGAGCTCGCTGGACCATTCGGCGAGATTCGGTTGGATATTCCGGTCCGCCAGATAAACACGAAAATCATCCAACAACGAGGGCGGAACTTCGAAGCTCTCGGTCACCTTATTTTTCCGCAAGTATTCAGTCGCGAACGAGGTGAAGGCGCCGCTCGTCTCCAGCACTTCCCGGAATCGCGAGACGCTGGGCGGGTAGACTACCTCATCCGGGATGATGCCGCCCCCGCCGCGGACGATACGTCCTTTGTCCGTTCGGAAATCCGATTTCTCATTGGGGTGAGCCGCCGTGGCGCCGAGCGCGAATTGCGTGGCGTCGAACGGCTTCTGAATGGAACGTCCGCTGGGCGTGTAGTAAAGCGCGGTGGTCAGCGCCAGGCCGGAGGAATCGGCGAGCGGAAATACGCTTTGCACCAGGCCCTTGCCGAAGCTGGGTTCACCAATGATCATGGCCCGATCATGATCTTGCAACGCCCCCGCCACGATTTCCGAAGCGCTCGCGCTCTTGCCGTTGATCAGCACAGCCAGGGGGAAATCGTAAGGCTTGTCGTCGGCCGGAACCTTTTCTTCTTTTTGCGGAACCGCGCGGCCGCGCACGGTGAGGATAGACGATCCCGGCTTCAAGAACAGCCCGGCCGTCTCCAAAGCCGACGTCAGCAGACCGCCGGGGTTATTGCGCAAGTCGAGCACCAGGCCCTTCAATTTGCGGCCTCCCAGCTTCTCAATGCCTTCCTTAATCTGTGCGCCAGTCTGTTCGTCGAAGCTGGCGACGCGCAGATATCCGATTCCGGGCTTCACCGGAAAAACGCGCTCCACGCTCGGCTGCTGCATTTCTTCCGGCGTCAGGGTGAAATCGAGCATCCCGCTGCTTCCCGGCCGCCGGATCACCAGATGAGCCGGCTGCTGGCGCGACTCCTGCAACAATCCGATCAACTGTTCGAAATCCAAACGGTCCAACCGGTAGTTGTTGACCGCTAGAATCTCATCACCGGGACTCATGCCGGACTTGGCCGAGGGCGTGCCCGGCATGGTCTGGAGCACCACCACCCTGCCCGGGAGCACTGAAACTACGCTCCCGAATCCTTTGCGCGTCGACGTCTCGAGCTGTTTAAGCTGCTCGAACTGCTGGGGATCGAAGAAGACCGAATGCGGATCAAGCCGCCGCAGCATTCCTGGAATGACGCCCTGGTAGAAGAGCTGTTGGGAGGATACGGGGTCCGCGGCGTTCTGCTCGACGAGGGCGAACGCCTGGGTCACACGCTTGACCTGGGTCTCCAGATCGTCCTCCGCGGACACAGACAAGGCCACCAGAAACAAAACAGGGAAAATACGCAACATCAATCGGGCCAGTTGGAGGACGCGCTAAAAGCTATGGACATCGCTACTTGCTCTTATTCTAGCGCGTGAACTTGGTGGCATTTTTCGCGGCGTGGCGCTCGAGCGCCAGTTCGATCAGGCGATCGATCAGCTTGGGATAAGGCAGCCCTGTCGTTTCCCACATTTTGGGATACATGCTGATGGAGGTGAATCCGGGAATAGTATTGATCTCGTTGATGTAGAGTTGCCCGGTGGCGCCTTCGAGAAGGAAATCCACGCGCGCCATGCCTTCGCATTCCACCGCGCGGTAACATTCGACCGCCAGGCCCCGCAGCTCGGTCATCTGCTCGGGCTCGATCCTGGCCGGCAGTTCGAATTTTGCCTGATCGAGAAGGTACTTGTCTTCGTAGTCGTAGAAATCGCGCGAGGGCATGACCTCGCAGGCGAGCGATGCCTCCGGCCGCTCATTGCCCAATACGGCACATTCGAATTCGCGCCCACTGATCCCGCGCTCCACAATGATCTTCCGGTCGTACTGGGCCGCCAGCGCCAAGGCCTTCTCCAGCTCGGCGAGATCGCGCGCTTTTGAAATTCCGACCGATGACCCGAGGTTGGCCGGCTTGACGAACACCGGAAACGGCAGCCGCGACGTGATTTCCACCGTGTCCATCGAGGCACGCGTTTGTGTCACGTATTCCACCACCGGCAGCCCGCGCTCCTGGCACACGCGCTTCATCATCTCCTTGTCCATGGAGAGCGACGACGCCAGCACGCCCGCGCCCACGTAAGGCAGGTCGGCCAGCTCAAGCAGGCCCTGCACCGTTCCATCCTCACCGAACGTGCCGTGCAGCACTGGAAAAACCACGTCGATATCCGGATGCGCGCCAGGCTCTGGCAGAATCGGATGCGGTTGCCACTTCCCTTCCTTGGTGATGAAGTACTCGGAAATGTCGTACTTCGCGCGGTCCATGGCTTGGATGATGGATTTCGATGAGCGAAGGGAAATCTCGTGTTCACCGCTCCGCCCCCCGTAAATCACCGCCACGCGCGTTTTCACAGAATCTTCTTCCCTAACGCCGACATGACCAGCTCCACCGCCAGATCCGCGGTCCGGTTCACTTCATCGATCACCGGATTCACCTCGACCACGTCCATCGAAAACATGTGCCCTGAATCGCAGATCATTTCCATTGCCAAATGCGCTTCGCGGTAGGTGGCGCCTCCACGAACCGGCGTTCCTACTCCCGGAGCATATTGCGGATCGACGTAATCCATGTCCAACGACGCGTGAAAACCGGCGGTGCCGTCGGTCACGATACCCAGCGCCTGTTCCATCACGGCGCGCAGCCCGCGCTCGTCGATATCCCGCATCGTAAACGCTCGAACGCCGCTTCCGCGTACGTGCGGCCGCTCCAAGATGTCCACGTCGCGCAAGCCCACCAGTGCGACGTTGCGCGGGTGCACCTTGGGAGCAAAGCCGAGCAGCTTCGTGAGTTCCTCCGGCCCAAGGCCAATGCAGCAGGCCAGCGGCATCCCGTGCACATTGCCCGAGGGCGACGTCTGCGGCGTATTCATGTCCGCATGGGCGTCGATCCAGAGCAGCCCCATGCGTTTCTTCTTTTTTCGAAAATGCCGCGCCATGCCGGCGACGGAGCCGATGGCGATCGAATGGTCGCCACCCATAACCAGCGGCGCCTTGTCTTCCTCGGCTGCCTGCTCCACCATGACCGCCAACCGCTGGCACGTAGCCGCGATCTGTGGCAAATATTTCGCATGACGCGGCCCTTCAGGCAGGCTCTCCGGCTGTTCCACCGGCACGTTGCCGAGGTCCTCGATTTCGTAACCCAACGTCGCGATGCGCTTATTGATGTTGGCGACCCGCATGGCCGATGGCCCCATGTCCACGCCGCGGCGTCCCGCGCCCAGATCGAGGGGCGCTCCGATGATTGCAATATGGGATCGATTCATTGAAAAACTAAGGCCGCAACCGGTACAGCATGCGCGGAAAAGCGATGGTCTCGCGAACGTGTTCGAGCCCGCACAACCACGCCACGCAGCGTTCAATTCCCATGCCGAAACCGCCGTGCGGAACGCTGCCGAATTTCCGCAGGTCGAGATACCAGTTGAACGCCTCCTTCGGAAGCTGATGCTCTTCGATGCGCCGCAGCAGCAGGTCGTGGTCGTGAATGCGCTGCCCGCCGCCGATGACCTCGCCGTAACCTTCCGGCGCGAGAACGTCGACGCACATCGCGACCTCGGGCCGCTCCGGATTCGGCTGCATGTAGAACGCCTTTACCGACGACGGATACCCATCCACCATCAGGGGCCGGCCGTGCTGCTGGCTCAGCAGCGTCTCATCCGCGCCGCCAAAATCGCCACCCCACTGAATCTCGCTTCCCTTCGATTGCAAGAACTTCACAGCGTCGTCATAACTATTGCGCGGAAACGGCGCCTGAATGGCTTCGAGCTTGCTCACGTCGCGCTCGAGAAGCTTCAGCTCGGCGCGCCGCTTTTCCAACACGCGACCCACGACGAAGACGATCATGGCTTCGGCGACCTGCTTGACGTCTTCGAGTGTGGCGTACGCCATCTCCGGTTCCACCATCCAGAACTCTGTCAGATGGCGGCGCGTCTTCGACTTCTCGGCGCGAAATGTGGGCCCGAAGCAATAGACCTTTCCGAACGCCGCCGCGGTGGCTTCGTTGTAGAGCTGGCCGGATTGCGCGAGGTATGCTTTCTCTTCCTCGAAATAGTTCACCTCGAATAGCGTTGTGGTGCCTTCGCAGGCCGCAGGCGTGAAGATCGGAGTGTCCACCAGGGTGAATCCGTTGGAATCGAAATAATCCCGAACGGCCTTAATGACCTCGTGGCGCACGCCGAGAATCGCGTGCTGGCGCTGGCTGCGCAGCCATAGATGCCGGTGGTCCATCAGAAAGTCGACGCCGTGTTCCTTGGGCGTGATGGGATAGGGATCGGCCTCCGGGACGCGCTGCAACACCTCCACGTTTTCCACGTCCATCTCGTAACCGCCGGGCGCGCGCTCATCGGCGCGAATCTTGCCCGTGAAAATGACCGAGGATTCCTGCGTCAGATCTTTGATCGCATCGAAAACCGGTTCAGGCAGTGCGCTCTTCACCGCGACGCACTGCATGATGCCCGTGCCATCGCGTAGTTGTGGGAACGCGATCTTGCCGGACTTGCGGAGGTTGTACAGCCAACCCGGAATCGAAACCGTCTCACCCACGTGCTTCGCCGCGCTCCAGATGGTGATGCGCTCAGTCTTCACGAAGCTTCTCCAGCCGGTCAAAGACTTCATTCACGCGGTCGAGCGGATGTTCCATGCCCTCCACTTCCTTCAGCTCCAGCAGAAGCGGATACTGCCCGGGACGTGAGCGCAACAGACTCATGGTCCGCTTCCAGTCGACCGTGCCGCCTTCGGCGAGCAGTGGAAACAGGTGCTTGTCCGCCTTGCCGTCGTTGTCGTGCAGATGCGTCGAGCGGATGCGGTCCTTCATGATGTCAAACGCCGCCTCTACTCCCTCGCCGATATTGGCGTGACCCACGTCGAACACAAATCCAAGATCCAGGTGCGTCACCTCGACGAAATATTTCAACCGCTCCGCGCTGGCAAGATCGTTGGGAATATTCTCGAGTAAAATCTGCACGCCCCGCTGCCCCGCGAAAATGCTCAATTCTTCCAACGCGGAAAACGCGGCGTCGATCTTGCGATCGCTGAATGCCTCTCCGGAAACGCCGAGATGCTGGATCAAGTACCGGAAAGGCACCGTCTCTGCGATCTCCAGCGCGCGCTTGATCTCATCCACCATTTTCAGACGTTCGGACTTCACCGGCTCCGTGATCGTGACGATGGAATGCGGCCCCGACCGCCCCCAGATTTCGTCGGTATGCATCGGCGAATGCAGTGAGTGCAGCTTCAGCTCGGCGTCGGCGAACCAGTGGCCCAGTTCGATGATCTGCGCGCGATCGCGCCAGTCGAGGTGCTGTCGCGCGCAGAAGATCTCCACAGCCGGGATCCCCGCTTGCATCACGCGATTCAGCCACGCCACCGTCAGCCGGTGGTTCACGAACAAATGCGTCGAAAGTACGCGGTCCATGCGCTCAATATCCTCTGGCCGTGCCCTCGGTGCGCGCGTCGGCGTCACCTTCCAGCCACCCGTCCTGAACACGGATAGCTGCTACCTCACCCTGGTGGTCTTCGATCTCGACGGCGTGGCCGCGCACTTTCAGCAGTGTCACCGTATCCGGCGAAAAGCCCGGCTCTAGGCGCAGTACATCGGGCATCCACTGATGGTGCAGACGCGGCGCATCCACCGCATCGGCGATGTTCATGCCGAAGTCGATCACATTCACCAGCACTTCGAGTACAGTGTTGATGATGGTGGGTCCGCCCGGCGATCCCACCACCAGATACAGTTTGCCGTCACGAAGCACAATCGCCGGCGTCATCGATGACAGCGGCGTCTTACGCGGCTGGATGGCATTGGCCTCACCCTGGATCAACCCGAACAGATTCGGCTCACCGGGCTTGGCGGCGAAATCGTCCATCTCGTCATTCAACAGAAAACCCAGCTTGGTCGCCGTCACCGCGCTGCCAAAACCGTTATTCAGCGTGTATGTCACTGCCACGGCGTTGCCCTCCGCATCCACGATCGAGTAATGCGTGGTATCGCCGCTTTCGAACGTCTGCAACTTCCCGGGATGTAGGGTAGCGCTGGGCGTCGCGTGAACCGGGTCAATCGATCGCCGTAGCTCCCCGACGTATCGCGGATTTAGCAGGCCGGCTACCGGAACATGATAGAAATCCGGATCGCCCATGTACTCGCTGCGGTCCGCGAAGTAGCGACGCATCGTTTCCGCAAGAAAGTGGATTTCGGCGGCCGAACCGAAACCCGATTTTTCATAGCCCGAGCCTTCCAGCACACCCAGCATTTGCAAGATCCCCACACCACCCGAGCTGGGCGGAGGGGCGGTGACGATGGTGTAACCGCGATACGAGCCTGTGAGCGGTACGCGCTCGATCACACGGTAGCTCTTCAGGTCGTCCGTCGTGATCAGCCCGCCGTGGGCCTTCATGTCCGCGGCCAGCACCTCGGCCGTCTCCCCTTCGTAGAAATCCTTCGCTCCCCCATCGCGAATGCGCTCTAGCGTGCGCGCCAGTTCCGGCTGCACCAGCCGTTCGCCGGCTTCGTAGAATCTTCCGTCTTTCAGGAAAATGCGCTTCGACTCAGGGAACCTGCCCAGCCGTTCGCTAGTGGACGCGTTCCGCAAAGATTGCGCCAGGCCATACGAAACCGGAAAACCGTCCGACGCCAGCCGCACCGCCGGGTCTACCAGATCCGCCCAATGCTTGCGCCCATATTTTTGATGGGCGAACGCCAAGCCCCGCACTGTCCCCGGGACTCCCGAAGCGCGATAACCCACCACGCTGTCCGCGCTGGCCTTGCCGTCGGGCCCGACGTACATGTTGCGCGAAGCCCGCTCCGGCGCGCGCTCGCGAAAATCGATGAAGGTGGTTCGTCCGTCTGCGAATCGTGCTAACAGGAACCCGCCGCCGCCAATGTTCCCCGCTGCTGGATGCGTCACCGCCAGAGCGAACCCAACCGCTACCGCTGCGTCGATGGCATTTCCGCCGGATTCCAACACCGCAAGACCAATGTCCGTAGCATGCGCCTCCCGCGTGGCCACCATGCCGTGCCGCGACCGTACCGGCTGCCGAGCGCATAGCCCGGCGCCGGAAGTCGCAACCAGCGCGGCCACAAGCGCAAACTTTTGCATAAGTTTTGATTCTACCAGCAGGTGTTGTGTGGCAGCCTAGCAGTGCGCTAATTCGGCCGATGGCGCGGAACTTCGATCGACCCGGTGTAGCGAAGGGACACGCGCCTTTTGCGGGTACCTGCGGCTGTGAGGCAGGCACGTGAGAAAAGCCGCGGGTATCCCGCCAACCCCGCGGTATCCCGCGCTACAGAGATAGGTGTTTCAATCGGACAATGTCGCCCATGACCAGACCGCCGCCAAGAATCAACGCACTCTTAGCGCGCTACCGACAGCCTTAAGCGCGGAATTCAATCCCTAGGCTGGATCACATTCGCCGGTTCGTAGAGAATCTCCGCGGGCTCGCTGAACCGGCTATGGATCGTGCGGATTCTCACCTCATGCCGCCCAGGGCTCCAGCCCACCGGCAACGTTGCGTTAATCTGCCACTCGCGATTTCCGAGGTTCGCTAGCACCAGGATTGGCTGCTGTCTGCCGTCCAGTTCCAGCACAACATTGCCTGTCTGCAGCCCGGCTTCAACGCTCAGAAAGCGGCAGGAAAGGTATTCCGCCTTATACCCGCGAAAGACGTTGCTCCTGTCCAGAGTGTTCTCCGCCGCAACCCAGGTGGGAGCGGGACCGTCGCCTTCTTGCGCGGCCGCCTGCGCCTGCACCATCGCGTCTCCCACAGTTATCAAAAAGCCCTGGCTGAACCGGCTGTTCGCCGTGCGGATGCGAACCTCGTGCGTCCCCGCATCGAGGCCAGGCGGCAGCTTGGCGTTTGCCTGCCACCCGCCGCTTCCGTCGTTTGTCAACATAAGGACGGGCACGCCATATCCATCCACCTCAATGCGAATCTGGCTGCGATCGAGCGGCTCCTCGCTCCGCAGATAAAGGCACATGTACTCGTCTTTCGGCGGATGGAAGCGCGGCTCGAGCGTCCGGTTATTGACTACCGAGCAAAGCCACGGTGCGGCTGCGGTGGCATCCGAACATGGTCCCCACTTGCGGTGACAGGTCACCCCCGCGCGATTCTGTTCCGAGTATTCGAGCTGCACGCGTGCAAACCCAGCCGACCGGCAGAGCGCCTCCAGGCACTTCGTGGTTGGCCCGCACCAGTTATCCAACTGCCCGCCTAACTCGTCAGTCTCGTAAAAATCCATTGAGCAGGAGTCTCCGTCGGTAACGAACGACTCAACGAATGCTGTCTCCCGCGTCAGCGCGCAGATTTTCTCCAATCCCAGCAGCGGATGCCGCAGGTGGTAGAGAACGCCGAAGAACAGCACATAATCAAAACGCCCGAGGCTTTCCGGTGTCAACTCGTCGACGTCCAGAGTGCGGTACTCGACCTGCGACGCGAGAAGCTCGCGTGCCGCGCGGAATTCCTGGAGATCCACGCAATCCACCGCCACAACCTGCGCGCCTCTGCGCTCCAGCTCAAAGCTGTTCCAGCCGGTGGCCGCCCCCACATCCAGGACGCGCTTCCCGCTGAGTTCCCGCGGAATCGGATAACGCTGGATGCGAGCCCGCAGCGCCTCCACGCTGACCACTCCGGGAATCAGACGTCCGTCCGGCAACTCGATGCTGTGGAACCACGTGTCTTTGGTGAGAGCGGCGACTCCTTCCTGCATGCGCCGCCGGAAGTCCGCATCTTTGGCCAGATCCGTCATGCCGGTGATTCTTCAGGCCGCGCTCGCCGCCGCTTCCAATCGAACAGCACCACGCCCGCGGCTACCGACACGTTTAATGACGATATCTTCCCTGACATTGGAATCCGCAACAGTACGTCGCAATGCTGGCGCACCATCTGGTGCAGTCCCTTGCCTTCCGCGCCGAACACCAGCACCGCGCGCTCGGCGTAATCCACCGTGTCGTAATCCTGGTCACCGCGCTCATCGACGCCGTATATCCAGAAGCCGCTCTTCTTCAGATCTTCGAGCGCGCGGTTGATATTGGTCACGCGGACCACGGGAAGATGCTCCAGTGCGCCCGCGGCCGCCTTTGCCACAGTGTCCGTCAGCCCCGCCGCGCGACGCTCCGGCACTATAATCGCGTCCGCGCCCGCTGCATGCGCTGTGCGGATCACGGCACCCAGGTTGTGGGGGTCCTCCAAGCCATCCAGCACCACCAGCATGTGTGCCGCCCCGGCAACATCTTCCAGCTCCGCATATTGCTTCGCCGCTCCCAGGGCCACCACCCCCTGATGTGCCGCGCTGCCCGCCAGCCGGTCGAGCGCCGCGCGTTCCTCGAAGCGCAGCGGCGTCGAGTTCTTGCGCGAAAGATCGATGATCTCTTGCACTCGGGCTCCGCCCACGCCCTTCGCCACCAGCACGCGGTCCAGCGGCCGGCGCGCCCGTAGCGCTTCCGCGACAGGATGAATCCCGATCAGAATGGCCACGTGCGCCTATTGCTCGGGCTCGACGCGCAACCCGTTGTTGAAGCGATTCGTGAAATTCGCCATGGCCGTCACGAGCGTGATCTCCACAATCTGCTCGTCGTTGAAGTAGCGAAACAGCGCATCGCCGCTCTCGGCGGCCGATGCCGATTCTGTCAATTCCCGTGCGTACTGAATCGCTGCCCGGTCGGCCTGGCTGAAACCTTGATACTGCTCGGTCTCGAGCGCACGGATTTCCTCATCCGTAATACCCGCCTTCTTGGCCGATGCCTTGTGCGCCGCCGTACAGTAGGCGCATTCATTGGTCAGCGACGCGGTCAGATAAACTAGCTCCTTTGTGCGCCGGTCCGCCGCGCCTGGACCCACAATCGCCGCATAGAGCGGCGGAAAGTGCCTCAGCACTTCCGACTTGTGCGCCATCATGCGGAAGAAATGGTTTTCGCGCTTGCTCTTGCTCTCCAGTTCGGCGAGCGTCTCGTTCTGGGAAGGTTCAACTAGCGGGATCAAAGCCATACAAACAGTATATGTGGGACGGAATCGTCAGCCCATCCACTGCGGATGCGTGGCCGTGCCGTCGAATTGTGCCGTGGTCTTGAACGGCTCGTACAGGCCCGATAAGGCAGCTTCTCGAGTCTTGGCGACCAGTGCGGCGAGTTCGGATTGCGTGAAAGGCTTGAACGTGCGCGCGGCTTCGAACGCCTGGTCCAGCCGCTCCATGGCATCGCAACCGGTGATGACCACCGAAGTCTGCAAATTGAGCGCGTAGTGCAGGCACTCGATAGGCGTGGCCACTCCCGCCTTGAGCACATTGCCGAATGCCATTGGTTTCATGCCCAGCACGCCGATGCCTTCCTTCACCAGCCGCGGAACAACATTGTGTGAGAAGCTGCGAAAATGGTAGTCCAACACGTTCAGCGGCATCTGGCAGGTATCGAAGTGGAACTTGTGTTGGGCGGCAACATCCAGCATGCGCAGATGCACTAGCGGGTCCTTATGTCCCGTGAAACCGATATAGCGAACCTTGCCGGCCTGCTTCGCCGCCATCACCGCTTCATGTGCGCCGCCGGGAGCGAAGTACCGGTCAGGATCTTCGAGCCGGATGTTTTCGTGAAACTGGATCAGATCGATCACGTCCGTCTGGAGCCGCCGCAATGATGTGTCGATGTCGCGCGCCGCAGCCTCCCGCGTCCGTCCGTTGAACTTGGTCATCAGGAATACGCGCTTGCGGTACCCGTCCTTTAGCGCCTTGCCCATCAGAATCTCGCTCTTGCCTTCGTGATAATCGCAGGAGTTGTCGAGGAAATTCATGCCGCGATCCACGGCGCTGCGCACAATCCCAATTCCCTCGTTCTCATCCGCCGGCACGCCGGCGTGGTATCCACCCAGCCCGATCGCCGACACCTGCTCGCCCGTGCTGCCGAGCTTCCGGTAGATCATGCCGTCCGAGCTTGCACCTTGAAGCGAGGACGTCAGTTGCAACGCGGCGAGACCCGCGATGAATTCGCGCCTTTCCATGTCTGTTGCCTCCTCCAAATAGATTACTCGCTGCGCAGCAGGACGGCACGGCGACCGTCACCCGCCCGGTGACTTCATTACGGAATCGCTTCGTTTAGGTTAAAATTACACTTGCGCTCCAGCCTGGAAATAGTAAGATAGACAGTTTCCGAGGAGCAGCAATGAAAGCCAAGAAAGCCATCAAGCGGTTGAGTAAGGTTGAGTCGATCCTCGCCAACGTGATCGACCAGTTTTCGGCGAGCGATAACGGGTTGCGCGAGTTACTCGACTCCGCCAAGACTTCGATTGTCCGCGCGAAGAAGAGCGTCGGGCTGCAAGAGTCATCCAAAGCGGCTAAGAAACCGCCTTCCAGAGCAGACAAGTCTCAGCGCGCGCGCCTGTCAGCGGAAGGCCGGAAAAACATTTCCATAGCTGCGAAGAAGCGCTGGGCGCTGGCAAAGCGCAAGGGTATGAACGCTGTTACCGGGCGAAAACTGAAAAAGACGGCCTAAGCCGCGCTTTCGGTCAGTGCGCCTCAGCCAATCTCGTCGCGCTCGACTCTCCACTCCGTCCACTGTGTCCCGCGGAGTTGAGAGTCACGGATAGGCTTCCCCACGCGCATCTGATCCCAGTCATATGCCAACTCAGCGCCGCACTCCAGGCATGTGACGTAAGTCGCGCGCCGCCTGGGCGCACCTGAGCCGGACCTGCCGATCAACGTCAGCGGGAACGAGGTTTTTGGATGCGCACAGCCAAAGAAGTGGTTGAGCAGAGCTTCCAGCACACCTCCACTCTGGCAATTCAGATGCCGTAGCAATACCTTGCCCGCAATTGAGCTTGTGCCCGGCGGCCAACTCCGATCAGGGGAAGTCTGGCACACACGTGAGTCCGATTGACACGGCGACCTCAAGTGGCGGCACCACTCTACTGTTTTGAAAACTTCATGTACTCGTCGCTGATCGTGGCGCTTTGGTAGTCGCCGGCGTGGATGATCACCCGGTAGCGAAAGCGGAGAGCATGGCTGGGATCCAGCGCCATGCTTCCGTCCGCCGTTTTGTCATTCAGAAAATCGTGCCAGCCAAAAATGTTGGCGGCGAACAGCCCGTAGCTGCGCGAGTGCCAGTACGTCGGATGCCGCGGATTCGTGGGGTGATCGAGAATCGCAATGCCGAGTTTCTCTCCTTCGATCTCGCCGAAATAGTCTACCCAACTGGCGCGGTGGCCCCACACCTGCCGCTCGCCGCGACCGCCTTCGGAATCCACCATCAGTCCCGTGCGTTTGGGGGTTGGCAGAGCCTCCTTGTTCGGCTCCTCCAGGGATGCCGCCAGCCTGATCGCGAATGTGCCCTCTTTCGTATCTCCAAAAGTCACTTTCTCGACCGGCGTTAACGTGATGTCAAAGTCAATCACGCGCCTTGCCGGCTCAGCATAGAACACCATTTTGCGCGACTCGGTGAGCAGCACTTTGCCACTCGGGTCGATCCAGTCAAAAGTCGCTTCAATATCGCCCGAGTCCTTGCCGCCAGCAACGCGCCCGAAACCTTTTAGCACGATCTTCGCGTTCTTCCCATCGTGCTGGGTAGGCTCATTGGCCCAAAAATCGTAGCCGTTGACGTTGCCGTGGCTGAACCAGAGCCCCCGTTGATGCGGATGGTCATGCGTTTCTCCGGCCACGTTCTCCATCGGATAGTGGCGCGTCACGATCGTTCCCGACGCCGCACGCAGCGGATGCAGATACGGCTTGCTCGTTTCGGGCCCGCAAAACAGCGTGGTGAAAGGCTTGCCACCGATAGTCACCGAGACCTGACCTTTCGTTGCGCCAATCTCCACCTGAGCACAGAGTGGCATGGCTAACAGCGGAACAAACCAGTAGGAGGATTTCATCATTCGGAACTACATTATATGAGGGATGGGGACCGGCAACGAGCGCAAGCTTTATGGCAACAGGCCAACGGCCAGGCGCGGCTTGCTGCGGCAATTTGTCGAATGGCTCGGTGCGCGCGTGCGTACTCGCGACCAACTGCTGGAGCTCTGCCTGGAGCGCATCGCGGCACGCGATTCGGAGCTGCGTGCCTGGGTCGAAGTCGCCCCGCAACCGGCTCTTGGCAGCGGCACGCTCAACGGCATTCCGTTCGGCGTCAAAGACATTTACGAAACGCGCGGTATGGCCACCGAATACGGTTCCTCGCTCTACTCAGGCAGGAAGGGCGCGACGGACGCCGCGTTGGTTACCGAGCTTCGCACGCGTGGCGCTGTGCTGCTCGGCAAAACGCACACTACGGCGTTCGCCTATTTCGATCCTGCCTCCACGCGTAACCCACACAATGCCCTGCACACGCCTGGCGGTAGTTCCAGCGGCTCGGCCGCGGCGGTGGCTGCTGGCATGGCGCCATTCGCGCTGGGCACGCAAACCCTGGGATCCGTGCTTCGTCCGGCCTCGTTCTGCGGAGTCGTGGGATTCAAACCCAGCGCAGGGCTACTTTCGCTCGAGGGCGTTCTCCCATTCGCGCCGTCGCTCGATACCGCAGGCCTGTTCACCCAAACCGCCGACGACATGCAGTTGCTCTGGGCGCGCATGGGCCATCCGGAATCCGCGCCCAAACGCGCGTTGGCGATCCCGTCGCTCATGCCTCCAGTCGACCCGCCCATGGAGGCGGCTTTCCGGCGCACCGTCGAACGCCTCGCTCCGCATTTTCAGGTGAAGGTCGTCGAGATGCCCTCACCCTTCGCGGATCTTGCGCCCGCCGTAAAGCTCATCAACACCTATGAGGGCGCACGCACACAAGAAATCCGCTGGCGCGAGCATGGATACGCTATCGGACCGAAACTGGCCCAACTCGTCCAGGAAGGATTGCGCATTCCATCAGATCAATACCGCGCGGCCCTGAGCACTGTAGCGGACGTCAAACGCGAAATCAGCAGCTTGCTGCGCCAATATCCCCTGCTCGTGACACCAGCGGCTCCGGGCGCTGCTCCAGAGGGCCTAGCATCCACGGGCGACCCGATCATGAATCTGCCTTGGACCGCCCTCGGCTTGCCCGCGATTTCCATCCCCATGCCCGTACTCGGATTGCCGCTGGGACTACAACTGGTCGCCGAGTCCGGATCGGACTCCGCGCTTCTGGCTCTTGCCGTCGAGATAGAATCTCTACTCGCATGATCTTCGCGCTGAGAGCGCACCTGGAACGTTACTTCGAGTTTGAGCGGCTGGACACGACCTGGCGCACCGAGCTGCTCGCCGGCGTGACCACGTTCATGACCATGGCGTACATCGTGTTCGTGAACCCGTCCATCCTCCACGAAGCCGGTATGCCGCTCGCTGCCGTCACCGCGGCCACCTGTCTTTCCGCGGCGTTCGGCAGCATGCTGATGGGCGCGCTCGCCAACTACCCGCTGGCGCTCGCTCCTGGAATGGGCCTCAATGCCTACTTCACTTATGCCGTGGTGAAAGGCATGAACGTCCCCTGGCAGACCGCGCTGGGCGCCGTATTCATCTCCGGCGTGACTTTTCTATTTCTGACGGTAATCGGCGTTCGCCGGCTCATCGTCTCGGCGATTCCGCACGAGCTGTACGCGGCCGTCGCGGCGGGAGTCGGCCTCTTCATTGCGCTGATCGGATTTCGCAGTTCCGGCATCATCGTGCCGTCGGCCGCGACCTTGGTTGCGCTGGGCAATCTTCGCGATCCCCAAACAGCACTGGCGATCTTCGGCCTGATGTTGACCGCCGCCCTGCTCGCCTGGCGCGTTAGAGCTGCGATTCTCATCGGCGTCATCGGCGCCACCGTCGCCGGTGTTGCCGCCGGCCTGGTCCGCTGGCATCCGTCGCATGACCGTTTGGCGGACATAGCTGCTACCGCCTTCCAACTGAATATCCCATCGGCGTTGCACCTCGGCCTGGTGGAAATTGTCTTCGCGTTCCTGTTCGTCGATCTGTTCGATAACGTTGGGACGCTGGTCGCCGTCGGGCAGAAAGCCGGTCTGTTCAATGCGGCGCATGAGATCCCGCGCATCAACCGAATCCTGTTTGCCGACGCCACGGCTACCATCGCCGGGTCCCTCGCGGGAACTTCCACCGTGGTCAGCTACATCGAAAGCTCAGCAGGCGTGGCAGCCGGCGGCCGAACAGGCGTAACCGCCATCGTGACCGGGCTGCTGTTCCTCGCCGCCGTGTGGCTTGCGCCTCTCGTGGGCGCGATCCCATCCGCCGCAACGGCTCCCGCGTTGATCATCGTGGGAAGCTTCATGATGAGCACCATCACCGAGATTCCCTGGACCGATCCCGTGGTCTCGCTGCCCGCGTTCCTCACCATGCTGGCCATCCCCCTGACCTTCAGCATCGCCAACGGCCTGGCCTTCGGCTTCACCGCGTACACCCTGCTCAAAGTGCTGCGCGGCCGTTACCGAGAAGTCAATTGGCTCGTCTACGCGTTAACCGCACTTTTCATCGCACGGTTTATCTACTTGGGCCACGGCGCGTAACGGACCTTTGTTCAACGATTTGAAATATCGGCCAATCCCTGTAGTGGCCGGGCACGCCCGGCCTGAATTCCGTTTTTTGCACATCGCACTCCCCCCGGCGTACAGTAGTGGCTTGCCGGACATGGAAAAGTCGGCCCAAATGACGTTGCATGCCACGCCCGTCATGCCGAAAACTCCCCAGGAGCTGGCGGATGCGCTCGCCGCTGCCGTATCGCAGAAGCGCACCATCACGCTCACCGGCGCTTCTTCCAAGCATCTGATGGCCGGCCCCATCACGCCCGCCGGCGTATCTCTCTCTACCGCCGCCATGACTCGCGTGCTGCAATACGAACCACGCGACCTCACCATCTCCCTCGAAGCCGGTATGCGCTACGCCGACCTCGATCGCCTGTTAGCGCAGAATCGCCAGATGATCCCGCTCGACCCGCCGTTCTCGGAGACTGCGACCATCGGGGGCATATTGGCCTCCAACACCAGCGGCTCGCGCCGGCGCCTTTACGGAACCGCACGCGATCTCGTCATCGGCATGAAATTCGCAACGCTCGAGGGCAAGCTCGTGCAGTCGGGCGGCATGGTAGTAAAAAACGTGGCGGGCCTCGACATGAGTAAGATCATGATTGGCTCGTTCGGCACGCTTGCAGCCATCGCCGTGGCAAATTTCAAGCTCGTCCCGCGGCCCTCGGCAGAAGCCAGTTTCGTCATTCCCTTCGACTCGTTGGATGATGCCATCGCCGCGCGCGACCGGATTCTGAAGGGGCAGATCCCGCCCGTCTCGATCGACCTGCTGAATCTGCTGGCGTCCGCGCAGCTCGGTTACAAAGGGCACTTGCTCGCGCTGCGAGTAGCTGGCAATGCCGCCGCCGTCGACCGCTGCCGCCGGGAACTCGCCACACGCGACGCACTGGTCCTCGAAGGCAAGGAAGAATCCCGCTTCTGGAAGCAGGTGCAAGAGTACACGCCGCACTTTCTGGAAAAATTCACGACCGGCACAGTCGTGCGCGCTTCATGCACGCTGGCGCAACTGAAAGAGGTGCTCTCGTCGTTCGAAACCGCCGCCATAGCCCGCGCCGGCTCCGGTGTCTGCTACGCTTACTTCACCCGCGCCGACGCTGCGGTACGATGGCTAACCTCGGCAACGCGCCGCGGCTGGAAGGCGACTATCGAATTCGCACCGGATGACCAGAGGGCCAGGCTCGACCTCTGGCCTGCCCCAGGCGCCGAATTGGAGATGATGAAGAAGATCAAGAATATGTTCGATCCGAATCATCTGTTAAACCGTGGCCGACTCTTTCGTCTCATTTGACCGGCCCCAGCAGGCAGACCTCGACCGCTGCGTGCATTGCGGCCTGTGCCTGAACGCCTGCCCCACCTATCGCGAATTGGGCGTCGAGATGGATTCACCCCGCGGCCGCATCTACCAGATGGTGCAGGTCGCGGCGGGCGCGCCCATCAGCCCCTCGTATATCGAGCACATCGAGCTCTGCCTGGCCTGCCGCGCGTGTGAGAGCGCCTGCCCGTCTGGCGTGCAGTATGGCCGGTTGGTGGAAGCGGCGCGCGCGGAAATCGAAAACCACAGCAAGCGTGGTCCGCTTGCCCGTGCCATGCGCCGCTTCGTGTTCGGAAAACTGCTGCAATCTCCGGGTTGGATGACCGCCGCCGGCGCGGCGGCCTATTTATATCAGGCGAGCCGTCTGCAAGCCATAGTCCGTGGCTCGGGTTTGTGGAAGCTGTTGGGCAAGCTGGGCCGCCTGGAGCAGCTTTTCCCGCCCGCCGAGCCGCCCTTCTTCTTCGACAAAATCGGCAAGACCTTTTCCGCGAAGGGTGAGCGTCGCTACCGTGTCGCGTTTCTGGCTGGCTGCATCGCTAACGTATCTTTCGCCCGCTTGAATGAAGCCACCGTGCGTGTGCTCCAAAAGAATGGCTGCGAGGTGGTTGTACCAGCGGGGCAGGGCTGCTGCGGCGCGCTCCACATGCATGCTGGTATTCGCAGCGATGCCCGCAAACTCGCGCGACAAAATATCGACGCCGTGCTAGACGGTACTTTCGATGCCGTCATCACCAACGCCGCCGGTTGCGGTTCGACGCTTAAGGAATACCACGAGTTGCTCGAACACGATCCCGACTACGCCGAGAAGGCCCGCCGCTTCAGCTCGCTGATGAAAGACGTCACCGAATTCCTGGCGTCGATCGATCTCAATCGCGAAATGGGAACAGTTCCCTTGACCGTGACCTATCAGGACTCCTGCCATCTGGCGCACGGCCAGAAAGTGCGCATCCCCCCGCGCCGCTTGCTGGCCGCCGTCCCTGGTTTGCAGTTCCGCGAGATGCCGCTAGCCGATCTGTGCTGCGGCAGCGCCGGCATCTACAACGTCGTGGAAAACGAAATGGCCATGGCGGTTCTAGAAAAGAAGATGCAGCACGTGAACTCCACCGGAGCGGAGGTTATCGCAACCGCTAATCCCGGCTGCATGCTGCAACTCGAAGCCGGCGCGCGCCTCCACGGCCACGGCCAGCGTGTGATGCACGTGGTGGAGATTCTGGACCAGGCTTACGGAGGCAATTCACTGTAGCGCAGGCCACGTGCATTTTGCGGGGACCTGCGGACGTTGCCTCAGACGGCGCAACCCGACGATAATGGCCTCAGCCTGGTTTGAATGTGATAGTCGATCCCAGAAAAGATAGTAACGCCAATTAATCGCAAGCAGGCGTTCTCGATGATTTCTCTCGACACTAGGAGGCTGGGTGCAACGCGCGACATTGGCGGTTCTCTTTCCGGCTTTCCTCAGTATTGCGGCCCACGCTCAGAAACCAATGGCCCCGCCGGCTGTGGATGAGGCGTATTGGCCAACACGCGAATGGCGATCTTCCACCCCGGAAGCGCAGGGCATGGACTCCGAGGTGCTCGCCCAGGCCTTCGACTATGTTCGGCTACACGAGATTCCAATCCATAGTTTGCTGATCGTGCGTAACGGTTACGTTGTGCTGGATGCATATTTCTATCCCTTCCGGGAAGGCCAGGTGCACGACGGGGCGTCGATGACGAAGAGCATTACGTCTACGCTCATCGGAATTGCCATCGGCGAGCACAAGATCAGCAGCGTGCGCCAGCCTGTGCTTCCGCTCTTTCCCGGACGGAACATCCATAATCGCGACCAGCAGAAAGACCGGATCACGGTTGAGCATCTTCTAACAATGACGTCGGGCCTGGATTGCCACTTCGATCGCGGCGAAATCACGCTGAAGGAGATGATGCAGAGTAGCGGCTGGGTGCAGTACATGCTCGATCTTCCAATGGCGGCTCAGCCCGGAAGCAAATTTGAATATTGCAGCGGGGGCATGCACCTCCTTTCGGGAATCATTTCTCAGGCCACGAGCAGCAGTACGCTGGAATTTGCGCGGCGTGTGCTCTTCCAGCCTCTTGGCATCGAGGATGTCATCTGGCCTTCCGATCCTCAGGGAGTCAACGACGGTTGGGGCGATCTCCACTTGCGGCCGCGCGACATGGCCAAGATTGGGTACCTGTGGCTCAACCACGGGCGCTGGGAAGGGCGGCAAATCATTCCGACGGAGTGGATGCAGGCGGCAACGCAAGCCCATTCGCATCCCAACTTCGGCAGTGGCGAATATGGGTACGGATTTTGGGTATATCCGAAAAGAAATCCACCTGAATACGAAGCACTGGGGCGCGGAAGCCAGCGCATCAACATTACGCCGGGCAAGAATGTCATCGTCGTGATTACTGGTGGAGAATTCGAACCGGGAGACGTCGGAAAGTTCATCGGCGAGTCAATCACGTCCAACCAGGGCCTGCCGGAGAGTCAGGCCGGCCAGGCCCGTTTGGCGGCAGCGATCAGCGCCGCTGCCCGGCCCCCGGCAGTGCCGGCGAGTGCAACCTCCAAGGCCATCTCCGGTAGGAAGTACACAGTGGAAGCCAATCCCGTGGGACTGAAATCATTCTCGCTCACCTTCTCAGGGCCCAACGAAGCGGTCGCGAATATGGAATTCGCTGACGGCCGCGTTGAATCGCGGCCGCTCGGTCTTGACGGTGTCACCCGTGTTTCCCCCGGTGGCCGGTTCGGGCTGCCCGTGGCATTGCAAGGCTGGTGGGAGAGCAACAACACGTTTGTTTTTGACTATGATGAGGTTGCGAACATCAACTGCTACACCTTCCGGCTCACGTTTGTCCACGACGATGTCGGCATCCAGCTGAGCGAAAAAACAGGCCTCGTGGAAACCACGTTTCAGGGTAAATCAGCCGGCAACTGACGCTTGTCTGAGATGATCGGACGGTAGGAACCCGTGACGCAGGCGCGGCCTACGAGTTCATGCAACACCTTGCCGGACGGCTCCGCAATCGACTACGCCATGCTGGTGAAGATCTACGGCGAATCACCGGAGCCGGAAAAGCGCTACAGCCCTGCGGTCTGCATCGCATGCGAGAGCAAGACCATCAGCGGCCAGCCGGATCGCAAGCACGTATCCACCAGCTATGTGGAGCGGCAGAACCTCACGATGCGGATGCACATGCGCAGATTCCCGCGGCTGACAAACGCCTTTTCGAAGAAGCTGGAAAACCACGTCGCGGCGATCTCGCTACACTTCATGTTCTACAACTTCGTGCGTATCCACCAGACGCTTCGGATTACGCCTGCAATGGCTGCTGGCGTGACAGATCCGGTTTGGGATATCGCGGATATCGTGCGCTTGGTCGAAGAACGCGAAGCGCGGGACCTACGGGAATCGCGCGAGGAACGCAATGAGCGGTCCTACAATCCTTTCGGTCCGGCACTCGGCCAAAGGAATTGACTCAAAACATAAATCGGGTACTATGTTTAATGGGTGAGACTATCGCTCAGGCTTGAAATCGAGACAGACGGCGGTTTTATGAGTGAATGGACGAAACGATTGGCTGACGCACAGAAGGAAAAAGAGCGACAAGTGCGGGAGGCCGAGTCGTTGCTAGTCCAGCAACGCGAACATGCTAAGCAGCTTTTCCCAGCGATTTGGCAAAGGCTTTTCGAACAAATACGCTCCGATGTGGCCGCGTACAATCAGGAACGAGGAGATCAGTATTTGCAATTTGCAGGAGAACCCAGCGGGGATTGCATGGTCAGGAGACTCCGTGCTCCCGTAGCCTCCGTGGCGGTAAGGACTGAGCCTCCCCAAATCAGATATTGCCGAAGCTCCCAAAAATCAACGGGTGGTAGCGCATCAGGCTATGATGGCGCATTAACGCTCAAATTAAGAGGGGAAACGCCCTTTTTCGTTGATGACAATGGTTCGCGCGAAATGCTGACCGTAGAGGAAGTTTCCGAATACCTACTGACCCCAGTTTGCAATCCGACCTCATAAAATCCTCAAAACGAGCCACTACCAGAGGGACCCCCTTGTTGACAGGTTTCAAAGGCATTAGATATCATTGAAAGGTTTCGCGAGTTAAGTTCTTCTGCTCCCGTGCTACCCCCGTATTGTGATATGGGCCGGCCGGGGGTCGGCCCCGAGGTTCCAGTGGAGGGACACAAACGCTGGAGCATGGGCTTGTCCGAAGTTCTCGCTAAGGAAGGCAGCCGACAAAACTAGCATTCGGGTTGACTGGTCTGCTTTCTGATTCTGACCGTTCACAGCCTGTAGGCCCCTACATTTGCCAGGGAGGAATGTGGCCGGTTGCGTCACGATTAGAAAACATCACGCAGAGGAAGGTTCGTGCCGACTTTTAATCAACTGGTGCGCAGCGGGCGCAGACCGCCACGGTGGAAGACTGCCAGCCCCGCGTTGCAGGCCTGCCCGCAAAAACGGGGGGTTTGCACGCGTGTGTACACTTCGACCCCCAAGAAGCCCAACTCGGCGCTGCGGAAAGTGGCGCGCGTCCGGCTGACCAACGGGATCGAGGTCACAACCTATATACCGGGCGTTGGGCACAATCTGCAGGAGCACTCGATCGTGCTCATTCGCGGCGGGCGCGTGAAGGACCTGCCCGGCGTGCGCTACCACGTGATTCGCGGCGCGCTGGATACGGCCGGGGTCGCGAACCGCAAACAGGGACGCTCCAAGTACGGAGCCAAGAGGCCAAAGGCGTAAAACGATGCCGAGACGGAGAGGGGCAGAAAATCGCGAAGTTTTGCCGGATCCGGTGTACAGCTCGACGCTGGTCGAGAAGTTCATTTGTTCCATGATGTGGGACGGCAAAAAGAACACAGCGCAAGGGATTTTCTACGATTCGATGGAGAAAATCCGCGAGCGTACGGGCGACGACCCGCTCAAGCTGTTCAAGAAGGCAGTCGAGAACTGCAAGCCGCTGCTCGAAGTGAAGACGCGGCGTGTGGGCGGCGCCAACTACCAGGTGCCGATCGAAGTGCCGCAGACGCGGCGCACGAGCCTGGCGATCCGCTGGATCCTGATCAATGCGCGAGGGCGCGCCGAGAAGGGGATGCCGGAGAAGTTGGCCAATGAGTTGAATGACGCCGCGAACATGCGCGGTGGAGCGATTAAAAAGAAGGATGATGTTCACCGGATGGCGGAAGCCAATAAGGCGTTCGCGCACTACCGGTGGTAGGGAGACGGGATTTGGGATCAAGGACTTGGGATTTGGCGTCGGACGTTCCCGTGTCGCGGGCGCGCTACCAAATCCTAAATCCCAACCCCCAAATCCGGTTTTAATATATGCCACGCACTGTTCCGCTCGAGCGGATGAGAAATATCGGGATTGCGGCGCACATCGACGCCGGCAAGACCACTACGACCGAGCGCATCCTTTATTACACGGGCCGAACGCACAAGATCGGCGAAGTGCATGAGGGCACCGCCGTGATGGACTGGATGGAGCAGGAGCAGGAGCGCGGCATCACCATTACCTCGGCCGCCACCACCTGCGAGTGGCGCGATATCCAGATCAACATTATTGATACACCGGGCCACGTGGATTTCACCGCCGAGGTCGAGCGCTCGCTGCGCGTGCTGGACGGCGCGGTGGCGGTGTTTGATGCTGTGGCGGGTGTACAGCCGCAGTCGGAGACGGTTTGGCGGCAGGCCGATAAATATCAGGTTCCGCGCATCTGCTTCATCAACAAGATGGACCGAGTGGGTGCCGATTTCGACCACTCGATGGAGACCATCGTCAGCCGGTTGCACTGTAAGCCGGTGGCGATTCAGCTTCCCGTGGGCGCCGAGGACCAGTTCAAGGGCGTCGTTGACCTGGTGGAGATGAAAGCTCTGATTTGGCGCGACGAAACACTGGGCGCGGAGTATGATCTTGTCGACATTCCGGCGGACCTTCTGGAAAAAGCTCGGGAATATCGCGAGCTCATGATCGAAGCGGTTTCGGAACACGACGATCACCTGTTTGAGAAGTTCGTCGAGGGCAAAACTGTCACCAACGAAGAGATTCGCGCGGGTATCCGCAAGGCCACCATCGCGCTGAAGATTTTCCCGGTGATCTGCGGTTCGGCGTTCAAGAACAAAGGCGTGCAATCGATGCTGGACGCGGTGGTAGACTACCTGCCGTCGCCGCTTGACGTACCTCCGGTGGAGGGAGTTTCGGTAGACGATCCGAATGTCGTCCTCACGCGCAAGGCGTCGGACAGCGAGCCGTTCGCGGCACTGGTTTTCAAAATCATGACCGACCCGTACGTGGGCCAGCTCGCGTTTTTCCGCGTGTATTCAGGCAAGCTGGCCGCCGGCGAGTCAGTCTACAACGTCGCCAAGGGACGTACGGAGCGCATCGGGCGATTGCTGCGCATGCACGCCAACAAACGCGAAGAGATCCAGGAAATTCTGGCGGGCGATATTGCGGCGGCCGTGGGACTCAAAACCGTCGTCACGGGCGACACCATTTGCGACGATGACCACCCGATCGTGCTCGAGTCGATCGAATTCCCGACGCCGGTGATCCAGCTTGCTGTCGAGCCGCGCACCAAGGCCGATCAGGAAAAGCTCGGCATGGCGATTCAGAAGCTGGCGCAGGAAGACCCGACATTTCGCGTTTCGACTGACGTCGATACCGGGCAGACGATTCTCTCCGGCATGGGCGAATTACACCTCGAGATCATTGTCGACCGCATGATGCGCGAGTTTGGCGTGGCGGCGAATGTAGGCAAGCCGCAGGTGGCCTACCGCGAGACCATTCGCAAGACTTCGGAAGCCGAAGGACGGCACGTGAAGCAAACCGGTGGGCACGGCCAGTACGGCGTGGTCAAATTGCGCGTGGAGCCTTTACCGCCAGGGTCTGGCCTTGAATTCGTCAATGAAATTTTCGGCGGATCGGTGCCCAAGGAATACATCAAGCCGGTGGAGCAGGGCGTTACGGAAGCGCTGGAAGGCGGGATTCTGGCGGGTTTCCCGATGTCGGATATCAAGGTCACGTTGTACGACGGCAGCTATCACGACGTGGACTCTTCGGAGATGGCTTTCAAGCTGGCCGGTTCGATCGGCGTGAAGGAAGCTGTGCGCAGGGCCAAGCCGGTGCTGCTCGAGCCGATCATGGCGGTCGAGGTCGTGGTGCCGGAAGAGTACATGGGCGATGTGATTGGCGATCTGAATTCGCGGCGCGGACGCATCGAGGGCATGGAGCTGCGCGGGACATCGCAGATTATCAAGTCGAGCGTGCCGCTCTCGGAAATGTTCGGCTACGCAACGGATTTGCGCTCGCGCACCCAGGGGCGCGGCAGTTTCACGATGCACTTCGGCCGGTACGAAGAAGTGCCGGCGACGCTGGCGGAAGAGATTGTCAGCCGGGTGCAGGGGATTACGAAGTGATGATTAAACCCGAGACGCAGAGACGCCGAGAAAAGCAAATTGGGTTCTCGGCGCGCTCGGCGCTCTCAGCGGCTCGGCGTTGAAAGGATTCTGAGGAAGAGAAATGGCAAAGGAAAAATTTGATCGTTCCAAGCCGCATGTGAACATCGGCACGATCGGGCACATCGATCACGGCAAGACCACGCTGACGGCGGCCATCACCAAGGTGCTGGCCAAGCACAATCCCAAGGTCAAGTTCCGCA
>DATGZN010000074.1:0-57586 GCA_035297145.1 Bryobacteraceae bacterium
TGCGTTTCTCATTGGGAGCGTATCGCATCCCGCCGAGGGACCGGCCTTCTCATTCCATCTAATTCTGCGTTGATCGACGGCGCGGAACATCGATCGATAGATGTAGCGCAGGGACACGCGCCGTTTGCGGGTACCTGCGGCCTTTCGGGTTCGTCACGCCGAAAAAGCCGCGGGTATCCCGCAAACAACGCGTTAGCCCCGCGCTACAGGAATGGGTGGTTCATTCGAAACAATTTCGCCAGTGAAAAGACCGCCGCCAAGATCAACGCACTTTTAGCGCACTACCCTAGCCCGTGTTATCGTGGACTGAAGTGTCATCGGTTTTAAGTTTTCATCTGCCGCAGTATGACGGGCCGCTGGACCTGCTTCTGGATTTGATACGGAGCCAGAAGATCGACATCCGCGATATTCCCATCGCTCAGCTTACCGCGCAGTACTTCGAGTACATGGAGAAGGCACGGCAGATGGATATCGACCTCAGCGCTGAGTTCGTTTTCATGGCCGCTACGCTGATCTACATCAAATCCAAGATGCTGCTGCCCCAGGATCCGGCGCTGGCGGCGGAGGACGGCGGCGAAGATCCGCGGCAGGAGTTGGTTGACCGCCTGCTCGAGCACGAAAAATTCAGGAACGCCGCCGAGATGCTCCAGCAGAAGCGGATGATCGAAGATAACGTCTGGTCGAATCCACAACAGAAGGCATTTGTCCCGGAAGATGAAGATCCCGGCGTCACGGCCACACTGTTCGATCTGGTCAAGGCGTTTGGCGAAGCCCTGGAACGCGTCAAGAGCCGGCCGGTGTATGAGGTCGCCGGCGAAGAAGTTAGCGTGGCGGACATGGTGCTCTATCTGAAGTCGGTCTTTCTGGCCGCGAGCCAGGATGAGCCAGTGTTCATCATGCGGCTTTTTGAGCAGCAGCGCAGCCGGCGCGCCATGATCGCGCTGTTCCTGGCCGTGCTCGAAATGGTAAAAATGCAAGCGGTGGAAATTTGCCAGAAGGATTTGTTTGGCGAGATTGCGCTGCTGCGCCAGAAGCAATTCGACACAGTTTTCGCCTCGGCGGAACCTGTGTCGGCGATCGAGAAGGGCTACACGTAAACCGGGAATGCAAGAAATTCAAACTGAACCACAGGAAACCGTTTCAGCCGAAGACCTGCTGACGAGGCCGGCGGAGCCCGCTGAGGTGCTCTCATCGGCAGATGCCAGCCTCCGCGCGGTGCTGGAGGCCATCGTCTACGTCACCGAGGAGCCACTTTCGGCGGAGCAGATTGCCGATGCGTTGGGCGAGCCGCGCGACCGGGTGGAGAGGCTACTGGACCTTCTGGTGACGGAGTTCGAGCGCCCGGAGCACGGCGTAACCATCCGCGAGCTGGCGGGCGGCTACAAGATGGCGACCAAGGCTGAGCACCATGAGCGCGTGCGGGCATTCGTCAAGAGCCTGCGGCCGCCGCTGAAGCTTTCCCTGCCTGCGCTCGAGACACTGGCCGTCATCGCCTACAAACAACCGGTCACTGCGCCCGAGATCCTCGAAATCCGCGGCGTGCAGGGTGCAGGCGTTTTGAAAACGCTGCTTGATCGCAAGCTGATCGCTACCGCCGGGCGCAAAAACGTGATCGGCAAACCGATGCAATACAAGACCACCAAGGAGTTTCTTGTACAATTCGGGCTGAAGGATCTGAACGAACTGCCGACGCTAAAGGAGTTCGATGAGATCCGGCGGCTCGCGGTGGCCGATGAACCGGCGCAAGCGGTGGGCGCACCCGGGCCGGCGCCGGGTGAGAACACGCCGCCTGAAGAGAACTGAGATGCCAGAGGAGCGACTCCAGAAAATTCTGTCCCGCGCGGGAACTGCCTCACGGCGTAGGGCCGAGCAGATGATCCTGGAAGGCCGGGTTTCAGTGAACGGAAGCGTAGTCACCGAGTTGGGCAGCAAGGCCGATCTCGGTCGCGACCACGTCCGCGTGGATGGCAAACTGCTGCACCATCCCAAGCGGGCCGTCTATGTCGCTCTGAACAAACCCAACAATTGCGTGACCACGGTCACCGATCCGCAGGGCCGCGCCACGGTGATGGATCTGCTGCGCGGTATTAAAGATCGCGTGTATCCGGTTGGGCGCCTCGATTATCACAGCGAGGGCCTGCTGCTGCTCACGAACGACGGCGAACTGGCCAACGCCATTACCTCTGCCGCGCGCCATCTGCCAAAAACATACTTGGTGAAGGTAAACGGCGCGCTTACGCCGGAACAGGAGCAGGCTTTCCGCGAAGGCGTGCCGATCGAAGGAAAGCGCACGGCGCCCGCGGGCCTGAAACTGACCCATCGCGCTGAGAATCCCTGGTATGAAGTACGGCTGTTCGAAGGCCGCAAGAACCAGATCCGCGTGATGTTCAAGCATTTCGGGCGGCTGGTGGAGAAGCTCAAACGCGTGAGAATCGGTCCTGTGGAGCTGGGTCCGCTGAAGCCGGGTGCGTTTCGACATTTGTCGCTGGCCGAAGTGGCGCAGTTGCAGAAGGCCTCGAGAAATAACAGGACGCCGAATGTCGCCGTGCCTCAGTCGTGACCGTATGGGAAGTATTGGCGAGATCCTGCGCTCGTCTCACTCGATTGCCGTGGTTGGCCTTTCGAGCAAACGATACCGCCCGAGCTACGGTGTTGCCGAGTACATGCAGAGTGCGGGCTACCGCATCATCCCGGTGAATCCGTTCGAGGAAGCCGTATTGGGCGAGAAGGCCTATACCGATTTGGCGAAGATTTCTGAACATGTGGATATCGTCGACATCTTCCGCCGATCGGAATTCGTGCCCGAGATCGTGGATGCCGCCATCCGGCTGGGTGCCCACGCCATCTGGATGCAAGAAGGCGTGATTCACGAAGAGGCGGCCGCAAAGGCTCGGGCCGCCGGCCTCGAAGTGGTGATGGACCGCTGCATCCTGAAAGAACACCGCAGGATGCTGGTCAGCTCAAGGTCTTGATTTCCAACTGATCGCCGACCTCGGTTCCCGTTCGGGCAATCGTCCCCGCTGGCAATTCGAGAACCGAGTGGGCTGTCAGGCAGGCCGATGCGCGCCAGGGAATCATCTCCGGCCGGACTTTCTTCACTTTGTGTTGCCGATCAAGGTAGAGCACGTCGATCGTGAATTTCATGAAGAAGCTGTGTACCGATTCGCAAGGGACAATCCACAAACCATCACCCGGCGCGAGACTAGTCTGTTTCAGCAGGCCAGTGCGGCGGCTTTGGCTGGAATCGGCGACCGAGGCGGCATCCGCCAGCACGACGTCACGGGTTGTATTGCGAACTTGAATTTTCAAGTTTACTTGACAACCACTTTTTCGACAGCCTCGTTGTCGCATTCATCGGCAACACGCACGGCGATGGTGTGCTCACCGGGCGAAACATCCGCCAACTTGAGATCGTAGTCTAACTCTTTGGAATCCGAGAGCTTAGTGACAGGGTCCACGACCGTCCACTCCCCGCCATCCACCGAGTACTCAGCCTTGTTGATAATGCTGAGGTTATCGGCGGCGTGCCAGCGCGCTTCGATGCGGTTGCCGCTGCGGGTGCCGGTTAAGTTCGTGATCCGAGGCGGCGTGTTATCAATCATTAAGACATCGCTTTCGAGTTGGCCGGTAAGCGCGTCTTCTTTCGTGTTGCTGGGCAGATCGGAGGCGGTGATGCGAATCTTATATTCGCCATCCGGGAAAGCGGTGGAGTCCCAACTGATGTATTTTTCTCTGACTTTATCTTTCAGCAACTTCCAAGCGGATTCATGCACGCCCCGAATCTCAACGGTGTAGATTAGCGTGTCGCCGTTGTCGTCGATGGCGGTCCAGCGCGCGCCAATCGCGCCCTTGGAATACTGCATGGTAGGAGTTGTAGTGGTGGAATCGATCGACAAAACCGATAGCGCGGGGTTGTGCTTGCCGAGCGGCGGCAGACTCAAAGGCCCGGGCGTGCTGGGCGCGGCCGGCGACGGGGCCGGGAACTTGTAGTTGGCCGGTGTAATTTCGATTTCGGCGACTCGCGGCGCCACATTGCGTGGCAAATAAGCCACTTCGACGTCGTCGAGCTCCGGCGAACCGTCCGTCAAGGTTGCGCGCCATTGTAGGAAGCGTGCCGGCGGAGAAGTTACGCGTGCACCGTCCTCGGAAGTGATGGCGCCCGACCAGGGGCTCCAGTTCTTCTGCGGACGGTCCAGATTTCCGCTGCGGGTTTCGATAGCGATTCGCCCACCTTTTGCGGCGCCTTTGAAGGAGAGCCGTCCCCATTGCGAGAAATTGGCGGCGTCGAACGTGTCGGATTCGATGGATCCTTCGTGTTCGAGTCCAGGACCAAGTTCGTACACCTTACCCACGTTTCCAGTGGCCGCGTACAGTTTTCCGTCAGGCCCCGGTAGCAGGGCGGTAACCTGCGTGGGGGCAGCGTTGACCGAAACCGTGGAGAGCGCGTCGGAATCTACGCGATAGATAAACCCTTTGTTTCCCGTGCCGAGGATGGGCCGGCCGTTCGTATCAAAGGCAATCGAGTAAACGATGTCGTGCGAGTGGCTCCAGATCTTTTCCGGGTAGCCATCGGGATGAATGCGATACAGTTCGGAGCCGCCGGGAATGGCCACCGGGCCGCCCGATCCTGCCGATGGCGGAGGCTGAGCGGGCGTATGAGGGGCGCCCGGTGCAGTGGTCTGCGCCGGAGCCACAGCCACTGGAGGAGTAGACGGAGGCGGCACTGGCGCTGGTGGTGCGGCCGTTTTTGTTCCCACGCCGGCGGCATAGACCGAACCATCCGGCGCAACCGCCAGGGCGGTGACCTCGCGCTTGCCCATCTCATACAGCACGAAGCCTTCACCAGCCGGTGAGATCCGCATCACGAGCCCGTTCGGCTCGGTCCCCACGATCAAGTTGCCGTGGCTGTCGAAAACCATCGAGCGCACGTGAGTCTCGTCGCATTTGAAGAAGACGGATCCTTTGCCATCGGGCGTGACACGATGGATCTCGCCTTCGTCGCCGGTGGCCACGAACAAGTTGCCTTTGGTATCGAAGGCCAGCGCCCAGATGTACTTGGCCTTGGGGTCGTAGAAGACTTCCGGCTTCGCGTCACCCGAGACTCTGTAGATCTTGCCGTCCGGCGCGGTGGCGGCATACACGCGATCCTTGGAGTCGATGGTAATGGCGTGGATTTCGATAGCATCGAATTCCGCCACCGTCTTCTTTTCTCCGGCCGGCGAAATGCGATAAAGTTTGGCGCCAGGACCACCGCCGGTGTAGAGGTTGCCCTTGGAATCGCGGGCCACGGTCCACAAATAGGCGGAAGACGAATCGAATAATTCGGCAAAGCGTGGGCCCAGGGTCAAGCGGCCGTCACTGCGCAGGGATAGATTCTTGATGACGCCTTTTTCGAAGTCGGAATAATCCGTCTCAACCCAGGTTCTTGTCTGGCCCCCCCAGACAGACGCGGCCAGCGTGGCGACAGAAGCCACACAAATAATGACATTTTTCATGATGGAAACTTTTTGATCGGGCTACTTCACGGTGATCTTCAGAGAATAACTGCCGCTCACCACGTAATCGAACGGCACGGAGGATTGCTCGAAAGCGCTCTCGGCCGAGGTGATGATGGGCCGGCTGGCGGCGCGCCCGGCTTGCATAACGTTCAGGACGGACGCCGGCAGGCTGGGCATGGTTTTGTCGTCATAGTAGGCCGTGGGCGTGGCCTCGAGCAGCGAGATATACAGCTTGTTGTTGCTGCGCTCCTGATTGATCAGCGACACGGTTTCGGAGAGATCCATGTAGCGGTTCAGGTAGCCGGCCATGCTTTGCATGTGATTCAGCGTATCGGCGTCGCTCAGCAGGATGCGATGTTCTCCCTTACTGAGCCCTTCGCGCACGTGCACGGTGAGATCGCGCTGAATGCGATCACCGCGATAGGGACGCAAGAAAACCTTCACCGGCACGTCTTCGCCAGGCCGAACGTCGCTGTCGGCGATCCAGGCATTCTCAATGGTGGCGACACGGCGCTCGGGAAGCAGGTCGACGGTCACGTTCACGCGCTTCAACCGCGGGGTCTTGACGGCATTCAGATAGAGACGGTTGAATTTGTCACCCCACCAACCCGCCAGCAGCATGGGTGCGGGCATGGGCATCTCACCCGAGGCCTGCATGGTGTTGAGTGAAAGGCGGCCGCCAGCGTCGAGATCCACGGTTCCGGTCAGCCGGTAAGTGGCTTCATCCTTGAATTCGTTCAACCCGGAAACGGAATTGAACAAAGTGAGCATCATCAGGTAGGGAGTCCACTTCTGCTGGTCAAACACGTTGAAGCGGAAGTCCTTCTCACTACGAACAGCATCGTTTTCGCCAAGCGAGCGCACGGCTACGGTGACGGGGATCATCTTGGCTTCATCGCCGAGGACTCCCATGATGCCGCTGTGACGATCCTGATGGAGCGCGCCGACGATATCAGTGGCGTTGGCGAACTTGTTCGGCTGGAACGCCGAAGACAGCACCATCAGTACTTCGCCTTTGCTCATCGGCATGTCAACTGGTCCGAGATTAAAGAACGGGTGCCCGAAGGCCAGGACGTGTTGGCCGTCGTTGTAGGTAACGGTTCCGAGCCCGGTAACGCTCATGTCGCCGGAGACCAGGACGCCGGCTACGGCTTCTCCGGGGCGGAGCGAGTTCTTCCAATCCGGCGCGGGTTTCGCTGTGTATGCCTGACTGCTCGCGCCGCCTTGCACCGCGTGAATGCCCAAGCGCTCGAACAGAGGTCCGAATTCGGTTAACACGTTCTCATGAAAACCCGAGAAAACGAGCGGCGTGTCGATGGGAGTCATGAGGGGCGACTGGCGAGGCAGATTCCGGGCGCCTCCGGCGGATACGGCCTGAGCCAGCAATTCACTGGGCACGGCGACTTGCTCAACGGGGGCGGCCTTGTCGGGTGTGCGCGCGTCCATGGGGCGAGACTTGTCGGCGTCGTTGATCTCCAGCATCAACTCGATGGGGGTGATACCGCAGATGGCGTCGGGAGAAAAGACACTGAGCCGCAGCGCGATGGCCCCGGCAAGTTTTCCGTCGATATAGACGGGGCTTCCGCTCATGCCACCGGCCACGTTGGTGCGCTCAGCTTTGCCGCCGAGCTTGGCGAGGATGATGTCCTGCCTGGGGCCCCACTGGTTCTTCCACAGGCCGATGATCTCGACCGGGATGGGCTCTGGCTCGGTGCCTTGAAAAACGGTCCAGGCCACGCCTTTCATTCCGGGGCGCAGTTCCGAGGACCTGATAATTTCAACTTTTCCGGATTTAGGGGGTTGTGGCGTTAATTCCGCGGTAAAACCAGGGAGCGAAGCTGCCGCGAGCATGCCTACCGCCGCGGCGATGTGTCTTTTCATGCAGTAAAGAACTCCGTTAGGTACAGTTTACTACGGTTGGGCGCAGGGGCCGGATTTTCGGCCTTAAATGGCACGGCAACGAGTATTCAGTACGACGCCGAAAGCGGCTAGAAGTTTCGGCTTGACGGTCAGATAGAGGGCGATTATAGTAAGTGAGTACTTACTTACGAGGGAACGGGTTTGGCATGCCTGGCCTCTACTAGTTCGAAGAAACGGCCGCAGGTACCCGCAAAAGGCGCGTGTCCCTGCGCTACATGTGCGGACGGCCGGTGGGCAGAACGATGGGGGCCGGATGGCAATGACTTCTGAAGTGGGAAAGCGGATGTCGGCGGGGGACCGGCGGACGCAGCTGATTGAAGTGGCGCTGGAGTTGTTTTCCAAGCACGGCTTCAGCGGAACGACCACACGTGAGATTGCGGCCGCGGCGGGGGTGAGCGAGGCGATCATCTTCCGCCACTTCGCTAGCAAAGAGGAACTGTACGCCGCGCTGCTGGAGTACAAGAATCGTGAAGGCCGGGTGGAGGAGTGGCTGGAAGAGTTGCGCAGCCATGCGGCACGGCGCGACGACGAGGCGCTGTTTCGCAGCCTGATCAGGAGAATCCTGATTTCCTACCGGGACGATCCCAGTTTTCAGCGGCTACTCATGTATTCGGCCCTGGATGCACATGAGTTTTCCCAACTGCTCCATCGCAACCTGGGAATTCCGCTTTACGGTTTTCTTTACGACTACATTGTCAAGCGGAAACGAGAGGGCGCATTCGGCGGCCTGGATCCAGGTTCGGTGATCTTCGCGGTGGTGGGGATGCCGTCGTATTTCGGGATGGTGACGAAGCTTTTTGGAGTCGGCGTGAAAACGGCGTCGGACGATCAGACGGCCAAGAATTTTACGCGGGTTCTGTTTGAGGGGCTGGGCAGTCAGCGGAGAGCGCGGGCGCGGAAGGCAACAAAGGGAAGGAAGAAATGAAGGACCACTCCCTCTGGTCGTGGCTCAGCAAAATTTCGCGCGCGCACCAGTGTGTTGTTGGGCTGGCGCTAGCGTGCGCACTTTTGGTCACGATTTCCTGTGGACGGACCGGGTCGGGCTCCGCGGGCGTGCAGGCCGCCGAACTGAAACCGGTGCGCGTGGCGACATCAGTGGCCACCAGCCGCGAGGTAGCGGTGTCGATTTCATCGAGCGGCACCTTTATGGCGGAGGAAGTTTCGGAACTGGCTCCGCTGGCGGCGGGCCGCGTGGTCGCGACGCCCGTGGATGTGGGCGCGTGGGTGAACCAGGGCGATATCGTCGCACGGCTGGATGACCGGGACGCCCGGCTGCGTCTCGAGCAGGCAGAGGCGGCGCAGGAGCAGGCGCAAGCCGCACTGGCGCAGTCGCGAATGCGCATTGGGCTGGGACCGAACGCAACCTTCGATCCGGCTGTGGTGCCGGAGGTGCAGGTGGCGAAGGCGGCGTATGAGTCGGCAGAAGCGCAAGCCAAGCTCGCCGCCGCCGATGCGAAACGCTATGCAAGTCTGGTGGCGACGGGCGACGTCTCGGCCAGCAACTACGAAAGAGAGCGCACACAGGCGGAGAGCGCGCAAGCGCAGGCCGATGCCGCACGCCGGCAGTATGAGGCGGCGGTGAATTTTGCGCGGCTGAACCATCAAGGAGTCGGCAGCGCGGAGGCGGCGTCGGCATCCGCCCGTTCTCAGGTCGCGATGTCGCGGAAGGAACTTGACGATACTGTGGTGCGAGCGCCGTTTGCCGGATACGTCAGTGAGCGCCACATGTCGGTGGGCGAGTCGGTGAACTCGTCTTCCAAAATCGCGACGATCCTACGCGCCAATCCCATCCGGCTCAATTTGCAGGTGTCAGAGATGGATGCGGCACGGATTCATACAGGGATGACGGTTGTGGCGCGAACGGCGGCCAGGCCGGAAAGCGAGTTCACCGGAAAAGTGACGGTGCTCAGCCCAGCCATTGATCCGAGCTCACGCGCCATGACCATTCGGGCCGAGTTCGCGAATCCCTCTTTGGAGTTGCGCCCGGGCATGTCGGCTACTGTTCGGGTGCTCTTGCCGCAAGGCGAACAGGGCATATTCGTGCCGGCCTCGGCGGTGTTGACCGATTCCGGCTCCAACGCTTCGCGGGTCTTCGTGATCGAGAACGGCACTGCACGCGTGCGCGTGGTGCAAGCGGGCGTTACAGAGAACGGGACGACACGAATCGTATCCGGACTGGGCCGCGAAGCCATTGTGGCCGCCAGCAATCTGCCGGATCTTTACGATGGAGCACCAGTCGAACGCGGTAACTGACGCCACGATGCTTCGGACCCGCCAAAGGATGCCCCGCAGTGCATAAGCTCGCCGCAATCTGCGTGAGACGGCCCGTCTTTGCCACCATGCTGGTGCTGGCGCTGACGGTGGTGGGGGCCTTCTCGTTTTTTGGGCTGGGTGTGGACCTGCTGCCGAAGGTGGATCTGCCCGCGGTGCAGGTATTAGTCGCGAACCCCGGGGCCGCGCCTGAACAGGTGGAGACGGAAATCACCAAGAAAATCGAAGGGGCGGTGAACACCATCAGCGGCATCGAGGAGCTGCACTCTTCGTCCACTGAGGGGCTTTCAATCGTCAGCATCGGTTTCCAATTGGATAAGAACGGCGACGTGGCGGCGCAGGAAGTGCGCGACAAGGTCAACCTGGTGATGGGCGATCTGCCGGAAACCGCGCGTCCGCCGGTGGTGCAGAAGTTCGATACGGATGCGGCGCCCGTCTTGCGCATCGTGGTTTCCGCGCCGCGCGCGCTACGGGAAGTCACGCACATCGCCGAGAAACAGATCCAGGAACAGATTGAAAATCTAAAAGGCGTCGGACTGGTGCAGATCGTGGGAGGCGCGCGGCGGGAGATTGATGTGGACGTGGATCCGGACCGGATGCGGGCTTACGGGCTGACCGTCGCGGACGTGGCGGGCGCGCTGCGCCAGGAGAATCTGGAGTTGCCCGGCGGCCGTGTGGATCAGGGTTCACGCGAACTGACCGTTCGTACCCTGGGCCGCATTGCGGACCCTAAAGACTTCAACCATGTGGTGGTGGCGAATCGCGGCACGTACGCGGTGCGGATCAGCGATATCGGGCGGGCCACGGACGGCGAGCAGGAAGTGCGCAGTGTGTCGCTGCTGAACGGGCGGCCAGCGGTGACGCTGGTGGTATCGAAGCAATCGGGCGAAAACGTGGTGGCGGTGGCGGCGGCGGTGCGGGAGAGGTTGGCCGCGATCATTCCTACGCTGCCGAAGGACGTTCATGCGGAGGTGATTGGCGACGAATCGGTGTTTATCCAGGCGGCGGTGGAGTCTATCGAGACACATCTGATCGAGGGCAGTCTGTTGGCAGCGGTAGTCATTTTTGTCTTTCTGGCCAGTGTGAGGACCACGCTCATTGCAGCTATCGCCATTCCAACGTCCATTATTTCGACGTTCGGGCTGATGGCCGCGATGAACTACAGCCTGAACCAGATCACCATGCTGGCGCTGACGCTGATGGTGGGGATCGTGGTGGACGATGCCATCATCGTGCTGGAGAACATCTACCGCTTCATCGAGGAGAAGGGACTACCGCCGTTCCAGGCGGCGATCGAAGGCACGCGGGAGATCGGACTGGCGGTGATGGCGACGACTTTATCGCTTCTGGCAGTCTTCGTGCCGGTCGGATTCATGGGTGGGATTGTGGGGCGGTTCATGTCGTCATTCGGACTGACGGCGTCGTTTGCGATCGCCGTGTCACTGCTGGTTTCGTTCACGCTGACGCCCATGCTGGGCGCGCGATGGCTGCGGCCATTGGCGGGCGGTGGAGGACACGGTTCGAAAGATTCAGGCTTATTCGCGCGGATCGATCGCGTTTACACGCGCATGCTGCACCGGTCGATGGGACACCGGCGCACGATGATCGCACTGAGCGGATTGGTGGTGGTGAGTATCGTTCCGCTGTTCGCGGTGATTGGCAAGAATTTCGTGCCGGATGATGACCGCTCGGAATTTGAAATTACGCTGCGCGCGAGCGAGGAGGCGAGTCTTGCGGCGACGGAGACCGTGGCGGAACGGGTGGCGCGCGAGGTACGCCAGATTCCCGGAGTCACGGCGACGCTGACGAGCATTGGCGGCGGGACACAGCGGGCGGTGAATGCGGCCCTGATCTACGTCAAGCTGGCGCCGATTGGCCAGCGCGAGCTCGACCAGCAACAGATCATGGTGCGGACGCGACAAGCGCTGAAGGCGTTTCCTCCGGGGTTGCGAACATCGGTGCAGGCGCCGGGGGGCGATCCGGACGGACGGAATGCGGCGGTTCAGTACACGCTCAGCGGGCCGGACCTGGAGAGGCTGAACCAATATTCGAAGACGATGCTCACGCGAATGAAGTCCATCCCGGACGTGGTGGATGCGGACTCTTCGCTGGTGCTGGGAAAACCGGAGCTGCGCATTGCAATCGACCGGGAGCGCGCGGCGGATCTGGGTGTGCGTGTGAGCGACGTTGCGCAGGCGCTCAATGTAATGGTCGCGGGCCAGAACTTATCCACCTTCGAGGCCGGATCGGATCAATACGACGTAAGATTGCGCGCCATGAGCGAATCGCGTGCCAGCGCCGATACGCTGAAGCGGCTGATCGTCGCATCGAATAAGCGTGGTTGGGTGAGCCTGGACGATGTGGTCTCGATGCACGAAGGCGCGGGGCCGGCGACCATTGACCGGTTGAACCGGCAACGCGAGGTGACACTGTTCAGCAATGTGCGGCCGGGTGGATCGGAAGCAGCGGTTCTGAGCCGGCTGGACGATTTTGCGCGCGATCTCAAGATGGAGCCGGGCTATAAAACGGAACTCGGTGGCACTTCACGGGAGTTGGGGCGTACGGGCTACTACTTTGTGCTGGCGATCTCGCTGTCGTTCATCTTCATGTACATGGTGCTGGCGGCGCAGTTTGAATCGTTCCTGCATCCGGTCACGATCCTGCTGACGCTGCCCATGGCGGTTCCCTTTGGCATCATCTCGCTGCTGGTGGCTGGTCAAACCATCAATGTGTTTTCCGGGCTGGGACTTCTGCTGTTGTTCGGCATCGTGAAGAAGAACGCGATTTTGCAAATTGACCACACCAACGGGTTGCGGGCGGCGGGCATGGCGCGCTTCGATGCCATCATCCAGGCGAATCGCGACCGGCTGCGGCCGATCCTGATGACGACGGCATCGCTGGTGGCGGGAATGATTCCGCTGGTGCTGGCCGGTGGGCCTGGCGCGGCGACGAACCGGTCAATCGGGGTTCTGGTGGTGGGCGGGCAGACGTTGTGTCTGTTGCTGACTTTGCTGGCGGTGCCGGTTTTTTACTCGATCTTCGAGGATTGGAAAGAGGCGCCGGTGTGGCAGAGGATGGCGGCGGCAGTCCAGGCGCGAAGTTCCCGCATCAAGGTGGCGGTGGAGGCACTGCGGACGCGCGGATCGCGGCCGGAGGGGACATCACGGTGAGGCGGACGATGCTCGTGATGTTTGGAATTGCGGGGCTGCTCGCCGCACAGTCCGCGGAGCGCATCTTCGTATTACCCGACCGGCCTGGCATCGTGGGCAAAGTTTCGATCACGCTCGAAGAAGCGATCGGCGATGTGTTGGCAAATAACCGGGACCTGGAGATTTCACGGATTGACCGCGGCATCGCGGGGCTGAATGTGACGGCGGCGAAAGGTGCGTACGATCCGCGCGTGGGATTGGACAGCTATTGGGAGCGGGCGGTCTTTCCGATCGGTTCGATTATTGGTGGCGGGCCGAATGGGGCGATCTCGCAGGCGACGGCCAGCTTGGCGCCGCAATTTAGCGGGTTGTTGCCGCTGGGCGGGTCCTTCATGATGAGCCTTTCTTCCAGCCGCGTATCAAGCGACAACCAATTCAACACGCTCAATCCACAGTATCCGAGCGCGATGACGCTCTCCTTTACACAGCCGCTTTTCCGCAACATGCTTTATGATGACGCGCGCCACCACATCGAGGTGGCGAAGAAGAATCAGGCACTGAGCGATGCGCAGTTCCGGCAGCGCGTTACAGAGATTGTGACGCAGGCCGTGGATGCATATTGGGATTTGGTGTACGCGGTCCGCAACCTGGATCTGCAACTTGAGGCGGTAGACCTGGCGCGGCGGCAGGTAGAGAGCAACGGACGGCTGGAGAAGCAGGGGCTATTGGCGCCGATCGATGTGACCGAGGCCGAGACGCAGTTGGATAATTTCGAGCAGAGCGCGTACAGCGCGCAGGAATACCTGACGCGCGCCGAGAACGGGCTGAAGACATTGATGGTGGGCGACCGGCTGTCCGCGCTTTGGTCGAAGGCGCTGGTTCCCGAGACGCCGTTGAATCTGGCGGCGCCGAAGGTCGAAGTTGCAGAAGCGGTCAACGATGCAGTGGCGCATCGGCCGGAGCTGGAGCAGATCAAGGTCTCGCGTGCGATCAATGAAGCGGACTCTCGATACTACCGTGAGCAGACCAAGCCACAGGTGGATCTCATTGCAACGTACGTGGGCAATGGGTTGGCGGGCCATGTGCTGGCTGCCCAGCCTAATCCGCTGACCGCCGGAACGGACGCCATTGTCGCGCGCATCAACCAGCTTTCGCAGATTGAGGGGCTTGCTCCGGTTCCTCCGATCTCCTTCGGGTCGGGGGCGGTGCCGCCGCTGCTGGTGGGCGGTTATGGGCAGTCGCTCGCCAACATTGGCGGGTGGGATTTTCCGACTCTACACGCGGGAGTGCGAGTTTCGCTGCCCATTGGTAATCGGACGGCGGAGGCAAATTTGGGAGCATCGGTAGCGCAGGGGCGGCGCATCGAGAGCCAGATCGCACAGGTGGAGCAACTGATCGAAGCAGACGTGCGCAATGCCATCCAGTCGATGGAGTCGGCGAAAGCGCGGCTGGCGGCGGCAAGCGCGGCAAGGCAGTCGGCCGAGGCGCAGCACCAAAGCGAGCTGCGCAAATTTCAAACGGGAACGTCGACAGTGTTTCTGGTGCTGCAGCGGCAAACGGCGATGATCAATGCGCGCGACCTGGAGATCCGGGCGCAGGCTGATCTGAGCAAGGCGATCGCGGAATACGAGCGAGCGACTGCGAAGACGCTCGAGAGCCGCTCTATCGATATACATGGGCAGGACAGGCACAGGGGCACGGTCCACTAGGGATATCGCGGGCGTTCAATTGGGGTACAGGCAACGAAATTTCAGGCCGTGCAGGCGGCGGTTTCCACGATTGTGTTCGATGGAATTTCGAAGCCAGTCCCCGAATTGGACAGATCGCCCAGCCGCGGGAGTGTCAGCCGATGACGGCGAGAAGATCCTTGGCCTCGACCTGCTGGCCAGCCTGGGCATGGATCGCCAGAATTTTTCCGGCAACCGGCGCGTACACTGTGCTCTGCATTTTCATGGCTTCGATGACCAGCACGCGATCACCCTTGCTGACGGACTGATTGGGCTCAACGGCAACGCTGGTGACCATACCCGGAAGCGGCGCGCCGATGTGGCCGGGATTGTTTGGATCGGCTTTCAGCCGCTCCGCCACGCTGGCCTTCAGGGACCGGTCGCGGACGGTAACCTCGCGCGGCTGGCCGTTCAGCTCGAAAAATACGGTGCGGCGGCCGTCGGGGTGCGGCTCGCTGATGGTGAGGAATTTCACCACCAGCCGCTTGCCGGGCTCGATATCGACGGTGATCTCCTCGCCCTTCTGCATGCCGAAGAAGAATTGCGGAGTCGGCAGCGTCTCGACATCGCCCCATGTCTGGGCCGCGCGAGCGAACTTGACGAACACGTCGGGGTACATGAGGTAACTCAGCACTTCGTCGTGCTGCGGCGGGCGGCCGATTTTTTTCTCAACCGTACGTGCCGTTTCCTCGAAATCCACGGGGGCAAGGCGTGCTCCGGGACGGCCGCGCTCGGGCTTTCGGCCCTGAAGAATGACACTCTGCAGTTTCTTGGGCCAGCCGCCTTCGGGCGTTCCTAGTGCGCCGGAGAACATCTCGACCACGGAGTGGGGAAGTGAAAGGTGATGGTCGGTGCCCAGGCGCTCAAACTGATGGATGGTCATGCCGTGGGTGACCAGAAAAATCGCCATGTCGCCCACAACTTTGCTCGAAGGCGTCACTTTCACAATATCGCCAAAAGCCAGGTTCACCTCCGCGTAGGTGCGTGCGATCTCATGCCAGCGCGCGCCCAGCCCCATGGCTTCGGCCTGCTCCTTCAGATTCGTATATTGGCCGCCGGGCATTTCGTGGATGTAGACCTCGGCGGTTCCGCTGCGCGGGCCTGTATCGAATGGCGCATAACTGGCGCGCACGTCTTCCCAGTAATCGGCGCACACATTCAGAGCGTCGAGATCGACTCCGGTCTCGCGGCGCGTGTGCGCCAGGGCGGCGACGATCGAGTTGAGATTCGGCTGGCTGGTTTGGCCGCTCATGGACGCGATGGCGCCATCAGCGGCGTCCACGCCGGCATCGCAGGCCCGCATGATAGATGCCGCGTTAATGCCGCTGGTGTCGTGGGTATGGAAGTGAATGGGAATCCCAATTTCTTCGCGCAGCGCCTTGACCAGCTTTTCAGCGGCATACGGCTTGGCGAGGCCGGCCATGTCCTTGATGCCCAGCACGTGCGCGCCCATGCGCTCGAGTTCCTTAGCCATGCGCACGTAATAGTCGAGTGAATATTTCTGCCTGTGGGGATCGAGAATGTCGCCCGTGTAACAAATGGCTGCTTCGCAGATTTTTCCGGTGCGCCGCACGGCATCCATTGCCACCTTCATGTTAGGCAGCCAGTTCAGCGAATCGAAAATGCGGAAAATGTCGATACCCTGGCGCGCCGCATCCGCGACAAATTCGCGCACCACGTTATCGGGATATGCCGAGTAGCCCACGGCGTTCGACGCGCGCAGCAGCATCTGGAAGCAGATGTTCGGAATGGCTTCACGCAGGCGACGGAGCCGCAGCCACGGGTCCTCATGCAGAAAGCGCATGGAGACATCAAACGTGGCGCCGCCCCACATTTCCAGACTGTAGAGATTCGACAGCCGGTGCGCGACGAAGTTGGCGATCGACAGCATGTCGTGCGTGCGCACACGGGTTGCCAGCAACGACTGGTGCGCGTCGCGAAACGTGGTATCGGTAAGCAGCAATCTTTTCTGCTCACGAGTCCACTGGGCGAACTTCTCGGCGCCGAGTTTGTCCAATAGCTGGCGCGTGCCTGGGGGTGGCGCGGAAGAATCGTGCTCCGGAATGGCGGGAGTTGGCAGGCGGTCGGGGCGAGGCTTTCCGGCTACTTCGGGGTTGCCATTCACGATCACATCGCCGAGATAGGTGAGCAGTTTGGTGGCGCGGTCGCGGCGTGGCGTGAAGCGAAATAATTCCGGATGCTCGTCGAGAAATGAGGTCGTGACGTCACCCGCCTGAAATTTCAGGTTGTTGACAACGTTCTCAAGAAACGGAATATTGGTCTTGACGCCGCGAACGCGAAACTCGCGTAAGGCGCGATCCACGCGCTTGCAAGCCTGATCGAACTCGCGGCCCCAGGCCGTGACCTTGACCAAAAGCGAATCATAGAAGGGAGTGATAATGGCGCCGCTATAGGCCGAACCGCCGTCGAGCCGGATGCCGAAACCGGCGGGCGAGCGGTAGGTATGCATTTTTCCGTAGTCCGGCACGAAATGGTTGGCCGGATCTTCGGTGGTGATGCGGCATTGCAATGCGTGCCCGTACAACGGGATCTTATCCTGCGGAGGCAGGGATGTGATTTTGTCGTGCAGCGAGTGGCCCTGCGCGATCAGGATCTGGCAGCGGACAAGATCGATGCCGGTGACCATCTCGGTGACGGTGTGTTCGACTTGTATGCGCGGATTGACCTCGATGAAGTACCACGCGCCGGTTTCGGCGTCGACCAGAAACTCAACGGTGCCCGCGTTGTAATAGCCGGCAGCGCGCGCGAGGCGTACCGCGGCATCGGCCAAAGCGTGGCGAATGTCGTCCGCCAATCCCTGCGCCGGTGCAACCTCAACAACTTTCTGGTGACGCCGCTGAACCGAACAGTCACGCTCGTAGAGGTGCACGATGTTGCCTTGGCGGTCGCCCAGAATCTGGACTTCCACGTGGCGCGCGCGCCGGATGTATCTTTCCAGAAATACGGCGTCGTTACCAAACGCGGCGCCAGCTTCCCGCCGCGCCTCCTCCAGACGTTCTGCGAAGTCGCCGGCTTTCTCCACTACGCGCATGCCGCGGCCGCCGCCTCCGAACGCCGCTTTGATGATGAGCGGGAACCCGATCTCGCCCGCCATCTTGCGGGCTGTTTCCGCGTCCGTCACTGGATGTTCAGTACCCGGCACCACGGGAACGTTGGCCTGCTGCGCGAGCTTTCTGGCGGCGCGTTTATCACCGAGTAGCTCGAGCAGGCGCGCGTCGGGACCGACGAACGTGATTCCGGCGCGCTCGCACGCTCGCGGCAGTGCTGGGTTCTCGGAGAGGAAACCGTAGCCCGGATGGATGAAGTCAATCGCCTTTTCTTTGGCCAGCGCGACGATGCCTTCGACATCGAGGTAGGCTTCCACGGGCCCTTTGTTTTCCCCGATCTCGTACGCTTCGTCCGCCTTGAAGCGATGCAGGCTCAGCCGGTCCTCTTTGGAATAGATGGCGACGGTGCGCAGGCCGAGTTCGGTGGCGGCGCGCATGATGCGGATCGCGATCTCGCTGCGATTGAGGGCGAGGAGCTTTTTCATGGAATCAGCTTCAGTTCTTCAGCGTTTGTTGGATGCGCTCGGTCAGCATATCGACGAAGTGCTCCGGGTTGTAGCCGTTCATGCGGCTCGAAATTTCACCATGCTTGTCCACAATTATGGTGGTGGGGATGGACGTGATCTGCAACATGCGAGTGAGACCGTCTTCGAAGTAGACCGAGTTACTCCACTGGTTGTCCTTCAGAAACGGCGGCACCAGTTCGCGGTCCTCATCGGAGTTCACAGAGACGAAAAACACATCGGGGTTAGCAGTAAAGCGCCGTTTGACTTGTTCGTAGAGAGAATGCTGGGCGCGGCAAGGTCCGCACCAGGTAGCCCAAAAATCGAAAATGACCGTTTTTCCTTTCAGCGATGCCAGTTTCAACGCATCACCTTGGACGCCGGGCAGCGTGAAATCCATCAAGGCGGTAGCCTGCCCGTTGGGATCGCTCGCCCGCATCTGAAGTTTGCGCTCGGCTATCAGAGCCGTGGTGCGATCGTAAGACTCCAGAATCAGATCGCCCAGGCCTTTCTCCGAGCCGTGCAGCTTCTTGTACAACTCGCCCATGCGGCCGCGGCCCTGGGTGCGGGCTGCGTCGGTGTTGCGGTTGTCGGAAATGGTAAATGCATCGGCCAGATGCGGGATGCCTTCGCCTTCGCGTCCCAGCTTAATGAGCCAACGCCCGATTTCTCTTGCGCCCTCCGCGGTCGGAAACTCGGCGTAGCTTTTCTCGGCGAGCGAAAGCGCTTCGTCCAGCCGGCCCAGATTTCCCGTCGCGCGCGCCTCGAGCACGATGGCGCGTGCCACGCTGCGATCGATCTCCATTCTCCACTCACCCGCGCCGAAATGCCCCGCGGGCGATTGCTTGCGCAGCGTGGCTACCTGTTCCTCGTATCGCTTGGCGTACCCGAGCGCGCGCTCCGAGATATCCTTCGCGTCACTGGCAAGAAGTGCGCGGGTCACGCGGTCTAAAACCTGCGGATCGCCGGCCTCATGATCCAAAACCCATTCGCCGTACAAAATGATGCGCCGGTCGTCTTTGGCCTCGATGGAGGCTTTGACCAGTGCGCGCTCGATCTCAGGCTTCTTGGCCGAGTCCGGGTACTTCGCCAGATGATTCTCGAGTGCGCGGACGAAGTCGATTTGGCTATTGCCGGCCTCCGCCAGCGCCTTACCCAATTCCTTTTCTTCGGCGTCGGAAGGGGTTTGCTGTCCGGAGGCCAGGGACGTTAGAACAAGAAGGAGGAGCCAGAATTTCATTTCGCGGCGCGGATTGCCTCCGCCAAGCCGGCCGCGCGCTCACGAGCCATGTGCATGTACGAGTCGTTTTTCACCACGCGGTCGAGCAGGGGCAGAAATTGCTGAGGGGCCACCAGACGCTTGCGCTCGTATGAGATCTGCAGCAGCAGCAGAGCTTCATTCACGCCGAGCTTGTCGTACTTCACCGTGCGCTCCAGGTTGATCACATGCTCCTCGCTTTCCGAGATGCGCTCAAACCAATCGAGCAGCGCCTGCGCGTCCGGGTCTTCCGAGTAATTGAATTTCACCTCCTGCTTCTCGGGACCGGCCTCGAAGCGGAAGGTCTTCATGCCCATGAACGCAACTTTGAGTGGCGACTCCAGCGGATGATTGAAGTGCCCCAACTTGTCCGCCAAACCGAAAATCGCGTTGGTGTCGCTCTCGCCAACCTGGAACTTGATTGGTAGGTCGTCGTCGGCTGCTTCCTTATAGATGGCATTTCCGTTGCGTTCGAGCGCGATTTCGACGTACGCCGGCGCACTGCCGGGAAACGACTTGGAGAAGAACAGGCGAGGCGGATCAGTGGCCGCAAGCAGCGGAACCACGGCCAATGCCAGCGCCCACCTCATGCGTGGATGCCTTCCAGTTTCCGGCGCATCGCGCTGTGCGTGGCATGGCAGACCGCGACGGCGAGTGCATCACAGGCGTCTTCGGACTCGATGGGCTGATCCAAATGCAGCAGTGACTTCACCATCACCTGCACCTGGTGCTTTTCGGCGCGCCCATAACCGACCACACTGGTCTTGATTTCGAGCGGGGAGTACTCACCGAATTCCAGGCCGGCTTCGGAAATAGCGAGCAGCGCCACGCCGCGCACGTGCGCCAGCTTCAGCGCAGTCTTGACATTTGTCGCATAGAAGACTTCCTCAACCGCTGCTGCTTTCGGAACGTCACGCGCAATCACGCTTCGAAGTTCGCGGGAGATCTCTTGCAGCCGCGCTTCGAGCGGAGACTTGGTATTGGTTTGAATCACCCCAGCGGAAACGAGCTGATGGGTGCGTCCGTCGCTTTCGATTACGCCGTAGCCGGTGCGCTCGGTGCCGCAATCGATGCCCAGGACGCGCATCTATCGAGCCAGGGCCTCGAGCTCTTTTTCGTCCACGTCGAAGTTCGAATAGACGTTTTGCACGTCGTCATGTTCTTCCAGCGCATCACTCAAGCGCATCATAGCGTCGGCAGTCTTGCCTTCGAGCTTGATCAGATTCTTGGGAACCATGGCGATTTCGGCGGACTCGCTCTCCAGGCCGGCCTTCGCTAACGCCGCGAGCACGGCTTCGTGATTCTCCGGCGCGGAAAGGACCTCCCAATGCGATCCTTCCGAACGGAGGTCGTCGGCGCCGGCATCCAGCACAACTCCCATCAATTGGTCCTCGCTGGCTTTCTCTTGCGGGATCAGAATCTGGCTCTTGCGCTCGAACATCCACGCTACGCAGCCCTGCTCGCCCAGGTTGCCGCCATTTTTGGAGAAAACATGACGGATCTCGCTGACGGTGCGATTGCGATTATCCGTGGCAACGTTGACCAGCACAGCCGCGCCACCAGGTCCGTAGCCTTCGAACAGCACCTCATCGATCTGCCCGCCCTCCAGTTCACCGGTGCCGCGCATAATGGCTTTCTTGATGTTGTCGGCGGGCATGCTGACGCCCTTGGCGGCAAGAATGGCGGTGCGCAGCCGCGGGTTGGCGTCCGGATCGCCGCCGTTGCGCGCGGCGATCGCAATTTCCTTGATGATGCGCGTGAAACTTTTTCCGCGCTTAGCGTCGAGAGCGGCCTTTTTGTGCTTGATGGTCGCCCATTTGGAATGCCCTGACATATGGATACCTCAGGAAGGCCCGGCCCTACCGCCGGGGAACAAATTGTCACCTTTTCAACACTAGAGGATAGCAGATTGGCGTGGAAAGGGCATTGGGAGGCTTCGAGCGAGCCGTCCATTGCGAAAAGAATACTTTTCACCGCCGAGACGCCGAGTCGCCGAGAACCCCAAGAAACCAGCCTGGTTGACTCGCACCACGTTGGTGGTCGCCGGTTGAGAGCGCTCAGAACAGGTGCTCCGCGTTTACTGTGAGCTGCATGCGGCGAAGAGAGCGCAGAGGGCGCGGCAGAGCTTCGTGAGCGGGCGTACGGACGGACCCTGAGCATTCTCGCGGGCAGCTTGGGTCCCGCCCAGCGGTCATGAAGAGGGTTTGAGCAGCGCCAGTGCAGCCCTCATTTTTTGGATGCCCATCTTTTGCGGGTCGGGGTCACGCTCGCGTACGTCGCTCGGCAGCCAACTCCAGATGGTCCCAAGATCAGCAAGTATGTCGGCGGGCGCGCGCTCAATTGGCGGCTGCTGAGCCTCCCAGCGATTAAACGCCGCCCATTGCTGGCGCCGCAGTTCCCACTCCTCCCGAGTGCTCATTGTGGTTTCCGGAACGTGATGCCCAGCTCGCGCAACTGGCGTTCAGGCACCTGCGCGGGTGCGTCGCACATCAGGTCGGTTCCGCGCGCGGTCTTGGGGAATGGAATTACATCGCGAATGGACGTCTCACCGGCCAGGATCATCACCAGGCGGTCGAGACCCAGCGCAATTCCGCCATGCGGGGGCGCGCCGTACTCGAGTGCTTCCAGCAGAAATCCGAAGCGCCTGCGCGCCTCCTCTTCACTGAAGCCCAGAGCTGCGAAGACCTTCGATTGCACATCGCGCCGGTGAATACGGATCGATCCCGAACCCAGCTCGACGCCGTTCAGCACGAGATCGTATGATTTCGCGCGGCAACGCGCCGGGTCCGCGGTCAGCTTTTCGAGATCGTCGTCATGCACCGATGTGAACGGATGATGGGCTGCTTGCCAACGATTCTCCTCCGGGCTCCATTCAAACATGGGAAAATCGAGCACCCAAAGGAACTCGAATCGCTTGGGGTCGAGAAGCTTGTGCCGGTCGTTGTATTTCTGCGCGGCAAATAGGCGCAACTGGCCGCAAGCCTGGTAAACGGTCTCTTCGGGGCGGTGGCCTTCCGGCTGGCCCGCCCAGGATGCCAGGATCAGCAGGTCTTCTTCGGCGGCGCCCACACGCTCGCGCACGCGAGCCATGAGCTCAGGAAAATCGCGTTCCAGCCGTTTGGGGTCATCAAACACGCGCAGCCCGCGCTCTGTGCCAAATGCCTTCAGCTCATCCCGCTCCTTGCGACTGAGAGTGCCGGTCTTCGGGATCTGGATCGCCACCAGCGGCAGACCCTGGGCGCTCAGGGCGTTTTGCGGAAACAGATCTTCCACCGGATGCATTGGCGGCACGCGGCGGTCCGGCTTATCGCTGCCATAACTCCGCATCGCCTCGGCATAAGTGAGCCGCGGAAATGGAATCTGGACCTGGTACCCGGCCACGGCGCAAATCTTTTGGACCAAGGGCTCGATCACCTCGAAGATGCGCTGCTCTTGCGGAAACGACATTTCGAGATCGATTTGGGTGAACTCCGGCTGCCGGTCGGCGCGCAGATCTTCGTCGCGAAAGCACCGGACAATCTGGAAATACTTTTCGAACCCGCTCACCATGAGGAGCTGCTTAAAGATCTGTGGCGATTGTGGAAGCGCGTAAAAAGTGCCAGGTTGCACTCGGCTTGGCACAAGGTAGTCGCGCGCGCCTTCCGGCGTCGAGCGCGTCATGAACGGCGTCTCGATTTCTAAAAATCCCTGGGAGTAAAGAAACTCGCGCGTGGCGAACGAAATCCGCGAGCGCAGCATGATGTTACGCTGCATGCGCGGCCGCCGCAGGTCCACATAGCGAAACTTGAGGCGCGCGTCTTCAGAGACGTCAACGTCGTCATCCATGGGAAACGGAGGCGTGCGCGACTCATTTAGTATCCAGATCTTCTCCGCAACGATCTCGACCTCTCCGGTCGCCAGGGTGGGATTCACCGTCTCGGGCGTGCGCAGCGCCACCTTGCCTTCAACCGCTACCACATATTCCGAACGGAGCAGTTCGGCTTTGGCGTGAATTTCGGCGTCGGTGTCGGTGTGAAATACGATCTGCGAAACGCCTTCGCGGTCGCGCAGGTGAATGAAGATGACACCGCCAAGATCCCGCCGGCGATGCACCCATCCCATCAGCAACGCGCGGGAACCCGCATCTTTAGCGCGGAGCTCACCGCATGTGTGCGTGCGGCGCAACTGGCCTAGAAAATCCAACGGTACGGTTTGCATATCAGTTAACGATTTGGAGGCGGCGGGCGATTTCTTCGCGCGCGACTTCTTCCTGTTGGCCGGAAGCCATATTTTTCAGGGCATAGCGTCCGGCGGCGATTTCGTTGTCTCCCACGATCAGCGTGTATCGCGCGCCAAGCTTGTTCGCCAGTTCCATGGCGCGCTTCAGCTTGCCGTCGGCTGTGACCTCGACAGAGTATCCGGATTGCCGCACGTCCCGCGCGAGTTGCCCCGCCTGCTCGATCGCGCGCTCGCCCAGCGCCGCAACAAACAAATCCAGCGGCTGTGTCTTTAAATTCTCTTCCACCGTCATTACCAGCCGGTCTTCACCAATCGAAAATCCGATTCCCGGCGCCGGCACTTTCGATCCGAGAGATTCCGCCAGCCCGTCGTAACGTCCCCCGCCCAGCACCGAATTCTGTGCGCCAAGCGCTCCGTGCACCACTTCGAAAGTCGTGCGCATGTAGTAGTCCAGGCCGCGAACCAATCGCGGGTCCACTTTGAACGAAATCTTGCGGTCGGTGAGCAACTGCAGAACCGTCTCAAAATGCGGCTTGCAGTCCCCGCACAGAAAATCCTGAATCGCGGGCAGCTGGCCGATGATGGGCTGGTCTTCTGGCACTTTGCAATCGAGAACCCGCAGGGGGTTGGTCACGGCCCGCCTCTGGCAATCCTCGCAGAGCATCGGCGCAAGTTCTGTAAGCTTCTCGCGCAGAGCGGCAATGTAAGCGGGGCGGCAGTTCGCGTCTCCTACCGAATTCACAAGCAGCACGGGGTTTTGGAGTCCCGCGCCCTTCAAGACGTCCATCGCGAGCTCGATCATTTCCGCATCCACCACCGGCGATTCCGATCCAATGGCCTCGGCGCCGATCTGGAAAAACTGCCGGTAGCGCCCCTTCTGCGGCCGCTCGCGCCGGAACATCGGGCCCATGTAATAAAGCTTCTGCACCCCGGGGCGCTGGTCCAGACGGTGCTCGATGTAGGCGCGCATCACCGACGCGGTAGCTTCCGGGCGCAGGGTCAGCGAGCTACCGTCGCGGTCCTCAAACGTGTACATCTCCTTGGTTACGATGTCGGTTTCTTCGCCCACGCCGCGCGCAAAAAGCTGCGTCTCTTCCAAAATCGGCGTGCGAATCTCGTGATAGTTGTACCTGCGAAACACTTCTCTCGCCCGTGCCTCTACCTGGTTCCAAACCGCCGTGGCTGGAGGCAATAAATCCCTGGTTCCTTTGACTGCGCGAATCAACTTTAGTCCTTATTTGTGCAACAGAGGGAATGAAAACCATGCTAACATGCCGCGCTACAATCGGGTCTATATGCACATCAAAGCAGCGCGGGTTTTCTTGCCCGTGCTTCTGGCTGCGGCGCTCCCTGCACAGAAGGCCCCGTTTGACGCGCAAGCGATGATGCAGCTGGCGCGCATCAGCGACCCTCAGATCTCGCCGGATGGGCGGTTGGTGGCGTTTTCCACCCAGACCATCGATCTCGACAAAAACGCCAAGCCCAAGCAGATATACGTCGTCCCATTGGCGGGAGGCCCGCCGCGCAAGCTCGCCGATTCCGCCGAACGCCCGCGCTGGTCGCCCGACTCGAAGAAGATCGCCTTCGTTTCCGATCGCAACGGGTCCTCGCAAATCTGGGTCATGGACGCCGACGGCGCGAATCCGAAACAAATTACCAATCTCGCGACGGAAGCGAGTGGCGTTCTCTATGCTCAAGACGGGAAAAACCTGGTTTTCACGAGCGATGTGTACCCGGAATGCGGCGCCGATGACCCATGTAACAAGAAGAAGCTCGACGAAGAAAAGAACGCCAAGGTCAAAGCCCGCACGATCACGGGCCTTCTGTACCGGCATTGGACCACCTGGCAGGGCGCGCGGCGCAGTCATTTGCTGGCGATTTCCGTCGACGGCGGCGTGGCCAGAGACCTCACGCCCGGCAATCGCGATGTGCCGCCCTTTTCGCTCGGTGGCCCCGATGACTACGCCATTTCTCCCGACGGTTCGGAAGTCTGCTACGCCATGATTTCCGATGAGGTGCCCGCGACCAGCACAAATTCCGATTTGTACGCGGTTCCCATCGCCGGCGGCCCATCCAAGAAAATTACGGCGAATCCCGCGGCGGACAATTCGCCGCAGTACTCACCAGACGGCAAGTATCTCGCATATCGCGCGCAGCTCCGCCCGGGCTATGAAAGCGACCGCTGGCGCCTCATGCTGCTGGAGCGTTCGAGCGGCAAGCTGACCAATCTCACCGAGCCCATTGATCGCTGGGTAGAGAGCTTCACCTGGGGCCCGGATTCATCGCGACTGTTCTTCACGGTGCAGGACCGCGGCCGGCAGTACATACAATTCATCTCCGTCAACGGTGGAGCCGCACCTATATCGCTAAGCGGTGATAGCGTCCTCGACGATATGCAGCTTACGCCGGACGGCAAAGCCATGATCTACACGCGCCAGGGCGGCTCAAGCCCGGTCGAAATCTTTCGCGCATCGTCCGCCGGCGGCACTGAAACAGCCCTCACCCATCTGAATGATGGCGTGCTGAGCGCGCACCAGCTCACACCCCTCGAGGAGGTCTTGGTGGAGGGTGCGGAGAACGCCCGCGTCCAGATGTTCATCGTGAAGCCGCCCAATTTCGATCCGCAGAAGAAATACCCGGCGCTCATGCTGATTCACGGCGGTCCGCAAGGCTTCTGGGGTCAGGAATGGACCTACCGCTGGAACGCCCAGGTATTCGCCGCCGCCGGTTACGTGGTGGCGATGGCCAATCCGCGCGGGTCCACCGGCTACGGGCAGAAATTCATCGACGATATCAACGGCGATTGGGGCGGTCGCGCCTATGATGACATCATGGCTTCTACCGACTTCGTTGCCAGACTGCCTTACGTGGATGCCAATCGTATGGTGGCAGCCGGAGGTTCGTACGGCGGATACATGATCGATTGGATACTCGGACACACGCAGCGATTCAAAGCTCTGATCTCGCACGCTGGCGTGTATGATCTGCGAAGCGAGGCCAGCGAGACCGAGGAGTTGTGGTTTCCGATTTGGGAGTTCAGCGGGATGCCCTGGGACAATCCCGAGATGTACGCGCGCTGGTCACCGAGCTTGTTCGTGAAGGAGTTTCGCACGCCAACGCTCGTCATCCACGGCGAACTCGATTTCCGCGTTCCGTATGGACAGGGTTTGCAGTTATTCACAGCGCTGCAGACGCAGAAAGTGCCGTCGAAACTCATCGTCTTCCCGGATGAAGGCCATTGGATACTGAAGCCGCAGAACGCTCTGTACTGGTACAAGAACTTCATCGACTGGCTCGATACCTGGACCAAAAAGTGAAAATCGTTGCTGCAATCCTGATCGTGGTGCTGATCGCCGTACCGGCATCGCTGTTGTTGCTGTCCGGCGGCACAACTCTGAAAATCGATCCGCCCGTCACGGCGATCGGAACCGCGACTCCTGTTCAGGTGCGCGTCGAGAATCCCCACGGCATTCGCCGCCTGACAGCGATCATCGAGCAGGACGGGACCCGCCACACGGTTACCGATGTCCACGAACCAGCGCACCGCTGGATGTTCTGGCGTTCGCATGAGAGCCCGCAGATTCGTCATTTCCTGGCCGGTAAGCAGCAGGTGCCCGCGCTACACGATGGGAAAGCCCGGCTCATCGTGGAGGTCGAGTCGAACGATCTGCGCGGCCGCACGGATTCGGTGGAGGCGGAAGTTCAGATCGTCAGCCAGCCTCCGCGCGTCAGCGCCGACGGAGCCCAGCACTACATCAACCAGGGCGGCTCGGAACTGGTGGTGTTTACGCCGACCGGTTATGTGACCGATTCCGGCGTACGTGTGGGCAAATACGAGTTCCGCAGCTTCCCACTTCCTTCTCATCCGGGCGAGCGTTTTTCGCTCTTCGCATATCCTTGGGATCTTCCCGCGGACGTCACGCCTGTAGTGTTCGCGCGCAACCCGGCCGGCGCCGAAGCCACCGCGCGCTTCTGGTTCAAGGTATTTCCCAAGAAGTTCCGCGTGCGCGACTTTCCTATTGACGACGCTCTTATGGACAGGTTAGTGAACCAGATTGAGCCTGGCGGGTCTGGTGATTTGCTCACGCGTTTTCTGAAGATTAATGGTGAAATGCGCCGGCAAAACAACAAGACTCTGGCGGACCTCCGCCTCAAGACCGCTGACCATTTTCTGTGGTCCGGCCCCTTTCTGCCGCTGGTCAATGCGACCGTGGAATCGGCTTTCGCGGATAAACGCAGCTACATCTATAAAGGCAAGAAAGTTGATGAGCAGGTGCACTTGGGCTTCGACCTGGCCCGCACGCAGCACGTTCCGGTGCCGGCCGCAAACGACGGCCGCGTCGTGTGGGCCGACAATCTCGGCATCTACGGTAACTGTGTGGTGGTTGACCATGGCTATGGTCTGCAATCCATTTACGGCCATCTGAGCGAGTTCGCGGTCAAGGCCGGCGACATGGTGAAGAAGGGCCAATCGCTGGGCAAGAGCGGTTCCACAGGCCTCGCGGGCGGAGATCACCTGCACTTCAGCATGCAGATCGACGGCGTCCAGGTGAATCCGATCGAATGGTGGGACCAGCACTGGATCAAGGATCGGATCTTGAGCAAAGTGAATGCGCAGTAGGGTCGCGTCGTGAGCGTCGCGTGAGGGGATTTCAGGACAAAGTCAGCTTTATCTGGAGCATCGCGGACCTTCTGCGCGGCGACTACAAGCAATCGGAATACGGCAAAGTGATTCTGCCGTTCACTGTTCTGCGCAGGTGCGGTAGCCTCCCGTCCAGCCCCGCCGATTTCCCGCGGCTATTGAAAACTCTCCCGGTGGAGCTTCGGGAAATTCCCGGTTGCTTCCGTTTGCGCGAAACAATAGCCCGGTTGCAAAAGGCCGGCCTGCTCGCATTGATTCTGGAACGCTTTGCCGGCATCGATCTCGACCCCGCGTCCGTCTCCAATCACGAGATGGGCTACATCTTTGAAGAACTGATCCGGAAATTCTCCGAGCAATCCAACGAAACCGCGGGCGAGCATTTCACGCCGCGCGAGATAGTGCGGTTGATGGTTCGCTTGGTTTTTCAGGACGATTCTGGGGCGGGGAAGTCTCTCTATGATCCGGCCTGTGGCACGGGTGGAATGCTCGCCGGCGCTGAGGCGTACGCACGCGAACGTTTGGAAATCGCCGGCCAGGAGCTGAATGCGGAATCGTACGCCATCTGCAAGGCGGACGCGGTACTGCGCGGCCACAGCGCCGATTCCATCGCGCTCGGCAACAGCTTCACTCGCGACGCCTTCGCCGGCCGCAAATTCGACTACATCCTCAGCAACCCGCCTTTCGGCGTGGATTGGAGGAAAGTAGAAAAGCAGGTATGCGCGGAACACGATCGCCTCGGGTTTCGTGGACGATTCGGCGCAGGGTTGCCGCGGGTGAACGATGGCTCTCTGCTGTTCCTCCAGCTCATGCTTTCGAAGATGAAGCCCGAGGGCACGCGCATCGCGGTGATCTTCAACGGGTCGCCCCTGTTCGCTGGCGATGCCGGCTCGGGTGAAAGTGAGATCCGGCGCTGGATCTTTGAAAATGACTGGCTCGAAGCGGTCATCGCGTTACCCGATCAGCTCTTCTACAACACCGGCCTCGCCACTTACATCTGGCTGCTCACCAACAGCAAGTCTCCCGCTCGCCAAGGCAAGGTGCAGTTGATCAACGCTGCCACGTTCTGCGAGAAAATGACGCCGTCGCTGGGCGCCAAACGCAAGCAAATTCCGGCGCAGCACCTTGACCGCATCTGCGAAATTCATCGCGGCTGTGCTGACGGCCCCTATTCCAGAATTCTGCCCAATCGCGAATTCGGTTACCGCCGCGTCACCATCGAGCGTCCACTGCGCCTGCGGTTCCAGGCCGCACCCGAACGAATCCGCGATGTGCAGAACAAATTCACTCCGCAGGTCATCAGGGCACTTGCGGAAATGGATGCGCACACGGTTCATGGCGATCAATCGGCCTTTGACGCGGCCCTCCAGGCTGCGTGTGCCGGGGCTGGAGTGAAGCTGGGCCGCACTGTAGCGCGACGGATTCGTGAAGCTCTTGCGGGCCAGGATGACTCCGCCGCTATCTACCGCGACGCTAAGAACCGCCCTCTACCCGACCCTGATCTTCGAGACAACGAAGACGTCCCCTTGGACCAGGACCTCCAGTCGTGGTTTGAGCGCGAAGTGCTCCCACACGCGCCTGATGCTTGGATTGCTTCCGGCGAGCCGCGCGTTGGTTACGCCATTGCATTTGCGCGATGCTTCTTCGAGCCGGAACCTGTGCGGCCGCTTGCAGAAATCGACCGTGAGATTCACGAATTGGAGCATGAAGGGCAATTGTTGCTCCAGCAGTTTGGGACGCCGTGATCGGCGCATTTCGTGACGCGCCGGCCCACTGGCGCGCGATACCGCTGAAGCGCACGGTGATGGCTTGCACTACAGGCACATGGGGCGAGGAACCACGCGGTGGCTTTGACGACTTGATCTGCGTACGCGTCGCCGATTTCGACCGCCAACGCCTTTGCGTCGATCTGCGCAACCCGACCCGGCGTTTCGTTCCCGCCGCTTACCGGCACGGCAGAATGCTCGCCCCCGGGGATCTGCTGCTCGAAAAATCAGGCGGAGGAGACGACCAGCCGGTCGGCGCGGTTGTGCTGTATGAGGGAGGCGCGCCCGCCGTCTGCTCCAATTTCATCGCGCGCCTGCCTGTAGCGCCTGGCTTTGATGCCCGGTACCTCTCGTATTTGCACGCCGCGCTCTACCGGTTGGGCGTGAACCGCCGCTCGATCTATCAGACCACCGGCATTCAAAATCTGGACAGCAAATCATACCTGGGGGAAGAAGTCCCCATTCCCGAGTGCGCCGAACAGCGCCGGATTGCGGCTATTCTCGACGCCAGGACCTCGCTCGTTGACCGTCTCGAGGAAAACAAGCGCCGCTTGCTCGACCTGCTGCGGGAAAGACGTGAAGCGCTCATCACCCAGACTTTGATTCCAGTCGAGCATCACTGGCCAACTGTGCGCTTCAAGTTCATTCGCTCCGGCGCCCTACTCTATGGAGCCAACGAGCCGGCTGCGAGCCGGTCAACCGAAGGACCTCGTTACATCCGCATCACCGATCTCAACGATGACGGCTCGCTACGCGAGGACACCTTTCAATCCCTGCCCGACGACCTGGTCGCGCCGTACCTGTTGCAGGATGGCGATTTGTTGATGGCACGGAGTGGCGCCACCGTCGGCAAAGCATTTCGTTATCGAAGCGAGTGGGGCCGCGCCTGCTTTGCCGGGTATCTGGTGCGCCTGCGGCCGGATCGACGCAGGGTGCTGCCCGATTATCTGTACTACTTCACGCAATCGCGCGCGTACCGGAACCAGGTCCGGTTGCACACCGTTCAATCAACCATCGCCAATGTGAGCGCGGAGCGATACGGGAATTTCGAAGTGCCGCTGCCGCCGTTGGAAAAGCAGCAAGCGATGGTGGACTTCCTGAATGGAGCCGTTCAGAAACTTGACCGGTTAGGGGATGTGACAGAAAGGCAGATCTCGTTGCTTCGCGGTTACCGCTCCGCGCTAATTATTGATGCGGTAACGCGAGGGCTGTAGCTCAGTACGCCGCGGCAGCCAGTGGTTGCGGAGCCGGTAACGGCCGCGCGCCGATCAGCCGGGACGCGGCGTTGCCACAATCGCAACAGTCATGCTGAATTGCTCCGGCGAGCCGCGTGCCGACTCGCAACGTTGGACGGCGCAGATCGGTGAGCGAGGTCAGGAGCAGCTCGGAGTGCGCAGTCTCTTCGATGGCGGCACGCTCCGGCACGATGTGCAGCCCGTCGTGCGCTTCGCATTCGTATGCAATCACGCGGTCGTCGAACCCTAGCCGTTGCTCGAAAACTGGTACCTGGAACACTCGCCAGAAGCGCTCACGATCGTCCTCTGCCAATTCGCCCTGCTCGCCGCCGGTAAAGGAAACCACGAAGTGACGCAACGATGGCGCCTCTTGATCTCCGGCTTCGATCGCCTCCGCGAGTGACCGCAGCACTCCCACCGGGGCGGCCAGGGCGCTCGCGCCGAATCGCTTCAGGCCTTGGCTCCAGTTTTGTGCCATGACCTTGATTCCGGAGGCCGGCTGGAAGCCCGACATCAGGATCGCCGTCTTGGGTGTGTGCTCGAGCGGAGAACGGAATGCTTGTGGCGTGGGTTGCAATCCACCAGGGCTCTCAAACGCCGCACGGGAACTGCAGAACTCGTTGAGATCAATCACGGGAAGCCGTTCGAGGGTTCGCTCCACCGAATCCACGGAAGCCAGCGCTTCGGGGGTAGCGAGGCCGGCGCTTTCAAGAAGCGGCTGATAACCGCTGGTGCGTTGCGCAGCGCGCAACACACGTCTGAATCTCGCCAGGCGCACGTCCACCGCGTGACCCGCTGACGGGCAGGTCCATCTTAAAATGACTAGCATCGATTATTGGTTTGTTCGGTCTCTGTCGGCGCCGGGTATAGATTCCCGGCTCCGCCTGCTTATTGATCTGGGTATTTCGAAGATGAAGTGTACGTTTTATTACGAATCTCTCAATCGACGTTACCTTAGTAGCATCCGCGTGAGATTGCCTCCGAAGATGCGGCGCGCATCCGGGCCAGAGATAGCGATTTGTTGCAGCGCTTCGACTTGCGCTGCGAAGATGGCCGCGTTCCAGCCCCGCGGAAAAAACGCAGAATCGGAACCGAAAAGGAGGCGTTCCGGACCCGCCACATTTAGGGCGCGGCGGAAGACTCCGGCCAGGTCGAGCGGTCCGGGCTGGTACCGTATCCAACTGTTACTGCTGGAGGTATCTAGATAAACGTTAGGGCAGAGATCGCAAATCATCAGAGCCTCGCGGAAATAGCCGGCCCCAAAATGCGGAATGATGAAGTGCAGTTTCGGGAAAGCAAGGGCCACGGCGTGCAGATCGATCGGATTCGAAAAGCGCATGTCGAAAGGTGATGGCAGCCCCAGCTTCGCGCGCACGCCTACCGAGAGCACGCCGCAATGAACAAAGATTGCCACGCCAGGGTGCCCGGCGGCGGCATCGAGCAATGCTCGCACGCGCTCGTCCTGAATGGAATAGCGATGCATGGCGGGGAACAGGCAGATGCAGTGTAAATGGCCGCCCTCGAGAGCGGCCCGCACTCGTTCGGTGGCGCCGGCAGCCGTCGGGTCAACCATGAAATAGCCGTAGAACCGGTTGGGGTAAGAACGCACGGCCGCGGCAACGGATGCCTCGTCGCCGGGTACGCTCGCTATCAGAGCGGCGCGCTCGACGCCTTGGCGATCGAGTTCCTCGATCCAAATAGATGCCAGGGGTTCAGGTTCGCGCGGAGGCGCTTGCCATCCCAGCGTGGTAGCGATGCTTTCGACCGTTGCTGGCACGCCGCCACCACGCGCCGATACCAGCGTGGCTAGTGCGGAGAAAAAGCCGTACGAAAAGAAATGAACGTGTGCATCGCAGACATCGATGTCTCCCCACGGACTCTGCATAAACTTGGTATTGGTTTTCTCGGCGTCTCGGCGTTGAACGTGGTTTCCGCTATGCCACCCGGCGCAACTTGCTCACGCGGCCGACCTCGACCCATTCAACGACGAAGATGTTCCCTGCGTGATCGAAGCACGCGCCATGCGGGCAGACGAATTTCCCCGGAATGAACTTGTCCCGAGGTTCCTTGCGCAGGGCATTCCAGGTGTTGGCTGCCGAATCATCGCCCAGGTGCGTGATCACTTTATTTTCCCGGTTAAGCAGGGTCACGCGCGCACCCAGATCGGGGACTACGACGTCACCGTTCTTGTAGAAATCGAAGTAACAGGGCAGGTTGGTGCCACCGATGAATTCGATGTGCTTGCCTTCTAGCGTGAAGTTCTGAATGCGGTTGTTGCCGCGATCCGCAACCGTCATGATCGGCTGCGTGGCGCGCAGATCGCAGATGATTCCGTGGGGGCAGTTGAGCTGACCCGCGTCTTTCCCCGGACCGCCAAAGGTGAACTTGTATTCTCCCTTGTTGTTGTACACGTTCACGTAACTCGAACCGTAACCATCGCCGACGTAGATGTCGCCGTTCGGAGCGATCGCCAGGTTGGTCGGGCTGTACTTGATTTGCATTCCGTCAGCTCCCGGCTTGTAGGGCTCGGCGTGGCTGGGATAACCCAGGGTGAACACTTCCTCGCCATCGAGCGTGGTTTTCACCACCAGGCCTCGTTTCGTGTCGCATAGGTAAAGAAACTCGGTGGTGCCTTCCTTGCGGATGTGCAACCCGTGCGCACCGCCCTTGAATTCTCTGCCCCACGACTTGATGAACTTTCCCTGGGCATCGAACACCACCATGCTGTCGGAACTTTCGCTCACGACATTTACGGTGTGGTGGATGTAGATTCGGCCTTGCGAGTCTTCGCACACTCCGTGTGTGTTCCCGTATTTGATGTCCGCGGGAAGTTCGCCCCAATCGTGCGTGACCTCGTAGGTGTGCGCGCCTTCTCCGACGACCGGCTTCTTGCTTCCGGCTTTGTCGGCTGCCCCGAGAATGAGCGGCACTCCGCCGCCCACCGCAAACAAAAAACCGCGACGGGATGTGTTTCTCATACCCAGAGAGGCTATCACAGCCTGAAGGGGTCTATTTGCGCTTCAATTCCTCGGGAAAAACGGCGTAGCCTTCCGGCGGGGGATAGAGTGAATGCAGCAGTTCCAGGCGTTTGCGCAGGTAACGGCTCGGCATCTGGCGCGGCCCGGTCTCCACATCAATGTCGCAGCAGATGCCGTGCAAGTAGAGCGTCAGGGTGTCTTCGAAAGACTGCGCGGCGTAGTCACGGAACAGCTTCGTCTCGCGGCGGATGTTGGTCTGCCGCCGCAGCAAGCCTTGTTTCAGGTGCCAGCTCTTCTCATCCACTTCGCCGTGTACTTCGCTGCTCAATTCTTCGCGCAGAATGCGAAAGTAGCCCTCCTGCGTATCCGGCGGCCAGCGCCGTACCACCAGCGATGCAATGGCGTTATAGAAGCAATAGTGATAATCGGAAACGTCTTCGTCCTTGATGGCGAAAATCAGCGCGGCGGTCTCATCAGAGACGTAGCGCGACGCCGCCATCTGGCGATTCTCCGGAGGTTTCTCGTAGCTGACGACGTCGCTGCCTTTCCCGTTGCCTTTCTCCAGGTAGGGGACCAGCAGCAGGCCCACCTGCGGGAGGATTTCTCCTATCGCTACAGGGAGCGCGGCAATCGGATCGTTCAGATACTGCTTGAGATCCTCTTCCGCCACGGGCATCGCCGTGAAATAGGAGAACTTACCGCCTAGCGGCACCATGTCGGCGCGAAAGCGACTGGCAATATCTTCAACCGTGAGTTTGGAACGCTCGATTTCCGTGGAGGGCATCCCTATGCCTGATTGTAACAGACGGTTGCGAAAGGCTCTTGGAAACGCGTGATATGCTCACGGTTATGACCCTCAAAACATGGCGGGAGGGAGAAGAGACCTTCAGCTATGATGGCTCGGTCAAAACTGGAACGACAATCCATTACGGAGCAGACTTCCGATATAGGGCAACGATCTCCGCTTCCGACTATCAGCGTCTCTTGCAAAAGTTCGCGAGTGGAGAATATGCCGTAGGAACTTCAAAAACGGACCCGCCCAAAGGAAGCGTGGGGCGATGAATGAAAGATAACGTGAATAAGACGGGTCTCGTGTCCTACATTGGGGCTATCCTTCGTGAGGAAGGCTATGCCACGAAACCACGTGCAGGACGAATTCAGTTCAAATAGCGGACAGATACGTAACAACCGCTCTGATCGAGTACACGCATGATTCTCTCGGAAGAATGCCTAATCTTGATCCTTGAGCGCGTCCCACCGACGTCAATCGGTTGGGTAAGGTCTCCGAGAATCGTGACGGTTCCCTGCAACCAACCGATGAAGGGCTCCTGAGCCACGTTGGCAGGCACCTGCTCTGAAGCTCCATCCGTGGGTTCCGGCTTGTTCATGTGGTCACTTCACAACCATCTTACAAAATGTTCGCCTGCTAGACTGCAAGGGAATGGCCCGCGACATTCTGATCTCGGCGGGAGAAGCCTCAGGCGACCGGTATGCCGCCATGCTGGTGGAGGAGCTGCGCCACCGCTGGCCCGGTACACGCTTCTTCGGGTGCGCTGGACCGCGGATGCGGCGGGCGGGCGTGGAGGCTGTAATCGAAGCCGAGAGCCTAGCGGTTGTGGGGCTGGTGGAAGTGCTTGCGCATCTGCCGCGTATCTGGCGCGAGTACCGCAAGACGGTGTCCGCGGCGCAGATGCGGCGGCCAGAACTGGCCATCCTGACCGACTCGCCGGACTTTCACTTGCGGCTTGCGCGACGCCTGAAAAAGCAAGGCGTGCCGGTGGTCTATCTGGTGGCGCCGCAGGTGTGGGCGTGGCGCAAGGGGCGGATTCGTGGAATGCGGCGGACAATCAGCCGGCTGCTGTGCATTTTTCCCTTCGAAGAGGCGTTTTTCCGGGCGAACGGCCTCCCGGCGTCGTATATAGGCCACCCACTAGCCGGCGTGGTACGGCCGTCACTTGAAAAATCTGAGTTTTTTCGGAAACACAGATTGGCCCCTAACCGTCAATTGGTTACGGTGCTCCCCGGGAGCCGGAAAGGTGAGGCGGCGCGACATTTGCCAGCGTTGGTGGACGCAGTTGAAAGGATTTACAGACAACAAGCCACCCATTTCGTGTTGCCGGCGTCGGAAACCACGGGCGCTCGATTCTTTACGGAGCGCATCGGGAGCGCACCCATCCAAGTGATCGAAGGCGAAACCTGGGACGCCATTGCGCACGCGGATCTCGCGCTGGCGGCCAGCGGCACAGTGACGATCGAGGCTGCGCTCCTGGGAACACCCATGATTACGTTTTACAAAGTGAATGCGCTGAGCTGGCTGTTGGGACGCTTTCTGGTGCGGGTGCCATTCTATTCCATGGTGAACCTGGTGGTGGAGCGGTGCATTGTCCCGGAGCTGATGCAGACGGCAATGCGCGGTGAGCGTCTGGCGGCTGAGGCTTTGCAGTTGTTACGGGATGGCGCCGCGCGCGAGCGAATGCGCGAAGATCTGGCTGAAGTTTCGCGGCTGTTGTCGGGCGAAGGGCGGCCTATGGAAAAAGCAGCCGCAGTGGTGGAACAATTGATAATGGAAAGACAAGCGGCACATGTTGCGTAATTTTTTGATTGTTGCGGCCGTGACGGCCAGCTCGGTGAGCCTCACGGCGCAGGAACGGCGCTCGCGCATCGACGTTGAGCACTACGTCATCAATGCCGAAATCAACGAGAATACTCAGATTCTCGCGGCAAGAGCCGCAGTGCGATTCACGCCTTTGGAGGATATCACTAATGCGACGTTTGAGCTGAATAACGCGCTCAACATCTCGCGTGTTGTGGATGCTAGCGGCCGGCAGATGCAAGCATCGCGGTCGCAGCAGGACTCTACTGTCCGGCTGAACTTCGACCAACCCCTGCCCAAAGGCAAGCCGGTGAACATGACATTCGACTACGATGGCCGGCTGACGGGCGACGAAGAATCTCCCGTTTACGGCATCAAGTTTGCCGCCATTCACAACGATTATGCCTATCTGATGTATCCCGCACGCTGGTTTCCGATCAACGGCTACACCACCGACCGGTACTCAGCCGAGCTGAACATTACCGTTGCCGCAGGCAATCGGGTCATCGCGAGTGGCCTGGAGACATCGAAGCCGAACGGAGACAAGACGATCTACAGCTTCCGGTTCGACGAGAATTCCTTCCCGGGCAGTATCGCGGTAGTGCGCGGCGACGGCAAGAAGGTGAATTCCGAAGGCGTCACTACCAGCTTGTACTTCCGGGGCGGCGAGCAGGCCATGGCGGATGTCTACGGCCAGGAAACAGGGAAGATCATCACCTATTTCACAGCAACCTTCGGTTTGCCGCCCTACGCCAATCTGGCGCTGGTCGAGACCGATGATGGCTCGCCCAACGGGTTCTCGTCACCCGGGGTAATCTTCCTGAACCCTCGCGGCATCGGGCACGATGTGAATGCCAAGCTGCTGGCCAACCAGATTTCGCGCCAATGGTGGCATGCCCTGATTTCGCCTGCGACGCGCAATCATCTGTGGCTGACCAATGGATTAGCCGCTTACTCCGAGCTTATCTACGCGGAACATACCAACGGGCCAGGCGCGCTCGAAACGCAGTTCCACGATATGGCGGTAGAGGCTTTGACCATCCAGAACGTCCCGGTCATACAGGCAGCGCGCTTGGAGGATTACTCGCCGGAGCTTTGGGCGCTTACTGGGTCCAAAGGTGCGGCTGTCCTGAACATGCTGCGCTTCGATCTTGGCGACGCGAAGTTCTTCGAAACGCTGAAAGAGTTCGTCAAGGACTTCGCATGGAAGTCGGTGACCACCGAGGATTTCAAGAAGGTGGCCGAGCGGGTCGCACAGGAGAATCTGGGCTACTTTTTCATTGAATGGATCGAATCGAGCGGCGCACCGGAGTTTAAGCTGGAGTACACGATTTTCCGCACCCAGAAGGGTTTTCGCGTGATGGGAAAAGTGTCGCAGGACCTGGATACGTTCCGTATGCCCGCGGATCTGAAAATCGAAACCGAAGGCAACCCCGAGGAGAAGCGCATTGAGGTGGTGGGGACGTCGTCGGAATTCTCAGTGGATACGTTCGGCAAGCCGAAGTCCGTGACCATCGATCCTAACGGCCGTCTGCTGCGTTACTCCGACACTATGCGCGTAGCGGTGGCGATCCGTCGCGGCGAGCAGTTTGTCGAGGTGAGTGATTTCGGCGAGGCGTTGAAGGAATTTCAGAAGGCTCTCGAGACCAAAAGAAACAGCTCCCTCGCACACTACCGCATAGCGGACGTGTTCTCTAAGCAGAACAACTACCAGTCGGCCGCTAACGAATTCCGCGAGGTGCTGAACGGGGATCTCGATCCAAAGTGGACAGAGGTTTGGTCCCACATCAACCTGGGGGAGATTTTCGACATCACCGGCCAGCGCGAGCGCGCTGTCAACGAATACCAGCTCGCGCAACGCACCCGTGACAATACGCAGGGTGCGCAGGACGAAGCGGCGAAATACCTCAAGACGCCGTATGAGCGAAAAAAGAGCTCGCTGGACGAGAGGTAGCCAATGTGCGCCCCTACTCTGAGGCGGGCGCTTCGGTCTGCGTGCCCCTGGGCCGGCGAGCCGGGCGAGGACTTCTACGGGGGCGGGATGTGCGCCGCGCGCCGCCCTGACCGTCACTTCCCGCAGGTTTTCGCCGCGGCGGCCGGCGGGCCTTGGTGACCTTTTCTAACGGTTGGCCCGCGATTGTGGGAGCGGGCTCCTCGGTAGGTTGTTCGTCGCTGATCACCGGGACTTCCGCCTCAGGCACGGCCGGCGGATGGAATTCCGCTCCAAGGTAGACCATGAGGCCCTTCTCTTCGTCGGGCTCGACGCGCACGACGGATTTGTCCTGCGCGTAGTTCAGCAACTCACCGAATTCCTGGAACCCGAATTTTTTCCAATCGTAATCGGGCTGCTCTTCCTTCACCCAGGCCGCCAGGTCCTCGGCAGACGCACCGTTGTCGATTTCCAGGCGATGGGTCTCGAGTACATCGCGCAGCACGGGGAGCGCTTCCTCGGGCTTAGCCACAGTCGCCTGCTCGGCGGCGATTTCGCCCTTGCGCTTGATCATGTAGCGGCCTTCACCGCCGGTGACGTCGACCAGATCGGCCTTTTGCAACTTTTCCACGAAATCCGTGAATGATCCCGCGCCGTATGCCTTCTCGCTGAAGGTGGAGTCGAGCTGCAGCATGGTGGACTTGAGCAGTCCGAGCTGCGGCCGCACCTCCCGGCGTTCCAGCACCTGGAGAGCGCGGTCAACTAAAGGCATGGCCTGGGTAAGCTCCAACGGTGGCGGCCTGCGCCCTCCACCGCGGCGTTCGAGCGGCGGTCCGTTCAGCGGTGGTCCTTGCTGTCCTTGCATCTGCGGTTGAGGCTGCGGCGTTGGGCCGCGGCTATGCTTGGACGGCTCCATCAGTAAGGATTCGTAGCTGATGAACTCATGGCAATTCTTCTGCAGAATGGTGGAGGTAAATGCCCGCCCGCCAACTACATACACGCGCTTGTCATACTGTTTGAGTTTGTTGACCAACGCAATGAAATCGCTATCGCCGCTGACGATGGCGAAGGCGTTAATGTGGTCGTGGGTGAAGGCCATCTCGAGCGCGTCCAGCGCCAGATTGATGTCGGCCCCATTCTTATCGCCACGCGGCGAAGGATCGCGTTGTACCATCTGCACCGCGTGCTCGGACAGCTCGCGTGTGAAAGTGTCTTGCCTTCCCCAGTTGGCGTAAGCGATCTTCGTGACAATCTCCCCGCGCTCTTTCAGCGCGTCGAGCACCGCGGCTACATCGAACTCGCGCTGCAGCGTAGACTTGACGCCAATCTCTATATTGTCGAAGTCGATGAATACGGCTATCTTGAACTTTTCTTCCATTTCCTGTCTTCTCATGATGGACCCTGAAACGCGCCTTACGCGGCCACGCTCGAACGGATGAATCCTACAATCTCTTCGAGCGAAGCTCCTGGCTGGAATACCGCCGCGACGCCTTGGCGCTTCAACTCGGCGGCATCTTCATCTGGAATGATACCGCCGACGACTACCCTTACGTCGCCCATATCCTTTTCCCGAAGCAGATCGAGCACCCGCGGCACAATCGCGTTGTGGGCTCCGGAAAGGATCGACAGGCCAATGACCTGTACATCCTCCTGAAGCGCCGCGCTCACGATCATTTCCGGTGTCTGCCGCAAGCCAGTATAGATCACTTCCATACCGGCATCGCGCAAAGCGCGCGCGATGACTTTCGCACCGCGATCGTGACCGTCCAAGCCCGGCTTGGCCACGAGCACTCGTATGGGCGCTGCCATGAATCAAACGAGGCTCGTTTCCTGGTACGAGCCAAAGATATCGCGCAACGCTTCGCAGATTTCGCCGAGCGTTGCATAAGCGCGAACCGCATCCAAAATATCAGGCATCGTATTGCCGTCGCCTTCGGCGGTTCGCTTGAGGGCGTCCAGGCAAGCCCCCACCCGGATATTATCGCGCTTCTTACGCAAGGCCGCCAGTTTGTCCTTTTGGTGAACTTGCGCGTTTTGGTCAATTTGGAGGATTTCAATAGGCTCCTCGTGGTCTGACGCAAAGGCGTTGACGCCGACGATCAGCTTCTCACCGCGCTCGACAGCTTGCTGATATGTGTAGCTGGCGTCGGCAATTTCGCGCTGCGGAAAGTTCTTCTCGATCGCCGCGATCATGCCTCCCATCTCGTCGATGCGGCGAATATAGTGTTGCGCCGCGACCTCGGTATCGAGCGTCAGACGCTCGACAAAATAGCTGCCGCCGAGAGGGTCTGTCGCCGCCGTGACGCCGGATTCATGTGCAATCACCTGCTGGGTGCGCAGCGCGATGGTGACGGCGTGCTCGCTGGGGAGCGCGTAGGCCTCGTCGAGCGAATTGGTGTGCAGTGACTGGCACCCGCCCAGTACGGCGGCCAGCGCCTGGATGCTGGTGCGCACGATGTTGTTGTAGGGCTGCTGCCAGGTGAGCGAGCAACCCGCGGTCTGCGCATGGAAACGGAGCTTCAAGCTCCGCTCGTCGATGGCACCGAAGCGATCGCGCATGGTGTACGCCCAGATTTTCCGTGCCGCCCGATACTTGGCGATCTCCTCGAAGAAATCATTGTGCGCGTTAAAGAAGAAGCTGAGGCGCGGCGCGAATTCGTCAATCTTGAGGCCGCGATCGAGCGCCCATTCGACATACTCGATGCCATCCCGCAGAGTGAACGCCAGTTCCTGCACGGCGGTCGACCCGGCCTCGCGAATGTGATAACCGCTGATGGAGATCGGGTTGAAGCGTGGAGTGTGCCGCGCCGAGAACTCGATGGTATCGGTGACGAGTCGCATCGAGGGGCGCGGCGGGTAGATGTATTCCTTCTGCGCGATGTATTCCTTGAGGATGTCGTTCTGAATGGTGCCCGACAGGCGCGCCCAATCCGCGCCCTGTTTTTCCGCGACCGCCAGGTACATGGCCCACAGCACCGCCGCGGGTGAATTGATGGTCATGGAGACGGTGACATCGCCGAGCGGGATGCCGCGGAAGAGCGTTTCCATATCCTCGAGTGAACTGATGGAGACGCCGCACTTGCCGACCTCACCTTCCGAGAGCATGTCGTCGGCGTCATAACCCATAAGCGTTGGCAAGTCGAAAGCCACGGAAAGACCGGTCTGGCCCTGCGCTAACAGGTAGTGATAGCGGCGATTGGTCTCCTCTGGCGTGGCGAAGCCGGAGAACTGGCGCATGGTCCAGAGCTTGCCGCGATACATGCTCTCGTGGATGCCACGCGTGTATGGGAATTGGCCGGGCTCGCCGAGATCGCGAGTTGCATCGAGATTCTGCAGATGCTCGGGACCGTAGCACGGCTCAACCGGCACTCCGCTGATGGTTGTAAAGGGACGTTTGGCGGAAGGCGACTGAGTAAGGTTAAGCCCTTTCACTAGTTGTCATTCTAACTCGCGCAGACCGCACAGATTGGCGCGGCGAATATTGCTCGGTTAGGAACGTTTCGCCAACGAGCGGCGGCGGAGGAGCGCAAGCAAACCGGCAGCGGTTCCGAATAACACCAGACTGGTGGGTTCGGGCACAGCGGCGGAGCCTGTTGTAAAGCTTCCCTCGGTCCGCACGTCGAAGCCTTGATCGATGGTCACGCCGGTGGCGCCATCCAAACTGCGAATACGGTCTGAGAAATCCAGTTCAAATGAGTACGAAGTTCCGGGTAGCAGCTTGTTCGCCGGCAGGAAAACGCTGGTGGTGGAATTGGAGAGGAACGCTTCAGTGAAAACCACCGTGCCTGCGTCAAAAATCGTAAAGAAAGTGAACGCCTCGTTCGCATGCGAGTCCGGCGAAAAGGAATTGAAGCCGATTGTAAGAGAGTTTGTGGGATTTAATCCCTGCAAACCGATAAACGCGCTGGGATCTAGCGCGGGAATGTCAGTTGTGAAAGCGTCCAACGGGTAAGAAAACGTCTCACTTTGAGGGCCATCCGTCCCACCAGTACCCGTGATTGTGTAGGACCCGAAAGGAAACTGGGTGTGTAGGCCCGCAAAAGTTGTGAAGAGAAGAGAACTGGCACCAAAGGACGTGCCGCTGACCGGGAGACTCGTGAGAGTAGCATTCGGGCTGGTCAGGTTGCCACCAGTGAAATCTCCCGCAGCCACAGAGTTCCCACCAAAGCTAAAGAAGAACAAGCTCGGAGACGTTGGAGCGGCACTGCCGGTTTGCTCGTATATTGTATTATCGAAAATGTTTACCTCTGTGAGGTCCGCGCGGGCAGGAATTGCGTTGCTCAGCAGCAACGCGGCTGCGCTTACTCGTAGCAGGCTCGGTACCCTGACATTTAGACGCATAGCTTCCTCCGAGAAGCGAAATTCACCCCGGGGTTTCCACGGTAACCTCCGAGGCAAGGCTCAGTATACAGAAACGCTCCATTGCTGCAAGCCGCCGCTGGTATTCTTTAGTACTGGTCCTGGAACCACTCCGTGCGCGAACAGCCATTCGCATCGGGCGTTATACTGCGACTGAGTGCTCAAATCCACCATTTTTCGCGAATACGACATCCGCGGCATCGCGGATGAGGAACTGCTCGATGCTGGGATTACAGAGCTGGGCAAAGCCGTCGGCACGTATTTACAACGCAAGAACGGGAAGAACGTCAACCTTGGCCGCGACTGCCGGCTGAGCTCCACGCGATTGCGGAATGCGTTGATCCAAGGCCTGGTGGCGAGCGGCTGCCACGTGACCGACGTGGGGGTGGTACCCACGCCGTTGCTCTATTACTCCGTTTTTCATCTCAAAGCCGGCGGCGCGGTGATGATCACGGGTAGCCATAACCCCGCCGAATACAACGGGTTCAAGGTGGTGTCGGGTGGTTCGACGATTCACGGCGACGAGGTTCAGGAGCTTCGCCGGATGATCGAACGTAGGGACTTCGCGCAGGGATCGGGATCGGAGAAATCGTTCGACGTCGTAACGCCGTATGTTGACGAAATCAGCGCGCAGTTTCAATTCCCGCGGCGTGTGAAGGTGGTAGCCGACGCAGGTAATGGTACTGCCGGCCCGGCGATGCATCGTATTTTTCAGAAGCTGAATTGCGAGGCCACCGAGCTGTTCTTCGACATGGACGGCCGTTTTCCGAATCACCACCCGGATCCCACGGTGCCCAAGAACCTGTCGCAACTCGTGGAAGCAGTGCAAGCGCAGCACGCGGATGTCGGCATCGCATTCGATGGCGACGCGGACCGCATTGGCGCAGTGGACGACAAGGGGACGGTGGTCTATGGCGACCAGTTGATGATCATTTATGCGCGCGAAATCCTGAGCCGCAAGCCCGGCGCCACATTCATCGGGGAAGTGAAATGCTCGCAAACGATGTACGACGATATTCGCCAACGCGGTGGCAACCCGATCATGTGGAAAACAGGTCACTCGCTGATCAAAGCGAAGATGAAGGAAACGCACGCGGATCTGGCGGGTGAAATGAGCGGCCACATGTTTTTCGCAGACCGCTATTACGGTTTCGACGATGCGCTGTATGCTGCATGCCGGCTGATGGAAATCGTGGCGAAGTCGGATCAGCCACTCTCCGCGCAACTGGCCGATCTTCCCAGAACTGTGGCTACTCCGGAGATTCGCGTCGACTGCGCGGATGAGCGAAAATTCGAAGTTGTCCGGCGCGTGAGCGAGAAATACAAGAAGACCCATCGAACGGTTGACGTGGATGGAGTGCGGATTCTGTTTCCACACGGATGGGGGCTGGTTCGGGCATCGAACACACAGCCCGTACTAGTGCTCCGTTTTGAGGCTTCCACGCCGGAACTACTGGCTCAGTATCAACGGGAGGTCGAAGCGGCCGTGGCGCAGGTAGCTGCGTGACCGGATTACCGGTTAGCTCTCGGTGCGTCCCGACAGTGCTCTGACCACAGACGCACCACACACCGCCACGCCGGTCCGCGTCAGAGCAGTCAGGAAATTGTAAAGGAGTTGGTAGAGGATCTGTTCGGTCAGCGGCTGCTTGCCCGGCAGTCTATAACTCGCCGGCAGCTCCTTGGTGATCGTCAGGCGCACCGAGTTTGCCTGGGGCTTCCCCGCGCGGTCGAGTTGATTAGCGAGCGTCATAGGAGTTTGCATCACCGCGCCGGTGCGCCCATCGACATAGAACTGGCAGCGTGAAAACCAGCCCAGGTTGGCGGGATCGGCGGCGTCGAATAACAGCAGCGGCGACTGCCGGCCTGGTGCGGTTAAGTCTGCCGCGAGGTTTCGCGCTCCGTCCTGAACTTTGATCTCGAAGCCCGCCTGCTTAGCTACGCTGGTGACGGTCTCGGTGTCGAGTTCGAGATAAATGAACTTGTGCTGTCCCGCCTGCAAAACCTGCATGGAATAGTCATTGTAACAACCCGGCGGATAGGGAACCGGGGAAGCGCCGCGAATGGACACGAATCCACGCGAATGCACTTCTTTCGGAGTCCTTTCGCTAGAACATCAATACGCCTGCCGATAAAGTTCGAGCAGGTCTTCGCGTGTGCAGGGGCGCGGGTTGAGCTGATGACAGCCGTCCTCGACTGCTTTGTCGGCGAGCGCGGGCAGAATGGTTTCGGAAACACCCCAATCGCGGAGACGCGGCTTAATCGAGACCCTTCGGTTCAGTTCGCGGACACGCTCAGCAGCATCACCGCCGCCAAGAAGTGCGGCGACGTGAGCGATACGTTCCGGCACGGCTGACCGGTTGTACTCCAAAACTGCCGGCAACAGAATCGCGTTCGTCGTTCCATGATGCATGCCGCACTCTGTGGAGAGCGGGTGCGCCAGTGAATGCACGGCCCCGAGCCCCTTCTGGAACGCAACCGCGCCCATGATGGCGGCCATCATCATGTTCGACCGCGCTTCCAGATCATGCGGATGATCCATCGCGCGAGGCAAATTGTCCCAAACCAGCTTGGCGCCCGCCAGCGCAATGGCGTCGCAGATGGGGTGATAGCCCTTAGCGAGATACGCCTCGACATTGTGGGTGAATGCGTCCATGCCCGTGCCCGCGGTGATGTGCGGGGGCAGATCGAGAGTCAACTCCGGATCGGCAAGGGCGACCGACGGGATTAAGTGCGGGCTGAAGATGACGGTCTTGCGGTTGGTGGCCTTGATCGTGATGACCGCCGACCGGCCTACTTCGCTGCCGGTTCCGGATGTGGTGGCTATGGCAACGTACGGCGGCAGGTTGGACGAGATGCGATTCGAGCCATCGAGATTGTCGTCGTAGCCCGCGAGTGGTCCTTCGTGCGTGGCCAGCAGACGTATGGCTTTAGCGGCATCGAGTGGTGATCCGCCACCGAGAGCGATTATGCCGTCGCATGAGGCTTGTTTATATGCCGCGACGCCATCGAGGACATTCTGCTCGATTGGATTGGGATCGACGCTTGTGAAAACCACGGCCCCCGGCACAAGCGCGTGCACTCGTTCGAAGACGGGAGTGCGCTGGATGCCGGCGTCGGTGACCAGCAATGGGCGGCGGACATTGCGTTTTTTCAGTTCGTCCGGCAAGCGATTCACGGAGCCCGCGCCGAAGACGATGGTGGTGGGGAAGGAGAAGGTCGAAAGATTCATGGGAAAGGCCAAAATAACACGATCGGGGCTGATTAGACCGACTCGAAGTACCGCGCCAGTTCCCAGTCCGTCACCGCTTTCTCGTATTGGCGCACTTCCCATTCGCGCGTGGCGGCGTAATGGTCCACGAACGCGTCGCCCAGCCAGCGGCGGGCCATGGCACTTTCGCGGAACAGCTTCGTCGCGGCGGCAAGAGTGCGGGGCAGCGGAGCGGCATCACCCGCGTAAGCGTTGACAGTGGCGGGCGGCGGCGTGAGCTTGCGCTCGATGCCGTCGAGCCCGGCGGCAAGCGATGCGGCCATCGCCAGATACGGATTGATGTCCGCACCTGCAAGGCGCAGTTCGATGCGCGTGGACTTACTGCCGCCCGGAATTGCCCGTACTGCTGTCGTGCGGTTGTCGACTCCCCAGGTCGCATTGACGGGCGCCCATGCACCGGGCACCGTGCGTTTGTACGAGTTGATGGTCGGGCAAATTACGGCGGTCAACTCCGGCAGATTTGTCACCAGACCGGCGATGTAGTGCCGCATGAGCCCCGACATGCCTCCGGCTTCAGCCGTGTGGAATAGATTCTTATGTTTTGCACTATCCCACAGGCTCTGGTGCAGATGGCCGCTCGATCCTGGGAGATCTGGGTTCCACTTCGCCATGAATGTGGGGACGAGACCGTGGCGCACGGCGATTTCCTTGATGGCGGTCTTGAACAACGCTGCTTTGTCGGCCGCGGCGACTGCTTCATCCACGGCAATGGCGGCTTCATAGACACCTGGCCCGGTCTCGGTGTGCAGGCCTTCGAGCGCGCAGTTGAACGCAGGCAGTTGATCGAGCATCTGCAAAACCAGACCGGAGTTGGCGGAGGCTCGCAGCACGCTATAGCCGAACATTCCGGGCGTCAGAGGCGTCAGGCCTCGGAAGTTCTTTGCACGCAGGCTATCGGGCGTTTCGCGGAAGAAAAAGAATTCGTATTCGGCGGAAAAGTGGGGCCCGTATCCGAGTTCGTCCGCGCGCGCCACCACGCACTGCAGCACTTGCCGGGGCGCGATAGGCAGCGGCTGGCCATCGCGGGTGACGAAATCCATCAGGAAGAACGCTGTGCCTGGCTCCCAGGGAATCAAGCGAAATGTGTCGAGCGCAATGCGGCAGTGTGCGTCGGGATAGCCCGTGTGCCAACCGGTGAACTGAACATTGTCGTAGAGCACGTCGCCGATGTCCCAGCCGAAGATGACATCGCAAAAGCCCAGGCCCGATTGCGCGGCCGAATCGAATTTTTCTTTGCTGATGTACTTGCCGCGTAGCGTGCCGTCGATATCATAAGCGCCCAGCTTGATGCGCCTGACTTCGTTCTGCTCCAGGACCTTGCGCACTTCCTCCAGCGTCATCAGAGCGCCACCCAAAGGGATTTCAAGGACTCGATGGAGACAATTGACCCGCCGACGCTCATAGGTTCGATTCTCGCACGGCGGGTTGGTGATGGCTCCATCTCGGGCCTTTGTAGCGGCTCCGGACAATCGTCACATACAACAGGCCGAGCCCTATTAGCAGGCCGGCCAGTGTCTCACCGGCAAGCTGATTGGGTGGCATCACGAGCACGAACGATATGAAAACCGCGAAAGCGATCGCGATGGCATTGACCGCTGGGCCGAAGCGCCCCAAGCTCCAGACGGCCGCGTGCGGCCATTCCGATCCCGCGCGGCGCGCCCGCAATCCCAAGGCCACCGGAATGATGTACGCCAGGTAAAGGGTCACCGTGCTCAGCGAAGTGACCACGGGAATCGCCTCGGTCCACAGCATCGCGGCAACCGAGGCCAGCACGATCGCCCAGATCGCTGGAGCCGGCGTTCCGTGCTTGGGATTGACAGATCGCATCAGCCCGGACATGGGTGTGCCCTCATCGCGCGCCAGCGAATAGAGGGCGCGCGAGGCAGAGGTGATGCACGCCAGTCCGCAGAACCACATGGCCATGGAGGCCAGAGCGGCCATGGCGTTGCCGGCCCTGGCGCCTAGCGCGGCGGTGAGGATCGCGATGACCGCGGGAATCGTATTTCCGGTTGCATCCTTGGCCGCGAGTACGCCGGGAATGCTGCGTATTGCCAGCGTCAGAGCAATCAGAAGCAGATATCCCGCCACACCCGACACTGCGACAGACAGCACGATTCCCCAAGGCGCGTGCCGCCGCGGGTCTTCGGTCTCCTCGGCCATGTGAGCTGAAGCATCGAAGCCCGTATAGGTCCACTGCGCTTGCAGCAGGCCCAAGACGAAGGCCCACCAGTATACAGACCGACCGTTGCTGTTGACACCGTGAAACAGGAAACTCACCGGCTGTTTCGGCGCCAGAAACATCAGTGCCCCGACCAACACGGCCACTCCGACAATATGCACGGTCACGCTGAGATCATTGAGAATAGCCACCAGCTTTACGCCCCAGTGATTCAGTGCACCCTGCGTGATCAGGATAAACGCGAACATCAGGAACAAATTGCGCGCCGTGGAAGCCACACCCAAGAACGGCAGAATGAACTGCGCACAACCGTAGTTGATGCCAGCCTGCGCGGCGATCAGGCCGAAGATGTTCAGGCACGCCACCAGCCATCCTGCGCCTGATCCGCCGAGATCAGCCGCCCAGTGGTACATCGCGCCGGCGGTCGGATACGCCGAGCACAACTCCGCCATGCTTGCCGCCACCGTTAGGGTGAAAAGCGTAGCGAGCGGCCAGCCTACGCTCATTTCCAGCGGCCCGCCCATTTCGAGGCCATAGCCGTATAGAGTGACCGCGCCTGTGAGGATCGAGATAATCGAGAAAGAAATGGCGAAGTTTGAGAACCCGCCCATGGAGCGGAACAGCTCCCGGGCGTAGCCAAACCGGCTGAGATCCTCTTGATCGGAGCGGGCCCGGGGCACTACAGATTCACTTCTTCTTTGAGTTGCTTGCTGATGGCTTTCTCTAGAATCTGTTTGAGTGTATCGCCTGATTCGGTGTGCACGAAAGTCGCCTCGACGTTATCCCAATCGAGTTTGTAACTCTTGGCGTGCGCTGAGACCCAGATCTGCCGCACTGGAGTATTGGGGCTGACGACAAACTTCGCCGGCGGATCCTCGAATTCCACCCCCAGCGCGCCCGAATTGAAATCTACGTCGAAGCCATAGTCGTCCGCAGCCCCAATCAGCGCGCGATGCAACGAAGTGAGCGCCTCATCCGCCCGTTTTTTGAAATCCTGTTCGTCCATCATCCGTTGCGCTCCGGTCAAAGGCCCCGTACACTGATGCCCGCGAGAGCCAGCGACAGGCCGATCATGACCACGACCGTAAGCCACGAGGCCAGATTATAGAATCGCGAATTGATCCATTCATGCATAATGCGTTGATTGTTGGCGAGCAGAATCATAAAAATGAGGACGATAGGTAATAATACGCCATTAATCACCTGCGAAAACAGGATCATTCGAACCAGGGGAAAGCCCGGAATCAATACCACCGCGGCGCCGATCACGATCAGCAGCGTGTACAGCCAGTAGAAAATGGGAGCTTCGGCAAAACTTTTGTCCACGCCGGATTCGAAGCCCAGCCCTTCACAGACCGAGTAAGCCGTGGAGAGCGGCAGAATGCAGGCGGCAAACACCGAAGCATTCAGCAAGCCTGCGCTGAAAAGAAGATAAGCGTATTGGCCGAACGGGAGCAGGCCCTTCGCGGCCTCCGCGGCGCTCTCGATATCGCGCGGGCCGTTCGACCAGATGGCTCCCGCGCACGCCACGATGATAAAGAACGCCACAACATCGGTGACGATGCAGCCGATAATCACCTCCAGGCGGGACTCGGCGTATTCCTTTGCTGTAATCCCTTTTTCCACTACCGCGGCCTGCAAATAGAACTGCATCCAAGGGGCGATGGTCGTGCCCACGAGGCCAATCAGCATCTCGATGTAGTCGCGATCCAGCATCAAAGTCGGTTTGAAGCTGTAGATGGCGGCTTCTGTCCAGTTCGGTTTGACCAGTATCCCGGAGATGATGTATGCCACGTAAAGTATGCACGCGAATAGAAAGATCTTCTCGGCGCTCTTGTAATTTCCTTTGACAATGAGGAACCAGATCGCCACCGATGCGATCGGCACCGAGATATAACGTGAGATGTGGAAGAGCTCGAGCGAGCTGGCGATGCCGGCGAAATTCGCCATCACGTTGCTGAGATTCACCAGGATGAGCAGCGTCATCACCACAAACGTGACGCGCAGGCCGAATTCCTCGCGAATCAGATCGGAGAGTCCCTTGCCCGTGACCGCGCCCATGCGCGAACACATTTCCTGCACCAAAATCAGGGCAATCGTGATGGGAATGAGCGTCCAGAGGGACAAATAGCCCCAGCGTGCGCCCGCCTGCGAATAGGTGTAGATGCCGCCGGCGTCGTTATCGACGTTGGCGGTGATGAACCCCGGGCCCAGGACGGCCAGGAAGACCATGATCCGCGTGCGCCAAGTTTTCAGCATGGTATGGGTCCATCACTTCTGCCTCAGCACGGAGATGATGTCGTCTGCCGTAATCACGCCCGCAATGCGGTTTTCTTCATCCACCACTGGCAGCGCCAACAGGTTGTACTTGTCGAAAAGTTCGGTCACGTCGTCCTGGTGGTCGCTGACCTTGGCGGAAATCAGAGTCTCGCTGGCGAGTTGGCGCAGAGTAGTCGATCCGGTCGCCACGAACAGCCGTGCGAGAGGCACGGCGCCGGTCAGGCGTCCTTCGCCATCCACCAGAAAAAGGGAGTTCAGGTTCTCCAGCTGGTCCTCATTACCCCGCAACGCGCTCATGGCGTCTTCCACGGTCGCGGTTTCATGCAGCTTGATGTACTCCGTGTTCATCATGCCGCCGGCTGTGTCCTCTTTGAATTCCAGCAGCTCGCGCACTTCCGATTCCGGCGCCACCTCCATCTCTTCGAGGATCTCCTCTGAGGCCGATTCTTCCAGTTCATTCAACACGTCGGCAGCTTCGTCGGGCGACATCTCCTCCACGATCTCCGCCGCTTTCTCCGGCTCCATCGACTCCAGAATGCTGGCCTGCATCTTGGGATCGACTTCGGATAGCGCCTCGGCCGCCACTTCGCTGTCCAGGCTCTCGAAAATCGCGCCGCGTTCGGCCTGGCCGAGCTCTTCGACAATGTCCGCCAGATCCGCCGGGTGGATCTTCTCCAGCTTTTCGTGCGAGATGTTCAGGCGCAGCCGGCGTTGCGGGTCAGGCTCGACAATGTTACAGAACTCCCACCGGATGGAGTGCGGTGGAATCGGGCGCTGGAGTTTGCGGATGAAACGTGGCGGCAACACACCTTGCAGCAGCCTGCGCAAAATACTGCGGACGCCAACATCCACCTCGAGAATCCAGATGGAATTGTGGACGCTCCCGTTGGCGCCGTTTCCGTTCCCGTTCCGGTACTCGAAGGTGACGTCGTTCACGCGCACTACCTTGCGGCCGTTCACGTCGATGATCTGCTGGTCGAGCAAGTCGCGGGCGATCCGCAGCATGTACTCGTCGGAATGGTACGGGGTGAGAACCTCGTCTTTCAGGTGGATGCCTGCGAGCGAAATGGAGGCCACCTGATCGTAACGGATGGTCAACCAGGCCCAGCCCCCACCTACCAGAAACCGGTCGATGCGCGCGGGATGGATGAGCGGCACCACCGCGGCGTCGCGGACACGGCCGATCCGCCGGCCTTTGACATCCAGCACCGGCATCCCCACGAGTTCGGTGAAGAAGAGGATTGACTCCGCCATCGGCAACGTCCGGGCGCACAATCTTGCCCGAGCGCGACACGGGCGTTGGTCCTCGTTTGCCGGATGTGGTGCGCTCTACATGCAGTTACTGCGCCTGTGTCCAATATGACGCAGCACGGCGCGCAGCCGCAATAACTTTCTTGATTTTTTTCGCTAGCTCGCCGTTAGCGGACGTCAATGGTGTACGGCATCAGCCGCATCAAGCCGCCGCGCGCCCACAGCCGTAGCTGAGAGAGCTTCAGGACTCCCCCGAGGCGCGACTCCAGGGCCTCCTCGGGCGGCTGCCCGAACAGGAGATCAAACACGCTTCGCTTGGGCGGATAGCTGACCAGCATGACCCGCTCACTTTTTGGGATTTTGGCCTTTTCCTTGACCAGATCCAGGGCACGGTCCAGCCCGCCGAGTTCATCGACGAGCCCGTTCGCCTTGGCCTGTGATCCCAGCCAGACACGCCCTTGTGACAGAGGCTCGATCTCATCGAACTTTCGCCGGCGCGCCGCAGCCACCTTGGTCACGAAGCTCTGGTAGTCCTCATCGATGGCCTGGCGGAGCTTGGACCGTCCATCGGCTGAGAGCGGTTCGTAGTCGGAATCAATATCCGAGTATCGGCCGCGGGTCAAAAGATCCTTGCTGATCCCCAATTTGTCGTATAGCCCGTGCAGGTTGGCCTTCCCGAACACCACGCCGATTGAGCCAGTGAACGTTCCCGGATACGCGACCACGGGGTCGCCCGTCATCGCGATGTAGTATCCGCCCGACGCCGCGGTATCCGACATCGAGATTACCATCGGCTTCTTCTTGCTCAACAAATTCATTTCGCGCCAGATGGCATCCGAGGCAAACACCTCGCCGCCCGGCGAATCAATGCGTACGATGACCCCCTTCACCCCGCTATCGTTGCCCACGCGCTCGAGGAGTTTGTCGAATCCTTCCGACTCAATCCCGCTGTCGCCCGATATATCCGAACCGCTGTCGCCCCGCGAAATGTCGCCCTGGGCTGTGATTAGCGCAATACGCTGCTTGCCCTCCGGACCGGCCGGCGGAACCCTCAGATAGTCCCGCAGGGAAACTTTCTTCAGGTCTCCGACTTTCGCCTTGACTTCGCCGTACATTTGATCTTCATAGAGCAGACCATCCACCAGCCCCTGCTCTTGCGCGTGCGGGGAAAGGAACGGTCCCTGGTCGATTGTGGCGCGGACTTGATCCGGCGTCTTCTTGCGCGCTTCGCCGATCCGCCGCACCAGGTTGCCGTAGAGATCGTCCAGGATGCTGGTGAGCACCTCCTTGGTTTCCGGGCTCATGTTGGCCCGCGTGAACATGTCGCCGAAGTCCTTGTATTTGCCGGCGTGCTCGACCTCTATCTGCACTCCCAGCTTATCGAGGGTCTTCTTGAAATACATCAGCTCGAAGCGCATGCCCTTCAGATTCAGCTCGTCTTCCGGGTCCATGTAGATCCGCGTTGCTGTTGTTGCCAGGTAGTATTCGCGCGTGCCCGGCGTCTTCAAGTACGCATAGATCGGCTTGCCGGACTTCCTGAAGTTTTCGAGATCGGCCCTGATTTCTTCGAGCTTGCCCCACCCGATTCGCAGATCCCGCGGTTCGAACACAATCGCCTTGATGCGATTGTCGGCCGCCGCCTTGCGCAGCGCGGCCCAGACGTCGGTTACTGTCGGGGGCGTTCGCTGTTCGAGGAAGGGGATGGGAAACTCCACCGGCGCCTTCTCCGGGATGTCTCCCTCCAACTCCAGCATGAGGGTTGAGCCATCCGCCACCGTCGGGGTTTTTTCCCGCATCCGCGCGATAGCGAAGATGCCGATCAACAGAATTAGCCCGGTTAGGATGATGCCGGTCAATACGCCGATCAGGAATTTGGCCATTTTCGGGGCCTCCTATGCTCCGGAAAGGATCAGCTCGAAGCGCCGGTTCACTTCTTTCAGGTAGGCCTCGTTGCCCTTTTCCAGCTCCACCGTCGCCGTTCCCTTATAACCGATCTCGCCCAGCGCCTTGTGTACTTCTTTCCAATCGATCGAGCCATCCCGCAGATTGGTCCACTCGGTCTTGTCGTGCTCGTATTTGAAATCCTTTATATGCAGCTTGATGATGCGCTTGCCCAGCGTGCGAATCCAGTCCTGCGGATATCCATAGAAGACCACGTTGCCGACGTCGAAGTACGCGCGGATCCAGGGGCTATGGAACTCATCGATATAATGCGCCATCTCCAGTGGGCTGAGCAGAAACTTGTTCCATACTTCCTCGATCCCGATGATCACCTTCAGCTCTTCCGCCATCGGGATTAGTTTCCGGATCTGTTCTTGCGACCGTGTCCAGGCATCTCGATAAGAAGTTTGCGGGTTCACCACCGCCGGCACCAGCAGCACCGTATCCGCTCCCCAGAAATGCGCGTTGCGCAGGCTGGTCTGCATGCCCTCCACGCTCTTTGCCACAACCGCGGGATCGGCAGATGAGAGCGGATAGTCCCAGTGCGCCATGTTCATGACCGAGTGGATGCGCAGCCCCGATTTCTCCGCGGCCTTCTTCACTTCCTCGGCCTCGTGCTCGTCCGGCATGGTGGGGCACTCGATCTCCTCGAAACCGGCGTCGCGTGCCATTTGCAGGCGGTCCGCGATGCTTACCTTGTTCGGCAGCATTTCGAATTCCACTGCCTTCTTGATCGGCAGGCGACCTGGCGCACCGCTCATCGCCGGGCGCATCAGCGCAGCCGCGGCGCTGGCAGTCAAAAACGTTCTTCGGTCCATATCACTCCTCATGCGAGCCTCAGCCCGATTTCATTCGCTACTTTCATGATGTAGCGCTTCCCTTCATCGTATTCCTCGGCAGCCTTCAGGTGTTCGAGCATCAGGGGCGCATCCACCGGAAGTTTCGAAAGTTCGGTGAGATATGCGCGGTAGTCCACCTCGCCGCGGCCAGGAATCACTTCCACAAAGTGCAAGTTCATTTCTGGAATCCACTGCAAATCTTTGGCGTGGCACGAGGCAATCCACGGTCCCAGCTTGCGGAAACACTCGGAGATGAACTCACCATTGTGATAGAACTTGTCCGGACTGTTGACGCCGTTGCATACGTCCATGTGGACGGCGAAACCCGCGCGATCCACTGCGCGGAGCAGCTTCAAATAGGAATCTGGCCCATCCGGCAGGCTCCAGCCCATCATCTCAATAGTGAATTTCGTTCGCTTCGGCTTGACTTCGTCGATCACACGACGGCAGTTGTCGACCGTGGCGTCGAAAAATTCCTGCGAGAGATTCTTGGGGTTCGGCCCGTACCAGACCTTTGGATTATACGAACCGGCGATGTCCGGACAGCATCGCGCTCCCACGGCCTCGGCGAGCGCCAACCGCTCCGTCACGTAACGGAGGTTCTTGCCGCGCTTTTCGGCATCCGGATCGAGCATGTTGACCCACGCGCCAACCTCGGCGATGACGACATTTTCGGCCGCGAACGCCTTCTCGATTTCCCGTACCCGCGCCGTGTCCTCAACCTTGGCTTCCGGGCAGTATGCCGCGCTGTAGCCCAGCCGGCGGTGCTCACGCGCCAGTTCGCTCGGATCATCACTCTTGAGAAAGATCGGACCGCCGAGCCGGATCGGCTTTCCAGGGAAAGCTGCGAGCGTGGCAGCAGCCGCGCCGACGAATGCACGCCGGGTCATGCAGCGATTCTATCAGGGGCAGCGCGTTCCGTTCGCGACCTTCCCCACATTCAATGCGTTTGCGACACTGAACTTATGAGTGACGTAGATCGTTGGCCGCCCCTGCCACTACACGAATGGCAGGATACGTACCGCACCCTTCACATGTGGACGCAGATCGCCGGCAAGATTCGCATGGCGCTGTCCCCACCCTTGAATCACTGGTGGCATGTTACTTTGTACGTCAATTCCCGCGGTCTGACTACGGGACCCGTGCCGTACCCGCCTGGCGTCTTCGAAATCCAGTTTGATTTTCAGAAGCATGAGCTGACGATTTGCACCAGTGAGGGTGACATCAGATCGCGGCCCTTGCGGGCGGAGTCCGTTGCCAGCTTCTATGGCGGCCTTTTCGAAGTCTTGAAATCGTTAGGCGTCGCTGTGGAAATCGATCTCAAGCCCCAGGAAGTTGGGGACGCCGTGCCGTTCGACCAGGATTATGCCAATTGCTCGTATGATGCCCGGTACGCGCATAGCTTCTGGCGCATACTAGTTTCCAGCGCCAAAGTGCTGCAGCAATTCCGCGCGAAGTTCACGGGCAAATGCAGCCCGGTTCACTTCTTCTGGGGCAGTTTCGACCTCGCCTGCACTCGCTTTTCCGGGCGAACGGCGCCGCCGCGCAAAGGTGTGATCAGCGGCCCGGCGTATTCGCACGAGGTCTCGAGCGCCGGCTTTTGGCCTGGAGGCGGCGCCGTGGACGGTCCGGCGTACTACTCTTACACCGTTCCTCAGCCGGCTGGCATCGAAAAAGAGCTCATACGGCCCGCGGCCGCCGGTTGGAACCCGCAACTCTCGGAATTCATTCTCATGTATGACGACGTGCGCCGCGCGGAGTCTCCCGAGCAGGCGTTACACGAATTTCTTGAAAGCACCTACGATGCAGGCGCGCGCCTTGCCAAGTGGGACCGCGCCGCGCTAGAGGTTTGAAGGTCCATCACGCCCCGATTCGCTTGAGAACGCGCGCGACGGTCCGGTCACACCGGGCCCCCAGGAACGAGTAAGCTTCAGCGATGGCTGGTCCGATGCGGCTTTCCAGGTCGCGGCGCAGCAGGGCGCGCGAGCGGTGCAAGCGCGTTTTCACCGCTTCTTCGGATAACCCGAGGCAATCCGCTGTCTCGGTGGTGCTCAACTGCTCCACTTCCCTCAGCACGAACACAGAGCGATACCTTTCCGGCAGCGCGTCCACTGCGGCTTCGAGCATCTGCCCCAACTGGCCCCGGATCGCTTCCGTCTCCGGTGTCGTAGATGTCGTCTGTCGGCGATTCACTTCGGCAATGACCTCCCCTGATTGGTCTTCAATCTGCGTCCAACGCTTCCCTTTCCGGCTGCGCGCCAGGGCCTCATGAAAAGCGATCCGCGTCAACCACGTGGCAAAAAGGGCGAGCCCACGGAACTGGTCCAGGTGCTCGTACGCACGCACCCACGCTTCCTGCAGCACGTCCTCGGCTTCGGTCTCATCGGTCAATACTGAGCGAATCGTCCGATACAGGCGCTGGTTGTAGCGTCGCATGAGCAGCTCGTACAATCCGGTTTCGCCCGCGCGAACCCGATCCACCACCTCGAGGTCCGAGACGGATTGGCATTCCTTCGGCACCATATTTAACTAAGAGTCGCGAAGGGGGCAAAGGTTACAACGAGGGCAAGAATTTCGGTTGTGTTGCGAAAAACCGGAATCGGACTGCGGTAGCGTAAAGCGATGCCGATTCGGCCGACCGATCCTTTCTTCTGGCGGCATTACGAAGGTCCAATCATCCTCGTCTGTGTGCGTTGGTACTTGCGCCTCCCGCTGA
>DATGZN010000075.1:0-168194 GCA_035297145.1 Bryobacteraceae bacterium
TTCTTCTTCGGTAGGTAGCGGCCCATGGCTCATGTCCATCATGAAACCGCGGTACGCCAGGGCGGGCCAGTCATGGATCTCCACTTCTGGGAGGAATTTTTCTCCAGCGGTTTCCTCCACCAGCTGCCGAATGGTCTGCACAGCGTAATATAGGCCGGCGGAAGAGGGCGCGCGAATTTCAGCGCTGCTACTAGAAACGCGCAATGTGTACGATTCCCTGGAATCGGGCCCGGGACGATCATCGGGACCGGGCAACGCATCCACAGCGCCTGTGCGGTGGAACGCGATGCCATGGGCCGCGGTTCTACTTACAACCGGCACGCGCTCCGCGGTGATTTCCGCCAGCGCGGACGCCAGTTCGTCTGCCGCGACGCGGTCTTCTGGTGCAGGATTCGAACTGAGCGAAATCGCAATGCCCTTGAGCGCGAGTTTTCCATTGCCGTATTGAATCTGCTGTGGCCGCGGCACTAGCGGTCTGTGAGCGGCCTGCAAAGGCATCATCAGGATAAATAAGCAAAGGAGAAGCGGCACCATCGATTTGGCTATCCTAAGCCAGCAGTTAAACACGGCACAATCACGATATACTAGCTTCACCGCGCGCCATCCAATAGGCTGAACACTTTCCGAATCTTTCCGACGCACGGTCATCTCGCCGGATTCAGCTTCCACACGTGGTCCTCCGCTCCGGCGGGAATCTCGATGATCAACGGCTGCCGCAGCGCTTCGCTAGTCTGCAACCTGGACGGAGGCGCTTGGTCCACCGAAACCTCGACGAGCGGCACACGCTGCAATTGCTGCCGCAATCTGCCACCGAGCCACAACTGCCAAGACGACGAGTGCTTCTTGAAATAGGCGCAGTACGGTTCGTTTAGGCGAAACGCAAGGCGCCACCCGCCGCCAGCCGGAGACTCGATGCCGGTATGCAAGACGGCAACATATTGGTTCATACTCAACGTTTCATAGCCTCGCGGCAACTGTTCGAACAGCCTGTCTAGAAAATCGGGCTGCAGCGCGATATCGCGGTCGTGCGCCGTGACCATAATCGGGCCATCGGGATGCGTGGGCCAACTCTGCGCGTTCAGAGCCTGCTCATGGCTATGACCGGCGCCGGCGATGGCGCCCGCCATGTCGAGGACTATATCGCGGTCGAGATAGAAATTGAACGCGGTTCCTGCCTCAAACAATCCATACCCCGCTTCTGCCGCAATTCTTCCGGTGTGATTCACGTAAGATCGGGACCACGCGCCCCCTCCCGCTCTGAGTGACAACGCCCGTTCTCCAAAATCCTCCCGAAGATATTCGAGAGATCTCTTCAGGTGAAAAAGTTGCGCCAGCGCCGGAGCCTCGCTGCCGCGCCGTCGATCCGAAAATTCTTCGTACCAGCCGATGGCGCTGGCCTCGCCGTCCAGTTCTGCGTTCCACCACGGGCCGGGAGGAGAATCCAGATCCGGCTGCATGTGCGTCCAGCCGTGGCTTTCAATCTCCAGGACGCCGGCAGATACAGCCGCCAACAGGCCTTGCTTGGTTGAGCTGTAGTCCTGGAGTACGCCATAACGGTCCGTGAATTTCTGAGCCCACGGAACAAGAATCCGCTTTGACTTGCGGTCTACGTAGCCCGTGATGACGTTCGCCGCCATGACCGCTTTGTGCTTTGCCAGTGGCTCAATCAGGTGCTCGCGGATCACCGACTCGCTCAGAGTGGGATACCGCCAATAGGAGAGAAACCCCTTGTCCGCGGTGCCCCAGTCGTCCAAGGCGAGGATGAGTCGATTGGAATAGTCCGCGTCAGGAGTTACCAAATACCCCAGGCTCCAGATCAGAGAACGAAACAGCAACGCTCTCCAATAGGGCGAGACTGTAACGTCAGGCAAATGGGGAACCCCGATCCAAATGGCGGATGTGTCCGGGTTGATCTGCCTCACGGCTAGGACCGGGTGCGTTTGCTGGGAGATCAGGACCTGCGATCCTTGCGGCTCCATCCAAAGCCGCGAGTCAAACTCGCCGGAGGCCGTTCTCTGCCGAGCCAGTCCCTCCGTAATGAAGTGTGGCGGCCCTGTCTCCAGCGCGTCTGTGGAGCTGTACGGTTCCTTGAACTTCAATCCAAGGACGCGTTCGAGCGCCGGATCCTGGCATCTCGATCCGAGCACGAGTACGCTGGTTCCGCCTTGAGCGGCTTCCTCCAGCGCCGTCACGTTCTTGCCTATATACGATGCGCTATCTGCCAGCCAGAGGATGGCGCCATAACGCATAGCTCCGGTCCGCTCGAACAGTTGGGAGGCACCGAGGGCTTGCTGATCGAGCCGCACTATTTCGAAAGGAACCGACCACGCTTTGAGCAGCGCAGCGACCGGTTGAAACGAATCGCGCTCCGATGTGATCACTTGGCTTGCCGGATCCTCCCACTTTTCAACGACCAGAAGCACGCGATAGGGTTTCAGCGCCCACTGCGATCCGGCTTGTTGCGCACCAGCCAAAACCGATACGCCGAGCAGGAGCATCGCCGCCTGGCCGCGAACCGCTGAGAGCAATTGCGTTACGTTCCTTAGCTCCGCCATCTGATCATCGGAAGCGAATTGGATATCGTACGCCAGTGCCCGAGTCAGCACAATCACCATGCGTCGCATTCGCAGGGAGTGGTCCAATATGCTGAACACTTTCCCGTAGACTTGGTTTTCCGCGCGCCATTTTTCTGCTACAATCCGGCAAAACAGGCCGGTGAAAGGGAGTGGTCAATGAGCGGCGACGCAACACCATCCGCACCGGCGGTGGAGCGGGCACTATCCATTCTCGAGCTGTTGTCCGTGACCAAAACCGGCCTCACTCTGCCCGAACTCAGCCGGCGGCTGGGGTTACCCAAGAGTTCGACGTACTGCTTATTGGTCACGCTGGAGCGGCGCGGCTACCTGCTTCGCAACAACAGAACGCATCGATACATGTTCGGCCTCAAGCTTTTCTCGCTTGCCAACCTGGCACTCAGCGGTATCGAACTTCGGGAAAAAGCCGCAAGTTTCCTGCAGCCGCTCATGCAGCGCTCACGTTTGACGGTGCACATGGCGATCATCGAGGACCACGAAGCGGTTCTGATCGAAAAGGTTGAGCCGCCCGGACTTGTCCGATTGGCCACCTGGGTCGGCAAACGCCTGGAACTGCACTGCTCGGCGGTCGGTAAGTGTCTTCTGGCTTATTTGCCGGACGCCGAGTTTCTGCGCCTGGTGCGGGATCGGGGTCTGACCCGCAACAACGAAAACACGATCACGTCGATCCGCAAACTGAAACAGCAAATGACGCAGATCAGACATACTGGCTATGCAATCGAGGACGAGGAAGGCGAGATCGGTTGCCGATGCGTCGGCGCGCCAGTTTTCGACCACTCCGGCAATGTCATCGCTGCAATCAGCGTGGCGGGCACGACGGCACAGATCACAAGTGAAGAGTTCAGCTACTTCGGCCAACTGGTTCGACAAACCGCATCCGATATTTCCCAGGCATTGGGTTTAATTCCGGTCCAGATCGCATCTTCCAGCGAGTGATTGGGCGCACAGGCGAAGCGAGCGGATACGCGTTCAGCCTATTAGACAAATTGTCGAGCCCATCATCAAATTTGATTGACAATACGCTCTGGCTGCCCTAGTATGATCGCTAATCCAAACCGTTCATTGGCGCCGCTCAGTAACATTCGAGGGAGGGGAGCACCTCATGAAATTTAAGGGTCGCGGTTTTCGACAAGGATGTGGCGCGCTAGCGTTGATCGTGTTGTTTTCGGTCTGGTTCGCACGAGCGCAAGAAGTGACGGCCCGGCTGTCGGGTACGGTGAAGGACTCGGCCGGCGGCGTGGTTCCGGATGCGGCTCTGACCGCGACCAATAGCAGTACGGGAGTGGTGACTCGCACCACTTCCGATGCGTCTGGGGACTATCTGTTCCCCGCGCTGGCTCCGGGAACCTATAGGCTTTCGGTGGAAAAGGCAGGCTTCACGACTGGAATTTTATCCGGAATTTCTCTAAACGTGGACCAGAAGGCGAGCCTGGATGTCGTGCTGCAAGTGGGTCAGGTGACACAGTCGGTGAACGTAGAAGCCGCCGCCCCCTTAGTGGACAGCAGCAGCGCCAGTATGGGCACGGTTGTCGACGAACAGCCAATTCTGGATTTGCCGCTCAACCTCCGCCGTACCGGCGCGCTTGCACTGGTAGTGCCGGGCACTGTAGATACGACGAATCGATCGCTCACCTCCGCAACCGGAAATGGGTCGGGATTTAACGACAACAGCTATAGCGGCTCGGGTGGACGGTCTTCAGCCAACTTGATTCTGATCGACGGCATGATCTCAAGGGCTTTGAACAACGGCGGATTCGCGCTGCAACCGATTCCGGAAATGGTGAAGGAATTCAAGATAGAGAACAACACTTACGATGCAGCGAACGGGATCGCCTCCGGTACGACGATGAATCTGATCACCGAATCCGGTACCAATGCTTTCCACGGCTCCGCGTGGGAGTTATTGCGAAATCGGGACATGGACGCGCGCAACTTTTTCGCTACGGACCGGCCGGAATTCATCCGCAATCAATTCGGGGGGGCGGTTGGCGGTCCGATCCGGAAAAACAAGACGTTCTTCTTCGGGAGCTACGAAGGCCTTCGCCAGATTCAGGGTCAAAGCGGCGGTAGCTTCGTTCCGACACCTGCTGAAAGATCAGGGAATTTCAGCTCTGTCCTGACTGGGCAAACGGCGAATCTGTGTGCTTCCAGCGGATCCACCGCTCCGGGCAATCTCAATTTTGACACTGGCCAATTGTTCCTTCCAGCTTCTGAGCACCTGTTCACATGCCCCGTCAATCCGGCGAATCCAGGTGCTGGGACCTCCACCGTCCTCGTCGGGACACCGGTACCGGGCAACATAATTCCCAATATCGATTCAGTGGCCCAAAAGGTTCTCGCGCTGTATCCGGCACCGAATCGGGTTGGGAATCCGAATTTTGTGAACGACTCGCCGCTCCGGCGTCCGGACGATCAATTTGACGTGCGGGTGGATGAAGACCTGTCCGAGAAAGACCGGTTGTTTGCCCGATACCTCTTTGGTAACACCGACCAACTCTTCCCCGGCGACTTCAATCCTTTCAATAACTACCAGCACTTCCGAGGTCAGAACCTGGTGGGTGGGTGGACACGGATCTTCAGCCCAACCCTGATTAACGATCTGCGTATGGGTTATCAGAGGGATTATCTGGACCTCGATTGCCAGGGCTGCCCGCGGCAAAGCGGGCTACTAGGCGGCTTTGGTATTCAAAACCTCGCCGCTCCAACGCCGCAGGCAGAGGCCTATCCGCAGTTTCTGTTTAGTAACTTCGCTGGCGTTGGAGACGGCGGGTATTTTCCCGACGTTTTGAATGATCGAATCGAGAAATTCGAAGATACGGTCACCAAGATCGTGGGCAAGCATACGTTCGTCATGGGTGGCGACTTCAACTTCTGGCAAACACCCGGCGTAGAGGACCCACTACAGGTTAATGGTCAAATTACCTTTAACGGGCAGTACTCGTCCTTGTTCGGTGAGATACCTGGAGTAAGTGCCGTTTCCGACTTAGCCGATCTGGAACTAGGTTACCCGGCGAGCGGATTCTTTACGAAGAATCCATTCATTAACAAGCTGGAAGGCGGGGGCTGGTTTAGTCTATTTGTCCAAGACAACATCAAAGTAAACTCAAGATTAAGTATTGAGGCCGGGCTGCGATGGGAGTATCGGAAGCAAATCCACGACGCGAACGACAAACTTGCTACGATTTACCCACTGGCAAATAACTTCACACCAGGCGATGCGCTGCTGATAACTCCTCTTCCCGCGACCCAAAACGATGCGCTATGCTCGAACCCGTTGTTCCTGAATGCAAACGGAACCTGCCTGATCATGAGTTCGGCAATGAGGACGCAGTTAGGACTGACTGGCAACAAACTCAACGAACTTAGTTACGGCCCGGGCCATGGGAGCTTTGCGCCGCGGCTGGGAATCTCCTGGCGGCCTACAAATTCCGACAAGATCATTATTCACACTGGGGCAGGTCTGTTTAATGACTTACCTATCTCCAACCTGATCAGCTCATACGTTAACAACAATCCCGTCTTCACCCAAACGCCGATGTATAACACGTCCTTCGGTCCACCGCCGCTCACCAACGGCGCGCCTACGACGACAGAAACGATGTTTGGAAATGCCGTTTCGCCTCCGCTATCTCAGCTGCGATCGCAATTGATGCCCCCTCCGTTCTACCACACGCCGACGGTGGTTGAGTGGAGCTTCAGTGTTCAGTCACAGTTGGCACAGGATTGGGCGCTGGAGGTTGGCTATGTTGGAAATGAAGGCTACCACATGGATAATGCTCATCAATGGGGCAATCAGGCCGTGCCTGGAATTACGCCGCTGCAGTCCCGCCGGCCATGGCCCGACTATAACATCTTTCTATATGACACGTTTGATGCCAACTCAAATTACAATGCCCTTGAAGGTAAGGTCACCAAGAGATTTTCACACGGCCTCCAGGCGTTAGTCGCCTATACATTTTCGAAAGTGCTGGATACGAACGGCGGCGATTCAGACTTCGTGAACGGGCCACAAACTGATAATAATCATAGAGCTAACTACGGCCCGGCTGACTTCAGTATTAAGCAGCGATTGGTTTTGAGTCCCATCTGGCAATTGCCCTTTGGTAAAGGCCAGTCGTTTTTGAATCAGGGCGGCGCGACCAATGCGTTGGCCGGAGGATGGGAGCTTGCAGGAATCATTACGTTCCAGACGGGCTTTCCCTATACGGTTCTCTCGAACTTTGATTATTCCAATACCAATTCCTTTTTCCCCAGGCCGGACCGTACCTGCAATGGCGCCGGTCCTCAAACCGTGGCCGAATGGTTCAATGTGAACTGCTTCAATACCGATGGACTGTCGCAGGCGCTGGCGAGCGGAACGCCTCGCTTTGGAAATTCCGGCCGGAATATTCTGACCGGGCCGGGTATTCAGGAATGGGACGTCTCGCTGATTAAGCGGAACCAGGTCACTGAGAAATTGAATCTTGAATTTCGGGCTGAGTTCTTTAACATATTCAATCATCCAAACTTCGGCCTTCCCGGTGCCACTATCGACACGCAATCAGCGGGAGTCATTACAAGCGCCGCCAGCCCGCGCGACATACAGCTTGGCCTGAAGTTGAAGTTCTGATAGCTTGGCCGCTAATCCCATGGCCACAGAAACACAAGCTGGCACGAAGATTGAGGCGACCTCAGCGGAGCGGCCTGCTTCGCCTCCACCTGCCGCGGGCGCGAAGCGGCTTGTCTCGCTCGATGCGTTTCGCGGTTGGACCATGTTTTGGATTGTGGGTGGAGGCGCGATCGTTGGTGGATTGCACGCACTCAACTCAAATCTTTTGATCAACGGTCTGGCTTACGAGTTGAGTCACACGGATTGGCAAGGCCTGCGATTTTACGATTTGATCTGGCCGTCATTCATGCTCATGACGGGCATGTCGCTGCCGTTCTCCTACGCCAAACGATCCCTTACTCAGACTCACTATCAGATCTTCATGCGTGCATTGCGGCGCTTCCTTGTTCTTTTTCTTCTGGGGTCGCTGCGGGAGTCAATCAGCTTCCAGCATCCCTACCTGATCGAACTAAGCAGTGCGCTCCAGCCCATCGCCGTTGCTTATCTGGCGGCCTTCCTCATCGTGCGAAAGTCGTGGCGTGTTCAGGCAGCCGTTGGCGCATCTATCCTTGTCTTCTATGCGCTTCTTCTCGCATTCGTCCCGGCCCCGGGCGTTCCCGCCGGCAGCTACGATAGAAACGCGAACCTGGTTCTTTGGACCGATCTGGCCACCGTGGGCCGCGTGCTGCCCGAGCACTGGGGCACGGTGATCTGCACTCTTCCAACTATCTCCACGACAATTCTCGGCATGCTGCTGGGCGAACTTCTGATGACGAATCGGAGTACTGCGAGCAAAATGAAGATCATCGGCCTAGTCGGGCTATGCGGCGTAGTGATGGGCTGGGCTTTGAATCCTGTGATCCCAATCGTGATGAAGATCTGGACCACCTCCTATGGATTGGCGTCGGCCGGCTTCGCTTGCCTGATGTTTCTCGTCTTTTACTGGCTGATCGATGTGCGCGGCTACCAAAAACTCGCTTTTCCGTTCGTGGTGATCGGCATGAATGCGGTGGCGATCTATATGTCGGAGAGCATCATTCCCTGGAGTAAGACGGTTGCGATCTTTACCCATCCGCTCACGGGAACACTTGGTTCAGTAACTCCGCTCATTCACGCGATTGCAGTTTTTACCGTCGAGTGGTTAGTGCTGTATTGGATGTACAAGCGCAAGATTTTCCTTACAGCGTAATTCATGCGGTCGTTCGCGTCCCGTTTACTCGCGTCCGCCCTGTTACTGGTCTGCCCCCTGCGGGCCCAGACTTCTCCAAAGGCGTCCTTTCTGAAGCCGTACCGCGTGCTTCTGGTCGTGGCAGCGTGGGGTGATCCGTCGAGCCAGGTGATTAGTGACAAAGACGCTTTCCAACCGGTAGCTGCACTGCTTAAGGCCTGGTCTGTTCCCTTCGATATTCTCCGCCTGGACCAGCAGGTGCTTGGGGCATCGTACTTGTTCGATCGTTCCGGCGCCGTGCGCTATGGCACCATTCTATGGCTTGCCGATCAGCCGTCTTACGCCGGGAAGAATCTCGGAGCGCTTACCGAGGCTGTGCAGCAGGGAACCAGCGTCATAGCAGTCGCATCGCGATTCAGCGATGCCACGCTCGAGCAGATACTCGGCCTGCACTATAAGGCTGATTATCGTGCTCCCGATCCGATGGTTCGCGGGCCGGCCCACTTTATCACGCGTGAGTTGACAGATGACCTGAAGCCCGAGCGCGAACAATCGTTCCACATTTGGGCGGAATGCCGTGGCGCTCAGGCGCTGATCAGCCAGGGGCACCACCCGATCGTGACCGTGTCTCAGCCCAGCCCGGAAGCAGCGGCGATCTGGATCGGCGTGCCCGATCTGCGGTGGTTAAATAGCTCACCTTACTGGAGAAGCATTTTCCAGCGTTCTTTGCTATTCGGTCTCGAATACCTGGTTTTGCCCGACGTGGATTATTCCCGAAGCGTGCTTGTGATGATCGACGACTGGGGTGCGGCCGATAAATCCTTCCTCTCATACTGGCGCTATCAAACCGTGACCGAGCAATTGATGCGCGACAAAGTTATACCGGTTTTGGCGCGCCATCATGCGGTTGTCTCCGCCAATGTGGTTACGGGTTTTGTCGATCGCAAGACCCACCGCGTCATCTCTCCATGGAACCAGAAGTTCACAGACGGCTATGGCGTGGAGCAGGATTATTCATCGACGCAGCGCGGCCTGAAGGCGGCAGTGGACGCGGGAGTGCTCGAGATTCAAAGCCATGGCTGGACGCACATGCAGCCCGACCTGGATTCTCCGCCAGGCCCGTGGTGGACGGCGGATTTGGAGGGTGAGGCGTCGGTTGGCGGTTGGTACGAAGAGTTCGAAAACACGCGGCGCGGCATCGAAGCGCCGGCACTGGCTCAGTTGTTCCATCTGAAACGGTCCCTGGATTACTTGCGCCAGGACTTCGGCGCGCGGCCTCTCTCAGTCATCATCGGTGGCGGCGGTTGGTCGAAGTCGTACCAGAATCACAGCGCTCGTGTGGCGGCCCAAGCCGGCTTCGGACTTTTCGATATCAACGAGGACTACTTTTTCCTGGATCACGACCTGGTGCTGGATATGATGGGGATTTCGCCGGGCTCAACCCATCAGTACGATCGCGAGCTGCATCCTGAGAAGTGGCCACCGCATCCAGACGGGCCATTTGTGCTTCTCTTCCACGACCGCGACATCTCGTTGCAACACGATTTCATGGAGCGGACATTCGATGCCTTACCGAAGGACGCAATGACGCTCAGCATGAACCATTACATCGGGATTCTACACGCTCAGGTCACTTCTGCTGAAGAAGACGCCGGTTTTGCCTTTCAGTATGACGATCCGTATGGCGCGTATTTCGGCAATCACCCTTCATCGTGGAGGCTGCTCCTGGCTGATCCGCTTCTGGGCCGCATCAAGCACTCCGCTTCGGCGAATGTGTTCGTAGACGGCCGCGTAGCCGGAGCTCTGAATCCTTCACAATTGGCTGAAGGTCGCGTGCTAATCCAGCTTCCAGCCGGAATCGGGGCCCACAGTTGGAAGCTGGAGCTCAAATAGTATTCAGCCGCCACGGCGCCAAGCCTCCGACCTCGCGAGGCTCGCGTTTATTTGCCGAGCACGGGCCGTAGTTCCATGGTCTTGAAATAGACCTCGGCGCCCTCGGACTGGAACAGAATTCGACCTTTCGTCAACGACGAGCCAGACCCTTCGTTCACCAGCTTGTGATTAACGTAGTAGCGGATGGTGTCGCCGACCGCCCACAGCTCCAGACAGTTCCACTGCCCGTGCGGCTTCTCCACTTCGCCCTGCGGATCACGGTAACCGGCCACGTCTTTCCAAGGACCTTTGCCGAAGCGATCGAAGCGGCCCTTGTCCTTGGTTTCGCCCTTCACGGTAAGACGTGCGCCGTCGACCAGAATGATGTCGCCGGTACCGCCTTCGATCATTTGGAACTCGATAGAGTGCGGCCAGACTTTATCTTCACCGTTCACGTGAAACAGGAAGCCGCTGTCGCGCGCTTTATCCTTGCGCGGCTCGTGCGTCTGCTCGCCCCAGCGAAACACCACGTGTAAGTAGTAATTTTCGTACTCCTTCTCGGTAATGAAGTAGCCGAATTCCGCGCCGGATACATGCACCACGCCGTTCTCGACTTGAAAAACGTGGTCCGGGTCGTTGTTCTTCCCGTGTTCGCGCAGAAACGTGTAGAAGCCGTCGAGATTTTTGCCGTTGAACAGCTTGATTTTGGGGCCGAGCTTGGGATTTGCCGCGCTCGCTAATGGCGCGCACAGCAGCAAAAGGATCAGAATCATCATAAGGGTTTAATGGGCCTCGGGCGCGCGCACCTGCGCGGTTTCGCGCGATTTCTGTGATTGGAGAAAAGCCAGCAAGTCAATGAATTCCGCCCGCGTGATGCTCTCGTCGAGCCCTTCCGGCATGAGAGAAACGCTTGAAGGTTTGATGGAAACGATTTGCTTTCGTGGAATCCGGATCTCTGCGTTCGGGCCTGTTACCAGTGTGAGGGCATCGGCAGTGTCTTCGCCGCGCACGCCGGAGTAGATATCGGTTTTGGTTTCCACGTTGTAAATTTCGAAACCGGGCACGAAGCTGGCACTGGGGAACACAATGGCTTCCAGGATGTCATGGCCGGAGCGGATGGCCCCCACTGCGGTAAGATCAGGCCCGACGTGTCCGCCCTGATTGCCGATGGTATGGCAATGGTAGCAGGCCACCTTCTCACCGAAGAAAACGCGGCGGCCGCGGCCTATGTCACCGCCGGCGCTGAGTAACGGTTCAAGGTGCCGCAACCGCTCGATGCGGGCTTTCTGCAGTTCCTGCAAGCGTGCCAGCAGCGAGAGCGCGGCGCTACGAACGTCCGGCGGATACTTATCCAGGATCTCTGCGAGCCGCTTGGCATCCGGCTCTCCGATGGTCACTTGAGATTTCAGCAACGCGCTGACCATGGCCTTGCCGGCTTCATCGCTGGTAGAGCTCCGAAATGCGTCGAGCAGCCGCGGAAGGATCAGGGTATCGGCGTGTTGTAGATACCCGTTCGCCACCTTCATAAGTTGGCTGTCGGAAAGCCCCGCGTTGCCCAGCACCTGCGCCGCGGCCAGCCGGGTGGCGGCGTCATGGTTCTTGCCGAGCAGTCCGAGAAGGAACTGGAGCGCGGCATCGTTCAGACCAGGCCGCTTTCGAACCAGGATAGCCAGAGCCGTAGTCCGCAATTCAGGTGGGGAGTTCTCGGTCGAAGCGATCTTTTCGAGATGATCATCCAGGCCATCGATCTGGAGGGTGCGCACCAGATTGAGCGCGCGAAGCCGCACCGACAGCGTTGGGTGATCCAACAGTTCGCCGATCCGTCCCGTCCACACGGCCGGAAATTCGGTCAGTTGGCAATGGTCGATCGTATCCAGCAGAAACAGGTCACGCCGGGCACCGGCGTTTTCCTCACCAAGCAGATCAGCGACCGTTCTTTGTACGGCGGGATCAGAGCAGAACGAGATCAGGGCGTCTCGGACAGGCTCAGATTCGGTTCCAGGAAAACCTGGAGAACGCACGCGGCTTTGGAGAAAGGCCAGTACCGATCCAGACCAATCCGGATGGTGCGCCGCCACCCACAAGGCAGCTTTGCGCAAGTCTTTGTCCGTGTCGCTGAGTAGCGGCGTGAGCTGCTGAGCGGTAAGGGGAGTATCGTCCATCTGGTCGAGCGCAATCAGCGCCGTCTTGCGGATTTTCGGATTTGCACTCTTGAGAGCGTCGACGGCGGGGCCTGGATTCTTCAGTTCGATCAGCGCGTACGTCACGGAGTGCTCATTAAAGCGGTCTTCGGCGTGGGCCGCGGCAGCGATCAGAGACGGGACAGCGCGCGCGTCACCGATCTGCCCAAGCGCGGTCGCTGCTTGCCGCCGGGCTGCCGGTTGGTCGTGACTTGCCATCTCCATCAGCCGCTCCACCGCCAGCGCATCTCTCGCCATCCCTACGGCGCGTGCAGCCGCGACCCGCACGCGAAAATTAGCATCATCGAGGGCCGTGCGAACTCCTTCTTCAGCGCGCGATGTACCGATGCGGTAGAGCGCCCAGACCGCCATAGCGCGGGCGTCGTGCGATTCGGCATGCGCGCGAAACTGGATCAGCGCATCGATGGCTGGTTCGCCGGCGGCTACCAGCAACTCCTGGGCGCGGTCGCGCACGAACGGCCGAGCGTCATCCAAATAACGGACTAGTTCGGAAGGCGCCTTTTCAGTGAGCTGCAAACCGCCTCCGCGAGCATCGTGAACCTCACCTGCGCCGATTTTACGGATGCGATAAATGCTGCCTTTGATTTCCGGCTTGGCAACGCGGGAAAGGGGACACCCATGGATGAACCAGGCGCCGGTATCGATCACCAGCAGGCTGCCGTCAGCGTCTTCCATAACGTCGGTGGGATGGAAGTCCGGATCGACAGACGTTAGAAAATCGGAATCGACAGTCCGGAAGGTCGCGCCGTCCCGATACAGAACGTGGCGCTGAATACGATGGGGATTGAACTGCGCACTGAACAGATTGCCCTGATACGCCGGGCCGAAGCTGGCGCTACGATAACGGAGCAGCCCGGCGGGTGCGATGCGGGCAAACTTGGTCATTACCGGCATGAGATCGCCGGTCTGTTTGAACTCCTTGGTCACCGGATATGGTTTCGGATAGACGCCGCCCCAGACCCAATGCATCAGGGCATCGCGCTGGCCATCGCGCGGATCCTGAAAATACGTCATGGTCCCGAAAGTTTCACCAGTAGGCAGGAAAACCAGCTCAACCGGATTATCAAATCCACCCCCAGACACCCATTCGAGACCCGTTCCGTCAGGCCGCACCCTCCAGATCCGCGAGGCCTCGCCTTTGAACTGGCGGCCATCTTTAGTTTGAATATCGAAGCCGTGCCTGCCGTCGGTCAGATAGAGCCAGCCGTCGGGACCGAAGAAGGGGCCGTGGAGGCTGGCGGCGTTGGACGAAAGGTGCCAGCCGTGCACGATCACGTCGCGTTTATCGGCGACTCCATCGCCGTCGGTGTCCTCGAGCCGGATCAGATCAGGGGGCGACGCCACGTAAAGCGCGCCGCGATACCAGACCGCGCCCGCGGGGAGCGTCAGCTTATCGGCGAAAACCGTACTGCGGTCGTAAATGCCGTCGCCATTGGTATCTTCCAGCATGCGGATGACGTAATCCGGCTTGGCAGCCATCTGGTCGGTGGTTAAAGTATTGCCGGAGGATTCGCAGACAAACAAGCGGCCGCGCTCGTCGATCGTGCCCATCATGGGGTAGGAGAGCAGATTCGCTCCGGCGACTTTTTCAACGCGGAAGCCCGGCGGCACATGGATCGCGGCCAACCCGGTGGGCGCAGGGTTGTTGCTGGAACCAGCGCTGAGTAGCGGGATGAGAATGGTCAATGCCGTGACCGGCCCGATGCCCAGACGGAGCGCGCCAGATGTCATAGGTGTTGATGGTAACACCGCCGAACGCCTCGTAGCGGAGGCGTTTCGTGCTAAAAGAAGGGGTATCTTGTCTCGCCTCCGACACCTCGCGGTCGCAATTCTCGCCTGCGCCCGGATCAACGCGGAGCCCCGCGCGCCGGTCATTCTCATTTCTGTGGATACGCTGCGGGCCGACCATCTAAGCTGCTATCAACCCGGCCGGACGCCAACGCCGCACATTGATGCGCTCGCCACGAGCGGTACGCTGTTCTCGCAAGTCAGCGCACCCGTGCCACTAACTCTGCCTTCTCACGTCGCGATGTTCACCTCCATGTACCCATTCGCGAACGGCGTTGAAGACAATGGCGTTCCATTCGGGGCAGGCGAAACCGTCGCGACAGTACTGAAGAATGCCGGTTATCGTACCGCCGCGTTCGTCGGTGGTTTCGTGCTTGACCGGCGTTTCGGATTGAACCGTGGCTTCGATCTATACGACAGCCCGTTCGATCTCCACAAGAAGACCGTCACAGACGTCGGCGACCTCAAGCGGCCGGGTGCTCAGGTGGCCGCGGCAGCCAGACATTGGCTCGATCAGAACGGGAACTCACCGTTTTTCCTATTCCTTCATCTTTATGACCTGCATACCCCGTACGATCTTCCGCCTGGCCCGCAACCGCGCGGGGGAGAAAAAGGCTACGCGGCGGAGCTGACTTACGTGGATGGGGTCGTCGGAGATTTTTTGGCATACCTCGAAGGCCGAGGGCTTCTGAACACCACCCTGGTCGTGTTCACGTCGGATCACGGCGAGGGCTTGGGCGATCACAGCGAGAGTACGCATGGCTATTTCCTTTATGAGAGCACGTTGCGTGTGCCGCTCATCATCCGTTGGCCGCGAGGGTGGAAACGTCCTCCGCAGGACCGCATCGACGAACCGGCAAGTCTACTCGACATCGCCCCCACGATTCTGGATACCCTAGGCCTTCCCCGCGCCAGTGTAATGAAGGGGCGCAGCCTGATTAGGGAGAAGGGCGCCGCAGAGATCTATTCGGAAAGTCTGTACGCGCGAAATCACTTTGGGTGCGCGGCACTGCGCGCCTTGCGTTCAGGCCGTTACAAGTACATTGATGCTCCGAAGCCGGAACTGTACGATGTCTCAAGCGATCCGGACGAATTGCGAAACCTGTACGGCACAGAGCAGCCGAGAGCAGCGGCCATGCGGCACCGCCTCATGGCGCTGATCTCCAGTGAGTCCGTCGCCAGGCCGGCGACTCCCTCGCCCGATACTGTGGCCGCGCTCCGGTCACTCGGCTATTTGAGCGGGTCTACGGCCGCCAGCCGGTTGGCTTCGCGGATCGATCCGAAGGACCGAATCGGTGACTTCGAACTGTATGGCCACGGACTTTCGCTGGCCTCGGCAGGGCGGCTGACGGAGTCGAACAGTCTGCTGCTGAGCCTGGCCGAGAAGCTCCCGGACGTTGTTGATATTCGGATCAGCCTGGGCCTGAACCAGCAGCAATCCGGCCACTATGCTGAAGCGGCACAGGAGTTCCAACGAGCTCTTGAACGCGCGCCGCTGAACTCCCAAGCGCATTTCGATCTTGCCTTGAGCCAGTTCCGTCTCCACCGCTCCGACGAAGCCATCAAGGAACTGCAGGCCGCGTTAGCTATAGAGCCTTGGTACACGCGGGCTGAGGAGCTGCTGTCCGATATCTATTTGGACAAGAAGGACTATGCGCAAGCGCGCGCGCGGCTGGACCACCTGTTGTCGGTAGATCCCGCAAGCTATACGGCACACTACAATCTGGGAGTCCTCGCAGCTATGAACCGGAACTGGAGTGAGGCTCAACAAGAATTGCTTTCCGCGCTTCACACCGATCCCGCCTCCGCCGAGGCGCACAATACGCTGGGAAGCGTGTACCTGCAGAGCGGCGATCTAGAAAAGTCCCGCCGCGAACTTGAGGAGGCGATTCGGCTGCAACCGGAATTCGCCTGGGCCCATTACAACCTCGCACTGGTTTCAAGGAAGCAACAGAAAATTGACGAAGCCACCCGCGAGCTTCGAGAAGCCCTGAAGGCCGATCCACAGTTCCAACCAGCCCGCGCGGAACTCGATCGAATCGAAGGTGCCACGGCGCGATAGGATTTCAAGCGCGGACGCAGGAAAATCACGTGTCCGGGGGAAGGACCCATCCGGATGCAACTCTCGTCCGATCAACGGACACCAATTCGACGTGATGCCAAACCAAACCAAAGCGGGAAGGCTCTGGTGCAAACGCGAGTGGCAGGCGATGATGAAGAGATGCAACGGTTCGTACGGATCGAAGATCTGTTCAAAGGACGGCACTTCGACGGGCAGATCATCATCTTGTGTGTCGCCTGGTACACGAGCTTCAAGCTGAGCCTACGGGATCTGGTAATCATGATGGCGGACCGCGGCATCTCTGTGACACATACAACGATTCTCCGGTGGATCCAGCGCTACCTTCCAGAATTCGAAAAGCGCTGGCGGCGCTACGCTCGGCCCGTGGGTCGATCGTGGAGGATGGACGAGATCTATGTAAAGGTTCACGGACAATGGGTGTACCTGTAACGCGCGGTCGACAAAGCGGGCCAAACGGTCGATTTCTTTCTCAGCCAGAACCGGGACGTAAACGCCGCCAAATCGTTTCTGCGCAGCGCGATGAAGAACACCCGCGTGCCCACGAAGATCACGTTGGACGCCTATGCGGCCTCGCACCGGGCAGTGCGAGAGATGAAGGAAGACGGCGAACTTCCGCGGAGGGTGAAGGTCCGCTCCAGCCAGTACTTGAACAACTTGGTGGAGCAGGACCATCGGAGAGTGAAGCAACGAATCCGGCCCATGCTGGGATTCAAGCGATTCGAAAACGCGGCGGTAACGATTTCCGGGATCGAGTTGGCGGAGAAGATCAAAAAAGGACAATACAAGACAGGCAAGCTGGGCGGTCGAAAGGCGACGATGTCGGAGTTGTGGAACGCGGCACTCGCTGCTTGAGCCCATCGCAGTTTACTCAGCCAATCGGAAGCTCACCCGAACTCCCCTGTCGGCTGAGTTTGCACCAGAGCCCAAGGAGCCTTCATTGGCTTGCTCCGATCCGTGTGCCCGGACTCGTTGAAAGATCTCCTCGACGCATGAACTCGCTATACCTTTGCCCGGTAGTTTTAAGGGTTGGGCTATCGGGGAAGCTGTTGACGCACCACCGGGTATAAACTCCGTGCGAACTCGGATGCCGTCGATGTTGCCGCTTCGTCGCCCACCCGCGTCGACCAGACCACCAGGCGAACCAGCGCGGTGTCGGTGCGTCTGTCACGGATTGCATCCGGGATAAGCCAGAATTTCGCGGCCCATTCCCCCGCGATCACGCGGCGCGGAGTTTGATACCAGTAGAGGACCACCGCGCGCGCGCTGCGGTTCCCGACAACATACCGGTTGACGGTGATCGGACCCGCTGTGGTGTCGAGGGTGATTTCGCCCCTCTCCTGGGGCGTCCAGCCCGAAGCTGGCAGGCATACTTGCGGCGAATGCGGCTGGCTGGCCCCCGCGCGCTGGGATTGGAACCATGCCACGAACAAGCCGGCCTCCGAGCCTCCCGTGGTCTGGATGTAAGTCCTGCTCAGCAATTCGTCGGCGTGAAGAGTATTCACAATGTCCCTATCCAGCGGGTCCTCGCGAAGCATTTTCCAATCTGAGAATTGAACTGGAAATCGGGATAGTAAAGGCGTCGCAGGCGGGCGCTCTCCCGACGCGGCCCAATGCACTGTCAGAGCCTGCGCGCTCAACAATATCGGCACGAGAATTCGGGACCGTTCAAGCATGGAGGTGCGTATACACGGAATTAAACATGTGGCGGAAGACCATCAGCGCCAGCAGGCAGAGCGCGAAAATCAGGAAACCGGAAACGGCATGGGCGGTGCCTTCCGCCAGCGCCGGCACACACGCGGCCGCGGCCACTCTCAGGGAATTCGCCATAATCGCAATGGGAATGGCCGCAGCCAACAGAGCCGCGCGCATCCAGCGCTTGGAGTCGCTGAGATAAGCGAAAAGTACCGCGATGAACGCCAGCGGAAGCAGGTAGCGGATTCCGTTGCACGCTTCCACCACCGCGACGCGATGGCCCGAGACATCCAAAATATTCCCTTCCCGGACCACGGTGAAACCAGCGAGCGACAACATTCCCCCGGCCATTCTCGTGGCCAAAAGCTGCAGGGGTAAAGTCGCCTGATTGTAAACGATCGCGAGTTTGGGGAGCATGAACAGCGTGAGCAGCAACGGGAAGGCCCATACTCGAAGCCAAGCGAATCCGCCCAGGCAAAGGATCACGCCGGCCAGGGACAGAACAAATCCCACCGACCCCGCGAATAGACCGGCGCCCAGCGCGGACGCCAACTGCATGGCCGCACCGGCCCCCAGTATTATGAAGCCGATCCCGCTAGGCTCCGCTCGCAGACCGCGCCACCGTTCACGTTCCCTCCAGACGACCCAGGCAATGGCCACCGGAACCAGGAAGCCGTGTCCCATGTCTTCATCGTTCCACCACTGATTGGCCATCCCCCGCAGTGTGGAAGCAAAGCAGACCATGAGCGCGATGGCGGTAAGCATCACCAGAACGCGAGGCTTGTTTTCGATAATCATCGATTCCGGAACAAGGAAGGGTCTACCTGAGCGGCCATTCTCTCAACGTCCAGGCCGCCTCCGAGGAACGCGGCGACCTCTTCGGCATGTTCTAGCGGCGTCGCGATCAGGTCCGGATAATCGACCCAGTGGATGGCCATCGAGGAACGCTCTCCAAGCCATGCCGTTACCGCGCGCAGATGAGTTTCGAGCGCAGTTTGCATTGCCGACGACGAAGCCCCTGGCCGGCCGTTGCCCCGGCGCCGTATCATTTCGGCTTGCGATGCCACCACCTGCGCCAGCGGCCTTCGCACAAACACAATCCGGTACGCGTGATTTTGCGGCAGATGCAGCAGCAGAGACGAAACCACCTTCACCGCCTTCCCCTCCGCCTCCGAGATCGCGCCAGGATTCGCCGCGAGTTGCTTAATCCGTTCCCATTCGTAATAACCGCGCGGGTTGTCGGCGTCCGGCTTGCGGATTTTGTCCGTCAGTGGCGCCAAGCCCCCGGCCACAAGCATCTGCATCATGAGCGATGTGCCACTGCGGGGTACGCCGCTGACAATCGTGATCAAGACGCTGCAACCGCTCGGGCGCGTCGATGCTGGCGCCGCTCGCGCAGCCAATCCTGGTGCTGGCGCGCGCGTTCTTTATCGCCGCGCGGCCGGGAATGTACCCGCGCCAGCCAGCGATGTGCGGGTGCGAATCCCGGAGCCATCTGGAGCACCGTCTCAAATGCCTGGATGGAGCGCCGAAAATGCCGCAACCGGCTCAGCGCCACGCCGAAGAAAAAATGCCCTAGCGGCATGAAATGCTCCAACCCCACCGCGTTCAGAGCTTCCTCGGCGGCTTCCACGTCTCGCCTCTGCCGCAGCCGCACACGAGCCATCCACAAATGCGCTTCGGCGCTATCGGGATCGATGCGCAAAGCTTTCGCCAGTGCGCGCTCGGCATCGTCTATTTGCGCGCGCCGCAGATACGTTCGCGCGATGCGAATATGCAGGTCCGGCAGTTGCGAATCGAGTTGCTCTGCGCGCAACAGAGTCTTAAGAGCGGCTTCGGTCTCGCCGCGCTCGAAATGCAGCTCGCCCCGCAGCCAGTTCGCGACCGCGTTGCTCGCCTCGGCTCCCGAGAGCAGCGGCGCAAGTACGCGCTCGGCGTCGTCATGCCGTTCCAGCACCACGTAGCACTGGGCCAGATGGCGGGCGAAGCGTTCTTCCTCCGGGTGCGCGCTAGTGAGTTCTTCGAGCAGTGGAATCGCCTGCTCGGGACGGCGCGAAAACAGATATACGCGGGCGAGGTTGTACTTCTGCTCCCGCACCGCCGCGTCCGCGGCTTTCTTTTGATCCTCCCCGGGGGCCTCGATGTATCCGAGCGCGACAAACTGCTCCAGCACCGCCCGCGAAGATTCGGCGTCCGTCCGCAGTTCCTCCGCGTGCATTCCGCAATCGCCCGGCTCCAATTCCCAACTGGGGATACGTTCCACCTGCGGAGGATTGTCGAACGCCTGCAAGAGCACGCGCCCGTCCATGTCCTCGCCCACCGGCAGACCGAACAAAGTCAGAATCGTCGGCGTGATGTCGAGCAGCGTGGCGCCATCGATGCGCCCATCCGGGCGAACGCCCTCGCCCATCATCGCGAAGATGCCGGTGGGCCGATGCTGCACCGCGGGCCCCGCCGGCTCCTTGGGAATGCCGAGCGGACGCAGGTGATCGGAGTGGAAGCCGTGATCCGACACCAGCACGAACGTGGTCTCCGGCCCCGCCAGCTCCAGCAATCGCGCCAGCATCATGTCGTGCAACCGGTAGCCGCCTGCCACCACATCTTTATAGAGCTCGAATTGTTCGTCCGTCACCGGCGCGAGTTTGGGCGGATGAAACTGCATAAATGCGTGGCTGAAATGATCGATGCCGGAATAGAAGACCGCCAGGAAGTCCCACTCCTCGTGTTCCAGGATCCACGTCGCGGCGTTGTGGATGGAGGAAGTTTCGGCGATGATCTTCGCCAGGCTCATAAGCCGGCGGTCCTTTTCTTGATTCACCTCCGCAGCGCGCGGCACGAACGGAAGCAGCATCTCCGGCAGCACGTCGCCCGGATGCACGCGCAGCTTGGCAAAGCTTTCGGCCATGCCTTCCGGCTGCACTGTCCCGGCCGGCATTGGCCACGGTGCGCCCTGCGCCGAGGTGGCGACGGTGAAGCGGTCGCTGACCGAGATCCCGTGGATCGGCTCGGCCGGGTGGCTCGCATACCAGCCGATCTGGTGCGTCTTCAGGGCGCGCTGCGTCAGAATATTCCAGATCGCTTTCACTTTGCGCGACGTGCTGGTTACTGGCCGAGCGCCTCCGGTGTGCGGATCGGGCTCGCTGAAGCCGCAAATGCCGTGCTTGTCGGGACGCTTGCCGGTGGCGATCGAGTTCCACAGCATGGGCGAGAGGATCGGCCGCAGTGTCGCCAGGTTCCCCATAACACCGCGATTGATCAGGAACTCGAGCGCCGGCATCTTACCGGCATCGAGCAGCGGGTTGATTACTTTCCAGTCCGCCGCATCCCAGCCGATCAGCAGGACTCGTCTGGCTAGTCGTGCGCCCATGCGAGCTCAGGCCGTCCTCCGCCGGCGTAGCAGTTCCAGTCCACCGAGTCCGGCGGCGCCCAGTGCCATCAACCAGAGTGAATTAGGCGCTGGAGTCGCGGGCGGGGGGTCCGACGTCTGCCCAGCCGCAATGGCTTGCCCGGCGATGGTTTCGTACGCGGCGCCAAGAACGATCACCGTATACGGTGTATGCGGTCCACCGGGCTGCGAGATACTGAATGACACCCAGCCGTCGTGAATGGTGGCCCCGGAGCCAAAGGAAAAGCCGATATATCTCGGAGGGTTGTTCAGAAATCCGCCGAAATTGCCCATCGAGGTCGAGGCGACGAGCGCTGCTCCGCTGTGGCTCGGGAATCCGCCCGGTATGAGGTGCCCCGAGCTCACCGGAGGCTGTTTGCCTCGGCCCAGCGAAGCAGGCCCCCAGAAGCGGTTCGCCGCGGTAGCCTCAGATAGAAACACGTGCACACTCGTAGTATTCATGGTGCTCTGGGAATTGGAGACTTTCATTACGTTGTGTCCGCCCACCGTAACCGTGTAGACCGTGTTCACCGGCACCGTGTGATTCAGATTGACTACCACCACCGCGGCGCTGGCCGCTGGCGCGAAGGCAACGGCGCCAATACCGACCGCGGCGAGCGAATAGTCCTTGATGCGCTTCTCCAGGGGGTTTTTCAGGCGGGCCCGGTCTTTCTGCTTCCTGTTCCCTTTGGCAGGCATATAGGATACGCTCCACACACTCAAAATTAAGGATGTTGAGAGAGATCGTTCCGGTAGAACACCGGACAATCATCACGCCGTGACAGGCGTTTGTTTCCGATACTATATCACTGCTAAGCCGCCCTCCGTCGACGCATCAACTCCTGACCGGCGAGCCCGGCCGCACTCAATGTCATAAACCAGAGCGAGTTCGGCGCTGCGGTCTCAAGTGGGTGAGAGTCCGGCGTGCGTGACATTCATACCACTATCCGCAATCAGATCACTGGGGTTAAATCAGGGTGCGCGCGAGCCATCTGCGCCAAGCGGCTAACGGAAATTCACGGGAACCATGATCGAGCAGATCGTTTAGTCCGCCGACGTCGGCAAGAGTATTAAGCGTCAGCAGCGCGGTCGTTTTCCAGGAAAATCGACGCAGGCATATTCGATGCGCTCAGCGTACTTAAACTTTAAGGATGTTGAGAAAGATCGTCGTGGTAGAACACCGGACGATCGCACCGCCGTGACAGGCGTTTGTTCCCGTTACTATATCAGTCCTAAGCCGTCCTCCGCCCTTCAACCAAAGTGAATTCGGCGCTGGAGTCGGGGACGGAGTGCCGATCGACTCTGAGCCCCATTTTTGAATCGCTGACGATCCGACCGGACGCTGACATTTATGGCAGTTCCGCCGCCATGGGCTAGCGGCCTTCGAGGAGCGTCTCGGGATACGCTTAGATGCACGGCGCGCTGGCGGACGGCGTTTCTGTGGGAGATTTGACTATGTCATCACGCTTTGCAATCGGGAGCAAGAACGGTCGTGTCCAGTGTTCCATCGGCAATTGAGTGCGCTAAGAGTGCGTTGATTTTGGCGGCGGTCCTGTCACTGGCGACATTGCTCCGCGTTAACCACCAATTCCTGTAGCGTGGGGATACCGCGGGGTTGGCGGGATACCCGCGGCTTTATCGGAGTGACGAACCCGAAAGGCCGCAGGTACCCGCTAACGGCGCGTGTCCCTGCGCTACATCCGTCGATCAACGCAGAATTAGCGCACTACCCAGCTGCGCCTAACGGGCAGTGTCTGTGAGATGTTTGAAGAATGTCTTCACGCGATCGCGAATCTGATCGCGAATTCGGCGAAACGATGCTAAACGAATTTCCTCACTACCCTCCACGGTCGCGGGATCTTCCAAGCTCCAATGGATGCGCTGCTTCGCTCCAGGAAACACAGGGCAGTTGTCGCGTGCATTGTCACAGACCGTAACGACATAATCGAAAGGCTTTCCAGTAAACTCGTTGACTGATTTGGAACGGTGGTCGGAGATGTCGATCCCGATCTCGCGCATGACCGCGATAGCTTCGGGTCGAACGACACTCGGCTTGGTCCCGGCACTAAATATTTCCCAGCCTTCACCGCCCTCATGGCGGAAGAGTCCCTCGCCCATCTGGCTGCGTGCGGAATTTCCAGTGCAGAGCACAAGGATTCGTTTTTTTGTTGTCATCGTTCCGTCATCCGGCCAAGGTTAGAGGATTATTTCGTATTGGGTGAAGCGCTAACATAGCAACGTCCTTGCAGCATTCGGAACAGAACATCGGACTCCTCCAAATCTCTAAGACGATGCCACCGCGTCCCCCTGCGGGAACCAGTGGCGCGTCCGGTTACAGAAAGAACAGACTGAAAGCATCACTGGAACCTCGATCAATACCCCGACCACTGTGGCGAGCGCGGCTCCGGAGCCCGCACCGAAAAGAGCGATCGCAGTCGCCACCGCCAGCTCGAAGAAATTGCTTGCGCCTATCAAAGCACCGGGCGCGGCGACGTTGTGCCGGACTTTGAGCACTTTCATGAGCCCGTACGCGAGTGAGGAATTGAAATAAACCTGAATAAGAATCGGAATAGCGATCAGGAAAACGTGGAACGGCTTTCCGAGGATATTGTCTGACTGGAAGGCAAAGATCAGGACGAGAGTTGCCAGCAATGCGAGCATGCTGACGGGCGCGAAGTGCGGAAGCAGCTCTTTCTCGAACCACGCCTGACCACGCCGCCGAATCAGCCAGACCCGCAGAGCGGTGCCCGCCGCAAGTGGAATAACGATGAAAATGGTGACTGCGTACAACAGGACCTCAAACGGAACGTGCAGAGACGACGCACCATTCACGAGAAAGCGAACAATCGGTGCGAAAAGAAATAGCATGATCAGATCGTTTAACGAGACCTGTACGAGCGTGTACGCCGGGTCTCCATCGGTCAGATAGCTCCAAACGAAGACCATGGCAGTACATGGGGCCGCCGCGAGGATGATGCAACCTGCAATGTACTGGTCCGCATCCGCCGGCGAAACCCAATGCGCAAATACATATCGGAAGAACAGCCATGCGATCAGCGCCATCGAGAACGGTTTCACCAGCCAGTTGACGAACAGCGTTACCAGCAACCCGCGCGGCCGGTTTCCAACGTTCCTGATGGAGGCGAAGTCCACCTTCATCATCATGGGGATGATCATCAACCAAATCAGGATCGCGATGGGCACATTGATCTGGCTACCGGCCCCAAATTCCAGCCGGCGCAGCGCCTGAATGGAAGAGGGCAAAAGCCTTCCGAAGATTACCCCTGCCACCATGCAAAGCGCGACCCACCAGGTAAGGTAGCGCTCGAAAAAACCCAGCCCACTTGCCGCAGATTTGGGCGTGGCTGTAATAGTCTGTGCCACGTTCTGCCTATGAGCAACAACCCGGCGTACAGCAGGCAGCCGTCGATTTTGTGGCGCGGACGAAGGCGCTGATGAACTTGCCCTCAACGTCTTTCGCCACGGAATCGACATCGAGACCTTGACCGGAGAGGAAGGCCCGCACATCTTCAATGCCGTAAACACGCGTGGGCTCAATCTCGATATCGTCAAAACCAGCCTTCGCGAGCTTAGCCACGTATTCGTAATCGCTGAGGGCACCCGCGACGCAGCCCACCCACAACTCCATATTCTTTTTGATTGCCGCTGGCACATGGCCACGTACCACAACGTCGGACACGGCAAATCGCCCGCCCGGTTTCAGAACCCGGAAGGCTTCCCTTAGTACGCGGTCCTTGTCACCAGACAGATTGATGACGCAGTTGGAAATGATGACATCCACCGAATTGTCAGGCAGGGGAATGTTCTCGATTTCGCCCTTCAGGAACTCCACATTGGTCAGGCCGCTCTTGCGCTTGTTCTCTTCAGCAAGAGCCAGCATTTCTTCGGTCATGTCGAGGCCGTAGGCCTTGCCGGTTGGCCCCACGCGGCGAGCCGATAACAGTACATCAATACCGCCACCCGATCCGAGGTCGAGCACCGTCTCCCCCGATTTCAGTTCTGCGAGTGCCGTGGGATTGCCGCACCCAAGAGAGGCTTTGATCGCCGTATCCGGCACTTCGCCTTCTTGCCCCACGTCGTATAGGTTTGAGGTTATGGGATCGCAGGATCCTTCGAGCCCTGAAGCCCCGCCGCAGCAGGAGTTGCCCGCGTTCGATTTCACCCGCAGCGCGGCCTGCCCGTACTTCTCTTTGACGATTTCCTTCACTTCCTGCATGGGTCTACCCTCCTAATCTCTATTTGTCTGCACTGCCCGGCAATCGTTGACGACATGGAAAGGCTACAAAATTCCTCGTGCGTGCTCTTAGGTACAGAGCTGAACGAAAGCCTCCGGCTTCACGGCCTTGTTGCGCGTGCAGCATTCTGCATACAAGAAGCCGAGCAAATCCCGTAGGGCATCTGCACTAGCCGAATACCACAGGTACGTCCCCTCCCGCCGAACTCTCACTAGGTCCTCGTTTTTGAGTTTTTCCAGATGGTGCGAAAGCGTCGAACTTGGAATGTCCAACTCACTGCCGATGTCCGCTACAACCATGCCGTCGGGGTGAGCCGTAAGAAGAAGCTGCATGATGCGTAGTCGCGGCTCCGTTCCCATCGCGGAAAGCATGTCGGCATACCGCGTAATCTGTTCGAGGTTCTGCTTCTTGGCCGGTCTTGACATATCTATACTTCGATTATAATCGAAATATAGAGAACGTCAAGAAGTTTCTGGGCCATCGCCGCAAGCCGGGTGGATTCGGAACCGGCAGTCCCTCCAGAAATGAAAGGGCCTCACAAGCGGAAACATAGCAGGCACCTTCTGGTGTGAGAGTCACTCTCGTGTCACGTCCTCAGGCGCTATGCCGGCTGAGATCACCCGATATCTCATGCGCGGATTTTCACGCTGGATTTGACAGCGCCCGCACTCCGCGCGGACACGGCGTGTGCCGCCTTCGACAAATCCCCACCGTCAATCGTGATCCGCTGGCGTCCGTCAACGCAAACTGGCGCGCTCGCCGATTTGGACTGCAGCGTGCTAAGGCATACAATGAAAGTATGGCGAGAGGCTGGGAAAGTAAGTCGGTCGAAGCCCAGATCGAATCCGCTGGGAACAAGCAAGCCCCGATCCACGAACCGGAACGGACTCCCGAACAACTGCAAAACTTGCGCGACAGAGAGAATCTGGAGCTGTCCCGCACCCGTGTGCAGCGGGAGCTGGCCGCAAGCGAGAACCCACGTTATCAGCAGATTCTGCGCAAGGCCCTGGCGGACCTCGAAGCAAAGCTCACGCGTCTGGAACCACCGCAAAGAACGTCCGCGGCTGGCGCGCAATAGTTCGCGGCGGATTTGCCTTTGGCCGCAAGGTCGGCCTGCACCTGCCGTATACTGCCCAGATGCCGTTTTTCCGCCTGACGCTCACTGCGCTTGCCCTGGCCGGTCTCGCGTCCGCACAAGACCACGTCTCGTTTGCCACTCAGGACGGCGGGCTCATCTATGCCGATGTATACGGCGCAGGTGATCGCGGCGTCGTGCTGGCGCATGGTGGCCGCTTCAACAAGGAGAGTTGGGAGAAACAGGCCCGCATCCTCGCCGCGAATGGATTTCGCGTGCTGGCCTTCGATTTCCGAGGCTTCGGGCAGTCGCGCGGCCCGGGCCAAGCTGACCTGTTCACCGCTCCGGTGCAACTCGACGTCCTCGCCGCAGTGCGGTATCTGAGGAAATCCGGCGCGAAGGCTGTATCCGTAGTCGGCGGCAGCTTCGGCGGAGATGCGGCCGCGAATGCCGCGATTCAGGCTGATCCGGGCGAGATTGATCGTGTCGTATTGCTCGCCGCCGCGCCGGGAGATCAGCCCGAGAAGTTCAAGGTCCCCAAGTTACTCATCATCGCCCGTGACGACGCCAACGACGACGGTCCCCGTCTCCCCAAAATCCGCCCCGAGTGGGAAAAAGTCCCCGAGCCGAAAGAGCTGATCATCCTCGATGGCTCCGCGCACGCTCAGTTCCTATTCCAAACCAACCAGGGAGACCGCGTCATGCGCGAGATTCTGCGGTTTCTTTCCGCTCGCTAAGTGCAGAACCCGCAATTCGGGGACTGGCTTCGAAATTCCGCGATCGCGCTAACCAACTACCTAGGCGCCATCTTGTCTGCCGTCACAAACACGGGCTCTATGTCAGTCGGAATGTCTTTGAGACGGTCGAGCGCCGCGGCTAAGTCAGGGCGCAGCACGCCCAATTCGTCCAACATCTTCTTCGCGCCCGCGTAATCGCCGGTGGCTTCGAGCGTCAGCAGGTCGTGATCCAGGTCCCGCACCGCCGCCTTGATCTTGTCGAAGTTCACTTCGTACGTGCCGTCCTTACGCGCTACGAAGGCTCCACGATCCAGCAGATAGTTGAATTGTACCGCCTGACCCTTTCCGTGGGCCTCGATCAGCCCGAATCGCAGCGTTCGGAACGCGGAGGCGAGATACGTGGTGTAGAGCTGCCGCTCTCTCTGTGCCCCGCCAGGAAGCATTCCATGATCGAACAGATACTGCACCATGAACAGGCCGGTAACATCGGCTTTGGCTTCCTCAATGGCGCTGTAGAGTTCTTTGATCTCCTGGCGCGGACTGGTGGCGCGTCCCGCGACTTCGATCCGGTGCGGGCCAATCCCATGTGTCATCTCGTGCGCCAGAATGTGGGTAAAGAACAGGTCGAAACTGAGGTCTGACTGCGCGGCCGCGGGCAGCGTGCGCTTCGAGATGGGAACCAGCACGCTCGCGAACTTTGCATCCTGCACGTTCTTGAGCATCACGCGCTTCGAGCCCTTTTGCTGGATCACGCGCTCGTCGTTGGGCAGGTTAAAGGCCGCTGTCTGCACGCCATGATTGCCATCACCGGCCGAAAAAACCTCGTTCACTACACGGATAGGCGCGGCCGCTCCGATCTTCGGATTGCGGAACCGTGGCTCGATGGGCAGGTTGTTCTCAATCTCCTGCATGTGATCGGCGAAAAACCTGACCTTTGCCGTCTCCTGCTCGTCGCGCAGCGTCACGTACGCTTCGAAGGCCGCCTTGTAGCCGAAAACCTCGTCGTTGTACGTCTCGTACGGCCCGATCGTGATATCGATTGGCGCATCCAGATCCATCCAAGCCAGATCGCTCTCGTAGTAGTTGTTCGAAAGAAACGACTCAGCCCGCAAAGTGAGGAACCGCTTCAGACTTTCGTTTTCCGTTGCCGCGACGGCCTCGCGTAGCAAACTCGCGGCGAGTTCCAGGTCCTTCCGGTAAGCCTTGCTGTACGGCACTGATACCAAATGTCCGGCCGAATCCCGCTCGATCGCCGTGAAAAATCCCTTGGCGTCATCCTTCGCCCACTTCTCGAACTCCTCTTTCGTCATGTCCGGCGGATAGAAGTTGGCGCCAGGCAGCTTGCGGGGCGGAACGCCAGCCAAAAACGCCGCATGCTCATCGAGATCCGACCACGGGCCTTTGTTGATCCGGAAATAGTGCAGGCGCGCTTTACCAAGCGGCGATTTGTCCTTTTCCAGTTCACCGAGGAGCTTGTGGTTGCCACTCCACAACTGCGTCAGGAAGATGTCGTCGATAATCTTTGACGCTTCGATGAGTTTCGCCAGCGCTTTCTGATCGCCGGCCGAAAGCGACGATGTGTCCACACTTAGCTCGGTGGGAGCGAACCGAGCGATCATGTGGTTCAGCTCCGGAAGAGCTGGAATCACGGCCAACATCAGGGGCAGCATCTTTTTTATCATTTCACGATCCAGGCGTTCACGCGCAGCAAACAATTTTAAACCTTTTGGGCTCAAGAGAATCGCGGCGGCTTCCGGGGGGCACGTTGGCCGTCCGCCGCTAGCATGGAAGCGCCATGGATCCGCATGTGACCACGCAGGAACCGGGGGGCCGGCAGGAACTGGATCACGAGCTTCGCAAAGAGCAGAAGCTGGAAATGATGGGCGCGCTGGCGGGCTTCATCGCCCATGACCTCAACAACGAGCTGACCGTGATTCTGGGCAACGTCGGCTTGGCGCTCGACTCCGTCGACGAGGATCACCCGCTCTACGAAGGGTTAATTGAAGCGCAGCGCGCCTGCCACCGCTGCGTGGACATGACTCACGCACTGCTCAGTCTGGGCCAGGGTGTGAAGCCGGAAATCAAGCCGGTCGAACTGGACCAGCTACTCAAGGCGACTGAGCGCATTCTGCGCAAGGTCCTTCCGACTACTGTTCCCACAAAGTTCGCCAAATATACCCACCTGCCGACGATCATGGCGGATGCGACGCAAATCCAACAGGTCATTATGAATCTGGCATCAAACGCCAGCCGTGCCATGCCGGAGGAAAGCCTGCTGGAAGTTCAGGCCAAGAACGGGCCGAAGTTCGTGACGATTTCGATATCGGTATCGAGCGTGGGGCGGCTGCCGGAAAACAATAAGCGGCTATTTGTGCCGTTGTCGGCGTCGAAGGCAAACCGGGAAGAGAGCACGTTCGGGTTGGGACGGGACATCGAAATCGTGCGCGCGCACGGGGGATCGATTGACATGGCGCGCGATGAGACTTCGGTGACGTTCCGTATGTCTTTGCCGTCAACGGTCCGGGCGGAGCAGACCAAGGGGAGAATGAAAACGCTGGTGGAAGGCTCGGCTTGTGTTTTGATCGCCGACGACGAGGGGCCGGTACGGCGCGCGGCGGTGCAGATCCTGCTGCGCAAGGGTTACAACGTCATGGAGGCCAGCGACGGTGAAGAAGCGGTGCGCGTTTTTCGGGAAAACGCGGACGCCATCGATCTGGTGTTTCTCGATATGACGATGCCGGGGCTTTCGGGGATCGAGGCGCTGGAGCAAATGCGCGAGATTCGGCCAAAAATAAAAGCGCTGGTGGCGAGCGGCTATCCGCAAGAGATCGCGACGGCGCATTTCTTGGCCAAGCCCTACTCGCCGCTGGACCTGGTGCGGCGGATTCAGGACGTTTTGAACAGTAATAATGATGAACCAGCGAGCGCATAATGAAGTGAGTGCGCATTCTGGGCATCGAATCCTCGTGTGACGAGACCGCCGCCGCGGTAGTGGAGGACGGCGTCTCGATTCTCTCCTCAGTTGTCGCTTCGCAACTAGCCACACACGCGCGCTATGGCGGCGTGGTTCCGGAATTGGCGTCGCGGGAGCACCTGCGCGCCATCGTGCCGGTGGTGCGGCTAGCCCTTGCCGAAGCGAAAAGCAGCTACTCCGACCTTTCCGCAATCGCCGCCACCATTGGTCCGGGATTAGTCGGATCACTGCTGGTGGGCCTCACCTTTGCAAAATCCCTTTCGTTTGCACGCGGCATTCCGCTGATCGGCGTGAATCATATTGAAGGACACATACACGCGGCGATTCTGGATGCGCATTTGGAGTTTCCGACGGTGGCTCTGATTGTCAGCGGCGGGCACACGCATTTGTTCGAAGTGAATCCAGGATTTTCGTACAGGCTGATCGGCAAGACGCGGGACGACGCGGCGGGGGAGGCGTTCGATAAAGTCGCGAAGCTGCTGGGATTCGGATATCCGGGCGGGCCGGTAATCGACCAGCTCGCGCCGCATGGAAATCCGCGTGCAGTGAAGTTCACACTGGCCAAGATGAAGGGGAACGCGCTCGATTTCAGCTTCAGCGGGCTGAAAACGGCGGTGCTGCGGTGGACGCAGGAGCGCGACCTCGAAGAAGAGATTCAGGGGCGCAAGGAACTGCTGGCGGCGCAGGCGCAGCCCACGGTAGACCAGTGGCTGGCGGTGACGCCGCGAGCGACGCTCGATCTTCTGGCATCGTTTCAGCGCACGGTGATTGAAGAACTGCTGCGGCGGGCGGTTGCGGCGGCGGAATCGATTGATGCGCGAGCGCTCATCATTTCGGGTGGCGTGGCCTGCAACTCGGGGCTGCGCGCGGCGACGCAAGAGCTGAACCTGCCTTATCCTGCCTACTTTCCCTCCAAGGCTCTCTCCACCGACAACGCGGCAATGATCGCGGCGGCGGCGTTTCCGAAACTGAGGCGCGGCGAGTTCGCGGAACTGAGCGCGGCGGCGTCGGCGAACCTGAGCCTGGCGGAATACAATTGAACACGTGCCAATTCTCGAAGACCTCCGGCTCGGTCTGCGTCTCTTGCGGCGAGATCCGGCGTCGACCGCTATCGCGTTTCTATCGATTGCACTGAGCGTGGGCGCGACCGCGGTGGTTTTCGCGGCCATCAAGTCCGTCCTGATCGATCCGCTACCCTACTCTCATCCTGAGCGACTCGTGCAACTGCGCAGTGAGTGGCCCCGCATGCAACAGCAGTCCGAGGGCGACTGGGTGGTTTGGAATGACACGCGCGAACTCCCCCGAAGGACGCACACGATCGAGTCGATAGGGGTTTTCCAAAACGCCATTTTCGATCTTGCGGGCGACGCCAACGCCACTCCTACGGCGCTCTATGGCGGCCGGATGACGGCGAACCTCTTCTCGGTTCTGGGTGTGTCTCCGATGCTCGGACGCGGGGTTCTCCCTGAAGAGGATGCGCCCGGTCATCCCGATGTGATGATTCTCAGTTATGGGCTTTGGGTGCGCCGCTTTCACGCGGACCCATCTGTGATCGGCCGAACGGTCACGGTCAACGGGCACGGGTGCCTGGTGGTTGGCGTGATGCCGCCGGAATTCAATTTTCCATTGCGCAGGGTGGCGGCGCATACGCCGTCTCCATACGTGGAGTTTTGGGCGGCGCCCTTTAAAGTGCCGAGTAATCCGGACGCCGGATTCTCAGCCGTTGCGAGGCTTCGGCCGAGTATCGCGCTTGCAGAGGCGCAACAAGACTTAGCATCTGTGAGCCGCGGGCTGGCTCACGATTTTCCGGCGACGAATCGCGACCGCATTCTGACTTTGCATGCCTTACGCGACCGCGTCATCGGCGGGGCGGGAAAGAGTCTACTGCTGCTTATGGCCGCAGCCGTTCTTTTCATGGTGATCGGTTGTGCCAACGTCGCCAACCTGCTCGTGGCGCGCGGGCTTCGACGCCAGCGGGAAATGGCTGTCAGGCTGGCGGTGGGTGCGGGATATTGGCGCATCGTGCGGCAACTCCTTACCGAGAGCTGTGTCCTGGCGGTCCTGGGCGGGATCGGCGCATATCTGCTGACTGCCGCGGCGTGGACGATCTTGCCGGCGGTGGCGCCCGTGAGCATTCCGCGGCTGGCGTCCGCCCGTGCCGACGGCGCTATCCTCGCATTCGCATTGGTTCTCGCGACGCTGAACGGGATTCTTTTTGGAATGGCCCCCGCGCTTCGCATGGCCGGATCCAAGAGCGTGTTTGCGGGATTCGGTTCGCGGGGCGCTGCTGCCGGCCGGCACGATCACCTGCGCTCCTCGCTCGTGGTAGCCGAGGTGGCGTTATCCGTGCTGCTGGTGGTGACTGGCGGGCAGGTGCTGTCGAGCTTTGTACAACTGGTCACAACGGACCCTGGATTCCCGGCTGACCACGTGCTCGCATCGGTCGTGCTTCCGGCGCCCGAACGCTATCGAAGCCCGGAAAAACGAGGACTGTTCTACAAACGAATTCTCGAAGCTGCTCGTGGGCTTCCCGGAGTGCAGAGTGCCGGAACCGTGGATGCGCTGCCGTTCAGCGGAGAGAATCACGGTGGCTTCGTTAGCAGCAGCGGCGCCTCGGACCCGCATGCGTTGACGCCGGAGATCGATGTGATCGGCGGCGAGTATCTCCAGGCGATGGGCATTCCTCTACTCGCGGGACGTTGGTTCCGGGGAGAAGAGATGAGTCAATCCAACGATAGCGCAATCGTGAGCACGCTGGTGGCGCGCCGTTTGTGGCCTGGAGCGACCGCCCTGGGGCAGAGGATCTGCGTCGATTGCACGCCCGAAAATCCGAACAACTGGAAGCGTGTTATCGGAGTCGTGTCCGACGCGAGCCATTCCGCTCTGAATACGCCGGAGAAGGCGAATGTGTACCTGGCGGCGGGAGCCATGCAAGAGGCGGCATTTCTCGTGGTACGAACGGAACGGCCGGCGGGCGAGATGGAGACGGCCATCCGCCGCGCGATCGCCGCGATCGATCCCAATCAACCGGTGTTCCTCAGCGTATCCATGCGCGATCTGATCGCCGATTCTGTCGCCGACCGGCGCTTCATCACCATGCTGCTTGGTGTCACGGGCGGCCTTGCGCTGATCCTCTCGGCAGCCGGGGTCTATGGCGTCATGTCATACATCACGTCGCGCCGCACACAGGAAATCGGCATTCGCATGGCGCTGGGGGCGACGCCGGGCAAGGTTTTTTCGCTGTTCTTCCGGCAAGCATTCGTCACGGTGGCTATCGGGCTCGCGCTCGGTTTAGGTGCAGTGCCGATTTCCATGAAGTTCCTGCAAGGGATGTTTCTGGGGCTCGAGCCAGATCATGCTGCCTCCGCCGGGATGGCGACCGCGCTAGTAACAATAGCCGCGGGGATCGCGTGTTGGATTCCGGCACGGCGAGCTACGAGAACGGACCCGGTGGCGGCTCTGCGGGAGGAATAGATAATCCTCGCTTGACCTGGAGCGTGCGTGAAAATGAAAACTTCGCCGAGGCCGTCACAGGTGTAGCTTTCGTGTGTCTCCTTATCGTCATCGTCCTGTCGGGAGGTTGCGCGTTGACTTTCGGGATTTGAGTCTCTGTCCCGTTTTTCTGTTTTTTTTGGTTTTTGGTTTTCGGTTCCATGGCCGCGTTGCGTCAGGAGTAGTGGCAGGACAGCGCCGCAGGCGCCTCTACCAGCCTGTTCGACGTGCTTGACGGTTTTCCGCTGTCGTGAGATGATCTTTCGCCATGGCGAAACCACTGCAGTCTGTCGTTGGACCGATCTTCGATTTGCCGATCCTGCCAAGAATTCAATGCCATCACGCCACGCTTTACTGGCTGTCTATGGCGCAGTTCGAAAAGGCACCCAGCCAGGGTCAGCTTTTGGAAGCCACCAACATCATCAAGATTCTGACCGGCTGCGGCACGCCCCTCGTGCGAAATGCCATGGTGCGGCCGGGTACCGTGCTCGTGTTCATGAACGGCGCGGAGCCGGGCCACTCCTGCATTACGATCTCGGACACGGTTCTGGGCGGATATAACCAACAGAACTGGTTCGGGATGTCGGGTCCCGAAGCTAACAGCCAGTACACGACTTATCTCCTGAGTCAGATCCGCTGGAAAACCGACTCGACTGTGCAGGGGAACACCGCGGTCAAGGAATGCCGGTTGATCGGCATCAACGATGTCTCAGCTCTCGGTAACCTGGCTGCAGCCATCAATCAAGCGGTCCACTGAGCCAGATTCTGTCTCTGGAAAGATCCAAACCTGAACCGCCCCTTGACTTCTTCACAAGCCATTGATTAACCTCTCCTTCATCAACAGGGCGATCTTGAGTAAAGCTCGGGACTAAATCTAAAACCTGGCGAGTGCCGCGTCCGCGCACGCTCCAAAGGGTGCTGCTATGCAAACGAAACCATTTAGCATTTGCTTGTTTCTGTTTTCTGTTTTTGCGCAGGCTATGTTTGCGCAAACCACCGGAACCATCGCAGGCACGGTGAAAGACTCCACGGGATCGGTGATTCCGGGCGCCAAGGTGACGGCCAGACTCGAAGGCGCCGCGGTTACGCGTCCCGCCATCAGCGACGCCACGGGCGACTTTGTTCTCCCTTCCGTGCCGGTGGGCGCGTACACGGTCGAGATCGAGGCCACGGGATTTAAGAAGTTTGTCCAGCCGCACGTGGAAGTCACGCTGGGGCACGTCATCAACGTGAATCCGGTGTTGGAGCTTGGCGAGGTCACGCAAACGGTCGAAGTCCAGGCCGAAGCGGCGCAGGTGGAGACCACCAGCACACAGCTCGGGGCCGTGGTGAATTCCCGGGCGGTGGTCAACCTGCCGCTGAACTCACGCGACACTTACCAGTTGTTGCAGCTCCAGCCGGGCGTGCAGTCGCAGCAGGGGTACGATCTGTTCGCCGGCAGCGAGAATGCCGGCGTTGTATCGGTAAACGGCGGCCGCGGCCGGTCGAACAACTTCAACGTGAACGGCGGTGACGCCAACGATCTTTTCATTGCCACACCGGCAATCGAGCCTTCGCCCGATACCATCGAGGAATTTCGCGTTCTGACCAACACATTTGACGCCGAGTACGGGCGCAACTCCGGCTCTGTGGTCAATGTGGTGACCAAGGGCGGCACCAACGAATTTCACGGAGATACTTACGAATTTTTCCGCAACCGCGCGCTCAACACCCGCGGCTTTTTTGACACGGAGAAGCCCAAGTTCAACCAGAATCAGTACGGCGGAGTTTTTGGCGGTCCCATCAAAAAGAATCGCACCTTCTTCTTCATTTCCGCTGAAGACCGCGACATCCGCCAGGGTATTTCGTCCAACCTGGTCACCGTCCCCACTGTCGCCGAGCGCGGCGGCGACTTCTCTCAGGGCCCCAGCGGACCGCAAAACCCGTTTGGCGGCACGCTGAACGATGCTTATCTGGCGGGCGTGCTCAACCAAAGGCCCGGATGCGCAGGCGCTGTGGCGCAGCAAGGGGGCGCCCCGTTGGCGGCGGGCACGGCCTGGACCGCCATTTTTCCCAACAACAAAATCCCGACGCAATGTTTTGACCAGACAGCGCTCGACCTCATGAATCAGTACGTACCGCTAGCCAACCGCGGCATCAACCAGCTCCAGCTAGTGCCGGTGGAAGCCAGCAATGCGATTCAGACCACGACCAAAATCGACCACCGCATCAACGACGCGCACCAGCTGAGTTTCTACTATTTCCTGGATGATTCCAACGACGCGCGGCCCTTCTCCCGCTTCCAGCAGGCTGGCGCCGACGTGCCCGGTTTCGGCTCGAACTACAGCAGCCGCAACCAGCAGTTCAATCTGAGCGAGACCTGGATTGCGAGCCCCAGCTTAGTGAACGAAGCGCGGTTCACGTACTTCCGTGAGGGCCAGCTCAGCTTTAACCATCCGCTGAATACACACCTGGTGCAGAACTCATGCAAAACCGTGCCCGCTTCCCAATGCTTCCAGGATCCGGCCAATCCCGCGGCCGGCATCACACCCAACCTGGGAGCTGACCGTGAGGGGGTGCCTTTCATCACGCTGGCCGGAGGATTCACCATCGGAAACAATTACGAAGGGGAGTTGCCGCAGATCGGCAACAGCTTTCAGTGGTCCGACAGCCTGAGCAAAGTGATGGGCTCGCACACCATGAAGTTCGGGGGGGACGTGCGGCGCATGCGTTTCGATCAAACGCTCTACTACAACGTCAACGGCTGGCCCATATTTAACGGCGGGGGCAGCAACGACGTTGGCGCTGACGACATTTTTCCCGATTACTTGCTCGGCCTTCCGGCCAGCTACAGCCAGGGCTCGGCGCAGGCAGAACACGTGCGCAGCACCGCACTCTACGTGTTCGCGCAAGATAGCTGGAAGCTTCGCAAGAATCTTACGTTGAATTACGGGCTGCGCTGGGAACTGACCACTCCGATTCACGACATCGGCCGGAAGGTGCAGACGTTCCGTCCGGGTGAAGCCACGCAAGTTTTTCCTTGCCAGCTTGGCGCCAGCAATCCGTTGATTCAGACTTTCGGCACGAATAACTGCAACCCGGGGAGCGCCGGGGAATCCGTGTTCCCACTGGGCGAAGTGGTTCCGGGCGACCCAGGCGTGCCCGAAGCGCTGACTCAGACCTACTACAAGTCCTTCGCTCCGCGCATCGGGCTGGCCTGGAGTCCATCGGCTGATTCGGGCATTGGACATGCGCTTTTCGGCGGCGCGGGCAAAACCAGCTTTCGGATGGGCTATGGCATTTTTTACAATCCCGTCGAGCAACTGGTGCTGGAGCAGTTCAGCGCCGAGCCTCCGTTCGGTGGCAGCTCCACCTTCAGCAATGTTCTGTTCAATACACCGTTCATTGGCCAGAATGGGACGCAGTATCCGAACCCGTTCAACGGAATTCTGAATCCCACGCGTGGCCAGCCCGTCGATTGGTCCATCTTTCGGCCCATCATTCTATATGGCGAGTTCCAGCCTACTCTGAAAACGCAATATGCCGAGCAGTACAACTTCACCATCCAGCGGCAAGTGGCGGGAGACACGCTATTGCAATTTGCCTATGTGGGTTCGCAGGGCCACCGTTTGCTGGCGAGCCACGATCTCAACTATGGGCAGGCGCAGCCCTGCAACGATCTCAACCGGCTCTCCCAATTGGCCAATGATCCGAACCTTGCTTGCGGTCCGTTCTTCGCCGATTCGTCGTTCAACATCGCCGCGAATGAAATTCCAGCGGGATTCACGCTGCATCTGCCGTACGGTTCGGTGAAGACAGTGACTGGGCCGAATCCGAATCCCATCACCATCGTCGGCCTGCGCCAGTACTCTTCACCGCTTTGCCAGCCGACGACGGGTGTGGGGTGCCCGCCGGATGGCGTTCCGGTGTTCTCGAGCATCTTTGCCGAGGACACCATCGGGAACTCCAACTACAATTCGCTCCAACTCAGCGCGGAGAAGCGCTTCTCGAAAGGCCTGCAGTTCCAGGCGGCGTACACTTTGAGCAAATCGATCGACGACGCGTCGAGTTTCGAGAACAGCCTGATTCCGCTCAACTACCGCCTGAGCCGCTCGCTATCGCTGTTCGATGCACGCCAGCGGCTGGTTTTCAGCTACTTCTACGAGCTTCCCAAGTTCTCGGGTTTTACAGGTCTTGCCAGCAAGGTGCTGAACGGATGGGAAACCTCGGGGATTCTTTCCTTCCAATCGGGCTTCCCGATATTCATTACCTCCTCCGACGATGTCGAGCTGATGAACAGCTTTCAATTCACGTATCCGGGCGAGCCGGATATGATCGCGCCGCTGCACCGGCTTGATCCGCGCAATCCCAATAACCTCGCCTTCGATCCGTCGGCGTTCCAGCAAGTGCCGCTTTCGCAACAGGGCCGCCTGGGAACTTCTCCGCGGTCGGTCTGCTGCGGCCCGGGCATCAACAACATCGACTTCAGCATGTTGAAAGATACGCAGATCACGGAGCGTTTCAAAGTGGAGTTTCGTGGCGAGTTCTTCAACATCGCCAATCATGCGCAATTCAGCTCCGTAGATGGCAATATTTCCGATGGCCCGGTTTCGCAGGGAGGGACGTTTGGAAAAGTGATTCGCGCGCGCGATCCTCGGCTGATCCAATTCGCGCTGAAGCTGATTTTTTGATAATGCGATCGTTGTGCAACTCGGCAATTCGGGGACAGGCAACGAAATTCCGGAATGGGAGGTACGATGCTCTGGGCGGTCAGCTCAGAATTTCGAAGCCAGTCCCCGAATTGGACCTATGCTGCTAACCTTTTATGAACGGCACTGAAGCAACACAAACTTGACGATTCCCAAGGAGATCCTTCCCGATGTACCCGGCGTTACAGAAAGAAATCGAGCTCTACAAGAAACGCACCCCCCGCTCGCACGAAGCGCACACGAAAGCCGCCAAACGCGTCCCGCTTGGCGTGGCTAGCAACTACCGGTTTTACGATCCCTATCCGCTGTTCGTAGCCGAGGGCCACGGCGGGCACATCCGCGACTTGGATGGCAATGACTACATCGATCACAACCTCTGCTACGGCGCGCTCATGGCAGGCCACGGCCATCCCGCGGTGATTCGGGCTGTCGAAAAGCAACTGAAGCTTGGCACGCTCTACGGCATGTGCCACCCGATGGAGCTCGAGCTGGCCGAAGAGATTTGCGCGCGCTTCCCAGTGGATATGGTGCGGTTCAACAACAGCGGCAATGAAGCCACAATGTTCGCCATTCGCTTGGCGCGCGCCGCTACCGGGCGCATGCGCATCGTGAAAATGGAAGGCGGCTATCACGGCGGCCACGATGCCGTTTCCGTCAGCGTGAAACCCAAGTCGGGCCAATTTGGCGATCCCGCAAACCCCACGCCTGTGGTTTCGAGCGCCGGCACTTTGCAGGCGATCACCGAGTACACGCTAGTGGCTCCTTTCAACGATCTCGCCGCCATGGAGCGGCTTTTCGCGCGCCACTCGAGCGAGATCGCCGGAGTGATTCTCGAGCCCATCATGATGAATATCGGCGTTTGCATGCCCGACGACGGATATCTGCAAGGGTTGCGCGAAATCACCGCGCGTCACGGTGCCATGCTGATCTTCGACGAAGTGAAGACCGGTGCGAAGCTGTCGCGCGGCGGCGCGTGTGAGTACTACGGCATTAAGCCTGACATCATCACGCTCGGCAAGTCGATCGGCGGCGGCTTTCCGCTGGCGGCGTTCGCGGCAAGTACAGAGACCATGCAGCAGATCGCCCAGCAGAAGATGTTTCACGCCGGTACCTATAACACCAACCCGGTGGTCATGGCCGCCGGACTTGCGGCGTTCCGTGAAGTGCTGACGCCCGCGTGCTACGAGCACATCAACCGCCTCAGCGCCAGGCTCGTCAGCGGTTACCAGCAGATTATTCAGAAGACGGGCATGAACGCCTACGCGATCGGCGCCTGTGCCAACGGCGCGCTGATGTTTTACTCCAAGCCGGTTCGCAACTACCGCGACTGGTACGACATCGACCACGAGGTCTGGATGCACTACTGGTTCGGCATGGTGAACCGCGGGGTGATGGCGCAGCCGTACTGGTGGGACGAGCAATGGACCATTTCGGTGCAGCACACCGACGCGGACATCGACCATCACTTGCAAGTCTTCGCGGAGATCGCGCCGGCCATCGCCACTGCGCAACAGGAGCGGCTGGCGGTTCCGCTGCACGCGTAGCCGCATCCATGGCCACCGGAAGCACAGAGCCAGCAGTCGCCCACGCCGCGCCGCAACTGAAGCGCGTTCTCGGCACCTGGGACCTGACGTGGCTCTGTGTGGTGGCCATTACCAACCTGAACGTTGTCCCCGTCATAGCTTCGAACGGCCCTGTCACCACCTGGCTATGGCTGCTAGCGCTCGCCTTCTTTTTCTGGCCACAGGGCATCGCGGTCATTGAGCTTGCCCAGCGCTTCCCGGCCGAGGGCGGCATTTACATCTGGGCCAAGGAAACCTTTGGGGATTTTCACGGGTTCATGTGCGGTTGGTGCTACTGGACCACCAACATGTTCTTCATCCCCACGCTCTTGTTTTACCTGGCCGGCATTCCGGCCTACATTGGCGGCAAGGCTACAGCTCATCTCTCGTCCGACGGCACGTTCTTCTTCCTGCTCACGACAGGGCTGCTCTGGCTCACCGTGATTCTCAATATTCGGGGAATGGGGGTGGGGAAATGGATTAACAACCTTGGCGGTATGGGCACCCTGATCGCGACACTCGTGCTGATCGCGCTGGGCGTCTCAGTGTTGCTCCGCGGCGGCGTCGCCCTGAAGTTTAGCGATTTCGGTTTCGGCGGCGATTACCGGCTGATCTCGGCGTTCGGTGTGATCTGCTTCGGCCTGGTGGGGCTGGAGCTTGGGCCGGTCATGGGTGACGAGATCCATGACCCGCGCCGGACGGTGCCTAAGGCGGTAGTCTACGGCGGCCTGCTCTCGGGTGTGCTCTACGTGGGCGCGACGCTCTCTGTTCTGCTCTCCGTGCCGCAGCGCGACGTCGTGGTGGTGCAGGGAGTGTTGCAGGCTGTGGACAAGATGACCGCAGGCCAAAACCTGGGCTGGCTGCTTGCGCCGCTGGCCGTGCTGATGTGCGCCGCCATTGCCGGCTCGGTCTCGGCGTGGGCGGCTGGCTCCGCGCGCGTGATGTTCGTGAGCGGTCTTGACCGGTACCTGCCCGCCGAGCTTGGCAGGATTCATCCGCGCTACAACACGCCGCACATCGCGCTGGTGGCCCAGGGCCTCATCTGCACCGCGCTCATCGCCATGAGCTTCATTGGCGCCGGCGTCAAGGAGGCGTATGTCACGCTGCTCGATATGGCCGTTGTCCTCCAGATGCTCTCGTATCTTTATTTATTCGCCGTGCTGCTCATGGTGGTGCGCAAAGGCCAGAATCTCTATCTCAGCCGGACCAAGCTCTGGTTCGCTGCCACCAGCGGTCTTGCCGCCACCACCATCGGCCTGATCGTCGCGTTTATCCCGTCTCACCAGATCACTTCCATCTGGATCTTCGAGGGCAAGATGATTGTGTCGTGCACGGTGTTCCTGGGGCTGGCGGGGGCGTTATTTCGGTATTATTCGCGGCGGCGGGCCTGAATTGAATCATCACGAGCCCACACAGCATCTGTAGCTCTGAGGCGTTCGTGTTGCGCTACTTGCAGAGTGTCCTCTGGCTGGCTCTAATTGCGTGTCCTTTCGGAATCGCACGCATTCCGTGCCGCGCTGCGGAAGTCAGCGAAATTGTGCAGCGGGCAACGGCGGCACTGAATTCGGACTGGGCGTCCGACCCCTTGTACGCGTGCATCGAAAGAGACGAAGTTCAAAAGGGCGAAAAACTGACCAGCAAGACCTTCGAGGTTGTCATGATCGAGGGCTCTGATTACTACTTTCCCCTCGCCGTCAACGACCAGCCCCTGTCACCCGATCGCCAAAGGGAAGAACTCATCAAGTTGAAGAACGAAGTGCGGCACCGCAAGAGTGAAAGCCCTTCGGCTCGCCGCGCTCGCATTAACTCCTGGAAAAAGAAACGCGACGAAAACGGCGAGCTGCTGCTCGACTTCCCTACGGTGCTGACATTTCGGTTGCTGGGTGAGGAGGCAAAGAACGGCCATTCCGCTTACGTTCTCTCCGCAACCCCGATGCCAGGTATCGTGCCCACCACTCGCGCCGGGAAAGTGCTCTCCGGTATCCAAGGGAAGGCGTGGGTTGAAAAGGATACCCTGCACCCGATGCTCGTGGAATGCACCGTGGTAACTCCCGTTCCGGTTTACGGCGCTCTGGCTAGCGTTCTTCCCGGAACGGAGATCGAAATCAAGATGACTCCGGTGACGGATTCCACCTGGCTGATCGACGAGGTCTCCACGAAGCTGAACGTCTCGAAACTCCGCGTGTTCAAGTCCACTGCGGTAACGCGTTCCACCTACACCCAATACCGCCCCAACTCCTCCGTGGTGGAGGAACTTCTGGCCAAGGCCGGCCAGCAATAGTGATCCGTTAACGAAAGAACATATTGTGGCCGATGCCAGTGCCAGTTATTCTGTCAATCAGAAGCCTGGCAACCGGCATGTGAGTTTCCAGGCGTCTGAAATCCACCTCGAAGAGTGAGATCAAGACGATGGAAGCAATGGTGATTGGCGCGGCTTTGGTCGGCAGTATGGCGACGGCGTTTGTGGTTCAAAGAGCCGTGCTGGGCGTTATGTTTCGCGCGCTCCATCGTAGCAAGCCCACCCGGCAATAGTCTGGCGTTGTAAATCCCCACCGGAACCTGTCCCGCCTCACACGAACATGCGCAACTGTCGCCTGGTTTGATCGCATTTCTGCTCGATTCGTTGCAGGCGGCTGCCGAAGTCGGGTAACTGCCGGCTGACATAGTAACCCGCAGCCGGTCGCCATCACTGCACTTCCGATCACATCCCTACATAATGTTAAGATTCTTCGATTCGGGTCTTTCCATGAAACGTTACCGCATGTACATCAACGGTGAGTTCGCCGAGAGCCGCTCCGGCAAGACCTTCCCCGTGATCGATCCCTCAACCGAAGAAATCATTGCCGAAGTGCCTGATGCCGGCGAGGCGGATATTGATGCCGCCGTCGGAGCCGCGCGTGCTGCTTTTGATTCCGGCCCGTGGCCGCAGACTACGGCCCAGGAGCGCGGGCGTCTCCTGTTCCGGCTGGCTGAGCGCGTGCGCCGCGAAGCGCCTATGCTCGCGGAGCTTGAGGCGCGTAACTCCGGCAAGCCGATTGTTGAAGCTGAGTTCGACATCAACGATGTCGCCACCTGCTTCGAGTATTACGGCGGTCTCGCCACCAAGGTCATGGGCTACGTGAACCCTGTGCCCGACAACGCGCTGAGCCTGTCACTCCGCGAACCTGTGGGCGTCGCGGCGCAGATCATTCCCTGGAATTACCCGCTGCTCATGGCGGCCTGGAAGCTCGCGCCTGCCCTGGCCGCCGGATGCACATGCGTCTTGAAGCCCGCCGAACAGACGCCCCTCACCGCGCTTGAACTCGCCGGTTGGCTCACGGAGATCGGCTTTCCGCCCGGCGTGGTCAACATCGTGACTGGATTTGGCGAGACTGCCGGTGCGCCGCTGGTGGGGCATCCGGGCGTAGACAAAGTCGCTTTCACCGGCAGTGCCGCGGTCGGCAAGTTGATTTTGAAAGCGGCCGCCGATACCATCAAGCGCGTTACGTTGGAGCTGGGCGGAAAGTCTCCCAACATTTTCTTCGCCGACGCCGATTTCGAAGCCGCGGTCGACGGCGCCCTTTTCGGAGTGTTCATCAACCAGGGCGAAGTCTGCTCGGCCGGTAGCCGGATACTGGTGGAGAAGCCGATTTACTCCCGCTTTGTCGAAGCCATCACCGAGAAGGCGAAGAGGATCAAGCTTGGAGCGCCGCTCGACCGCTCGACCAAGATGGGGCCGCTCGTCAGCAAGGAGCAATACGAGCGCGTGCAATCTTACGTAACAATCGGTAAGCAAGAAGCGAAGCTGACGGCAGGGGGCGGCCGTCCCGCGGGCCTGGGGCGGGGCTACTATATCGAGCCAACCATCTTCGCGGACGTGGACAACAGCGCCCGCATTGCACGCGAAGAGATCTTCGGCCCCGTAGCAGCGGTCATTCCGTTCACGGATGAAGCCGCTGCCATCCGCATCGCCAATGACTCGCCATACGGGCTTGCCGCCGCTGTGTGGTCGCGTGACATCTTCAAGGCATTTCGCGTGGTAAAAGCGCTGCGCGCCGGCATCGTCTGGGTGAATCACATGCAGCCGACTTATGTAGAAGCGCCGTGGGGCGGCTACAAGCAGTCCGGATTTGGCCGAGAGCTGGGGCCGTGGGGCATCGAGGAGTACCTGGAAACGAAACAGGTGCACATCAACCTCAACGAGCAGCCTATCGGGTGGTATTCGTGAGCACGATTCAACTGAAGACGCCGGTGCCTGGCCCGCGATCCCGAGCGCTCTTGGCGAGGCGCGAGGCTGCGGTTCCGCGCGGCGTGTCGCAGGTGACTCCGGTCTTTGTGGAGCGCGCTGAAGGCGCGGTGATCGAGGACGTCGACGGCAATCGCTTGCTCGATTTCGCGGGCGGCATCGGCTGCCTCAACGCGGGCCAGTGCGCGCCGGCGGTGGTCGAAGCCACGCGTGAGCAGATCGGCAGGTTCTTGCATACCTGCTTCATGGTCACGCCCTATGAGGGCTATGTGCGGTTAGCGGAACGCCTGAACGCGCTCGCGCCCGGCAATTTTCCCAAGAAAACGCTGCTGCTGAATAGCGGCGCTGAAGCCGTCGAGAACGCCATCAAGATCGCGCGCGCGTATACGAAAAGGCCTGCCGTCATTTGCTTCGAAGATGGATTTCACGGCCGCACCTTGCTGACACTCGCGCTGACCAGCAAAACGCATCCTTATAAGACCGGCTTCGGGCCGTTTCCCGGTGACGTCTACCGGATCCCCTACGCATACTGTTACCGTTGCTCCTACGGCTTGCGGTACCCATCGTGCGAGGTCCACTGCGCTCACCATCTCGAAGACACCTTCAAGCGGGTGGTCGGGGCCGAGAGTGTCGCCGCCGTGATTGCGGAGCCTGTGCTGGGTGAAGGCGGCTTCGTCACTCCGCCGGCCGAATTCCTGCCTGTCATTCAACAGATCTGCCGCAAATACGGAATTGTTTTCATTGCCGATGAAGTTCAGAGTGGCTTCGCCCGTACCGGAAGAATGTTCGCCTCTGAGCATTTTGGTATCGAGCCGGATCTCATCACCACGGCAAAGAGTCTCGGAGGCGGATTTCCACTTGCTGCCGTCACGGGGCGCGCAGAGATTATGGACCACACGGGGCCGGGAGCGCTGGGCGGCACTTTCGGCGGCAATCCCGTATCCTGTGCTGCCGCGTTAGCGGTTTTGGAGACGATCGAGCGCGAACATCTCTGCGAGCGCGCGACCAAACTCGGCAAACGATTTCGCGAACGTGCCGCTAGTTTTCCGCTTGTCGGTGAAATTCGCGGCATCGGTGCGATGCAAGCTTTCGAGCTGGAGAGCGCAGAGGCAACCAAGCGTGTGAGCCAATACTGCTACGAACACGGCCTGATCACCATTTCAGCCGGCACTTACGGTAATGTGGTTCGTCTACTGATGCCGCTGGTGATTACGGATGGTCAGTTCGAGGAAGGGCTCGATGTGCTCGAGGCGGGTCTGAGGGAGGTGGCGGCTTGAAGCGCTGGCTGGTTGTGTTTCTCGCGCTGACCGGGTGTCACCGGCAGCAAGCGCCAACTTTGGGTCTGCTGGTTTGGGAAGGCTACGCCGACTCTGCGTTCGTCCGGGGATTCGAAGAAAAATGCCACTGCAAGGTCAGCGCGTCGTACATGGGTTCGAGCGACGAGCTGGTGGCCAAACTGCGCGGCGGTAGCGCCAGCAATTACGACGTCATCTCTCCCTCTAGCGACGTCGCGACGATGATCGCCACCACTGGCCTGGCTGCGCCGCTCGATCTGGCCAAAATTCCGAGCTACCCGCAACTGCTTCCATTCCTGACCTCGCTTCCCCTGGTGAAAGCGGAGGGCAAAGTCTACGGAGTGCCATTTCAGTGGGGACCCAACCCGCTGCTGTACGATACCACCGCGTTTCCCACGCCGCCGGAGAGCTGGAACGCGCTGTGGGATCCAAAGCTCAAAAGCAAGATTTCGGTTTGGGACGATCTCTCGACAGTTTACATGGCGGCGCAAGTTCTGGGTTTCGACAAACCGTCGGCGCACCATCTCTACGATTTGACTGACGTGGAGCTTGCGAAGGTGAAGGAGAAGCTGATCGCGCTCAAGCCGAATATCCGGAAAATCTGGTCCACCGGCGGTGAGCTGACGAACCTGTTCCAGAATCACGAGGTCGTGGCGGCGATGGGTTGGCCGCTTATGACGAATCAGCTTCGCAAGAGCGGATTTCCGATCGGCGAGACGATTCCGAAGGAAAACACGACGGGCTGGATCGACCATCTCATGATCACGGCGGCGAGCGACCACAAAGACCTCGCGGCGGAGTTCATCGAGTACGTCGTTGAGGCGAAGACCCAGAAAACGGTTACCGATGTTACCGGCTATCTTCCAGCCAATCCGCAAGCAGCCCAGTTCATGACGGACCAGGAGAAGCAGAATCTGCACCTGGACGATTTGGACAACTATCAGAAGCGGATTTACTTCTGGGAGAACGTGCCGCGGCGGGCGAAATACAACGAGATCTGGAACGAGGTGAAGGCGGCGCAGTAAGCCGCCCCGCCATGCCGGACGCCCTCCTGACCATCCGCTCGGTCGAGAAGAGCTTCGGCGCGATGCGCGTGCTGCGCGGCGTTACGCTGGAGGTGGCGGCGGGCGAATTTCTCACCATTCTTGGTGAGAGCGGATCGGGCAAAACAACATTGCTGCGCATGATTGCCGGCTTCGAGCAGCCGGATGCGGGCGAGATTGCGATTGACGGTGAGCGCATCGATCCGCTGCCGCCGAACCGCCGTCCGGTGAACACGGTATTCCAGCACTATGCACTGTTTCCACATCTATCAGTCTTTGAGAATGTCGCCTATGGGCTGCGCGTCAAGAAGGTTCCGAAGACGGAGGTCGATCAGCGGGTGGAGGAAGCGTTGGCGCTGGTGCAGATGAGCAAGTTTGCGCGCCAGTCGCCTGCGAAGATCAGCGGCGGACAGCAGCAGCGCGTGGCGCTGGCTCGCGCTCTGGTGAACCGGCCGAAGCTGCTGCTGCTGGATGAGCCGCTTTCGGCGCTTGATGCCGCGCTGCGCCGCCAGATGCAGACCGAGTTGAAGTCGCTCCAGCGCCAGGTTGGCATTACTTTCATTTTTGTCACGCACGACCAGGATGAAGCCATGGTGATGTCGGACCGGATCGCGCTGTTGCGGTCGGGTGTGCTGGAACAGATCGCGGCGCCGCGCGAGATCTACCGCAGCCCGCGAACCACTTACACAGCGCAGTTCATCGGGCAGACTAACCTGTTGCGAGGAACGGTTGCAAAGGGCGCGGTCAGTTGCGGTTGCTTCCGATGGGTGAGCCAGGAAGCGGACGGACCGGTCATCTTCTCTCTGCGGCCGGAGGACATTCACGTCGCGGACCAGACGAAAATGGCGGCGCCGGGCAGCGTGCGTTTTCACGGGCGGATCGAACGCACGATGTTTCACGGCTCATCGGAACTGCTGGAAGCCGTGGACGCGGACGGGCGAATGTTGCTGGTGGAGTGTGCGGGATCGCGCGATTTGCGGGGAGAGGTGCTGTTCGAATTTGCGATTGCGGATGCGGTGCGGGTAGCGGAGACAACGAGTGAGGGTTAGGGGGCAATTCGGGGACAGGCAACGAAATTCCGAATTGGGCGGCACGCATTTCTCAGGGCCGAACTCGCGGAATTTCGAAGCCAGTCCCCGAATTGCGACTTCCTGAGTATGTACGGAAGGGCTTACAAGACGGCCGTTGCGCTGCCCCCGGTAGCTTGGGTGGCGGCGTTTCTGCTCATCCCGTATGCGTTTTTGTTTTGCTACAGCTTCTGGTCCGTTTCCGGCCAGAACGTGGTGCACGAGTGGACGCTCGTTAATTATCGCGAACTGCTGCACAGTTCGATGTATGGGAGCGTGATGGCACGCTCGGCGCGCATCGCGGCAACCGTGACTCTGCTCTCAATGCTACTGGGCTTTCCGCTGGCTTATTACATTTCGTTCCACTGCTCGCGAAGGAAGGAACTGTATCAGTTGGTGATCATTCCGCTGTGGGTGAGTTACCTGGTGCGCGCTTATGCGTGGAAGACCATACTGGGTAGCGACGGCGTGCTGAACTCGCTGTTGCAGTTCGTGCATCTCAGCCACGAGCCGCTGGGTTTTCTGCTTTACAGCCCGCTGGCGGTGCTGATCACGCTGACCCACATCTACGTGGCGTTTGCATTCCTGCCGATTTACGCGTCGCTGGAGCACATCCCGCGGAATCTTCTGGAAGCGGCGCGAGACCTGGGAGCGAGTGGACCGCGGATGTTCTGGACCGTCATCTTTCCGCTTTCGTTGCCGGGCGTGATTGCAGGGGCTACATTCGCATTCGTTCTGAGCCTGGGCGATTTCCTTTCGCCGCTGTTGGTGGGAGGACCGAGCGGAATCATGATCTCTAACATCGTAGTCAGCTTGTTCGGCGCGGCATTCAACTGGCCGCTTGGCGCGGCGGTTTCGCTGTGCCTGCTTCTTGTGGTGCTAGCGATCCTGTGGGTCACCGAGCGCCTGCAGCATAGGCTGACGTTCCATTAACCATATGAAACCGCGCGCGTGGGGACTTACGATTTTCTCAGCCTTGGTGTTCGCATTTCTGTATCTGCCGGTTTTGACCCTGATCGTCTATTCGTTCAATGGCCCGGGCGTGGGGGGATTTCCTCCGCGTGATCTGACGCTGCGCTGGTACGGCATGCTGCTCGAAGACGATGCGCTTTGGAATTCTGTTCTCAACAGCCTGACGGTGGCGGCGGCGGCGACGGCGATTGCGCTGGTGTTCGGATTGTGTGCGGCGCTGGCGCTCGATCGCGTACCGTTTCCGGGCAAGTACGTGTTCCGCAGACTGGTGCTGCTGCCGCTGATTCTGCCGGGCATCATCACGGGGCTTTCGCTGCTGATGCTGTTCGTGGTGGTGGGAATGAAGCTGAGTTTGCTGACCATCACGCTCGGGCACGGGACTGCTTTGATTTCCGTGGCGGCCACGGAGATTCTGGCGGGCCTGCAGAAATTCCCGCGATCGCTCGAAGAAGCATCCCTCGACTTGGGGGCGAGCCAATGGCAAACGTTCTGGCGAGTCACGATGCCGAGCCTGCGGCTGCCAATTGTGAGCTCAGCGCTGCTGATTTTCACGCTCTCGATGGACGAAATTGCGGTGAGTTTTTTCCTGCTTGGCCGGGAGAACACGCTGCCGCTGGAGATCTGGTCGCGGCTGCGGCGCGGCATCACGCCGGAGATCAACGCAATCTCGACGATTATCTTCGCGTTTTCACTGGTGACGATCGGGGCGTGGTATCGATTGCGGCGCACGGACGAGGTCGTGTTGCCTGAGGGTTAAAGGTAGGCACCAGGCTTCAAAAACGGACCAAGAATTGCAGACCCTTGACTCCGATATTGCGTGAATCCATACTGCCAGCTGGAGACAATATGCGATTCATCACACTCGCCCTCTTAACTTGCGCCGCCGCGATTCCTGAATATGCTCAGACCATCAATGTGTCCGGGAACTGGCAGTTTTCGGCGAAGTCGACCAATCACGCTTTGCAGTACTCCGCTACAGGTCCGGTAACACAGTCTGGAAACAACATCGCCGGTTACTTAACCATTAGTGGAAATCCATGCCGGGCATCAGCCACGTTCTCCGGAACGCTATCGGGTAATACGGTAACCATGACCGAGGATGTCAGCGCCCAGTCGGTCGTATTTACAGGCACCGTGTCCGCCGACGGAAGCTCCGTTACCGGCAGCTACTCGGCGCCGACCGGCGGGTGCACGAGAGGCGACACCGGGACGTGGTCGGGTACGCGCCTGTCCGCCGCAATGGCCGGGGCGGGTTCGATGGCTCATGTGGCTTCCGGCAACGGGTGGGAAACCACGTTTACGCTCGTGAACATGGGGACGTCTTCCGCCGATGCGCAACTGAACTTCTTCGATGACAACGGTGGTGCGCTCGAACTGCCGCTGGTTGTGATGGAGGGTGGCACGAATATGAACGCTTCCGAGATTCGTGTCAACGGAGTGCCTGCGGGCGGCGTGCGCGTGATACAGACCCAAAACGGTGCAGGCGTGGGCTCGGCACAACTGACCGCCGACGGAAACTTTGGCGGCTTCGCCATCTTCCGCTACAACCAAACCGGACAAGAGGCGGTAGTACCGCTGGAGACGCGCAGCGACAGCGCTTACGTGCTCGCTTTTGATAACACACCCGGCATCGCGACCGGACTGGCGCTGGCGAATGTCACGAGCCAGGCCGTCAACGTGTCGGTGGTTCTGAAGGACGAAACGGGATCGCTCGTGAGAAGCGACACGATCACGTTGGCGGCGAACGGCCACACATCGTTCATGCTGGCGCAAAACTATGGTGCAACCGTGGGCATACGGGGGACGGTGGAGCTGCAGACGCCCTCGGGAGGCCAGATTAGCGTCGTGGGGCTCCGCAGCAACGGCAATGCGCTCACCACCCTGCCGGTTCTGGCGAAGTGACACGGGGCCGACGCCTTCTATTGCTTGTAGACTTCCTTCCTTCCATCCACCTGATGGGATTGCAACGCCCACTCGTATACCACGACCGAATTGAACGGATCAGTCAAAACAACCGCGGGCATGATCGAGAGAGCCAGCGTCAGCGTCAGGATCTTTGCAGGCGATGGAAGGAATTCCATGTAAACCTCGCGTTAGATAGGCCAAAAATCGCCGCTTTGTAATGCAGGTGACTGACTATGCACTCGATCGCCCCGGTTGGCGCATGTCTTTAGTGTGTTTCGATACAGAGGATCTGGCTTGGTCTCAGAGATCCAGGATAGCGTGTCGTGCTAATCCGGGCGGCGACCCCACGGCGGCCGCCATCGATCTTGACGGTGCGACGATGGCGGTGATCATTTCGCTTGATGTTAGGTGCCAGGTGTCAGCTATTGGAAGCCTTGATACCGGCCTGGGACAGCGTGTTCAAGATGATGCTCATCGGATTCAGGGCGTTGCTCTGAGTCGTGTTGGGCTGCGTGCCTGAGAGGAGCTGACTCAGAAGGCTATCGCCGGTGCTGCTCGTCGAGGTGCTGGTTGAGGTGCTGTCAGTGCTTGAATCGCTCGTGGAGCTAGCGGACCCGCCATGAAAGTGATGATGGTGGTGATGGCCGCCGGCGGCCTTAGCCAGATCGCTGACGTTGGGGAGCTGGCCGCTTTGCGAGGCGTTCGTGAAATCCTGAGAAAGCTGGTTGAGTTGGTTCGCCGTGGTCGTATTGCCTTGTGACTGGGCAGTCTGCGCGGCGCTTTGCAGATTACTGGCAATTTGCTCGGTGACCTGCTGATACTTAGACGGATCGGACTGTTGCAGTTGCTGGAGCGTGCTCATCAACTGCGCGAAAGGCGACAGGTTGCTGTTATCGCTTTGTAGCGTCACAGACGGTGCACTGATGCCACTTGTATTGCTGCTGTTCTGCGTCACCCCGGCGTTCTGGAGGGTGCTGCTCAAAATCGACTGCAAGTAGCCGCTGGTAAGGTTGTTAATAGAACTCATGCCCTCTTATCGGCATTCGGATGGCCACTTTGAATGGCATGCAAACCATTGAGAACGCGGGATCGAGAGACGAAGCGCGGGCGGCAAGTTTCGAGCATGGGCGACGAACGATTGGCGCGGGGGTGCAAGGTGTTAGGTTCTAAGCGCCGGACCCTTCATCCGTTTTTCTCGAGCAGAGCTCGCGCCACGGGGCGAAGTTGTTCGAATTGCGCGGCGGGGAGAGACGAGACGAACGGGGAAATTGGGCCGGTTTCGGCTAATCCGGATGCCTCGACGCCGGCGTGCAGGACGGGCGCGGCGCCCCACGCGTCGCGTAGATCTTCGAACGGCAGGAATGCCCGGCGGATTTCTTCGGCGGCAGCGTAGTCCCGGCGTGCGCAGGCTTCGAACAGTTCGCGACTGAGGCGTGGAGCGAGCACGCCGGAGCCGGTGGTGAAACCTGCCAACTTGAAATCGCGCAGATGAACCACGGCGGGACGCTCGCCGATGCCACTGATGACGCGGGCGGCGGGCACGCGGCGCAACAGGCTCGAAAGATACGCATCGTCATGCGGATCCTTACGGACTACTGCGTACTTGATGGATTCGCAGACCTTGGCGTCTACCAGGCGGGCGACGGCGTCGAGACCGGCTTCGCGATCGGGGCCGAAATCGGCTTCGTGTTTGATGTAAACCGAGAGGGGAACGCCGCAAGCTTCGGCGATTTCGCGCAGACCAGTTTCAAGCCCCGTGGCATCGCGAGGGTCGGCGCATGGCAGCACTAGGACAGAGGGGAAACGGTGCTTGCGGATGAGTGGCGCCTGGTCCATGGCGCGGCCATAGGATGGTCCAACGCCAGGAATGATGGACATCTCACGCGTGAAACCGCTTGCCCAGTCGACGAGCTCTGCGTACTCAGCCATGGTGATGTGGTAGAGGAACGCATTGCCACCGTAAACCACGTTGCGGACTCCGTGCTTTTGCAGATGGCGGAGGATCTTCTCGTTCTGGACGAAATCGAGCGAGCGGCGGGAATCGCGCTTCCGCGCGAGAGGCGGCACGGGGTAGACGGCCGGCGGATCACCAGAACCGGCGGAAGCGGCCATGCCGATACTGCCGATCGCGGCTTGTTGGAGAAATTCTTTACGGGTCATAAGCACGCGGTGTAGCGTCGAGGCATGCCTCGATGAATTTACATCGTCCAGTCTACGTCCATCCGGCAAACGTTACAATGACGGGTTAACCGTGCTCGACCTCATACAGCCTGCCATCCGGAACCGTGTGGAAGAGCTGGGCCGCGAATTTCAGGCCGCCCAGCCTTTTCGGCACGTTGTGATGGAAGATTTTCTGATGCCTGAGTTTTGCCGGGAATTGCTGGCGGAGTTCCCGGCATTCGATCGCGAAAAGGCGCGCAACGAGCTGGGCGAGCTTGGCCGGAAAGCGGTGAACACGAATCTGGCGCAACTGGGACCGGCCTACTCGCGCCTGGACGCGCTGCTGCGAAACCGGGCGTTCCTGGATTTCATGGGACGGATCACCGGCATTCCGCACCTGCTCTACGATCCAAAATATGTTGGCGGCGGCACGCACGAGAATCTGCACGGGCAGGATCTGGATGCGCATGTGGATTTCAATTACCATCCGGTGACGCAGCTTCACCGCCGGCTGAATCTGATCCTGTTTCTGAATCCGGAATGGCGCCAGGAGTGGGGAGGCGCACTCGATCTGCACGTGAATCCGTGGCTGCCGGAAAAGGAGGATCGGGTGAAGACAATTGTGCCGACTTTGAATCGCGCGGTGGTGTTTGAGACCTCGGAAATTTCCTGGCATGGATTCAAGCGAATCGAGCTTCCGCCGGATAAACAGCACGTGTCGCGCCGGTCGATCGCGGTGTACTACTACACGAGGCGGCGGCCGGCGGATGAGACCGCGCCCGAGCACTCGACGGTCTATGTACCGCGGCAGCTGCCCGAGCAAATCCGCGCCGGTTACAGCTTGAAGCAGGAGGACGTGGACGCTTTGCGGTCGCTTATGGCGAGGCGCGACATGCTGATTCGATTTCTTTATGAGCGCGAGAAGGAGTTCTCGCCCTCGGTCCGTGTGATGCTGGGGTCGAAATCGTACAAGCTGTACATGATGCTGATCCAGCCGGTGCGCGCACCGTGGTCGTGGTTCAAAACGCGGAATATGCGGTAGAAGGCAAAGTTACCGCTTCCTCTGGGCGCGGCTCAGTTACATTTGGATCTCGCGGCCTATTCCTTGCGCTTTGGCGCGTGTGAGCACCAGTTGCGCGGCAGCGACATCTTCCACGGCCAAGCCGAGGGATTTGAAGATCACGCTCTCATCGGGCGCCGTCCGGCCGGGCGCGCGGCCGAGGATCACCTCGCCTAATTCGCCGGCGATGTGACTTTCCGTCCAGCGGTCCTCGCGAATGCCTTGGACGATGTCGCCCGCTTCCACGAGGGCGGCGGCTCGCGAATCGACTATCACGCGGGCGCGCGCCACGAGCGCAGGATCCATTTCGCGCGTGTCGGGCCGGCATGCGCCGACCGAGATCACCAGCGCACCGGGCGACACCCAGGCATCTTGGATGACGGGTGTGGTAGAAGAAGTCACCAGTGCGATCACGTCCGCGCCGCGCACGGCTTCTTGCGCGCTGGTGGCGGCATGGACAGGAACAGGACTCGTGGCGGCGGCATCCGAGACGAACTGGTTCAGGTGATCGCGCGTAGGGCTCCAGGCGCGGATCTCGCGAAAGGGGCACACGCGGGCCAGCAGTTCCACATGGCTGCGCGCCTGCACGCCGGAGCCGAGCATGGCGAGTACGGCGGCGTCCGTGCGGGCCAAACGTTTGGCGGCGACGGCGGAAACGGCCGCGGTGCGCATTTCGGTGATATAGCGGCCGTCCATGATGACGTCGAGAGCCCCGGTTTCCGGGTCCAAGAGCAAGATGGTGGCGAGATGCGTCGGCAGACCACGGGCGGCGTTCTCGTTGAAAACCGTGACGAGCTTGACGCCGAGCGACGCAGGCGACGACAAATACGCCGGCATCACGCCGAAGAAGTTCCGGTGCGGCGGGACCTGGAGTGCCGTGCGTACCGGCTGCGTTACTTGGCCGCTGGAGAATTCTGAAAGTGCCTGCTCCATAGCGCTGATGAGATCGGTAAGCGGGAGCAGGTCACGGACGTCGGATTCGGTGAGGAGGAGAGCCATGTCAGTTTGGAGCGGTCACGGCTGACCCACGAGCCGCAGAAATGCCGCCAGAACCTTAATAGCCAGCGCGTCGTAGCCGCCGCGGCCGAGGTCGTGGCCGGCACCTTCGATGTGCAGCAACTCCGTGGGTGCAGGGATCTGGCGGCGTGCCGATTGCATTTCTTCGAGAGAGCCGAAGGGGTCGCGGCAGCCGTGGACGAAGAGGGCGGGCGTCTGCAACTTCGGAAAATGCGCGGTGCGCAGTTGCTCGGGCTTCTCGGGTGGATGCAGCGGGTACGAAAGCAGCAGAAGGCCGCCGGCGAGAGCAGGATCTTCCGCCGCCAGCATGCTGGCCTGCCGGCCGCCATAGGAGTGGCCACCTAGAAATGTGCGGACGGGCACAATTTCACGCAGCACGTCCACCGCGCGGCGTAGACCCGCGCGATCGTTCGTGCCATTCCCGAAGGGCGGACCGTGCGGACGTGCCTGGCGGAAGGGCAGATCGCAGCGCAGCACGGCAATGCCGCCGGCGGCGAACGCTTCCGCCATCGCGACCAGTAGCGGCGCCCGGCAGTTCGAACCAGCGCCATGGGTCAGCACGAGAGCGGCGCTCGCGTTGCCGTCCGGCCGGTGCAGAACCCCTCGCACGCCTGGTTGGCCGGGTGCCTGATTGGTGAAACTCTCAACAGCGCTCATGCCCGTACACTGCGATGATACTGGAATGGCCACTCCGTTTGACGCGATTATCATCGGGACCGGACAATCCGGTCCGCCGCTTGCCGGGCGGTTGACGGCCGCGGGAATGCGAGTGGCCATCATCGAACGCCAGCGATTCGGCGGCACCTGCGTCAATACCGGCTGCATTCCGACGAAGGCGCTAGTCGCGAGCGCAAAGGCCATCCACATGGCCCGGCGGGCCGTGGATTACGGGTTCCGAACGGGAGAGATCATTGTCGACATGCCGGCAGTTAAAGCCCGGAAGGATCGCATCGTGGCGGCTTCCAATCAGGGGCTCGAGAAGTGGCTGCGCGGCATGAAGAACTGCACCGTCTACCAAGGCCACGCGCGCTTCGAGAGCCCGCGCACGGTTCGCGTCGGCGACGAAGTGCTGGAAGCTGGCAAAATCTTCATCAACGTGGGCGGCCGCGCGGCGAAGCCCGCCATACCTGGTCTCGATACGATCAGCTTTTTGACGAACTCCAGCATGATGGCCGTGGATTTCCTGCCGAGGCGCCTGGTTATTCTCGGCGGAAGTTACATCGGGCTGGAATTCGGGCAGATGTACCGGCGTTTCGGTAGCGAGGTCACCATCATCGAGCGCGCCGAGCGCCTGATCTCGCACGAAGACCCGGATATCTGCGACGCGATCCGAAACATTCTCGAAGGCGAAGGAATCCAGGTTCTCACTTCCGCCGATGTCCGCGAGGTGGCGCAGCAGGGCGGGCGGATTGTCTGCAAAATGTCGATCAACGGTGAGAATCGCGAGGTCGAGGGCTCGCATGTGCTGGTCGCGGCGGGTCGCGTGCCGAACACGGACGATCTGGGGCTCGCCCGAGCGGGCGTCGCGGTGGACAATCGCGGGTACATCCAGGTGGACGATCAGCTGTGCACCACGGTCCCTGGCATTTGGGCGACGGGCGATTGCAACGGTCGCGGCGCCTTCACACACACGTCGTACAACGATTTCGAAATCGTAGCGGCGAATCTGCTGGATAATGACCGGCGCCGCGTGAGCGACCGCATTCTCGCGTACAACCTCTATATCGACCCTCCGCTGGGGCGCGCGGGAATGAGCGAAACCGAGGTGCGCAAATCGGGGCGGAAGGCGCTGGTAGGCACGCGGCCCATGACGCGCGTCGCCCGTGCGGTTGAGAAAGGCGAGACGCAAGGATTCATGAAGGTGCTGGTGGATGCGGATAGTAAGCTTATCCTCGGCGCATCGTTATTGGGAGTGGAGTGCGACGAGGTGATTCACTCGCTACTTGACATCATGTACGCTAAAGCGCCCTACATGGTGATACAGCGTGCGGTACACATTCATCCCACGGTTTCGGAACTGATACCGACTCTGCTGGGTGATTTGAAGCCGCTGGGGTAACCGTTAGCTGCAACGCGCGCCCTGCGGCTTCTGGAATAATCGGAGCATGCCCAGAATGACTGCCACCGATTCTGAGATGCCTGCCGACGTGCGCGCCGTGTGCGACCGTCTCGTGAACCGCTACGGCTCGCTACCTTACAATCACGCTGTGCTGGCGCGACGACCGTCGATTTTCCGTGCGTTCCGGGGCATGTGGGATGGCCTGGAGGAGAGCGGTCTGCTGCCGGCGCGCCTGGTGGATCTGGTCAACGTGAAAGTGGCGTCGCTCGTCGGATGCGGCCTTTGAATCGAGCTGAACTCTGCCTGGAGCAGAGCCCATGGCGTTACCGTTGAGGAGTTGGGTGCACTTGCCGACCCCAAGCAATCGGCCCTGTTTTCCCAGCGCGAACGGGCCGCGCTGGCGTACGGCGAAGCGATCACGCTGGCTAATACGGTCTCCGACGACATTTTCAACAACGTGAGGCGGCACTTCAACGACGATGAAATTGTCGAGCTGACGGCGGTGATCACATTCGAAATTTGCGTCGCGAAGTTCAACTGCGCGCTGGAGATCGAAGGCCAAGGGATCTGCGTCGTGCGGCAGCCGGCAAAATGAACATCTAAACAGGAACAACGAACGCGTCGGCTGCTTCTTGATCGGGCGAAGTGGGGTCCTGTCTTTCACCGTTGTGAGGTGATCACCGGCCTACTCCGCTTCGTCTAACGCGACGATGGCGCAAGGGCGCCCGCCGAAGTTCTTACTATCGGGCTCTAGGACAACATCCCAGCGCTTTCGGATTGGGAAACCACCCTTGGTGCTCGATTCAACCTCGAATTCATAGAACACTCTGCGTACCTTGTACGGCCTCCCGCTGGCCCGAAGATATGCGCCATACTTGATTTGATTAAAATCATGGACCGCGAATAGGGTTTTGGGTGTCGTGCCTGGCTTCCAGAACGCTGCCGCGATCGAGTCTCCCTCTTTCAGTGCGATCAGATATGCCATCGAATTACCGCCGCACTCGTCCTTCGCTACGGGCTGGCTCGCGTTCTCGGGGTGTTGCCCTACGGAAAGAATCGCGACGACCACAACGATACCGAGAAACGCCACCAAAAGCAGAATGCCAATGGCGGTCTTCATCGCCAATGATCCAAGAGCCAAGATCTGACCCTCCCTTTGGAGTAGTGACTGTGGTACTCCTTAGCTTCTAGCTCTGATGCCACCGAAGGCTAGGCGGAGGGTCTTCTGGCAATCCACGCAGCGGCCAACTATCCGCAATCGGTGGGCAGTCTTGATTCTGCGCTTACGAGCTACCGGTAGGCGGAAGATGTGAAAAACGCGGCAGCCGCAAGAACAGGCAAACAAGTACGTGTTCGGCTGGTCGGCCTGAATCATTGTTGCAAGGGACGATAGAACTGGGTCCGCGACGGGTCCAGAGGGAACGGAAGCGCGTTTGCGGGATAGCATGCGGCCCATTATAAGCCCGAGACCCTCGGTTGGGACGGCTCTCAGCCGCTAGACAGCCTATTGCGCCCGGCTCCGGATTTCCTGCAACGTGAGTGCGGCTTGCTGGCGGACACGGTCAGGCATACCTGCCACGCCGCGTGCGTAACGCTGTACGTCGTCGAGATCCTGCTTTTGACCGACGCGCAACAGGCCGCGCAGCGCTTCCCAGGCATGCTCTTTGTCCGGAGATAGCTCGGCCAGAGTATCACCTGGAGCCACAACAGCTCCGTCCTGACGGCTTAACTCCGACACTTCACCGGGAAGGGGCGACCGCACTTCGTTGTCGCCCACGCGGCCTACCAGAGTTCCTGGGTTCACGTACTCGCCCGTCTTTAATCGGTATCGGATGCGCCCCGCGGCCGGCGCGGTGATGGAATATGGGCGCAGCATGGCCATTAATTCGCCATGACCAGAGGCGTCGCCGAAATTAGTGAGTGATAGCGCGGCGTTGCGCTGCACCATGGGCGCGGGATCGGCGAGCAACTTGAGCAGAGTGGCGTGAAAGGGCTCGTACTTATGATCCTGCCCCATAATCCACGCCGCCGTCTGCCGCAACTCCAGACTGGGGTTCGATGACAGCGCAACGATCTGCGGATACCACTGCCGTGCGTGCAGATCGCCGCGGCCGAGACGCTCGCCGATCTGTACCAGCGCGTGCTGGGCTTTGCGAGGCTTGGCGGCAGCGTTGTTGAGGTATTCGGTGATCTCCGCGTCGGAGAGCTTACGGCCAAACCAAGTCCCATACCAGAACAGGAAGGGGAACAGCACCAGTAAAAGCGCGAATCCCGTGATCAGCAAGTACGCGCGCTTGCTGGGACGTTTTGAAGTAGTGGTAGTTGTCAATCTAGATCCAGTTTATTCTGGGACGGCCTACGCCGGCAGCGCGCGTTGCAGAATGCGCAGCCAGTTGCCGTGCATGATGGCTTCCACGTCCTGCTCCGAGTATCTCCGTGCTCGCAAGATGGCGGGGAGCTTTTGCAGGTCGGCAATGGTATTGACGTCGTGCGGCGTCTGCTCGGTTCCGAATTCGCCGTCCAGATCGCTGCCCACGGCTACATGGCGCGTGTTCCCGGCGAGCTGGCAGATGTGGTCGATGTGATGGACAACGTCTTCGAGGCTGACTACCGTGTTGGGTGTCGCGCCGGAAACGAATCCCGGGTACAGCATCCAGACATCGAGCACAGCGCCGATCACCGCGTCACGCTGGATGAGGCAGCGAATCTGCTCGTCGGTCAATTGGCGATCGCCCGGCACGAGCGCGCGGCAGTTGTGATGGCTCGCCCATATGGGCCCATCGAAGATCTCAATTGCCTGCCAAAACGCATCGTCAGCGAGATGCGTCACATCGAGTGCCATCCCGGCCTGACGCATGGCTCTGAGTAGATCCGGGCCGCGTGCGGTGAGGCCTCCTGAAGCTCCGGTGCCGTGCGCATAGCACCCAACGCCGTAATGCGAAATGCCGGCCGCGCGCAGACCGCGCTCCCACCAGAAGCTTACGTGGGCGGGGGAAAGGATGGGATCCGCGCCCTCCATGCTCAAGATGTAACCGAGCGGGCAGTGGACCGGGTCGGAACGCCACTCGCGCAGGTGCTTCTCTACGTCTTGCCAGGTCCGCAACTGCCGCAGATGTCCTTCCGTCTCAAGAACGTTGTAGTACGCCAACTGCCCCTGTGCCATGGCGCACGCGATTTCCTGATTCTTGAAATCAATGCTGCTCGAGCCCTTCGGATTCGCTCGCGCCAGCATCGTCGCGAAGCAAACGGCTACCTCGCCACGGCGCATCTCGGGAAGAGCGACCGTGTTGGTACCGCGGCCCGGGCCCGTCATCGCCTGCTCGGATCGCCGAATCTCCAAGACAGAGTGTGTCAGATCGCGATTCCAGTTGACCGCGTTCAGGGACAGATCCAGATGAGCGTCAATTAGCAGCATTCGCTGGCAGGTGTAGCGACGGGAGGCCTTCGTCGTGCACGGCGGCGATCCGCAAGTCCTCTTGCTCGACCAGACGGCCCCAGAGCGTCTCAGGATGGGGATCGAACACGATCGCGGGATTAGCGGGTAGCACATCCCACGCATCCATTCCCATTTCAAATTCCAGCTGTCCGGCGTCCCAACCGGCATAGCCCAAGTAAAGACGGAACGTTTTCGGATCGGAATTGGAAGCCATGGCTTTTTCGACGGTGCTTTTGCTGGAGATCATGTAGACATCGCCGAAGACGCGCTTGGCGCCTTCCAGCTTCGCAGAGGTTCGGATCAGCCCCATGACCCCCGACATGGCCACCGGACCGCCGAGGTAAAGCGGCTCCGTTCTCCCCTTGGCGCCTTCGAGGTCTCGCGCCAGGCGTGAGACGGGCAGCTCGGTTTGACGGTTGACGATCAGGCCCAGCGTACCCTCTTCGTCATACTGCACAACCACAATAACTGTTTCGGCGAAGTTCGGATCCTCAAGACTCCGGCGGGCTACCAGAATCTTGCCGGCAGCCAGATGCTTGGGTGGCGGGTCTGCCTGCACCGGAGCTAGCCGCCAGCGGCTTGCCAATGCGGCTGAAACCGCCAGTCCGACAACTGCCGCGATCCGCAGAAAGCGGGCAGGCTTAACGCGGAGATGCGCTTGCCTAGCCATTGCTCAATTCTATCCCCTACAGCCTTACTCCAGCGGTGCATAATACCCGCGGCGCCAGGATGCACGAACTGCCTGTTGGGTTACTTGCACGCGCACGTGCCGGTAACGGCCGTCATTTTGTCCGTTGCTGGAGTAGTAGCCCAGCACGTACTGGTTCCGCAGATCTCGGCTCAGCTTCTCCATCGCATCCGGGAGATCCCCCATTTTGTGCACATGGATCATTCGCCCCCCGGTTTCATCCGAGATCCGCTCCAAAAAATGCGATCCTTGCAGCAGGCCGAGAGAATAGATCCGTACATCGGCTTCCTTCACGAGGCTTCTGATTTCGGGCGCCGTGTAGCGGCTGTTGTTGTCAGCGCCGTCGGAAAGAATCAGCAATGCCTTGCGCGGATTTTTTGCGGCCTTCATCTTCTGGATGCCGAGATAGATCGCGTCGTAGAGCGCGGTCCAGCCGGTTGGCTGGCTCGCATGCAGCCAGCCGGAAATCTCGTTGGTGTTGCCGGTGAAGCCGGTGAGCAGGTGCGGCAAGGTGCTGAATCGCACCAGCAGAAACTCATCACCCGGCAGGTTGGTCTGGAAGAACTGATCGACGGCGGCCACCGACGTTTCGATTTTGTTGCGCATGCTGCCGCTCGCGTCAAAGATCAATCCCACCGAAACCGGCGCTTCCTCGGTCGTTAGGTAAGCGATATCCTGCTCCACGTTGTCTTCAAACAGATGGAAATCATCTTTTCGGAGGCCACGGACCGGGCGGTCCAGGACATCGGTCACTGTGACCGGTATCTGAACTACTTTGATATCCAGCCGGATATTGCGCGAGCCGGGAGGATTCAGGCTTCGATTTAATGGCGCGGGACGAACAACCGATACCCGGCCCTCGTCCGACGGCAATGGACCATCGGCAGCCAGCGCGGCGGACGATACGGCCAGAGCCACCCCCGCCAGCCCGGCAACTCGAACTGAAGGAAATTGCATGGGCCCCCCCCTTCACCAGTCGAGACAGCTAGTATAGAACCGTACGCAAGAAATTTGTAGTCGGCAACTCACCTGCAACATCTAAGGTTAGGGATGCCGGCCCTTCGAACAATCCTCATCGCCGCCGCTCTGAGCCTTCCAGGGTATGGGGTTGATCCCTGTTCCAACGCGGCCGTTACCGGCCCGTATGGGCTGCACTTGTCCGGTACCAGCAGTACCATTTCCGGCCGCCCCACGCCGTTTGCCAGCCTGTCACGACTTGCCTTCGGCGGAGAGGGACATGTCAGCGGCTATTCTTCGGTCAATTTCAATGGCCTGCTGCTTGGGAACCCGGTCACTGGAACGTACGATGTGAAGCCGGATTGCACGGCATCTTTTAGCCTTCAGGACGATTCCGGCGGTTTCCAGCATTTTGCCGGCAAACTTGCCAAGGTTGGGAGCGCGATCGACCTTCGCCAGACGGATCCCGGCACAGGCGGGCACGGAACAATGGCGCGCACCTCTGATGCCTGCTCCGCGGCGGACCTTCGGCCCAGTTACACCTTTGCGCTTTCGGGAACAGCCACGCCGCTGGCGGCCCCCGATGTGCCCGGAAATATTTCCGCCAAAGGCGTGCTGCGCGTTGACGGCGCCGCCAGTTTCACGCTGATCCAAACAATTGACGGTCATGACGTCACAACCGGCGGAACGTGGTCCGTGGAATCCGATTGCACCGTTCATTTCGATTTAGCGCTGCCCGTGAAAAACGCCAAGCAGCACGTCCCCATGAAGCTCCGCGGCATCCTGGTAAATCAAGGCCTGCAGATTTTCGCCATCCAGACCGATCCGGCCACAGTGGTATTGGCCCGGCTTACGGCAAATTGAGATTACCGGAACTCGATCGATGTGACGACGCCCGTAGTGCCAAGTTGTGCATCAGTGTGACTGTCGTACTCGAGGATCACGGCCTTAGCCTTCTGCGGTCCGCAGGTCAGGTCGAGTGTTCCGGTCGATGAACCCTTGACGGTTACCGTCTGCGGATCGGTGATGGCGAGCGCCACCGTCTTGCCATCCGTAAGAACGCGAAGCCGGACGGCCTTTCCCAGGCAATCGATCTGTTGCAGCACACCGCGAACGGTAGGCTTCGGTCGAGGAGCGGGGTCGGATTTCACCACCGGCGTTTTCGGCTCCTCCCGTTGCTCTGCACGGCGAAGGGTGGGCCGCTCATCCGCGCCGTGGTCACCCGGCAGACCGGCGGGCATCGCCGCTAACTCGTTTGAGGGCCGGCGATAGGGCTCAGGCCGCTCGCGCCTATTGGCGATGGCATGCAGCAAGTCTTCGGCCGTCGTGGTTTCCTCCGCGGTGCGCGCATACTTTCGCGCTGCGTCCGCTGCTTTTTGCGCATCGTCAAACTTCTCCAATTGCAGGGCCGCGAACGCCCACTCGTGATAGTACGAAAACGCCTGTTCGGCTTTGATGCTCTTCAGTTGCCTTAGTTGATCGATCGCTTCCTGATACTGGCGATCCTGCAGGAGGCAGAAAGCCAGGTAACGGTGCGCCTCCTGATAGCCAGGATCGAGTTCGATGGCCTTCTTGAGTATAGGAATCTTCCCCCTCCCGTCTGGCGCAACTCTCGCATAGTCGTAATAGAGACGAGGATTGGTGCTGCCCAGCTCCGCTGCGCGCGCGAAATGCGTCAGCGCTCCATCACCCTGTTTCTCCCGCCAAGCCAACTCCGCGAGACCGGCTTCCGGCTCCCAGCTCTTGGGAAATTCCTGTAGCAGAGCATAATATGCCCGTTTCGCCTCCTCCTGCTTGTGTGTCAGGGCCAGCAAGTCGGCGAGCACAATGCCTGATTCCAGCCGCGATGCGGGCGCGACATCCGGATCCTCCGCGGATTTTTCCAGCTTGATGTCGAAAACAACCTCGTTGAACCGCGTCCGGCGCATGTACTGCTCAAGGTCCTTCTGCACCTGCGAGGGGGTCTTGGCGTACGCTCGCCAAAACGCATCTCCCGCACCGGCGCCCGATCCGATGGATGCGAACAACTTGTCCGAATGCGGGCGATACTCGGGCGACAGTATCACCATGTGGACCAGCGCCCAACTTTCCGCGTAAAAAATGTTGGCGCTATTGCGCTCGTTGTAGTAGGGCGACTTGTGATCCACGGCCAATAGCGTTTCGAGCGGCAGCCACTTGTTCTGCTGCAGATAGTAATAGCGGCCCGGAATTACCTGGCCCACCGCCACCTTCTTGCCGATCGGTTTGAGCGTGGAGTACAACTCCGCCAGTCCCTCGTTGAGCCAGGCCGGAATTTCTATGCCCGAATGCTGTATCAACAGATGCGTGTATTCATGCACGGCCACCGGGTAATTTTCCGCACTGATGCTCTTCATGACGATGTAATCGTCACCGTAGCCATTCAGATAGAAAGCCACTGCGAAGTCGTTCAACCGGTAGGGCGCGTATTCCTTCTCGGATTGGAACGCGATAATGCGTACGCGTGCGTTCGGGACAGGTTTGTCGCTGGATCGCGTCCGGTTGAAAAAATCGCGCACTTGTTCGAAGTAGAGAAGCGCCTCCCGGCCTTTTCTCTCTCCAGCGCTGGTGTACAGCTCAAAATGGGATGACGTCACCTTGACCCACTGCTCGGCGGCAGGAGCCATGGGCGACAAAAGAACACTGGCCAGCACAGCGGTGGCCGAGCGTCCGATCAGGGAAAGCATCGCGGTAGAAGACCAACATCCAAAAATCCCCTTGGCAGTGTCAAGGGGCCGCGCTATTCACTGAGTAAGCGGCTGATGGTCTGTTCGATGTCTTTGTAGTCGCGTTCGCAACTTGCGTGGTCCGGCTCATTCGATGCGTGAAATTCGCCGCCCGGATGTACATAGCGAATGATTCCCTTCTTGTCCACGACAAAGGAAACCGAAGTCCAGCCGCACTTTTCTAGATCGGGCCACCAGCGGCGCAGCGCGGTCCAATCTGCGTCCAGCGCCACGGGAAAAGTGAATCCCAGGTGGTCGCTCGCGGCGCGGACCCGCTCAATACTCCAGTCGCCCGGCGGCTTGGGATGGAAAATTCCGATCACGACTAGGCCGCGATTGCCGTATTTCCGATCCAGCTCACGTAGTGCCGGCGCGGTGGCGGCGCAAAACGGGCAGCCGTCGGTCCACCAGCGAATGAGCACCACTTTGCCGCGCAGTGCGTCCATATCGAGAGGTGCGGAATGCAGCCAGTGTTGGAGCTCGATTTTCGACGCCGGCAGCCCCAGCCGGTCGTCACCTCGGCTGAAATCCCCGGCAATGCACGGGATGCTCATAAGTGACATGGCCAATATGGCGCCGTGCCGATTCATTGCTTCCGCTCCGCGTGCGCCAGTTCCTCCAGAATCGGTTTCACCACCGCTTGCGCATCGCCGAATGCGTGCAGGTAGTCCTGGAATTTGCGGTTTAGCTCAATGGCTTGATCCGGGGTGAGCCGTGAGCGTACGATCATGTCGCGCACGTGCACCGGGTGAGGTAGTACGGCTTCCTCCGACAATTCTTCCAGCGCCGTCTCGGGATCGTAGTGGTACATACTTCATTATCCTTCGTAATCGACACGGATGAGAAAAAGTCCCTTGGCCGGCGCCGTGGGGCCTGCGCGTCGCGTGCAGCCTGGCTCCAAGACAGCCCGCATTCCTTCCGCATTCAGGTTTCCTTTCCCCGCTTCCAGCAGCGTGCCCACAATGTTCCGCACCATATGCTTGAGGAAGCCGCTGCCCGACACTCGATAGAACATGCGGTCTCCCACGATCTCCAGCCGCGAAGAAAAAATCGTACGCACGGTGGACGCAAGCTCGCGATCGTCCGCGGCGGCAAATGCGGCGAAATCGTGCCGGCCATCGAGCAACGGCGCCAGCGCCATCATTTCATCTGACTTTAATGGGTATGGGTAGTGGTGCACATAGCGCCATTCGAGCGGCGGGCACACTTCACCGCGAAAAATCCGGTACTCGTAAGTCTTGGAAATCGCGTGATGGCGCGGGTGAAAATCGGGCGCGGCGTCCTCCACAGCAAGCACGCGAATGGATGGCGGCAGTTGCCGGTTCACCGCCCTGCGGAGATTGTCGAGCGGAATGGGATTGGCGAGCGATACCGCCGCCGTATGGCTCAGGGCGTGCACGCCGGCGTCAGTACGCCCCGATCCCGCCACATGTACGGGACTTCCCTCAATCTCCGCGAACACCCGCTCCAGCGTGCCCTGAATGGTATCGAGACCCGGCTGTACCTGCCAGCCGTGAAAATCCGTTCCATCGTAAGCAACTGTGAACTTGATGCGCCGCATGTCTCGCGCGGCCGTTCAAACGGCACGCGATCCAGGTTTGACCACCGGGATGCCTTGCGCGCACAGCGGGCAGCTCTCGGGTTGATAGGTAGTCACCCGTAAGGTTTCGAGCGCCGTGCGCGGCACGCCAACGTCGGCCGTTCCACCGCTCCGGTCAATGACCGAACCCGCCGCCAGAACTCGCGCGCCCCGCTCCCGCAACGCATCCACTACCTCGCGTGTGCTGCCGCCCGTGGTGATCACGTCCTCGACCACTACTGCATTCTCGCCCGCGGCGATTTCAAATCCGCGTCGCAATGTCATCTTCCCTGCGTCACGCTCGGCAAAGATGAACCGTACACCCAATGCCCGCGCTACCTCGTGGCCGATGATCAGTCCTCCAATCGCCGGCGAAGCTACCACGTGGATTACTTCAGGCCGCGCCAGTTTCGCCAACCGGTCGGCAAGTTGCCTGCCTAACTCTTCGGCATGCCGTGGATGTTGGAGCACCAGTGCGCATTGCAAGTACTCCGGACTGTGCAACCCGCTGGTCAGGCGAAAATGTCCCGCCAGGTATGCGCCCGTGGAGCGAAATAGATCCAGAACTCCCTTGGACGCTTCAGGTTGCGGCTGCACAAACGGCTACTATACCATTGGAGGACTGAGGAACCATTCCGTTTCTTTCTTCGTAATCTCTCCTTAAAGAGAAGAGTCATGCATAGTATGCAGACGTTGGTCGCTCCGTTTGGCTGTCTCTTGCTCGCCGGGCCGCTTGCGTGTGCGCGAACCGGCTTCACCCTTTTCAGGCAAAGGCCTTCAAATACATGAAAACATCATTCCGGTTGTGCACTGCGGTGCTCCTGGCCGGCTCCGCGGCGGCTCAGACCGCTGTTCGCATTGATCCGCAGACTGGAGGGCTGGGCTGGCTGACTCATCCCTACCAGACCCGAACCGTTCCCCCCATCAATCTGGCGAACACCACACGGCTCCAGTCACTGGAGCGCGCGGGCAACCTTTATCTGGCCGCGCAGGACGTGGTCGCTTTGGCCATCGAAAACAGTATCGACGTCGAGGTGCAGCGTTATGGGCCCCTGCTCGCCCGAGAGGTGCTGAAGCGCGCCCAGTCCGGCGGCGTGCTCCGGGGTGTCGACGTCCCCGTGGCGCAAGGTCCCCAGAGCGTCAGTCTGCAAGGCGTCAGCGTGGCTAACATCGGCACTACGGGGGCCGGATCTGGCGTGGGTTCGGGCGGTGGTATTGTCACCCAGCTCGGCCCTGCCATTGCTTCCTTCGACCCCAACTTTACCCTGCTGACAGTGTTTCAGCACGCGACCACCCCCGAGAGCAATACGTTCCTGGTGGGGACCGACGCCCTTGTGGTGAACACCCGCACCTACCAGTCGACATATCAGCAAAATTGGTCTTTCGGTCTGAGTGCACAGGTCACCTTTGCCAGTACTCACACCAGCCTGAACAGCCGGTCCTTCACGTTGAATCCTTTCACGTCGGGCGACCTGGATTTGCTTTTGACGCAAAACCTGCTGAACGGCTTTGGATCGGCTGTCAACGGCCGCAACATACGCGTCCAGAAGAACAACTTGAAGTTTACCGATCTGCAGTTCAAAGAGCAGGTGATCGTCACTGTCTCGGCGGCGCTCAATTTGTATTGGGACCTCGTCAGTTTCGTCGAGGACGAGAGCGCACGCGAAAAAGAAGTGCAAGCGGCCCAGCAACTCTACGACGACAACAAGAAGCAGGTGGACATCGGAACCCTGGCTGAGATTGAAGTCACGCGCGCGGAGTCGCAACTCTATACCGCCAAGCAGGACCTCATTGTTTCGCAGACCAACCGGGCGCAGCAGGAGACCATTCTGAAAAACCTGCTGAGCCGCTCGGGAGTCGCATCACCAGACTTAGCCGAAGTGCGCATTATCCCGCTCGATAGGATCGTGGTGCCGGAAAAGGAGGAAATCCGGTCCGTAGATGACTTGACTGGGGAAGCGCTGAATAAGCGCGTGGAGATCGCACAGAGCCGCATCAACCTGGATAGCAATCAGTTGAATCTGGTTGGCATCAAGAATTCCTTGAAACCCCAGCTGCAGGCCTTCACCGAGCTGACCAACAACGCTTTGGCCGGCGAGTTGAATCAGCCGGGCGCATCCTATTTCGTTGGAGGATACGGCAGCTTCCTGGCCCAGATCGCCCGTCGCAACTTTCCTAATTATTCAGCAGGCATCTCCCTGGTGATTCCGCTGCGCAATCGCGCGGCGCAGTCCGACTATGTGACAAGCCTTCTGGCCATTCGGCAGAACGAATTGGGGCTGCGGAAGAACGTCAACCAAGTCCGGGTCGATGTGCAGAACGCCGTCATCGGATTGCGGCAGGCTCGCGCCCGATACGACGCGGCATTGAAAGCCCGTGTTCTCGCGCAACAAACTTTGGACGCGGACCAAAAGAAACTTGCGCTGGGAGCGGGCACGGCGTTTCAGGTGATCCAGGATCAGCGGGACCTGGCGAACTCCCAAAGCTCGGAAGTGCAATCCATGGCGAACTACAGCCATGCCCGGATTGCTCTCGATGAGGCGCTCGGTGACACGCTCGATGTGAACCACATTTCCCTGGATGAAGCCTTGTCCGGCCGTGTGGCCGTCGGCCCCTCGCCCCTGCCCGCGGAGGACAAGCGATGACCAACACCAGCCGCAAATGGATTGCAGCAGGCCTGTGCTATCTGTGGCCGGTTTCGTTAGTCCTGGCGCAACAGGATGCCGTCGAGCCGGTCCGGCCCTCGGCGCCGGTTCTCTGGCGGCCTTATTTGGCGCCGGAAGTCCCGCCTGCCCGCCTCGATAACTCCGCACGGCTCCACGATCTGATCCGCGCCGGCAACCTTTACTTGACCGTTCGCGACGCGATTGCGTTGGCGCTGGAGAACAACATCGATCTTGCCGCGGCCCGTTACAATCCCCTCACGGCGGAGTGGAGCGTGACGCGCTACCAGGCCGGCGGTGCACTCCCCGGCGTACCGAGCGGCGCCACCCAAACGAGCTTTGTGGCCAGCGGACAGGGCGTTCTGGGCACCCAGCAGGCAGCCGGTGTGAGTACGGCCACGAGCACGGCCGGCCGCGGCGCCGGCAATACCAGCATCGTCCAGATTGGCCCGTCTACCCCCACTTTGGATCCGGCCTATCAGATGCAGACTACTTTCAGCCATCAATCCCTGCCCCAGTCGAATTCAGTACTGAGCTCCACCGCTGTCCTGATCCGTAATCAGCGCCTGGACAGCGGGACCCTTACGGAAGGCTTTCTCAGCGGCGGCACAGGCAGCGTGAGTTACACTGACACCCACCTGAATGAAAATGCGCCCACCGACGTATTGAATCCTTCTTCGGCCCAGACTCTCACGGCTTCGTTCCAGCAGTATCTGTTGCAGGGGTTTGGCGTGGCTGTGAACAGCCGTAACATCACGGTAAGAAAGATCAATCTGCAAACCTCAGAACTCAACTTCAGAACACAGGTCATCAGCACGGTTGTGAACGTCCTGAACACGTACTATTCGTTGGTGGCGGACTACGAGGACAGGACGGCGAAGAAGAGCGCGCTCGAAGCCGCACAAAAGTTCTACGATGACACTAAGAAACAAGTGGACATCGGAACCCTTGCCGATATCGAGCTGACGCGAGCGGAGTCTCAGACAGCCACCAGCCAGCAGAACCTGGTGAATTCCGATACCAGCCTCGAACAAGACGAATTGAAGCTCAAGAACCTGATCAGCCGCAACGGAGTCGAGGATCCGCAGCTCGCAAGCGTGCGCATCGTGCCCCTGGATCGAATTGTGATACCCGAGAAAGACGACCTCCCACCGGTAAAGGATCTGGCGGAAAAAGCGCTCGCCACCAGAACCGATCTCGCCGCGGAAAAGGCGAACATCACTGCTTCCGAAGTTTCCGCCTTGGGAACCAAGAACGGATTGCTGCCGACTCTGGTGGGCTTCGTCAGTACGACACAGTCGGGATTGTCGGGGACCGCTAGGACCGTGAACTTAGTGACAACCGCTGGCAAATTCGTCGAGACTCCGAACCCTTATTTCGTCGGTGGCATCGGTGACGGCCTCGGCCAGGTTTTTCGCCGCGATTTCCCCACGGAGCTCGGTGGCGAGTTCTTCTCCGCCCCGATTCGCAACCGCCAGGCGCAAGCGGACTTTGGCATCGACCAGCTTCAGCTTCGGCAACAGCAACTCACTACCCAGAAGGATCTGAAACAGGCGCAGGTCGACGTGTTGAATTCCGTCATCGCGCTACGCCAGGCCCGCGCCCACTACGATGCCGCCGTCAAGAACCGGGTTCTGTCGCAACAATTGCTCGATGCCGAACAGAAGAAGTACGCGCTGGGCGCGTCCATCCCATATAACGTAATTCAGCAGCAGCGGGACCTGGTGGCCGCGCAGTCGTCGGAAGTCGCAGCCCTGCTGACCTACAGCAACGCGCGCGTTTCGCTCGATCAGACGCTCGGCACGACACTGGAGACCAACCAGATATCCATCGCCGACGCACGCGGCGGAAAAGTCGCGCAACCTTCGGCACTTCCCGCGGTCTTACCCGACCGCCAGTAGCCACTGTGTGATCGGGCTTACAGAAATATTCTGCATTGGACGATGCGTTCTGCCGACGCGTTTCACAGGGCATTCCCTTTAGTTCCACTAAGAGTGTTCCACTACGACACAAGTATGGCCGTATTGGAACAAAATCTTGCCGCAGCGCGCCAATTTTGCCAGTCCCAAAACCCAATCCCCAAAGCATCTGCATGAAAAGAAAGCCGCCAGTAATTTGGCAAAAAGATTGCTTCTAAAGTTGGCGTGAAACAGAAAACACAGGCTCAAGGCAAGACGATTGATCCCCGTTGTTTCTCTCCCCTAGCAGTAACCTGCTACATCTCCTCTATAACCCTCTAGAATCCTCACAATCGCCCCTTGAGCCTGGCTTGTTTTCAAGACTCATAAAGCTGCGCACGCCCTCCGCCGATCTTCACAGTGTGGAACAAGACACTCTCGAATATCTGGGATTCTCACTCGATTTGATCTACCTCTCGTCCGGTTTGGGAGGCCATGACTCTCATTCCTCCGTCCGGTCCAATCCTCCGGAAATCGAGGAGATGGAGGAGATGCTGCGCGCCGTCCTCGTTTCCGCCGAATCCGAGCTAGGCGGCCGCTAGCCGCGCCTTGTCTCATCCATCAGTCTCTTTGATCCTTTTCACGCTCGGCGCCTCGGCGTTGCAACTGTCTTTTCGGTGTATTGAGCTACGATAGGCTTATGCCTAAAGGCTTGTTCGAGGTCGAGTGTCCCTGCTGCCAGACGACCCTCAAGATTGATCCGGAAACCCGCGCCGTCATTTCCCACAAGATTCCCGAAAAGCCCGCGCCCATCGAGGACCTTGCCGCCGCCGTAGCCAAGCTGAAAGGTGAAGCCGGCCGCCGCGAAGAGGTTTTCCGCAAGCAGTTCGAGGCCGAGAAATCCCGCGGCCAAATACTCAACACGAAATTCGACGAGTTGTTGCGCCAGGCGAAAGAGAATCCCGATCTCACCCCGCCCAAGCGCGACATCGATCTGGACTGATCTTTACTTCCGTTCCAGAAACTCCCGCGCGACATCCGCTAGTGCGTGGTGTTTCCCATCCAATTCGTAATTCAGCTTCTGCATATCCCGATCCGTCAGCCGCCCCGCCAGCTCCTCGAGTGCCTGCCGCATTCCTGGATGCGCCGCCAGTGCCTCCGCCCGGACCACGGGCGCCGCTTCATACGGCGGAAAGTAGTGCCGATCATCCTGCAATACCGTAACGTCCAGTACGGACAGCATGCCGTCGGTGGCGGACGCGGCAATCATGTCGACCTTTCGTTGTTCGAGCGCTTGGTAGAGCAGCCCCAGATCCATCGTCTCGATCTGTCCCGTGATGCCGAGCCCATACGCCTTCACCAAGCCGTGAAATCCATCGGGACGCTCGACGAACTCGTAGCCCGCGCCCATCGCCCAGTCTTTCCTGGACCGTGCCGCATCGCTGATCGCGCGAAGTCCTCCGCGCCGCGCTTCCTCACCGCGTACCACCATGGCAAAGGAATTGTTAAACCCGAACGGTGCCAGCCACCCGATCCGCCAGCGTTTCTCATACCCTGATCGCACTTGATCCAGTACGGCCTTCGGGTCCGCCGCCGGCGGCAACTTGAGAATGGCCGTCAACGCTGTGCCGGTGTACTCCGGATACACGTCGATCTCACCGCTCACCAGCGCTTGGTGCGCCAGCAGCGTTCCGCCAAGGTTCAGCCGGCGTTCCACCCTCTTCCCGAGCCTCCGTTCGAGCTGCTGCGCCAGAATCTCGCCAAGTACGAGCTGCTCGGTAAAGTTCTTCGATCCTACGACGATCGGCCGCGGCCCCCTCGAACAGCCGCACGCCAGCGCCAGTGCGATCAAACCGGCGAGAGTCTTCGTTCCAGCCATCCCAATCCTTCGTCCGCCACAATCGCGATCACCGCCGCCGGAATCGCGCCCGCCAGGATCTGCGCCGCATCCACCGTCGAAATCCCGCGAAAGATAAAAACCCCCAGACCACCCCCGCCAATCGCCGCCGCAATGGTTGCCGTGCCGATGGTTGTGACTGTGGCCACGCGCACTCCAGCCAGAATTGTGCGCATCGCCAGCGGCAGCTCCACCTGCCAAAGCACCTGCCCGCTCGTCATCCCCATCGCCACGGCCGATTCCCGCACGGCCGCGTCAACTCCTAAAATCCCCACCAGCGTATTGCGCAAAATCGGCAGCAACGCGTAGAGCACCAGCGCAACAATTGCCGTCCGCTTGCCAATCCCGCCGATCAGCGGCACGGGGATCAGAAACCCGAACAAGGCCAGGCTCGGAATTGTCTGTAGCACGTTAGCCAGTCCCAGAACCCACGGCCGCATTCCCGCGCACAGCGTCAGCCAAATACCCGTGGGAATAGAGATCGCCGCCGCGAATAACATCGCGACCACCACCAGCTCCAGATGCTCCAGCGTTCGCGATGCGATCTCACTGGCGAGGCCCGTGGGCATCGGTCTCCCTTCTCCAATCCAGCGATGCCAGAAACGCGCGCGCCTCTTCGTTCGCCGCCTTCACGAACTCGTCCGGCGGCGCCAGCATCTCGAGCCGCCCCGCGTGCATGACCCCAATGCGCGTAGCCAGCATCAGCGCCTCACGCACATCATGCGTCACAAAGATCGATGTCTTCTGAAACGTTCGCCGCCACGCCAGGAATTGCCGCTGGAGATCGAAGCGCGTCACCGGATCGAGTGCGGCAAACGGTTCATCGAAGAGCAGCAGCGGTGGGTCCGCCGCCAGCGCCCGCGCCACCCCCACCCTCTGCCGCTGACCGCCAGAAAGCTCACGCGGATAGCGTCCCCGGTACTCGGCCGGCGACAGATCCATCCGCTCCAACAACTCATCCACACGTGTGCGAATGCGATCCCCGGGCCATCCCTCTAGACGCGGCACCAATCCCACATTCTCCGCCACGGTGAAGTGCGGGAACAGCCCCGTCTCCTGGATCACGTACCCGATCCTGCGCCGCAACCGGATGGGGTCCCACTCGGTAGTCGCCTTGCTTTCCACCAGCACCGCGCCCCCACCCGGCTCGAGCAGCCGGTTCACCAGCTTGAGCGCGGTGGTCTTTCCCGATCCGCTCCGCCCCAACAGAACCAGCGTCTCCCCCGGCTCGACCGTAAAGCTCAGGTCCCGAAGAATGTCGAGCGTTCCCGTTGCCTGCTGCACTCCGTACCCGACGCCGCGAAACTCCACAATTGCGCTCATGAACGGCCAAGAAGTTCCTCAGTGTAACAGTAGATTCGCGGGAGGCGCTCTGATGATTCAAATCACGGTTCTGGCGCTGTCTCGGATTCTTTATCCTCTGTGGCCTCCACTCGCAGATCGTGCACAACCTCACGTCCACTACCAAAAACTCCGAAGCCGACCATCCCGTATTCGAGCGAAGGGTCTTCAATGCTTCCGACCTGCTTATCATCCACCCATAAGATAATTCGCCGGCCGTTGCGGGCGACGGCAAGCTTGTACACCTTTCCCGCGTTCGCTGAGGAAAAACCAAATGGCGTCCGCGGTATGATTGCGGTTCGCTTGCCGTCCCAGCTTCCCTTGACGAGCTCGAAGGTATTCTGTTTTAGGTCCCCAGCGGGTGCAGTCAGCAAGAAGGCGTAGTAGCCTTCTTCCCGAACATCAAAAACCACACCTACCCCGGCGCCGGCGTCATCCCAGTACGCCTCCATCGAGGCCGACGCGCGAAAACTATCCCACCACGGACCGTAGGCCGCGATGACGGTGTCAGCTCCGGTGGCGATTTCGGGCGGAGACGATCGAAGAGAAACCGCGCAGCGCGGGCAATGCCTGTCTAATTCGTACCCTCGCTTGCTGTAACGTGCCCTCGAACTTGAGCTCTCATAGAACCAGTTCGGCCAGCCGCTGCGCTCATCCGAGAAGTCTTCGTGGTAGACCATTGGCGAGCCGGAACCCGATGTCACTCGCGATTCCCAGGGGTAACGATGATCGTGAGAAGATACCTCGCACCCCGTCGCCGCAAAATGGACCGCTTCGACGGAGGTCTCCGATCCCACGCTTCCACGCGCCGAGATCTTCACCCCCTTCCGGTCCACTTTCGCCTCGATCTTGCGAACCTTATCCAGTTTCTCGGGATAGTACGCCAGCACGTATTGCGCTTTCAGGAGCGCTGATATGCGGTCCAGAGCTTTTTTGAGATCCTTTTCGGAAGAAGGAAAAAATGACTCGGCGCCCGATTCCTTCGCCAGCCGATTAAACACAACCAGCGGATTGTCGATTTCGCGTAAGCCCACGATGGTCACGGTCTTGTGGCTGTTCGCGTAAAGCTCGTATTCCGGCGTGTCATAGAGACCGATCATGAATACCTGCGGATTCGACGACCGCACCAGCCCGATCAATTGTTCGAGCCCCAAACGGCTGTGTTCGTCCACACCATCCGTGATCACGACGATCGCTTGCCGGACGTTCTTCGCAGTTCGCATGTGGCACAGTGCCGATGCGAGCGCGTCATAAACCGCCGAGCCGCGATGCCCGAGCAGAGGGATCGTGGGGCGCTGCAAACGCTCCTCGGCGCTGAGCTGCTCGAAGGGCCCGGCCTCGTCGGTAAACGGCATGAAAAAAATCTCGTCCTCGGGAAGGTTGCCGCGCATGAGCGGAGCAAGCAGAACGAGCGCCCGGTCCAGCTTGCCCCCCCAATCCATAGACCGGCCTACATCGATCAGCATGGCCAGGCTGATTGGTTGAGACTCCGCCTCGAAGAACGCAATCTTCTGCGGCTTGCCGTCTTCCAGAAGCGTGAAATCGGACGCTGTCAGGCCTCGAACGTAGTTCCCCTGTTTGTCCGTGACTTGAACCGCGATGGATTGTAGATTGGTGTCAACCTTAAAGACCGGAGTCTGCGCTGGCGCCAGGAATGCCAGGGTGCACAGAAGCGAAGAAGCCAAACGCAAGCCCATGCCAGCCTATGTATCGTATCGCACAGCGCCAAAACCGCTCTCCCCCCTAAGATGGAGCGAGAGGAGACGCCATGGCGACCGCACCCAGCCGTGATCCGAAAGAGCCTTTCTTGAGCGATATCCAAGCACATTGAACAAGGCGCGGTCACCGAAGACCCTCATCGAGACTCTGGGCGAGGGCGCGCGATCCGATTAATCGACGGCTTCCCATCAACGTTCGAGCGCGATCTCGATGCGGCGCAGAATGTCATGCGGCCGTGGATCCCCGCACTTCGTAAAGCCCGCGTCATCGCAGTCCCGCTCCTTGGCCTTGACGGGATTCTCGATCGTACCCGACAGGATCTTCCCGTCCGCCAAACTGACCTTTATGCGCACATCAAATGTCTCCTTGCCAACCGCGGCCACAAACTTACCGTCTCTCTTTTGCACATCCACCCAGTTGTTCTTTGTGTCCGCCACGGGTTCGCGCATCCATTCCGCTGGCAGGTGCACGGCTGGCTGCTCCGGTGGTACATGCCTCACCAGAAGTGTCGCCACCTGGTTGGGCCGGTCAATGTCCGTGAGCGTGATGTCGAAATCGATCGAATCCTCGCCAAGCACCACGTAGTTTCCATCCGCCCACGACGCCGGCGTACCCATCTTCTGGTAAACATGATCCCCGGCATGACTCAGCTTTCCCGTGCACGCCGCCAGCCACAGGTCCGCGTAGAAAGTCAGCAAATCGGTGATTGGACCGATCACTTTTGGCTGCACCTTGGATAGATCGGGGATCGATGGCGGCTTCTCGGGATCGAGCGAGAGGGTTTGTCGGAATTGCAGGCTCGTCGCGGAAAGCGGCATCGCCGCGCCACCCGACATCAGGTTCGACCAGGCATATTCTTCTGTGTACTTCCCGTCTTTATCCTTCTTCACCACTCCTGCCGCTTGGATCTCGTACTGCCATCTTTCGTTCGTGCCCTTCATCCGATACGTGAGTGTTTCCCCCTCGCGGTAGTGCCGGCTCAACAGGGCGTGGTCGGCCGGAGCGTCCTGGGCCAACGCGCCCATCGCAAAAAGAAGTGGTGCAAGCCTCGTTATCATGTCGTCTCCTTCAGTCCTTCGCAAAATAATTTGATTTCCTGCGTCAGAATGTACTCGGTCCCGCGAAACGGCGGTCCCTCAACAGCCCACAGCGCGGTCAGTCCCAGTTGCATTGTCTTGAAGATGAGGATGAGTTCCGAGAGGTTGACATCCTGCCGCAAAAGGCCCCGCTGTTGCAGTGCGCGAAACAGTTTCTCCATTGGCGGATCGATCGCCTTCTGCATTTCCGCCATGTACGGCATGAATGAATCGGTGTGGAGAAACATCTGCCCAAGAAACACCCGGACGAACTTGTGATATCGCTTTTTCCGTTGCAATTGCAGGCGAATGAACTCGGCCAGAATCGAGTCGAGTGGTCCGGTCAGTGCCGCCAAACGGTGCAGGCGCGCCTGTACTCGCCGCTCCAGGTCGGCCATGAACGCAACGACAATATCCTCTTTGGTCTCGAAATAGTTGTAGACCGTTCCCTTGCCGATGTCGGCGGCCTCCGCGATTTGTTCTACAGTCGCGTTCTCGATTCCTTTCCGCGAAAACAGTTCGATCGCCGCCGCAATGATCTTGGAGCGGACGGCGGACTTCTTGCGTTCCCTCCGCGATGGCTCTATGACCGTGGTCATAAATGACCATAGTCATATTTATGGACGTGAATGTCAATCGCGCTGTGGCTGTGCCCGTACCCCCAAGATCCAGAGAAGCGCGTTTCGTTGAGATCCGAATTCCGTCCCACGCTCGGGACACGCGGTCCCATCAACGAACAACCGCTCGGAACCCTGGGTTTCAAGTGTAACCAGCCAAAGGCATTCGCCTGGCATGGAATTTGCTAGAGGTATCAGATTCCTTTCAGGGAGGCGCGATGGCTAAAGTGGAACGTGTTCGCGAGGAGATAGCAGCTCCGCCGGCACCGGAGTATTGGCGGCGTATGAGCGAGTCTGGTTGGCGGCTTTCAGCCGTCGAATGGACGCGGGAAGCATCCGGCGGTGGGACGGCGGCATCCGGACCGGCCGAGGAGATTCCCTACGGCGTGCAGATCGCCGACGATTGCGTGCATCTGGAGCCAAACCCCGCCGAGCATGAGGCTTTGATGTTCATGCTCGAGCTGATCGTTCAGGATCGAGGCCTGATGCAGGTCGCAGCCGAGTTGAATCAGCGTGGCTTTCGCACCCGCCGTGGCACCGAATGGACCGCCCCGGCGGTTTTTAACCTGCTTCCCCGCATGATCGAAGTCGGGCCTCACGTCTTTTCACAATCGGAATGGGCAGCCCGCCGCCAGCACCTGTTCCGCGCGGTTTGAGGGGCCTTACTCCGCCTCTTCGATCAGCTTCTTGTGCTTGGGTTTCTTCCGCGCGACCTTCGGGACGATGACGCGCGCCGAGGGAACTGTGCCCACCCGCTCCCGGGCCAGTTTTCGAATTTCCTTCCTGACATCAAACTTCGGCTTTTTGCGGCTCACGACACCAGCGCATGCGCCACGCGCGTAGCCAGTTGATCGAAAGTGATGATCTCGTAGAGCGACGGGTCGGACATGAGGCGCGAGACCAGTTGTGCGTGCATGGCGTGCCCGGCACGCTCGGCAATCACGTGGCCCAACAAAGGTTTGCCGATCAGTGCCAGGTCGCCGATCAGATCCAGCGCCTTGTGCCGGCAACATTCGTCCGGAAAGCGCAGACCATCCGGGTTCATCACCGTATTCCGGTCAAAACACACGGCGTTATCGAGCGACGCCCCGCGGATCAGCCCCATGTTGCGCATCTGGTCCAGCTCGTACAGGAAGCCGAATGTCCGGGCCGGCGCAATCTCTTCGCCATAGCGATCGGGCGTCACTTCCATCTCGAGTATTTGCCGTCCGACCAGGGGGTGGTCATAGCGAATCTCGCAGGTGAGGCGGAAACTGTCGTCTGGCAGAATGCTGATGCGCTTCCCGCGGTCCTCAACCGTGATCGGCCTGCGGATGCGCAGGTAGCGCCGCTTCCGCCGGTAGTGGCGGACTCCGGCTTCCTTGATCAATTCCAGAAAAGGAAGACCGCTGCCGTCCAGGATTGGCACCTCCAGGTTGTTGATCTCGATGTACGCGTTGTCGATGCCACAGCTGTAAAAAACGCTGAGCAGGTGCTCGGTGGTCGAAATCAGCACGCCTTGCCGCATCAGGCTGGTGGCGTAGCTCACGCGGGCGACGTGCCGCCAACTGGCCGGGATGGGGAAGTTGTCCAGATCCGTTCGCACGAAAACGATGCCAGTCGAAACCGGCGCCGGCAGCACGCGAATCGAAACCTGCACCCCGCTATGCAGGCCGATGCCGCGAGCTTCTACTGGACGTTGAATGGTCGTTTCAAAGCGCATGAACTTTCGTTAATAGCAATCTCCAAACCTAATTGCAAGTAATTGATTGCTAAGGATCAAGGAAATTGTTACTGGTGCGGAAAAGCCACACATTGCAGCTTCTGCTGTGGTCGAAATACCTCTATTCTTGCTACGGGAGATATGATGGAGGCTCGTGCCCCATCCACGCCTCTTCCTGATTGACAGCTACGGGTTTATCTTCCGCGCTTATCATGCCCGCGCCCGGTCGAACGCCCCGCCCATGCGCACTACAACCGGCCTTGCGACTGAAGCCGTTTTCATTTTCACGAACATGCTGCGAAAATTGGCTAAGACATACAAACCAGAGTACATAGCGGCTGTTTTCGAGAGCATTGGCCCAACCCTGCGCGAGCAGGAATTCGCCGAATACAAAGCCAATCGGACCGAGGCGCCGCCCGATCTCGGCGAGCAGATCGTATACATTCGACGGCTTTTGGAAGCTCTGCGGATTCCCATTCTGGAATTCCGGGGATTCGAAGCCGACGACGTCATCGGAACCATCGCCCGCCGCGCCGAGCAGTCGGGTTTCGACGTGGTGATCGTTTCGAGCGACAAAGACATGCTCCAACTGGTTACGGATCGGGTTTCCATGCTGAATCCGGCCAAGGACGACATGGTCTACGATCCCGCCAAAGTCAAAGAATTCATGGGAGTTAAGCCTTCCCAAGTGGCCGATCTGCTGGCGCTCAAAGGCGACGCCATCGACAACATTCCGGGTGCGCCTGGAATCGGCGATAAGGGCGCGAAGGATCTGATAGAACAGTTCGGCTCGGTGGAAGCGGCGCTCGACCGGGCGGCGGAAGTTGAGCGCAAGATGTATCGCGAGAGCTTGCAGAACAATCGCGAGCGCGTCCTGCTAAGCAAGCGTCTGGCGACCATCGAGACCGCGGTGCCGATCGAGTTTTCGATGGAGATGGTGAAAGCGCACGAGCCGGACGTGACGGCGCTCAAGCAGGTCTACAAAGACCTGGAGTTTCACACTCATCTGAAAGAGCTGGGACCAAGCGAGGACACGCGCGCTCGCGACTACCAGGCGCTGGCCACGGTGGAAGAGGTGGATGCGTGGCTGGCGGCAATTCCAGTGGGCGCTCCGGTCGCGGTGGCGATCGCGAAATCCGGGGAAGGCGAGTTCGCGCTCGATACCGTAGGTTTGGCGTGGAAGCCCGGGGAAGCGCGTGCCGTGCCGCTACAACTGATCGACCGGCTGCGGCCCTTGGTCGAGGATGCCGCGCGCCCGAAAGTTGCTTGCGATGTGAAGTCGGCGCTGCTGGCGTTCGCGAAGCTGGGAATCGAAGCGCGCGGTTTTGCTCACGACGTGATGCTCTACGCATTCCTTCTCGATGCCGATCCGGGGAGTTGTACCCTCGACGAACTGTCGCATCGCCGCATGGATCTCAAACTAGGGGCGGCGCCCGAGCAGCACGCCGACTATGCGCTCGAATTGTACGAACGAATGAGCGCGGAAATCGATACGCGCGGATTGCGCCAGCTGTACGAGACCATCGAGCTGCCACTGGCGAGCGTGCTCGCGCGCATGGAATTCACCGGCGTCCTCATCGATTCGCGCGAACTGAAGCGGCTCTCGGACCTAATGGAAACCGAAATCGCGCGGCTCACGATGGAGATCCACCAGTTGGCGGGGAAGCCATTCAATATTAGCTCGCCGCAGCAGCTTGGGCGCGTGCTGTTCGAGGATTTGCGGCTGCCGGCGCCGGTGAAATACGGCAAGGGCAAAACGATTTCGACCGCCGCGGACGTGCTGGAAGAACTCGCCGAGGAGCACGAGGTGGTGCGCAAGGTGCTCGAATACCGCCAGCTGACCAAGTTGAAGGGGACGTACGTGGACGCGCTGCCGGCGCTAATCGACTCGCGCACAGGCCGCCTGCACACGAGTTTCAACCAGACCGGCGCGGCAACGGGACGGCTCTCGTCGTCGAATCCGAACCTGCAAAATATCCCCATTCGAACGGAGCTGGGGCGCGAGATTCGCGCGGCCTTCATTCCGAAGCCCGGATGGAAGCTGGTGGTGGCGGACTATTCGCAGATCGAGCTGCGCCTGCTGGCGCACATGTCAGGCGATGCGGTGCTGGTGGAGGCGTTCCGAAATGGCGAGGACATTCACACGCGCACGGCGGCGGAGGTGATGGGCATCCCGCCGTTGATGGTGGGGCCGGAGGACCGGCGGCGCGCCAAGGCGGTGAATTTCGGGATCGTGTATGGCATCAGCCCGTTCGGTCTTTCGCAGCAGATCGGCATTTCGCGCGCCGAGGCGGAACTGTACATCCGCAGCTATTTCGAACGGTACACGGGCGTGAGGAAATTCATTGAGAGCACGATTGCCGAGGTGCGGCGCACCGGAGTGACCAAGACGCTGCTGGGGCGCGAGCGCCCGATCCCCGACATGAACAGCCGCAATCCGAGCTCGCGCGGATTCGCGGAGCGCACGGCGGTGAACTCGCCGCTCCAGGGTACGGCGGCGGACTTGATCAAGCTGGCCATGGTCCACATCGACCGCCGCTTGCGCGAGGAGAAATATCAAGCGGCGATGCTGCTGCAGGTGCACGACGAACTCGTGTTCGAAGCGCCGCCGGACGAGACGCGAAAGCTGGCGGCGATGGTCAAGCAGGAAATGGAGCAGATCTACCCACTCGAAGTGCCGCTGGTGGCGGATCTCGGGGTGGGGGAGAACTGGAGGGATGCGAAGTGAGGAGTAATGGCCGAACCTACCTGGCTTCGCCACGTTTGACGACGACTGTATGCGGAGCAATTGCAGCCTTCCGAGTCGCCAAGTAATCCGTTCCCCTAAACGATACTCTGAGAGATTTCGCCGAGTACATAGCAGTTAGCTCAGTAATTTGCTCTGCCGATAGGTGGCCCTCGTAGTAAACGAACACTGCTCCAGTGAACACCGCCTCGTCAGAGGAATATCCAGAGGATTCACCTGGTGCGGGATCTTGTTTTGCTACTCCGGTTGACTCGGGATATCGTAAGGCCTCCAAGTACTGGTCTAGTAAGATGTCCCGGCGATTTTGTTAGCAACGATTCGTCGTTTGGGGTCGGTGTAGGTCCAGCGGAACGGCTTGGCCGTCTTGCTGTAGTGCCGGATATATCTCCGCAGCTTGTTGCCCAGATCCGCCACCGAAGTGAACACGCCGCGCGCAATCACGTCCCGCTGGATCTTGGCGAACCACAGTTCGACCTGATTCAACCATGATGAATATGTCGGCGTGAAGTGGAACCGCACTCGCGGGTGCTCCTGTAAGAACCGTTCGACATCCTTGGTCTTGTGCGCTGACAGATTGTCGAGCACAACATCAATCTGCCGGGCCCATGGGGTTCGCTGCACCAGCCCTTCCAGGAATGCCACGAAGTCTTGGCTGGTGTGCCGCGCTGCCGTCATCCCCTGAACTTTGCCGGTCTTCACGTCCAGCGCCGCGTAGAGTGACAGGGTTCCATGGCGATAGTATTCGAAGCCGTGCCGTTCCGCGCGGCCGGGCGACAGCGGCAGTACCGGGTCGAGCCGATCCAGCGCTTGAATGGCGGTCTTTTCATCCACGCAGAACACAGCCGCATGCTGTGGCGGATTCATATAGAGTCCGATGATGTCCGCCGCCTTCTGCTCGAATTGTGGATCATCCGAGGCCATGTAGCGATCCAGCCGATGCGGTTTCAGGCGCGCTTGCGTCCACACACGCTGCACGGTCGACTTGCTCAGCCCCAACGCCGCCGCCATTTTGCGGCAAGACCAATGCGTCGATCCATCGGCCGGCTTCTGTTGTGTCTTGCGTGCGATCTTAGCCTGCACCGCCGCGCTGGCCACACGCGCCTGACTGCCTTTGTGACGTGGATCGAGCCCTGCTATCCCTTGTTCTTCGAAGCGTTGTTTCCAGCGCGAGATCGTGGGAGCCGTGGTGTGCAATCTCCGCATGATCTCGGTGTAGGTCTCGCCGTCAGCCAGCGCCAGGATCAGCCGCGCGCGGAAAACGTCCCCGGCGGGCAGCGTGCGCGACTGCGCCCACTTACTCAATTCGCTCCGCTGTTCATCAGTTATTCCCAGCACCGACCGGTTCCGTCTCATGATTATCTGACGGATGGAAACAACTAACGTTATGACCGGGACAGCTTACTAGAATGATGTGGCACAGGTTGAAAGTGTCCCTAGCCAGCGTAACGTAAAAGACAAGAAATCGTGATCTTCTTGGCAGGTCGATGGGCACAGCAAACTCGATTTTGCTTCCTGGTATGTCGACTGGCTCTCCAATCTGCCAAGTCGCCCCGAATCTCAATGTGTACGTAAAGTCGCGCATGAAGAGGTCATGGAGTGTCAGAGTGAGCCAATCGATCTCGCAGTGTGGATTGCTATTGTCTATTAATTTTTGCGGTGATGGGGCGGGCTGGTGGATCACATTCGTCGTTATAGGGCCGTAATTCGTCCCCGCAATGATGGGACTGCTGTGAACATCACCGCCGATTCGCTGTTCTGCACACATTTGCGAACCTTCTGGATGATCGTCCTGCTTCTGACCACGGAGCCGCCGGATTTCGGAAATGCCAATGGCTAGTAAAGAAAGCCCGACAACGATCATCCCCGTCTGGACTGTGGCCCCTGTTATCCATGCATAGATCAACGGCAATTCAGATTTGAGGTACTCGAGGCTGTGAAATGCTTCTAGAAGATCGACAGTAATCGCGGCTAGCAGCAGCGCCCCTCCTCCGACAACCTTCATGATCGGAGACGGATGCATTCTCACAGCGCACCACCGCGAGCGAAGGCCTGCGTCGAGTGGCGCGGCACCAACAAGGCGGGCCGCTGAAATAGAACTGACGGACGGAGTCCTGATTTCTCGATTTCACAGAACGATTCCCGCCTCTGATGCGGCTGGCGATTGGTCGCTGAAGACCGCGCTCGGGAAAACGGGATTTTAGGTCTCCATCCCTCCTTTGGAACGTCCTTTGGCACGCCCAAGAGTGGCCTACACCCTCCTCGCGAATTGGCTGTTTTCGCAATGCAAGAATTAGAGTATGCAATTCCTTTCGATGGGTGAGCTCCTTTGGAAACTGCCTCTATTCGACAACTTGTATCTCTCAATGCAGGGCCAGAACATCATGTTAGTAGACGTATATTTGCGAGACCTAGAGAGCTCCCTGCTGGAGGAGTACCATCGGCGCGAGCGAACGCCGTTTCCTGATGTGCTCTTCGTCTCAGCGTTGAGCCAAATGTGGATCTTTGCAACCTACGAGTTGTTACGTACGTGGCGACAGTTCATCCGCGACCTGAAGAGGGCAGGAGCCGCGCAAATGGAGGAACAGGAAATAGCCGGTGAAGACAGCATGCGACGGCAGATTGCTGAGGCTTATTGGCGGGGCCATGTCGAGCAACTACGCGATGACCCAAAGTTCGTTGAGCAGCTTGAAACGTCACATGCCGAGGTGGAACCGCTCTTTCGTAGGATCGAGGCACTCCGGATGAATCTTGCAAAGCATGAGGTGCCGAAGCGGAAGGGAGAGTTGGCGATGGCACCGGGGTACGGGCGGATCGACGAATCAGATGGATCGATTTATTGGTTCGTCGACTTGGGTGACAACTACTTAGATATGATCTCCCGACGAGCTATCGCGGACCAGTTGCGCCGGATTGTGATCGGCCATCCTCTACCGGTAGAATCCGATGCGGAAGAATCCGACGAATCCGGCTCCGTTGATTCCTAGGACCACTAACGACGCCGGCGAGAAGCTCCTCCTTCAGGGGAGTGCTATGACAGAGCCCAGTGTCAGACCACCGTCTCCGGTTTTGAAGCCGATCGGCTCGACGGGCCGGCTCCAGCGGCGTGGCTTCTGCTCGCGTTACATCGTGCTACGCTGTATTACAATGCCCAAGGAAACCATGACTGTCCGTATCGAGCCGGAGACGCGCGAGGCGCTGGATGCGATTGCGACGGCGCTCGATCGGGACCGGAGCCATGTGGTCAATGAGGCGCTGGCGGCTTACGTGGAGACACATCGGTGGCAGGTGCAGCACATCCGGCAAGGGCTGCGCGAGGCAGAAGCCGGTAAGTTCGCGAGTGAGAGGGAAGTCAAGAAGGTCATTGCCCGTTTGCGGCGAAAATGACGATCCGTTGGACTCAGACCGCGCTGCGGGATCTGGAGTCTTTGCATGCCCACGCGGCCGAAGACAACTTCCCGGCCGCGGCCGACACGGTGGAACGGATTCTATCAGGGATTGAGGCGATCTCACGGCATCCAGAGATCGGCCGGAAGGGACGCGTCACAGGGACGCGAGAATTGATCGTTTCTCCCTATATTGTGGCGTACCGGATTGAGGGAAACCGTGGAACTGGTCGGCATCATTCACTCGGCCCGGAGATGGCCGGATTCGTTCTGAGTCTTCTGGCGCTAAGGCTTTTACTGATTCCTGACCGACTCCAACGGTGGAGCGCTTGGCGAGCGAAGGGTCCGAATATCACGCATCGGTGGTTGGCCGAAGAAACGGCTGTATTCGCGGTTAAATTGGCTGGCACTTTCGTATCCGACCTGAAAGGCCGCGCTGGCGGCGTCCAGACCATCCATGAGCATGCGACCGTCGCGCAGCCGCCAGAGATACCGTGGAATCGAGCCTCGCCATCGAAGAGCAACTGACCGGTGCGGGGAGCGCGCTGGGAACGGTGTCGTACATGTCGCCGGAACAGGTCCGCGCCGGAGATCTGGACGCCCGCTCGGATCTATTCTCCTTCGGTGTGGTGCTCTATGAAATGGCCACGGGCACGCTGCCGTTTCGCGGGGAAAGCCCGGAGATCGTTTTCGATCGCATTCTCAACCGCGCTCCCGTGCGGCCGAATCCCGGCTTGCCGACTGAGCTAGAGCGCATCATCGGCAAGTGCCTGGAAAAAGACCTCAAGTTGCGCTACCAGCAGGCTGCGGAGCTTCGCACAGATCTCCAGCGCTTGAAGCGGGACACGAGCGCGCAGCCCGAAGCCGCAACCGGCATCGCCAAACGCTGGAAGGCGATTGTTCCGGTTGCCGCTGGCGCCCTGGCTCTCTTCGCCGCGGCTTACTTCTATTCTCACCGCACCCCAAAGCTGACGGACAAAGACACGCTGGTTCTGGCCGATTTCATCAACAAAACGGGTGACCCGGTATTTGAAGGAACGCTCCGCCAGGGATTGGAGGTCCAGCTGGAACAATCGCCTTTTCTCAGCATCGTCTCGGAGGAGCGCATCCAGCAGACACTGCATCTGATGGACCGCCCGGCCGATACCCGCCTCACCCCGGAAATCGCCCGTGAAGTTTGCGAGCGCACTTTCAGCGCCGTGGTCCTGGAAGGCTCGATTGCGCGCCTCGGGAGCCAATATGTATTGTGGTTGCGCGCCAAGAACTGCCGCACCGGAGACGTCCTCGATGAGGAGCAGGCGCAAGCCGCAAGAAAGGAAGAAGTCTTGAATGCCCTGACTCAAATCGCGAGAAATTTCAGGACCCGAGCCGGGGAATCGCTGGCCACGATCGAAAGACATCGTACTCCGCTCGCCGAGGCCACTACGCCGTCTCTCGAGGCCTTGAAGGCCTTTAGCGCGGGTGTGAAGACCTTGTTTACGATCAGCGACGCCGCTGCCCTGCCCTATTTCACGCGTGCCACTGAGATCGACGCGAAGTTCGCCATGGCATACGCGTATCTGGGGCGGGTGTACGGCGATCTTGAGGATCCAGCCCTCTCCGCGGAGAACACGCGCAAAGCGTATCAGTTGCGCGAACGCACCAGTGACCAGGAGAAGTTCTTTATCGCTGCTTCCTACGATCTACAGGTCACGGGCAACCTTGAGAAGGCGCTACAGACCTGCAAAGCGTGGGCGCAAACTTATCCTCGTGAGTTGATGGCGCCAAGATTTCTGGCGCTGATTTACTTTGTGTTCGGCCAGTACGAAAAGGCGATTGAAGAAACCAGGAAATCGGTCGAACTCGATCCGGACTTTGGCCCCGGGTATTCCTTTATCGCTGACGACTATCAACGTCTCGACCGCCCGGAGGAGGCTGAGAACACGCTTCGGCGGGCTGCCGAGCGTCAGCTGGAAAGCCCGGAGTTCGTAGTGCTGCGCTATGATATCGCGTTCTTGAAAGGCGACAGGGCGGGAATGGAAAGGGAATTGGCTCGGGGGAAGGGATAATCCGGACCTGGAGACTGGAAGTCCGACCACGACGCTTTTGTTTTGGCGTATGGGGGCCACTTGCAAAAGGCGAGGAGGGCGTTAGGTCGCGCCGTGGATTTGGCTTTGCCCGTGAGCCGGGACAAGGCGGCTTTGTACGCCATCTCTGAGGCGCTATGGGAGTCCTTCTTCGGCAATGCGCCCGAGGCAAGGCGAAGCGCGCTGGCGGCGCTGAAGATTTCCAGAGAGCTTTATGTGGAGTACGGCGCTGCTTTTGCACTGGCCGAGTCGGGGGATTCTTCTCAGTCTCAAACACTGGCTGCCGATCTGGAAAGGCGCTTTCCGGAGGACACCGGAGTGCGGTTCAGCTACCTGCCGTCGCTTCGCGCTCGGCTGGCCGTGGACAAAGGTGAGCCTGCCAAGGCGATCGAACTGCTGCAAGTCGCCATTCCCTATGAGTTGGGCATGCCGCGCAGCGCGATCCATGGAAACTTCGGGGCCCTCTATCCGGCATACGTGCGTGGCGAAGCTTATCTAGCCGCGCGCCAAGGCGCCGAGGCCGCTTCGGAATTCCAGAAAATTGTCGATCATCGCGGGATCGTTGTCAGCGACCCCATAGGCGCCCTGGCGCACCTGCAACTTGGCAGAGCGTTCGTTTTGTCCGGAGACAAGACCAGGGCAAAGGCTGCCTACCAAGGTTTCCTCAGCCTCTGGAACGACGCCGACCCCGACATCCCAATCTTCAAGCAAGCCCAAGCGGAATACGCCAGGCTGCAATGAGTGACGCGCTCACCCAGAGTGTTATGCTGACCGGTGACCGGGAATCGGAACGCAAATTCCGGATCAACGGAGCGACGGTTCTATGGATTCCACACGACGGACGTTCCTGACTGCGGCGGGTGCTGTGGCGGCGCAGAATGTGGCACAAGGACAAGATCGTGAACATGAGCATCAAGCCGTTCCATCCGACGCCGCGTTGCGGGTGAAAGCGCTCGAATCGCTGCTCGTTGAAAAAGGACTCGTGGATCGAGCTGCGCTCGATCTGTTGGTTGATCGGTTTGAACACAAAGTGGGTCCGCGCAATGGAGCGCGCGTAGTGGCACGCGCCTGGGTGGATCCCGCTTACAAGAAGCGTCTGCTGGCGGATGCTCCATCGGCCATCGCGGAGCTAGGCTACACCAGCGGGCAGGGCGAACATATGCTGGTGGTCGAGAACGGTCCGAAGGTCCACAACCTGGTTGTATGCACGCTGTGTTCGTGCTATCCGTGGGCCGTACTGGGATTGCCGCCGGTTTGGTACAAGTCGGCGGCCTACCGGTCGCGTGCTGTGATCGACCCGCGCGGAATTCTGCGGGAATGCGGTACCCAACTCGATGAAGACGTCGAAGTTCATGTCTGGGACAGCACGGCGGAGCTGCGCTACCTCGTACTTCCCGAACGTCCGGCGGGCACGGACAATCTGAGCGAAGCAGAACTCGCGGAACTGGTTACGAGGGACGCGATGGTGGGCGTTTCCAAGGTGCCACCTCCGGGAGAAAAAGTATGAACGGCGTCCATGACATGGGTGGTCTGCAAGATATGGGCCCCGTCCAACACGAAAAGCAAGAGCCCGTGTTCCATGCAGCCTGGGAGGGGCGGATATACGGGATCGACCGGGCGCTCCGGTTCATAGGTAAATGGAACCTGGATACGTGGCGTCATCAAATCGAATTGCTTCCGCCCGCCGACTACTTTCGCATGACGTACTACGAGCGGTGGCTGCGGATCAATGAGCAGCTGGCGGTGAAATACGGCCTGGTCACGCCGAAGGAACTCGAGACCGGCGCGCCAGATCCCGGCTCGGCGAAAGCCACCCCGACCCTGACAGCTGCCGTTGCAGCTCAGCGTCTTGGTCGCGGTATTCCTTCGAGTCATGATCCCAAGGTTTCACCTCGGTTCACGGTTGGCCAGCGTGCACGCGCCCGAAATATGAATCCAACGGGGCACACGCGACTCCCACGTTATGCGCGTGGCAAGTTGGGCATCATCACGCACGATCACGGTGTCTACTCGTTTCCCGACACCAATGCGCACTTCCAGGGCGAAAAGCGCCAGCACGTCTACTCCGTTCGTTTTGCCGCGCGCGAACTTTGGGGTGAGAACGCCTCACCCCGGGACTCCGTTCATCTGGACATGTGGGACGACTATCTTGAGCACGCCTGACCTCAACTTACCGCGTCTGCCGCGCGACGAGGACGGACTCGTGTTTGCCGAACCCTGGCAGGCGCAGGCGTTCGCGCTCGCGGTCAGGCTTTCTGAACAGGGCTACTTCACCTGGAAGGAATGGGCGGCGGCGCTCGCCGGAGAACTGAAGGCCGCCGCGGATCGCGGTGAACCGGACGACGGCTCGCGCTACTACGAATATTGGCTGGCGGCGCTCGAACGATTGGTCACCGCAAAAGGGCTATCGAATCCGGCGGCCATGCTAGAGCGGAAGGAAGCGTGGGCCGATGCGTATCGCCACACGCCACACGGCAAACCGGTCGAGCTTCGGGAACTTTGAGGCTATTCCGGTTCGTACAGACAGAACGGATCTTCTGCCAGCGGATTGCCCGTCGCCCCGTATGCCCGAGCGCGCGATCCGCCGCACAGCGCGCGGTACTCGCACACGCCGCACCGTCCCTCGAACTGCGTGGGGTCGTGCAGCGATTGGAACAGCGGAGCATTGCGATAGATGTCGGCAACACGATCCTTGCGCACGTTGCCCACGCTCAGCGGCAGAAACCCGGCCGGACAAATGTCGCCCGTGTTCCCAACGAACATGATGCCGTGGCCGTCGCGGATGCCGAAGCTGCGAAACGCCGGGCTGCGCTTGATCTGGTCGCCGGTCACGCCTTCAGCACGCATCCGGTCGAGCGCCACGCGGCGATAGGAGGGCGCTTCCGTAGTCGCGACCGTGAAGGATGCCGCGCGCGACGTTTCGAAAATCCAGCCCATCAGCTTCTCGCCTTGTTCCGGCGTGAGCGGTTGCAGCACTTTGCCGCGCCCCACGGAGATCAGGAAGAACAGGCTCCAGCGCGCGACTCCCAACGGCTTCAGCAGTTCGTAAATCGCCGGTGCGTCATCGGCCGTTTCCGCAGCCACAAGCGTGTTGACCTGCAACGGCATCTCGAGTTCCTGGGCCCAGCGCATCGCCTGCACCGTGCGGTCGAAGGTGCCCGGTACGCCGCGAATCGAATCATGGCGTGCGGCGGTCGAGCCGTCCAGACTGAGGCCTAAGCCTTCCACGCCACGCTCTTTGAGCCGCACCAGCACCTCGCGCGTGAACGCCGGTGTGGCCGCCGGAGTGATGGAAACGCCGATGCCCAGTTTGCGTGCTTCGTCGATCAGTTCGTAGAGATCCGGCCGGGCCAGCGGATCGCCGCCGGTCAAAATCAGTTGCGGCAAGGGCTCGCCGAAATCCGGAATCTGGCGAAGAAAGGCAACGCCCTCCTCGAATGTCAGTTCCATGGGATGAGGGGTGGGGACGGCTTCGGCGCGGCAGTGCCGGCACGCGAGCGCACAGGCCTGCGTGGTTTCCCAATAAATGTTGAGGGGCGTCCGCGCGTAGTCACGCGGTGCGTGGTGGCCGCCGCCATGGTGGAGGGAACCTGCCATGTTTCCAGGGTACACTGGGGCCCGCCAAATCGGGTGAAATGCCGCATCTTCCCGTGGAATCTCGCCCCCGCCTGCTAACACATACACATTAGCTATCGGGGTGACTCACCCAGTCTGGCTTTGGAGTTGAAGTCCTCCGATTTCATGGACTTCGAACTGCAGGTTACTTCCTCTGGGGGGGAACCATGACGGCTCACGAACTGCCAGATGCGGCCGAACAGGCGTTCATCGACGATTTGATCGTCAAGCGTGGCGGCCGTCCCGGCGCGCTGCTCGGGATTCTGGAGGCGGTGCAAAGCCACGATGCTCGCAAATATCTGCCGATGGGGACGTTGCGTTACATCGCGGAAAAGACCCGCGTTCCTCTCTCCCGCATTTACAGCGTTGCGACATTTTACTCGCTTTTCAATTTGCAGCCGCAAGGTGCTAACACCATCTGCATTTGCCGGGGAACGGCGTGTCATACCAGGGGGTCGCGCAACCTGCTGGAGAGTATACGCCTGGATCTCGGCCTCGAGGACGCCGGGGATCGGTACGAAGCCGACAAGCTTTCCATCACGACGCCGGACGGCAAATTCACGGTGCGCACGGTGGCTTGCTTTGGGCAATGCGCGCTTGCGCCAGTGGCGGAAATCAATCATCACATTTGCGGGCACGTCAATGAGCGCACGCTGGAGCGGGAAATCAACGCCATCAAACGGGAGAGCAACTGATGCCCAGGATTCAGGACATCAGCACGTTTCATGCGGTTCGCGACGCCGGCCTCAATAAGCTGGTTCCCTCAGTCCCGCGTGTGGCCATCGGAATGGGCACGTGCGGTCGCGGCAATGGCGGGGAAGGCGTGTTTCACGCTTTTCAAGAAGCCATCGATCGCACCGGTGCGGATGTGCAACTTACCAGCGTGGGATGTTTCGGCGCCTGCTCGCAGGAGCCTCTGGTCAACATCCACGTCCCTGGCCGCGCGCTTACGGTGCTCCGCAGGGTGCAGGCCCACGACGCTGAACAGATTCTGCACGATCTTTCCATGGGAAACATCACTCCCGACCTGGCCTACTGCACCATCGAGGAGTGGGACCACATTACCGCGCACATCAAGTACGGTCCCGGCTACCCGGAGTTGCCGGCTTGGAACGAGGTGCCATTTTTCAAGGGCCAGAAAAAGATCGTTCTGCGCAATTGTGGCTTCATCAACCCCGATGACATTGAGGAATACATCGCCGTTGGCGGACATGAGGCGCTGTACAAGGTTCTGATCGACGCCCAGCCCGCCAACGTGATTGAGCAGATCAAAGCGTCCAAACTGCGTGGGCGCGGCGGGGCGGGTTACCTGACCGGCAACAAGTGGGAGTTTCTCGCCAAAGCCAAGGCGGACCGGAAGTACATCATCTGCAACGCGGACGAAGGCGATCCCGGCGCGTACATGAACCGCAACGAGATCGAAAGCGATCCGCATGCGCTGTTGGAGGGCATGATTATCGGCGCTTATGTGATGGGGGCGACCGAAGGCATCATCTATGTACGGGCGGAGTATCCGCTGGCGGTGCACCGTCTGATGCGCGCGATCGAACAGGCCAGGGAATACGGCATGCTCGGGAGCAACATACTGGGCCGCGGATTCAACTTTGATATCGAGCTGGTGGAAGGAGCAGGGGCATTTGTTTGCGGCGAGGAAACGGCGCTGATCGCGTCGCTCGAAGGTGAATCGGGGCGGCCCAGGCCACGCCCGCCGTTTCCCGCCCAAAAAGGGCTCTGGGGGAAACCGACCAATATCAATAACGTCGAGACCTGGTACAACATCGCGCCCATCGTCACCAAAGGTCCGGCATGGTTCACCGAAACCGGCAGCCCCAAGAGTTCGGGCACCAAAGTGTTCTCACTGGTGGGCAAGATCCAAAACACGGGCCTCGTAGAAATGCCTTTGGGCACGCCGCTCAAGACCTTCATCTACGACATTGGCGAGGGCGGCGTGAACGGCCGGAGCATCAAAGCCGTGCAGTCGGGCGGTCCTTCAGGCGGCTGCATCCCGCAGGAGATGTTCGATACGCCGGTGGACTACGAAAGCCTGGTGCAGCTTGGTTGCATCATGGGCTCGGGCGGCATGGTGGTCATGGATGAAGACAACTGCATGGTGGACGTGGCGCGCTATTTCATCGAGTTCACACACTCGGAATCGTGCGGCAAGTGCGTGCCATGCAGGGTCGGGCTAGACAAGGCTCTTCGCATTCTCAATGCCTTCACCGAAGGAGCCGCGAAATCGGAGCACCTCGACGTTCTCGACGAACTGGGCCGCATGATTCGTGACTGCTCGCTGTGCGGGCTGGGCCAGTCCGCGCCCAATCCCGTGCTAACGACCATGCGGCACTTCCGCCACGAGTTCGAGGATCACATCGTCAGGCGGCGCTGCCGGGCCGGGGTTTGCGAAGAACTGGCGTTGTCCCCTTGTGAGAACAGTTGCCCGCTGCACATGAACATTCCCCGGTTCCTCGCGCTCTACAAAGAAGGGCGGATCGAGGACGCGTTCGAATCCGTTATTCTCGATAACCCGCTGCCTTCCTCCACCGGCCGTGTGTGCCAGCATCCCTGCGACAACCGGTGCCGCCGCCAGACCGTGGATGAGGCGGTGAACATGCGCGAGGTGCACCGGTTCATCGCGGATTCGATCTTTCTGTCGGATCGGTACGAGGCCATGGTGGCGCGCATCGTGGCGCGGAAGCTCGAGCCCACGGGACGCAAGATCGCCATCGCCGGGGCGGGGCCAACCGGCCTCACGGCTGCTTTCTATCTGGCGTTGCTGGGGCACCAGGTCACGGTTTTCGATGCCAAGTCCGAAGCGGGCGGCATGCTGCGCTTTGCGCTGCCGGATTATCGTTTGCCCAAATCCGTGCTGCGGCGTGAGATCGGGCTGATCGAACGAATGGGAGTCAAGTTTGTCTTCGACACCAGGATCGGCTTTGACGTGCCCTTGAACGACATACAGGACGGCTACGATGCCGCCTTCATCTCCATCGGTACTTGGAAGGATTCCTGGGTGTACCTCCCCGGAACCGAACTGAAAGGTGTGCACACGGCGCTGAATTTCCTTGAGTCCGTGGCGAAGAAGCAGGAAATTCCGCTGGGCCGCAAGGTAGCCATCATTGGCGGTGGAAATGCGGCCATCGACTCGGCACGCACGGCCATGCGCATGGGGTCGGAAGTGCAGATTCTTTACCGGCGCGAGCGCGGGGACATGCCTGCCATCGAAGAGGAGACCGAAGCCGCTCAGCAGGAAGGCGCGAAGATCGTGTTTCTGGTGGCGCCGCACCGCATCATCGGGGATGCGGAGGGCAACGTGAAGGCCATCGAGGTAGTCAAAACCAGGCTGGGAGAATACGACTCCTCGGGTCGGCGCAAGCCGGTCGCCACGGCGGAGATCCGGCGCTTCGAATGTGACAGCGTGATTCTGGCGGTGGGCGAGAGTTTCGATCTGGATTTTGCGCGCGCCTCGGGCTTGCAGATGAAAGAATCGGGCACCATCGAAGTAGACCGCTTTACGCTCGAGACCAGCCGGCCCACGTTTTACGCCGGCGGCGATGTGATCAGCGGGGCGTCCAACGTCTCCAACGCCATGGGCTACGGCAAGAAGGCCGCGCGCAACATCGACGAGCGGCTGATGGGCGACCACCGGTGGAACCGGCTGTTCCCGGAGTTTGAGTACGACGAGACGCCTCCGGAACAACCCGACGCCAGCCGGCGGCACACGGGCCATCACATTCCGGTGAGCGGCCGCGCGCGGAATTTCCAGGAAGTGGTTCTGGGTCTGACCGCGGAAGAGGCACTGGAAGAGGCATGCCGGTGCCTGCGTTGCGACGTCAAGACCGCGAACACGAGGTGAGGGAGGACACGTGCCGGCGAAAGTACTATCCATCCGAATTGATGGCGAGCTGGTGAAAGCCACCGAGGGACAAACGATTCTCGAAGCGGCGCGAGCGGCCGGGAAATATATCCCGACGCTTTGCTACCTGGAGGGACTGAGCGCAGTCGGTGCGTGCCGCTTGTGCATCGTGCAGGCATCCGGCACGAACCGTCTTCTGCCGGCCTGCACCACGCCGGTGCAAGACGGGATGTCGGTCACCACCAACTCACCGCGCCTCGCGGAATACCGCCGCATTGCGGTGGAATTGCTGCTGGTCGAGCGCAATCACATCTGTGCGGTGTGCGTTTCGAACGGCCACTGCGAATTGCAATCCATGGCGCAGTCGCTCGGCGTGACACACGTGCGTTATCCGTATAACTACCCGAACCTGCCGGTTGACATGTCGCACGAGCGCTTCGTGCTGGATCACAACCGCTGCATCCTGTGTACACGGTGCGTGCGGGTTTGCGCGGAAGTGGAAGGGGCGCACGTGTGGGAAATCACGTCGCGCGGCATTCAAGCGCGGCTGGTCAGCGACTTGAACCAGGCATGGGGCGATGCCACGAGTTGTACGAGCTGCGGCAAGTGCGTGCAGGCCTGCCCGACCGGAGCGCTCGCTGAGAAGGGACGCTCAGTGGAAGAAATGGAAAAAAGGTGCGGCAACATCAGCGCATTGGCGATCCATGGGAGAGTGCTGGCATGAAGAAAGTGCGGCTGGCAACGGTGTGGCTGGATGGCTGCTCGGGGTGCCATATGTCCCTGCTGGACATCGATGCGGGGATCATTGCGCTGGCGGAGCAGGCGGACATCGTTTACGGCCCGCTGGTAGATGCGCAGGAGTTTCCCGAGAATGTCGACATCACGCTGGTCGAAGGCGCGGTGAGCAGCCAGGACGATTTGAACAAGATCCAAAACATCCGCGGACGTACGAGGGTTCTGGTGGCGTTAGGGGACTGCGCGGTCACTGGTAATGTTCCCGCCATGCGGAACTCGATTCCGGTGAGCCGCCTGTTGCAGCGCATATACGGTGAAGGCCCGACGGGGAAGTTGACGATGCCTGTCGAAGGAGTTCCACAGCTTCTGCCACAGGCCTGCCCGCTGCACGACTACGTGCACGTGGATTTGCACGTACCCGGATGCCCGCCCAGCTCACAAACCATTCTGACAGTGATCCAGGATTTCCTGGCGGGCCGGAATCCGGATTTCGGGTCCAAGGTCAAGTTCGGATGAGGGGATGGCGATGAAACGCATAACGATCAATCCGGTCACTCGCATCGAAGGGCACGCCAAGATCACGATTCATCTGAATGACGATGGCCGCGTTGCGAGTACGCAGTTTCACGTCACGCAGGTCCGCGGATTCGAGAAGCTCACCGAGGGCCGGCCGTTTTATGAAATGCCCGGCATCACCTCGCGGATCTGCGGGATCTGCCCGGTGAGCCACCTGCTGGCCTCGGCGAAGGCGTGTGATGCGATCATGGCGATCCGCGTTCCGCCCGCCGGCGAGTTGCTGCGCGATGTGCTGCATTGCGCGCAGATGGTGCAGTCGCACGCGCTCAGCTTCTTCTATTTGTCCTCGCCCGATCTGCTGCTTGGCATGGATTCCGATCCGGCCAAGCGCAACGTTCTGGGGGTCATCGAGAAGCATCCCGAGCTGGCGCGCGACGGCATCGAGCTGCGCAGATTCGGACAGACGGTGATCGAGGGCATGGCGAAGGAGCGCATCCATCCCTCGTGGGTCGTGCCCGGCGGCGTGAATGAGCCGCTCAGTCCGGAAGTACGGAGCCGCATTCTGACGAGCTTACCGCAAGCGCGGGAGATTGCCGCTCGAACCATGCGTCTGTTCAAGTCAGCGATCGACAAATTCCAGGAAGAGATCGACTATTTCGGTTCCGCGCCGACGATGTATGCCGGGATGGTGGATGCCGCAGGCGGCTTGCGCCTGTATGACGGCCGGCTGCGGTTTCGCGCGGCCGACGGCACGATCCTTCAGGATCAGATCCCCGCCGAGGATTACGCCAGCTACATTGCCGAAATGACGCAGCGCGATTCCTATTTGAAGGCGCCCTACTACGTCCCGCAAGGTTACCCGGATGGCGTCTATCGCGTGGGGCCGCTGGCGCGCCTGAACGCCGCCGACCGGTGCGGCACGCCGCGCGCTGACGCCGAACTCGAGGAATTCCGCCAGCGATATGGAAGACTGGCACACAGTTCTTTCCTCTACCACTACGCGCGGCTGATCGAGGTGATCCACGCGCTCGAGCGCATGGAGACTTTGCTGAACGATCCGCGGATTCTGGACGAGCATGTTCGGGCGAAAGCGGGCGTGAACTCGCTCGAAGGTATCGGCATGGTGGAAGCGCCACGCGGCACGCTGATCCACCACTATAAGGTCAACGAGCAGGGAGCCATTGTTTGGGCCAACCTGATCGTGGCCACCGGTCACAATCTACTGGCGCTGAACCGCAGCATCCAGCAGGTGAGCGAGCATTTCGTCATCGGCACCCGCCTTCAGGAAGGCATGCTCAACCGGGTGTCGGCGGTGGTGCGCGCCTATGATCCCTGCCTGAGCTGCTCCACTCACGCCTCGGGGCAGATCGCGCTCCGCGTGCAACTGGTCGGGCCGGAGGGTGCAGTGCTCGACGAGCTTCTTAGCAAATGAAGCGCGTTCCAGCGCCCACGATCCAACTCCGCCGCGATTGACACCGGCAGCGCGAACGGGCTATGCTCCTGTTGTCCCTCTAAAGGAGCCCCGCCATGTTCTGGCTTCGTGTCTTAGCGTCCCGCATCCGCGGTCTCTTCTCCAAGCGCCATCTGGAGCGTGAACTCGATGAGGAACTGCGCGCCCATATCGAAATGGCGACCGAGGAGAACGTGCGGAGAGGGATGCGTCCCGAAGAGGCACGACAGGCGGCGCGGCGAGAATTCGGCGGGATGGAGCAGACGAAGGAGGTCTATCGGGACTGGCGAGGCCTGCCACTGGCGGAAACATTTGTCAGGGACGTCCGTTACGGGCTGCGCATGCTGCGCCGCAGCCCCGCATTCACCACCGTGGCGGTGCTCTCCATGGCGCTCGGTATCGGCGCGAATACGGCGATCTTCAGCCTGATCGATGCCGTACTCTTTGAGTCTCTTCCGGTCCATCACCCGGAACAGCTTGTTCTCCTGTGGCAAGAGGCCTCCGGGCACGACACCGTACCACTTTCCTATCCGCTGTATTCGCAAATTCGCGATCACAACGCGGTGTTCTCGGGGGTTGTGGCATTCCATGCGTTCAAGGGCTGGAGCGTACGATCCAACGGAGAGGCAGAGCCCACGACCGGCCAGTTCGTTTCTGGCAATTATTTCTCCGTTTTAGGCATCACAGCGGTCGCCGGCCGCCTTCTGTCTCCGGATGATGATCGCGTAGCCGGCGGACACCCTGTCGCTGTCATCAGCTACGGCCTCTGGAAGCGGAAGTTTGCTCTCGATCCCGCCGCGGCCGGCAAAGTCATCCATATTTTCGGCCACCCGTTCACCATCATAGGCGTGACGCCACCGCAGTTCTTCGGTACACAAGCCGGGTTCTTGCCCGAGGTCACGGTGCCTTTGAGTATGCAGCCCGTAGTAATGCCGGGTGGAATGTTTGCCAGTGACTCCCACACCAGTTGGCTGTATGTGATGGGGCGGTTGAAGCCCGGAACATCGGATTTGCAGGCGCGCGCCAGTCTCAACGTCCTTTACCAGCAGTTCCTGACGGCCGAGGCCGGGCCGCGACTCACACCGGAAGTGCAACGCCGGCTCTCCGAACAAAGCCTGGCGGTAGCCTCGGGGAGCCAAGGGCTCAACCGGCTCAGGAAGCAGTTTTCATTTCCGTTACGCATTCTCATGAGCGTGGTCGGCATGGTTTTGCTGATCGCCTGCGCCAATCTGGCGAGCCTGCTCCTGGCGAGGTCGGCCGCGCGGCGAAAGGAGATTGCGGTGCGGCTGGCAATCGGCGCCGGGCGGTTCCGGCTGATTCGCCAACTGCTTACCGAGAGCCTGCTGGTGGCTTTCGCGGGTGGCGCGCTGGGTCTGGCCTTTGCTTTCTGGTCGGACACACTGCTGCTCAAGTTTTTCGCCGTCGAGCTGAAGGTTCAACCTAATGTTCAGGTTCTGGGCTTCACCGCTGCCTTATGTTTCTTGAGTGGAGTTCTGTTTGGCCTGGCGCCCGCCTTGCGAGCCACCCGCGCGGACCTGTCCTCCGCCCTGAAACAAACGGGCGGTGGCTCCGGCCCAAGGCGTTTGGACCAAGTTCTGGTCACAACGCAAGTGGCTCTGTCATTGTTGCTGCTTGTAGGCGCGACCCTGTTCGTCCGAAGTTTGCAGAACCTGAAAAACGTGGATGCGGGCTTCAACCGGGAGCATGTGTTGCTCGTGGGGCAGGATCCCGCTCCCAACGGTTACAAGGGCCATCGCGCTGCCGAGCTGTACAAAATGTTGTTGGCCAAAGTGGAAGCGCTGCCCACGGTCCGATCCGCCACAGTGGTTCAGGATACTCCCCTCACTGAGCCAAGTTGGTTTGAAAACATTTCCATTCCCGGGTATACTCCGCCCGGCGGTGAGGAGCTGAACACCTTCTTTAATCATGTAGGAGCACACTTTTTCGAGACCTTCGGCATACCAGTCCTCGCAGGACGCGATTTCGAGTCCCGCGATGATGAGACCGCGCCCCCCGTGATCGCGATCAATGAATCCATGGCGCGCCGCTATTTTGGCGACGTAAACCCGATCGGCAGGCCGACCAGCGCCGGGACAATCATCGCGGTGGTGAAGGACACAAAGTACGACAATTTGCGCGCACGCATGCGCCCCGTTGTCTACTGCCCGTTCTTGCAGAGTCAAGCGTCCTGGAACGGCGCACACTTGCTTGCAATCCGTACGGCAGGCGATCCGATCCTATTGGCGCCGTTCGTACGCCGCGTTGTGCGAGAAATAGATCCCAACCTGTCCATTAGCGTCAATACGATGGCTGAGCTTGTCGACGACTCCCTTAGGGAAGAGCGGCTATTTGCCGCGCTTACTAGCTTGTTAGGGCTTCTGGCATTGTTACTGGTGTGCATCGGGCTTTACGGCGTCGTTGGATACGCCGTCGCGCGGCGCGTCAATGAGATCGGAATCCGCATGGCGCTGGGTGCGAAGCCAGCAAACGTGCTGTGGCTCATGATGCGGGAATCGCTGTGGCTGGTGGGCGCTGGGATGGCCATTGGCTTACCACTGGCATTCGCCGCCGCGCACTGCGTTGCAAGTCTGCTGTTCGGATTGAACCCGGTGGACCCCATTTCGCTGGTCTTGTCTCTTCTGATGCTTCTCGTGTGCGCAACTCTCGCGGTATATCTGCCAGCGAGATTCGCTTCGCGGGTCGATCCCATGATTGCCTTGCACTATGAGTGAAATCGCTTGCAATTTGCCGGGCGGGACCTCGGCTTGACAATGCCCTATTTACCGATATAGTTAAGGTAGATTCCCCACAGGAGAGATCAATATGGCGAACTATGCTCATCCGGAGACCCTGGTTTCGACGGATTGGGTGGCGCAGCACGCTTCTGACCCAAAGGTCCGGGTTGTGGAAGTGGATGTGGATACAAAAGCTTACGATGAGGGCCACGTCCCGGGCGCGATTGGCTGGGCGTGGAATTCGCAGCTCTGCGACACGGTGCGCCGCGACATTCTTTCCAAAGAGAAACTGGAGGAACTGCTGGGATCGTCGGGGGTCTCGAACGACACAACTGTAGTGATCTACGGCGACAACAACAACTGGTTCGCGGCGTGGGCGCTTTGGCAGCTCAAGATTTATGGACACCAAGATGTCCGGCTTATGAATGGTGGGCGCAAGAAATGGCTGGCCGAGGGTCGCGAGCTTTCAACCGATGTGCCGAAACCGTCACATGCGAGTTATCACGCGAGCGGACCGGACAACTCTCTGCGTGCGTTTCTGCCGCAGGTGCAGGCGGCGCTCGAAGCAGGGAAGTACGCCCTGGTGGATGTGCGCAGCCCGCAGGAGTTCACCGGAGAGATTCTGGCGCCCCCGGGACTGCCCGAAACCTGTCAGCGCGGCGGCCACCTTCCGACGGCGCGAAGCATTCCTTGGGGCAAAGCGTGCAACGATGACGGAACATTCAAATCCGCCGACGAACTGCAGGTATTGTACGCAGGTGAGGGCGTAGACGGGTCGAAGCCGGTGATCGCGTACTGCCGCATTGGCGAGCGGTCGAGCCACACCTGGTTTGTGCTGAAGTATCTGCTGGGGTTCAACAAGGTCCTCAACTACGACGGTTCGTGGACGGAATGGGGCAACCTGGTAGGTGCGCCGGTAGAGCGGGGCAAGACAGCAGTTTCGGCGCAGGCGTGAAGCACATGAAAGTCGAAGAGTATCGGGAGCGCAGAGTGGAAGTCGGAAGGTGGCCGGTCAACCTGACCTCGTACCGGCTGGGCGACGTCTTCCACGCCAAGGCCGACAACGTATCGCCTGGGGCGGCACTGGCGCGCACCATGGGTGCTACGCGCGAAGAGGCAGAAAAGAAAGCGCTCGAACGCGCTGAGCAGTTGCTGGCGCGCACGAAAGTGCACGCCGCCGAAAACTAGCCGCCGGGCGAATCCTGCTCGCCGGTTCCGGCCATTTCCTCAACCCGCGAGCCGCGGCGATCGAGGCGCGGCGGCACCGTGCCGCGCATGTTCATCTGGTCTTCAGTCGCTCCCAGCGCCGATTCCGCATGTCCACCGCTTCGGGCCGTGAGCACAATTGGACGCTTTACTTCGTCGAGGAGGGCGTTTAGAAGACTTTCCAGAGAATCGGCCAGGGACTGTGCCTCCGGACGACCCAGCGCTTTGGCGAAGGCTACCGGCGATGCAGCGAGTAAGATCACACCGTTTTCTTGCTCATAAGCAGAGATGCGCAGAGGCAGAAATGCGGCAAAGCGAATATCCGCGGCCAATAGTGCGGAATAGGACTCGGGAAGTGAAAGGCTGAACACGGTAGCAGGGCCGAGCGCCTCGACGTTCGAGATGCTGGCTCTGCGCCGGCGCGCGGCCCGCCGCAACGCCGGTTCCATTTCACCTAAAGATAAAGAAGAAACGCGCTCGAGGATCATAAAAAACCCCCGAGCGGATCATATCAGAAGCCAGCGAGTTCGGGAAGGCCCCCGCGGGCTAGAACGGACTATGGCCTTGGCGGCCCGTTAGAACATAAAGCGCAGAGCGAACTGAAGTTGACGCTCAGTTGTTGCCGTGCCGGTGGAAATACCAAAACTCGGATTCCCAATCGAGGCGCCCGGCGTGGCAAAAGTGGCGTGGTTGAGAATGTTGAAGAATTCCGCTCGGAACTGTATTTGCTTCGACTCGGTGATCTTCGTGTCCTTGACTAGCGAAAAGTCGAGGTTATACCAACCGGGTCCAGTGAATGTGTTCCGGCCTAGGTTTCCCGGCGTGGGCAGCACCGCACTGCCATTCACCGGGCTAGTGACCGTCGGTTCAGAGAAGTAACCGTCATTCGCCCCGTAACTGGAGCCGTTGATCACGGAATTCGAGAAAAATTGTGGCCCGCCGCTGGCAGCCTTCGTTGGCGTCTGGAGCAGGTATGGCCTGGCGCCGAATCCGTCAAAGATGTCATATCCGTACTGCAGACTGCCATAGGGAGTGACAACGGTGAATGGAAAACCTGACTGCGCACTATAGATCCCTAATACCATCCACCCCTGAGTCAGGCGTTTCGGGAGACTTGCGAGAGCCGACCAGCCAGCGAGGGGCACATCGTACTCGAAGTTCGCGACAAAACGCTGCTTGATGCTGTAGCTTGCTTGTGCCCGTTCGCACCTCACGCATTGGGGATTGTTCTGGCTGATTCCGCCGCTCGGGCCTCCGGAACTCCAAACGGCGTCGGCGTCCGTCATATCCTTGGCATAGGTGTAATTGGCTTGGAACTGAAGCCCGTGCGAGGGAGAGATCTTGCGCGCTTGAAGCTGCAGGCCGTTGTATGTCGAATGCGCGCCGTTGTAGAAAACTTGAAGTTCGCCCAGGCCTGGGGTGACTTGGCTATAGGGAGCATACTGGGGTTCCGCTCCGCTGAACCCGTTGGGATAGGTCTGGTTATAGAGAGCGACGCCGTTATTGGCGATGTACGAAGCCTGCGCAGCGATGCCGCCGGCAAACTCGTGTTCGAGCGTGATATTGCCGCTGATGGTGTACCCGTTTCGTAGCCCATCAGAAGGATAGTCGCCACCGAGCGGACCCAGGATGGCCGCGTACGGCGCAATGTTTACCGGAGTATTGGGAGGTAAGCCTTTCGTGCTCCCATTGGCCGCGAGCGGTGTTCCCGTGGTGCTGGTCAAAATCGGTAGGGAAACGGACTCGGGCGTCAAAGAATATGCCGCATGGGGCAAGTAATTGAGCGAGGCGACCGGGAAATTCACCAACGCCTGGTCCGGGTAAACGGTGGGAATCATATTGGTGAAAAGGGCGAACCCGCCTCGCAGAACGGTGCCTTTCCCCACGTTCAGCGCCATACCGAAGCGAGGGGCAAAATCTCCGGCAACGTAATCCGGCTTCCACAAGGGGTTTGGGTTTACGACAAAATGTCCGTACAAACTGCCGTAATCGGCAGGTCCGGCAAAGCGATTGCCGACTTCCGTGGGAACCGATGCGTATTCGTAGCGCAGGCCCAGGTTGAGAGTAAGTCTTCGATTGACCTTAAAGTCGTCCTGAATATATCCGGCCAGAGTCCAACGGCGCAGGCCCCACCAGACCTCACCGCCTCCAGGAGGACCATAGCCCGGCACGGTGGTGGCGCGGGCGTAATTGACATCATCACCCTCCATCATGCTGACCAGGCCGCTTGGACTGGGCGCGCCCACTGGTATGACCGGGCCCCCATTGGTTGAGGTGAGTGCAGCGATGAGGGGCGTACCGGAGTTGAAGTTAAACACCCCGCTTGGCCCAATCGAGGTCACGCCCGTGCCATTGTCCCGTTCGCGGCGGAACTCGCCGCCGATGTTGAACGAGTGGCGTCCATGGGTCCAGCTGACATTATCCTTGGGGTCGAACAGGGTGACGTTGTACTGGGTTTCAAATGTGTCCGGCCCCCAGCCCTGAAGGCTGCCATCGTTGAAGCTGGTGGCGGTGGTGTTGACCTCTGCGGGAGCTTCAGGCACGCCCTCGATCCCGCGGTTGAGCGTCAACGTAAGAACGTTGAGCAGGGTGGGCGAGAACAGGTGCGTGTCGCTGATCGAATAATTACGCGCGTCGCCGATGTTGGCCGTGGAAAAATTCGCACCGCCTAGCTCCGCCGCCCAGGGATCCGTTTCTAGGGCGTTCTGATTGGCGTAAGAGGCACGGACAAACAGGGTGTCCTTCGAGAAGTGGTGATCCACACGTGCCGACCATTGGTCGTCATTGGTCGGCTGTGAGAACATGAAATTGAACGTGTTTGGCCCATAAATTCCACCGGGCTGATTGGGCTGCGGGTATTTGCCTAGAATCTGTTGGGCAACCGGGTTCATGGGCACCTGATAAGTGAAGCCGTTGATTGTGGCCAGACCCTGTCTCTCCGCCGCAGTGGGGACCGCTACGATGTCCGGCTCACCGAGCCGCTGCCGCAGACCAGCATACTCGACGAAGAAGAACGTCTTGTCTTTCTTGATGGGACCGCCAAACGTCGCGCCGAATTCATTCCTCTTGAAGGGCGGCACGGACGTGGCGAAAAAGTTGCGCGCGTCTATATCATTGTTGCGCAGGAATTCAAAGGCGCTGCCATGAAACCCGTTGGTGCCTGTTTTGCTTACCATCTCGGTGATAGTGCCGGCGCCCTGCCCGTATTGAGCGGAATAATTGTTCTGTAAGATCTTGAATTCGGCAATGGCATCCAGGTTGAAGTTCGTGAACTGGAGCGTACCCATTTCCGCATCGCTGATATCGGAATTATCCAAGGTCCCTATCAGCGTTTCGCCGCGATTGCCGTTGGCGATCCATTGCGGGCCCATCCACCCCATTCCGCCGGTGTCCTGGGCCATGCCCGGCTGCATCATCACCAGCCCCGAAATATTTCTGCCGTTCAGCGGCAGCGTCTGCACCTGCTCTTCTGACACCAAGCCGGCGATCGTTGCGTCTGTCGTGTTGATCAGAGGGGGGGTGGCATCCACTTCTACAGTGGACTCGACGCCCACGACGGTGAGCTTGAAATCGATCACGCGTGTCTGGCTGACGTCCAACGTGATCCCGGTGGCATTCCCGGGCTTGAATCCCTGGCCTTCTACACTAATGTTGTAGGTGCCGACCACCAGATTGGGAATCGTGTAACTCCCAGCTCCCGTAGTCACCGTGGATTGCGACACAGTTGTCGCCACGTTCGTCGCGGTCACTTTCGCGCCCGGTATGATGGCGCCGGAGGGGTCGGCAACCGTTCCCACGATCGCGCCTGTCGATTGCGCCCAGATGGGCATCGACCCCAAAAGGACAAAAGCCAGCAACAGCCAAACGGCCGGTTTGAGTTGAGTTGGATTGAGCGATGCCGGCACTCGTGCCAGTACGCTATTCAGTTGTTTGCGCGTGAGCATACAATTGCCTCCCGGAGGATGGGGATAGCGAACCAAACCGAAGCTAACCATCCGTTCCCTGAAATAGATATGCGGCAGGTATATCAGAAACAGGGAACAACTGTCAATACGAAAGACAACGAAACACACCGAAAGCGCTGAAACCGCGAGGCATGCGCCCGCTGAGAAATGTACTAAATCAGCGTTTACGCCAGGTCGAACTTCTCCTGGTGCATCAGGGGATCGCTTTTTACGAGCACTGTGCGGCCGAGGACCTGCTCAATCTCCTGCAGGTAATCGTTCTTGTTGGATTTGAGAATCTTGGCAACTTCGGGATTCACGCGTAGCGTCACGCCGTCGCCTTCGAGCGCACCCGCAACTTTTTGGGCTTCCTGCAAGATCTCCCCGACGACTGTAGAAACGCTCTTCACGTAGCCGGCGCCCTCGCAGTAGGGGCAGGGTGAGCAAAGCGTGCGCTCCAGGCTCTGTTTGACCCGTTTTCGGGTGATGGCCACCAGTCCGAAATCGTTGAACTGGAGAATCTTGTAGGGGGCGCGGTCGGCGCGCATGGCATCCTCAAGCGCCTGCATCACTTTCTGCCGATTCTTGCGCTCGTCCATATCAATAAAGTCCACAACGATGATGCCGCCCAAATCACGCAAGCGGATCTGCCGGACGATCTCCTTCACCGCGTCGGTGTTGGTCTTGACGATCGTGTCTTCCAGGCGGTTAGATTTTCCGACGTACTTGCCGGTGTTGATGTCGATGGCGACCAATGCTTCGGTCTGGTTGATGACGATGTGTCCGCCGGATTTCAGCCACACCTTGGGCCGCAGCGCCTTCTCCAGTTCGGACGTGATATTGAACTCATCGAAAATGGGCGTCGAGCGCGTGTAGAGCTTGATGCGGCCGACCATGGCAGGCTGAAACCGCTGCACGAAACTCAAGACGTTCTCGTAGACCTCTTCGTTGTCCACCCAAACGGATTTGAACGCGGAGGTGAGCTGGTCGCGCAAGATGCGCTCCACCACGTCGAGATCGTGATGAATCAGCGCGGGAGCGGGTTTCTTCTCCGCCTTTTGACGCATGTCGAGCCACATGTTGTACAGGAACAGCATGTCGGCACGCAGCTCGTCTTCGGTGCGGCCGTCGCCTGCCGTGCGCACGATGAATCCGCCGGACATGCCGGTACGGTTTGCCTGGATGATGCGCTTCAGGCGGCTGCGTTCCTCTTCGCTGGGGATCTTGCGGGAGATGCCGACGTGGTCTACGGTCGGCATATAGACCAGGAACCGCCCCGGCAACGCGATATGAGAGGTGATGCGCGCGCCTTTCTGGCCCAGCGGCTCTTTGGCGATTTGCACGAGAATCTCCTGCCCCTCGCGCAGCAGATCGGTGATGGAAGGCGGACCGGACTTCTCTGTCCTTTCGGTCCTTGCCGGCATGCGCGTGGGCTCGGGTCTGGATTCCACACGCGGTTCCGGGGCACGGATTTCGCGGGGCGCATCGGCGGGCCGTTGGCCCTCGTCAGGTGTGGCTCCGCCAGCACGCATCTTGCGGCGCATGCGGCGTGACATGCGGTGCAAAAAGCGTGGGCCTTGCTCGCGGAGCGTGGCGGTCAAACTGGTGGGGATGCGGGCGGGTTCGACGCCTTCTTCAGGCTGCGTTTCGTCTGGACCGGCTTCGGCGCCGGGTTCGGACTCCGAGGTTTCGCTTTCGGCGCTCGGTTCCGGCTCTGCGTCGCCAACGGCCTCGGGTTCTACCGTCTCATCCGCATCCGCAACTGGCAATGTGACAACGACCGGGGATTCCTCGGGCGAGCTGTTGGCCTGCAATTCGGGCTCCGGCTCGGGCTCTCGTTCGACAATCACGACCGGCTCCGGGCGCTCTTCACTTTTCACGACAACTAGTTCCGCGACGGCGGCGAAGTCTGGCTGCTCGTCGGCGGGTGTTTCCGGTTCGTCCTCAGAGGCGCCGGGAGCTGGAACGTCTTCGGCATTGCCATACTTGGCGAGCGATTCGCCAGGCAAAACCGGGAACTCCTCATCGGTTTCGCCTGCCTCGGCGACCTCAGCAGGCGGAGGCTCAGTGCGCGCGCGGGGTGAGAAGTACTTGGACTCGGGAATGCCGCCACGCCCACCCCGGGAACGCCGGCGCCGCGAGCGATGCCCGCGGCGGTCGCCGCGATTGTCGCCTTGGGGCCCACGATCGCCTTGCGGACCGCGAAATTCAGTCCGCGGTTCCGGAGCAGCTGCGACCGGCTGGTCATCCGAGGGTGGTGCATTCTCCGCAGCTGCCGCCGGCTCAATAGCCGCCGGATCGGCGGCAGGCGGGACAACGGCCAGCGCCACACCATTACCCTTGTCCAGCTTCAGAACTTTGTCTTCTACACTCGATACAACCTTGTCGTACTCGTCGTTATCTTCGAAAAAATCAGAGACGTACAGGAAAGCGTCGCGCTCCAGCCCGATATCCACGAAGGCGGATTGCATTCCCGGCAGAACGCGCGTGACGCGACCCTTGTGGATACTGCCCGCGAGCGAGTATTCCTTTTCCCGCTGATAATAAAGCTCGACTACTTGATCATCTTCGACGAGAGCTACGCGTGTTTCATGGCGCGTCGAAGAGACTACCAACTCTTTTGACATTACATTCCTCCGTTGGGTCCCGATGAACTCGCCGGAACCAGGAGGGAACGTGGACACCCCGCGTGGGTTTCGCGATGCTCGCGCCGGCGGTAAACCTACCGCGCCGACGCTCACGACTTACAGAAGCTCACGCTTGCCGGGCCAGTGGAGAAACTGATCTCTACACCCGCCGCCGGCCGGGGAACCCGCTCCTCGTTCGGAACCGCGCCCCCAAAATTGAGCGCCACCGGTCCGAGAGTCCTCAATGAGTCCCCAACAAAATTTTTGAGGCGGCCCTGCCGCCCGGTTTCACTACCTCACCAAAACTTCAATTCACAAAACGGCGTACTCGTACGTTATTCACCAGCCCCAGCATGAGGAAAATCGACAGCATACTGGAGCCACCCGCGCTCATCAGCGGCAGCGGGATCCCAGTGACGGGCATGCGGCCCACCACCATTCCTACATTGACCAGAACATGAAACAGCACCAGAGCTGCCACGCCCATGCAGATATACATCCCGGCCCTGTCCGGCGCGGTTTGCGCGTTCTTCACGATCTGCATCAGCAGCATGAAGTACAAGGCCAGCACTACCACAACCCCTACGAATCCGTGCTCCTCGGCAAACGCGGCGAAGATGAAATCGGTATGCGGCACGGGAAGGAACCGCAACTGCGTCTGTGTCCCATGCGCCACCCCTTTCCCCCACATTCCCCCCGCTCCGACTGCGATTTTCGACTCGATCACCTGATACCCGGTTCCTCGCGGGTCGCCCTCGGGGTTCAGAAAACTGACTAAGCGCGCCTTCTGATACGGCTGCAGAAAATGAATACCGACCGGCACCACCAGGACGACGATGATCGCGGTCGCCACGACGTACCGCCAGTTTAAACCCGCCAACAGCGCACCCACCCCCAAAATCGGGAGATACGTCAGAGCAGTTCCCAGGTCCGGTTCCTTGATGACCAGGAGCATCGGGACGACAATTAAGGCCATTATTTTCAATAAGTCCCGAAGATCCAGGTTATCGCCACGCAGCTCCGTCATAAAGCGCGCTACCAACAATATTATCACCAGCTTCACGAATTCGGACACCTGAAGGTGAACTCCCGGGGCCACCGGAATCCAACGTGTGGCGCCCCACGCTTGTTTGCCGGCAACGAGGACCGCGAGCAAGAGCAGGATGGAGAGGAAATACAGTGCCCAAACACGGGTCATGAGCGCGTGATAGTCGATGGCGGTGGCGATCCACATCAGCAGCAGCCCGACCACGGTCCAAATGACTTGTTTCCACCAGGCGTCCTGCCACTGTGTGCCGATAGCGGCGCTGAAAATCTGGACCACGCCCAGGGCGCAAATCACCAGCACGATGACCAGCATGCCCCAGTCGATATCACGGAGATTGAGGTAGCCGCTCATTCGCGCTCCTGGGACGCTGCCGGAGTTGCCGGTGTTTCCTCGGCAGCGGCGGGCGTCGCCGGTTTTGTCGCTGCCACCAGACTTTGCCCCAGCCTCGTCTTCTTATCGACGTAGGCTTTGAGCACGTCGCGCACGAGCGCAGCCGTGTAGTAACTTTTCTCGCCGCCTTCCCAGAGCGCGGCGACGACAATCTCGGGGTGCTCCGGCGGAGTGAATCCGACGAACCAGGCGTTGTCCTTGGGTGCATGCCCCCCTTTGCGGAGGAACTCGTTAGAGGCGAGTTGCGCGGTCCCGGTTTTGCCGCATATCGTGACGCCGGGCAGGCGTGCGCGGCCCCCGGTTCCACCGGCCTCGTTGACCACTCCACACATCCCGGAGACGACCTTGGCCACGTTCTCAGGGTTCAGCGGATACTGGTGCGGTGGGTCCGGCTTGGTGGTTTTCACGACGTGCGGCCGGTACCAGATTCCGCCCATGGCGATGCCGCCTATGGCGCGGGCTAACTGCAGCGGTGTGACCGTGGTTGCGCCCTGCCCGATGGCTACCGAGATGGTTTCACCGGCATACCATTTCTGGCGGAAATTACGGATTTTCCATTCTGATGAAGGAACCACACCGGAGGCTTCGTTGGGCAAATCGATGCCACTCGCATGGCCGTAACCGGCCTGATCGGCGAACGCGGCGATCTGATCTATACCGAGTTTATTACCAACGTTGTAGAAGTACACGTCGCAGGATTGGACAATACCCTTGTGGAGAGACACAACGCCATCCCGTTGATGGCATTTGTAAAAATGCCCGTAGAAGGTCGCTCCGCCGGGACACGTGATGGTGAACTGATCGTCGATCGTTCCGGTTTCGAGGCCAGCTATGGCGATCAGTGGCTTGAATGTCGATCCCGGCGCGCACTGCGCCTGAATGGCGCGATTCAGCAGGGGGTGATCGGGATTGTCCAACAGCTCTTTCCAGTCTGAGGACTTGATGCGCACGGAGAACTTGTTGGGGTCGAAGGTGGGCCGGTTGGCCATGGCCAGCACCTCGCCGTTGCGCGGATCGAGGGCAACAATCGCGCCTTTTCGGCCCTCGAGCACCAGCTCGGCGACGGCCTGGACATCGAGATCGAGTGTGGTTTGCAGGTTCTTGCCGGGGATGGCCTCTTTGATTCCCAGCACCTGGCGCTCACGGCCGCGATTATCGACTACTACCTCGCGCTGCCCGTCGACGCCCATGAGGCTATCGTTATACTGCTTCTCCAGACCAAACTTCCCGATCACGGCGCCAGTGTCGTACTTGGCATACTCCGGCAGATCGAGCTCCGACTCGCTGATTTCACCGGTGTAGCCGATCACGTGCGCCGCGAACCCGTTTTGCGGGTACATGCGCCGCTGCGCGTGAATTAACTCGAGTTCCGGGAAAAAGTCCGCGTCTTTATGGGATTCGACAAATGCAATATCGGCCGGCGTCAGCTCCTGCTTGATGATGGCGGGCTCGTACTTGGGCCGCGACCGGTAGCGCTTGAGCTGCAGCATCAGGTCGTCGTAGTCGAGGCGCAGGCCGTCGGCGATGGGCCGCAGGTGCTCTGGCTTTAGAGTTTCTCGGGAGAGAATGACGCTCCAGGACATGTGATTGTCCACGATGACGCGGCCGTCTCGATCGAGGATTTTGCCGCGTGGCGCGATGATGGGCAGTGACTTGATGCGGTTGCGCTCCGCGAGCTCGTTGTACAACTCGGGATTACGCACCTGGAGATCCCAGAAACCGGAGATCAGAAACAAAAAGATGGCTACGGTTGAGTACTGGAAGACAGCAATTCGCACGGCGGCGAACTTAGGGTCATCCCGCAATCCCGGCTTTGCCGGGGCACGATGCTGAGTTTCCAGGTCGATGGGAAGGAGCTTCACGGCAGGTTCTGGAAATCCACCTTCTATTTACCAGTCTATCTGAAAAGTGCCACCGGAAAGCAGTAACTTTCGCAAACATATTTACAGAGAGCACCGTGGACCCTTGGGCCACGTAATTAACGCGGCTTCGAAGCCTGAAGGAAGGTCCGGTCATGCGAAAAGTCTGGAAAGTCGGGTTGGTTCTCCTGATGTCGGCTAGAGGCAGTCTCCCGTGGGGTGCGGAAGCGCATCGCGTGATCGCGCGGATCGCGGCCGAGCATCTGGCGCCGCAGGCCCAAGCTCGCGTGGCGGCACTGCTCTCGACGGACGCACAGGCCGGCGCGCTGCTGGCTGCCGGTTCCGGCGGCGATGCGTTGGCGGCGGCCATGGCGGAAGTTGCTCCCTGGGCCGACACAATCAAGAGCAAGAAGCAAGGCGCGGGGACAGACGATTGGCACTTTGTGGATCTCGCGGCGGCGGATGGCGCCGCCGAGATCAGCCAGCGATGCGCGAATAACAATTGCATCACCGCCCAATTGCGCATCATGACAGCCAATCTCAAGGCCGGCGGCAGCCTCCCGCATGGATCGAACACCTACTCCACAAGCGAGCAACTCAAGTTCATCATCCATTTCATGGGCGATCTGCATCAGCCGCTGCATTGCGCCACCAATGCTGACGCCGGCGGCAACTGCCTGGCCACGCACGGATTCCGCGAGCATGAGCTCCACGCAACCTGGGACACCGGACTGATCGAGCAGATCATGAAGAATTCCCAAGGCCACCAGATCAGCGAGTCGACGTTTGCCAGCTCCCTGGATACCGAGTTCGCGTCCCAATTCGCCGGCTCCGCGAATATTATGGATTTCGATCAGATGGCCGTGGAATCACATGACATCGCATTCCAGGTGGCCTATGGCCCGATGCTCGCGCACGGCATTCTGCCGGGTGTAGAGCCGCGCGGGTTCCTTCACGTGGACGTCAGCCGGTGCGAGAGTGAGGCGCCGGATTTCTACAACATGAGTCCGCCGGTTGATCTGACTGTCCTGTACAATGCGGCAACGCTGGACGCGGTCCGCGGGCAACTGGCGAAGGCAGGTTACCGGCTAGCGGTGCTGCTGAATAACGTGTTGCAGTGAAACGGTGTCAGGAGCATGTTTACGCTTCGAACCGCGTGAGGATTGCGCGAGGCGGCGGGTGGTCGTTCCGAACTCATGATTCCGCACCAATCTGTCGCCCACTGCTCAAAACCCCGCGAGCGCAACGCCGGGACCGTTCGACGTGGGAAGAGTAACACGGCGGCCACCGATGAGGACACGCAGTCTACGGCATCCGCCAGTTTTCTGCTCGCAGCCGCAACCCAAAGCATAAGTCTTGACAAAATGTCACATTAGATATAGTCTAATTTTTTAATGGACGCCGAGGCGATTAAACGGTCCTTGGAAGGCAGCGGGTTGCGGTGCACTCCGCAGCGCTACGCCGTGATGGCATTCTTGATGGAACACAATAGGCATCCCACGGCTGCGGAAATCTTCGAAGCCGTGAATCGCGTGGATCCGCGCTCTTCGAGGGCCACGACTTATAACAATCTGCGGGACTTGGTGCAGGCGGGTTTGGTGCGTGAAGTGGCCGTTGAGGGCCGCGCCGCGCGATTCGATGCGAAAGGCATGCGGCACCACCACTTCATCTGCGACCGCTGCGGCAATGTTGAGGACATTGAGTGGTACGACGTGCCCAGGCCTGCCTCGGGCTCCCTCGATAAGCGGATTCTTCGCGAATGCGAACTCATTTTCCGGGGGCTCTGCGCCAAGTGCGCTCCGCGGCGCGCTTCCCGTCAACTGTCGTAGGCGTGGATACCGGATGAATGGCGCGTCAGCAAGCGCGGCCGGCGGCGATCGCGCCAATGGCAAAGCCAGGATGGGCTCGTAGTTCGTCACAATTTTTTTGACTAATTGGAAGGAAGATCATCATATGGATAAAACACTCACCACGGCAGAGGGGGCGACTATCCCCGACAATCAGAAGCAAAACTCGCCAACCGAAACTAAGTGCCCGTTCTCGAACGGTGCTCGCAAAAACGCAACGGCTGGGGCCCCAACAAACGCAGATTGGTGGCCCAATCAACTGAACCTGAAGATCTTGCACCAACACTCCCCGCTGTCCGACCCCCTGGGCGAGGCGTTCAACTACGCCGAGGAGTTCAAGAGCCTTGACTTGGATGCCGTGATCAAGGACCTCCATGCCTTGATGACGACATCGCAGGACTGGTGGCCCGCGGACTACGGCCACTATGGGCCGCTCTTCATCCGTATGGCGTGGCATGGCGCAGGCACGTACCGTATCGCCGATGGCCGAGGGGGCGCAGGCTCCGGAGCACAGCGATTTGCGCCCCTCAACAGCTGGCCGGATAATGTGAGCCTCGACAAAGCGCGTCGGCTGCTGTGGCCGATCAAGCAAAAGTACGGCCGGAAACTCTCCTGGGCCGATCTGATGATTCTTACGGGTAACGTTGCGCTGGACTCGATGGGACTCAAGACCTTCGGTTTCGGCGGTGGGCGCGAAGACATCTGGGAGCCGGAAGACATTTACTGGGGGTCTGAGAGCACGTGGCTGGGCGACGAGCGCTACCGCGGCGACCGCCAGCTCGACAATCCTCTAGGCGCTGTTCAAATGGGTCTCATCTACGTGAATCCACAAGGGCCCAAGGGCAAACCGGATCCGCTCGCCGCGGCCAGGGATATTCGGGAGACCTTCGCCCGAATGGCGATGAATGACGAGGAGACGGTTGCCCTCATCGCCGGCGGACACACGTTCGGCAAAGCCCATGGCGCTGCCGATGCGGACAAGTATGTCGGTCGCGAACCCGAGGGCGCCGGCATCGAAGAGCAAGGCTTTGGCTGGAAAAACACCTTTGGCAGCGGCAAAGGCGACGACGCGATCACCAGCGGATTGGAGGGCGCATGGACCACCAACCCGGTGAAGTGGGACAACAACTACTTCGACAACCTGTTCGGCTATGAATGGGAACTCACGAAGAGCCCCGCCGGCGCTCACCAATGGACTCCCAAGAACGCATCCGCAGCGGGCACCGTGCCGGATGCACACGATCCGTCGAAGAAGCACGCCCCGATGATGTTCACGACGGACCTCTCACTGAAATTGGACCCGATCTACGCGAAGATTTCGAAGCGCTTCCACGAGAACCCGCAGGCATTCGCCGACGCGTTCGCCAAGGCTTGGTTCAAGCTGACGCACCGCGACATGGGGCCTGTTTCGCGGTACCTTGGCCCGCTCGTTCCTGCGGAGCCGTTGTTGTGGCAGGACCCGGTTCCCGCTGTGGATCACAAATTGATCGGGAAACAGGACATTGCCGCCCTGAAGGCCAAGATCCTCGCGTCCCGACTTTCCATCTCACAACTGGTCACGACGGCCTGGGCGTCGGCGGCAACATTCCGCGGCAGCGACAAGCGCGGCGGAGCCAACGGGGCACGCATTCGCCTCGCGCCGCAAAAGGAGTGGGAAGTCAACCAGCCGGCCGAACTGGCGAAGGTCCTTCAGAAGCTGACGGCGATCCAGAAGGATTTCAATAAAGCGCAGTCCGGTGGGAAAAAGGTCTCGCTTGCTGACCTGATCGTTCTGGGCGGCTGCGCAGCCGTCGAGGCAGCTGCGAAGAAGGCCGGCCACGACGTCAAGGTTCCCTTCTCGCCGGGGCGCACGGACGCGTCGCAGGAGAAGACCGATGTGCATTCGTTCGCCGTACTGGAGCCGATCGCCGACGGGTTCCGCAACTATCTTCGGAAGGAACACGAGGGATCGGCGGCTGAGCTGCTGGTGGATCGGGCGAACCTGCTGACCCTGACCGCTCCCGAGATGACGGTTCTGGTTGGTGGCATGCGCGCCCTGAATGCAAACTTCGGGCAGTCCAAACACGGTGTTTTCACCAAGCGGCCCGGGACGTTGACGAATGATTTCTTCGTCAACCTGCTCGACATGAACACGAAGTGGCAGAAGTCCGCCACATCTGAAGGCGTGTTGGAGGGGCACGATCGGGCGACGGGCGAACTCAAGTGGACGGGCACTGTCGTTGATCTCGTCTTCGGTTCCAACTCCCAGCTCCGAGCAATCGCGGAAGCTTATGCATGTGACGACTCGAAGGAGGCGTTTGTGAAGGACTTCGTGGCTGCGTGGAACAAGGTGATGAACCTTGATCGCTACGACCTGGCCTGAGCTCGGCGGAAAAGAGAGCTGTCAACTTGGCCCCCGTTCCTGTTGTTTGGATCGGCAAAACCGAAGTTCGCCGCTTTGTTGGCTGCGCGAACAGCACCCGCGAGACGGCGGTCTTACTGAACATCACCTTGCAGTGAAGTGTTCTACGGTTACGGTTTGTAATCAAACTTGATGCGGCCGTCGCGATAGTCCAGCGTCACCGACTCAAACATGCCGATCAGCGGCAGGCCCATGATCCCGCCGACCTCCGCGCCCGCTCCACGGCTAAAGCCCCGGAGATCAAAGGACGTAATGTCTCGGATCTTCTGCCGGAAAGTGGCAAACTGTACCACGACCTTATCCGCATCATAGACCATCTTCACTTTTCCCGAGATGCCGCGCACCTGCACATCGGAGCCGTGCACCCTGGTAATTTCAGGTGCGAGGTTGGTCGAAATCATGTTCGTGTTGGAGCCGGTGTCGAACAGGAACAATGCAGGGGTCTGCTCTGCTGTTGTAGACTCGCTGATCAAGGTCGGAATCAGCAGATAGTGATAAATGTTCAACATCTGGCTGTAGCCTGCAAGCTCCGGTCCTTCATAGCGATCCACAAGCGTGTGGCCGTCCCAAGCGGGACCAGGTAACGGATCCAAATCGAGGCTCTGGCCCGTCCAATTGATCTTGGTCAAAAATCGCCGAAAGATGTCGGAGCCAATCAGGCCGCCGGAATCATCCACCGAGCTCTTCTCCGGCACTTCCACAATACAGTTCCTGAACTCGAGAGTGCCGATGCGAATACTTGGAGCGTAGCCTACCCAACCTTTGACTGACGCGCCGTTGCCGATGCCCGTGATGTCAGTGTCGGCCAAGCGCTGGATTCCGGCCCGCGCGGCAAAGCGGCTGCCCAGCGTAATTCCGCCGGCGCCGGTATCGAAACGCAAGTCCGTTTTCGCATCGTTAATTCTGATCGGCAAGGTGGCTCCGGTAAGGCGCCGCCCGTCCATTGCGCGGCCTAACGGGATTCGATATTGTTGGCCCGCCGAGGCCACCTCGAATTCGGGCTTGCCATCGAGGGCTTTGGCTTCAGAGATCCACAGTTTGAGGACGCGTAACAGAGATTGATCCGCTTTCCCGTCAGCCGCATCCTGCTGGTGCGCGAGCTCGGTTTCCATGCGCGCAATGGCTGCCGGCGAGCGGCGGTCGACGGAGTAAAACGCATTAGCAATACGCGGATCGTGGTAGTCGATGGCGTGCGCGACGCGTAACATCTCGAAGGCCTTTTTGCGCAGGCAACTCGCCTCGAATACGCGCGAAATGCCGTAGAGGGCGCGCGCGTTTTTGGGATCGGTCTTAATGGCTGCCTTGTACGCCTTATCGGCGTCGAAGATCCGCCCCTCACGATAGAGGAGATCGCCGCGCAGGCGTTCGAGGCCGGTATCGGATGGGTGTTTGGTCAGGGCGGCGGCAACGGCCTCTTCGGCTTCATCAAAACGTTCTCCCGCGATTAGAGTTTCGGCCAGCAGGACACTGGGTTCCACGGCGCTGGGGTCCTTCGCTACCAGTCCCCGCAGAAGTTCTATGGCGGCGTCCACGTGCCCCGCGAGCAGTTGGGCGCGAGCGTCCTCGAGGTTGTCAGCAGCGGTCGCGACCGCGAGCGCGGATAGGCAGAGCAGGAGCCAGCGGCGCATTGGAAACCATTATAGGTTCCGCGTGAGGCTCTTCAGCAGGTGTGATGGGACCGCGGCTGAGGGCTACGCCCCCTGTTTCAACTTATCCAATACGATAGCGTTCAATAGCCCGAGGACCAGAGTTCGCTGGCGAAGGCGCCCAAGAGGCTAGCCGTCGTACTGCATAAGGTGCTGCAGTGAAGCGGGGTGAAGCATGTTTACGCTTCGAACCGTGTGACGCTGGTGTTCCGAGGCAACGGGCATGACACCGGCACCTCGCCAACATACGTGAGCTCGGATTGCCAGCGCGGCAGGCGGAATAGGCATTAGGCTGGATCCCTACCGAATGGCCCGGTTCACTTATAATCGCAGGCCGTGCGATGCCTCCCAGCGGAACTCACACGTGAGGCAGTTGTCAAGTGGTATTCTGAAACTGTTATGCCCCAGGCACGAGGAGTTGCGCAGGCCGCGGAGTTGCAGAAAAAGCTCAACGGCATCATGCCCCAGCCGAGTTCTGGTGTTGTGAAATGGCGCCACACCTTAGGCAACGACTGGACTGGAGATCCGGCAATCTTCTTTTGGGTGACGCTTACCGATGAGGCGAGCAAGAAAGACAATTTGTCAAAAGCCACCGAGGCCTTCAGGAAGGTGCTCTGCGAGCGCATTGATTTTCAAAACGATTGGGATCTCATCCCGTATTTCAATTTCCGCAGCGAATCGGAGCAAGCAATCCTAAACGACGAGGTCTACGCCTAGTTGGATGGATCTCATTGATGATTTCTTTATCCATGCAGCGAGGCTCGCCGATCCCGGAAAACCCAGCGATACTGAGCAGATCGATCTTCGCCGAGCGGTGTCGGCTGCCTATTATGCCGTCTTCCATCTCTTGACAATGACGGCAGCAGAATCTTGGGCCGTCGGCAGGGAAAGGCACCGATTTGCTCGATTGTTTGAGCACGGGAGACTTAAGACTGCCTCGCTAGCTCTGCCTGGCAAACTCAAGGAGCGCTTGGGAGACAATGCGTCACCAGACGATCAGAAGACCGCCGATACACTCGCGGCTATTGCAAAGGATTTTGTAGCACTCCAGCAAGATCGGAACAGTGCTGATTACGATAATTCTCGGGCATGGTCATACACAGAAGTTGACAACGTCATTCTTCGGGCGCACGGTCTTTATATCGGCTGGAACACTGTCTCCAAGACTCCGCTCGCGGAATCCTACCTCCTCGACCTGCTTGGAGGAAAGTGATCTCACCTAAGTCTATTTCGCCCTCACAAGCCGCACTGTCCTGCCCTGTAACCGGGCACATGTCTTCCTTCTCAAGTTCTGATGTCAAATGTCCGCGCCCGACGTCGTCGCAAAAGTCAGGGCAGCTTGCATACATCATCAACGTGCCATCTCGGGTTAGCGCCTGCTTGAGGGCAAGGTGAATTTGGTCCGGCCCGCCGGCGATTTCGCCCACCGCGCGCACGGAAGCGTGCATCATAACCGTGTCCCCTGGAGCGACGCCCAGTCTGTCAAAACCCTCGGCGAGTTGATCTATCGAGAACATACCGGCATTATCTCGCGGCAATGATCGCTAGAGACTCACCGGACTACGTTAAGCCCGCTCTTTCAACTTATCCAAAAAGTGGAACAACGAGACGGCTACGATGGCGTTCAGGAGGCCGAGAACCAGAGTTCGCTGAGTTTCAAAGGCCACCTGCTGCGCGAGCAGGCCGCGCGACAACGCCCAGAAGATGAACTGGTGGAAGACGAAAAAGAAAAAGCCGAGGATCAGGCGGATGAGCGGATGATCGACGTCCAGCCGCAAACCGACCGAAGCTGCCACGTAACCGATGATCGTTTTGGTGATACCGAACATGCCTAGGGGATTCTTGGATAGAGAATCCTGAGCGAGGCCGACCAGCGCTCCGACGAACAGGCCGCCGATGGGGCTGCGGCGCATGAGCGCAAAGTATACGGTGACGATGAGAGGCAGCTCGAGGTACGCCAGAAACTGGAAAAACAGGGGGATGTAAACCTGAAACAGGATGGCGGCGAGCGGAACCAGGAGCAACACCCAAGCTTTGAAACGCGAAATCTGCGTTTCGCGCTGGCTGTAAACAAGCGAATGCTCGTCGGAGTATCTCATTGGCCATCCGGCTTGGAGGCCGTGGGAGCCTTCGGCTGCGAGGGCGGGGGTGCAGGCGGCTTGGCTTGTGCTTCGGGTTTGGGCACAGCCGTGCCGGTTGCGGGGGGCGCCTGGGCTTTGGTAGCGGCGGGTTTCTCGTCTGGTTTCACGGGCAAATTGAAATTCACCGCCTTCGAGCCGACGGGATTGTCGCCGAACTTGTGGCCCTGGGCATCGCTAACATCCCTATAGTGCTCGCGGATCTTATCGGCATCGGTGGGCAGTACTGGAGCATTATTGGGCCCGCCGGTGGAAGCGGCTTGGTCGGAGGCCGGCTGTGCATCCGCCGCGCCAGTGGGTGGAAGCGGCGCCAGGTACACGGGCTCGGACGCGCTCTTCAGATCAGGGATCTCCTGGTGTACACCTTCCAGGATGATGAGCACTTCTTCGAGGCCCCCAGCCAGGCCGGCGGGATCGAGACTGATATCCTGAAACGGATTTCCCGGGCGGGCCGCGGTCACCTGGCCGACTGGCATGCCCTTGGGGAAGAGGCGGTCATCACCGGAAGTGTAAAACCACTCGCCCGTCTCGACCTTCTCTTCGTTCTGCACATAGTCGACGCGGCAATTGCCGTGGCCCAGACCTTTCAGGATGCCGCGCACGTGATTCTTCTGGGAGACCACACCGGCCGCGAAGCTGGGATCGGTGGCGAGCAGAACCTGCGATGCCGTGGGATAGGCGGCCAGCACTTTACCCACGATTCCGTCCGGCGTCACGACGGCCATGCCCTTCTCGACGCCGGAGGTGGTTCCGCGATCCACGAATACCGCGCTGGCCGAAGCGCCGGTGGCTGTGGCGATAATCCGGGCGGCGATCATTTTGGAAAGCGAGCGCTGTTCGAACGCCTGAAGGGCCTTGGCGCGGTCGGCGGTGGCGAGTTCGGTCTTTAAGAATTGATTTTCCAGTTTCAGACGGCCTAGCTCGGTGCGCATACGCTCGTTTTCGGTGTGGCTGTCGCGCAGAAACACGTAGTTTTGCAGGAATCCTTGTGTGCCGCCGCGGGCGCCTTCGATGACCCGCGCCAGAGGCGTCACCGCCGTGACGGCCCATACGCGGATCAGGCGCACATCGCTGCCGTTCTTCACCTGGTACGCCAGCAGGATGAGCTGGGCAAATATCACCAGAAGGAGGACCGTGATGTTGCGGTAGCGGGTAAGCAGGGTCTCCATGGCGGTGAGGCGGGCGGCGCCCGCGGAGGTCAGTCGATCGAGATCTTGCGGAGAAGCCGGAAATCGCTCAGCATCCTGCCCGTGCCCAGAACCACGGAGGCCAGCGGGTCATCGGCGATGGACACCGGCAACCCGGTTTCTTCGCGAATCCTCTTATCCAAATTCTTGAGCAGCGCGCCGCCTCCCGTCAACACGATGCCGCGGTCGCTGATGTCGGCGGAAAGCTCGGGCGGCGTACGTTCCAGAGCTACGCGCACTGCATTCAAAATAGTGGCGACGCACTCCGCAAGCGCTTCTCTAATTTCACTGTCGTCGATGGTGATGGTTTTGGGGACGCCCTCGATCAGGTTGCGGCCCTTGATCTCCATGGTGAGCGGCTTGTCCAGCGGATAGGCCGAGCCGATTTCGATCTTGATGGCCTCGGCGGTGCGCTCGCCGATCAGCAGGTTGTACTTGCGCTTGAGGTACTGCATGATGGCCTCGTCCATCTCATTGCCGGCGACGCGGACCGAGCGGGAGTAGACGATGCCGGAAAGGGAAATGACGGCGACATCGGTGGTGCCGCCGCCGATATCGACCACCATGTTGCCCGAAGGTTCGGTGATCGGCAGGCCCGCGCCGATGGCGGCCACCATGGCCTGTTCCACCAGATGCACTTCGCTGGCTTTGGCGCGATACGCGGAATCCATGACCGCGCGCTTTTCCACCTGCGTGATCTCGGAGGGTACGCCGATGACAATGCGCGGATGCACCAGCATCTTGCGATTGTGCGCCTTAGTGATGAAGTAATTCAGCATCTTTTCGGTGACTTTGAAGTCCGCGATGACGCCGTCCTTCATGGGCTTGATGGCGACAATGTTGCCGGGTGTGCGGCCCAGCATCTCCTTGGCTTCCTTACCCACCGCCTCCACTTCACCGGTGTTCTTATTGATCGCAACGATGGAAGGTTCGTTGACGACGATGCCTTTGCCTTTCGCGAATACCAGCGTATTGGCGGTGCCCAGATCGATGGCGAGATCCGAGGAGAACAGGCTAAACAGAGAGCGAAGATTCATGTGCGAGAATCACAACGAAAGACCGGGCCGGAGCAGCTCTAAAGGTAATGTTAGCATAATTCTGGACAAGAGCGTCGTGTATTTGACGCGCGTTCGAATGAGTCCGCGCGATGCAAAAATTCCGTGGCAAATTGGGATGCGCGGGAGTGTGATTTTCTCAGAATGATGACGAATCGCCGCGCGTTTTTATTTGGTTCGCTGGCGACAATGGCCTGTGGACGGAGGCGCGCCACTGGATTTCCCGGTTACGCATTTGTCGCCAACGCCGGGGAGCAGTCTGTCGCCGCCGTGGATCTGACGGATTTCTCGGTCGTGCGGCAGATCCGGCTGGATGCCGCGCCGTCGGGCGTTGTGGCACATGGCGGGCGCCGCTCCGTGTATGTCATGATGCCGCAAAACGCGACGATTTTAGAGATCGATGCCACCGGCCTTGCGGTGAAACGCAAATTATCCCTGAAAGGGACGGCGGTATCCATGCGCCTTGCTCCCGGCGGCGCGGATTTGTGGGTGCTCTGCCGGTCTCCTCATTCGCTGATCCGGGTGGCACTGGATAGGTTTCAGGCCAGTCTGCGGGTGAAACTGCCAGCCGAACCAGCGGATTTCGACCTGAGCAGCGACGGTTCGGCAGCGGCGGCTGTTTTTACCGAGGCACAGTCCGTGGGGTTCTTGGATCTGGCAAGATCTGGGGCCGCGAAGTTTTTTCCGGCCGGTGAGGATCCGCGCGCCGTGCGTTTTCGCCTGGATGGCAAGCTGGCGCTGGTGGCCAACCGCAGTGCTCGCATGCTTGCCGTTCTGGACGCGAAAAGCGGAGCGATGCTGGTACGTCTGCCGCTGGCGGTAGAGCCGGAGAATTTCTGTGCTAAAGCCGACGGCGGCGAGATGTACATCACGGGCAAGGGAATGGACGCCGTAGTCGTGGTCTACCCATATCGGACCGAGGTGGCGGAGACGCGGCTCGCGGGCAGAGCTCCGGGGGCCATGGCCGTATCGCAATCGCCCGAATACCTCTTCGCCGCGAATCCTGAATCCGGCGATGTCACCGTGCTCGAAGTGGAAACCGGGAACATGCTGGCCGCCGTGAAAGTGGGAGCGCAGCCTTGTTGCATCACGTTCACTCCGGATAACCAGTATGCCCTGGTGGTGAACCATGGGTCGGGAGACCTGGCAGTCATTCGGATGGCGGCGATCAGGCCGGGGCGCAACAAGACGGCTCCGCTATTCACCATGATCCCTGTGGGTACAGGGCCGGTGAGCGCGGTGGTGGTTTGAAAAGAGCAGGTTTTAGGTGTTAGGTTCTAGGGTCGTAGTGGCGGCGCATGGCGCGGTGTATGCGTTTGATGCGGCGTTTTTGTTCTAGCACGGCGCGTTGATCCAGTTTGCGGTCGAGGTGCGCCAGTTCGCGTTGTAACTTTGCGTAGTTGGCGAGGCGAGCTTGGTCGATGCCAGCTGCCGCTACCGCACACCCGGGTTCGCCCTGATGGCGGCAGTCGCGGAAGCGGCAACCGGCGGCAAGAGTCGCGATGTCCGAAAATGCGGCGTCTGCGCTCTCGGTATTGCCCCACAGTTGTAGCTCGCGCAGGCCAGGTGAGTCGATGAGCAACCAGCCGTTGGGTGCGAGGAACAACTCGCGGCGGACGGTGGTATGGCGTCCGCGGCTGTCACTGGCGCGCACTTCCTGAACGATCTGTTGCTCGCGGCCCAACAGGCGGTTCACTAACGTGGACTTGCCCGCGCCCGAGGAGCCGGCGAATGCGGCGGTCAGGCCTGGCTGTAGATGCGCTTCAAGGGCCGGCAACCCCCATCCTTCGCGCGCACTGACCGTGAGGATTGGTGCGCCTGACGCAATTTCCGCGACGCGATCGGCGGCTTCGGCAACATCCATACATACGTCCGCTTTATTCAGCACTACGGCCGGTTTCGCGCCGCTCTCCCAGGCCAGCAACAAGTAGCGCTCGATGCGGCGCGGGTTGAAGTCGCCATCCAGGCCGCAGACGACGAACAAGACATCGATATTGGTTGCGATCACCTGCTCGCGGATCGCGGCGCCGGGTTGCTTGCGCGAGAACCAGGTCCGGCGCGGCAGGATGTGCGCAATGCGGCAGCCCTGTTCGAGCGCCACCCAGTCACCCACAACCGGCCAATCTTCGAATCGATGCCGCAGGCGCCCGCTAACCGTCGCCTCGGCCTCGCCAGACTGGGTCCAAACGAAGAATCGCTCGCGATCCGCGAGAGCCACGCGCGCGGGCTCCATGCGTGTTTCACCAACGCGCGCAAACTCGCTTTCAAAATGGGAATTCCAACCAAATCTTTCCAGGGACATTCCTGTTACCTTTCCGCACACGTAGAGGGACTTCATCGACCGCGGAACGCGGCCGGACTCGTCAGAAAGGTTTAGGCAAGGACGGTCAGCGGCAAACTCTCAAGGAAAGTGTAGAAGATGGAGCGGCCTGATGGCAACCTCGGTCTGGTCTGGCGACTTTGACTCGAATAGAACTGCCGCACGGCTGTAGCGCGGGGGTACCGCGCCGTTTGCGGGACACCCGCGGCCTTTCGCAAACCTGACGAACCCGAACGGCCGCAGGTACCCGCACACGGCGCGTGTCCCTGCGCTACAGAAATCGATCGGCGTTCTGGCCGTCGATCTAATCTCACTTCGGTGGTGGGATGATGCGGTCCACGTCACGGACGCCGTACGTCGGGCCGAGTTTGCGATAGTCGGTTCCGGCGCGGCCGTTGCGGTCCCAGGCGACCTTGCCGTCACGGAGCGTCATTTCGCATTCGAGGCGCTGTTTACCCGATAGCTTGCCGCCTGCGGCGTCAATAAACCCGAAATCGCCGGAGCGCATATCCCAGACAGAGATGTCTGCCGGTGCTCCGATGGTGAGATGTCCCAACTCGGGATGCTGGATCTCTTTCGCCGGATTGATGGTGGATTCGCGAATCACTTCGACGAGCGGCTCGCCCATGGCGAGAAACTTCGACATGGTGGTGGGCATGTCCATCATGCCGGCATTCATGCTGGTGCCGTGCAAGTCGGAAGAGATGGAATCGGGATAGAAGCCCTGTTCGATTGCCGGGGCCGCGTTGCGGAAAACAAAGCTGCCTCCACCATGGCCGACGTCGAAGATCACGCCACGCGCACGCGCCCGCCGCAGGTAGTCGTAAAGCTTGCCGTGCTCGTCCACCCACGGAACAGACGCGCGGAAACAGTGCGTGGTGATATCACCCGGACGCAAGCGCTCGGTGACGAGTTGCCAATAAGGGCGCTCCGGAAGGAACCAGCCAAAATCGACCATCACTGGAATTCCCGCCAGTTTGCCGGCTTCGATGGCGCGATCGACGGAGATCCAATCCGGTTTCTGATAGTGCGCCGTCTTCACGCCGATAACGACATCGTGATGTTTCTTAGCCAGCCGCGCCACTTGTTCCGGTTGGAACTCGCTCGCCTCCTGCTCGGCGGCATCGCTCAGCATACCGAGACCGGAGATGTTGATGAAGGCGAAGACACGAGTTTGAGCGCGGTCAATCACGAAGTGGCGGAAAGTTTCGAATTCGCGCCAGCCTGCGCTGCCGGCATCCACCATCGTGGTAACGCCGGTGCGGAAACTGAAGGCGTCGGGCTGCACGCTCAAGTCGCCGGCCCACGCGGCAGCCATGCCCGTCGTGTGGAACAGGTGCGTGTGAATGTCGACTAATCCCGGCGTAACGTAAAGGCCGCGAACATCAACCACCGTTTTCGTCTGCGATGCGCTGATCTCCGGCGCGACGGCGGCAATCTTATCGCCCCTGATAGCTACATCCATCTGGCGATCGATGCCGTTCTTCGGGTCGATCACGTGTCCCCCTTTGAGGACCAGGTCGTATTGGGCGTGAGCGGCCATGCAGCAAATCAGGAAACAGAGTACGCTACGCACGGATGATGCGCTCCTTCGTTTTATCCCACGCCATATATTTTCGCTTGCGATAGGACTGCACGCCCATCTCGCACGCGACCACGCCATAGTATCCCAGCATGCAATCGCACTTGAGCGGCTCGTTATTGCGGATCGCCCCTTGCAAATTGCGATGGTGCAGCGTCAGGCTTTCTGCGCCGGTTTTCTGGTGGGTGATGGGCTGCATGTCCTTCGCGAACGCGTTCTGCGGCGTAATGGTGAAACCGGTCTTGGTGAACTCGAGCGTGGCTTTGTGGCCGCGAATGACGTGGTCGATTGCCGTGTCGTTGGCCATGGAAGAGATCAGAATCACCGATGGGCCGTTGGGATAATCGAGCGTGATGTTGAACGTGTCGGGAATTTCCGCCGCACTGTCGCGGAACTCGTATTTGCCCCCAGTGGCCGCGGCGCGCTCGGGAAACGTCAGGCCAAGCGATTTGATGATCCGCGTCACGCGGTGGATGAACAGATCGGTGGCGATGCCGCCGGAGTAGTCCCAATAGCGCCGCCAGCTCAGGAAGCGGTCGGCGTCGTACGGTCGCTTAGGCGCGGAACCGAGGAAAGCGTTCCAATCCAGATTCTCGCCGGGACGCACGTCGGGATCGGGCGGATTAGTCCAGAAGTCACCCATGTAGTTGCGCGAATAATCGATCTGCGCGATGACGATGTTTCCCAGAACGCCCTGCCGGATGTACTCGTTGGCCTTTTCATAGGAATCGTCCGACATGCCCTGCACGCCGACCTGCATTTTGACGCCCGCCCGCTTCACGCGCGCGATCACTTTCTTTGATTGCTCGACCGTCTTGGTCATGGGCTTCTCGCAGTAGACGTGTTTCGTGCGGGCGAGCGCGTCCATGGTCATCTGGAAATGCCAGTGTTCAGGCACGGCAATGACAACGTAGTCGATATCTTTGTTGTCGAGAAGTGCGCGGTAGTCCTTGTATGGTTTGCCGTTGGTAAGCTTGGCGGCGGCATCGCGACGCTTGTCGTATACGTCGCAAACCGCGATGATTTCGATATTGTCGGAATCTTTCATGCCGAGGAGGGCGCGCATGTGAGCGGTGGCCATGCCACCCGCGCCAATGACGCCGATGCGAAGCCGCTCATTAGCTCCGAGAATGCGCGAGTAGGCTCCGGCCGTCAGAAACGCAGCGGCGCCGGCGAACTCTCGCCGGGAGATGGAAGAGTGCATGTTGGAGATTGTGTCACAGGCGGACGTGCGGCGATTTGTGGCGGCGCCCGGTTAGTCCTCAGGCAGCGGTTGGCCCGCGGTTTCGGGCGCAAACAGCATCGCGATCACACCCAGGATGTAGATACTGGAGAGTGCGATGGCCGCCGCACGAAAAGGCTCGGTAAAGCCTTCCTTGCCGAAGAACACGGTCAGGCTGCCCAGCGTATACGGTCCCGCCGCGGCGATGACGCGCCCGACGTTATAGCAGAATCCGACACCCGAGCTGCGCAAGCGCGTGGGATACAACTCGGGAAAATAGATGGAGTAGCCGCCGAACACCAGCAGGGTGCAGAAGCCCATCATGGGGACCATCCAGAGCACCTCGGAAGCTTTGTGCATCAACCCAAACGTCATCACGACAGACGCCATGCCCAGCAGAAACGACATGACGAACGCCGGGCGGCGGCCCACTTTCGCCGTCACGATGGTAAACGCGGAGATGCCCACAAATGCGCCCACGTCCTGGAGCATGGTGCCCATGCTGACGTACCAGTTTTGCCGGGCGAGCGGCTGGTCTTTCAGAGCTTCGCGGATCAACTCGGGTGACCAGAAGCCGATACCCCACAACCCGATGACTCCAGCGACCGCCAGCAGCAGGCCGATGATCGTGTTCTTGCGCCACCGCGGATGGGTCCAGAGGTCTTTCAGTGAGCCGAGCTGTTTCTTGTCGCCCCCGGCCGCTATCGAATCGTGGATCTTCTGCCATCCCTCGGGTTCCTTAACCTTGCCGAAGATGATAATTACCGGGAGCGCGGGCAGCACGCCGACCAGGAACATCCAGCGCCATCCCAGCGGCAGCACAACGAAACTGATGGCCGACCCGATGATGTTGCCGATGGCGGAAAGCGCCTGCAAACTGCCCAATGCATGCGCGCGCGCAACCTCAGGCATGACTTCCGCCACCAGCGTCACTCCCGCGGCGAACTCGCCGCCCACGCCGAGCCCCGTGAGGAACCGATAGGCCATGAAATCCCACTGGTTCTGTGAGAGCGCCGAAAGGCCAGTGAAAATGGAATAGACCAGGATGGTCAGCATCATGGTTTTGGCGCGTCCCCAGCGGTCGCCCATGATGCCGAAGAACAGTCCGCCCGCCGCCCAGCCCAGCATGAAGACAGCGGTGGCTATTCCGCTGTACCGGGTGATGTCCGCTCCCGACATTGCCGCCGGAAGCAAATCTCGCATGGCGGGCCCGCGCGACAGCACGAAAATGCGCTGGTTCATGGTATCGAACATCCAGCCGAAGGACGCGACAATCAATACCCACCAGTGATACCCGTTGAGCGCCTTGTACCAAGCGCCGGTTGTCGCCGTCCCACCGGACGAAGCGGATTGCATAGTCAATCAGTGTTCCACACTTCGGGGAGTGGTGGCGGCTAGGGCTCCTGCGGCGAGAAAGGATAAAGCGATCTCACAGCCAGGATACGTGCTTTCGGCGTGGCGTCTTTCGAAGCATAGAAGCCCACAGTGCAGTTGAGGCGGAAGAAGTATGCATCGCCCGCCCGCGCGGTATGGCGGCCTTCGATGCCATCCATGCCGCCGCCGGCTACCATGTCGCCGGAACCATCGAGCACTAAGTAGATCTCCTCTGCGTTTTCGTGGTGATGCGGGAAATTCGTTCCGCCGGGCTCGAACTGCATAATGAACAAACTGATGAGCACTTGGCCGGCGGCGATTTTGTCGCGCTTGCTCTTGGTATCGCCCATCAGGAGCTGATAGAGGACGGAATCCGGATGGCCCGAAACGGGCTGCCATTTCACTTCATCGAAATTGGCGATTAGCGGCTTGGCGGGCGGGGTCGTGCGCACTGCTGCCGGAATCCTATATCCCATGACGATAATGCGCACGCCGGTGGCGCTGATCATGGTGTGCCGTACACCGGGCGGCAAATAGAGGAAGTCGTGCTTTCGGACAGCGAGCTTCTCGCTCGCATAATCCAGGCTTCCCTCGCCATCTAGAACTACGTACGCCTGCTCCTCGGCCGGATAAGACGTGGGTTCGCAGTTGCCGCCAGCATCGATGTCGATTTCGGCGAACCTCGCTACGCCGCGAGGCACGCGAGCTTGCGAATCCCCAGCGCCGAAAAGGGGCTTGTAATGGCAAGTGGGAGTGGTAATTTCAGATTTCTGCTCGCGCACGTCCGGAAGATAGCGGTGCAAGAAGGTTGGGTCGATAGTTCGCTCGGCGGCGGCCAGGGGAAGGGCGGCCAGAAGCAGCAGCGTTTTCATTTGCCGACGACCTCTCGCATCACGCGCAGTGTATTCCCACCCATGATCTTTTTGATGTCTGCCTCACTATAGCCCTTCTTAAGCAACGCGGCCGTGAGCGCCGGCATCTTGGATTCGTCCTCCAATCCAATCGGGACTTCGGCGATGCCATCGAAATCGCTGCCGATCCCCACGTGGTCGATGCCCGCGATCTTCACCACACGATCGACGTGGGCGACGACATCGTCAAGGTTGGCCGTAGTCGGCTTGGGGTGGGCCCAGTTATCGTGAATGTGCATTTTCGTGGTGTAATCGTCCAGCTCCTTGCCGGTGAGGTTCGGCTCCGATCCGCCGATGCGGTTGATGTCCCGCAGAGTAACATCCGCTTCCTTCTGGCTGAGGAAACCACCGCCAAAATTGATGCCCACGACTCCCCCGTTTTTTGCGAGTGCCCGCAGCATATCGTCGGTCATATTGCGCGGGAGGCTGGATAGCGCACGGCAGGAAGAATGCGACGCGATCACCGGCTTGGTGGATGCGGCGAGTGCAGCGTAGAAAGTCTTGTCGGAGACGTGAGAGACATCGACTATCATGCCGATGCGGTTCATTTCGTGAACGACCTCCTTGCCAAATTCGGTCAGGCCATTATGCTGCGGCTTGTCGGTGGAGGAGTCCGCCCAGTCATTGTTGCGGAAATGTGTGAGTGTCATGGAGCGGATGCCCATCCGTTGGTACATGCGCAACACCGCGAGATCGTCGGCGATCTGGTGGCCGCCTTCGATGGTTAGAACTGCGGCAATCTTGTGCGCACGGACGATGCGCTCAACGTCCGCGGCGGTGGTCGCTAACTCGATCCGGTCGGGGTAGCGGTCGAGAACGCTTTGCATGGCGTCGCGGAGGTCGAGGGTGCGGCGTACGGCTTCCGAGCCCTTATAGAATGTCGGCACCCACAGTGCGAAGAAGGGGGCGTGCATGCCGCCTTCACGTAGGCGGGGTAGGTCGACTTCGCCATCGGGCAGCTTCTGGCCGAGGTCCACATGTTCCATTAGGACGCGCTGGAGCGTATCGATGTGGCTGTCGATTCCGATGACTTCCGACTGGATGCGGCGGGCGCGCTCCGTGATATCGTCTGCCGCGAATAGCGGGACCACAAGCATCAATGCAAGAAAGGTTCGTTTGAGCACGATGCCCCTTATCATAAACCGAGGCCAACTCCCGTACACTGGAAATAAGGCGGCCTGTCCGTTTTGAGGAGAATAAAGTGTTACCTTCCGCCAGGCTTGGAGCATCTTAGTTAACCGGGGTGAGTTGAATAGCCAACGCGACTGTATGCGTCTCACGAATTCTGTAGTGGTTCTTCTCCTGTTGTTCGCCGGCCTCGCCTGCGCGCAAGACGCCGAAAAAGCGGCTGGAAACAAGCCGACTGATGCCTTGCACGATTTGAGTGCGGCACTGGAATCACTGTCACACCGCGCCGGCCGGGCAGTCGTGCAGGTGTTTTCCACCGGGTTCATCTTGAACGACGAAGATGACTCCGGCGATGCCGCTTTGCTCACCCGGCAGAAGAGCACCGGCTCGGGTGTCATCTTCAGCTCCGATGGCTATGTGGTGACCAATGCGCACGTGGTAAAGGGGGGGCGGCAGATCGAGGTCCAGTTGGCGGAATCCTACGAGCGTTCCCCAGGCCACGAGTTAACTCGTCTGGCCGGGTCGAGGATAGACGCCAAAATCGTGGGGATCGACCGTGAGAGCGATCTGGCCGTACTCAAGATCGAGCGTACGGATCTGCCATTTCTTCGTTTTGGTGACTCCGCCGAGCTACACCAAGGGCAATTGGTGCTGGCGTTCGGCAATCCACTGGGGCTTTCGAACTCGGTGACGATGGGAGTGGTGAGTTCGACAGCCCGCCAGATAAAGCCCGATGACCCCATGCTCTACATCCAGACCGACGCTCCAATCAATCCCGGCAACAGCGGCGGCCCGTTGCTGGATGCCGACGGCCGCGTGGTTGGCATCAACACGTTCATCCTGAGCCAGTCGGGAGGCAGCGAAGGCATTGGATTCGCCATTCCGAGCAATGTGGTGAGCAGCGTGGTGGAACAGCTCCGCAAAGAAGGCCACGTGCATCGCGGCGAGATCGGGGTTTACGCTCAGACCATAACGCCGTCGCTCGCCGCCGGCTTGGACCTTCCGCGGGATTGGGGAGTCGTATTGGCCGACGTCGAACCGGACTCTCCCGCGGACAAAGCCGGATTGCAGTCGGGCGATGTCGTACTCAGCGTGAATGGCCGAGTCATGGAAAATGCCCGGCAGCTCGAGGTGAATCTCTACCGCAGACGGGTGGGGGAGAAGGTTGCGATTGAAGTGCAGCGTGGCACCCAGAAGCTTACGTTCGACGTGCCGATCATCGAGCGCGACGACGATCCGCTACGCTTCGCCGATATGGTGAATCCGGAAAAGAACATCGTGAACCGGCTCGGCATCCTTTGCATCGACATCAATCAAAAGGTCGCACAGATGCTGCCCGACCTGCGGAAGCCTTACGGCGTAGTGGTCGCGGCACGCGCAGCGGGCTCACCGTATTCCACTCAGCTGAATCCCGGTGACGTCATCCATGCCCTCAATGCCGAGCCGATCAGTTCCGTGGCGGCATTGCGACAGGCCTTGGACAAGCGCAAGCCTACCGACCCCATCGTCCTGCAAATCGAACGCGACGGACGGCTGATGTATCTGGATCTGGAACTCGAGTAGCGGTTCTGCTATAGTAACTTCTTTATGAATCTCGCTCCCGTCGCCCGGCGCCATCATCACCATCACTGGAATGCCAGCATGCGACGGGCGCGCCGCTAAATTTTCAGAGCGAAATCGGAAAGGACGCCCGCCGTGGTTCTGGCGGGCTTTTTTATTGGCCGAAGAGCATGGACTTGGACTTTCAAAAATCGGACGGGCTGGTGACGGCGGTGATTCAGGATCACGTGACGGGCCGCGTGCTGATGGTCGGCTACATGAATGAGGAGGCCTTCCGAAAAACCGTTGAGACGGGATTTGCGACGTTCTACAGCCGCTCGCGGCGCAAACTGTGGCTGAAGGGCGAGACCTCCGGGCACCGTCTGGTCGTGAAAGAGATTTCGACCGACTGCGACCGCGACGCGCTGCTGGTTCGCGTGGAAGCACTGGGGCCGGGTGTGTGCCACAACGGTTATGAAAGTTGCTTCTACCGGCGGCTCGAAAACGGGAGCTGGGTGGAATCCGAAGCGCGCACATACGACCCAACCGCCGTGTACGGGGGCAAGGAATGAAGCTAAAGCTCGGTCTTCCGAAAGGCAGCCTGGAAGCGGCAACCATCGATCTGTTTCGCCGTGCCGGTTTCAACATCACCACCAGCTCGCGCTCGTATTTTCCCGCCATCGACGATCCCGAAATCGAGTGCATGCTGATCCGCGCACAGGAGATGGCACGCTACGTTGAGGACGGCATTCTGGACGCGGGTTTGACCGGCCGCGACTGGGTGGAAGAGAGCGAGGCGAAGGTGGAGGCGATAGCCGATCTGGTCTACGCCAAACAGAGTTTCGGCAAAGTGCGATGGGTGCTGGCGGTGCCGGAGAGTTCGCCGTTTCACTCCGTCAAGGATCTGGAGGGCAAGATCATCGCTACCGAGTTGGTCGCTACCACGAAGCGATATCTCGCCGCCCACGGTGTGAGCGCCAAGGTCGAGTTCAGTTGGGGCGCCACGGAAGTGAAGCCGCCCGTGCTGGCCGATGCCATCGTCGAAGTGACTGAAACCGGCTCGTCGCTGCGCGCCAACAAGCTCAAGATCATCGACACCGTGATGGAATCCAACACGCAGCTCATCGTGAATGTGGAATCGTGGAAGGATCCATGGAAGCGGCGCAAACTGGAGGATATGCGCATGCTCCTCGATGGCGCCATCAATGCGCTGGGCAAGGTGGGGCTGATGTTGAACGTGCACAAAGACTGTTTGGGAGCGGTCCTGCAAGTTCTGCCTGCGCTGAAGCGACCCACGATTTCGCACTTGAGTGATGAAGACTGGCTCGCGGTGAATACCATCCTCGATGAGTCCACGGTGCGCGATATTATCCCGCGCCTGAAGCAGGCGGGAGCGCAGGGAATCGTCGAATACCCGCTAAACAAGATTGTGATGTGATGTTCTCATGATCCGCACGTTGCACTCAAACCGGATTGGTCCCCTGCTCGCTCGACGCACGGCGCGTTTGGCGCAAGCGGAGACCGTGGTGCGTCCGATCCTCGATGCCGTCCGTAAGCAAGGCGACAAAGCGCTTCTCAAGTATGCGCGCAAGTTCGATGGGCTCGATCGCAAGACCGTGCGCGTGCCCGAGCGCGAACTGACGGCAGCGTGCGGAAAGCTTGCGCCGGAGTTTCGCGCCGCGGTCGAAACCGCGTCCGGCAATATTCGAACGTTCGCCGAAATGCAAATGCCGGTGGAACAAATCATGGAAGTTGCTCCTGGCCTGCATCTGGGACAGATTGTGCGGCCGCTCGACACGGTAGCGGCATACATTCCTGCGGGCCGGTATCCTTTACCCTCCACGCTCATGATGACGGTGGTCCCGGCGCAGGTCGCGGGCGTTCGCCGCGTGTGTGTGGCGTGTCCACGTCCCGTTCCGGAAATTCTCGGTACAGCGCGGTTGCTGGGGGTTGCTGACGTCTTCCAGATGGGCGGCGCACAGGCTATCGCCGCTTTCGCATTCGGCACGCGCACAGTCCCGAAAGCGGATCGGATCGTAGGCCCGGGGAACATCTACGTTGCGGCCGCGAAGAAGCTGCTTGCGGGCGAAGTCGGCATAGACTTCATAGCCGGCCCAACGGAAATTCTGATTATCGCGGCGGAGGGAAATCCCAAGTTCTTGGCCGCCGATATGCTCGCGCAGGCGGAGCACGATGTGGACGCATCCGCCATCCTGTTGACGACGTCGAAAGAGCTGGCCCGCGCTGTGGCAGACGAGATCGAGCTTCAAATGAAGACCCTGCCCACGGCAGCGGTAGCGCGGCAGGCGATCCGACGCAACAGCGCTATCGTCATCTGCCGCTCGCTCGATGAAGCGGTCGAGATCGCCAACCGCTTCGCTCCCGAACATCTGAGTATTCCGGACGGCGCGCTATTGGAAAGAATTGCGAACGCGGGAAGTGTGTTTGTGGGGCCATTCAGCCCCGAAGCCGCGGGCGACTACGCATCCGGACCGAATCACGTGCTGCCGACAAGCGGCGCCGCCCGTTTGCGCGGCGGACTTTCCGTGATGGACTACCTGAAAGTGATTTCTGTCCAACAATTGACCCGCGAAACGCTCATCCGGCTTGCGCCCGCAATCACGACTTTGGCGCGGGCCGAAGGTCTGGAAGCGCACGCGCGCTCGGTGGAGGTGCGTACGCGTGGCTAGCGCGAGACCAGCAAAGATTCCGAAGGGGACAATCCGGCCGCGCGAGGCCGTGCTGCGGATGGCTCCCTATTCGCCGCCCACGGCCGGCCGTGAAGGCAAACTCCGGCTGGATTTCAACGAGAATACGGTAGGCTGCTCGCCGCGCGTGATCGAATTCCTGCGCGAGCGTTTAAGCGCCGGCGGTCTGGCGGTCTATCCCGAATACGCCGAAGCGAAACGGGCGCTGGCGGACTTCTTCCACGTGCCGGTGGAGCGACTGCTGCTGACCAATGGCACAGATGAAGCCATTCAAGTCTTCGTAAATACCTATGTCAACGCAGGTGACGAGGTGCTGTTGCTGCGCCCCGCCTACGCCATGTACCGCTTTTATGCGGAGGTGGCCGGTGCGGCAATTCGTGAGGTCGAGTACTGCCCGCCGCACATGGAGTTTCCGCTCGAAGAGTTGTTGGCCGCAATCACTCCAGCAACGCGCGCTGTGATTCTGGCCAACCCCAACAACCCCACAGGAACCGGCGTGCATCTCCAGGGCATCGAGCGCATCCTCAAGAGGGCCCGCAAAGCCGCCGTGCTGATCGATGAAGCGTATTACGAATTCAGTGGCGTCACGGCTCTCCCGCTCATCGAGCGCGCGCCGAATCTGTTTGTGAGCCGGACGTTTTCGAAAGTCTACGGCATGGCCGCGATGCGCCTGGGCTGCGTTTTTTCGGGTGCCGTTAACATCGCGTTCCTGCACAAAGCACAATCGCCCTACAGCGTCAACGCCTTGGCCGCGCTCGCGGTTCAGCAGGCGGTGTGCGATACCGCCTACATCGAAAATTATGTGGCCGAAGTGCTGGCGGCGCGAGAGTTGCTGTGCGTAGGCCTCGAAAAGCTTGGAATTCCTTATGTCCCGAGCTCCGCCAATTTCGTGCTGGCCAACCTGGGGAAGCGCGCGGTTGAGGTTCGCGACACGCTGCGCGCCCGGGGGATTCTGGTGCGCGATCGCAGCTACGAAGTTCCGGGCCACGTGCGCATGACCGTGGGCACGCGCGAGCAGACGCGGCGCTTGTTGGCCGTGCTCGAGGAGATCTGGTGAGCGATCAACTGCTCGTATTCGACATGGACGGTGTTCTGGTGGACGTCACCGAATCGTATCGCGAAACCATCCAGCGCACGGTGGAGCATTTCTCCAGCCGTCGTATCAACCGCCCGGAGATTCAGGACTGGAAGAATCGCGGCGGCTGGAATGACGATTGGGCGCTTTCCCACGCGCTGATTCGTGAGGCCGGCGTCGAGGTGGAGTATCAGTCCGTTGTCGATTACTTCAATTCCATCTTTCACGGCAACGGTTCCGACGGGCTAATTCTGCGGGAGCGTTGGATCGCCCGCGACGGTCTGTTCGAGCGGCTCTCAGAGCGCTTTCGCATGGCAGTGTTCACCGGGCGACTGCGCTGGGAAGCCGAATTGACGCTGAAGCGGTGCGCGCCGCACGTGAGTTTCACTCCCATCATCGGTACCGACGATGTCACACGTCCCAAGCCTGCACCGGAAGGACTGCTCAAGATTTGTTCTCAATGCTCCGCTCAGCGCCAGTGGTACATCGGCGACACAGTCGACGACGCACGCTGCGCCCGCGAGGCGGGAGTTCCGTTCATCGGGATCGCCGCACCTGCCAATCCGCGCTACGACGAACTGGTGAACGTGTTGAAAGCCGAGCGGGCGGTCGCCGTGCTGGATGACATCAACCAACTCGAATCGGTGGTATGCGCGTGAGATCGGCCAGCATCGAGCGCAACACGAAAGAGACTCAGATTCGTGGCAAGCTGGCGATCGAAGGTCGCGGGCGCTACGAAATCCGAACTGGAATCCGCTTCTTCGATCACATGCTGGAACTCTTCACCAAGCACGGCGGCTTCGATCTCAAACTCGACGCGAAGGGTGATCTGGACGTCGACCAGCACCACACCGTCGAGGACGTAGGCATCGTGCTGGGCCAGTTGTTCACGAAAGCTCTCGGAGATCGCCGCGGCATCAACCGCGCGGGTTATTTCGTCCTTCCCATGGATGAAACGCTGGCCGTGGTGGCACTCGATCTGGGTGGGCGGCCCGCGTTGGTTTACAAAGATCTCGTCCGCGTGCGCCTGGTCGGCGATCTGCAGGCCGAATTGGTGGAGGATTTCTTCGGCGGCTTCGTCAATCATGCGGGCGCCAACCTCCACGCCAAGGTGCTGTACGGCCGCTCGAACCACCACAAGATAGAGGCAATCTTCAAATGCTTCGCGCGCGCCATGAGGTATGCATGCTCCACCGACAAACGCTTGCGCGACCAGTTGCCATCGACGAAAGGCCTGCTATGATCGCCATTTTCGATTACGGCGCCGGTAACCTGCGCTCCGTGCAGAACACCCTCGATGAGATCGGCGCCCGCTACACGCTGGTACGCGATGCCGCCGGTTTACGCCAGGCGGCCAAGATCATCCTCCCCGGCGTTGGGCACTTTGGGCAGATGATGCACGCGCTCGACGCCATGCAGGTGCGCACGACGTTCATCGAGTGCATTCGCGCCGGCACGCCGTTCCTGGGGATTTGTCTGGGTTTGCAAGCGCTGTTCACGGGAAGCGAAGAGGCGCCGGAAGTGGCGGGCCTGGGAATTTTCGAGGGTACTGTTCGCCGCTTCCCCAGCGCGCTCCGCGTGCCGCACATGGGCTGGAACCAGCTTGAATCACGTGTGCCGTCGCGGTTGCTGGCCCATCTCGATCCGCGCCCCTACGTCTACTTCGCGCACAGCTATTACGTGCCGGAAACACCCGTGACTGCGGCGGCCTGCAATTACTCCGTGCCCTACACGGCGGTCCTCGATTCCCGCAACATATTCGGCGTCCAATTTCATCCTGAAAAATCCGGCCCCATCGGATTGCAGATCGTGAAGAATTTCGTGGAGCTCTAACGAGTGCTCGCGAAGCGCATCATTCCCTGTCTCGATGTCACCGGCGGCCGTGTCGTCAAAGGCGTCAACTTCGTCAACCTTCGCGATGCAGGCGATCCCGTGGAGCTGGCGGAGCGCTACAATCGCGAGGGCGCCGACGAACTGGTCTTCCTCGACATCACAGCGTCGAGCGACGCGCGCGAAATCATGGCGGATGTAGTGGTCCGTACCGCGCGCAAAGTTTTCATCCCGCTCGCGGTTGGTGGCGGCATTCGCTCGGTGGCCGATGCGCGACGCATTCTGCTCTCCGGGGCCGATAAAGTGTCGGTCAATACCGCAGCCGTGCGCCGGCCTGAGCTGATCACCGAGTTGAGCAACGAATTCGGCGCGCAGGCAGTTGTGCTTGCGATCGATGCTCGCCGCCGCGCCCCAGGCGCCTGGAACGTCTACACGCGGGGAGGCCGCGATGACGAGGGCATCGATGCCGTCGAGTGGGCCGCGCGCGGGGAATCGCTTGGCGCTGGCGAGATTCTGCTCACATCCATGGATACCGATGGCGTGCAGGAGGGTTTTGACTGCGCTCTCACACGCACAGTGTCTCGCGCCACACACATTCCGGTCATTGCTTCTGGCGGCGCCGGCCAGCCCGATGATTTTGTCAGCGTGCTTACCGAAGGCGAGGCCGATGCCGCGCTCGCCGCTTCCATCTTTCACTACGGCACGTACACCATCAGCGCCTTGAAAGAGCACCTCGATCGCCACGGCATCCGTGTCCGCCCATGATCATCCCTTGCATCGATCTGATGGACGGCAAAGTTGTGCAGCTCGTGCAGGGCCGCGATAAGGCCCTCGAAGTCGACAGCCCGCTCCCGATCCTGGACAAGTTCAAGGCGTTCCCTGAAATTCAGGTGATCGATCTCGATGCTGCCATGGGCCAGGGCTCCAATGACGATCTGGTTCGCCTGGTCGCATCGCGCGCCACCTCGCGCGTGGGCGGAGGTGTCCGTTCCGTTGAGCGAGCGAGCGCGCTGGTCGAACAGGGCGCGCACAAAGTGATTGTGGGTACCGCTGCGTTCCATACGAATGGAGTCAACGAAGATTTCCTGCGCACGCTCTCCCGCGCGATCGGCCGCGATCGGTTGATCGTCGCACTCGACTCCAAGGGCGACCGCATCGTCGTCAAGGGTTGGCGCGAGTCAACCGAACTCCGCGCCGAGCAAGTGATCGAACAACTGGAGCCTTACTGTGCCGGCGTCTTGTGCACGTTCGTTGACAAAGAAGGCATGATGCAGGGGACCGACCTCGATTGGTTTCGGCGCCTCCGCGCAGCGACTACCCTCGAAATCACCGCTGCCGGCGGCATCACCACCCCCGATGAAGTACGTGCGCTACTTGCCATGAATGTTCACGCCGCGCTGGGCATGGCCGTCTACACCGGGCGGCTCGACCTGTCCGAGCTAGCCAAGATCGAGAGCTAACCGCGCCAGGCGAAACTCACATCGCCGCTGCTTTCCCCAGCACGCCGTGGGCGTAGTCATTGACGGTGGTTAGCTTGATTCCGAATGTGTCCACGACCGGTGGCATGTTCATGGCATCTCCACGCGAATACCCAAGCATCAGCGCCGCGAAGCTCTTTTGCAGCGAATCCGTGGCTCCCTCAAACTGGCCCAGTAGCGCCGATTCGGGAACACGATCGAGTTTGAATGGCCTGCCGATGATTTTTTCGAAGCGGCCCACTACGTCAAGCGGGCTAAGCGGCTCGGGTCCGCCAAACTCGATGGTGCTCCGCTCGGCCGCGCGATGACGCAGGCCAAGAGCGCACATTTCGGCGACATCCCGGAAGGAGACCCAACTGATCGGGTTTGTTCCGGCTCCGTAGATGCGAGCCGACGCGTTCCCGTAATCGAATCCAAGGGCAGGGCTCAACCACACTTCCATGAACCAACTCGCCTGAATGATCGTAAAGTTCAGACTCTTGATCGCGTTCTCGACCCGTTCCTTCGCATCGGCCAGGGGGAACGAAAAACCTGGTGGCCGGCGAAACGAGACAAAAAGAAAACGTCCCACATTGGCGGCCCGTGCCGCATTGACAAGGTTCAATTGTCCATCTGCGTCAACGGATTCAATGGAGTCGCCCGGCTGCCGGGACAACGTCGACGAGGCGGTCGAAATTACGGCGTCGGTGCCACGGCAAGCAGCAGCGATCGACTCGGCGTCCTTCAGGTCGCCCGTGCACAATTCGACGCCCGACGACCGTAGGGCTTCAACCCTCTCTTTCGAACTCGTGGCTCGGACGAGTGCTTTCACCTTTTCACCGCGCGCCGCGAGCTTTTGACATATCGCGCCGCCCACCAGACCAGTAGCACCGACAACCAGAACCATACGTGTCTCCTCCGGGGAGGATCTTACACCTATTTGGGTCACGCCGCACTCGTTTGACACGGCTCACGCAGATGCGGTCCAATGCAACGTTATGCCCTGGAAACATTCGCGAGGAGGAGATCAGCAGTCATCATGGCGAACGAAGAGCAGAAACCAGGATTAGGGACATTGGCCCTGCACGCGGGACAGGAGCCCGATCCCATAACCGGAGCGCGGGCCGTTCCGATTTACGGCACAACCAGCTTTGTGTTCAAAGATGCGGAGCACGCGGCAAATCTTTTTGGGCTGCGGGAGTTCGGATTCATTTACTCACGGATCATGAATCCGACCACCGATGTGCTGGAGAAGCGGCTGGCGGCGCTGGATGGCGGCATCGGCGCGCTGGCGTTCGCATCGGGCCAGGCGGCGGTGAGCGCCGCGATCCTGACTATTACGCACGCCGGCCAGAATTTCATTTCCGCCACGAGCCTGTACGGCGGAACGTGGACGATGTTCACGCAGACGATGAAAAAGCTGGGCGTCGAGGTGCGGTTTTTCGATCCGGATCACCCGGAGCAGATTCACCAGCTGGTAGATGCCAACACGCGGCTGGTGTATCTGGAATCGATCGGCAACCCGAAGAATGATGTGGCGGATTTCCGGAGGATCGCGGACATCGCCCACGGCCACGGGCTGCCGGTGATGGTCGACAACACGGTGACTACGCCGGCGCTATTCCGGCCGTTCGATCACGGCTGCGATATCGCGCTTTATTCCACGACCAAGTTTCTGGGTGGGCATGGAGTGCACATCGGCGGCGCGATCGTGGATAGCGGCAAGTTTATCTGGGCGGACAACCCAAAGAAGTGGCCGGAGTTCACCGAGCCGAGCGATTCGTATCACGGGATCGTGTTCACCGAGGCGCTCAAGCCGCTGGGCAATCTGGCTTACATCATTCATGTGCGCACGCACTGGCTGCGTGACATGGGGGCGTGCATGAGCCCGTTCGCGTCGTTTCTGTTTCTGATGGGCGTCGAGACTCTGCATCTGCGTTTGGAACGGCATGTGCGAAATGCGCAGGCGGTGGCGGAGTGGCTGGAGAAACATCCGGCGGTGACTTGGGTCAATTATCCCGGCCTGCCCAAGCATCCGCACCACGCCAACGCCAAAAAGTATATGCCGAACGGAGCGGGCGCGATTCTGGGATTCGGCGTGCGCGGCGGCAAAGAAGCCGGCGTCAAGTTCATCAACAGCGTGAAACTGGCGAGCCACCTGGCGAACGTCGGGGATGCGAAGACGCTCGTCATCCATCCGGCCTCGACCACGCATTCACAGCTCACCGAAAAGGAACAGGCGGAAACGGGTGTTACGCCGGATTACGTGCGCGTTTCGGTGGGCATCGAGGATGTCGAGGATATCAAGGCCGATCTCGACCAGGCGCTGCGCGCGTCACAGGCGTAAACGGCGAGGGCTCAAACCCGCCCAATTAGTAGATGTAGATTATTGACCGCGCCTTCGCTTTCCCTTATTCTGCCAAGAATTGCTTCGAGAGAGTGGAGATTCATGGCTTACATTCAGCTTCCCGAGGGATTGCCCGGCATTTTGGGGCCGATGACGTTTCGTCCGGAGACGGCCAAGCCGCTCAATGAGCTGGCGGAAGTGCTGCTGCAAGGGCCGAGCACGCTTTCGCGCGGCGAGCGCGAATTGATGGCGGCGTATGTTTCGTCGCGCAACGATTGCTTCTTTTGACACGAAATTCATGGCGCGGTCGCGGCCTATCATTTTGGCGGGAACGAGAAACTGGTTCGGGCCGTCAAGCAAGATGCCGAAGGCGCGGAGGTTTCGGCGAAGCTCAAGGCGCTGCTGGCCATCGCGGACAAGGTGCGGGTCAGCGGCAAGAGCGTGTTGCCGGAAGACATTGAGCGCGCGCACCGAGAAGGAGCTACCGACGTGGAGATACACGACACGGTACTGATCGCGGCCGCGTTCTCGATGTACAACCGGTATGTGGACGGGCTGGCCACATGGGCGCCCGAGGATCCGGCGGCGTATCGCGAAGAAGGCGCGCAACTGGCGCGGGAAGGATATCTGGAACCTGACCAGGGACGATAAACGATGAACCCGATGTTTCTGCCGGATTTGGAGGCGAACCCGCAGCCATCGCCGGTGACCGACCTGATTCGCATCGCGCAATCGAACGAAGCGGAGTATCCCAAAATCTGGCACCTGTTCGGGTACCGGCCGCAGGCCACGGCGCACTTAGGCGAGTTCACGCAAGCGATCATGCGCGGCGAGGGGCCGCTCAGCCCAGGGATTCGGGAGTTGATTGCGGCGTTCACTTCGCATCATAACGACTGCCCGTTTTGAACGAAGTACCACGCCGCAGTTGCGGCGCACTTGCTAGGCAGCGAAGAACTGGTGTGGGGCGTGCTCCGGGACCTGGAGACATCAGGGCTCGCGGAAAAAGAGAAGGCGCTGTTCCGCTTCGTCGCGAAAATGAATCACGACTCGCCAAAGATCTCGGCGGATGACATCGCCCAATTGCACGCGGCGGGATGGACGGACGAAGCCATCTACTGCGCCATCACCGTCTGCGCGTTGTTCAACTTCTATAATCGTTGGATTGACGCCGCGGGTGTGCACGCGATGTCAGAAGAGGCGCACCGTGTTTACGGAGCGCGCACGGCACAGCACGGATACTCGCGGAAGTGACTGCTCGCGTAGTGCGGAGTGCAAAACGAGGATTGCGAAGAGGCGAAAGGGCTATTCGGTTTCAGAGTGCTTACTACACAGGCTGCGCCACTCGGGAAGGCGCTCGGTCAATCGGAGAGCGGCGAGATAGTTCATGTCTATGTCGGCGCGAAAGATGGAGTCGAGACCTCCATCCATTTCGTGTTGCAAGGCGTCGGCCACGTGTACGGCGCCCGCAGCAGTAAATACCGTCGAAGAGCAATCGGCGGGTTTGTGATGAAATGCGACGGCGTTACATACTGAATCGGGCAGGCCCCAAAGCCAGAGCAGATAGGCGCCAATCTCAGCATGATTCGCGGCGAACACCCGCGACTCCACTTCATGACACGGTACTTTCTCACGCCGGGCGGTGGCTAGGACACCATAGTATTCATCCGCATAATTCGCCACCAGGACCAGCTTGCCGACGTCATGCAGAAACCCGCCCACCAAGCTACTGTCACAGACTTTCTTCGGAAGATTCTGCGCTCTGGCGATCGCGTGCGCGACCACCCCGGTTGTCATGCTGTGCCGCTGCAATTGCGCGATGAAGGACTCCGGCACGCCTTTGCCTTGAAACGCGGAAAAGACGGAAGTGGAGAGCGCAAGCGACCGGATGGTATCGACACCCAAATAGACGGCGGCTTCACACGGGTTTGCAATGTAACGATATAAGCCGAAAAATGCCGAGTTCGCCAGTTGCAGGATCTTAGCCGTCATGCCCACATCCTGCGCGATGATTTCCCCTAACTCCCGGCTCGAGGTCTCCGCATTCTCGAGTGACTCGACTAACTTTGCGTAGACCGAGGGCAGGCTAGGCAACGAAGTCATCCGTGAAACCAGTCTCCTCAATTTCGGAGAGACCAGCAGGGAACGGATCCGCAGAGCGGCATCTAAGGTAGCGCGCAATGTGGCGGTGTCACACGGCTTCACCAGGTACTGGTGAGCGGTGGTCGCCGAGCGAAGGGCGAGATCATGCTCAAGATTGCCGGATAGCACGATGCGGACGATACTGGGATATCGTTCCAGGACTTCGGCCAACAATTCGGAACCGCTCATGCCGGGCATGCGCATGTCCGTGACAATGACGTCGAATTCACTCGACGCCAGCAGCCGCAGGGCATCCTGGCCACTGCTACAGAAAGTCATGTGCCACTCAGCAGGCATGCTCTGTAGCGTACGCTTCAGGCCATCCAGAACACTCTGCTCGTCGTCAACAAACACCACACGTTTTACGGCAACTTCCGTGTTACGTGCTTGCTGTTCGTCTTCCACCAAAAACATTTGTTCCATGATGTTTCGTTGTATCGGTGTGTCTTGGACGCCGCCCGTCTCTTCCGCCGTGTACACGTCAGTTACCCTTATGCGCGTGAATGGCGCCGCGTTCAATAAATCACTTATTACTCTAACATAAGGATACAAATGATAAAGATTCACTAATGGTCTATTGTGAAAGTTAGTAGTCTACAGTTAACGGAAGTTATGAGTCTGTGTGAGAGCAAGTACGGGCCGGGCATGCCCGCCCTCTGCATACTTATGGAAGCCCTGCACGTAACAGCACAGGCTTACCGTGCGGAGTGTGCCGGTAGGCATCCGCCCAAGCATCCTTGCGTGAGGTCATCGCAGCCCGGTCACACAGACCCTTGGCGACTGTGAGGCGCTCCAAAGCCGCCAGCCAATGATGATAGTAGCGGGAACCATCGTCCGCCTCGCCACGCCCGGCAGCGGCTTTGAGTTCTTCGGCCAAAGCGGCGGCCCACTCCTTCCAGGTAAAGTGGCCCTGTTCGGACAGGTTAACGGCTAGTGCGAACGCCTGCGCCTCCCAGGGCTCGGAGAAGACCGGTCCGCCTTCGTCACGCGGCAGTTGCGGCAGCGCGGCCATCCGCTCGGCTTCGCGTAACGATTCACGCCGGCTCAAGGTAGTCATCCCACATGTCGATGTAGACGGCATCACGCGGCGAAGCCATGTCGCCCCACAACTCCTGCGCGGTGAGACGAACGGAGTACACGTGCTGGGGTCTCTCCCCCAGAGAATGCGCATGCGTATCAGGGAAGACATACGCGCCGCGGTGACGGTCGATGGTCCCCAGCTTGCCGCGGGCATAACGAGGCAGGCGGGTGTGACCGGCGGGATGCATGTTGCGTACATGCACGCGCTGTCCCGGTTGGAAGCGCGGAGTAGCCTCGATCGGACGGCTGGCCAGCGACCCCGCGGCCAGCATTGCTGGCACTTGATCTGCCGTGACGAGCGGATTCGCCTTTGGCACCCCTGGCGCCGGATGTCCTGTGTCGAGCTCTTCGCGCGAAACCAGCTCTGTCTTGACGAGCAGTTCAACCAGTCTCACGAACCACTTCTCGTAATAACTCATGCGCAAATATTCAGCGGCGGGAATGAGTTCGATTTCGTGTCTCCCGGTATCGATATTCCACTTACCAGAAGCGGCCATGGCTATATTAAGAGCGAAAGTTCGCGCTTCCCAACGGGCGTGGAACACGTGCTCATCCTTTTCAGCTTGCACCGGACCCATGCCGTGCATGCCGCCCATGTCGTGTACGCCATTCATGCGGCGTCCCCGGCTTTCGGATATTCGACTCTGGCGACGCCCACCATGGCATCGCGCGTGACGAGCGCCGCAAGTTCGTCTTCACTGAGGTGTTCGCTGCCCGCCGGCCGTTCGGGCAACACCAGGTAGCGCAGCTCGGCGGTGCTGTCCCAAACCCGCACTTCCACATTCTCGGGTATCTCTACGCCGAACTCGCGCAGCACGCCGCGAGGGTCGATCACGGCGCGCGAGCGATATGGCGCCGACTTGTACCATACCGGCGGCAGGCCAAGCACCGGCCATGGATAGCATGAGCACAGCGTGCAGACGACCAGGTTGTGCACCTGCCGAGTGTTCTCGACCACCACCATGTGTTCACCCTGACGGCCGGAGAAGCCAAACTCGGCGATCGCAGCGGTGGCGTCGGCGAGCAATCGCGCCTTGTAAGCGGGATCCAACCAGGCACGGGCGACCACGCGTGCCCCATTGCGCGGTCCGACCTTGTGCTCATAGGTATCGATCAGGGCATCGAGCGCCGCCGGGTCCACGAGTCCCCTCTCGACCAGCAAAGATTCGAGCGCCTTCACGCGCAGCGTGAGATCCGAAGGAACCTCCTGATGCGCGTGGTCATGATCGTGATGCTGTTCCTGAGCCATGGTTATCTTGGCGGCCGCCCACGCACTCTAGCCGTTAAACGGATCATTCGAGTGTAACGCTTTTGCATTTTCCTTCACTACCACTCCGTAAACCAAAATCCGCGTTCTGCGGAGAAGAAATTCTCACGGATTCACAGCAGCCGGAAATTCACTTCGATGGTCGCGGGTGCCGGCACCGGCCTGCCATTGCGCGTGGCCGGCTTGAATTTCCACTGCGACACGGCTTCAATCGCTTTTTCATCCAGCCCCAACCCCAATCCACTCACAACGCGAATGCCGTGCGGTTTCCCATCCTCGCCCACCTCGATGGTCAGCACCACTGTGCCCTGATACTTCGCCTTGCGCGCCTCCTCCGAGAATTCCGGATCCACTCTACGGAGCACTACTGGCGCGACGACTCCGCCGCCTATCCTTCCGTTGAACTCAACTCCAACGCCATCATGATCGCCGAATCCCGGGCCTCGGCGATTTCCGATTCCGCCGTCATTGCCCTCGCCAATCCCGCCGTTGCTGCCGGGGCCATCGGAAGGCGGCCCAACGCGGCCGAACGGTTCGCCAATTCGCGTCAAAAGCGGATTCAGTGGCTCGGTCTCGACAGGCGCCACCAAAGTCGCTTCCATCATCAGGACTGGCTTGAAATCCGGTGGCGTTGTTGTCGGTGGCACGAACTGGTGCCGAGCGAGCCTGGGCAGATCGCCGGCTGAGGCCTGTAGCACCGAACGCCCGCCTCCACCGCCACCGCCGTGACTCAGGTACGGCGCAATCAGAGGGGTCCTGTTAGTGTCGACCAGCCGGGCGAATTCACGTGTGCCAAACCGGCGGATCGATCGCGACGAGATCGAGATCAGCAGCGCGATCACAATGCCGTGTATCACGAGCGACAGCATCCGTGCTCTCATACCTCGCGGATTGTGCAATCCGCAAGCCACCGCATAAGGCGTTGCAGCCGCACGGATAAACCCTGCTCCGGTGTCGGCGGCCGGTCTACACTGTGCCCGAAAATATTCTAGTCACCGACCGCAAACCCTGTCGTCTAACGATCGAAAGAGAGGCATGATGCATACGATTACCCGTTTTGCGCTTTCGGCGGCATTACTGGTGGCCCCTCGGGCTTTCGCCCAGGATTCCACTCCTGAGATGTCGTGCGACAGCCATGATTGGGATGGCGAGCGAGTCACTCACTGCGAGATCAATGAAACAACCATAGCTGCGGTCCAGCTCCTCACTGTCGATGGCGGCGTCAACGGCGGCGTGCGGGTCAGAGGCTGGCAGAAGAGCCAGATTCTGGTTCGGGCTAAGGTGCAAACCTCGGCGGATACCGACGCTCGGGCACGCGACATGGCCCGGCTGATCACGATTCGGACGGGTGGCAGCCGGATCGTCGCCGATGGACCGTCGTCATACGAACGGCATGAGAACTGGTCGGTCAGCTACGAGGTCTTTGTCCCTCAACAAATCGATCTCAGCCTGAAGGCGCATAACGGCGGCATCCGGATCTCCGATGTGCGCGGGCACATCGAATTCGTGACCACCAATGGCGGTGTTTCGCTGCAGCGCCTGGCGGGTAATGTGCAAGGGCACACCACTAACGGCGGCCTGTCGGTCGAACTCGCCGGCAGTCGATGGGATGGTGAGCAGCTCGATGCCACGACCACCAACGGCGGCGTCTCGCTGGCAGTGCCCGAGGCGTATTCGGCGCACCTCGAAACCGGCACTGTCAACGGACACATCAATATCGACTTCCCCCTAACCGTTCACGGCGAAATCAATCGCAGACTTTCCGTCGACCTCGGTTCCGGCGGATCTACGGTGCGCGCCATCACCACCAACGGAGGCGTGTCGATTCATCGCAAAGACTCGTAACCGGTATCGTCTTTCCATTTCCCGCTAGAATGGGCGCAGGGAATGGAACAATACGCGCTGCCGTTACTCCCCGAGCGCCGCGTCTACACGGTTAGCGAGCTGAACGCGGCCATTCGCGGCATCCTCGACCAGGAGTTTCCTGATGTCTGGGTCGCTGGTGAGATCTCGGGCACGAAGCTCGCCACCAGCGGCCACTACTACTTCACTCTTAAGGAGCGCGACTCCCAGTTGCGTTGCGTTTGTTTCCGCTCCACCCACCGTTACCTCAAATTCAAGCCGCAGGATGGCGTAGCCGTCGTGGCCCGCGGGCGGATCGACGTCTTCGAAGCGCGCGGCGAGTACCAACTGCTGGTCGAGTTTCTGGAGCCACAAGGGCATGGCGCACTCCAGTTCGCCTTCGAGCAGCTTAAGAAGAAGTTGGCCGCGGAGGGCCTGTTCGACGCCGCGCGCAAGCGCCCTCTACCCCGGTTTCCGCGGCGCATCGGCATCGTCACTTCACCACGTGGCGCCGTCATCTCCGACATGCTGCACATTCTGGAGCGCCGCTTTCCCGGATTGCACGTGCGGTTGTTCCCGGCCACGGTGCAGGGTGAAGGCTCCATTGAAGATGTCTGCCGCGGAATCGAGTACTTTAGCCGGAAACCATGGGCGGAGCTGGTAATCGTGGCGCGTGGCGGCGGGTCGCTCGAGGATCTGTGGACGTTCAATGAAGAGGCCGTGGCGCGCGCCATCGCCGCCTCCCAGGTCCCCATTGTTTCCGCCGTGGGTCACGAGACCGACGTCACCATTGCGGATTTCGTCGCCGATTTGCGTGCGCCCACCCCTTCAGCCGCCGCCGAGCTGGTGGTGCGTACGCGCGACGAGCTACTTGCCGGCATTGAAATCTCCCGCCGGCATCTCACGCAGACTGCTCGATACCGCCTGGCAATGGCGCGCCGGGTCATCGACCAGCAAGGCATCCAGCGCGCTCTCGCCGTGTTCCATCGCGCCGTTGGCAGGCGGCTCCAGCGCGTCGACGAGCAGGAATACCGGCTGCGCGAGTGGGTGCGAGCACTCGTGGAGGCCCGCCAGCGTGCGTATCGCGCACTCGACTCCCGCGTTCGCTATTACGATCCGCGACCGCGATTCGCGCGCGATCACCGTCGCCTGGAGACCGCTCAGGCCGCCATGGAGCAGCGGCTCCGGCTCGATCTCGCCCGCCGTTCCGCGCAACTGCAAGAGCTCTCCGCCAAGCTATCGCAGTTGAGCCCTCTGCGCATTCTGGAGCGCGGTTACGCCATCGTCACCAAACCCCAAGGGGAAATCGTCACCGACAGCCGCGACACGCCACCCGGTTCCGCGGTACACATCCGGCTTGCCAAAGGCGGTCTGGACGCCACCGTCACGCGGAACTGAACGTGTCCGCTTCCGCGCCGAGCCACACATGTAGCGCAGGGACACGCGCCGTATGCGGGTACCTGCGGTCGTTCGGGTTCGGGACTAAGTTGCCAGTGACAGAACGTCCGCCCCTTTCCCGCCGCCTGCTAGAATGTGAGTAACTTCATGGCGCTCGACTCCATCAAGGGATCGCTGCGGGAAAAAGGTGTGCGCCTCACGCGGCAGCGCGAGCTGCTTCTGGGGCTCATCGACAAAAGCGGCGAACATCTCGACGCCGAGCGGCTGTTCCAGTTGGCCAAAGAGCAGGACCCCAAGCTGAATCGCGTCACCGTCTATCGCACGCTCAAGCTGCTGAAGCAGGGCGGTCTTGTGGACGAGCTGGACCTGATGCATTATGGCGGTGACCAGCACTATTATGAGACGCGCATGAAACAGGAGCATGCGCACGTCATCTGCTTGCGCTGCGGCAAAGTGGAAGAGTTCTTCGGTGAGCCGCTGCAAAGGCTGCGGCGGCAGATCGAGAGCCACTTCGGATTTCAAATCCTGCTGGCCCGGACGGAGGTAGGCGGCTACTGCTCGCATTGCCAATCACTCCGCGCGCGCGAGATGGAAAAGGCCACCCGGGATTCCGCCGCACAGCAGGCTCTCACGGATCTCGACGGCGTCGGGCACCGTTCCCGCGCCAAGCGGCCCGCCTGATGGCCGCATCTGCATCCGGGGAACCTGCCTCACTCATCGTCATCGACCCCAACGGCCATCGCACGCGTGTGGAGATCAAGCCGGTTCCGTTCAAAATCGGCCGCCAGTCCGACAACGATCTGATCCTGCGCGACAGCCGCGCCTCCCGCAATCACGCGCAGATCGTGCTGGAAAACGGCCAGTACATCATTGAGGACGCCGGCAGCCGCCACGGTGTTCACGTTAACGGCACGCGCGTCGAGCGCCAGTTTCTGCGGAATTCCGACCGCATTGAATTCGGTGTTCCCGATTCCTATCAGCTCGTCTTTGCCCTGGACGGGGCCGAGCTGAAGCGGCTCATGGAACAGTTGCCCGGCCAGGAACAGGTGGCGCGCACGGGCGTGGGCGGGAATCTCGCGAAGCTGCGCGCCGTGCTCGAAGTGGCCCGGACTCTCCAGACTTCGTTCTCGACAGATGACGTCTTGAACTCTGTGGTGGATGCCGCTCTCACCATCACCGGATCCGAGCGTGGTTTTCTACTGCTGCGCCGCGCAGACGATCTCGAAATGAAGGTGGCCCGCGATCAGGCCGGTAAGCCGCTCGCCGAGTCCGACCTGCGCGTGCCCCGCCGCGTGATTCGCCGAGCGCTCGAGCAGCGCCGCGAACTGCTTTCCATGAATTTCGATCCGCAGGCGACGGGCGAATTCTCCGTCGAGCACAGCGTGGCCGATCTCGAGTTGCGCAGCGTGGTGTGCGTTCCTCTGGTCAGGATCAACAGCGGCGCCGGGCACGATACCAACGTCTTGTCTACGCAGAACGACACCGTTGGTTTGCTGTATATGGATTCCCGCGGAGTGGCCGCGGACCTCTCGGGAGGCAATCGTGAGCTGCTGCAAACCCTCGCTATCGAAGCCTCCACCATCCTCGAAAACGCCCGCCTCATTGAGGAGGAGCGCCAGAAGGAGAAAATCGAGGAAGAGCTCAACGTGGCGCGCACCATTCAGCAAAGCCTGCTCCCGCGAAAGCTGCCGTCCGAGGGCTGGTTCCGCGCCTGCGGTTCCAGCATCGCGTCGCATCAGGTGGGCGGCGACTATTTCGATGTGGTCGAAGTCAGCGATTCCTGCTGGGCCACGGTGGTCGCCGACGTCTCGGGGAAGGGCGTCAGCTCCGCGCTGCTCGCTTCGCTGTTGCAGGGAGCATTTCTCACCGCGTCGGACGAAGCCGATCAGATGGTCAAGCAGGTTCAGCGGATCAGCCGGTTCCTGAACGAGCGCACCGAAGGCGGCAAGTACGCAACCATTTTTTACTGCCTGCTGGATCGCGGTGGCCGGCTCAACTACATCAACGCCGGCCAGTGTGCACCCATTCTGCTCTCGCACCAGGGCAGCTTTGAGTATCTCGAAGCCACGTCCATGCCGGTAGGACTGCTGCCGCAAGCTGACTTCGTCATGCAGGAGAGACAACTCGCGCCAGGCGACCGCTTGGTGCTCTATACCGACGGCGTGACCGAAGCCCAGAACGCTCGCAACGAATTCTTCGGACGCAAGCGCCTGCGCGAGCTCGCCGTGTCACATGCCTCCGACAATGGCGCCACCCTCCACCAGGCGATTCTCGGCGCGGTCAACGCATTCGTCGATAGCGCGCCGCAAGCCGACGACATCACCCTCGTGGTCATCGAGTACCAGCCCGCGTGAGCGACTCCCACATTGACGATGCTGCGCCTGTTTTCTCCGCGGCTTTGCACTTGAAGCTTTCTATCCCGCGCCCATAAACAATGCCCGCCGTCTCCGCACCGGCAGCGGCGCCGCGCAGCTCATCAGGCAAAACTGATCCAGCGCGAATAACACCATCGAATCCACGTTCTCTGCCAGTGTCAGCAGCGCCTCTTTCTGCCACGGCGTCGAAAAGCCTGTGATCCCTACTAGGTGTGCGCTCTGGTTCCGCGGGAATCCCATTTGCATCGGCAGCACGATCGAGCCCTTCGCCTGATCCAGATTCCGGCTCCCCGTGAACGTGAAATTCTCCGTCTTCAGGCAATTCAGCGTCGATGCATTCCAGCTCGCCGGCAGATTCACTGCCGTGTCGAGCGGCGAATCGTTGGTATCCGGCGGATATAGCACTTCAAACTTCGCGTTTGGATATGTCAGCCGTACAAAGTTCATGATCGCCGTCGTGAACGCGCCCACCAGACCCGACAGAAACGCCCTTTCCTGCGGATACTGCGCCACGTTCACATTCGTCGTCGTGAACACCGTCAGCGCACGTCCGTAAGTCGACTGAAACGTGCTTGTCGTATATGCGTCGTAATACGGCATGCCCGACCCATCGTCGGGAAAGTACCACCACTGCACCTCGCCGAACTGCAGATACGGCGTCTGTCCCGCGTCCGCCATCAGCGTCGCCAAATCCAGGTAAGCTTGCTGCCAGAATGCCGTGCTCGCAGGCGAAAAATTGGTTTGTAGCGCCGGCGTGTTCACCATTACCGCGTGTCCGTCCGGATACCGCTGCGCAATTCCTGCCGTTAGTGACGGGTCTCCGTTCCCCAACTCCATGCTGAACGCGCCCGTCGCCGCGATCCCATAGCCCTTGAGCGCCGTAAAAAACGCCAGGCTCCAGTCTCTCGCGGCCCGGTTCATGCGCGGCGCCACGGTCAGGTCCGTGTACCAACTGCCGTCGTTGCCTCCCGCGAACTGGTACCCGCCACCACTCATCGCCGTTCCAGTCACTGAAACCGTGAGCGATGTTTGCGTCGTACTCGCCGAAATCGTCACGCAATTTCCCGCCGCTCCGATAGCCCGCGCCGTAATCGTGAGCACGTTCCCTTGCGCACTTGCCCAGATCGCCGTCGATCCGTTGTTGATCAGCAGCTCAAATGCCTTCGCAATACTCGCTAATGAGTCGCCAAACAGAGTTAGATGCTGAATCACTGTCGGCGCTGCCGTCGAACCATAACTTCCGATGCTGATGTATGTGAAGCTCGCCGGCATGTTCGGATTCGGCGTGCCCGTAAACGTCACCGTCGCCGTCGCGAATGTGTATCCTTGCGGCAGAAGTTCGTAATGCCACAGCGCGCCCGCATAATGGTTAGCCCTCCCCGCAAACCCCAGCGCCTGGATCATCCACGCGGTTCTCTCGGGCGCGAGCGCTTGCGAATGCAGCGTGTCCCAGTCGGTCGCAAGCGTCATGCGCGTATCCGGGGCCAGCGTAGGCAGCGTGCTCGTCGGCACCGCCAGTTCCAAAAAGTCAAAATAAAAGGCATTGCCGCCCACGTTCGTCGCCGTTATCGTGTGCGCCACCTGGCCGGAAAACGTCCCGATGAGAAGCCGCACCAGCACGTCGTCTCCCACCAGCGCGAGGTTCAGGTTCACCGGTGCCCCGCCGTCCACCACTACCGATATCTGGGTTCCGCTAGTGGCCTTCCGCGTGCCTAGGTATAGGGAATGAGTTTGACTTCCGCGATACGTGCACGTGAACGAATCGTGCGCCGTTGTCGAACAGTGTATCGTACCGCCGGAAAAGTTTCCCGTGGAAATCTGCGGCACATTCGTCCCCGCCGCGGCGTCCCAATTCCCTGAGTACGTCACTGTCGGATCCACATCTTCGATCCGCCGGCTCCCTGGCCCCGCAACTTCGTAGGTCAGGTTAGATCCACTGACCGTCCAGTTCGACGCCACCACTTGAAACTCAGTCCTCGCGAAGCTCCCCGCCTGTAAGTCCGCCGAGTAAGTCCACCGCATCTTGCGTACAGCGTTGGTCGGAATCGGCTGCGCATCGGTCGGGATTTGCCGCAAATTACCAAAATTCAGAGTGACCTGCCACTTACTCGGTGATACCCCTCCGCTCAATTGTTGAAAGGTCGGCCGCCAGCTTTCCGTTTGCGCCCCGGAGACATTCGCATAGACGCCCACGCGATTGCCATTTGCTCCCGTTGACGACGTGCACGTCAGCGTAATCGCTGCGCCGTTCAGCGTCGCCTGCATCGTCGGAGAACTCCCGTTGATCATCTGCACGATCAAGGCAGTCGCCGTTTCGAGTGAGTCCCCCGCCTGCATTTGATACGTGTAGTGTTCTTCCGACCACGCCAACTCCACGTAATCTCCCGCAGTCGGCGTGCCTTGTAGCGTAAAAGTAGCCGTCGCCGGCTGATAACTTCCTACAATTGGAGTGGCCAGTGGAAATAAAGGTATCTTGTACGGAGAATCGGCTGGAGTAGCATCGGTCCAGACGCGCAGCGTCGGCCAATCTACCGTTGGAAATAGGTTGGAGTCAAGTGGAATGCAATTCTGGCGTGTCTCTTGGTAGGTCAGAATAATTCCGCTGAGATCGCCGTCGGGTAAGTTGCGGAACAGCGGGTGTTCGAATGTGTTATCGCGATTCCACTCAATGACGGCCCAGTCAAACTGCTGCCGCCAGCTCCCCGATAGCGTGAATCCCGTCTCGCTCGACGCGCTCAGCGCCGCCACGGCCGTCGGCTGCAGGAAGTAGCATTGCAGGTCGCGATCCGGCCGCAGCTTCTGTAACGAGTTACTCATCAAACTACTTACCGAGCCGCGACCAAAGGCAGCGGTCCATTACAGTCGAATCACCACTGTCAAATCCGCCCCCGGATTCGTCGGTCCAACCATCGTAATGTCCAGGCTGAGCTGTGCCCCCGCGGTCAATGGCGGCAGCGTCGCACCATCGATGGAATTCGATATCGTACTGCCATCCGCAATCGTCAGCGCGCAATACGCCGTGCCATTCTGATTGACCTGTAGTTGAATCGGCCCGCCCGAAGGCGCTTGTCTGACGATGGCATATACATCGCGTACCGAATGCGAATTCTCCACAATGACGTCCGGCGTCGCGCCCGTCTCGATCGCCAGAAACGCATCCACTTGGAAGGAGAATTGCCCACCGGAGAGTGTCCGCAATCCATAGTCAGTCCCCTGAGTCAGGCAAATGGACCCCGTCGGGCTGTTTCCCATCACGTTCGTGACGAACAGCTCCGCGCTCACAACGCGGCAATCAGCCAGCGGAATCGGGAAGCTCCAGTTACCGCTGTACGGGCTTCCGAAGAAGTCTTGCACGAACGGTACGATCACAATGTTCTTGGTGAGTTCGTAAACCGCGACGCCGCTGGCGTGCGTTGCTGGTGTCGAACCATCCATCCCTCGTGTGATCTGATACTGCATCCCGTTGTTCAGTACCGCGGCAACTTGCACTAGCTCGGCTTCGAGCTGGATCATCGTGCCCGCCGGCGCCGCACCCGCCTGGCTCAGCGCAATGGTCGTGTCCGTGGCTGCCGCCCCTTGCGCCAAAGTTGCCGGTTGCGCCGTCGTCAGCTCCGGCCAGTAATAAATCGCCAGCGTCCCAGCCGTGACGGTGTGGGTATTAGTCAAATTTGTAAAGCTGACTCCACTTAGATCGAGCGTACCGCCGCTCACCTGTGAGAGCCCCAGTCCGAAGTACGGCATGGGTGGCGCCGCCGCGTCGGTCGCTCCCGACCCTCCGGTCACCCACCGTGTCACCGTACATAACTCGGCCGGCGTTTCCTCATTTTGCGCATTTGCCGCCCGGCCGGTGATATGGATCGTGGCTCCCGTGCGATTTGGAATCTGAAATTGCACCGGGCTGGTGTTCCCACTGGCCGCGCCGTGCCAGGCTGACTCTGCGACAACGAAGTAACTCGAAGCATTCGGAGTCGTATCCCAACCCGTGCTCAGTTGCAACGTCGTCGTGCTATTCGATACTATCGCCCGTTCCTGTCCTTCGCCTTGCCCGCGCGTAATGCGCACCAACATTCCCTGGTAAGCATTCGCTTGCATCTCCAGTGTGTCGTTGCCCACCGAGTTCGCCGATGCGAGCGTAGCCGAATATTCGGGCTGCAGCTCCAGCCGCCAGTAGAAATTCGCATGATCGAAATTGGAGTCAGGCGGCGGCGCAATCTGTTCCGCGAGTCCCGTGTCCGTAAACTGTGCCGCCAATACTTGATTGGAAGCAATCCGGAAAAGTTCCGCTGGATTGAGCCCCCGGTACACGTTGAACTCTGCCGCCGCCGATGGAAAGCTCAGGCGCGTCAGCGTGACTGCATTGGTGTTCGGTCCCGCCGGAATCGTCGCCCGCACGATGAACGATAGGTTGCCCTCCGCCCCTGTCGCGCTCGCCGAGCTGGCCGCGTAATACAGGCTGATGTCGCCTCCTAGCGTTCCGCCCGTCGTTGCGATCACTGGAGACAGGCTTACCAGCGGTACCCCCGGTGCGCCCGCCGAAACTCCAGCCGGCACTGAGAAAGCTACTACTGCTTCCACCAGCGCGGTTCCGTCCGCCGCCTGCGCCGAGGCCTCAGTCACTCCGAACTCCACCTCGCCATACGCGTCCAGCACTGTCCCGATCAGCGGCCGGGGAAGGCCTACCTCCGAGCCTGGCTGTACCTGCGCACTCGAGTTACCCGAGGTCTGGCCGTTCGTGTCGTCGTACCACGCGTCATCGTGAATTTGCGCCGTGATGACTACTGTGCGGTAATTCATGTCCGGCGCAATCTTAATTACCCGGAACGGCTGCCGGTCGAATCCCTCCTTCACGTAAGTCAGAGTAATGAGATCGCCCGGCTGAATCCCCAGCGCCTTGACGCTAGTTTGAAACTTGACAAAAACATTGCCCCGGATAGCCCGATCCAGGTTGTATGCCAGGATTCGGGAGGCCTGATCGTAATTAGGAATGCCCAGAGCCATCAGAGAAGTTGTGATTTGTTGGCCGGTAACTTCAATGTCATTCGTATCGTACAAAGTAAAACTATCTTGTTGATACCCGTTCAGCGAGTCTTGAAACTCAACTGTGAACCAGTTCGGGGTACTCGTTATATTTTGTGAAGTGAGACTTAGGCTCGACGCGCCATTACTGCTGCGCGCGATATTCGCCGCACCTGAAGATCCATCACTGAATTCGTAGCTCGGCCAGCCATTGTTAAAGGTTTCGGTGCTGTTGCTCCAATTGAATTGCGTGGGTTGCTGCAATGCAAATGTGTTCTCCACACATAAGCGCAATAGCCCATTTGTTCCATAAGTCAGGTATAACCGGCACGCGTTGCGAATGCCTCTGATCACGTCGCCCGCCGTGCGCGACCACACCAGCGCCAGATTGCACTGAAACCGCGGAATCGTGATCGTATTTCCGTTCAGGTCTTGCGTTTCGATCGGTTGATCGGCATACACGGCTGTGGCCGCAAAACTCGTCACATCGATTTCGCTCAAGTCCCAGCCGCACCGCTGCAGTATGTCGAGCAAAATCCACGCTGGGTTGTTCGTAAATACCTTGCCGGCAAACGTGCCATCCGCTGCATAGGTATTCAGCTTCAATCCCTCCAGCAACACCTCAATCGTAGGTAGGCTGCTTCCGTTATTGATCTCGTTCGGCACCACCACCGAAAGCGCCGCCATACTGCCGTAAGGATCGCCCAGCGGAACGCCATGTTGGTCGGTGAAGTCCAGGTTAAACCCGCCCGTCCGCGCCCCCGTGCTGAATATGTTGAACCAACCGGTCCCGGTCATGTTCTTACCGGCCTGTCCCAAGGGAATAACAAGGCCGTTCACCAGTACCATGAGAACCTGGTTGATCTCGCCCAGACCCAACAGCACTTCCATGCGGGTCACGTTGCCATCGTTACGTCCGAACACGATGCCAGGCGTGTACCACGCGGTTCCATAAACAAGAGGTACGAAGTCGTTATATTCGGCGACGTTGTCCAGCACCGGAGTCCAGTGCCGCCCCTGCTCGTTATAGCTGCGCACCAGAATCGACGATGGCACAAACTCGATGCCGCCAAATCTCTGTGTTGTGTTCAGCGCGTGGTCTTGGGAAAACATTCCCCGCGCCTGGCAATCCGCTCGTGTGTAACCGCATGTTGTATAGGGTGAATTGCCGGATAGGTTCCCGGCGCCTCCGGGAACATCAGGTGAGTAACCACAGCGGTAATATGGCGAGTACTCTCCCGCAGTCCCGCCATTTGAAGCTTCTTGTCTCTGTGCCAGGTTCGAGGGGAAATTCCATGGGCACCGCCGCTGCACGCGGACTTGCGGCAGCAGCACCCGCTGCATGTTCATCCAATTAATCGCTGTGAGGCGGAACGTGGATTCGGTGATTTCGTCGGGAGGATTGCAAACACCTTTGAATAGGGTAACCGTGGGCGTCGTGGCCGCATTTTGCGTCAAATCATAGAACACGAAGCTCACGGTCAGCGTCGCCCCTTTCAGGCCTACGCTGCGCTCTAACTCGGAGAAATGCGAATCCGCATTGGCAAGCGAGATCGAAATTTTGGGAATCGCGTCGACGCCTTGGTTGGACGAGGTTTGAATCTCGTAGAGGTTATATTGGAGAATTCGTGCTAGATAGTTGTTGCCCGATACCGTGATTGAGTGGGTCGACCAGCTCTCTGATTGGCCGTTCTGGAGCTGGCAATCAAACAGAAGCAGCGGTGTATCGGTTACCGTCTGTTCCTTGACCTGGAATGCGGTGCTGGCCATGACTTAGTGGGCCGTGATAGTCAACGTGCACTGATTTCGGTCAGGCGCCGTTGTCGTAACGGCAAGTGTGTCTCCGCTGAAATGGGCATTGGTGTACACCCCGCCGGTTTCATAACTCGGCTTGTACGGAGATACACCGGGTTGTGGCTCGAGCTGAAACCCGAACATCGTCACCGACTGTCCTGCTGGGATCGTGATGCCAACCGTCACAGTTTCGGCCGTCGTGCTCGTCTGGCCCATGAGAGTAACTCGCTGCCACGACACGCCAGCGGTATACAGACTCGTGTTGGAAATTCCGCCCGCCTCCCGCAGTAGGCATACAGTCACTCCCGATTGGCTCTGCACGTATGCACTGAAACAGTAGGAATACCAGCCTGGCGCTCTAATCGTTTGCTGAACTGTCAAATCTGCACCCGTCGGATTCGTGACTTGGGTGGCTGATGTCCCCCCATTCGGATCAGCCGCGCCCGTGACGAACTGGAGCAGGGTGCTGGTTTGCCATGCCGGCTGCGTGAAATCTTCGCTCCAAACCAAGAGATTGCCGAGTGGGTCCGTGAACGTAAACGCGTTTAGCTGTCCTTCACATATCGCGAAAAATTGCTGAAGAAGTGCGGCCTCGGAATCCGACAGCCCCTGAAACTGCAAGTTCCATTGCATGAATGGTGCGCCCGGGTCTGCGTACTTGACCGTACTCCCGTCCGGCAGCGTGTTAGTGATCGTTCGTTGGACCAGGCTCTTACTCACAGGGTATTGCCCTACCGCTCCCGACGCGAATTGGGGGAAGTAAAGCATCTATGTCCGGTTCTCGACCACCACGACGCTCAACGTGCCTTGTGACGTGTCTGTCAGTTGATAGGGTAGGGTGTCCTGTTCAAAGCTGCAGTTCGGGTAAACCGTCTGTGTCCAGGGATCCACAAACGTGAATGTTCCGAAGCCGCCTTCCTGGCTCATAAAAAATTGTTCGAGCGCATGCAGTTCCCCTTCATCCAGCAGGTTTAACTTGATGTTCCACTGCTGCAGGGCGGGTGTGTACTGCCGGTATCGCTGGTCGCTACCGTCCATAAAGCGGATAACAAAGCTCGAGTACTGAGTGGTTTTAGTTGCCGGATACTGTACAACTGCTCCGGTTTTGAGGAGGGGAAAGGCCGCTGGCATCTACAGGTTACTGATTACGTCATTAATCGAGTGCATGTTCAGCATGGCGTCGCGCACCGCCTGTGCGATGTCACTGCTATGGTCCATGAAAGAACGGCTATCCATGGCCTGGACTTGAACCGTGATCTGCGGCGCCGGGGCCTGAGTCATCGCACGTGGCTGTCCGCTTTGACCGAAATCTGCTCCCGGCAGTTGCGGCCCCGCGGACCCGCCGGCATTGGCTGCCTGGAAATTGACTGTTGGTGGGAGATAGAACGGTGTCAATGGCGGTGGAGAGCTCGATCCGCCGCCTCCGAAGAGGCTCATGATTCCCGATAGGATCGGTGAAACCGACAGCAGGCCGCCCGTTAGTGTGGACGCGAGGCCGCTCAATGCGCCAGTCACACCACCAGAACTGTGGGCCGTCGTATTTACAGCCAGGGCCTGAGTGTTTGCCAGCAGCGCCTGTGCTTGCATTTGGCTTGCCGGCGTCAGGTAGCCGATCCCTTGTGTCAGTTGTGCGAGCTGTTCGTTAAGGCTAGTTACAGTCTGCGGCAGAACGCCGCTGATGAGCTCGGTTAGGCTGGAGCTTTGGGAACCGAACTCTCCCGGTCCTTGCTGGCTTGCCCTATCCTGTGGCACGCTGTCGCTCCGATGAGATTTGCTCTTCGAGGATGAGAAACGCTTCCACTTGACGGACGCTCGCGTCTAAGTTGAGTGTGAGCCCCAGTCGCTTCCAGACCAGGAACTCTTCGATCCAACCGATGCTCTGGGCCGTGATCACTGACTTCGGACAGACATCCGTGGCCACCGGTCCCCTGGCCCACACGACTTGAGCCGGCGTCTCGATTGCTGCGGGTATCCAGCCGCACCTTCGTTTGATTTCCAAGCCTGCTCTCCGGCACTCGTCGCACTTCCACCCGGCTGGATCCGAAAGTTGGTATTGGAAGGCGACAACTAGTTTTTTCGTTCTGCCTCGCTCAGGCCGCACTCCGCTTTGATAACGGAAACTGCCTCGCGGAACAAGTCCTCTGGGCCTGCCGATGCCAGCACTTCCGGAGTCGCTGCGTGGCCGTCCACCTCCAGGCCGATCAATTGCTGTAGTCCCCAGTTGACGTAAAGCTGATCGATTTGTGCCGATAACAGCGCCGCCTCTAGTTTTTCTTCCGTTGACTTGCCGGAATTCAGGAACTCGCAGCGCAGGGCCAACTCGCGGATGCGCCGAACCAGCTCCATGCGGCGCCCAAATGACATCTTCGCAATTACAAATGTGACACCCGGTCTGATTTTGGACTCAACCTGGGTCGAGCTCTCATATGTCATGCTTTATCCAAATGCGATGATAACCTCATTGTCAACCGTTCCCTGTGCGCGGGAGCTCGCAAAGCTCCACTGCAATCGTGCGCTGCTGTCGTTATACTCGGGCACCTCCGGCAAAACGCTTTGCAGATAGACGCCGAACAATTGATTCGGTTGCTGGCCGAGTTGAATCATCGCGCTGATCGGCGATTGTTGTTTCGCGGCCTGATAGAGCGCCTGTGTCGCCGCATCGTCCCGTTGGTAAAGCTCGAACTGTATTCCCACATTTCTCGTACCTGGTGCAAGCGCTAGCGGCAAACTGGAACCGAACTCCTGTGCTCGTACGTCCAGGTTGTTTCCTATAACCAGCTGCGCATCAGTAAGGGTGAAGAATTGACTTGGGGTACTACCAAGCCATACCTGCCCGAGGTTGCCTGGAACTATCGAGTAGTCGAAAGCCCCGAGGGCCGGCTCCACGGGAAATGCCGTCAGTTGGCCGACACCGCTCGAAAAGCTTGTGCTGTCCGCCAAGTCTTGAGCCATCCCGCTAAATTGAAACTGGTGGAAATCGCCATTTACCTTCACGGTAACCTTGTCCACGCCTGCGCCGCATAGTATCCTGTGCACGGCTGTGCTGGGCGACCAGTAGTCGAAAATGCTGACGCTTGGCAGGCTGGTCGCCGGAAAGTACGTCACCGTTGGTCCTATTGTGGTACCAGCTACTGGGGTGATCGAGAATGGAGCGCTTACCAATACCGACATACTATCCACGACGGCGGCTACGAACCGAAGTTCTCCTAAGTACGTCACCGCCTGCCCGGACATTAGCCCGTGTGGTGCGCCAAAGTGCAGCGTCGTGGAAGTGGACCCCGCAGCCGCCGTGCCACCCACAAACAGAGCCGGTGTGCTGCCCAGGGTTGCCTGGAAGAGCGGTCCATAGCTCGGGGGAGCACTCGTAACATCCCACGTAGTCAGGTAAGTGGTTAGGTCAAACGTGGTTTTACGTCGGCCGCCTGGTGGTAACCCAGCGAATGTTCGACTTCCTGTCTTATCTTTCCGGTTGGTAACTTCTAATTGCTGTTTTGCCATCAGCTTGACCGCCGGAATCCGATTGGTCTGTGTGATAGCCGAGACCTGGCCGTAAATGTTTTCTGTGGAGCAATAAAATCGGTTTGCATTAGATGAGATATAGACGGACATACCACACCACCCTAGCTGACGCTGGCTTCGACGGGAAATGTAATCTTTACAGTCTTTATGAAATTCTTACCACCACGCTTCACCGGCCCGAACGAAACATCATACGTGCCTGCATAGAACAGCCCTTGACCCCAATCCCCGCGAATCTGGTTGAGCGTCTGAGTCACGGACTCGGTATACAGCTGTGCACTTTGCTCCACTCCGTCAAGCCGGTCCTGCGATACACGGACCTCGATTGCCATTTGCAGGTGCCCGGAAAAGCTTCGGAATTTCTCCGTCAGCGTATTTGCGATCTTGTCACAGTAGACGTACACCGCCGTATACTTGACTTCTTCGCTTTTCTCCGCGATTTCGCTGGCGACATTGTTCGTAAAGAACTGCTTGGTTGCTACCGGCTGCAGGAAAGCAGCGGCTTCCTGCGCCATTGCGGAGATTGTGGCGTTAAGACCGCCGGGAGCAGTAAGCAATTGTACGATCTTCGACGTAGCCGACGCGGCGATGCTGGTCAATGCCCTATCCTCGTTGCAAGTATCGCGGCAACTGTCGAAAGTAGTTTGGTACCTGCCCTGTACCCGGCGTTCTGCCGAAAACCAACCCCCCTGTTGGCAGGATCCACGGCTGGTTTGTCACTATGGGTGTCGTATTTTGCAGCGAGATCGAATCAATCGAAGCGCCAACGTAAACGTTCCATTCTGTGGCATTTGCCGAGGGGCTAGAAGGTGTTACTTGAACCGAACTGTTACCCGGCGCAGCAACTGAAGTGATAGGACTGGCTAGGCCTTCCTCAGCACGTGAATTGACCCAGGATATTTGCACGTAATAGCTCGCGGCGCTTAACGTCCCCGGGACTATGTTGATTTGAGGGCTCTGTGCAATCGGAACGGGATCTGCCACAATGCCCACACCTGTCTGTAATAACAGACCGGCCGCCCATTTACTGAGGTCCTTGTAGGCATTCCACTTTCCTAAATAACGATCGTTCAGTTGGTTGTAATAGGCGTCTCTGTAAATTAGCTCAAGAGTGCGGAAGGTGTGCCACATCTGAAGAGGTGGAGTTACCACGATGCTCCCGAGTTGGAGGTTCGAGGTCAGAATGATTCCTGGCCACCATATCGAGGAGCTTGTGGGTGAAAACGGTGAGCGTGCTCCGGAAGCTAGCAGCTCTGCGCCCACCTCATTCTGAGCTAGTGAGAGCTTTGCGGTGACGTCAATACCCTCGGCGCTGGCCACATCCAGTACGGCGGTGTCCTGCGCAGCCAACTGGTCTAGCGTTGAAATCAATGTGTCCGTAAATAGCGCCATCGGTCGCCCGCCTGTTTGGGTTATTCTTTAGCTGGCCTAGACGACTTTCTGAGTTCTGCCGTTGGTACGATCGTGACTTGCATCCTGCTGGCCATCGCTTCTTCGTCGGCTACCCGCTTTGCATCCGCGGTTTTCTGCCGGAAGTCCCGTGCTTCGTCACTAGCGGCAAGATGGGCGCGTCCGTCGGCGATCATCTTTGCCGCCAACTGGGAGGGAACTTCAACGAGGATGCCGTCCCGGCCACCGTCTGGCGTCGCATGGCTCACAAGGACCGCGAACGGTTCCACAAGGGTGCGCTCGACCTCCCGGATTTTTTGGTAGTACGCTCTCAGATTCATAAATACGGTCCCTTTGTGTAGAGTCCACCCTGCTTCATTCGGAGGTGGTGTGTGAGAAATCTTTAGGAGTTCACCTGAACAGCAAAGTTGTTGCGAAGCGCTGCGACGCCATATAAGACGTCAACCGTAAACTGTTGAGAGAGGGTGTCAGGCCGGTAACTCATGATGACACGCATACCGAAGTTGCCTAGGTCCGCGTATTCCGCGATCGCACCTGTGCCGGGGAGGGGCTGTGGAAGCCGGCGAATTACAAGGCCTATCGCATCACGTACGAAAGCGAGATTGTGCGTGGTAATGGGCGAACTTCCGGTTTTGGCAATGAACTGCGACCGAAACACAAAGAAGTCTTTGATTTTCCCAAAAGTGCCGTCGATCAACGCTCGCAGGCCACCTTCGCCAGCCGTCTGAAACTCGCTGAATCGGGGGATCTGTCGCATTTGGGAGTAGGTGTTACTGTCTACCACGAGATACTTGGCTTGGGTTGGCGGAACCATCGCGGAAAACAAAGCGGTTTCTGCGCCATCAACGACCGCCTCGGTAACGGGTGTGCCTGCAATGCCCACGGGCGTGTTAGCTGTAAAACTAGCGTAGAGGCCCAGAAGGTCCGTTTCGATTCGTTCAGCAATGGCGATTACTGCCGGCTGCATGTACACCCGCAGCAAATCGGGCACCGCTAACACCTTTGTTACGTCTGGAATCTGAAAAGTCGCCTCCACGTGCGTGTTCAGCACAATCTGCGCATTTCCGATGTTTGGGTTCTGGGCATTTACAGTACCGCCTTCCGCAATGTTGTTTGCCACCAGCGTGGGCGGAATCGGAACGTTGACCGTGTCGCCAGCTTGTGCCAGAGTAGGCTCATAGTCTCGGTTAACCAAATTGCCCAAGATGAGATTACCGACAAGGGCGGGCAAGGCATCGGCCGCCACAAGTTTCACGATAGCGGTCGCAACATTAGAGGACGTAATTGCTGGCATTGGTTTCTCCTGTGTAAGTCGTGCGAGTTACGTTAGTTGTCTACGATCCCTGCAATGCGCGAGACGCGATGCGGGCAATTTCTTGTCGCGCGCGCTCCAGGTCCTGAGGGTCCATACCGGGGCGGATTTTGTCTAAATCCACACCGGCGCCTCCCACGGAAGTTTCTTTTTGTGCCGAAGGTATTCCAGAGCCGCCGGCAATGCGCGCCGGCAAGAACTCTGGGTTCGAACTTACGAATCCTGCCAAATACTCTTTCAGCCCCAAGTCTCCACTTTCGGTCTTGCCTACAAGCCGTCCATCTTCAGCGCGCCCGATATCGTCTTTAACCGCTTTGAAGGCCAAGTCCACCTTTCCCACGCCCAGGCGTTGTAACTCAGCCCGAATTGTCGCACTACGTTCTGCCTCCTCCGCGACCTGCCGGCTGCGCTTGTTCTCTTCGACGAGGTCGTTGACACGTCGCTCTAACTGCTCTCGGCGTTTACGCTCCTCTTGCAGTTCGGTTTTGTACGCAGGTTCGGTTTTTGCCTGTTGCGCGCGCGTGAATTCCTCAGCCACCTGGCGCACGAGCGAAGGTATGTCGATGGGCCGCGGCCCAGTTGTGGCCTTATCCTTTGCTTCCTCCATGAATCTCCTTTCCGGCGCCCGATCCGCCGATCGAGCGATCGATCTCATCAGCTATTTGATTTTTCACGTCTTGGCGAATATCACAGAAATACTTGAACGCCAGCTTCTTGAATAGCTGCTTTTTAAGCGTATCTGAGTCAATTCCTAAATCGAGAAGCTTCTTTGCGTCATCTAGCTCGACGCTAAAGTCTCCAATGTCGAATTCGTCAAGACCGGACACATCGATCGTAAGGCCATCCTGGCGAGCGGTTTCGATCGCGGAAAGTATCTGTTTGATCGTGTGTGTGATAGTATCTCCATACGCTCGCAGCACTTCCTGCGTGATACCGAAGTCACGCTGTTTGCTAAGGCCTGATTGGCTGGAAAGCGAGGAACTGGTGCCGCCGGCCTGTGCCATCAAGTAACAGACCCGATAGATTTCGTCTTTGAGCCGTTCCAGATTGTCAGCCGCTATCTGAAAGACGTGACCCTCGGGTTCCGTCCATCCGAAACGGTCCTCTGGACCGAGTTGAATGTAGTAAGAGTCACCGACGATCTGGCTCCATTCTCTCTCGGAGTAGATAACTGGAGTCGCAAACAGTCCCATAGTCAACGCCCAAGCGAGCGCGTTTGATTTGTTAAAGTGCTCCAGTTGTAGAAGGGCGGCTTTATTCATAAGCCAAAGGCCGTCTGAAATCCGGATTTGAAACAGAGGCACCCGGCGTTGGGCGGCGAGACCGTGGCGTCCTTCGTCAACGAGGTCGATTCCACCTGAGCGGCCGGTTGGCTCCAAGGCCGAGCGGTAAATTCGGAATGTCTCACGATCATAATAAATCCAACGCGTTTCCTTCTTCCAGGTGTCGCTTGCCGTATCGGCCTGCCGCAGGTACGACGTGCGCAGGACGACCCAGTCGATCTGCCCATTGGAGTCGTGATTCCAGTTGATTACCTCGTCGGGGGCGTAGTCCGCAAGGAACGCTCGAGACTTACCCAGCGCGTCCTCCTGAGCTCGGTTTGCGACGGGAACTGTCACGCGCGGAAAGTCCACCACGACGTAACTTCTGCCAGACACCAGCGCTTGCAGCAGTTGTTGGCGGAAGAACTCCGCTAGTGATGTACCTTTGAGGTCGCAATCCTCGGTGAACACGGTGTAGAATTGCTTTCCCGCTTCATTTGTTCCGTCGAACGTGATGATCGGCTCTCGTCGCATCAGGGTCGCCGCATACCAGTCGATGATGGAACCGATGTAGTTTTCGTAAAAGACCCTGGCTAACCTTTCGGCATAGACGTCGTTCGGTTCCTTGCTTCTTCTGACCAAGTACTCCGGAGCGCGCTCCCGGAGTTGTTCACCGCCAGTGTACAGATCACGGTACTTGCGCCACATTGCTCTAGACCGCACATAATCCGGATGTTCAATGTTGATATGCTGCATTAGAACAGGCGCCTGCCACGATCTCCAATCTGGGGCAACGGCCGGCACTCCTGCCAGAGCAGGTACCCGAGGGCGTCGGACACGTGGGTCCTCCGTCGGTCTTTGTCTTTATCTGGGACAGTGCTGTCGGCCTTGTAACAAACCTGTTCAAAGTCCTTTATCAGCTCCAAGCATTTCGGGTCGATAAGTAGCTGGAGCTGGCCGGAGGCGGTGCGGAGCTTAGAATTGGTCAGAGTGACGCGATCGCGGACACCGGGGTTGGCCTTGGGAACTTTGTAAAGCAGAGAGTCGGAATAGTTCTCTGCGAAGAACTCACGAACGATGTGGTAGTCGGACGTTCCGGTAGTGTGGACGCTGTTTCCGGAGGCGTCGCCATAAACGACGACTCCACGGGGATGGTTGGGAAATCGGCGTTGAAATTCCTGGCACGCCTGCAGCGTGCTGGAGTGGCGCAAGACAATCTCATCCAGCACATATACCGTTCCGCCGACGATCTGCGCCACTACCGAACACATCGGATCCACGTTGAAGTCGAGCGCCCAAAGGAGTGGCGCTTCTGGTCGAACGTGAGTGTCCTTTACATGTTCCCGGCGGCTAAAGGCGTAGTACACGAGCCCGGCTTGTACGTTGAGATACTTGCCCAGGGCTTCCTGTTGAAAGAACGCATCGTCGTAACTGCTCTTCAGAAGGTCATAAAAATCCGGAATTTGTTCGAGCAGGTGCCGATTTTCAAATGGTTGGGCGAGCGTGGTTTCGTATCCACGACGGGGTTCCGAAATGAATTTCCGGTAAACCCAATCAAAGCCTTTTGGTGTCCAGACCCCGAATCCGCACAAGCGCTTTGCTTTGGGGTCTCGCAACCGGCCTTCGAGAACCAGCCATGCCGCCTCGGGTGTATAAGTCAACTCGTCCAAAGCGAACCAAGCGAGATTGGTTCCGCGCAGCCGTTCAAACTCATCCACCGAACGGCAAAGAACGCGCGATTCGGTATCCGTCATGGTCAGCACGTTGTCGCCTTTGCTGTATTCGTATGGAATGAGGTTCGCATCTAAAATCTCGAACAAAGTGGCCAGGGTTGCATCACGCAACATCGGATACGTCGGGGCTCCGATCAAACCGACCCGGCCGGCATTAACATAACTGAGCTTGATGGCTTCCTGGCACAGGGCCTGACTCTTGCCTGACCCGATCGGGCCGGAAAAACCCTTGAATCGCGCCCCCGAACGATGAAACTTTGCTTGCGAAGGGAGTGGCACATACTTTATTCCTCGGAAGCAGACTTCTGCTCGTTCGGATCGATCCATGTAACTTTGATTTCCCGGGGCTCGTCGACTTGGAGTTCTTTTTGAAGCTGAAGCAATCGGATGAAGTCAGCGAAGGTAGCTTTGACGTCGCTCGCTCCGAGCTTTTGTTCGATACTCTCGATCGCTCGCTCAACCAGATCAGCTCGCTTGGAGCTGGGCCGCCGGGGCTTGTCTTCCCGGTGGGAGCTCTGCTTTTCGGGGTCCTGTTCTTCCGAGATCGGCATGGGCTCACCGGCGCAACCCTACTTGCAATTCAACCCTACAGTGGTAAGCGATCGCGTCAGCGGACGAACCGAGAGTATCTGATTGAACAGACAACTGATAGAAATTTTGGAGAGCAGTGATCTAGGAAACTGTTGAAAAGGCCAGTTGGTGTGTAGCCAAGAAAGTATTGGAAGCGTCTTGTCGCTATGCGCGGAGACGAGAAACAGCAAGGCGGGATGTTCAGCTACGTGTCGATGGAGGAGCGGGTGCCACCCGACCACCCGCTGCGGGCGATCCGGCG